>CAVSAL010000004.1:0-705164 GCA_963725915.1 uncultured Actinomycetota bacterium | reverse complement strand
CGGGCGGCGCTGATCGTGCTCCTGGTCTGCGCCGCCCCTATCTGTCTGCTCGCGCACGGACTCCCGCAGACCGAAGGCCTCGCGCGGCTTTGGTGGCGCGCGATGATCGGCGCGCTCGGCGTGCAGGTCGCCCAAGCGTTGACGCTCGCCGCGATCGTCCACGTCTTCTTCGCGTCGAGCAGCAGCGTCCTGGGGCTCAGCGCGAGCGGCGCGCTGATCGACCTGCTGCTCGTCATCTGCCTCTTTTACGTGCTGCTGCGCATCCCGTTCTGGGTGCGCGAGCTTGTGTTCTCGGGCCGACCCTCAACGGTTGGGCGGGTCGCAAAGTCCTACATCGCATACAAGGTCGTAAAGGGCGCGATCGGGGGTGCGCTGTGAACGAGCAGCGCATCCGGCTCCCCGCCGACGTGGAGATGGAGGACCGTCTCGCGTGGGGGCTCAGCGCACGGCACCTCGTGATCCTCGTAGTGACCGCGATCGTCTGCTACGCGATCTTCGAGGCCATCGGGTCGCTGTTGCCGATGCCGTTGCCGGCCGTGCTCGCCGCACCGTTCGCGCTCGTAGGTGTCGGGCTCGCGCTGGGGCGCCTGGACGGCCTCTCGGGCGAGCGGATCGCGCTCGCCGCCGCCCGCCAGTCCACGCAATCGAAACTGCGGGTCGCGGCGCCCGATGGGGTGCCCGCGAAGCTGGCGGGTGCGCCTGTCCAGCCGGCCGTCTCGCTGCTGCGGGTGCCGGTGAAGGCGATCCTCAGGAGCGGCGTCGTGGAGTTGGCCGACGGCACGAGCGTCCTGCTGTTGGCGGCGAGCGGGACGAGCTGGGCGCTTCGCTCAAGCGAGGAGCAGGCAGCGCTCGCCGACGCGTATGGCAAGTGGCTGAACAGTCTCGTCGCGCCGTGCGCGATCACGGTTCGCTCAGAACTCGTGGACCTCACCGAGCGCGCTCAGGCGATCGAGCGCGCCGCGCCAGGGTTGCCGCATCCGGCGCTTGAGCGCTGCGCCCGCGACTACGCGCAGTTCCTCGCCAACTTCGCCGCCGAGGGTGAAGGTCTGCGGCGCCGTCAAATCCTGCTCGTGCTGAGCAGCCGCGCCCGCGAGCGCGAGGCTGCCAGCGCCGATCTCGAGCGACACGCCAGCGAGAGCGCGAACCTGCTGCGCGCTGCCGGGGTGACGCTTGACCGGCTCGACGGTGAAGCCGCCACGACGCTGCTGCTCGGCGCCCTGGAAGCGCCCGGCCCGCCAGCCGGATCGCACCTGAGCGGGGTGATCCACCGATGCTGAACCATCTCCCCCGTGTACTTGAGGGAGCGCGCCGGCACGACGTCTGATGGGCGGATACCCGTGCCGGCTGCGGTGGAGGTCGAGCGCGACCGTGTGCTCGCCGGGGAGACGTGGCAGCGAACGCTCGCGGTCGTCGGCTACCCGCGCGAGGTCACGCAGGGTTGGCTCGCGCCGCTGCTGAAGGCCGCTGGCGAGCTTGACCTGACCATCCATGTCGGGCCGATCCCGCCCGCGCTCGCCGCTGACCGGCTGCGTCGCCAGCGCGCGCGGCTTGAGTCCTCGCGGCGGATCGACGCCGACCGTGGCCGGCTCTCGGACCCGATGCTGGCCGCTGCTGCCGAGGACGCCGACGCGCTGGCGAGCGCGCTCGCTCGGGGTGAAAGCCGGCTGTTCCGCGCCGGGCTGTACCTGTCTGTCACCGCGCCGAGTAGGAGGAGCTGCAAGAGCGCACCGAGCGGGTGAAAGCGCTGTGCGCGTCGCTGCTCATGCACGTCGTACCGGCGACGTTCCGCTCGCTCGATGGGTGGCTCTCCACGCTGCCGCTCGGCAGCGACCGGCTGCGGCTCGCGCGGACGTTCGACACGCCAGCGCTGGCCGCCGGCTTCCCGTTCGCGTCCTCTGACCCGCCGCTTGAGGACGGCGTGCTCTATGGCGTCACCGACAGCGGCGCCCCGGTGCTGGTGGACCGCTTCTCGCGCGCGAACTTCAACACGGTGCTGCTGGCCGACTCGGGCGGCGGCAAGTCCTACGCCGCGAAGCTCGAAGCGCTGCACTTGTTGTTCGACGGCGTGCAGGTGTTCGTGCTCGACCCCGAGGACGAGTACCACCCGCTTTGTGAGAACGTTGGCGGCGCCTATCTGCCGTTCACCGGCCCGCACGCGGTCGCGCTGAACCCGCTCGACCTGCCCGCCTCAAGCGACGAGACACGGGTGCTGGACGAGCGGATTCTGTTCCTCGCCGACTTGGTGGAACTGCTCGCCGGAGGCCTCGACGGTGGCGAGCTTGCCGTGCTCGACCGTGGCGCGCGCGCCGCCTACCAAGCAGCCGGCATCACCGCCGACCCCGCCACGCACCGACGGCCGGCGCCGCTGCTGTGCGACCTCGTGCGCGCGCTCGAAGCCGAGAGCGAAACCGGCAAGCGGCTCGCCGAGCGCCTCTCCCCCTACGCGACCGGCTCGCACTCCTCGCTGTTCGACAGACCGACCTCCGTGCAGCCGGACAGTCATCTCGTGTGCTTCGGCTTGCGGGGGCTGCCCGAGCGGATGCGCGCCCCCGCGCTGATGCTCGCGCTCGACGCTATCTGGCGCTCGCTTGAGGGTCCACTACGCCGCCGCGTGGTGTTGGTCGACGAGGCCTGGGACCTGATGCGCGAGACACCGACAGCGGGACGCGAGGCGCCCGGCGCGCGGTTCTTGTTCCGGTTGGCGAAGAAGGCCCGCAAGCGCTGGACGGGGCTCTCCACGATCACGCAGGACCCCGGCGACTTGCTGGACTCCGCGCTCGGGCAGGCGGTCGTCGCCAACGCCCGCCAGCACTTCCTTCTGCACCAATCCCCGCAGGCGATCGACCGCGTTGGGCAAGCCTTCTCGCTGACGGCCGGGGAGCGCTCCTATCTGCTCACCTGCCCGGTCGGCCACGGGCTGCTGTTGACTGACGGGCAGCGCGTCCCGCTCAGGGTGATGGCGAGCCCCGCCGAGCACGAGCTTGTCACCAGCGACCCGGCCGAGCTTGCGCAGAACCGATGAAGCGTGCGCTGCTCAGCTCGTGCGCGCTCGTGGTGCTGCTGCCCGTGCTGTTCATCGGCGCCGCGCTCGGCGTGCTCGACGGCGGTGCGGGCGTCAGCCTCGGCCAGCCGGCAGCAGCCGTCGAATCGGCAGCGGGGATCCCGAGTGAATACCTGCACCTGTTCGAGGCGGCCGGCGCCCGCTACGGCATCCCGTGGGAGGTACTGGCCGGGATAGGGAAGGTCGAGTGCGACGACGGGCAAGACCCCGACCCGTCGTGTACTCAAGAGGGCGCCGTCAACTATGCGGGCGCGGGCGGCCCGATGCAGTTCCTCGCGGCCACCTGGGCGAGCTACGGCGTAAGCGTCAGCGGCAGGCGCCCTGACCGGTGGAACCCCGCCGACGCGATCTACGGCGCCGCGAACTACCTGCGCGCCAACGGCGCCCCGAGCGAAATCCGCCGTGCGATCTTCGCCTACAACCACTCGAACGCATACGTCGAAGAAGTCCTGAGCTGGGCCGCCACCTACGAACACGAAGCCGAATCAGCTACGCCGCGGGCCGCAAGTGGCGCTGGCGGTGTCGCGCTCGCGTTCGCTCTCAGCCAGCGCGGCGTGCCGTATGTGTGGGGCGGCGAGAGCGCCAGCGGCTATGACTGCTCGGGCCTCGCGCAAGCCGCCTACCGCGCCGCCGGCATCTCCATTCCACGCACCGCGCAAGAACAGTTCAATGCCGGGCCGCACTTGCCCGCGAGCGCACAGCTACAGCCCGGCGATCTCGTTTTCTTCGGGACGAGCACCAGCAATGTGACGCACGTCGGGATCGTCGTTGAAGGCGGCGAGATGGTGGACGCGCCGCACAAAGGGGCCGTTGTGCAAACCGAGTCGTTCCCGACCACGATCGGCGCACAATGGGGTGAAGAAGACCTCTATCTCGGCGCGACACGGCCAGCAGCGAAATGACACGCCGCCCGCATCATCCCCCGCAGGTTCAACGGTGGCTTGACGAACCGAACCGGCCGCTGCGCTCGCTGCCGATGCTCGCCCACCATGCCCTCTCCACCGTTGAACCGTCCCTGCCAGTCCTCGCCGTGCTCGTGGCCGGCGCGCTCGCGCTCGTCCTCATCCTCGGTCGTGTGCGGCGCTGGCGCCTCGCGCGCGGCGCGCGGCTCGTGCGGATCGGGATTCCACCCGAAGTCCAGCCGCACGGCGCGCTGCTGCTGTGGTCGGCGCTGCACGACCTCCTGCTGCCCAACCCTGTGCGGCTGCTCACCGGGCAGCCGCATCTCTCCTGGGAGATCGCCGCCAGCGAGCAGGGCACGGTGTTCCAGCTCTGGGTGCCGAAGGTCGTCCCGCTCGGTCTGATCGAGCGCGCCGTCGAATCCGCTTGGCCGGGCGCGAGCACGAGCATCGAAGCCGTCGCCTCCACGCCCGACAGGTCCGCGCTCGTGTCAGAGCTCGTGATCGCCGGGCCGGATTGGTTCGCGCTCGACAGCAGCACCGACCCCGATCCGCTGCGAGTGATCCTCGGGCAGCTCTCGGGGCTCGGTGAGGGCGAGAGCGCGCTCGTGCAAGTGCTCGCACGGCCAGCAACGGCACGCGAGCAGCGCCGGCTGCGCATGACCGCACGACGGCTACGCGCTGGCGTGCCGACCGGGCGAGCAGCACGCGCGTTCGAGCTGCTGAGCCCGAACCCGCCGAAGCGCACCACCATCGATCCGACTGTCAACCCCGACGTGCGCGACGTGCTCGACAAGAGCGCCCAACCCCTCTACCGGTGCCTTCTCCGCATCGCCGTCACCGCGCCCTCACGGCCGCTTGCGCGTGGACGGCTGGCCGGCGTGATCGGCGGCTTCGCACCGTATGAGGGAAGGGCTGCGTTGCGCCGCCGTGGCATACGCCGCGCAATGGTCAAGCTGCACAGCCGTTGGCTGACAAGGGGCGCGTTCACCGTGAGCGTGCCCGAGCTTGCGGCGCTCGCGCACCTGCCAGCCGATGCGGCGATCCCCGGCCTCGTGCGCGCCAGCGCCCGGCAGGTCGCCTCGCCGCCAGGCCTCAGCACGAGCGAGAAGCCACTCGGGATCACATCGAGCGGCCGGCAGGCTGGCATCGGCGTCGTAGACGCGCGTCAGCACCTGCACGTCCTCGGGCCGACCGGCGTTGGCAAGTCCACGCTCATCGCAAGGCTCGCGCTCGCCGACTTCCACACGCGGCGCGGCGCATTGGTGATCGACCCGAAAGGCGATTTGGTGGATGACGTGCTCGCGCGGATACCTGCCGGTGAGGAGGACGACGTGGACCTGCTCAACCCCTCAGACGAGGCACCGCTGACGTTGAACATGCTCGACAACCCTGATCCTGACCTCGGCGTCGATCAGCTCGTGAGCATCTTCAGGCGCGTGTTCGAGCGCGACTGGGGCACGCGTACCGATGACATTTTCCGCTCGGCGCTGTTGACGCTCACCGCGACCGTCCCGAACGCCACGCTCGCCGACGTGCCCCGGCTGCTCAGCGACGCCGAGTGGCGTGCGCCGCTGGTCGCACAGATAGACGACCCGGTGGGCCTCGGCCCGTTCTGGGACTGGTATCAGGAACTCCCCGACTCTGGGCGCAGCCAGGCGGTCGGGCCGCTGTTGAACAAGCTGCGCGCGTTCCTGTTGCGCCGGCCCGTGCGCGCGATCGTCGCGCACCCAAAGACGACGCTCGACATTCCCGGCGCTCTCAACGAGGGTCGGCTGCTGCTCGCTCGCCTGCCGAAGGGCACGCTCGGCGAAGACACGAGCCGGCTGCTCGGCTCGATGATCGTCGCGCGCGCATGGCAGGCCGGGCAGGCACGCGCGTCGCTCGCTCCCGATCAGCGCCGAGACTGCGCGCTGTACGTCGATGAGGCCCACAACTATCTCGGGCTCCCGACTCCGATTGACGAGGTACTTGCCGAGGCGCGCGGCTACCGCTTCTCGTTCTGCCTCGCCCACCAGCACCTAGCGCAACTCACGCCCGAGCTACGCGCCGGCATCGACGCCAACGCTCGCACCAAGGTCTATTTCCAGCTCAGCCAGGAAGACGCCCACCATCTCGCGCCCGAAGTCTCCCCCGAGCTTTCCGAGTACGACCTCGCCAACCTGCCCCGCTACACCGCCGCCGTGCGCGCCGTCTACGACGGCCAGCGAACCCGGCCGTTCACGCTCACCACCGAGGACCTGCCACCGGCCGAGCCCGGACGCATCGAGGCCGTCCGCGCGATCCTCACCCGCCGCGCTCAAGCTCAGCACGAGCCGGCGCCCGCCGGCTGCGAGGGACGCCGACACTCCACGTCGTTGCAACGTCGTCAACGCCTCAAGTCAACCGAGTAAGGGAAGCAAAGTGCCCCCGTTCTCTCCTCCCATGTCTCCTCCGTTCTCTCCTCCGCTCGCCCCTCCGACTAAGAGCGGAGGGGCATTTACCGTGAAAGCCGCTGCAAATCGAGTCCTTGCGTGCAACGGACAACGGCACGTTGTCAAATGAAATCGCGCTCTCGTCCAACCCGCGTCGCGCTTACACACGTCGTCGGCCTCGGCTCGCGGCTCACTGACCGCGACCGGCAGATAGCGCTCGACTGCTACGAGCACCACGCCCTCACCACCACCCAGCTACAGCGCCTGCACTTCGACGGCATCAGGACGGCACGCGCGCGACTCGAAACGCTGCATCGCCTCCGCGTGCTCGACCGCTTCCGCCCACCCGCGCCGCACGGCACCGGCAGCGCCCCCTACCACTGGGTACTAGATGAGGCCGGCGCGCACGTTGTCGCCGCGCAGTACGGCATCGCGCGCCGCGAACTGAAGTGGCGCCACGCCACCGCGCTCGCGCTCGCCGACTCCCCAAAGCTCCGTCATCACATCGAGATCAACGAGTTCTTTGCGCAGCTCGCGCACGAAGCCGCCGCCAACGGCGGCACCCTCTCAGAGTGGTATGGCGAGCGCACGATCCACGGCCTCTTCGACGGGCTCATATGGCCTGACGGATACGGCGTGCTCATGCTCCCCGATCGTGCGCCGCTTCATCTGCTGCTTGAGCTTGACCGCGCGACCGAGCCCGCCGCCCAGCTACGCGACAAGGCCAAGCGCTACGCCAAGGCCATACCCCGAAGCACGCTCGCTCCGCACCATCCCGTCGTGATTCTCGCCGTACCCAACCAAGCCCGCGCCCGCGTCGCCAGCACAGCCGTCGCCGGCACCGGGGCGCCGATAACGGTTGCGGCGTGGAGCAAGCGCACCGAACGATCCGCGCTCGCGACCGTTACTAGCGCCTTCGATGCCTTCGAGCACGTCATCCTGCCGACCTAGACTCTCGAACGCGATGCAGCGGATACTCGACTTGGACTTGGACTTCTTCCTCGACGGCGCCGCGACGTGGCGCGGTCGGGAGCACGGTCGCCTAGACGCCGCTGACTTCCCTCCGTGGTCGCTCGCGCAGGTGTTCTCGTTCCTACGGGAGAGATGCGGTCTGGATCGCCGCCTGCCGGGGCTTGTTGTTGAGCACCACGGAGAACTGTTCCCGCTATGGCGCGACGCGATAGACGCCGGCTTGCTGATCCCACCGTTTCATGTGACCCACGTTGACGCACACGCAGACCTGGGACTCGGAGACTCCGGCTACAGCTACCTGATGATCTCGCTGCTATTCGAGGAGCCCGAGGATCGCCGCTTCCCCAAAGAAGGCGAAGGCGGATTGGAGGATGGGAATTACCTCTCATTTGCTATCGCGTGCCGCTGGCTGTCAGAGCTTGCCTACATCCACAACGGCAGCAGCGGCGGAGATGATGTCCTCCTGTACTACCGAGAGGGATTCGACCTAGACGCCGCGAACCTTCAACTCGTCGGGATTCGCAGCCAAACCGAACTACGTGAAAACCTACTCACACCCCAGAATCTGCAAGTCGATCATCGTGAGCCAACAGTGTCGTTCCAGGCAGTGATTTGGGATCAGTTCAAGGCAGATCAGCCGTTTGACTTCATCTGCCTAGCCCGCTCCCCACCCTTCACGCCACCGGAGTCAGACCCAATCTTCGACGCGATACGCCAGCAGTTCATCGAGGAGATACAACTCGCACGGCGGAGGCCGCGATTCTAGCCGCTGAGGTTTTCCACTCCCGCGTGGTATGCCTGTGCCCGATCGCCTTCGGCTGCGTAGCCTAGGAGGCTGCGAATCGCCCAAACTAGCGCACCGGACGATCCGTGCTGGCGATGACGAGCGCGTTGCCCTCAGTCTCAGTGACGATCCTCGGGCGGTATCCAGTCGGGAGGGATTCCAAGTCGCTCGCGCAGCCGATACTTGACTGCTATCACGAAGGTCTCTCTAGCGCCACGCGAAACAGCAGCAACTGTCCAGCCAACCTCCGAGAGCACCAGCAGACCGAGCCCCTGAAGCGGACTGTGAAACAGCATGTCAGCACCCGATACGGTCCACGCCGTTCCCTGCCCAACGAGCGTGGTGAGCGAAGCACCACGTATCGGGGAACTCGACACCGGCACGAGCTTCTGGGTCGCAAGCTGCTCCGCGAACACCGCATCATCCGAACCGCTCAACGCGAGCCTCTGAGGTCGCCAACGATCGAATGAGTCCGCGTCGAAGGGAGATATCCGCCCGGCAAGCGAAGCGAACAGAACGTCCTGAATCTCCTCCTCCGTCCTCACGGGCACGCCGGGTTGCAAGCCCACAATCTCAGCCGCGCGCGGCGCCTGCAGGTCTGCCAGACGGAGGGTTTCCTTTGGGATAAACAGAATCTCCGCCGTCCGACGAGTCTCCCGCTGGATCACCGTCGTTTCAAGAGTCAGTGTCTGCGCCATCCCTGCGGTCCCTCCTCGCGGATCGTTGAAGTGCTCGATGCTACGGCTTTCAGCCGACGCGAACAGTCCGTGACGTTGACCTCACGCCTGACCGCCGTTGGAGCGCAGCACGAAAGTTCGGGCGTGTACCGCAAGGGCTCGTTTGGACCCCTTTGTCCGTTGCAAGGGCTCCTCAACCGACGCCCACCAATTGCCCGAAAAGGAAAGAAAGACCGCTGACCTTCCGCTTGCGATTTGGCCGGTTGCGCAGCAGACGAGCCAATGGCAGCGATACGAACGCTACGTGCCGGCCTCGCACCGGCACCCAGCGAAGATGCTCCCGGCGCTCGCGCGCCGGGCAATCGAGACGTACTCCGAGCGTGGCGACCTCGTAGTCGATCCCATGTGCGGGATCGGCACGACAGCCGTGGAGGCCGTCGATCTAGGCCGCCGTGCTGTCGGCGTGGAGCTTGAGCCGCGTTGGGCGGCGCTAGCGCAAGCGAACCTCGATCACGTTCACAAAGACCCCCGCACGCGCTCGCGCGCGGAAGTGTTCGTGGGCGATGCCCGCGAGCTTCCACGGCTGCTGACGCTCCACGCTCAACGGCTGCTGTATCCGGGCGGCAGCGTGCGCGATACCGCCGATGCGCGGCTCGCGCATGGCACCGTGGACCTGATCCTGACCTCGCCGCCGTATGCGTGTGAGGTCGCCGACGTGAACCCGGTGAACAGTCCCGAGCCGCTGCGCCGGCATGACACGACCAACTACAGCTCGAACCGGAGCAATCTCGGGCACGCGAGGGGCGCCGCCTACTGCGTGGCGATGGCCGACGTGTACGAGGCGTGCGCGGCGGTGCTCAAGCCCGGTGGGTTCCTCGTGTGCGTGACGAAGGACATGCGCTCTGCCGGCGGCGGCGCACTGCGCAATCTCTCGGGCGAGACGATCGCGCTGTGCGAAGACGCCGGGCTGCTCTACTGGCAGCGCGTCATCTCGTTGCTCGCTACCGTCCGCGACAGCGAGCTGGTCATGCGCCCGTCGTTCTGGCAGACGCTCCAAGCGCGTCGGCGCCGGGCGAAAGGTGACCGCACGCAAGTCGTCGCGCACGAGGACGTTCTCGTGTTCCGCAAGCCCGGATGGACGCCGGTACGCACGGCGCGCTCGCACCCCGCCAGGAAGGCGGCGTGATGGCGTCGGCCTGTCGATCGGGAGTGCCGCCCGGCACTCCCTGTCAGGACCTTGAGATCGCCGCCGTGGTCTGGTCTGATCGAAGTGAGCCATGCGCCACGCCCGTCGGACACGTCGAGCAGCGACGACCGCGACGGCCCTCCGTCCGGCACCCCGCGCAGGGCATCGCCGCTCGTGCGAGCGGCGCCGCCTTCGGCTCGGGCGCATGACCGGCCGCATGGACGGGATCGTTGCGCCGACGGTCGAACCGTGGGTGACCAAGCAGACGCTCGCCGAGCACCTGCTCGTCACGCGCCGTTGGATCGAGCTTCAACAGCATCACGGGCTGCCCTACCTGCGCATGGGCGGCATGAACCGCTACCGCATCTCCGAAGTCGAGTCGTGGCTGCGCGAGCGCTACGCGCAAGGAGGCGAGACGAATGCCGATTAACCGGGGCACCCGCCACAAGCCGAAGTGGGGCGGGCACGTTCGCTACAAGGGCCGGCGCAAGTGGGTCGGCTCGTTCGACAGCATGGAGGAATACCGCGACGAAAAGGCGCGGTGCCTCGCCGAACTACGCGAGGAAGTCGATAACCCCTCCTCCGGTGCCCCGACGCCTTCCGTTCCTACGGTGCTTGAGTTCGCTCGCGCCGAGATACACGAGAACGGCCGAGTCACGATGGAGTGGCCGGATGGCGAGCGCACGCAGAAGGACACCGGCCGCCGGGAGTCAACTGTGCGACGGATGCGCGAGAGCCTGCGACCGTTCGTCCGTGAGTTCCACGATCGGCCACTCGACAGCTTCACCCGCAACGAGGCGCTGACGTGGATTCGCCCAAGGGGCGCGAACACGCAACAGGCAGTCCGCCAGTTCTTCAACCACGCGGCTGACCGCGAGTTGATCCCGCGCAACCACTTCACTCGCATCGGCGCGAGTAAGAAAAAGCGTCGCGTGGACAGACCGGACTTCGAGATCATCAACGCCGAGCAGTACGAGCGTCTGTGCCGCTGCGCGCGCGAAAGCCGCACCGACGACTACGGGCTCGTGCTTGAGGGCATGGTCCTCGGAGTCGGTGAGGAGGCGATGCGCCCGGCAGAAATCTTCGCGCTGCACTGGCCCGAGATTCATCTCACCCAAAACCTCGTTCACGTCAAGCGGAACATCGACCTCGACACGGGCAAGATCACATGGCCCAAGGACGACGACGGGCGCTGGGTCGTGATGAGCCCCGCGTTCCGCGAGCACATCGAACGGATGCCCCGCATGGGCAAGGTCATCCACGAGGAGATGGGCCAGATCGTCCACCCCGCGCCGCACGGCGGATACATGCGCCGCAGCACATGGTCAACGCTCTGGAACACGATCCGCGTCGCCGCCCGGATGCCGGGGCAAGAGTTCTACGAGCTAAAGCACCGCGCGATTCAGTGGATGGTCGATCCCATCGAGGACGGCGGACTCGGCCTCGACCCAGCGACTGCCGCCGAGATGGTCGGCCACGACGACGGCGGCTATCTCATCTCCACCGTCTACACCAAGCTCGCCCAGCGCCGAGCCATCGCCCGCGCACAGCGCGCGATGGACGCCTACCAGCAACGACAAGCAGCTACGAAGACACGGCGGTTGCGCGTCGTCGGCACTTAGCCGTGCGTAGGAGGAGGACGCTGCTGACGGCTTGCTCGTCAGGCTTGTTGTTTGCGCCGGGCGGCAATCTCGGCCCGGTCTGCGTAGTAGTGGTCGAGAAAGTCGCCGCTAAGCAGTCGAGCGGCGAGCGTTTCCCCGTCCTCTGGAAGCCCCAGGAGGCGTGCGCTGAAGGCCAGGCGGTGCTCAAGGTCACGACGCGGGTCGGGTCCAAGACGAAGCGTTTGGCGAGTACGTGCGCGACGAAGTGCCGCCTCGAACTTGCCTGTGAAGGGCTCCTCCTCGAATCCGAAATCTTCCACGATCTCTCGTTCGCCCGACCGCCACGGCCACACCCCCCATGCGGCCATCCCTTGAGTAAGGGCTTCCCGAATATTGGCCGGCAGCCATGTGCTCTGCTCGGAGAGAAGCCAGGCCGCATAGTCGGCGTATGCGTAGTACCTCACAGGAGGTCCGTTCGCAACGCTGTTGCCCATAACGAACCCGCAGGCCAGATGTGGCGCCTCGTATCTGCCGAACTCGGGATCACGCAGTGCGAAGTCATCGGCGCAGCCGGGAGCACGGCCGTCGGTCGTCAGACCCGAGCCAGACCGATCTTTATTGGCGCGCCGTCGCTCACCCTCAGCCACCGACCGCAGGTAGATCTCTTCAATCGCATCCTCGTACGGTCCGCCGAATCCACGGATCACCAGTTGTGGTGCGTATGTCGTCAGATAGTGGACGTGCTCAACGCATGTTTCGGGGAGGCCAGGTTGAGACGCGATGAAGTCGTGGACGAGATCGGGCTTCGTGATTTGGGTGATGGGTCGCACGTCGGCCTCCTCACGCCATTCGATTTGCAGCGCAGCACGAGCCAACCGCCAGCCACGCTCTGCCGGGGCTTTCGAGAACAGCGGCAGTGGAAAGCCCCAGCGCCCCCAGCCCATCGGCTCTTGCCAACCACCCTCCATGTCGTTCGCTTCGGCCGCCGCTGCCACGTCCAGCCACCAGTCGTCGCTGATGACCGGCGGGCTACACCCAAAGCGCAGGAGATGGTCGCGAGCTATTACGAGCGTCGAGCCCTCCGGGTGGATGACCGCGAGGAGACGACGCACGACCTCATCAAGCCCTTCATCGCTGGACGCCGCGAGCTTGTCAGCCAGAGGAGGCGAGTATGCAACTACCTCCGCTCGTCCGACGCCATGCCAGACGGGAAGGATGACCGACGCCTCGCCGCCATTCTGGCGCGCCACCAGACCATCCAGCTCCCACTCGGACCATTGCTTGCTAAAGAAGCTCGGGCTGAGGACGACAACACCGAAGCGCGACTGCCCCAGACCACGATCTATCGAGCGTCGAAGGCTGTCGCCCACGTTGAGGCTGAACTCGTCGTACCAAACCTCGACGTGCTGCTCGATCAAGCGTTCGGCCAGCGGACGAACAAGCGCGTCCTTGTCCTCGCTGGCGTGACAGATGAACGCGTCGAAAAGCACAGCCGACAGCGTAGGGGTCCAGTACGCGTCGGTGGTCAACTGCGGCCGGGCGATCCGGCCGCAAAACGGCCGCAAGGCGCCCTCTGCGGCCACTTTGCGGTCACCGAGCCCATCGAACAGCCGCGAACACAAGCAAACGGCGTCCCACGAGGCCCAGTGTCTTCGGGGGTTTTGCCCCGTGTTCGCTGGCCTTCGCAGAACATGAACCAATCGGGGCGCCCGGATTCGAACCGGGGACCTCACCGACCCGAATTGTGTCTCCCTGACGGCCAGAGCACGCCGAATGCCTGTGTTCAAGCCATTGTCGTGGTTGCTGAGGCTGCGGACGGAGCCCCCATTTAGCGGCCGATCAGGGGGGTTTAGGCCCACAGACGGGTTGTGGGCCTAAACGGATGGCGCGCCTCCGGCAGGCCGATCGTAGAACCTGCGGGGCTACGACATTGACGACGTCGTTTGCGACGCGACCTCCCCGATGACCGTGCTCAATCTTCCCGATGACCGTGCTGTCCGGGGTCCGTCCGCCCACGACCTACGTGTTCGGGCAGCGGCCGGGCGGTGGTGCAGAATCTCGGAGAGCGGCAGCTATAGGCTCACGGTCCGTATGAGCGCCGGCGAGCAACCTTCGCGCGACGTCCTGGAACGTCCGCGAGCATACATCCGCCTCGACGAGGCGGTCCTCGCGGCGCTGCCCGAGCTCGGCGAGGCGATCCAGGCGTTTGAGCCGGTCCCAGGTCCGGCGGGGGAGAGCGTCGCCGCGTGGCTTATGCAGCACGCGCTGGCAGAGCCGCAGGAGGCCGCCGTCCGCGTCCGGCTCGCCGAGGGGAAGATCACGGGCGTCTATGCGCTCTGTGCCGCACAGATCGCGCTTGGCGCAAAGGAGCGGGCAGAGCTCGGCGGCGTGCGCTACCGCACCCAGCCCGCGATCCTGCTCGCGCAGTTCGCGCGCGCCGCCAGCTCGCCCGGCATCGGCAGCGAGATGCTCGAGCACGCCGCGAGCACCGCGCAGAGCGCGCTGTGGTACGTCGGAGCGACCGTGATGGTCGTCAACCCCTTCGATCATGACGCCGACGACTACTGGCGGCAGCGCTGGGGGCTTCGCGCCTCCGAGCAGCACGTGCCCGGCAGCCGCGAGCTCAGGCGGCTGTGGATGGCGATCCCAGGCTAGAGGTTCGCGCCTTCGGCCTCCAGCTCATCGACCAGCGCTCGGCCACGAGCGAACAGCTCGCGGACCCGCGGATCGCGGCGGGAGCGCTCGAGCTCCTGCTCGTCTACGACGATCACCGCCTGCTCAAGCGCGTCGTGCAGCTTGTCCCTATCGAGCGTGCTGGCCACAGCCTAAGCGTACCGCAGGCAACGACATGCATCGCCTGAGCTGCCCGCCCCCCTTTGGCAGCGGGGGCAACCGCGGGCGGGTGCGTGCTGCCCGCGACGTCGAGAACGCGCCGGCGACGCTCTGGCGGTCTTCGCGGGACTGCTCGTCCACGCCGAGTCTGATCAGGCGCGCGGTTCTACCTTCATCTCGTGCCCGAGCTCGAGCCGAGCCCGACCGACGATCTGCACTGCTGCTGCCCATGAAGCACATTCGCCGCACCCTGCAAGGCGTGGCTCGGCGTGTGCCGCGGTAGCAGCCATGCGAAGCGCCTGACCGTCTGGACGCGCTGCGAGGATCAGCGGTTCTCGCGGCGCGAGCAGCCCCCGATGCTCGATCGAGATCAGCTCAGCGGCTGTGCCGCCGAGCGCAGCAGCTTGCCTGCTTGGCCATGTACCTTCTCGGCCGCTTCGATGAATGCGTGCAGCTTCGCGCGCCGCGTGGCTGCGCTGCTGGTTGCCTCTGCCGTTTTCAGGTCGGCTTCGAGCGCCGGTCGCTGCTTGGCGGGAATCAACCTTTGAGTGTTCAGCGCCGTGTAGATCGCCGCGACGCCGGTGAGCCTTATCGAATGGGCGAGCTGGCTCGGGGCGGAGGTCGATACGGGTTTCAGGCTGGAGGCGTAGTTGAACGCGCCAGCGGCGAGCTCGTCTCCTGAGACGGTTTCCAGTTCACTTCTGGAGGTGCCCTGGGCTTCAGCCTTTTCGAGGATCGAGGCGATCGTCTTGCTCACCGCGCTCTGCTTGAAGACGAGCTTTACGTGCTCGCGCCTCAGCTTGCCTGCGAGCGCGCCATCCGCGGCGTTCTGCGCCCGCAGCAGCGGAACGAGCTCTCCGTCGAGCGCGTCGAACACAGCTTCCTGCAACGCGGTGTCCGATTGATCGCCTGCCGCCGCGGCAGTGCCGAGCCGATTGCTCGTGATCGTAAGCGCTTCCTCGATGCTCGCGACGCGCCGCGCCGCCGCCTGCGCCCGAACGGCGAGCGGCCGGACCGCCTGGCACAACGCAGCTTCCTTGCCGTGCGGGCACGGCGCGGTCGGCCAGCTCGACACGGCGCCCGGGAGCGCGACTCCGCCGGTATCGGGGTCGGGCGGGTCGTTCTTATAGATCTGAGCCTGTTTGAGGGCTTCCCTGATCAGCCTCGCGCACTCCCCAGCCGTCTCGGCTTTCGAGGGCGCCGTCACGAGCGGCTCCAGCAACGCCGCGCCGTAGGTCTCCGGAGCGAGCAGCGTCGCAAGGGCGACCTCACCCAGCCCCGCAGCGCACTTCGCCTTCGCCTCAGCCAAAAGCTTCTGGCCCTCCTCACGCGCCTGCCGCTGACGCTCCGCAGAACCAGAACGCGCCGGCGGAGGAGGGGGCGGTGGTTCGACCGAGGGTCCTTTCGCCAGTGGCGATGGCACCCCGGGGACGGACACCGTGATCGACTGAGTCAGCGACCCAGTCGATTTTTGATATACGCCGCTGCAGTTGTCGCTCGCGGTCCAGCTTCCCGGCGCTGGGAAGAAGGTGGCGTCGCCATAGATGCCGGCCTTGGTGGTGTACCAGTGACACCCGGCCTGACCGTTGAACACGTAGGCAAACTGCTCAGGCTGGTAGTTGCTCGTGCCGGGGCCACCGATAGCGGAGCCGCTGCAGAACGAGTCTGGTGTTCGATTCCGTGCTCGCGAGCAGAGATTCCGCCAGGCTGTACGCGTTGATGTACATCGGGGCCTGCGCTGAGAAGATGATCCCCGGTTCGCCGTTGGCGTCGAGATCGGGTTCCCCGCCAGCTTCGGCTGAAAGGAAGAACGGCGCATCTCCAGGGCCGTTTTCCTGGGATTGCCGAAAGACGGTCGCGCCATTCGGGCCAAGGCTGAGTGTCCCTTTGCAGCTTTGGCTATCAGCGCCAGTCTCTGAGAGCTCGCCTTCGACACTTCCTATGCTCCAATATTCGCCGTCGAAGGACTCGGCCCATTTCAGTTCGGCCGTATAGATGATCGGTTCGCCAGTGACGCCTTGTGCCTGGCTTTCTTGAGTCGTCTTCCAGCTGCCGCTGTAGGACGCGCTCGTCGGGCAGTACTCGCCCGTGCCGCCGCACGGCGGAGTGCTGCCCGGCGGAGTGCTGCCCGACGCAGGCGCGACGCTCACCGACAGGCATCCGCCGGCCGCGAGAACGACCGCCGCCGCCCACGCCGCGACCCGCCGCCCCGACCTCGGCCGGACCCGCGCGAGCGGCCTTCTCATCTGCTGGCCTCCCGGCCGATCGACCTGGGCTGCCGCATCGTCGACCTGGGGAGCCGCGTCGCTGCGCACCCTCCGATGTGTGGCCGTCTCCTGGTGCGTTCTTGTCTCACATCACCCTGCCCAGATCGCGGTTCTTGATCTCGCGCGATAGTAGCTGCTAGATGCTCTTCTTGTGTTGCTCTTCCAGGAGAAGGCTTTCCGAACTCACGCGGGGCGATGCAGGCTCAGCAAGGCTCCGCGAAGTCCTCGGTGAAGTAGCTGTAGCTGCCGGATTCCACCACCCCGACGCCGAGCACGACCCACTTCGCTTCGAGCGGGATCTCGGCCTCTTCTTCTTCTGAGCTCAGCAGGCTGCTCGCAGCGAGAGCGGGGAACGCGAAGGGCTGGAGGAGGGGGCGCCCGTGGAGGTGTTCTTGCTCGAGGCGTTCTTCTGCTTCTCTGCCGGCCTGCGAGAGCTCCACGCCCGAGATCTCGCGCTGGCTCTTGGTGCACAGTCCCGCGTTCTCGATGTCGACGTAGACGTCGTGCCCCGCGTAGTCGGATTCCATTTCCGCCATCTCATGCGCGCGCTTTTCGGAGATCGCCTGCAGCGGCGCCGAGGTCGAGAGCGCCGCGACACCCTGTTCGGCTCGTTCCTCGTTGACGGCTTCGAAGAGCTTTCGCTCCGCAGGCGTGAGGTTCGCGGGCGAGGGACTCATCGTGGGCTGCGAGGAGGGTGCGCTGCCTGAGCTCGGTTTCGAGGTCTTGCCCGAGGTCGTTTTTGTCGTCTTCGATTTCGCGTGCTTGCCCTTCTTCGATTTCTTCTTGGCCATCTTGCAGCGCTTCGCGCTCGCGGACCGCGCCGCCTTCGCTTTCGCTTTGCACCTCGCCGCAGTCGCTACGTGTGCGCCTGCGGGCACATCGGCGGAGGAGATGGACGAGAGGGCCAGACAGGCAGCGACGATCAGCAACGGAGCGATCAGCGCGACGACGAGCAGCCGTCGCGGCGAGCTTTCGCGGCGCTCAGACGGGCTCGCCATCAGGGTAGGCGCAACTACGGATGGCAGGGGAGGGGCTCGGCATCAGCTCAGCGGCTGTGCCGCAGCGACGAGCAGCTGGCCGGCTTGGCCAGGAATCGTCTTCGCAGTGGTGATGAATGCGCGCAGCTTCGCGCGGCGCGTGGCTGCGCTGCTGGTTGCGCCTGCGGCTTTCAGGTCGGCCTGCAGCTTGGCATGCTGTTTGGCGGGGATCAGCTTCTGGGTGTCCAACGCCGCGAAGATCGCCGCGAGTCCTGAGACGCTGATCGATCGATCGAGCTCGCTCGGAGCGGCGGTCGAGACCGGCTGTAAGCTCGACGCGTAGTTGAACGCGGTTGCGTCGAGCTCGTCGCCAGATATCGCTTCGAGTTCGCTCTTGGACACACCGCCAACTGCGGCCTGTTCCAAGATCGATGCGATCCCCTTGCTCATCGCGCTCTGCTTGAAGACGAGCTTTACGCGCTCGCGCCTGAGCTTGCCTGCGAGCGCGCCGTCCGCGGCGTTCTGCGCCCGCAGCAGCGGAACGAGCTCTCCGTCGAGCGCGTCGAACGCCGCTTCCTGCAACGCGGTGTCCGATTGATCGCCTGCCGCCGCGGCGCTGCCGAGTCGATTGCTCGTGCTCGTGAGGGCTTCCTCGATGCTCGCTACGCGCCGTGCCGCCGCCTGCGCGTGAACGGCGAGCGGGCGGACCGCCTGGCACAACGCAGCTTCCTTGCCGTGCGGGCACGGCGCGGTCGGCCAGGCTCGACACGGCGCCTGGGAGCGCGACCGCACCGGTGTCGGGGTCGGGCGGGTCGTTCTTGTAGATCTGAGCCTGTTTGAGGGCTTCGATGATCAGCTTCGCGCACCGCCCACCCCGTGGAGGAGCTGGCTCCAGCGCTTGTCACTTGGACCCCACGCGGCGAACGAGCCGCCTGTGAAGTCGCCGTTGCAGAACTGTGCCGTCGGGTCTGAGCTCTGGTAGATGCCGAGCTCGAGCGGGACGTTGAACGCGAGGTTCCATCCCGTAAGTTCCCCGCCGGCGCCGACAGACTGCAGCACATACGGCGCCAAGAGCGACTGGAACACTTCCTGGCCGTTCGGCGCAAGCGTGAGCTGCACGCTGCACGGCCGCCCTTCCTGGGTGTTCGAGAGCGCGCCGCTGAGTTCAGTCAGGTGCCAGGCCGAGCGGTCTTCGGCGTTTGCTTCCGTCGGTTCGAACACAGCTGCCCATTTGAGCAGCAGTTTGTATGTGCCCGGAGGTTCTGACACCGTGTTGACCGTTTCCAACGTCCCCGTGAACGAACCACTAGAACCGCACAGCTGGCACGCCGCCGACGCGCGCTGCACACCCACAATCATGCACACCAGGCACACGGCTGTCGCGAGCAGGAGAGACCAAGCCGCCGACCGCCGTGCCGGCACCGACCGACGATCGCGGTCTCCCAGGGGTCGCCAACGCGCGTGCATCCCTGACAGCAAGCTATCAAGCAGAGACCAACGTGTGCCCGCGGCAGCAACCGACGCACACCACCATGCCGAAGTCAAGGCCGCCGAAAAGGCCGCAATCAAAAAGGCGCGCCATACGTGGACGCTTCTCGCCGGTCAGCGTGGAACGCTGTCGCGCGTTCGCCAGGCAAGAAGCCGAGGTTCGGGAGCGCCGCGAACGCGAACGCCGCGCGCCCGGAGGCGGAACCATGCCCGTGCCGCACTGAGTTGCGCATGGCGCATATTCTCTGCTGGGCGGCACGTACCTACGCCCGTATCGTGAGCTACGGGCATGAAACTGCTCCTGGGTAGTGTCCGGTCCTGGTCGTAGCTTCGGCTGATCGGGACAGGGGCTTCCTGGAGCAGATGTGAGGGCAGGCCGTCTACACCGTATGGGCTGAGAGCCCGATGAGCTATGTGGCCGCCCCTGCGACTTGCCCGGTTGCGCTGCGAGCGCGAATCCGTAGTTGTCGTTTGCCCTGCGACTGCTCCACTGTTGTCAACCCAGGCTCACAGGAGGAGGACAGATGCGCCAGGTAGCACTCGACGTTCACCAGGGCTTCTGCGAGGTGGCGATCCGCGAGGACGGCAAGACCCGCTCGGCCGGCCGCGTCAAGACGGGCCGCGAGGAGCTCGAGTTGTTCGCGGGCAGCTTGTGTCCGACCGATGAGGTGGCGATGGAGGCGACCGGCCCGGCGATGGAGATCGCCAGGATCATCAGGCCGCATGTCGCGCGGGTGGTGGTCGCCAACGCCCAAGATGTGCGGGCGATCTCTCACGCACGGGTGAAGTCCGACCGCTTCGACGCGCGCACGCTGGCAGAGCTGCTCGCGGCGGGGATGCTCGAGTCGGTGTGGGTGCCTGACATTGTGACCTCGGGTCTGCGTCGCCGGGTCGCTCGTCGTGCGGCGCTGGTGCGTCAGCGCACCCGCGCCAAGAACGAGATTCATGCAACGCTCGCGCGCTGCTTGCTCGGTCGCTCGCCCGTCTCGGACCTGTTCGGCACGCAAGGGCGCGCGTGGCTGTGCGAACAGGAGTTGGGCGGCGAGGAGGCCGAGACGGTCGTGGGCTGCCTGCGCCAGATCGACTTCCTGGATGGCGAGATCACCCAGATCGACCAGAAGCTTGCGCAGTGGGCGTCCTCTTCCGATGACGCTCGCAGGCTGATGAGCATCCCCGGTGTCGGCGCGGGCGTGGCCGTCACGCTGATGGCCGCGATCGGCGATATCTCCCGCTTTGACTCGCCGCGAGCGCTCGTCGCGTATCTGGGGCTCGATCCCAGGGTGCGTCAGTCCGGGGATGAGCCAGCCCGTCACGGGAGGATCTCAAAGCGCGGCAACGCTCAGGCACGCTCGGTGCTCGTCGAGGCCGCGTGGATCGCGCTGCGCCAGCCCGGCCCGCTGCACGCCTTCGGCGAGCGCATTCGTGCGCGCAAGGGAGCACACGTCGCCGCGGTCGCGGTCGCCCGTAAGCTCGCCTGCCTCTGCTGGCAGCTACTGGCCAAGGGCGAGGACTACGCCTTCGCGCAGCCCTCCCGTGTCCGTGCGAAGCTGCGCCGCGCCGAACTCGACGCCGGGGCGCCACCGCTGCCGACACGCCACGGCGGGCGACGGATCTCCGCGAGCGCCGCGGAGCGAGACGCCGAGCGTGAGCTCACAGAACGCGCCGAGGCTGCCTACCGGCGGCTCATCAACGACTGGAAGGCAACAGGACCAACAAAGACAGGCGCCGGCGCGACACGTGGGCGCGCACCTTCAAGGCCGTCAAAACGGCAAGCAGCGCGGCAGGCCCAAGCCCAAACGCCTGCGCTTTAGCTCGTCGTCACCGGCGCCCAACAGGAACTGTTGCACGATCCCGTGCAACACGCTCCGAGATTTGACATTCATCCGTACGGTGAATCGCCCGAGGTACCAGCCCGCGCAGGCTCTCACGCGAACGGGCGACGCACCGGCTTTCAGGAAGGCGCGCCAGTTCCCATCCGCGCCTGCGCGCGCTTCCAGACGTGGTTGCGCTTGATCCCGTGCGGGTAGAGGCTTTGTGGCGGGTCACCGGTCGCGTCGTAGAGGATCGCGCACAGCGTTGAGTACTCGCCCGGCTGTTCCATCGAGGTGCCATACCCCTTCAGCCGGTAGGTGTACTTCTCGTGGGGAACGTAATACCAGGTCAGACCCTCGGCACCGGAGCCGATGTCGAGCTGGGCGATCTGATTGCCGTTGGTGCCGTAGTCGATCAGGTTGGACGCCGCCTGCGGAGTCTTCGCACACGGCTTGTTCGTCGTGTAGAGCATCAGCGAGTCGTGCGGGACCCGACCTATGTGATGGCACAGCTGGGCCACACCGATCCGGCCTTCACGCTGCGCGTCTACTCGCACATGATGCGTCGCAGCCCCGGCGAGCGCGAGCGCCTGAAGGTGCTCGTTGAGGGGAAGTTTGGGCCCACAAAAGGCCCAAAACGGTCGCTACCACCTTTTCGACGCGCTGAGCAGAGAAGGTCCGAGACAACGAAAACCCTCCATTTGCAAGGGCTTTAGGCAATCGGAGCACCCGGACTCAAACCGACATCAGACTGAATGCTCGTTAACTGACGGCTTGCGCGGGCGATCGGCTGCCGCCCGCTTACTCCACCCGGCTGAACTCGGCGATCGCGATCGCGAGCATCACGATTCCGAGCACGGCGACCACCCCGGCCTCCAGCAGACCCGGCACGCGCCAGCCAAACCAGGTCACGCCGGGGTCGAGCGCCTTGCGCGCCGCTTCGCTGATGTTCAGGTGCGCGAAGACCGCGCGCCGCATCGGGTCCACCGCGTAGGTGAGCGGGTCGAGCCGGTTGAGGACCGCGAGCCACTGCGGCAGGCCCGAGACCGGGAACATCGCGCCGGAGATGAAGAACATCGGCAGGATCACCATCTGCGTCAGCGCCATGAAGGACTGCATCTGCTTCACGCGCGCCGCCGCCATCACGCCGAAGGCGGTGATCGAGAAGGCCAGCAGCAGTTGCAGAGCGAAGATCTCCAGGATCATCACCGGCACGTAGGGCACATCGACCAGGCCCGCGATCGCGAGCACGATCACTCCTTGCAGGGCGGCGACGGTAGCCCCGCCCAGGCACTTGCCGAGCACGATCGAGCTGCGCCGCACCGGCGCGACCATCATCTCGCGCAGGAAGCCGAACTCGCGATCCCAGACGATCGAGGCGGCGGAGAACATCGCGGTGAACATCACCGCCATGCAGAGCACGCCGGGGTAGACGAACGTGCGCAGGTTCACGCCATGCGTCCCCGCGGCGGCGATCGAGGAGAGGCCCGTGCCGAGGATGAACAGGAACAGGAACGGCTGCATCAGCGATGTGAGCATCCGCAGGCGATCGCGGGAGAAGCGGATCAGCTCCCGCTTCCAGACGATCTTGATCGCGCGCAGCTCCCCGCGCAGGCTGCGCGCGGGCACGCGCACCGCGGCGTGCTGAGCCTGGCCGCCAGACGGCCTGGGTGGCGAGACGCCTGCGGGCGCCGCCTCGGTGGGAGCCTGGTGTGCCATCAGCGAGACATCATCCTTGCGAGGTTGCGGTTGTTGTCGCTGCCCGACGCCTCCGCGTCGCGGATGGTTGTGCCCGTGTAGGACATGAACACGTCATCGAGCGAGGGCCGCAAGACGCTCACCGACTTGATCGCGGGGTGGGCGGGATCCCATTCATCGAACAGCCGCGGCACGAACTCCTCGCCGGAGGGGACCCTGAAGGTGACCGCGCCTTCGGCCATCCCCGCCTCAATGCCGAAGTGCTGCTGCAGCGCCTCGATCGCGGCGGGGTCGTCGCCGGTGTGGATCTGGACGCGGTCGGCGCCGACGCTCTCCTTCAGCGCCTGCGGCGTGTCCAGCGCGACGATCTTGCCCTGATCCATGATCGCGATCCGATCGCAGTACTCGGCCTCGTCCATGTAGTGGGTGGTGAGGAAGATGGTGATCTCCTCTTCGCGCTTGAGCCTGGTGATGTAGCCCCAGATCGAGCTGCGCGTCTGCGGATCCAGGCCGACGGTCGGCTCATCCAGGAACAGCACCCGCGGAGAGTGCAGCAGGCCGCGGGCGATCTCCAGGCGCCGCTTCATCCCACCCGAGAACGTGTTGACCAGGTGCCCACGCCGATCCCAGAGCTGCACCATCTCCATCACCTGGCGCATGCGCGGCTCGACGGTCTCGCGCGGCATCCCGTAGAGCTCGGCGTGCAGCCGCAGGTTCTGCTCGGCCGTCAGATAGCCGTCGAGCGTCGTGTCCTGGAAGACCAGGCCGATGTTGCGGCGCACCTCGTCGCGTTCGCCGACCACGTCGTGCCCACCCACCAGCGCGCGGCCGCCGGTCGGCCGAACCAGCGTGCAGAGCATGCTGATCGTCGTGGTCTTGCCCGCACCGTTGGGTCCCAGGAAGCCGAAGGTCTCGTTGGCCGACACCTCGAAGTCGATGCCGCGCACCGCTTCCAGATCGCCGTATCGCTTGCTCAGACCGTCGACAAGGACCGCAGGAGCGCGAGCGTCGAGGTGGCCGTTGCTTGACACGCGGGCAACGATAGCTATCCGCGCCCGCTGCGCTGGAGCAGCGCCGCCGCCGCGCTTGCCGGGTCAAGCCGCCGCTGCACGACCTCATCGAGCAGGCGCGCGAACTCCGGGTCCTCCGCGATCTCCTCCTCCAACCGCCGCCGCATGCGAGCGGTCGCGATCGCCAGCACCTCGCTTGCCAGGTTGCGGCGCCTGCGCGTCTCGATCTCCCCTTCGCGGCGGATGTGCGCCCGGTGCTCGTCGAGCTTCTCCACGAGCTCCTCGATGCCGCGTCCGGTGGCCGCCTCGGTCTTTACGATCGGCACGCGCCAGCCGGGGTGGGCGGGATCAGATTCATCGCGCTCGAGGTTGGCCAGGGAGAGCACGCCCCTGATCTCGCGCACCATCGTGTCGGTGAGCGGGTGGTCGGCCTTGTTGATGACGATGATGTCCGGGATCTCCATCACCCCGGCCTTCAGCGCCTGGATCGAGTCGCCCGAGCCGGGCATCAGCACGAGCACGATCGTGTCGGCGTGGTCGATGATGTCGATCTCCGCCTGACCCACGCCGACGGTCTCCACGAACACTTCCTGGCGCCCGGCGGCGTCGAGCAGCAGCGCCGCCTGCAGCGCCGCCTCCGAGAGCCCGCCCAACGCGCCGCGGTTGGCCATCGAGCGGATGAAGACGCCTTCGTCGAGGAAGTGCTCGGTGAGGCGGATGCGGTCGCCGAGCAGCGCGCCGTGGGTGAACGGCGAGGAGGGATCGATCGAGAGCACCCCGACCGTGCGCCCCTGCCGGCGGCGCGCCTTTGTCAGCGCGCCGATCAGCGTCGACTTGCCCACGCCCGGCGGCCCGGTGAAGCCGTATACCGCCGCCTGCCCGGTGTGCGGATAGATCTCGCGCACGAGCTCCCAGCCCTCGGGGCGGTCGTCCTCGACCAGCGAGATCGCGCGCGCCAGCGCGCGGCGGTCGCCGGCGAGCAGGCGCTGTGCGAGGGTCGACTCGGTCATCTGCGGTCCGCTCCCGGTCATCTGCGGCCCAATCATTGCAGGGCGCCCGCTCCCCCAAGAAGGTCTTTTCGAAATAGGCGGTGCGGTCGGGGCGTGCATGGACCTCAATACGATCTGCGTCGTGGAGCGGCTGCTGGCAGGCACAGAGCACGACGCGCGGCCCGGCGCGGCCTCTCCGCAGAGCGGGCCCGGCCTTCGGCCGCCGCCCCCGCCGCTGCACGGCGGCCCGCTCACGCTGCTGCGCTTCATGGCGGCCAACAACATGCTGCGCCGCCAATACCTCGGCCTGCTGCTGCGCCTGGCCTACCTGAAGCTGCGGCTGCGCGGCAGGCTCAAGACCGACGGACTCTGCTTCATCTGCCCCGGCGTGACGCTGGAGATCGGCCGACATGCGTGCCTGCGACTGGGCCGCTGGTCCTGGATCGGCCACGGCAGCAAGATCCGCGTCCACGAGGGCGAGGTCTGCGATCGGCGCCAAGACCGTGATAGGCCAGGAGTGCACTATCTCCGCATACCAGCACGTCGCGATCGGACGCGAGTGCATCATCGCCGACAGAGTGATGCTGATCGACTTCGACCACGGCGCCGCGGAGGTCGAGCGACCGATCAGGCTGCAGGGCATCTACAAGCGCGACGTGGACGTCGGCAACAACGTCTGGATCGGATACGGCGCCTGCGTGCTGCGAGGAGCGAAGGTCGGGGACAACGCGATCCTCGGCACCAACTCGGTGGTGACCAGGGAGGTGCCCGCCAACGCGGTGGCGGGCGGGGTGCCTGCGCGCGTGATCCGGATGCGCGAGGCCCCCCGGCAGATGCGCTGGGAGTGATCGAGGCGATTTCGCGGAGCAGGTGTTCCATTTCGCGGCGACACCCGATAGGCTGATTGGCGATGGCTGGAGGAGCCAAGGTCCTGTTGTCGATGCTCGTGCTCGCTTTTGCCGCGCCGGGCACAGCGCTCGCTGCGAGCTCCAACGCGTCCTCCACGCACACCGTCATCCTCGCCGGCTCTGCATTCGTTCGCGAAAGCGAAGGACGCATAGCCGCGATGCGCAAAGCGGTGCAAGCGCAACAGCGGGCGCTGCTGCATCAGTGCCCGGATGCCGCCGCCAATTCGCCCCAGAACGAAGAGTCCTACCAGCTCAGCTACGAGGCTGCCGGCGCGCTCTGGTCGGCCGGCTACGGCGCCGACGCGGGCCCGATCGCAAAGTTCGCGAAGGCCACGCGCGGCCTGCACTGGACCAATGCGAAGCTCAACAGCGCGTTCAAGGCTCTCGTGGATGGGCTCCAAGGCCTCAGCACGCTTGCCGTGCCGCACGTCTGCAAGGACATCGCCAGCTGGAAGGCGAGCGGGTTCGCGACCGTGCCCGCGGTCACCAAGAGCTTCGACGTGCGCGTGGAAGCGCTCGAAGCCAAGCCGCTGCCCGCGCGCCTGCTCGATCCCTACACGCAGACCGGCCAGGAACACGCCCTGATTGCCCAGATCCAGCGCGGCAGCACGAGGCTGCTGAACTTCGAAACAGAGGTCGGCGGCAACGCCTGGTTCGCGCTGACCGAAGGGCTCGACCTGAATCCCTGAGGCTGACCGCGGCTCAGGCGAGCGCGAGCACACCCGGGTCCGCGCGCGCGGCGAGGTTGCGCAATTGCTGCTCCCCTGCGGCGCAGTCGCCCCCAAGCGCCTGGTCGAAGGCCGTGCTGTGAGCCTCGAATCGCCGCCAGGCGTAGTCGCGCGCCTGTTCGCGGGAAACCATGAACGCCCAGTCTGAGGACTGCATCGCCATCAGCTCGCGCAGCGCGATGCTCCGCCCGTCGAGCTGCTGGCGGCGCAGCAGCGCGAGCTCTGCCGCCCGCTGAGCGAAGGCGATCTCCTGCACGCCCGGCCCCGACCAGGTGCGCAGATCGCCGCCCTCTCCCCAACTGCTCTCCCGCCAATCCTCGGTGTCGATCGGCGCCGGCTCGCAGCGCTCCAGCGCCTCGTCGAGTGCCAGCAGCGGCAGGCGCTGCCGGCCGCACTCCGCAACGACGGCTGCAAGCCAGGCCATGCCCTCATACCACCAGTGCCCGAGCAGCTCGGTATCGAGCGCACAGACGATCAGGCCGCCGCCCGGCTCCTGCGCCGTCTCCAGGCGCGCCCGCGCATGCGCGACGAAGTCGGCTGCGTGGCGCGCGGCCAGCGAGATCGCCGCATCGTGGTCGTAGGCGCCGCCGTCGTTGCGCCAGGGGTTGTGGTGGTGGATCGTGTGGCGGTGATAGTCGCGGTAGTGGCCGTGAGCGGGATAGCCCTGTTCGCTCCAGACCAGCGAGATCGTCTGCCGGTCGATCGGCACCAGCTCGATGCCCGCCCCGGTCCGCAGCGGGCGCAGGTGCTCGCCTGCGCCGAGCCCGAAGCGCGATGTCAGCTCCACGCAGCAGGACCGCACGCCCGCGTCCAGCAGTGCCGGCTCGATCGCGGGCGCGTGCGCGCACTCCGGCAGCCAGAAGCCGCCCTTCCAGCCCTCGCCGAAACGTGCTCGATGCGAATCGATGCCGCCCTGCACCTGAGCGGCAAGCCCCGCCTCGCTGGCCAGCAGCGGCAGCACGGCGTGCGTCGCCGAGGAGGTCCATTGCGCATGAGGCGCAAACGCGCTGAGCAGATCGCCGCCGCGGTCGGCCATCCGCTGCGCGGCGTGACGGTAGTCGTTCAGTGAGCGGTCGAGCTCGCATGCAAGGCGCTCGTGGCCGCCGGCGCGCAGGCCGCGCGCGTCCTCCTGGTGGGTGTGCGTGCGCACCTCCTCGACGAACTTCGTGAAGCGGGCGGCGATGCCGGGCGCCTCGAACTGGTCGCAGAGCACCGGCGTCAGCGAGACCGTCAGTGGCGCGCCCTGATCGAGCAGGTCCAGCAGCGGCAGGTAGCAGGTCGCGATCGCCTCCCAGAGCCACTCCTCCCCGAAGGGCCAGGTGCCGAACCCCTCGACGTAGGGCATGTGGGTGTGCAGCAGGATCGCCAGCGCTCCGCCGGCGGACCGACCGCTCAAACCCTGCAAACCACGACGAAGTCGAGGGCCCGCTCGAGATCGGCGCCCCCCTTGGGTGCCAGGGCGAAGTCGCGCGCGGAGATCGCGGGTGTGAACCATCCGTAGAAGCGCTTGGTCACCCCGATCCGCGGATGCACCGAATCCCATCCGAGCTTGAGCGCCACCGCGTGAGCGCGCAGCTTGCGCGCGTGGAAGAGGCCGAACATTTCCACCGCGGAGAAGTGCCGGGCGCAGAGGTGCTCGAACTCATCGGCGGTGTACTCGTGCACGTGCCAGGGGTTGTCGGAGCGCTGCGCCCCCTTGGGCGCAAGCGTGCGTACGTTCGGCGTGGAGAGGTAGACGACCCCGCCGGCGCCGACGATGCTCTTGAAGTGCATAAGCGCCGCGCCCGCGTCCTGCAGATGCTCGATCGTCTGCAGGAAGACGACGGCGTCGGCGGGAGCGGTGAAGGTTTCGATCAGGTCGCGCTCGAAGCTGAGGTTTGCGTCTTCGTAGCGCAGCCTGGCGTGCTCGTGCGCCTCCGGGTTCGCGTCGACGCCGATCACGCTCGCCGCCGTGCTCGCGAGCGTGTGCGAGCCGTATCCCTCGCCGCAGGCCATGTCGATCACACGCATGCCGGCAACCCGCTTGGCGATCCACTCGTAGACGATCAGGTGGCGGCGGTACCAGTAGTTCTCTTGCGGCACGTCCGGCAGCGTGCGCTCGCCCGTGAGGGCCAGCGGCGGGACCCCCTCGGGCTGGTCTGCCTGAACGTAGAGCGGCGCCGACACCGCGGCGAGTATACGGGCCGTCCCCTGCCGGGATCGGCCCTATAAGGTGCCCGCTGATGACGCCTGCTCTGCGCCCCGAGGAGATCCGCGACGCAAACACCCGCTACCACGACGTCGCGGCCGAACACTACGACGCCAAGTGGGGGATCGATTTCGGCGACATCGGCCTTGGCCAGGTGACCGCGAAGGTCGCCAAGGCGCTGGGCGGCAAGCCCGGCCACTACCGCCGTTCGCTGGAGATCGGCTCGGGCACCGGCTACTTCACGCTCAACCTGATGCGAGCGGGCATCGTCGAGCAGGCGACCTGCACCGACATATCCGCGGGGATGCTCTCCACGCTTGCCGGCAACGCGGAGCGCCTTGGCCTCACGGTGAGCACGCTCACCGCCGACGCCGAGAGCCTGCCCTTCGAGGACGAGAGCTTCGACCTGGTGCTCGGCCACGCGGTGCTTCACCACATACCCGACCTCGCGAAGGCGTTCTCGGAGTTTCGGCGGGTACTGGCCCCGGGCGGCACCCTGCTGTTCGCCGGCGAGCCCTCACGCTACGGCGACCGCATCGCCAACGTGCCCAAGCGCGCGGCTGGCACGCTCGCGCCGCTCTGGCGCCGCGCGATCGGCGCGCGTCCCGCCCCCCCGGCAGACGGCGGAGCGCCCGACGCGAGCCTCGAGCGCTTCGTCGACGTCCACGCGTTCGCTCCCGGGGAACTGGCGGGCTTCGCGCGGTCGGCCGGGCTGGAGCGCGTCAACGTCAGCGGCGAGGAGCTGCTGGCCAACTGGTTCGGCTGGACCAACAGAACGCTGGAGGCGACCGCCGACCCGCAGGACGTGCCCTGGGCGTGGCGGCAGTATGCCTATCGCGGCTACATCGCGCTGCAGGAGCTCGACCGGCGGCTGCTGGAGCGGCGGCTGCCGGCCGCGATCTTCTACAACCTGATGATCACCGCGCGCAGGCCGCTCACGCCCTGAGCGCGCGCCGGCTGCCCTGAGCCGCTCAGGCTCTCACCGCCACACCGCCGCGCCGCGGATCGCCGGCCCCGGCGATCGTCCCGTCGCGACGCTGCACGGCCTGAACGCCGCCGAAGAAGAGATTGAGGTCTCCGAAGCGCACGAGCTCGCGATCCTCGCGCCGCACGCCCTTCATATCAATGCCGGGCTCGTGGTAGATCACTCCGTCCTCGAAGTGCACCCGCGGCGCGCGCACGGCATCGGCGACCGCCAGCCCGCCGTCGACCACGCCGAGGATCGTCTGCAGCAGCGCGGAGCGAATCCGGTTGGAGCCGGCGCTGCCGAGCACCAACTCGACCTCGCCGTCGCGCCTGACCACGGTCGGAGCCATCATGCTCGGCATCCGCCTGCCGGCCGGGTGGCGATGAAAGCCGAGCGGGTTGAGATCCTCCTCGCCCATCACGTTGTTGAGATGGATCCCCGTCCCCGGCACCACCACGCCCGAGCCCTCGCCGTTGGTGGTGGTCACGCCGCAGGCCATGCCATCGCCATCCACCGCGGAGATGTGCGTGGTTGAGCCGAGCCGCGAGGAGGCAAAGCGCCCCCAGAAGCCCTCCTGGCCAAGTCCCTCGATGAACTCCGGGGTGCGCTGCGCCTGGGCCGCTTCCATCGCGCCGACAAGCTGCTCCGTGCTCGCCGGGCCCGGCCCGACCCTGTCCAGCAGCCTGAGCGCGTAGGCCAGCAGCGCGCCGCCGGCGGCCGGTGGGGGATTGGTCAGCACGTCGCGATCCCTGAAGCGCACCTGCAGTGGCGCGCGCTCGATCGCCCTATATGCCGCTAGCTGCTGCGCGTCGATCGAGCCTCCGCGCGAGGCCAGCAGATCGCATACGGCGTGCGCGATCTCGCCGGTGTAGAACGGGGCCGCCCCCTCGGCGGCCAGCAGCTCGATTGCATCCGCGAGGTCCGGGTCGCGCATCACGTCCCCCTCGCGCAGCACGTGGCCATCGTGGCTCCAGAGCGCCGCGCACTCGGGCGTGGAGCACAGCAGCTCGCCGAGAATCTTCGCAACGTACGCCTGCTGCGCGTTGAGCGCGACCCCCTCGCGCGCGAGCTTGGCGGCCGGTGCCGCAAGCTCGACCAGCGGCATCGTTCCCCAGCGCTCAGAGGCCGTGCAGACGCCGGCCGGAGTGCCGTATATCCCGCAGGAGGCAGGCCCGATGTAGAAGACCTGCACCGCATCGCCGAAGGAGACGTCCACGGCCTCGAGCTCCGCCGCAGAGCCGTCGCTCGCACGCTGCGGCGCCTCCACGAAGAAGTCGAGCAGGACGGTCTCCTGCTCGGAGACGACGATCATGTGCCCGCCGGCCCCAAGCCCCGTGAGCAGCGGCTCCGCGACGAACGAGGTCAGCATCGCCGCAACGGCCGCATCGACGGCGTTGCCTCCCTGCCGCAGCACCTCCGCGCCCGCCTGGGCAGTCAGCGGATGGCCCGCCGCAACGACTCCCTTGCCTGCTCGAGCCGCCGACACATTCATGCTTTCAGCGGATAGCAGACCAAGCGACGCTCTAGCAAGCTGAGCGCGCCCAGCTCAGGCTCAGACCCTCGGCACAAACTCCGGGATGTCGTACTCGTCAACTCCCAATCCGCTGCGCCGTTCCCTGCCGGGCCGGCGGTCGGTGATTCGCGGCTGGCGGTTGCGCGTGATCCGCGGCTCCCCGATCGGCTCGCGCAGCCGCTGGATCGCATTGTGCTCGCCGTAGCCGGTCGCCACGACGGTGACCCACACCTGATCGTCGAGCTTTTCGTCGACCATCGCGCCGAAGATTATGTTCGCGTCCGGATGAGCGGCCTCCGAGACGGCCTTCGCGGCCTCGTTGACCTCCCACAGCGAGAGGTCGGTGCCGCCTGTGATCGAGAGCAGGATCGAACGGGCGCCGTCCATCGAGGTTTCAAGCAGCGGCGAGGAGACGGCCTGCATCGCGGCGTCGATGGCCCTGTTCTCACCCACGCCCATGCCAATGCCGAGCAGCGCGTTGCCCGCGTCGCTCATGATCGTGCGCACATCTGCAAAGTCGAGGTTGATCAGCCCGGGCAGCGTGACCAGGTCGGAGATGCCCTGGACGCCCTGGCGCAGCACGTCGTCTGCGACGCGGAAGGCGTCGACCATCGAGGTCTGCTTGTCGAGGATCGAGAGCAGCCGGTTGTTGGGCACGACGATCAGCGTGTCGACCTCTTCGGCAAGCGCGTCGATCCCGTGGCCGGCCTGCTCGGCGCGGCGCGAGCCCTCGAAGCCGAAGGGCCGGGTCACGATCGCGACCGTGAGGGCGCCCACCTCCCGGGCGATGCGAGCGACGATCGGCGCGGCGCCGGTGCCGGTGCCGCCACCCGCGCCCGCCGCGATGAAGACCATGTCCGAGCCCTTCAGCAGCGCCTTGACGCTGTCGTAGTCGTCCATCGCCGCCTGCCTGCCGACGTTGGCATCCGAGCCGGAGCCGAGGCCCCGCGTGATCTCGACGCCGATGTGGATGGTGACGTCCGCGCTGGACTGCTGCAGGGACTGAAGGTCGGTGTTGACGGCGATGAACTCGACGCCCTCGATCTCGGCCTCGACCATCCTGTTGACGGCGTTGGTGCCCGCGCCGCCGACGCCGAGCACCCTGATCACCGGATGACCCGCCGACGAACTCGGTGCCCGCCCACCTAGCGCGGGAGCAGGCTGCTCGCGCACCTGCATCTGACCGGCGGAGGTGGCCGGCGCAAGCGGCTCCATCACGTTTGCGGGAATCTCGGAGGAGAAGGCGTTCAGCAGCCGCTCCTTGGGGCTCGGCAGGCGCTCCTGCTCGGAAGCGGCCGCAGGCTGTGCCGGCGCGGGCGCGCCGAGCGAAGGATGGGGCGCCGCGCTGCGGCTCTGCTCGGTCAGCGGCGGCGTTCCGCCCAACCGGCCGGCCGCGGGCTCGGAGCTCGATGCATGCGCGGGTGCGGGCGCCTGGGGCGCGGCCGCCTCGGGAGCCGCCGCGGCAGCAGGGGCCGCTGGAGCCGCTGCGGCAGGAGGCGCCGCGGGAGCCGACGCCTGCGGCTCCTCGACGGAAGCGCCCTGGCCGGCGGCCTCCGCAGGCTGATCGCTGCCTTCGGTCTTGCGGAAGAGGGCCGCGAGCGGCCCTTCGCGCATGCTCGCGCGCTGCTTAGCGTTGGCCATGAGCAAGCACCTCCTGTGCAAGCTGGCGATAGGACTGGGCGGCCACGCCGTCGGGCTCGTACTTCAGCACGGACATGCCCTTCACCGGCGCCTCGGCGAAGCGCACCGTCTTGCGGATCCGAGAAGCGAAGACCCGATCGCCGAAGTTCTCCTCGAGGATCTCGATCGCCTCCTTGGCGTGGATCGTGCGCGAGTTGACCAAGGTGGGCAGGATACCCTCGATGTCCACGCCGGGATTGAGGTTCTCCCGAATCATCGCCAGCGTGTTCTGCAACTGGATCAGGCCGCGCATCGACAGATACTCGCACTGCACCGGCACAATCACCTTGTCGGCGGCGGTGAGCGCGTTGATCGTCAGCAGCCCCAGGCTCGGCGGCGTGTCGATGCAGATGAAGTCGTAGTCCTCGCCGATCGGTTCGAAGGCCTTCTGCAGCGAACGCTCGCGGCCGATCATCGTTGACATCGCGATCTCCGCGCCGGCCAGGTCGATCGAGGCGCACGCGACGTCCACCTCGCGTCTGCGCACGACCTCCCTGATCGAGACCTTGTGCACCAGCACGTCGTACATCGAGAGCTCGAGCGTGTCGGGGTCGATCCCCTGGGACATCGTCAGGTTGCCCTGGGGGTCCATGTCCACGCAGAGCACCCGGTGCCCCTCCTCGGCGAAGGCCGCGGCGAGGTTCAGCGTCGTCGTCGTCTTGGCGACGCCGCCCTTCTGGTTGGCGAATGCGATGACCTTGGCCTTTTTGGCCTGTGCTTCCACGGGAGGCTCCGATGCTAGGTGGTGGGAGGTGCGCTCGCGGCCTAATTCGCATCCCAGCGCGCAATTCCTTCCCGGGCCGCCCATTGCCCGGCTCCGCGCAACCAAGCTGCGCCGTAGGGCTCGCCCTCTACGATCCATCAGATGCCGGACGGAAAGCTTGGCGGCGACTCGTGGCAACCCGGCATCTACGTGTGCGCGGGACCCGGCGGGGTCGGCAAGACCACCGTCTCGGCAGCGCTGGCTCTCGGCCTTGCAGCCGGCGGTCGCCGCGTCGTGGTCGTCACGATCGACCCCGCCAAGCGCCTGGCCAACGCGCTTGGCCTGGACCAGCTCGGCGGCGAGCCGCAGATGATCGAGCCGCAGCGGCTGCGGGCGGGCGGCCTGGAGATCGAGGGGCAGCTGTGGGCGATGACGCTGGACGTCAAGCGCACGCTCGACAAGCTGATCGGCACGCTCGCCCCCGACTCGCGCAGTCGAGAGGAAATCCTCGGCAACCGCATCTACCGCGACCTCTCCTCAGCGATCGCCGGCTCCCAGGAGCTCTCAGCGGTCGCAAAGCTCTACGAGCTGCACCACCAGGGCGGATTCGACGCGATCGTGCTCGACACCCCGCCCTCGCGCAACGCGCTCGACTTCCTCGATGCGCCCACGCGCCTGGAGCGCTTCCTCGGCGGCCGCGCGATCGGCATGTTCATCGCGCCCAGCGGTCTGGCGGCGCGCCTGATCGGCCGCCCCACCTTCCTGGTCTTCTCGATCTTCGCCCGTGCCGCCGGGATCGACCTGCTCGGCGACCTGACGGCGTTCTTCCGCGCGCTCGCCGGCACCGTTGACGGCATCCGCGAGCGCGCCCGCGGAGTCGGCGAGCTGCTGCGCGACCCGAAGACCACGAGCTTTTTGATCGTCACCTCCGCCGAGCGCGACCCGGCGCAGGAGGCGATCGCGCTCGGCGAGCACCTTGCCGAGAAGGGCATGCCCTTCGGCGGCCTGATCGTCAACCGCGTCCATCTCGACGGCCTTGCCGGGCACACCCCACAGGAGGTCAAGGCGCTGCTGGCCCCGGAGCTCGGCGAGCGCCTCGCCGCGCGCGTGGCGGAGAATCTCGCAGACTTCGACGTGCTCGCGCGCCGCGACGAGCAGACGATCGCGCATCTGTGCGGGGCGCTGGAGGATCGGCAGCCCATCCTCATCCCCAACCTCGACGAGGATGTCCACGACATCGACTCGCTCGCCAAGGTGGCCTGCCACCTGGTCGGCTGAACGCGCGCCGGGGCAGCCTCAGATCGGCAGCGCGTCCTGAGAGCGCGCCTTGGTCGCCGGCGAGCGGCCGCGGCGCGCCCGCACGATCCGCGTGGTCTTTTCGCCCTCCGGGCCCGGCGGCGGCGGCTCCTGCTGATCCTGGATGGCCACCTCGTCGGCAAGCGCGACCAGATCCGGCGCAAGGTGCCCGCAGATCGCGTCGCGCAGCAGCGCCCGCAGATGCCCGGCGATCTCGCGCGCAAGCTCGACGGCGGCGGCGCTTGGCACCGCCTCCCCGCGCACGAGGTCGCGCTCGAGCTCGATCGCGCGCAGCACCCGTGCCGCGACGTGCTGACGGCTCTCCACGGGGGCACACAGCGCGGCGATCCGCGTCGCAAGCAGCCCGTGCGCCACCCGCTCGGGCTCGAGCAGAGCCTGCAGCGCCAGCAGATGGTCGCTCAGTCCCTCCAGCTCGCTGCCTGCCTCGCAGCCGAGCTCGAAGCGCCGCAGCGCAAAGGCCAGCGCGCCCTCCTGCGGCATCCGCCGCGCAAGCAGGCTGCAGAAAGCGCGCAGCTCGTCCTCCTGCTGCGCGCTGACGAGGAGCACCCCGTGCGGATGGCCGCCAAGGCCAAGCGCCACCGGGGCGAAGGGCCCATCGCCGGCACACGCCCATGCCAGCGAACCAAACGCGATGCGCCCGTCGCCGTACAGGCGCAGCGCGCGCAACAGCTCGCGCAGCAGCTCCTTGCCGTACTGAAGCGTCTGCTCTACGCGCTCCTGCTCGGGAACATCGAGGACGACCAGCAGATGCTCTGCACCGTCCGCCGACTCGCATGCTCCCTCGCGCTGCGGCCAGCGTACCTGCTCAGGCACGCCGGAGAGCGCATCCGGACGAGCGATCGTCAGCCGCTCCGCCAGATGCACCTGCTCGGAGAGGATCGCGAGCCCGTGCAGGCTCGCCACCATCGTCAGCGACCCCGGTTCCACCGCTGCCGCTGCAGCCGCCGTCAGGCGCATCAGAGCCTCTTGCAGGCGCCCCTCACGCAGCACAAAATCGCTCTGCTCCTGGAAGACCTCCTGCGCAAAGGCGGCAAGCGCCCGCCCGGCCGGCCCGCCGGCACCCGGCGAGCGTGTCCCGAAGCCAAGCTCCAAGGCAGCCAGATAGCGATCCAGGCCGCGGAAATCCTGGAGTGCACGCAGCGCATCGGCATGACTCGGAAGCCGGCAGAGCTGCGGCCAGCGCTCGGCCACGAAGGCGCCGCTCATCGGGCTGTAGAGCTGCAGCCCCGGCCGTCCGCGGCGCCCCGCCCCGGCGCCGCCGGCCAGCTCGAAGGGGATCTCCGCGCCGGCGTCAAGCTCCGCCTGCAACGCGCTCGATGCCTCCTGCGCGAAGTCGCTGAGCGCGTCCTGGAGCAGCTTCGAGTGCACAGATCGCGTTTCGCCGCCGCCCGGCTCCCTCCTGCTTTGCGCAGCGCGCCTTGCGCGAAAGCGATAGTCCCGCTACGCGGCGGCGCCGACCTGCGGCGCCAGGGCGATCCGGACCGCGTCCTCGCAGCCCTCGGCCAACCAGCGTTCGCCGTAGTCGCGCATGTCCTCCACGATCGGCAGCAGCGCCCTGCCCTTCTCGGTCAGCGCGTACTCCACGCGCGGGGGCACCTCGGGGTAGGTATGGCGCTCGAGGATCCCCTCCTCCTCCAGCGCTCGCAGCCGCAGCGAGAGCGTGCGCGGGCTGATCCCTGCCAGCGAGCGTTCCAGCTCACAGAATCGCGCGCGTCCCTCAGCGAGGTCGCGCACCAGCAACAGCGTCCACTTTCCGCACACCACTTCGGCGGTGCGGCATACCGGACAGGTCTCATCAACAGCCATTCCTGCCTTTACTTTACCAACTGAAGTGGGTGAGCCGAGCGCGGGATCAGCCTGGCAGCATCGACGGCTGCGGCTGGGGGCGCCCGGGCGTCTGCGCAGACCGCGCATCCTCGCCGCTTGCGCCTTCGCGCCGGCGCTCGGCCGCGGCGACGTCGTCCATCGTGGTGCCCTTGCGGCCGTCGGCCTGCACGAGCAGCTTGAAGTCGTGAGGACTGCTGGCCACCCGCATCGCGTCATCGATACTGACCCTGCCGGCCTGCAGGTGGCCGAAGAGCGCCTGGTCGAAGGTCTGCATGCCGTAGTAGGCGCCGGTCTCGATCACTTCGTGCAGCTTGCCGGTCTGGGCGGGATCGACGATCATGTCGCGCACCCGTCCGGTCATCCGCAGCACCTCGCAGACCGCCACGCGGCCACCGTGTGCCCCTGGCACCAGACGCTGTGAGATCACTCCCTTGATCGTTCCGGCGATCATCGAGCGCGCCTGGCTGTGCTGATGTGGAGGGAAGAAGTCGAGCATGCGGTTGATCGACTCGCCCGCATCGACCGTGTGGATCGTGGAGAGCACGAGGTGGCCGGTCTCAGCGGCGGAGAGCGCCGTCTGGACGGTCTCCTCGTCGCGCATCTCGCCGATCAGGATCACGTCGGGGTCCTGGCGCAGCACCCGTCGCAGCGCGCGCTTGAAGGAGGCGGTGTCCATCCCCACCTCGCGCTGGTTTATCACCGAGTCCTTGTCTTGATGCACGAACTCGATCGGGTCCTCGATCGTGACGATGTGCTTGCTCATCGTCGAGTTGATGTGGTCGATCATCGCCGCGAGCGTCGTCGACTTGCCCGAGCCGGTGGTGCCGGTGAGCAGGATGATCCCGCGCTCCTCCTCGGCCAGATCGCGCACGACATCGGGCAGGGCGAGCTCCTCGATCGTGCTGATCTTGTGCGGGATCGCCCTGCATGCCAGCGAGATCACGCCGCGCTGCTGGAAGGCGTTGATCCTGAAGCGCGCGATCCCCGCCAGCTCGAAGGAGAAGTTGACCTCGTGCTCGGCGTCGAATTCGCTGAGCTTGGCCTGATCGGGCAGCAGATCGTGCAGCGCCCGCTGCGTGTCCTCCGCGGTCAGCTTCGGCGCATCGCTTGCAGCGAGCACGCCGTCGACGCGAAACAGCGGCGCGGAGCCGACCTTCAGATGCAGATCGGAGCCATGCCGGTCCACCAGGTCGCGCAGCGTCGCCTGCACATCGAACATGGCCCAGGCATCGGCATGCCGAGGGCGCCCCTTGAGCGCCCGAGCCCTACGCTACGTCTCTCAGCTTTTGCGCCTCTGCAAGAGATTGCAGCTTCTTCAGCGACTGGTTCTCGATCTGGCGAATGCGCTCGCGAGTGACGTTGAAGGTCCTGCCGACCTCATCCAGCGTCCGCGGATGCTCGCCGCCGAGGCCGTAGCGCAGCTCGAGCACGCGCCGCTCGCGGTATGAGAGGTTCTCCAGCGCCTCGCGCAGCGCCTCCTTGGTGAGGATCTCGGCGGCGCGCTCATACGGCGACTCGGCGCGCTCGTCGGCGATGAACTGGCCGAACTCCGACTCCTCCTCGTCGCCGACCGGCTTCTCCAGGGAGACCGGCGCCTGGGCGGAGCGCTTGATCGCGTTGACCTCTTCGGGGTCGATGCCGGTGACCTCGGCGATCTCATCCGGCGTGGGCTCGCGCCCGAGCTCTGTGACGAGCTTGCGCTCGGCCCGGCCGATCTTGTTCAGCTTCTCCACCACGTGGACGGGGATCCTGATCGTGCGCGCCTTGTCGGCGAGCGCGCGGGCGATCGCCTGGCGGATCCACCAGGTCGCGTACGTGGAGAACTTGAAGCCCTTGCGGTAGTCGAACTTCTCTGCGGCCCGGACGAGGCCGAGCGTGCCCTCCTGGATCAGGTCGAGGAAGGGAAGGCCCTGGTTGCGGTAGTTCTTGGCGATCGAGACGACCAGACGCAGGTTCGACTCGACCATCTTCTGCTTGGCGTCGAGATCGCCGCGCTCGATCCGCTTGGCGAGATCGACCTCCTCCTGAGCCGTGAGCAGGCGGACCTTGCCGATGTCCTTCAGGAACAGCTGCAGCGAGTCGGTCGTCATGTCCGGCTTGAGGTCGAGCTGGCTCTTGGGCTTGCGCCGGGTGCGCTTGTCGGGCGCGCGCTCGACCTGCAGCGCCGCCGCCGTCGCCGGGTCGATGTCCTCCACGAGCTCGATCTCGGACTTCTCGAAGAAGCCGTGGAGCTCCTCGATGTCCGACTCGTCCAGATCGAGGTCGGAGGTGGCGGTGGATATCTCCGAGTAGGTGAGAACCCCGATCTGCTGCCCCTTGGAGAGCAGGTTCTTGACCTCTTCGAGCTCTTGCAGTTCGACCACTGACATGTTGCCTTCCGTTTCGTCTCCTCGAACGAGCCCTCGCGTCCCGCCCGCGCCGCCGCCGCCTTTGGGAGCGATTACAGCCGATCCGGCCAGGCGTTACGGCCGGAACGCCCCAAACCGTAACAGGATGCTCGACTCGCCCGCCACCATCGCGGCCCTCATGCTACCGCGCCGTGGCGTTGCTTCCGGGGGGCCGCGGAGCGTCGGCGTCGCCGTATAGGCGATCATGCGCGAGATGGTGAGCGACCCCTCCTCAGAGCACCCAGAGCCAGACACGCCGGAGCGCCACAGCGTGCTTGCGGAGCTGCCGCGCACACGGCCCCAGCGCGCGAGCGCACGACGTGAGACTGCGCGCAAGCGAGCGCGCGCAGCGCAGGGCGACGCCAAGGCCGCTGCGCCCAAGGCCGCCAACATCGCCGAGCCCAAGACGTCGGCTGCCGCAAGCGCGAAGAAGACGCCCGCGAAGGCCAAGCCGAAGGCGAGAAAGCGCTCCGCCACCGCCAAGCCGCCGCCGACCCCGCCCCAGGGCTATGAGGCCGACCAGGAGCTCGCCGGGACGCCGGTCGCCCCGCCCAGCGGGGCCGAGGTCCTCACCGCGCTGGCAGAGCTCGCGGGGGAGCTCGCGCAGAACGGCATCTCCACCGGCGGGCGACTGCTCAAGAGCGCGCTCTCACGGCTCTCGGGGTCCTGAGACCCGCCTCGAAGAGCCCGCAAACTGCGCGCATATCTTCGCCACCGCGGCAGCGCAGCCTCGCTTCGCCGGCCGTACCGGCCTGTATACTGCCGCCCACGCCGAGCTTCCGCGGCGCCGATCGCGGAAGGCGGGGGAACCAATGCGTGCCGGACCTCCGACACGCCGGGGCGAATCGGTCGATCGAGACCGTAGCGCGACATCAGCGCGAGCCCGTCAGCTCACCCCGCAGGCGAAACCGGAATGTCGACGATCGCCACAAAGACCCTGCCCATCGCTGCGCTGCTCTGCACCGCGGCACTCGGCGCCTGCGCAGCCATCGCGGGCCCCGCATCGGCGGCTGCGAGCTCCGCCACCACCACGGGCGCGAGCGCCGCGCCGAGCGGCGGCGCCAGCGCGCCGTCAGCGGGCCAGCCGAGCAGCCCCAGCCTCCAGGAAGGCGTCGCGCTTGCGACCTGGTTTGGACCTGGCCTCTTCGGCCGCCACACCGCCTGCGGCCAACTGCTGACCAAGCAGCTCGTGGGCGTCGCCAACCGCACGCTGCCCTGCGGCACGCTGATCGACTTCAGCTACGCCGGGCATCAGGTCACCGTGCCGGTGGTCGATCGCGGCCCCTACGGATCCAACGGAGCCGATTGGGACCTGACGCTGGGCGCGGCGCGTCTGCTGAAGATGGGCGGCACGGCCAACGTGAACGCGAAGATCGTCGGCCGCGTTGTGAACTCGCCCGAGCTCGGCCAGCCGACCGGCCACAGCTCATCGCACGCACATAAGCGCATCCCGCCGACCGCGACCGGCCCAAGCGGGGGCGTAGAAGCAGGCTGAGCGGGCTCTTCAGCCCGCGATATCTCCATCTGGATCGCTGAGAACGCCGCCGCCGGCCTCGGCGGCGTAGAGATCGACCTCGGCGTGACCGAGCAGCGAGGCGGCCTCGATGCCGTGCTCGGGACAGAGCGCGATCCCGACAGCCACCCCCAGCGGCGCGCCGTGATGTGAGGCACTGCGACGCGCCGCGGCGGCCATAGCCCCGGCCAGCGCACGCGCCGCCGAAGCGTCGGTATCGGGAGCGATCAGCCAGTAGCGGCCGTCCGCCTCGCGTACAAGCGAGTCGGCGGGACGCAACTGGGCCACCATGGCAGCCTCGACGTCGCGAATCTGGCGCGAAGCGTCGCTCGGCGGCTGCGCCAGGCGCAGCCGCTCGGCATCGAGCAGCTCCACGAGCAGGACCGCGAAGCGCTCGCGATCAGCCAGGTAGCGATCGAGCCGGCGCTGCACGAGCGTGCCCCACGGGGTGGCGTCTGTGTTGCTCTGGCGGGCGTCGCGAATCGCGATCGGCGCCGCGTTGCGCGCCTCGCTCTGCTCGTCAACTATCAGCGCCGGGGCGTCGCTCAGGGAGCGGGCGGCGCTGAGCACCGAGGCGTCGCTCGCAGTCCGAGCGCCCTGCGCGGCCGGAGCCCCGCCGTCACCTCCCGCGCCCTCAGGGGTCCCACCATCGTCAGGCTCGATCCGCGCAAGCTCGGCCACCGTGCGTGAGATCTCGGCGATGCGCTCGGCGAGCATCGCCGCCTGCTGCGGCGAGCCGGCTTGCAACTGCTCGGCAAGCGCCTCCCAGAGGGTTGCGCAAAGCTGCTCGGCCGCCGCAGCGGCGCGCGATGTCCGCTCTGCGCTCACCCGTGTGGGATATCACGCGGACAGGACGTTAGCCTCCATGTCGATGCGGCTCGCGAGCGTCGCCAACCTGAGGGACGACACCACCGAAGACCGCGCGACGGGCGCCGTCCGCTCGGTGCAGACGGCAGATCTCTCGCTGCCGGAGGCGCAGCTTGCGCAACTGTGGTCGCCGATGCACCTCGAGCAGCTCGCCCGCACCTACTGGCGCTTCCTCACCCGCGTGACGCTCGGGCTCGTGCACGTCCGCTACACCGAGACCAAGCGGTTCGTGCTGCTGATCGCCTCGCCGATCAAGCTGCTCACGTTCATGGCGCCCGAATATGAGATGGATGCCGAGCACGGGCTCGTGCGCTGGCGCATCGAGAGTGGGCTGCTGGTCTCACGGCGTGGACGCGGCGGCCACGGCCACCTCCAGATCCAGGTGCAACGCGAGCCGAGCGCCACGAACGGCAGGGTGTGCCTGCACGTCGAGGTGGAGGTCGCCAACTTCCACCCCGCGATCGCCTCCGGGATCAGTCGTCGGATCTACAACATCACCCAATCGAAGATCCACGTCTTCGTCACGCACGGCTTCCTGCGCTCGCTGGCGCGCCTGGATCTGGCCGAGTCGAAGGTCGGGCGCTTCGCGCCTTGAAAGACCTTCTTGATCAGACCGGCCGGCCGCCCCGCAGCGCCCGCAGCTTCTCGCGGTCGTGGCGGGCGCTGATCCGGCGCACGGTGTTCGAGCGTCCGCGCATCACAAGCGATTCGGTGCTGGCGCCGCCGGCGCTCGGGTAGCGCACGCCCTCCAGCACGTCGCCGTCGGTCACGCCGGTAGCCGAAAAGAAGACGTCGTCGCCTTTGATCAGGTCCTCGCAGGTCAGCACCTTCTCCAGGTCGTATCCGGCATCGAGCGCCGCCCGGCGCTCATCCTCGTCGCGCGGCCAAAGCCTGCCGAGCAGCTGCCCGCCCAGGCACTTCACCGCGGCGGCGGAGATCACGCCCTCCGGCGTACCGCCGATGCCCCAGAGCATGTCCACGGGGGTGCGCTCGGTGACGGCCTGCAGTGCCGCAGAGACGTCACCGTGCGGGATCAGCCGCACGCGCGCACCCGCCTGCCGGATCTCGGCGATGCCCTGCTCGTGGCGCGGCCTGTCGAGTACGACGACCATCACGTCGCCGACCGCGTGGCCCTTGCGCTGCGCCACCAGCTTCACCGTCTCCGCCAGCGGGCGGTCGAGGTCGAGCAGGTCCGCGATCTCCGGAGAGCCGGCCATCTTCTCCATGTAGACGCAGGGCCCCGGGTCGAACATGCTGCCGCGCTCCGAGAGCGCGATCACAGACAGCGCGCTCGGCATCCCGTGCGCGGCAAGGGTCGTTCCCTCCAACGGGTCCACGGCGATGTCCACTTCCGGCGGGGAGCCGTCGCCGATCCGCTCGCCGTTGTAGAGCATCGGCGCCTCGTCCTTCTCCCCCTCGCCGATCACGACCACGCCGTCCATCCGGACCGAGTGCAGCATGTAGCGCATGCCGTCTACGGCGGCCTGGTCTGCGGCCTCCTTGTCCCCGCGCCCGGCCAGCGGCGCGGTCGCAAGCGCCGCCGCCTCGGTCACGCGCACGAGCTCGAGGGCGAGGTTTCGATCGGGTGGACGGTGAGCTTGCTCTGCGCTCAAGGGCCGCAAGCTACACCAACGCAGCATCGCGACGCCCGCTGCGACTACGATCGTGCTGTGAGCGAGCGCGAGCAGACAGTCCAGGCGCTGCTGCCGGACGAGATGGTCGCGTCCGTCTCCTCGGAGCTGGCACGCGCGGCGCAGGATCGGGTCGAGGATCGCGTGCGCGACGCGGACGCGACGCTGTGGGCGCCGGAGGGCACCCCCGAGGTGGCCAACCGGCTCGGCTGGCTGACGATCGCGCAGCGCACGCTGCCACAATTGCCCGACCTGGACGCGCTCGCAGACGAGCTGGTCGCCGAAGGCGCCCGCGACGTGGTCGTGCTCGGGATGGGCGGCTCTTCGCTTGCGCCGGAGGTGATCAGGCGCACGTTCGCGCCGCTGCGCGATCCGGCCAAGCCGGCGCTGCACGTGCTGGACTCCACCAACGCCGCCGCCGTGCTGGCGCTGGAGCGCTCGATCGACCCGCACCGCACGCTGTTCCTCGTCTCCTCCAAGTCGGGCGGCACGATCGAGCCGCTCTCGATGTTCGCGCACTTCTGGAGCATCGTGCCGAGCGGGCAGCGCTTCGCCGCGATCACGGACCCCGGCACTAGCCTGGAGCGCCTCGCCGGCGAGCACGGCTTCAGGCGCCTCTTCCACGGCGACCCGGACATCGGCGGGCGCTACAGCGCGCTCTCCCCCTTCGGGATCGTCCCCGCAGTGCTCAGCGGAGCCGACGCGCAGGCGCTGCTCACCGGCTCGCAGGCCGCCTGGGAGACCCCGATCGACGCGGGCGGCCCCGAGAGCGCCTCGGCCCCCGCCTGGCTTTGGCTCGGCGCGGCGCTGAGCGCGCTGGCAAAGCAGGGACGCGACAAGCTGACCCTGATCGTCCCCCGCTCGCTGAACGGCCTCGGGCTGTGGCTCGAGCAGCTCTTTGCGGAGTCGACCGGCAAGCACGGCAAGGGCATCCTGCCGGTCGCCGAGGAGCCGCTGCTCGATCCCGGCAGCTACGGCGCCGACCGCGTCTTCCTCGCGCTCACCGACCCGCAGAGCCCGGACCCGGACGCCGCCGCGGCGGCGCAGGCGCTGGCAGCAGCGGGCCACCCGCTGATCACGATCCCGACGCAGGGGCCCAGGGACCTCGGCCGGATCTTCATGCTGGCCGAGCTGTGCGTCGCCGTTGCCGGCTGGGGACTGTCGATCAACCCCTTCGACCAGCCGAACGTCCAGGAGGCCAAGGACGCGACCGGCCGCGTGCTCGCCCAGATCGAAGCCGGCGAGCTGCCCGCGCCGCCGGCACAGGCGACCCCGCCGGAGCTGCGCAGCCTGATCGCTGAGGCCGCCCCGCCGTCCTACGTCGCTCTGATGGGCTACATGAAGCCTTCGGGCGAGATCGACGCCGCCATCTCAGAGCTGCGCGCGGCGATCATGAGCACCACGAAGGCCACCACGACCTTCGGCTATGGCCCGCGCTTTCTGCACTCCACCGGCCAGTTCCACAAGGGCGGGCCGCCGATCGGGCGGTTCCTGCAGTTGCTGCACGACGGCGAGCGCGACGTCCCGATTCCGGAGGAGGCCTACACCTTCACCTCGCTTGAGCACGCCCAGGCCGACGGCGACCTGCAGACGCTGCGCGCCCACGGCCTGCCGGCGGCCCGGATCACGCTTGCGGAGGCCGATCCGGCAGCAGCGATTCGCGCGCTGGCCGCCAAGAATCCGCGAACACTCGCTTTGAGAACCTGGACCACTATCGAGGAGGCTCCGTGACGCAGATCGGTTTCGTCGGGCTGGGCAAGATGGGCGGAAACATGGTGCACCGCATCAGGCGCGACTCCGACCACGAGGTGGTGGCCTTCGACTTCGACAAGGATGCGGTCGAGCACGCGGTCGGCGACGGCGCGAGCGGCGCCGGATCGCTGGCGAGCCTGGTCAAGAAGCTCGCGGCGCCGCGCCTGGTCTGGATCATGGTCCCCGCCGGCGATCCGACCGAGCAGACGGTGCAAAAGCTCTCCAAGCTGCTCGATCGCGGCGACACGATCATCGACGGCGGCAACTCGAAGTGGACCGACGACAAGCGGCGCGCGAAGGAGATGGCAAAGCTCGGCATCAACTACGTCGATGTCGGCACCTCCGGCGGCGTGTGGGGCCTGGAGGTCGGCTACTGCATGATGGTCGGCGGCCCACCCGCCGCGGTCAAGCGCCTGGCGCCGATCCTCGACGTGCTCGCTCCGCAGACAAGCGAGGAGAGCATTAAGGCGATCGGGCCGCGCGGTTGGCTTCACTTCGGCCCCTCCGGCGCGGGCCACTACGTGAAGATGGTCCACAACGGCGTCGAGTACGGACTGATGCAGGCCTACGCAGAGGGCTTCGACGTGTTTGACAAGTGCGAGTACGAGCTCGACAACGCGAAGATCGCGCACCTCTGGGGTCAGGGATCGGTCGTGCGCTCCTGGCTCTGCGAACTGGCCGCGCGCGCCTTTGAAGCCGACGGCAACGATCTGGCCAACATCGAGGGCTACACCGTGGACTCCGGCGAGGGCCGCTGGACGCTGCAGGACGCGATCGACCACGATGTGCCGACGCCCGCGCTGAGCTCCGCGCTGCAGGCGCGCTTCTACTCGCGCGGCAACGGCGACTTCACTCACCGGCTGCTCGCGGCGCTGCGAAACCAGTTCGGCGGCCACGCGGTCAAGGCGGCGCCCGCCAAAGCAGCCGCCGCCAAGTCCGCGCCCTCCAAGTCCGCGGCCGCAAAGCCGAAGCGCTCCGCGAAGCTGAAGAGGCCCGCGAAGCGATGAGCTCGCCGACGGCTGCGCCTCCCGCCGCCGAGGTCAACCCGCTGATCGCAGGCCTGGAGCGGCTGCCCGTGCCGCCCACGACGATGGTGATCTTCGGCGCGACGGGCGACCTTGCGCGCCGCAAGTTGCTGCCCGCCCTTTACAACCTCGCCCACGAGGGCGCGCTGCCGGAGCGCTTCCACATGATCGGGGTCTCCCGCCGAGATGCGCCCCACGAGGAGTACCGGGCCGAATGTGAGGAGGCGATTCGCCGCTTCTCGCGCCGCAGCCCGGACAAGGAGGTGCTCGACGCCCTGCTCGAACAGGTGCGCTACGTCGCCGGCGTCTTCGACGACGACTCCGTCTACTCTCGGCTGCAGAAGGAGCTCGACGATTTCGAGCGCGCCGACGGCGAACCGCTCGCGCGCCTCTTCTACCTCTCAACGGCGCCGATGTTCTTCCCGGTGATCGTGGAGGCGCTGGGGCGTCAGGGGCTCGCCCGCAGAGACGAGACAGTCACTCAGGACGGCGCCGAGCCGCCCGCCACACCGGCCGGAGAGAGCGCCGGAACCGAGAGCGTGAAGGTGATCATCGAGAAGCCGTTCGGCACCTCGCTGGCGGAGGCGAGCGACCTCAACCGCCGCGTGCTGGCCGTCTTCGAAGAGTCTCAGGTCTTCAGGATCGACCACTACCTCGGCAAGGAGACCGTCCAGAACATGATGGCGTTCCGGTTCGCCAACGGCATGTTCGAGCCGTTGTGGAACCGCAACTACATCGACAACGTCCAGATCACCGCCGCCGAGGACATCGGCATCGAAGGCCGCGCCGGCTACTACGAGGGCGCGGGCGCGCTGCGCGACCTGATCCAGAACCACATGCTGCAGCTGCTCTGCCACGTGGCGATGGAGCCGCCCGCGCGCTTCAGCGCCGAGGAGGTCCGCAACGAGAAGGTGAAGGTGCTGCGCTCGATCGCCGCGCCGACCCCTGAGGAGGTGCCGCAGATGTCGGTCCGCGCGCAGTACGCGGCCGGCCATGCGGGCGCTGAGGACGTGCCCGGCTACCTGGAAGAGGAGGGCGTGCGCCCGGACTCCAACACCGAGACCTTCGCCGCGCTGCGCCTGGAGGTGGACAACTGGCGCTGGGCCGGCGTCCCATTCTACCTGCGCGCCGGAAAGCGGCTCGCGCGCAAGGTGACCGAGATCGCGATCACGCTCAAGCCCGTCCCGCATCTGCCCTTCAGCCGCGAGGGCTCGCTGGGGGTGCGGCCCAACCAGCTGATACTGACGGTGCAGCCCAACGAGGGCGTGACGCTGCAGCTGGGCGCGAAGATCCCCGGAACGAGAATGGTGATCCGGCCGGTGAACATGGAGTTCCTCTACGGCACCTCCTTTCTCTCCCAGTCGCCGGAGGCCTACGAGCGCCTGATCCTCGACGCGATGCGCGGCGATGCGACGCTGTTCACCAGAAACGACGAGGTCGAGGCGCAGTGGCGGATCTGCGACCCGATCGTCAAAGCGTGGGAGCAACCGAATGGATCCCCACCCACCCCGCTGCCGCAGTACGAGGCCGGCTCCCAGGGCCCCGATCAGGCGCGCGAAGCGATGCTCGAAGGCCAGGGCTGGCGCGCGATCTGATGGCCGCCGTCGAGGATTCGGCCGGCAGCGAGACGCTTGGCAGCGACTCGGCCGGCAACGCGTCGGTCAGCAGCGACTCGGTCTGGAGCGCGCAGGACACCAACCCCGACGCGATCGAGGAGGCGCTTCGCCGCCTGCTTGCAGAGCGGCACGCCGAAACCGACGGGATCGCCCCCGGCAGGGCGCTGAACATGATCGCCTTCGTGGAGAAGGCGTGGAGCGGGGAGATCGCAAACAGGATGCGCGCCGTCGGCCGCTACCACGCCTCGCGCCTGCTCGTGCTCTCATACGACCCGCAGCGCGACCGGCTCGACGCGCGGGCGAGCATCGCGCCGGTGCAGCCCGGGCCGGGCGAGAGCGCCGTGCTGCGCGAGACGGTGCTCGTGGAGATCGGGCCGCGCCACCTCGACGACCTGGTCACGATCGCCGATCCGCTCGTGGTCAGCGACATGCCGACGGTGCTGTGGTCGCCCCACGGCCACCAGGACGCGCTCGACGCGCTGCTGCCGCTGGCGCAGGCGGTGCTGCTCGACTCGGTCGACGACCCAGACTGCCACGAGGCGATCGAGCGCGCATGCGGGCTCGCAAAGAAGGCTTACGTCGTCGATCTCGCCTGGCTCCGCAGCACCCCATGGCGCGAGCGGATCGCGACCGCGTTCGATCCCCCCTGGCTGCGTCGTGAGCTGGAGAGCATCGCCTCGGTGGAGATCTCCCACCACCCCGACTCGACGGTCGTCGCGCTGCTCTTGGCAGGATGGCTCTCGGCCCGCCTGCGCTGGCGCGCGGGCAGGTTCATCCAGCACGGCGAGCGTCTGCAGGGCAAGGCCAGCGCGCACAAGGGCGATGTCTCGCTGGACCTGCACGCGGCGGTGGCGCAGCAGGAGCGCGGCCTCGCCGAGGTGACGCTCACCACCTCCTCGGGCCGCAGCCTCAGCTTCGAACGAGGGCCGGGCGGCCTCCACACCAGGCGCAGCCGCGCCGGCCACCCCGAGCGGCAGTGGACGATCCTCGGCGCCTCGCGCGGCGAGGGTGGGATCCTCGGCGAGGGCATCCGCCAGGCGCTGCTGCGCGATCCCACCTACGAGCCGGCGCTGCACGCCGCGGCGGAGATGGCGCCATGACGCGGATCACGACGCTCGCCGACCCCGAGGCCGTGGCCGTGCGGGCGACCAGGGAGATCGCCACCGCCCTGAACAGGGCGATCGAGCAGCGTGGCGAGGCTCATCTGGCGCTCAGCGGCGGCGGCACGCCGGAACGCACTTACGAACTGCTGGCCGAGACGATGGAGAGCTGGGAGGCGGTGCACGTCTGGTTCGCAGACGAGCGCTGCGTGCCGTCGGATGACGAGCAGAGCAACTACCGGATGGCGGCACAGACGCTGCTCGACCGTGTCCCGCTGCCGCCAGAGCGCATCCACCGCATGAAGGGCGAGCTTGGCGCCGAGGCGGGCGCCGAGGACTATGCCGGCACGCTGCACACAGTCCTGCCCGGCGATCGGGACGCGGCGCCCCCCGCGCTCGACCTGATCGTGCTCGGCATCGGTCCGGACGGGCACGTCGCCTCGCTGTTCCCGGGCGCCGCCACGCTCGACGCCGGCGAGCAGGAGCTCTGCCTGCCTGTGCACGACTCGCCGAAGCCTCCGCCCGAGCGGATCACGCTCAGCCTCCCGCTGCTGCGCGCCGCACGCCGCTGCGTGCTGATTGCCACGGGACCGAGCAAGGCCGATGCGGTCAGCGCGGCGCTTGCCACGCCGACCAAGCACGTGCCGGCCAGCCTGCTGCGAAGGGAGCGGCTTACGGTGATCGTGGACGACAAGGCAGCACCCACCGCGCCGGTGACATGAGCGAGCGCGCTCAGGTGCTGCTCGTCCGCCATGCCGCGACCGAGTGGAGCGCGGCCGGCAGGCACACGGGTCGCACCGATCTCCCGCTCACCGCGGCCGGGCGCGAGGCGGCCAAGCAGACCGCGGGCAGGCTTGCCGGCCGTACCTTTGAGCGTGTCCTTTGCAGCCCATTGCGGCGCGCCCGGGAAACATGCGAGCTGTGCGGGCTTGGCACCCGGGCACAGATCGTCGATCGGCTCGTCGAGTGGGACTATGGCGAGTACGAGGGGCTTACGACCGAGGAGATTCGCGAAGATCGCCCCGAATGGATGCTCTGGCGGGACGGCTGCCCCGGCGGCGAGAGCGCAGCACAGGTGGGAGCGCGCGCCGACGCCGTGATCGCGTCGCTCTCCAGCTTGCGAGGGCAGGCGGCGATCTTCGCCCACGGCCACCTCCTGCGCGTGCTCGCAGCGCGCTGGATCGACGCGGAGCCGCAGCTGGGCGCGCGGCTGACGCTGAGCACGGGCGCGATCGGCGTGCTCGGCTACGAACACGGTGCAGGGGCGCTGCGAAGATGGAACGAAGGCGGATAGCCGCCAATCATGTGGCCGCCCACAGCGGCTAGCCGGAATCCAGCGCATTACGTCGTAGAGTGAGCGGGCAGCTATGGTCGAGAGCGTGGTCAAGACCATCGCGCCGGGGGTCGGCGCGCAGCGTGTCGTCGCGGACCTTCAGGAGGTGCGTGCGCGTACTCACAGGCTCGTGGCGCATCTCGACGCCGCCACGCTGGAGCGCGTGCTCTGCCCGATCATGAGCCCGCTGGTCTGGGATCTCGCCCACATCGCGTCCTACGAAGACCTGTGGCTCGCCCACCGGCACGCGGGCGAGCCGCTGTTGCGCCCAGACCTCGCCGAGCTCTACGACGCCTTCGAGACGCCGCGGGCGGTTCGCGGCGACGTCGAGTTGCTCGACGCCCCTGCCGCGCGGCAGTACATGGAGCAGGTGCGAGACCGCGTGCGCCGCCTGATCCTCGAGCGCGGCGTCGGCGATGGCAACACCCACGAGATGGTGCTGCGTCACGAGCTCCAGCACACCGAGACGATGCTTGCGACGATGTCCCTGGCGAGCCTGCTGCCAGCGGACCGGCGCAACGGACCCTCAGTTGGCCAGGCCGCCGCGGCGCCCGGCCCGCAGTGGATCGAGATCGACGCCGGAACGTTCGAGATGGGCGCCGGCCCGGAGGGCTTCGCCTACGACAACGAGCGGCAGCGCCACCCGGTCGAGCTGGCCGCGTTCGCGATCGCGCGCCTGCCCGTGAGCAACGCCGATTGGCGGCAGTTCCGCTCGCAGGGCGGCTACGAGCGCAGCGAGCTCTGGTCGCAGCAGGGCTGGGCCTGGCTACAGGACACAAACCCGCGCAGCGATCCGCGGGCCGGAGTCGGCGCAGACTCAGACCCGGTCTGTCACATCAGCCTCCACGAGGCGCAGGCGTTCGCCGCCAGCGGCAGCGCAAGGCTTCCCACCGAGGCGGAGTGGGAGCGCGCCGCCACGCAGGCGGGGCTCGCAGCCGTCGGCGAGGTCTGGGAGTGGACGAGCAGCGAGTTCAGCGCCTACCCGGGCTTCAGCGCCCATCCGTATCGCGAGTACTCCGAGGTGTTCTTCGACAAGGGCTACCGTGTGCTGCGCGGCGGCTCCTTCGCAGCAGAGCCGCGCGTCGCAACGCGCACATTCCGCAACTGGGACCTGCCCGAGCGACGTCAGATCTTCGCCGGGCTGCGCCTCGCAACCGATCTCTGAGGAGGACGCTCAGATGCAGCCGCAAGCAGGCATCGCCGACGCACCGATCAAGATCGACTCGTTCCTGGCCCCCGGGGAAGAGCGCTCGCTGGCAGACGACGTCCTCGACGGCCTCACGCGCCCATTCAAGGAGCTGCCGCCCAAGCACTTCTACGACACCCGCGGCGCGGAGCTCTTCGACCGCATCTGCGATCTCCCCGAGTACTACCCGACCCGTGCCGAGCGCGCGATCCTCGACGATCAGGCGGCCCACATCGCGCAGCTCACCGGCGCGGCCGAGCTGGTCGAGCTCGGCTCCGGGACCGCGGCCAAGACGCGGGTGCTGCTCGACGCGCTGCACGCCTGCGGCAGCCTGCGCCGCTACGTGCCGATCGACGTGACCGAGGCGATGGTCCGCGACTGCGCCTCCGATCTGGTCGGCGAATACCCGGGCCTGCGCGTGCACGGCGTGATCGGCGACTTCGAGCGCCACCTCGACGGCGTGCCGGCGCCGGCCGATGACGGCAGCCGCCTGGTCGCCTTCCTCGGCGGCACGATCGGCAACTTCCCGCCCGGCAGCAGGCGCAGGTTCCTGCGCCAGATCGCAGGCCTGCTACGGCCGCAGGACCACCTGCTGATGGGCACGGACCTGGTCAAGGACCCAGAGGTGCTCCAGGCCGCCTACGACGACAGCGAGGGCGTCACCGCCGAGTTCAACCGCAACGTCCTGCACGTCCTCAACCGGGAGCTCGACGCCGACTTCGAGCCGACCGACTTCGACCACGTCGCCATCTTCGACCGCCGGCACGAGTGGATCGAGATGCGGCTGCGCTCCAAGCGCGAGCACACGGTCAGCGTGAAGGCGCTCGAGCTCTCGGTCCACTTCGCGCAAGGCGAGGAGATGCGCACCGAGATCAGCGCGAAGTTCACCCGCCGCCGCATCGAGGACGACCTCGCCGCCGCCGGCCTTGCGCTGACCCACTGGCTGACCGACCCCGACGAGCTCTTCGCGCTCACCCTCTCGCGGCCTAGAATCGAGCCATGAGCACTCCGGCGAAGGACCCTCTGCTGTCGGTCGGCCACGAGACCGAGTGGTCCGCGATCAATCGCGAAGCGGCCGAGCAGGAACGCGCGCTCAGCGCAAAGATGACGCCGGCGCAGCGCATCGCAATGGGCCAACGGCTCTCTCAACAGGCGGTCGCCCTGCTCGCCGCCTCGATCCGTGCCGGACATGCCCCAAGAAGCGCCTACTGGTCCTGATCTGAGCGGCGTCCTGGCCGACGCCAACGCGGCCGGCCTGCCCTGCGTGGTGATCGGCGGCTTCAGCGTCATCTACCACGGCTACATCCGCGCGACCAAGGACAGCGATCTGCTCGTCGGCGACGGACCGGATGCCGATGCGGCCATTCTGCGCTTCCTGCAGCGCACGAACGCCAGACGGCTGAGCGACGGGAAGGTTCTCGGCGCCGAGGACGTCTCCGGCGCCGAGCACCTGCGCGTATGCTCTGCCCACGGCATCGTCAACATCCTGCGCGGCGGCCTCTCGCCGCTGGACTTCGAGACCGTTGCCGGCAGCGCCCTGGCTGTCGAGATCGATGGTCAGCCGGCGCGCGTGGCCGACCTGCAAAGCCTGGTCGGCTTCAAGCGCCTTGCAAACCGACCCCAGGATCGACTCGACCTCAGCGAACTGGAGGCGATCTACGGCTCGCTGCCGATCGAGTCGATTCCCGGGCTGGACAGCTGATCGTTCAGCTCAGCCGTTCGACGAGCATCGCCATGCCCATGCCGCCGGCGACGCACATCGACTCGATGCCGTAGGTGCCATCGAGCGTCTGCAGGTCGTTGATCAGCGTGGTCATGATGCGCGCGCCGGTCATGCCGAAGGGGTGGCCGAGCGCAATCGCGCCGCCGAAGGGGTTGAGCTTCTCGGCGTCGATTTTCAGATCCTCCATGCAGGGCACGATCTGGGCGGCGAACGCCTCGTTGATCTCCACCACGTCGATGTCATCGATCGTCATTTTCGTCTGCGCGAGCAGCTGCTGGATCGCGGGGATCGGCCCGAGGCCCATGATCTCCGGCCTGATCGCGACGACCGTGGAGGCGATGATCCGCACCTTCGGGGTCAGCCCCAGCTCGCTCGCACGCTCCTGCGAGGTCACCAGCAGCGCAGCCGCGCCGTCGTTGAGCGGACAGGCGTTGCCGGCGGTGACGGTGCCGTCGGGCCGGAAGGCCGGCTTCAGCTGGCTGAGCTTCTCCAGCGTCGTCCCCGGCCGCGGGCCGTCGTCCTTGCTGACGATCGTCTCGGGCACGTCGATCTCTTTGCCTTCCTTATCGACGTCTTTGTGCGCCGGCACGGTGACGGGCACGATCTCGCTGTCGTAGTGGCCCGACTCCTGAGCCGCGACCGCCCTGCTCTGAGAGGTCACCGCCCATTCGTCCTGGGCCTGCCTGCTGACGTTGCAGCGCTCGGCGACGTTCTCCGCCGTCAGGCCCATCGGGATGTAGACGTTGTAGAGCGAGCCCTCGGAGCCGTCGAGCGCTTTGTTGAACTCGAACTGCGCGCCGCCACCCGCGCGCGAGACAGCCTCGACGCCGGCGGCGATGTAGGTGTCGCCCTCGCCGGCCTTGATCGCGTGGAAGGCCATCCTTGCGGTCTGCAGCGAGGAGGCGCAGAAGCGGTTGACGGTCGTGCCGGGCACGTGGTGGTCGATGCCGGCGAGCAGCGTCGCGTTGCGGCCGATGTTGTAGCCCTGCTCGCCCTCGCAGAAGCCGCAGCCCATCATCACGTCCCCGATCGATGCGGGGTCCACCTGCGGGTTGCGCTCGATCAGCGCCTTCAGCGGGATCGCGGCGAGGTCGTCGGCTCTGACGGTCTTCAGCGACCCCTTGACCGCCCGGCCGATGGGCGTTCTGATCGCATCGACGATTACTGCTTCAGGCATTGAATGCTCTTCTCCTAGGTAGAGATCGTGAGAGCGCGCATCCTATGCGCGCCGCGCGCCTGGCGGCGCTGCGCCTACAGATCCAACCGACTTACGCCAAGCTCGTCGAAGCCGACGTGGTGGGCAAGCTCGTGACGGACCGTCCGCGTCACCTGGTCGCGCAGCAGGTCCGGGTCGCGCCCGAAGTCCCGCCGCAGCGTGTCGCGGAAGACGACGATCCGGTCGTGGGTGTCGTTGCGGCTGACGCTGCCGCCCATGTAGAGGCCGTAGGCGCCATGCTTGCGTCCTTCGTCTGAGATCACGACTGCGACGTGACGCAGCGCGTTGCGCAGCAGCTCCGGCAGGTCGTCGAGCGCGTCGCGGACGAGCTCCTTGAAGTCCTCGTCGTCGAGCGGGTCGAGCGCCTCGAACTCCGATTCCTCAGGGTCGGCGGTCAGGTTTTCGCGCGCGAGCTGCTCGGAGTGGCGCACGATCTCTTCGAACTCCGTCTCCGACTCGGGTTCGCGCCAACCGCCGAGGCGCACCGCGACGATCGCCGCGCCGCCGGCGAGCACGATCACCGCGATCACGCCGAGCGCGAGCTCCTCGAGCGCCTTGACCGCCCCGACGTCGCTGAAGCCTTCCCCGAGCACAACCACGATCAGGCCCAGCGAGAGCGCGATCATCGCCGCCACGCCAACCCGCCGCAGGTGGCCGGTTGGCAGCGTGGGGCGCGGGCGCGACATCGCTCCTACTTCAGGGTGCGGGCTATCACGAGCCGCTGGATCTCGTTCGTGCCCTCGTAGATCTGGGTGATCTTCGCGTCTCTCATCATGCGCTCCACCGGATACTCCTTCACATAACCGTAGCCGCCGAGGACCTGCACCGCATCCACAGTCACGGCCATCGCGACATCCGAGCAGAAGACCTTTGCCATCGAGGAGTACCTCGCGGCCTGCGGATCGCAGCGATCGGCCATCGCGCAGGCCTTGTAGAGCAGCTCCCTGGCCGCAGCGGTGCGGGTCTGCATGTCGGCGATCTTGAACTGGATCGCCTGGAAGTCGAAGATCGGTTTGCCGAACTGGACGCGCTCCTTGGCGTAGGAGAGCGCGTAGTCGGTCGCGCCCTGGGCGATGCCGACGGCCTGCGCGGCGGCGCCGAGTCGCGTCCGCTCCAGCGTCCCGAGCGCGACCGAGAGGCCCCTGCCGACCTCGCCGATCACGTTCTCCTTGGGCACTCTGACCTCCTCGAAGATCGGCTGGCCGGTGGGCGAGGCCCTGATCCCCAGCTTGTGCTCGAGCTTTCCGACGCTGAAGCCGGGGCGGTCGGCCTCGACCACGAAGGCGGTGATGCGTTTGCTCTCCCGGTCGGTGACCGCGAAGCAGATGTAGAAGTTGGCGACCCCGAGGTTGGTGATCCAGTTCTTGGTGCCGTTGATGACCCACTCATCGCCGTCGAGCACCGCGGTGGTCTTCATGCCGGCGGGGTCCGAGCCGGCCTCGGGCTCTGAGAGCGCAAAGGCCGGAGACCACTCGCCGCTTGCGCACCTGGGCAGAAAGCGCTGCTTGAGCTCATCGGAGCCGAAGAGCTGGATCGGCAGCGTGCCGAGCTCCTGGACCATCAGGATCAGCGCGCAGGCGGCGTCGACCTTCGCGATCTCCTCGACTGCCATGTTCAGCATCAGCGTGCCGGTGCCGGTGCCGCCGTGCTCGATCGGGAACGGCAGCCCGAGGATGTCCTGCTCGGCCAGCACCTTCCTGATGTCCCACGGATATTCGGCCTTCTCGTCGATCTCGGCCGCGCGCGGGGCGATCTTCTCGCGGGCGATCTGCCCGATCGTCTCGCAGAGATCAAGGTGCTCGCGGGGAATCGTGTAGACGTCGCTCAAAGTCTGTTGCATGAAGTCTTATCCTCGGTTGGGGTGGGGCTGATCCTAGTGCTCGCCGGCAGATGCCCGCTACGCTCAGCGCTGATGAGCGCCACCACGAACGAGTCCTCGATCGAGATCGCGCCGGCGGAGCTGGCGCAGCGGCTGGGTCAGGACCCTGCGCCCGAAGTCATAGACGTGCGCGAGGACTACGAGCGGCAGGCGGGCCACATCGAGGGCACGCGCCACATCGCGCTGAACGAGCTCACCGGCGCCGCCGACAGCGTTCCCCGAGATCGGCCCGTCGTCTTCTACTGCCGGGTGGGCGCGCGCTCGCAGATGGCCGCCCAGGCGTTCAGGGCAGCGGGCTTCGATGCCTACACGATGTCCGGAGGGCTGTTGCGTTGGGCGGCCGAGGGTCGGCCGCTCGTACCCGAGGGCGGCCACGTGGCCGACCACTGAAAAAGGAGAGGATCGGATGCAGTCATCGGATTACCCCGCTGTGCGAAAGGGCGAGGGCTATGCCGTCGGCCACCTCGACGACCTCGGCGAGGGCCACGGCTTTCGCAAGGTCCGCAAGGGCCTCGACGTGCTCGCCTTCGGCGTGAACGCGATCGTGATGCCGGCCGGATATGCGACCGGGTTTCACTACCACGACGAGCAGGACGAGCTCTACTTCGTGCACGAGGGCACGATGGAGATCGAGCTGGGCGACGGCTCGGTCTATCCGCTGCCCGCCGGCACCTTCGCGCACGTGGAGGCGCACACGCTGCGACGCCTGCGCAACGTCGGGCAGGGCGATGCGATCTATCTCTGCGCCGGCGGCAAGGACGGGTATGTCGGCCGCGACGGGAAACTGCCCGAGGGCGAGCAGCGGATCAACGAGCCGCCGGGGGCCGGCGCCTAGCCCGACGCGCCGCGGCGCGCGCGTCAGTTCATCAGTTCCCTGACCACGCGCTGGTGCTGCTGGCCGAGCGAGGTCTTCTCAGGCCGCAGGCCGATCGCTCCGGTCAGATCGGACGCGGTCGGCACCCACGCGAGGATCAGATAGACGCTGAAGGCCACGGTGGCGATTCGCAGCCGCCTTGAGCTCGACAGCGCCACCAGCGGCAGCGCCCAGAGGATGTACCAGGGCAGCACCCACGCGAGCGTCATCAGCAGGGCGATCGTGGCCCAGCCGGAGGGTCCGATGAAGTCACGCCGGCGCCAGGCGAGCCGGCAGCAGGCAACCACGGCGGCGATCAGCGCCAGCGCCACGGCCTTGCGCAGCAGTTCGCTCTCGCCGCCGAGGCCGAGCACGAGGCCGAGCAGGTTCGGCAGGCTCAGGCCCGTGACGATGCTTCCCTGGGTGAGCACCGAGGGGACGTGCGCGCCGAAGACCAGATAACTGAGCGCCGCCAGCAGCAGGCCCCCCGCCAGCAGGCCGATCAGCGTCTGCGCCGCGCGGCGCGGCGTCTTGATCAGCGCCGCGAGGAAGATGGGCACGACGATCGCGCCCGAGGCCTTTACGAACACGGCCGCGGCCAGCGCCGCGCCGGCGAAGATCTCGTTTGCGGCCAGCGGCATCAGCCAGGAGCGCAGCCGCGCCGGCAGACCGACGGCCGGGCTCGCCGCCGTGGGGGCGTCCAGCGCGGGCAAGTCACGCGCGGCCGCTGCGCCACGCAGCAGCAACCAGCAGGCGAGCATGATGAAGAAGACCATGAACACGTCGTTGTGGTCCCCGCCGAAGCCCCAGACCAGCACGATCGGGTTGAGCCCGGCGAAGACGATCGCGTGCACGGGATCGCGCTGCAGCAAACGCGCACACTTCCAAACGAGCGCCAGCAGCCCGAAGCTCATCAGCGCCAACGCGGCCTTGGTGGCCCAGAAGGACGCCGCCACGCCGAGCGAGGCGACCGCGAAGGTCATGATCGTGAACAGCGGCCCGTACGGGCTGAGCAGGTCGTGCCAGTTGCTGAGCGCGTAGGTGGGGTCGTTGTGCGGCTCCAGCGCCGGGATCGTCGCGTAGGGGTTGAGGTTGTGGACGACATCCATGCGCGCGTAATTGATGTAGTTGAAGACGTCGGTGAGCGTCAGCGGCGGGGATAGGACGAAGATCAACTGGACCGCCACGATCGCCCCGACCACCCACTTGACGCCGAGCGCGGAAATCCGCGTCATCCCCAGCGCGTAGCAGGCGTACATCGCCAGGATCGCGATGGTGAAGACCGCCTTCAGCGTGTCCGTGCTGCGCGTGAGATCCGGCCAGAGCCCGCCGAGCGGCCCCGCCATCCAGCCGGGGAAGAAATTCGACCGGGTGCTCGAAGAGACGATGCTGGGGCGATCGGCGGCGACGATCACCAGCAGCAGGCTGCAGCCGACGATCACGCCCAGCGCGAACAGCCCGAGGAAGTGGGTGCGCACCCAGGCCGCAAGGCGCGCGCGCTGGGGCGCCGCCAGACGCCTGCCGCCGATCGGGCCGATCTCGGTGGCGGCGCCGGAGACGCCGTCCGGCAGGGGGATCGATGTCGCCTCGCTTGCCATTGAAGCGACCCACAATACGGCGAGAGCCCGCGACGCGCGCGGGCTCTCAAAGCGAGCGACTGCTCGGCTACAGCGCGTTGACGTTGACCGCCTTCGGGCCCTTGTCGCCCTCCTCGGCCTCGTAGGAGACCTTCGCTCCCTCCTTCAGAGAGCGGTAGCCGTCCCCGTTGATGCCGGTGTGATGCACGAACAGGTCCCTGTCGCCGTCGTCAGGGGTGATGAACCCGAACCCCTTGTCGTCGCTGAACCACTTGACGGTGCCGGTGGGCATTCGATTCCTCCGCTGTGTGTGTGCCGCGACACGCGGAGGATGCTGTTCCAGCGTCAACCTGCGGGCCTGCTGCACTAACTGCTTTTCACCGGTCCACAACGGGCCGGCCAGACGCCACGAAGGTACCACGTCATTGGGCGGCGATGTTATGGAGCTGATACGCGCCAAGCGCCCCTCCGGGGCTTGCCAGAGCGCTTGACCGTGCCTTCTTTCGCGTTGGCCTGGCGCTTTGGGCGCTGATATACCTGATCGCCATCGCCGCGCAGGAGAAACCGATGCCCACGCTCAGAGTGCTGTTCCCGTTTCCATCTGGAGATGCGAGGAGCATCGCCATCCCGGCGATCCTCGACGAGATGGCCGCGCAGGCGCAGCAGCGCAGCACCGAGAGTGAGGCGCGATCGCGCCCCTACGTGCTGCTGAACATGGCCAGCACCGCCGATGGCAGGGCGAGCGTCGGCGGGCGCGCGGGGCCGATCGGCGACAGCGCCGACAGCGCCCTGCTGCACGGGCTTCGGACCATCGCCGGGGGACTCCTGGTCGGCGCCGGCACCGTCCGCGCCGAGCACTACGCCCGCGTTTTGCGTGGCGAGCAGGACCGGGAGGCCCGCCGCGCCCGCGGCCTGAGTGGCGAACTGCCGACGTTCATCGTCTCAAAGAGCCTTGCGCTGCGCCCAAGGGAGGTCCCGCTGCTGGCCGAGCCGCAGGCTCGCGTGACGATCGTCACCCCAACCGATCAGGACGTCCCGCCGTGCCCGGCGCAGCCCGGCTATCTGCGGTGCGAGCGCTCCGGGAAGCTCGACCTCGCGCTCGCGGTGCGCCAGATCCACAGCGAGCACGGCGTGGACACGCTGCTGTGCGAGGGCGGCCCCCACCTGGCCGCCCAGCTTGTCTGCGCGGGCCTGGTCGATGAGCTGTTCCTGTGCCTGGCGGGCAAGCTCGCAGGCGGCGGGGAGCAGCTTCGGATCCTCGCCGGAGCGGAGCTGGACCCGCCGCGACAGATGCAACTGATCGCGCTCTACGAGCACGAATCGACGCTGTTCGCGCGCTACCGGCTCGCGGACTGACGATCATTGCGGCGGCCGCGGCGGTGGCGGCGATGTCGCGCCGGCCGCCTGCTCGGAGGAGGTCGGCGGGGCCGGCGCCGTGGTCGCTCCGAGCGGCGGCTCGGTCGAGCCGCCGGACCAGCCGGCGAGCCCGATGCCCTGCTCGCCGGTTATGACCATCACGCTGAGCACGACGCTGTTGGGAACCAAGATCGACTCGCCTGCCGCGACGAAGGTCGTGTAGAGCAGACCGAGCGAACTGACCACGCCGTCGACCTGCCCCGCAAGCGCGCCGCCCTGCAGCCGCACCCGATCTCCGACCCGGAACGGCCGCGCGCTCAGCAGCACGGTGCCGGCGATCAGGTTGCCGAAAGTCTGCTGAGCCGCGAGGCCGACTACCACGGCGGCGAGCGCGCCGCCGATGGCGAGCGTTCGGGATTCGACTCCAACGGTGCTGAGCGCAATGCCGCATGCAATCGTGATCGTCACGAGGCGGATGAGGAAGCCGACAGTGCCCGCCGTCGCCGGCTCCATGCGCCGAAACAGCGCCGGCCCGAACGCGCGACCCGCGTCGCGCGCGATCACCCACCCGAGCGCGACAAGCGCGATCACGCTCACCGCCTTGATCGGCACTTCGAGATTTTTCCGCGCCGCCGAGTCTTTGATCACGCTCCCCAGGTGGTGATCCAGCACCACGATCCCGACGAAGATCGGCAGCAGCAGCAGCGCGGTCAGCCGCGCGCGCCGCGCCGCGTGCGGGTCGATCTGATGCAACAGACCCGCTTCGCGCCAAGATTGGCTGCGGGTCTCGAACATGCGCGCACGCGCACGCTCGCGCGGGTTCTCGGTCTCGGGGCTTCGGATCGGCATCGGTCGATAGACGTTACCCGGCCAGGCGTCCGACCCCACACATGTGCCACGTTGCAGCGAGGATCGCCGTAGAGTGATGGTGCCCGCCGGCGCAAAGCCGCCAGAGAGGGAGAGACAATGGGCGACATGAACGATCAGCGAGAGGCAGCCGCGCCGGCGCGCGCGCGTGCACGCGCAACGCTCCTGAGCGCCGCCGCCATCGCCCTCGCGCTCGCGCTCGGCGCCGCCCCCGCCGTGGCGGCCTCCACCCCACCGCCGACGGTGAGCATCTCCCCGCTGCCGGGCACCCCGGATGCGTCGCCGCTGACCCAGATCAGCTTCCTGGGCGTGCCGGCGAGCGAGATCGCCGCGGTGTCGGTGCTCGGCTCCCGCAGCGGCGTCCACAAGGGCAGCCTGCGCTCCTACGACAGCGCCCCCGGCGCCAGCTTCATCCCCACCACCGGCTTCAAGGAAGGCGAGCACGTGACCGTCACGGCGCTGGTCGGGCCCGCAAAGCACCGCCAGCGCGTCAGCAGCTCTTTCCAGATCGCCCACCTGTTCCACTACAAGTTCCCGCCGAAGGTCGCCCACCAGGCCGCCACCTCCGGCGCCGGCGTCCAGAGCTTCGTCTCAGAACCCAACCTGCACCCGCCTGCGATCACCGTGCAGGCCGACGCGCCAGGCGCCAGCGCCGGCGACATCTTCTTCGGCTTCAACGAAGGCTCGGCGCAGTGGGGTCCCACGATCGTCAACGGCAGCGGCCAGCTGGTCTGGTTTCTGCCGATGCCAGGCGACGAACATGCGATGGACTTCAAGACCGCCGAATACGACGGCGAACCGGTGCTCGCCTGGTGGCAGGGCTACATCGCGCCGATCGGTGTCGGCTTCGGCCACGACGAGATCTACGACGACCACTATCAGCAGGTGGCCCAGATCGGCGGCGGCAACGGCTACCACGCCGACCTGCACGAACTGCTGATCACGCCGCAGGGGCAGGCATACATCACCGCCTACTCGCTCGTGGACGTGAACCTCTCCTCGGTGCACGGCCTCAAGGAAGCCGGCCTGCTCGACGCGGCGATGCAGGAGATCGACATCAAGACGGGCCTGGTGATGTGGGAATGGCAGTCATACGGGCACGTGCCGCTGAGCGCGTCCTACTCGAAGCCGCCGGGCACCAAGGGCTGGCCCTACGACTACTTCCACATCAACTCGATATCGCTCGATCCCTCCGGCGACGGCAACTTCCTGATCTCCGCGCGCAACACCTGGGCGGGCTATGAGATAAACCACCAGACCGGCGCGATCGAGTGGCAGCTCGGCGGCAAGAAACCCAGCTTCAAGATGGGACCAGGCACCGAAACCGCCTACCAGCACGACATCCGCTGGCAGCCCGATGGCACGATCACCGCATTCGACGACGGCGCCTCCCCCCAGGTGCACAAGCAGTCGCGCATCATCCACGAGCGGATCGAATGGAAGACCAAAGAAGTGAAGCTGATCAGCAGCGTAGTGCACTCCCCTTCGCTCGTGGCCGACAGCCAGGGCAACTACCAGCTGCTCTCCGACGGCGACTCCTTCGTCGGCTGGGGCCAGGCGCCCTTCTTCACCGAATTCGCGAGCAACGGCTCTGTCCTGTTCCAGGCGCAGCTGCCGGCCAAGGGCACCTCATACCGCGCCTACCGGCTGCCCTGGAAAGGCACGCCCGCCGGCCCGCCGGCGATCGCGGTGCGCAGCGCGGCAAGCGGCACCGACGACGTCTACGCGAGCTGGAACGGCGCAACCGAAGTCAGCTCGTGGCGGGTGCTCGGCTGGGATGAAGTCAGCCACGTCACCCGGCTGGCGAGCTTCGCCAGCGCCGGCTTTGAGACTGCGATCCCCGTCCCCTCCGGCTACAGCTGGTATGCGGTTCAAGCGCTCGGGCCGTCGGGCAAGCCGTTGGCGACCTCGCCCGCCGCCAAGGGGTAGGCGAGCGCGAGGAAGGCGCGCGCGGCCGGCGAAAGCGTCCCCGGCCGGCGCACCAACCCGATGCGGCGCGCGATCCGCGGCCGCGCCGCCCGCAGCTGCGCCCCCCTGCGCTGCGCCTGCCGCGCGAGCGGCGCCGGCAGCAGCGCGCCACCCGCGCCGGCGAGCACGAGCGGCACGATCGCCTCGCGCGCGTCGGTCTCCACCGCCACGTTGGGCACCACGCCGGCAGCCTCCATCGCCTGGTCGAGCAGCATCCTGGTCGAGGTGCCGGGCGGGCTGACGATCAGCGGGACCTTCGCCAGCGCTGCCGGCGAGATCGCGCGCCGGCCGACGCCGACGTCGATCGAGGCAGGCAGCACGAACAGCAGCTCCTGCACGCCGAGCTCGACGGTCGCAAGCCCCTCCTGCGGCAGCGGCAGGTGCGAGAGCCCCAGCTCGCACCCGCCCTCGCGGACCAGCGCGCTCGTGCCGGCGGCGGTCTCCGCCTCGCGCACGTAGACGACTACGCCGGGATGCTCGGTCCGGAAGCGCCCGACCAGCTCGGCAAGCGGATCGACCGCGAGCGTCGGCAGCGCGGCGATCTCCAGCGTGCCCGCGAGCAGCGCGCTGACCTCTCCCACGGCGCCCCGAGCGGCGTCGATCGATCGCAGCGCCTGGCGCGCCGGGCCGACCAGCGCGTGCCCCGCGGCGGTGAGCCGCAGACCGCGGCCGACGCGGTCGAAGAGCGTGGCGCCGAGCTCGCGCTCCAACGAGCCGAGCGACTGCGAGAGCGAGGGCTGGGAGATGTGCAGCCGCCTGGCCGCCCTGCTCATCCCGCCCTCCTCGACGATCGCAAGGAAGTATGCGAGCCGCCTCTCATCCATAGGCAAATCCTATCCTATAAATAAAAAAATTATATTTGATCTATGGATGGCATTGCGGTGAGATAGAGCTGTGAGCAATATCGGCATCTTGGTGGCGCCCCGCCGGCCGGCAGCGGTCCGCGCCAGCCGCAACGCGCACTGGTTCGTCGTCGGCGCGGTCTGCATCGGCGCCTTCATGGGGCAGCTCGACGCGAGCATCGTCACGGTCGCGCTGCCGCACATAGGGCAGGGCCTGCACGCGAGCGCGGCCACGATCCAGTGGGTCGCGCTCTCCTACATGCTGGTGCTGCTGGTGGCATTGCTGTTCGCGGGCGCGCTCGCCGACGTGTTCGGCCGCAAGCTGCTCTACACCTACGGATTCGCGGTGTTCACCGTCGGCTCGCTGCTGTGCGGGCTGGCGCCCAGCCTGCCGCTGCTGATCGCCGCCCGCGTGCTGCAGGGCCTCGGCGCCGCGATGCTGCAGGCCAACAGCGTCGCGCTGATCCGCGAGGCGATGCCGCAGGCGCTGCTCTCCCGCGGGATCGGCGTCCAGGGCGCCGCGCAGGCGATCGGGCTGGCGCTCGGGCCGGCGATCGGCGGCCTGCTGATCGCGCTCGGCGGCTGGCGGGCGATCTTCCTGGTCAACCTGCCCGTCGGCATCGTCGCGATCGTGCTGGCGCGGCTGCTGATCCCGCGCGGCACGCTTGGCGAGCGCGCCGACCGGCAGCCGGGCGACCTTGCGCAACTGCTGCGCTCGCGCGCGATCGCGCTGCGCCTCGGCGGCGGCCTCGTCTCCTACCTGGCGATGTTCGGCGCCCTGTTCGCGATCCCCTATTACATGCTCGCGATCCACATCGGACCTACCGCCACCGGGCTGCAGCTCGCGGTCCTGCCGGTGGCGCTGGGCGTAGTCGCGCCGCTGGCCGGGCGCGCCGCCGATCGCATCGGAGCCAGGCCGCTGACGGTCGGCGGCCTGCTGCTCACCGCGGCCGGACTGACGGTGCTGGCGCTGCTGCACGGCGTGCCCGCGCGGCTGTCCGGCCTGGCGATCGCGGGCGCGGGCCTTGGCGCCTTCACGCCGGTCAACAACGCCGCGGTGATGGCGGCGGGCCCGCGCGAGCGCGCGGGGGTGCTCGGCGGCCTGGTGAACATGGCCCGCACGCTCGGCGCGATCCTCGGCGTCGCGCTGGCCAGCCTGATCTACACGAGCGCGACCGGGCGCTCGGGCCCGGCGCACGCGGTCTCCGCGGCCGCGGCGAGCAGCGGGCTGACGATCACGCTGCTGGTGCTGGGAGGCCTGGCGGCGCTGGCCGGCGTGGCGCTGCTGGCGGACTCGAGTGACGCGCGAAATCGCAGGCTCATGGCCCGCGAGATTGTGGGATAAGACGCCGCGAAATCGCAGGCTCAGGGCCTGCGAAATTGTGGATTATAGGCTCGTAAAATAGATGGCTTGCTGCTAGCATAAGCATATGGCAAGCCAGATTCCGCCGATATCCAACATCCTCGTCCGCCGCCTTGGAGACGTCGCCTCAAAGAGGCTGGCCGAGGAGCCGGTGATCGCCCTGGAGGGGCCTCGCACGGTCGGCAAGTTGACCCTGCTCGGCGAACTTGCGCGCTCCTTTGGCGTGGATGTGGTCGATCTCGACGATCCGGGACTGCGGGGGGCGGCGAGGGCCGATCCTGGCGCGTTCGTCGAAGGCCCTTCGCCGGTCTGCATCGATGAGTACCAGCACGTCCCCGCGATCCTCGACGCGATCAAGTCGCAGCTCAACCGCCGACTGGCGCCGGGGCGCTTCGTGATCGCCGGCTCAACCCGCTATGACGCGCTGCCGCTGGCAGCCCAGTCGCTCACCGGTCGCCTGCACCTGCTGACGGTCTGGCCGCTCACCCAGGGGGAGATCGAGGGCGTGCGGGAGAACCTGCTGCAAGCGCTGCTCGAGGACCCCGAGGGCGCGACTCCCCGCGGGACGGTCTCGAGCGCCACCCGGCAGCAGTACGTCGAGCGCGTCGCTGCGGGCGGTATGCCGATCCCGCTGGCAAGGAGCACGCTTGCCGGCCGCAACCGCTGGTTCGACGACTACGTGCGACTCGTGCTCGACCGAGACGTGCGCGAGCTTTCGACGCTGCGGCGCCGCGAGCAGCTGCCGCTCCTGCTCAGCCGCCTGGCGGCACAGACCGCGCGTGTGCTGAACGTCGCATCGGTCGCCACGGAGGCCGGGCTCGACCGTGCGACGGCGAGCGACTACGTGAAGCTACTGGAGGCCGTATTCCTGGTCCTGCGCCTGCCCGCCTGGGGCAGCACCCTGAGAAAGCGCGCGGCAAGCGCGCCGAAGATCCACGTCGTGGACTCAGGCATCGCTGCACGCCTGCTGCGGCTCTCCCCAGAGAAGCTTGCGCATCGCGACCCGACCTCGCTCTCCCAGTTTGGTCATCTGCTGGAGACCTTCGTCGTGGGCGAGCTGATCCGGCAGGCCTCCTGGCTCGATCAGGTCTCGGTCTGCGGCCACTGGCGCACCTACGACGGAGACGAGGTCGACCTCGTGGTGGAACGCGCGGACGGGCGCGTGATCGCATTCGAGGTGAAGGCCGCGGGCCAGGTCAACGGCGCCGGCATGCGTCACCTGCGCAGGCTGCGCGAGGAGCTGGGCGAGCGCTTCCTTGCGGGTGTGACGCTCTACACCGGCACCCGCTCATATCGATACGACGAGCGCCTGCTGGTGATGCCGATAGACATGCTGTGGACACGGGTGTGAGGGTTTGCCGCTCAGCGGGCCCGCAGCACGCGCCGGACCGAGAGCCACAACAGCAGCGGCACCGCAACCGGCATCACCCACCATGCGGCGACGCCGGCATCCGCGAGGATCGCCGTGATGCCGAGCGCCACGACGACCGCGACGGCGTTGCGCCAGTCATCGCCGACGATGAAGTCCCAGACCTCGAACGCGAACGCGCGGACAGTGTTCATCGTGCCTCCATCCAGTCGGCGCCTTCGAGACGATTGGAGGACATCCGCGGGTGGGTGGGCACCCGATCATCGCCTACGGCGCTCATGCCCTCGCCTCCTCCTCGACCGCCACGACGGCAGCGTGCGGCGAGACGGCGGCCGCGGCCTCCTGCTCGGTGCGCAGCAGCCTGACCAGCCCGATCGCGAACAGGGCCACGGCGGGCACGATCACGAGCAGCGCCGCGTCCGAGCCCGGCCAGGACGCGCCGGCGCCCTCGGTGCCCCAGAACATCCCGAATGAGGTCAGCATCACGCCGACCGCGAACTTCATCGTGTTCTCGGGCACCCGCGCGAGCGGCGCCTTGGCGGCCAGCCCGAGCAGCACGACCGCGGCCACGGCAGCGGCGGCGGCGATCGCCGCGATGCCCACGTGGTGCTGGTTGGCGCCGAAGGTCAGCACGATGAAGACGACCTCCAGGCCCTCCAGCAGCACGCCCTTGAAGGAGAGGGTGAAGGAGTAGCCGTCGAAGCTCGAGCCGCTCGCGCCGGCCGCTCGGGCCGCGCGCCGCTGGTCTTCGAATTCCTGCGCCTCGTCGTGCAGCGCCTTCAATCCCGAGGCTCGCAGCACCGCCTTGCGCAGCCACTGCAGCCCGAAGATCAGCAGCAGGCCGCCGACGAGCACGCGCAGCACGCCGATCGGCAGCGAGGTCAGCGCCGGGCCGAGCGCCGCGACCACCGCGCAGAGCACGAGCGTGGCCGCGCCGACGCCGCTGAGCGCCGAGGACCAGCTGCGCGTCGTGCCGACGGCGAGCACGATCGTCAGCGCCTCGACCGCCTCGACCGTGCAGGCGAGGAATACCGAGAGCGCCAGGCCGATCTCTGCGCCGCTCATAGGGCAAGCCTCATCGCCGGCTGGCCGGGGGATTGCTCAGGCCCCGGACCCGGCTCGCGCTGCTGCGCGCCGCCGGGCAGTGCCTGTGCGGGCAGCGGCGCGGAGGCGTCCGGCTCGGCCTGCGCGAAGACCAGGCAGCCCTCCGGGTCGAGCTCGATCCCGCAGCGCTCGCCGCGCTGCAGGCGGCGCGCGTCGAAGACGCCTGTCAGCTCGACGCCCGCGCCCAGCTCGATCACGTATTCGTAGCCGCGTCCGCAATATGCGACGTCTCGGATCATGCCGAGAAGCGTAGCCGGCGCCTCCGAGTCGCAGATGCGCACGGCGGTGGGACGAATCAGCACCTCCACCGCCGCGCCCGCGGGCAGATTCGCCGTCGCGGTGGCCACGAGCTCGAGGTGGCGGCTCGCCGTCTCGGTGGGCACGGCCACCCTGACCCGATCGCCACCGGCATGGCCGTTCGGGGTCCCGCCGCCCAGCGGCTGCTCCGCCGGCTCCAGCGACTCCTCGGCCGCCCCGAGCAGGCGCCCGCCCAGCGACCCGGCCAGTCCGGTGAAGCGCGCGACAAACGACGCGGCGGGCCGGCGGTAGATCGTCTCCGGGGCGCCGATCTGGACCAGCCTGCCCGCTTCCAGCACGCCCACCTCGTCGCCGAGCGCGAACGCCTCGCTCTGGTCGTGGGTGATGTAGACCGCCGATGCGCCGCACTCGCGCACGAGCGTGCCGATCTCGATCCGCAGCCGCTCGCGCAGGCTCGCATCCAGCGAGCTCAGCGGCTCATCGAAGAGCAGCAGCCGCGGCTCGCCGACCAGCGCACGGGCCAGCGCGACCCGCTGCTGCTCCCCGCCGGAGAGCTCGTGGGGATAGCGCTCGCGCTTGTGGGCGAGTCCAACGCGGTCGAGCATGCTCTGCGCCCGCGAGTGGGAGTGCGCCCGGCTCAGCCGCCGCCGACGCAGCGCGAAGCGCACGTTCTCCAGCACGCTCATGTGCGGCCACAGCGCGAAGTCCTGGAAGACCATCGCCAGATCGCGGCGCTCGGGCGGCGTATGCGTACGCCGATCGGCCACGACCGCGCCGCCGATCGAGATCGACCCCTCGCTCGGCCGCTCGATCCCGGCCAGGCAGCGGATCAGCGTCGACTTGCCCGACCCGGAGGGCCCCAGCAGCGCCAGGAAGCGGCCGGGCGCCAGCGACAGCGAGACGTCGCTGAGCGCCCGCACCTCGCCGTAGTGCTTGCTCAGCCCGGTCAGCTCGACCGCGGCGCCGCCCTCCTGCGCCGCAGCCATTTTGCCGCCCCAGTCGTGCGCCGCGCCGATGTCGCCGTCCCCGTCCTGCAAGCTCATGTCGCCGCCCCCACCTGCCGCCATCCGCGCGGGGCCAGCAGCCGGTACCCGAGCAGCACCAGCGCGGCGACCGCCAGCAGGCCGAGCACCGAGATCACCTCGATCGCGGTGCCGCCGGCGAAGTCGTAGTTTTCCAAGCGGCGCTCGATCGCGATCGCGATCGGCGGCGAGCTCGCCGGGTAGAGGAGCTGCGAGATCGGCAGCTCCAGCAGCGTGACCGAGAAGCAGTAGAGCCACACCCAGGCGATGTAGCGCGAGAGCACCGGCAGCGCGACGCGCATCCACGCGACCGCGTTGCCGACGCCGTGGGTGCGGGCGCTGGTCAGCAGCGACTCGTGAAGCTGCGCCAGCGGGCCGATCAGGATGCGCGCGTTGTTGGGCAGCGCGCCGGCGACGTAGGCCATGCTCAGCAGCGCCGTCGTGCCGTAGAGCGAGATGCCGACCGCGTGCATCGCCGGCAGGTTCCAGATCAGGATGTAGCCGGCGGCCATCACGATCGAGGGCACGGCGACCGCGCCGAGCAGCACGAGGTCGAGTGTGCTCCCGACCAGGCCCGCTCCGCGCTTGGTCAGAAGTCGCGCGGCCGGCACAGACAGCGCCATCACCACGGTCGCGGTGATCGCGGCGAGCCGCAGCGAGTAGAGCAGCGGTTCATACAGTTCGCTCTCTTTGATCACGCGCGTGTAGTTTTCGAAGCTCAGCGCGAAGCCGTGCGTCGCGGTTCCCAACGACTTCAGGAGCGAAGCGCTGATCGCGCCCACGACGGGCACTCCCAGCGCGACCACGAAGAACAGCGATATGGCGACAAGCGCGCCGGCCTGCGCCGCGGGCCTCAGCTTCAGCCGCACGTAGGGTCGCGTGCGGCCGGAGAGGACCTGATAGGAGCGCCCGCGCATCGCACGGCGTTGCGCGAACAGCGCGATGCCGATCAGGCCCACGAGCGTCCAGCCGATCCCCGCCGCCAGCCCGAACTGGACCGGCTCGTTGCCCACCGCGGAGTAGAGCGCGAAGGTCGACATCGGGAATTTGGCGGTGTAGGCGAGCGTCGCCGCCACGCCGTAGTCGCTGATCGTCTCCGCGAAGACGATCGCAAACGACGCCCACAGGGCGGGGGCGAGGATCGGCAGCACGACGCGCAGCGCCGCCAGCCGTCCCGCGCCGTGCGTGCGCGCCGCGTGCTCGAAGCTCGAGCCGAGCCCCGGCAGCGCCGCGGAGATCGCCAGAAAGGCGAACGGCACGCCCTTCATGCCGTCCACGAGGATCACCCCGAGCGGCCCGTAGAGCACTTTCTGGAACGCGGTCACGTTCAGGCCCGCTCGTATCAGCACCCCGTCGGGTTCGAACAGCCGCTCCCAGCCGAGCGCGACCAGGTAGCTCGGCGCCAGCAGCAGCGCCCAGACTCCGAACTGCCAGAGCCGGCCGCCGATCAAGTTGGTGCGCGCCAGCACCAGCGACAGCGGCAGCGCGCACACGAGCGCGAGCAGCGCGGCGCCCACTCCGACCAGCGCCGAGTCGGCAAGCGCGTGCAGCGCAGGGCCGCTGAGCGCTTCGCCGAAGGCCGAGAGCGTGAACCAGGAGTTGCCCTGCGCGAACAGCCGCGGAGTGACCGAGACCAGCAGGAACGCGCCGATCGGCAGCGCCAGCAGCACGCCGATCAGGATCGCCATCGCGCCCGTGAGCCCGATTCGCGGGCGCAGGCGCGGCAGGCTCCAGGCGCGCGAGGCTGGCGCGGCCACCGAAGCATTGCTTGCCTCGGTGGCCGCCGCCGGCTCCAGCCCGCTCAGCGGGCCAGGTCCCATCCGATTCCCGTCTGCCGAGCCCGCGCGCTCGCGCTGATCGAATGCGCCTGCATACCGCTATTCAGCGATGTTCGCGCTGAACCACTTGTTGATCGCGGCCTCCTTCTTGCCCCAAACATAGGGGTCAACCTGCTGCGTGGAGATCGAGCTCAGTGCGGGCATCTCGGGCCGCGGATTGGTGTTGGCGGCAACCGGCCAGTAGAGCGAGTCGCCGTAGGGGTCGCCGATCTGCATCTGGTGCTGGCCCGGGGGCGAGAGCACCCAGTTGATGAACTTCTGCGCCTCTTCGCGCACCACCGGGGTGGCCTTCGCGTCCACGCCGATGTTGCTCGGCAGGATCGTCTCCTTCGGCAGGAAGGCGACCTTCAGGCCCTTCACCTTCTCGGCCGCGCCGATCTCCGCGGAGCTCTGGATCAGGCCGATCGAGATCTGGCCGGTTTCCAGCAGGTGCAGCGTGTTGCCGTTGGTTTCGGAGATCTTGAGGCCGTTTTTCTTCAGCTTTTCGAAGAATGCCTTGCCCTTCGCTTCGCTGCCCATGTAGTTCATCACGCCGGCGATGCATGGATAGGTCGGGCCCGAGACCGCCGGATCGTTCATGCCGATCTTCCCGGCGTACTTGCTTTCGGTGAGCTGCTGCCAGGTGCTCGGCGGGCTGCTGACTTCCTTGCTGTTGTAGATGACCGCGCACGCGAGCGTGATCCCCGTCGGCATGAAACTGTGGTCGGCGGGCAGAAGCTTTTCGCCGAGCGAGGTCAGCTTCGGCACTTCCAGGCTCTTCACGAGCATGCCCTGTTCATCGAGCGAGGCAAACGGTTCGGCGCCGTCGACCCAGAAGAGGCCCCAGTGAGGATCGGCCTTTTCGGCCTGGATCCGCGCAAACAGCGGCCCGGTCGAGTTTTCGACGAGCTTGGCGGGGATGCCCGTTTCCTTTTCGAAGGCCTTCACGCCGTTGGGCGAATAGCCCTGCGCCGAGTAGACGATCAGCGTTTCCTTGCCGCCAGACGAGGCGGTCGAGCTGGTCGTGGCAGTTTCTTTGCTGGAAGAATTTTCGCTTCGCTTGAGCCGCATGCTGCGACCCCGAGAGCGCTTGCGCCGATGACCGCAACTGAGGCGAGCAGGTGGCGAGGAGAGCGACCAAACATGCCGGAATGGCTCCTATCGATCTTGTTGGACGACGAGCCGGTTCACCTCGCAGCGAACACAGACGTCGGATGATCACGCCATCCTCTCCGCTTTGTGACAAGCGAATGTATCCAATGTGTGATCGGTTCCCGACCAGACCGACCAGCCAAGCCGGTTCTATCGTGAATCCAAGGTGAAAATGAGAGGTTTCTCATCCCCGCCGCAGCCGCGGCGAGAGCTCGATCGAGAGCAGGTCGCCACCCTCGTGGTCGACCTGGAGCGTGCAGTGCTCGATCGCGAAACGCTCGCGGAGCATCGATTGCAGCGCGCGGCGGGTGGCATGACAGTCGCTCTCGCGCCCGACGAGCACGTGCGCGGAGAGCGCCGGGAAGCCCGAGGAGACCTGCCAGACGTGCAGGTCGTGAACCTCGACCACGCCGGTCACCGCGGCCATCGCCTGCCCGATCGCCACCGGATCGAGCTCGTGCGGCGCGGCCTCCAGGAACACGCGCGCGGAGTCGCGCAGCAGGCCCGACGCCGAGCGCACCATCAATGCGGCGACCAGCAGCGAGGCGATCGCATCCGCGCGCAGGAAGCCGGTCGCGAGGATCACGACCGCCGCGATCGCCGTGCCGATGAACGCGAACAGGTCGGTCAGCACGTGCTGGAAGGAGCCCTCGATGTTCATCGAGCTCCTGTCCGCCCTGGCGAGCTGCCGGGTGGCGAGCAGATTGATCGCGATCCCCGCGAGCGCGACCACGAGCACCGGCAGGCCCCTGGTGTCAGGCGGCGCGATCAGATGGCGCACGGCCGTGTAGGCGATCGCGATCGCGAGCACGAGCAGCAGCGCGCCGTTGAGCTGGGCGCTGAGCGCCTCCACGCGGCCGAGGCCGTAGGTCATCGCGCCGGCGGCAGGTCGCCGCATCAGCCGCAGCGCCACCAGCGAGACGCCGATCGCGAACGCATCGGTGAGCATGTGCGCCGAGTCTGAGATGAGTGCCAGCGAGTGCGCCAGGATCCCGACCGCGACCTCGCCGGCCATGAAGGCGAGGATCAGACCGAGCACCACCCACAGCCGGCGCGAGTCGGCGTCGGCACCGAGGGAGTGGGAGTGGGAGTGGGAGTGGCCGTGATGGGCGTGGGCCATTGGGAAGCGAAATAGGTCAGGGTTCGAGCGCAGCAGCGGCGGCATGCTCGCGGAGATAGTCACGAAGGTAGGGCAGCGCGAAGTCGACGTAGCCATGGCCGGTGGACTCGATGAGCTCTGAGGCGATCAACCGGAGTCGGTACTGGCTTGCGAAGTTGGCGTCGATCTGCAAACGCTGCTGGATGTCCTTCATCCTCGACGGGCCGTCGTCCTTGGCCATCGCGAGAAGAAAAGACTTGTCGATTGTTGAGGCGTCCGCGAGCGCCGGCTCGTAGACGAGCCTCCCGAGCCGTCGTAGAGCGCTCGAGACGCCCTCCTGCGCGCTCTCCATCGAGATCTCTATCTCGGACTTGCGCAGACGCCATACCTGAGCGCCGACTAGCTGGATCAGGAACGGGTAGCCGCGTGTGCCTTGCACCATCACGTCGAGCACATCGTCGGCAACGGTGCGCCCGCTCGCTTCCATAGGGGCTCTGATCGCATGTGCCACATCCTGGCTGGCGACCGACCCGAGCGCATGTCGCTCGGCCCTGCGGAGGAAGGTGAGCACTTCGTCGTTGACGACATCGGTGATCGCTGAGGCCAGCCCGGCCCCGACGAACGCCAGTTGCCGCTCCTCCCTGAAAGCGTGCTGCACGGTCGTGGCGAGTTGCCGCAGCTCCGCGATCTGGTTCTGATGAATCTCGTCGAGCGTGAGAAGCAACCCGGTATTGCTCTCGGCCAGCAAATCCGTGACGAGTTCGATCTGGCTGCGGAGCGTCGCCTCAGGAGCGTGACTCCTCGTCGTGCTCCACGTCACGCCGCCTGCTCCCAGTGGCCCCGCGATCCCCGTAACACGGCGCCGAACCGCCTTCGGGTCGAACCTCTCGAGCAGACTTGGCAGCTCCTGACGGGCGATTCGATCCACGAAGCCGGGCGAGGCGGTCTCACTTACGACGAGCCAGCCGGACTCCCTCGCGCGGTCTTCGACCGCGTTCAGCATCACCGTCTTTCCAGACCCGCGAGCCCCCGTGTAGATCGTCGCCCTGGCAGCCGAACCGGGTCCGTCTTCGAGGCCCTCCGCAAACTCCTCGATCAGATCCTCGCGGCCGACCAGCACGGGAGGGCTGACACCAAAGCTGGGCTTGAACGGGTTTGCCGCCACGACCACAAGACTACCACCACGCTTTTAGAGGCTTTTAGAATTTTAGAGATCCTTAGACATCTCTCCGCGATCCCGCACGCACGCCGAGAGCGCCAGGAAGCCCGAGGAGACCCACCAGACGTGCAGGTCCTGAACCTCGATGACGCCGGGCATGGCAGCCATCGCCTGCCCGATCGCGTGCGGATCGAACTCCTGTCCGCCTTTGTGAGCTGTCGCGAGCCACGCCACCCCTACTTTAAGCGGCTCGGGCCGGCGGCTCGCTTGCGCTTGCCACCGGCCCGGGGCCGTCAGTGCCGCGGCCGTCCCTGGCCGCTTGGTGCCCGCTCCGCTAGAGCGAGTTCACCGCGTTTTCGTCGGCTTTGAGAATCGTCGACGGGAGTTTCGCGAAGTCGAGCGCGGGCCCGAACTTCTGCCCGGTCGTCAGCGCGTATTTGATGAATTCCTTGATGGTGCCGAGATCCGTCGCGTCCTTCGGCACGATCACGTACGTGAACGTCGAGAGCGGGTATGCCTTCTTCGCCTTCTTCGGCGGGTTCACGATGTGCATTTCGAGGTTCGACGGGATGCCTTTCGCCGCAGCCGCCGCTTCTTCGATGTTTGTGAGGTTCGGGTACTCGTAGCGACCAGCCTTGTTCTTCAGGCGCGCAGCGACGAGACCGTGGGAGTAGATGTAGGACGCGGCGATGTAGCCGATCGCGCCTTCGGTCTTTTCGACGACCGCGGTAACGCCGCTGTTGCCGGCGCCGCCAACTCCCACAGGGAAGCTGACGGAAGTCGCGTTGCCGACCTTGCTCTTCCATTCCGGGCTGATGCGAGACATCAGGTCGGTGAACGCATAGGTGTCACCGGAGCCGTCGCTGCGGTAGACCGGGGTGATCGTCAGGTTGGGTAGTTTTACGTGCTTGTTGATCTTCTTGATCGGCTTGGCGTTCCATTTGGTGATCTTGCCGAGATAGATTTCGGCGACGATTTCCGGGGTCAGCAGTAGTTTTGTGACGCCGTGCAGGTTGAAGGCGATCCCGGTTGCGGTCAGCGCCCAGGGGATCTGGACGCATTCTTTGCAGGTGGCAGCCTGCGCTGTGGTCAGGGGAGCGTCGGAGGCACCGAAGTCGACGGTCCGCGCGGAGATCTCGCGCAATCCCCGAGCCGGAGCCCACGGGGGCGTACGTGACCTTCGTCCCCGCGTGCAGCTTTTCGAATTCCTGCCCCCAATAGGCCTCAAACGGCGCGACCAGCGTCGAGCCCGCGCCCGTGAGCGTTTCTTCAGCCGCGGCACTCGAAGCGGCATAGGTGAAGCCTGGTACCAGGCATGCGATCAGCGCCGCGAAAGCGAGCGCCGACTTTGGTGTCCGTCTCAACTGTCCTCCTAGGGGATTTGGTGTTGTCGGCGATGCGGAGCATTCCATCCGACCACAGGCCACCTGTGGCAATTTTGTGAACATGATGCAGAGGCCGTGCAGAAGTTGTTAACAGAGCATGCGGCCGACCTGTGTAGATCTTGTGAAGATGAGGCACCGGGGTCCCCTCCGCAGGTAAGCTGCCGCCTCCATGAGCGTCGGCCCAGCGCATCCCGCATCGAGATTGCGGGCTCTCGTCGCGCGTCCGCGCCGCGGTACCAACACGGTCGACCGGCTCGGCGATGCGGTGCTGCAGGGCCTCTGCGTGCTGGCGGCGCTGCTGGCACTGCTGGCGCTGCTCGGGATTGCCTACGAGGTGATCAGCGGCGCGACGCTCGCGATCGGCCGCCTCGGCCTGAGCTTCATCGGCCACACCACCTGGCAGCCGAACTTCAGCATCTTCGGCGCCGGCGTGATGCTCTACGGCACCGCGGTCACCTCCGCAATCGCGATGCTGCTGGCGGTTCCGCTCGGGATCGCGATCGCGCTCTATCTGGCGATGGTCGCTCCGGCGCGCCTGCGCAACGTGATCGGGCCGCTGGTGGAGATGCTGGCCGCGATCCCGAGCGTGATCCTCGGCTTCTGGGGGATCCTTGTGCTGGCGCCATTCCTGCCCAAGCACCTGGAGCCGCTGCTGCACAGCGTGCTCGGCTTCCTACCGATCTTCGGCGCGCCGGCCACGACCGGGGCCAGCCTGCTCACCGCGGGCCTGATCCTCACGATCATGGTCGTGCCAATCATCGCCTCGATCAGCCGGGACCTCTTCCTCACGGTTCCCCAGGAGATGAAGGACGGCGCGATCGCGCTCGGCGCGACCCGCTGGGAGATGGTGCGCGGCGTGGTGCTCCCATCCACCGCCTCGGGCGTCGTGGCCGCCTGCTTCTTGGGTCTGGGCCGCGCTCTGGGCGAGGCGATCGCGGTGGCGCAGGTGGTCGGCGACGGCAAAGCGATCCACGCCTCCGTGTACCAAACCGGCAACACGCTGGCCGCCGCCATCGCCACCGAAATTCTCGGCGCCGAGAACAAACTGGACACCTCCTCGATCTTCTACCTGGGCGTGATGCTGCTCGTGATCGGCCTGATCGCAAACCTCGCCGCGCAGGCGATCGCGCGCCGCTTCGACGTGCACCGGGTGGCCGCGCGATGAGGCAGACCGGCACGGGGACATCGGCGATGCTGCAGGCGGAGGACGCCTTCGAGCTCTTCGAGGGCAAGCGGCTCGACCCCGCGCGCCCGCTGATCGCCTCGCGGCAACTGCGCCGGCGCCATCTCGTCAGCCGCATGATCGAGGCCGGCCAGACTGCCGCCGCGCTGCTCGCCGTCGCCGTGCTTGCGTTCGTGGTCTACTCGGTAGCCTCGCGCGGCGCGAGCGTGCTCAGCTTCGAATTCCTGACCAAGGGCCAGCCGATCATCGAAGAATCGGGCGGCGGCGGGATCGGGAACATGATCGTGGGCACCGCCACCCTGGTCCTGGTCGCGGCCCTGATTGCGATGCCGGTCGGGATTCTGGCTGCGCTCTACATGACCGAGTTCGCGAGCAACAGGTCGGCCCGCATGCTGCGGCTGGTGCTCGACCTGCTGTTCGGGACTCCCACGATCGTGCTCGCCCTGTTCGTCTTCGCCCTGCTGGTCGTCGGCAAAAGCCAGAACGGCTTCGCGGGCGCGTTCGCGCTCTCGATCATCATGCTGCCGCTGGTGGCGCGCGCCTCGCAGGAGACCCTGCTGCTGGTGCCCCAGGGCCTGCGCGACGCGGCGGCGGCGCTCGGCGTGAGCCGCTGGCGCGCGCTGCGCGGCGTGATCCTGCCCAGCGCGCTCGGCGGGGTCATCACCGGCGGCGTGCTCGCAATCGCTCGCGCTGCGGGCGAGACCGCGCCGCTGCTGCTCGTCAACTCCGTGTTCGTCAACACCGTCAGCTTCAAAATCTTCGGCGAAGCGACGCCGAACATCCCCGTCTACATCTACAGAACCTCGACAAGCGCCAACCCCAATGGTTGGGCGCGCGCTTGGGGCGCCGCGTTCGTGCTGCTGATGTTCATACTGATCGTGAACATCGCCGCCCGCACGATGCACGCCCGCAGCCGCAGGAAGATGGCAATATGAGCGCACAGGTGAGCGACGCACCCAGCAGACCCCGGCAGCGCGTTCGGATCCAGACGACCGAGCAGCAGGCGGCGCCCGGTGCAGCCACGCCCGCCAACGGCAGCGCGGCGGCGCCGGTCCCCGCGGCGGCGCAACCTCAGCAGCCGCCCGCCCGCGAGAGCATCTTCGACGTCAGGGACATCTCCGTCTCCTACGGGGCCAGCACCGCCATCGCCGGCGTCTCGCTGAAGGTCCCGAGAAACCTGATCACCGCTCTGATCGGCCCCTCCGGATGCGGCAAGTCGACCTTCCTGCGCTGCCTGAACCGGATGAACGACACCGTCCCCGGATTCGGGCTCACGGGGCAGATCCTCTATCACGGCAACGACCTCTACGCCTCCGGCGTGGACCCGGTCGAGGTCCGCCGCCGGATCGGGATGGTCTTCCAGCGCCCCAACCCCCTGCCCAAGTCGATCTACGACAACATCGCCTGGGCGCCCCGCAACCTCGGCCTGAAGGCCAACCTCGACGAGCGCGTGGAGCGTGCGCTACGCGGTGCTGCCCTCTGGGATGAGGTCAAGGACCGCCTCAAGCAGAGCGCCTTCGGCCTCTCTGGCGGCCAGCAGCAGCGCCTCTGCATCGCCAGGGCGATCGCGATCGAACCGGACGTGCTGCTGCTAGACGAGCCCGCTTCGGCGCTGGACCCGATCGCCACCGCCTCGATCGAGGAGCTGATGCTCAACCTCAAGCATCGCTTCACGATCGTGATAGTCACCCACAACATGCAGCAGGCGGCGCGCATCGCCGATCGCACAGCGTTCTTCAGCCTCGGCATGGCCAACGGCCAGCGCACGGGCGTGCTCGTCGAGTACGACGAGACCAACACGATCTTCACGCGCCCCAAAGACCCGCGCACGGGCGACTACGTCACGGGTCGCTTCGGCTGAGAAGCCCTGGCGCGTCAAATCCAAGCCTCGCAAGAACGCAGCGAGCGAAGTGTGCTGGCCGAAACGGGGATGCGAGCCGAAGGCGAGCGTCTTCCCGGCTTCGGTACATGAGCGAGCGAGGACGCCGCGAGGCGCCGGATATGGCGTGTCAGGCGCCGATGGCGTGGCTTGGCACGTGCGCAAGCAGCGGCTGCCCGCATTGCCAGCAGTAGGCTGCGCCGCTTGAGTGCGGCGCGCCGCAGGATGAGCACAGGCCGGCCGTGCCGCTCTCCTGCATCTTCAGGATCCGTTCCAGCTCGCCAAGCTCCGCATCGACCTCCTGCAGCGCGGCGGCGCGCTGGACCAGCACGTCGACGCGGATGTGGTCGCGGATCGCCATCTCGTAGAGCAGGCCGCCGAGGTCCCACTGCAGTTCCGCGAAGCGCGCTGCAAGCTGATCGCGACGGCGGACGACATCTACCGTGGGAGCCTCTTGGCCGGCCGCCGGGAGGCCGTTAGCGCTCATTTTTTGCCTTCTCCTGAAGATTCTTTGCCACCTTCTTCGCCGGTTTCTTCTTCTTCTTCTTCCTTCTTGCTCGAGCTGCCGCCGAAGAATTTGCCGGTGAACTTGCCTTTCTGATAGCCGGGGCCTTTGCCGGGGCTACCCACTTTCACGACCGGTTTGGAGGGCGCTTTGCTGCCCAGCACTTTGGACGCGGCGCTCGAGCCGCCTTTGCCGGAGCTCGCTTTGCTGCCTTTGCTGCCGCTCGAACTCGTCGAGGCGCCTTCGGTCGTGGATGGCGTCGTGCCCGTGGTTGTGCCCGTCGTGCCGCTCGTAGGTGCAGCCACGTACTGGAGCGGAGAGCCTTTCGAGCTCGGGCTGCTGGTGCGCCCAATCAGCACGCCCGTGGCCATTGCCAGCATCAGCGTGCCTATGCCCGCGATCAAAGCGGTATTCGGCGAGAAGCGGGGGCCCTTTTTCGCGGGCGGGGGCGCGGTCGCGGTCGGCTGCCGGCCGGCGCCCTCGAGGAACGGCGGCCGGGTCGGGCCACGTCGCTGCCCGCATTCCACGCAGTAGCGCTGATCCGGCGCAAGCGTCGCGCCGCAGGATGCGCAGTGCTGACCGGTGGTGGACGCCGCGCTCAGCGGCGACTCGCCACCCTGGCCGGGCAGCACCATGGTCGCATCCTCCTCGGGCACCTGCCTGCGCGGAGTTTTGAGCTCTTCGGTGGGGATGCTGGGTTCCATTCCGGTCGCACGCCGTTCTAGGCGCCTGGCGCTGGCCGCCAGCGGAACTGCCGCCAGCGCCAGCTCAGTATCCGGGCGCTTGCATGCTCAATTGTGAACGGGAGGTTATCGTTGGGCCGGGACACCTGTCTCAAACAGGTTCTTCACAACATCGACACCACCCCGCGCGACACTCGACACCGATGGACGGTCCTCCCGACGACGACCCCGAGCCTCAGGAGACTCCTGACGGGGAGCAAGAGGACCAGGAGGGCCACTTTCCGATGCCCTCGCCGGTGGCCGCCGCCTTCGCGGTGATCGCCCTGCTCGCCTTCGGCGTGGGCCTGGGGCTGTACGTGCGCCCACAGGAAAGCTCGCCTGTGCTGCTGGCCTCCTCGCCCTCCGGGACCACCTCGAGCACGACCACGACCTCGACGAGCAGCGAAAGCGAAGCGGAACCCGAATCCGAAGAAGAATCGTCCTCGCCGGAAAGCGAAGCAGAACCCGAAGGCTCCAGCGAAGAAGCAAGCTCAAAAGGCGAAGGGGCCACCGGCGGCAAAGGCTCCGAAAGCAAAGAAGCAAGCAAAGGCGAAGGCTCCAAAGGCAGCTCCGGCGCCAAAACGGAATCGAAGCTGCCGCCGATCAAGCACGTGTTCGCGATCGTGCTCGGCGAACAGGGCTACGAAGCAGCCTTCGGCGTCGGCTCAAAGGCGCCCTACCTCGCAAAGACGCTGCGCGAACAGGGCGAGTTGGTCGGCGACTACTTCGGCGTCGCCTCGGGCCAGCTCGCCAACGAGATCGCGATGATCAGCGGCCAGGGGCCGACGCCGCAGACCGGCTCGAACTGCCCGGTCTACGAAGCCCTCTCTCCCGGCAAATCCGGCTCCGAAGAACAGGTGCTCGGCACCGGATGCGTCTACCCAATCAGCACACTCACGGTCGGCGATCAGCTCCTCGCAGAGGAATACACCTGGAAGGCATACGTCCAGGGGCTGGGCGAAGGCTCCTCTGCCGGCCTGCAGGGCAAGTGCCCGAGCCCGACGCTCGGCGCCGGCGACCCCTTCTCGAGCCCCACCAGCGCCAATCCGTTCGCAACCTGGCGCGACCCCTTCCTCTACTTCGGCTCGGTGACCTCGAGCCCCGCCTGCGCTGAAGACAACGTCGGCCTCGGCCAGCTCTCGAAGGATCTGGCAAGCGCGAATACGACCCCCTCCCTCTCCTACATCGCCCCCGACCCCTGCGAAGACGGCGACCCGGAGGCATGCGGGTCGGGGGGCCTGCCGGCAGCCGAAGGCTTCCTGCGCAAAGTCGTGCCCGAGATCGAGAGCTCGGCGGCCTACAAGGAAGGCGGCATGATCGCGATCACCTTCGACCAAGCGCCGCAGAGCGGGACCGGCGCCGACGACAGCGGCTGCTGCGCCACACCGACCTACCCGAACCTCCCGGCTGGCGGCCCCACCACCACCGCCACCGGCCAGCCGATCGGCGGCGGGCGCGTCGGGCTGCTGCTGATCTCCAAGTACATCAAACCCGACAGCTCCTACGTGACCGGCCAGTACAACCACTACTCGCTGCTCGGGAGCATCGAGGCGTTGTTCAAACTGAAGGCGCTGGGGTACGCAGGTAACGTGCAGCTACCGATCTTCGAAAAGGCCGTCTACAACGCCTACTCCTGAAGATGCCGCATAGGGCACGCGGGATGCGGCCGCGCGAGCCGCCGTCCCAAGCGCCCTGTAGACCTTGGGAGATGATTACCTCCGACCGACGCGCGGCAGCCTCACCAGACAGAGCCGCATGCACATGTGAGTAGCATGAGCCAATGGCCGCCAAGCCCGCACCGGAGCTGCCCGTCCACCGCCTCGACGTGCAGACCTACAACCAGATGGTCGCAAGCGGCGCCCTGGATGACCAGCAAGTCGAGCCTGCTCGGGGGGCTGATCGTCGAACATGAGTCCGAAGTCGCGCAGTCATGTCACCGTTGTCACCCGTCTCATGCGCCACCTCGCCGCAGCCCCGCGCTGGTGGACGCAGGTGCAGGACCCGATCGAGGTGCCGCCCGACTCCGAGCCGGAGCCGGATCTCGCTGTGTTCGCAGAGGAGCCTTCGCCGAGCCGGCATCCTCAAACCGCCCTACTCGTGATCGAGGTGGCCGTCGAGCTCACACACGATCGACCGCGGCGTCAAGGCGAGGCTCTACGCAACCGCCGGCATCCCGGTCTACTGGATGGTTGACGTCCCAGGCGCAGCGCTGGAAATCTACACCGACCCCGGCCCGGACGGCTACCGCCGCCGTGAGGTCCACCGGCGCTCACAAGGCGCTCATCTGCCAAGCCCGCTCGAGGGCGTTGCCGATCTCGACCTCGAAGCCCTTTTCGACGGCATCGACGGCTGAATTCACGACACTTTCACACGATGGTCTTGATTCGGTTACAGGGATCACCGCATATTGGGGGAACATCTCACCGTAACCGCAGAGACTCAGAGAGGACGGGAGATGAGCATTTCGGAGAAAGGCGCCGAGACGCAGGGCCCGCAGCAGACCTCTGTGAGCGGCCAGGCACAGGGAACAGCCGTGAGAGTGGACATGCACTGCCACTCGAGCGCCTCGGAGATCTCGCGGCTGGGTGTGCAGCGGGCCGTGGGCCTGCCCGAGTGCGCCACCCCTCCTGAGGAGGTCTACGAGCTCGCCAAGCGGCGCGGGATGGACTTCGTCACCATCACAGACCACGACACGATCGACGGCGTGCTGCAGATCGCCGATCGGCCGGACGTGTTCATATCCGAGGAGCTGACGGTGAGCTTCAGGGGAGAACCGCAGGCAGTGCACGTGCTCTGCTACGGCATCACCCCCGAAGACCACGAATGGCTGCAGGCGCACAACGACAACGTCGAGCAGTGCGCGATCTACATGCACGAGCGCGACATCGCCTGCGCCCTGGCCCATCCCTACTACTCGGTGGCCGCGCCCCTGACCGCTCGTCACCGCAGGCGCCTGGCAGAGATGTTCGGCGTCTGGGAGGTGCGAAACGGCGCCCGCGCCCGCGAGCTGAACATGCCCGCCGCCACCTACATCGCGGCGCTGGACGGCGCCGGCATCGGCGGCAGCGACGACCACGCGGGCGTGGACATCGGCCGCACCTGGACGCAGGCGCCGTCGGCGAGCAACGTGGAGGAGCTGCTGGCGCGGGTGCGCGCGGGCAGTGTCGCCCCCGGCGGCTCGCACGGCAGCGCGGCGAAGTGGGCGCACGCCGCGATTGCGCTGGCGGCGCGCTCGATCGGCCGCGGCGCCGGGCACGCAAGCGCGGGCGGGCCGCGCACGGGGACGGGTGGGCGTCCCAATCCCCGCGCGGTGCTGAGCATGGCCGGCAGAGTGCTGCGCGAAGGCGACGCCCGTCACGGCAGCGGCGGCGGCGACCTTACGCCTGCGGACGCCCGCGCCCTGCTGCGCGCCTGGCTCTCGGCGGTGGAGCTCGACCACCTCGACGAGCGCGACCTGATCGCATACATGCAGCAGGAGGGCTTCAGCCACTCCGCGCTCTACCGCAAGGCCTGCCGCGCGCACGAGCGCAAGCTCCGAGTGGCGGTCGATCAGGCGATCGAGGCGATCGTCGGGCAGGGCAGCATCGAGTCGGCTGCCTTCGGCGTCTTTGAGGGCTGCATCGCCGCGATCCCCTACGCCCCCGCGAAAGCGTTCCTGGCCCGCGAGCGCGCGAAGATCGACGCCGAGCGCGGTGAGGAGCACCCGCGGGTGGCGATCATCGCCGACGGCATCGGCGCGACGCACGGCGTCAGCCGCACGATCGAGGAAATCCGCCAGCGTGGCGTGCCCGGCTTCGAGATCGAGGTCGTGGGCACCGACCCGGAGGTGGATCGGCGCCTGCCGGCCGTCGCGGAGGTGGACGTGCCCTTCTACGCCGGCCTGAAGATCGGCGTCCCGAGCCTGCCCTCTGCTGTCCAGGCGCTGACCGAGGGCGGCTTCGACGCGATCCACGTCTGCTCCCCGGGCCCCGCCGGCGTCGCCGGTGTGCTGCTCGCGCGCGCGCTCGGCCTGCCACTGATCGGCAGCTACCACACCGAGCTGACCGCCTACGCGCAGTTGCGCTCAGGCCGCCAGAGCCTCGCCGAGGCGATGGCGAGCGCCGTCGGCGCCTTCTACGGAGCCTGCGACATCGTCCTCTCCCCGAGCGCGGCCTCCGATGCAGCGCTGGCGCAGATCGGCGTGGCGAGCGAGCGCGTGATGCGCTGGGACAGGGGCGTGGACACGAGCAGGTTCTCCCCCGCGCTGCGAGAGCGCCCATCCCTGCACGGCGCACTCGACGCCTCGGAGGCATCCATCGGCGTCGGGACGGCGGACCAGGAGCGCATCGACGTGCTCTACGCGGGCCGGATCACGCGCGAGAAGGGCTCGGATCTGCTCGCCGAGGCGTTCCTGGCCGCGCGTGAGCGCGACCAGCGGCTGCATCTGATGCTCGCCGGCGGCGGCCCCGAGCAGGAGATGCTGCGCAGACGGCTCGGCGAGCACGCGACCTTCCTCGGCTGGCTGCAGGGTTCAGAGCTGGCCCGCGCCTACGCCAACGCCGACGTCTTCCTGTTCCCGAGTGCTACCGACACCTTCGGGCAGGTGATCCTCGAGGCGCAGGCAAGCGGGCTGCCGGTGGTCGCAGTCGCCAAGGGCGGCCCCCTGACCCTGATAGAGGATCGCGTCAGCGGCCTGCTTTGCGAGCCGCAGGCGCAGGCGCTCGCCGCGGCCCTGCTGCAGCTCGCCGGCTCGCCGCTGCTGCACCGCCGCCTTGCCTCGGCCGGCCTTGCCAGGGTACGCGAGCGGACCTGGGAGAGTGCGATGGCGCGGCTCGCAGGCGGCTATGAGCGGCTGATGGCAGACGCTGCGGGCGAGCGGCTGCAGAGAAGCGAAGCCGCGTAAAGATCGGGCTCAGGCGCCGATCCTCGGGCGCCTACCTGCTCCTGGCCTGCAGCGTGATCCCCTCTATCACGTGGGCGACGGTCTCGCAGGCGTCGATCGCGGCCTCCAGCGACTCGAAGATGTCCTTCCAGCGGATCACGACCATCGGGTCCGCGCCGACCGCGAACAGCGAGGCGACTCCGTCGCGCAGCAGGTTGTCGCCGATGTTCTCCAGGCGATGGATCTCAACCAGTCGCGCCGCCGGGTCGCCGCCGGAGGTCAGGCAGCGCAGCGCCTCCACCACCTGCTCGCCTGCTTGCACGAGCACGTCGGCGAGTTCGACCGCCCGCTCCATCGGCGCTTCGATCCCGTAGAGGCCGAGCAGCGCGGCCGTCTGCTCGGTGTGATCGACGATGTCGTCGAGCGCAGTGGCAAGCGCAAAACCTTCGCCGGCCTCAAACGGCGCTTTCACACGGCGCGAGCCTCTGATCCGGTAGATGATGTCGTGGGTGATCAGATCGCCCTGCTGCTCGCACTCGCCGATCTCCTGTGCGAGCGAGGCGCGCTCGGGGAAGTCCGCGAGCAGATCGCGCATCAGCCGCCCGGAGCGCAGCACCACCTCGCCGGCCCGGTCGAGCAGATCGGCCAGCTCACTGTCAACGCCTCGCCGCAGCGCACTCATCGCCGCAGCGTATCCTGGCGGCGCGCGCTGCGCCTCGCCAGCAGTGCCGCGATGCGCACCCGAGCGTCGATAGTTGCGGGTCGTTCACGCGTTGTTCACAAGTCGGTCACGAGCGCGCAACGATTGCGCCCGGGCGAAGCGGCCAGGCTGTCTATCAGTGGCAGCGTCGCATGAGAACGTCGGGGTGGCGGCATCCTATGACGGTGCGCACGAGCCCCTGCGAGCGGAGCCCCTCGCCGGCGAAAGCGCTCTGCACGTGGGTGAGCTGGAGATCCGACCGGATGAGGGCCTTGCCGTGGCCAGCGGCCAGGCACTGATGCTCTCGGTGCGCGAGTTCGCGCTGCTGGTCGCGCTCGCCCGCCGCGCCGGCACCATCGTTTCGCGTGAGGACCTCTACGACGCTGTGTGGGGCGGCGAGATGCGCTCCGGCGACCGCTCGGTTGACGTCTACGTAAGCAAGCTGCGGGGCAAGCTGGAGCGCGTGCTTCCCGACCGGCGCTTCATCCACACGCACGCCGGCTTCGGCTACCGCTTCCAGCCACAGCCTTCACGAGATCTTTACAACGGGTCGCTCGCCGGCTGAGCAGACTCAGGCTGGCACTCGGGTCGGCAGAGGCACTGCGCCGGCCACGCGCAAACGACAAGAGGAGACGCAGTGGAGATCAGAAAGATCGGCGTGCTGGCATCAGCCGCCGTCCTCGCGCTCGGAGTCGCAGCCTGCGGCTCCAGCAAAGAAGAAAAAGGCGGCTCGAGCACGACCGGCGGGTCGAAGACCTTGGTGGGCGCCGGCAGCACGCTGGTAGCTCCGCTGATCACGCAGGAGTGGATTCCCAAGTACGCCGAAGCGACGAAGGTCGCCGTCACCTACGGCCCGATCGGCAGCGGCGGCGGGATCTCCCAGGTCACCGCGCGCACCGTTGACTTCGGCGCCAGTGACGCCCCCCTGACCGAAGACGAGTTCAAAGAAGCCAAAGGCGTGGTGCAGATCCCGTGGGCGCTCGCGGCGACGACGATCGCCTACAACGTGCAAGGCGTGGGCAGCCAGCTGAAGCTGACCGGCCCGATCCTCGCCGAAATCTACGAAGGCAAGATCACGACCTGGAACGACTCGAAGATCGCGGCTCTGAACCCCGGCGTCAAACTGCCCGCGGAGAAGATCACGCCGGTCTACCGCTCCGATGGCAGCGGCGATACCTACGCCTTCACCAACTACCTCTCCCACATCAGCAGCACGTGGAGTTCGAAAATCGGCCATTCCACGCAGGTGAGCTTCCCCGTCGGCATCGGCGGCAAGGGCAACTCCGGCGTGGGCGCCGACATCACCGACACGAAGGGATCGATCGGCTACATCGCGATTGCCTACGTGCGGGCGAACAAGTTCGACTACGCCTTGATCGAAAACGCGGCGGGCAAGTTCCCGGCGCCCGACATCGCGAGCATCGAGGCCGCAGCCAAGACGCTCAAATCGGTGCCGGCGAACAACGAAGTCTCGATCGTCGATCCGCCCGCCTCGGCGCCGGAAGCGTACCCGATCTCGACCTTCACCTATGCGCTTGTGCCGCTGAAGTCCCCTAAGGCGGAAACGCTCAAGCCGTTCCTGAAGTGGGCGATCACGACCGGCCAGGAATTCGGCCCGAAGCTCGAATTCGCGCCGCTGCCGCCGGAAATCGTCGCTGCAGACGAAGCCACGATCGGCAAGATCGAAAGCTGATCGCCACGGCTGGCGAGCGCCACCCGGACACCGCCCCCGCGGAGGCCGCGATGCCTCCGCGGGAGGCGGGCGCTCGCCTGCGGCCGCGGGCCGCCGGGCCACCGACGGCGCTGCTTCGATACGTTCACATTTCTTTTACGTCCTCGCCCTAGATCGCCGTGTCCGCTCCATCGCTCTCACCCCTACCGCCGGCGCTGCCGCTCTCGCGAGTGCGGCGCAGCCTCGCCGACCGGCTGGGCGATCCGACGCTGCGGACGCTGACGAGCATCGCCTCGGTCGCGGCCGTCGTGCTGCTGGTGCTGGTCGTCTACAAGGTCTTCGCACAGGCCGGCGAATCCTTCTCGCACTTCGGCCTGGCCTTCATCGTCAAAACCGAGTGGAACCCGGTCACCAAGCAGTTCGGCGCCGCCGACTTCCTGTACGGCACAGCGGTGACCACATTTGCGGCGCTGCTGATCGCGGCACCGATGTCGATCGCGATCGCGCTCTTTCTGACCGAGCTCGCGCCGCGGGCAACGCGACGCCCGGTCGCCACCCTGGTCGAACTGCTCGCCGCAATCCCGAGCGTGGTGCTCGGCCTATGGGGCATCATCGTGCTCTCGCCGGTGCTCGTGAGCACGATCGAGCCGGCGCTGAAATCGGTGCTCGGCTGGATCCCGCTGTTCTCGGGCGCCCCCTCGCCGGTGGGGCTGCTGCCGGCGATCCTGGTGCTGACGATCATGGCGGTGCCGATCGTCTCGGCCGTCACGCGCGAGGTCTTCGAAACCGTGCCCGACGACCTCAAGGAGGGCGCGCTCGCGCTCGGCGCCACGCGCTGGGAGATGGTGCGGATGGTGATCCTGCCCTACTCGCGCACCGGCATCGTGGGCGCGATCATCCTCGGGCTCGGCCGCGCGCTCGGCGAGGCGGTCGCCGTCGCGATCCTGATCGGCCACACCGAGCGCATCGGAGCCTCCTTGTTCGGCCCGGGCGACACGCTCGCCAGCCGGGTGGTCTCCGAATACCAGGGGGCGACCAGCACGCTGCAGCTCTCCTCTCTGACCTACCTGGCCGCAATCCTGCTCGTGCTTGCCCTTGCCGTGAACGTAGTCGCGCGCCTGATCGTGCGCCGCAGCGCCGTGAAGATCCCCTCGACGCCCGGAATCCTGCGGTGAGCACGACGGCGGGCATGCCGGGCGTTCCACCGGCGCTTGCCGGCGATATGCGGCTGCGGCGACGCAAGCTGCTGAACCGCGCGATGGAGCTGACCGCGTCGGCTGCGGCGCTGATCGCGGTCGCGGTGCTGGCGATCGTAATCGCCTCCGTGGTGATCAGGGGCATCGGCGCGATCAACATCGAATTCCTGACCAAGGACGCAGCGGTATATAGGCAGAGCGGAGGCGGCATCGCCAACGCGATCGTGGGCACGGCGATCCTGGTCGCGCTGGCAACTGCGATGGCGGTGCCGGTCGGGATCCTGGTCGGGATCCACACCGCCGAGTTCGCCGGTCCCCGCCTGGCCTCGGTCGTGCGCTTCGCGCTGGACATCCTCAACGGCGTGCCGACGATCGTGACCGGCATCTTCGTCTTCGGCCTGCTCGTCGTCGACAAAGCCCAGAGCGGCTGGGCCGGCGCCTTCGCGCTGGCGATCATCATGCTGCCGATCGTCGCGCGCTCGGCCCACGAAGTGCTGAGCCTGGTGCCCAAGGCGATGAAGGAATCGGCGCTGGCGCTCGGGGTCTCGCGCTGGAAGACGGTGCTGCGAATAGTGGTGCCCACGGCGATGGGCGGGCTGATCACCGGCGCGCTGCTGAGCGTCGCTCGCGTGGCCGGGGAGACGGCGCCACTGCTGTTCACCTCCTCGATCTTCGCCAACTCCGTCTCCACCAACCCCTCCCAGGCGCTGGCCTCGATCCCGGTCAAGATCTTCGGGCTGACCGAAGAACCGAGCCCCGGCGCCCACTCCCAGGCGTGGGCGGCGGCGCTGCTGCTGATCTTCTTCGTGCTGATGCTGAACGTGATCGCCCGAGCCGTCTACGCGCGCACCGCCGGCAGGCGCGCAGGGAGGACGCGATGAGCCAGATCGCGCCCGCAACCGCGCGCGGCGGCCGCCGGCGGCCGCGCGCCGAGCCGCCTATCCTGCCAACGAGAATCGTGAGGAGCGAGCATGTCGAGCTACGAGCGGCACACCGAGCCGCGCAGACCGATGAGCGAGCAGCAGCCGCAGGCGCGCGTGGACGCTGAGCTGCCGCCGAGCATCGCTCCGGCGAGGAGCCCGAGCGCGGCGCAACCGGCGCCCGCTGCCGGCGCGCCAGCCAGGGAAGTGAGCATCGAGGGCCTGCGCGCCTTCTACGGGTCAAGCGAACAGCTCAAGGGGATCGACCTCAAATTCGACCCCAACCACGTGACCGCGATCATCGGCCCCTCCGGCTGCGGCAAGTCCACGATGATCCGCTGCATCAACCGCATGCACGAGGAGATCCCCGGCGCGCGCGCGCAGGGCGCTGTCAAGCTCGACGGTGCCGACGTCTACGGCGAGGGGGTGGACATCGTCGCGGTGCGCCGCCTGATCGGCATGGTCTTCCAGCGGCCAAACCCCTTCCCCACGATGTCGATCTACAACAACGTCGCCGCCGGGCTGCGGCTGACCGGCCGCCGCCGCGATCTGGATCGCAAGGTGCAGGAGGCACTGCAGGGCGCCGGACTCTGGGACGAGGTCTCAGACCGGCTTTCGACCCCCGGCATCGGCCTCTCCGGCGGCCAGCAGCAGCGCCTGTGCATCGCGCGTTCGCTGGCGGTGGAGCCCGAGGTGCTGCTGATGGACGAGCCCTGCTCGGCGCTCGACCCGATCGCGACGCTGAAGATCGAGGAACTGATCGAGGAGCTCAAGCAGCGCGTCACGATCGTGATCGTCACCCACAACATGCAGCAGGCGGCGAGGGTCGCCGACCGCACCGCCTTCATGCTCGATGGCCGCCTGGTCGAGGTCGGGCCCACCCAGGACATCTTCACCAACCCGCGAGACACCCGAACGGAGGAATATGTCACCGGAAAGTTCGGCTGATCCGGCCTACGCGCGGCGCCGCATAGAGGCGAGCTCCGGCCGCGCGCACTTCCAGCAGCAGCTGCTGGAGCTCGAGCAGGGCGCGCTCGGCGGCCTGGACATCGTGGTCGAACAGCTCGATCGCACGATGGAGTCCCTGGAGCATCAGGACGTCGAGCTGGCCGAAATGGTGATCGCAGACGACGACCGCGTCGACGGCCGCTACCTGGAGATCCACCAGGGCATCCTCTCGCTGCTTGCGCTGCAAGCGCCGGTCGCCGGCGACCTGCGCCTGGTCGCGGCGCTGCTGCACGTGATGAAGAACATGGAGCGGATGGGCGACCAGTGCGTGAACATCGCCAAGGTGATCCCGCTGTCGGGCTATGAGCCGCCGGTGCGCATCGAGATCCAGGAGAAGCTGCTGAAGATGGGCGCCTGCGCGCGCTCGGAGGTGACCCAGAGCAAGGCCGCCTTCCAGGGCCGCGACGTCGCTCTGGCCGAGGATCTCGTGCGCCAGGACCGCGAGATCAATCGCCTGAACCGCGAAATCTTCCGGCTGGCGCTGGAGGTCGGCGACGATGCCGACACGCGCGAGTGGGCGATGCACATGATCCTCGTCGCCCGCGCGCTGGAGCGGATCGGCGATAACGCCGTGGACGTCGGCGAGCAGGTCGCCTTCGTGGTCACCGGGCTCTTCCGCGAGTTCTCGGACTCCTCGCACCGTGGCGGGCCGCCGCCGCCCTGACGCGGGGCCGCGGCCCCGGACGGCCGTTCAGACCTGCGTGTAGATCACCATCGCCAGCCCGAACAGCAGGCAGTAGACGGCGAACGGGATCAGCGTCCTGGTCTTGAACCAGCGCACGAGGAAGGCGACGGTGAAGAAGGCGGCCACGGCGGCAGCAGCAGCAGCCACCAGTGCCTGCCCGCGGACGCCATTGCCGTGCGGGCCGAGCAGATCGGGCAGCTTGAAGAGGCCTGCCGCAAGGATGATCGGGGTGGCCAGCAGGAAGGCGAAACGGGCCGAGTCGCTGTGATCCAGTCCCCGCGCGAGCCCCGCTCCCATCGTGACTCCCTCTCGGCTGATGCCCGCCAGCAGCGCGGTCGATTGGGCGACGCCGATCACGGCCGCCTCGCGGTACTCCAGCGTGGACAGCTCCGTGCGCCGTCGGGCTTCGCGCCCTCGCGGACCGCCAGTTCGCGCACCTCCGCGCGGCGGCGGTAGCGCTCGGCCGCGAACAGCACCAGGCCGTTGATCATCAGGAAGATCGCCGCCGCCAGCGGCTTGGCGAAGAGCACCCGCAGCTCGTGCTCGAAGGCCAGGCCGATCAGTCCGGCGGGAATGCTCGCGACGACGATCAGCCAGGCCAGACGCTCTGTCGCGCTCTCCACGCGCCGCTTGGACAGCGTGGCAAAGAACGCGACGATGATCGCGGCCCATTCGCGCCGGTAGTAGACGAGCAGGCCGAGCGCGCTGCCGACGTGGAGCATCACGATGAACGCGAGCCAGAAGGACTCGGGCTCCGACTGCGCTTTGACCAGCCCCGTCCAGCCGAAGAGCGTCGGCAGCAGCACCGTGTGGCCGAGGCTCGAGATCGGGAAGAGCTCGGTGACGCCCTGCAGCAGGCCGAGCACGATCGCCTGGAAGTAGGTGATGGCAGAGGCCAGGACGATCGTCATGCGGCGCGAGACTAACCGATGCAGTCGCTCAAACGGCCCTTGCGAGGCGCCTGCAAGATTAGATTCCTCTCATCGTGCGCCCCGCGGGCGCCATCCTGCAGGCGGCGCAGACCCAGCTCTCATCTCGCAATCTCCGGGTTTTCCTGCACCCAGCCTGTGAACATTCTGTGACGTTTTCTGCCCCGGCGCACACGCCAACCGCCCCCTGGCCTAGACTCCGCCGCAGATGGCCGTAAGCATCGGTGCCAAGGATGAAGCGATGGCGTCGATCCCCGCAGGGGGCTCGCCCGCCAGCCGAACCGGAAAGGACGCCACGTTGCGTGTCGCAGTGCTCGACCGCGACAGCGGCTTCATCCAGGTTCTCGGCAAGCGGCTCGACCGCCTGGGACACGAGCATCGCGTGCTCGGCGGACCCGTCCCCGTCGAGGCGGTGACCGCGATGAGGCTGAGCGCGCTCGTGATCGACCTGACGGTGCTCGGGCACCAGGCGTGGGAGTGGCTCGAGCGCCTCTGCGACGCCCTGCCGGAGCTCGGCGTGGTCGTCTGCACCGGCCCCTCGACGGTGGCGCAGCGCGTGCGCGGCCTGCGACTCGGGGCCGACGACTGGATCACCAAGCCCACGCACCCCGAGGAGGTGATCGCGCGCGTCGAGAGCGTCGTGCGGCGCCGCCGCAGGGCGACCGGCAAGGTCGAGGCCAAGCCGATGGTCGCCGGCGAGGTCGAGGTGCGGCCAGACCGGTTCCAGGCCTTCGTCGGCGGGCGCTCGCTGGAGCTGACGCGGCGCGAGTTCGAGCTGATCCAGCTGCTCTCGGCCGCCGAAGGGCGCGTGCTGGAGCGCGAGGAGATCTACTCGCGCCTGTGGGGATACGCGATGGTCAGAGGCGATCGCTCCGTGGACGTGTTCGTGCGCAAGCTGCGCCAGAAGCTCGAGAAGTCCTCGCCGCATTGGCGCTACATCCACACTCACTTCGGGATCGGCTACCGCTTTGCCGCCGAGCCCGCGGACGAGGCGAGCGCCGACTCCGGCGCCGCTCCTGCGAGCGCCTCAAACCTCGGCGGTGGCCTTGCCCGCGATCAGCGCGAGCTCGAGCGGACGCATGAGGACGGCGAGCTCGCCGGCTGCGCCGCGTAGGCGAACCACCGCGAGCCCTCCCTTCTTCAAGCCGACCGCGGCGCCCGTGAGATCGCCGATCACGCTCGCGAGATCGGGTTCGTGACCGACGATCATCAGCCGCGCGTCGGCCGAGAGCTCAGCAAGGTCATCGAGCACCCGGGCGACGTCGTATCCCGCCGCGAGCGGCAGATGCTCGCGCATCGGCTCGGCCAGCACCGCGCCGGCGCTCTGCGCCGCAAGCTTGGCGGTGTCCATCGCCCGCATCTTCGGGCTGAACAGGACGGCCTCGAACTCCACGTCCATGCGCGCGATCACGGCCCCCGCGGCGCGGGCCTGGCGCTCGCCGCGCGCGGTGAGCGCGCGCTCTGCGTCGGGACGCGTGCCGTGAGGCTCTGCCTCGGCATGACGGAGAACCCACAATTGGCGAGCCATGATGCGCTTCTGCGAGCATAGAGGGTGCAGAGCACGATGAGCGCGCCGCAAGCCCACAATCACCTGCGCGAGCCGCCCGCCCCCGGCGAGGGCTCGCTCGGCGACTCCGCTCTCTACATCAACCGGGAGCTCTCCTGGCTCGACTTCAACGAGCGCGTCCTGCAGCTAGCCGAGGACCCGAAGGTGCCGCTGCTGGAGCGCGTGAAGTACTGCGCGATCTACACGACCAACCTCGACGAGTACTACATGGTCCGCGTCGCCGGCCTGCACGACCAGATCGACGCGGGAGTCGACAATCCCGGACAGGACGGGCTGACGCCCACCGAGACGATCGCGGCGATCAGGGAGCGGGTGCTGCAACTCGGCGAGCGCCTGAGCGCCTGCTTTGCGAGCGAGCTGCGCGGCGAGCTGGCCGCCCAGGGGATTCAAGTGCTGCGCTACGAGCAGCTGGATGCGGAGCAGCGTGCAGATGCGGCCGAGCGCTTCAGGCGCACGATCTTCCCGGCGCTGACGCCGCTGGCGGTGGCGCCGGGCCGGCCCTTTCCCTACATCTCCAATCTCTCGCTGAGCCTCGCGGTGCTCGTGCGCGATCCGCTCAGCGGCCAGACCGTGTTCGCGCGCGTGAAGGTGCCGAGCGAGATCCTGCCGCGGTTCGTGCGGGTGCGGGGCGCGGCGCAAGACCGGGCCACGCAGGCGGGCGAGCAGTCGATCGCCTTCGTCACGCTCGAGGAGGTGATCGCGCACCATCTCGACGCGCTCTTCCCCGGCATGGAGATCGTCGACTCGGCCGTCTTCAGGGTGACCCGCGACGCCGACCTGGAGGTCTCGGACGACGCCGCCGATCTGCTGCAGGCCGTCGAGGACGAGCTGCGCCGCCGCCGCTTCGGCGAGCTCGTGCGCGTGGAGGTTGACGCGGCGATGTCCCCGCGACTGCACGAGGAGCTGATCGGGCTGCTCGGCGTGCAGCAGAGCGAGGTCTATCCGGTGCAGGGCCTGCTGGACATGGGTGCGCTCTGGCAGATCGCACGGCTGCCGGGCATGCCCGAGCTGCGCTTCCCGCCGTTTGCGGGGGTGACGCACCCGCGCCTGCAAAGCAACGAGGGGGAGCGCCCCGACGTGCTGGCGGCGATGCGCGAGGGCGACATCCTCGTCCATCACCCCTACGACTCCTTTGCCACCTCGGTCGAGCGCTTCGTCGAGCAGGCCGTCGCCGACCCGAACGTGCTGGCGATCAAGCAGACCGTCTATCGCACGAGCGACGACTCGGCGATGGTGCCGGCGCTGATGGAAGCAAGCGAACGCGGCAAGCAGGCCGTCGCGCTGGTCGAGCTGACGGCGCGCTTCGACGAGCGCACGAACATCCACTGGGCCAAGGCGCTGGAGGAAGCCGGGGTCCACGTCGTCTACGGCCTGCCGGCGCTGAAGACCCACGCCAAGTGCGTGCTCGTGGTGCGGCGCGAGGGCGACGGCGTTCGCAACTACGTCCACATCGGCACCGGCAACTACCACTCGATCACGGCCCGCCTCTACACCGACTTCGGGCTGATGACGGTCGATGAGCAGCTCGGCGCCGACGTCGCGGACATGTTCAACTACCTCACCGGCTTTGGCCGGCCCCAGCACTACCGTCAGGTGCTGACCGCGCCCGATCAGCTGCGCAAGGGCATGGTCGAGCAGATCGAGCGCACGATCGCCTCCCACAGCCCGCAGACGCCGGCGCGGATCGCGATGAAGATGAACGCGCTCGTGGACGGAGGCTGCATCCGCGCGCTCTACAAGGCCTCCCAGGCCGGCGTGAAGGTCGATCTGAACGTGCGCGGCATCTGCTGCCTGCGCCCGGGCCTGCCGGGGATCTCCGAGAACATCACGGTCGTCTCGATCGTCGGCCGCTTCCTCGAGCACTCGCGCGTCTACGCCTTCGAGCGCGACGGCGAGCACACCGTCTACATCGCCTCGGCCGATCTGATGCCACGCAACCTCGACCACCGCGTCGAGCTTGCGGCGCCGGTCCACGACCCCGGGCTGCAGGCGGACCTGCTCGACACGCTGGAACGCGCCTTCGCCGACAACCAGAACTCGTGGCAATTGCATCGCGACGGCATATGGCGCCGGCGTGAGCCCGCGCAGGGCGAGCCGCCGCGCAGCCTGCAGCGCGAGCTGATCGAGCTGCACCTGCGCCGCGCGGCAGTCGTCGGGGAGGCGGTGAGCGCGCCTACCCGGCCATAGCGGGCACGCCGTTGCGAAAGCGCAGGTCTCATCCAGGCTCAGCCGCCGTCAGGATTGGTATGACCTGGTTATACTGTGTTGCGTGAAGACGGCGATCTCGCTTCCGGATGAGACCTTTCGTCGCGTGGACCGCGCTGCAAAGCGGCTGGGCCTCTCGCGCAGCGAGCTCTTCGCGCGCGCAGCGGAGAACTGGCTCGATGGCTTGGAGGACGATGGCGTCACCGAAGCGATCAACCGCGCGATTGCCGGACTGCCAGACGATCACCAGTTCACCGATGCAGCTGCGGCGGCGTTGGCTGCCGGCGATCAGAGCTGATGGTGCGGGGTCAGCTGTGGTGGGCCGATCTCGGCCTGCCCAGGGGGTCTGCTCCCGCGCTGCGGCGCCCGGCGTTGGTCGTTAGCGCCGACCAGTACAACCGTTCCAGGCTGGCGACCGTCACCGTGGCGGTGCTCACGAGCAACGTTCGACTCGCCGCGCTGCCAGGCAACGTCATGGTGCCAGCTGACGTCGTCGCCGACCTCGACGCCGATTCGGTGGTCAACGTCACACAGATCGCCACGATCGACAGGGGCGCCATCGAAGAGCGCATCGGTTCCTTGCCGGACTGGCTGATGGCCGAGGTCGACGCCGGCCTCGCTCGCGCGCTTGCACTCGCTCACCTCTGAGCACGCGCCATGCGCAAGGGGTGTCGGTAACCGGCGGCTCTGCAACCCTCGCCCTTCAAGCTCGAGATCGCCGCGTCGTATGCTCGTCGGTCGGCCTTGTTCAAGGAGGCGGCGACACGGGCGACCGTGCCGACCACGAAAACGCAGCCTACGCTCGCGCCGTTGAGTCCGGCCGGCTCGCGGGTAGCGCCGCGAGCGTCTCGCGCAGGTCGTCCACCGACCGGTAGGCCAGGCCGAGCAGATGGTCGTGGCGATGCCGCACAACACCCTGCTCGTTGACCACGATCACGGCCCGGCGCGTAACGCCGAGACGGCGAGCGTAGGCGCTGTAGAGCTGCGCGACATGGCCGCCTGGATCTGCAAGCAGCGGCACGTTCAGTTTGTGCTTGGCCGTGAACGCCTCGTGCGAGTCGAGGCTCTGAGTGGAGATCCCGACCACGACCGCGTCTAGCCCGGCGAGGTCCTCGGGCCGGTCGCGATAGGAGCAGAACTGGCTTGTACAGACGGGCGTGTTATCGCCCGGATAGAAGAGCAGCACGACGCGCTTGCCGCGCTGCTCTGAGAGCTTGAACGGCCCATCAGTGCCCTGGAGCTCGAAGTCTGGCGCCGGATCCCCGACGCCCGGTGTCTTGCCCATCGACCCACCTTCCCATTCGATCAGCGGAGTTCGAGTGTACAGGACGGATGCCGCGCCCGGCGGACAGCGACGAGCGCCGGCGACCGCCGTCGCCGACGCGGACCGGGCGCCGGGAGTGAGGGGGGCTCCCGTGCCCGGTGCGCCGCATGGGGGGACGACCGGCGGATGATGTGCGGGCATGGCCGGCGGCGCCCCATGCGCGCCTCGCCGCTGGGGGTGTCCCGGAGGACGGTCTCAATCATGACCGGCGCTCGCGCGCCCGCTGTGACATTGCGGTGAACGGCATGCGGCCCGCTCATCGCCGCGGCGCACGCCACAATGACTGCTCGTGCGTCCCCTCACCGCGATCGCCGGCGGCCTGATCGGCTGCGCGCTGATGGTCTCCTGCAGCGGCTCCTCGCACGCACAGTCGAGCCCGCGGATCGCCGCCCGGATCCCTGCGCCGCGCATGGCGACCGCGAGCGGCTCGAGCCGATTGCTCGACTGGCCGGAGTTCGGCCTCGATCCGCAGCGCTCTGACACCACCGAAAGCTCCACCGGCATCACGGCCGCCAACGTGCGCAAGCTGCGGAGGATCCAGGTGCACCTGCCGGGCACCGTCGACTCATCGCCGATCTACCTGCACGGCGTGAGCGTCGCGGGCAAGAGCAGGAACGTGATCGTGGTGACCACGACCTACGGCAAGACGATCGCCCTGGACGCCTCCACCGGCGCGAAGCTGTGGACCTTCACGCCGCCCGGATACGGCAACTGGGCCGGCACGCCCCAGATCACGACGGCCAGCCCGATCGCCGACCCGGAAGGCGGCTTCGTCTACTCCGCCGCGCCGAACGGCCTGATCCACAAGCTCTCGCTCAGCGACGGTAGGGAGGCCGGCGGCCGCTGGCCGGTCACGATCACCCGCAACCCCACGCACCAGAAGATCGCGGCCGCGCTGAACGTCGAGGGGCCCTATCTGATCGCCGCCACCGGCGGCTACATCGGCGACATCCCGCCCTACCAGGGCCACGTGGTCTTGATCCAACGCAGCAGCGGCCGGCTCGTCTCCGTATTCAACACGCTCTGCGCGAACCGTCGCACGCTGTTTGAACCGAGCACGTGCTCGGCCAGCGACTCGGCGATCCTCTCACGCGCGGGCGCGGTGGTGGAGCCGGGCGGCAAGAGCATCCTGATCGACACCGGCAACGGGCCGTGGAACGGCGCCACCAACTTCGGCGACAGCGTGATCGAACTGAGCTTGCCCTCGCTGCGGCTGCGCCAGGCGTTCACGCCGCGCGATCAGGAACACCTCAACGACTCCGATCTCGACCTGGGGTCGAGCGGTCCCGTGCTGCTCGGGCACAACCGCGTCGCGGTGGCCGGCAAGGACGGCGTGCTGCGCCTGCTTTCGCTCTCGCGCCTGGACGGGCACGCGCCCGGCGGCGCTCAGCGGCTCGGCGGCGAAGTGCAGACACAACCGCTGCCGGGCGGCGGGATGCTCTTCACCGCGCCCGCGGTGTGGCAGCACGCGGGCCACACGACGATGTTCATCGGCGATGAAAACGCCACCGCGGCCTACGTGCTCGTGCGTGGGCGCCTGCGGCAGGCCTGGCAGAGCTCCGTCCCCGGCACGAGCCCGATCCTCGCCGGCGGGCTGCTCTACGTCTACAACCCGGACGCGGGCGGAATCGAGGTCTACCGCCCGGGATCGCCGCATCCGATCGCCGACCTGCCCGGCGAAAGCGGGCACTGGAACAGCCCGATCGTGGTTGACGGGCACGTGGTCGAGCCGGAGGGCGACGCCAACGCGCATCAGCTGAACGGCACGCTGGAGATCTTCAGCGTCCGCTGAGGCGACGCGGGCCCGACAAGCCTCCGAGCGCCCGCACCGACCGCGGTAGCCTCAAGGGATGGATGCATCGCTAGCCGGTCAGCTGCTGCTCGCCTCCCCGTCGCTGAGCGATCCCAACTTCAGACGCACGGTGGTCCTGATCGGCGTGCACAACGAGGACGGGGCGATGGGCGTGATCCTCAACCGCCCGTCGGAGACGACGGTCGCCAACGCGGTGCCCCAGCTGGAAGCGGTCGTCGACTCGGAGGAGCCGGTATATGTCGGCGGCCCGGTCCAGCCGAGCTCGGTCGTGCTGCTGGCCGAGTTCCTGGACCCGACGCCGGCGGCGCTGCTGGTGCTCGGCCGAATCGGCTTCCCTGCCGGCGCGACCGACGTTGACGGCCTTGCCGAGAGCACCGAGCGGCGACGCGTGTTCGCCGGATACGCCGGCTGGGGCGGCGGGCAGCTCGACGAGGAGATCGAGCAGGGCGACTGGATCGCACATCCGGCCGTGCCCGACGACGTCTTCACAGACGTGCCCGAGCATCTCTGGGCCGACGTGCTGGAGCGCAAGGGCGGCAGCTACGCGCTGCTTGCGCGGATGCCGATGGACCCCAGCGTGAACTGAAAAGCGCCCCGGCGCCCGCGCCGGATCCGCCCAGCGCCGGATCTTGAGTAAAAAGCCGTGTGCCGCGACCTGAACTGCCTCGCGGGCGAAGGGCTCCTGCTTACCTTTGAGGGATGCTGAAGTTGGCGCGCTGGTTGACCACGCATCGCCTCTATGTGATCCTCGTTTGGGTCGCCACGATCGCCGCCGTCGGTGCGCTTGCCCACGCGGCCGGCACGACCTACTCCAACAACTTCACCCTCCCCAACTCCGACGCCCAGCGCGCCGGCGACCTGCTGGCAAGCAGCTTTCCGACGCAGGCCGGGGACCGCGATCAGATCGTCTTCAGGACGGCAAGCGGCTCGGTCCGCGACGCCACCGTGCGCGATCGCATGAGCGCGATGTTCGCGACGGTGCGGCACCTGCCCCACGTCGCCGACGTGATCGGCCCCTACGCTACGGGCGCGAGCGACGCGATCTCTGCCAGCGGCAAGATCGCTTTCGCGACCGTCGTCTTCGATGAGAAGGCAAGCGCGCTGCCGAAGGCCGCGATCGAACGGGTGATCCACGCGGCGCGCGCGCCGGCGGGGCAGGGCCTGCAGATCGAGCTCGGCGGTTCGGCGATCGAAGCGACCGAGGCGGAAGGGCTCGGCCTCTCAACGGCGATCGGCCTGGCCGCCGCGATCGCGGTGCTGCTGCTCACCTTCGGCTCGGTGGTGGCGATGGGCCTGCCGATTCTCACCGCGATGCTCGGCCTCGGCACCGGCCTTGGCCTGATCGCGCTGTTCACGCACCTGGTGGATACGCCGAGCTTCTCCTCGGAGCTCGCGGCGATGGTCGGTCTCGGCGTGGGGATCGATTACGCGCTGTTCATCGTCACCCGCTTCCGCGAGGCCTACCGCAGCCCCGGCCCCTCAGAGGGCAAGATCCGCGAGTCGGTCGTGGAGGCGATGGACACCGCCGGCCGCGCCGTGCTGTTCGCCGGCTGCACGGTCGTGATCGCGCTGCTGGGGATGATGCTGCTCGGCGTCACCTTCCTCTACGGCGTCGCCCTCTCGGCCGCGATCGGCGTGCTGTTGATGATGCTGACCTCGGTGACGCTGCTGCCCGCCATGCTCACGCTTGCCGGAGGCCGGATCGTGCGGCCGAGCCGGCGCGCGCTGCGCAAGCAAGCCCGCCAGGCGCAGCCGGGCACCCGGGAGCCGGGCGCCCGCGATCGGGCGCTCTCTCGCGCCGCCTCCTCGGAGCATCCCCGCGTCAGAGCCGCGGCCGCGCGCCTTTCCGCGGCAAGCCGCCGCGCCGCGCCGATCGAGCCATGCCGCTGGCTGCGCTGGAGCGCCTTCGTGCAGCGGCGGCCGAAGACGATCGCGCTCGTGGCCACGCTTGCGATGCTGCTCGTGGCCGCGCCCGCCGGGGCGATGCGACTCGGGTCCAGCGACGCCAGCGACAACCCGAGCAGCTTCACCACCTACCGCGCATACGAGCTGCTGGCCAAGGGCTTTGGCCCCGGCTTCAACGGCCCGCTGCAGGTGGTCGCACAGCTGCCCGGGGGCTCCGGTGCGGCGCCGGTCAAGCAGCTGGCAGCCGCGATCGCCAAGGTGCACGACGTCGCCTCGGTGGCGCCACCGCGTCTGAACCCGACCGGCCATCTCGCCACCTTCTCGGTCTATCCGCGCTCCTCGCCTCAGGCGGAGGAGACGACCGATCTCGTCTCGCACCTGCGCGAAGCGACGATCCCGCCGCTGGCGGCGGCAGGTCACATGCACGTCTATGTGGGCGGCGTGACGGCCGGCGCGCTCGACTTCGCCGAAGTCCTCTCCGAAAAGCTGCCGCTGTTCATCGGCGTGGTCACGTTCGTCTCCGCGCTGCTGCTGCTGCTCGTCTTCCGCTCGCTGGTGATCCCGCTGCAGGGCGCGCTGATGAACCTGCTCAGCATCGGCGCCTCGCTCGGAGTCGTCGTGGCGATCTTCCAGTGGGGCTGGTTGCCGCAACTCTTCCACGCGCGGCCGGGCCCGATCGAGAGCTTCATCCCTGTGATGCTGTTCGCGATCGTCTTCGGCCTCTCGATGGACTACGAGGTGTTCCTGGTCTCGCGCATGCACGAGCGCTGGGTGAGAACCGGCGACGCCTCGCGCGCCGTGGGCGAGGGGCTCGCACTCACCGGCCGCGTGATCACCGCCGCCGCCGCGATCATGGTGCTCGTCTTCCTCTCCTTCATGGTCGGCGAAAGCCGGGTGATCGAGGAATTCGGGCTCGCGCTGGCAAGCGCGGTGTTCATCGACGCCGTGATCGTGCGCAGCATGCTGCTGCCGGCGGTGATGGACGTTATGGGCGCGGCGAGCTGGCGGCTGCCGGCATGGCTCGACCGCCTGCTGCCGCGGCTGAACGTCGAGGGCAGCCCCGACCACGTGCTGCCCTTCGACCGGGTGGAGGCGATGGAAGAGGAGCTGGAGCTGGCGCGGGCGAGCGCCGCCGCCACCGACCTAGGCGGCGCAAGCCCGGCAGTGCCCCCGCAGCACGATCTCGTGCTCTGAGACCGCCAGCGGAACCCGCTCGCTGATGTTGGAGATCGCGCGCTCCAGCGCCGGATCGGAGAATGGGATCACGATCCCGCAGCACTCGCAGACGAGATGGTGGTGGTGCTCCTCGGCGTCGCAGACGCGCTCGTAGCGGACCATCGCCTGCCCGGTCTCAACCCGCTGCACCAGCCGCAGGCCCTCCAGCTCGTCGAGCACCCGGTAGATGCTCGCCCGGCTGACCGAGCGCTCGGCGCCGCGCAGGCGATCCTCCATCTCATGCGCGGTCAGCGCGCACTCCTGGCTGCCAAGCAAGTCCAGCACGGCGCGACGGGCGCCTCCGCGGCGATGTCCGGCGGCCGCGAGCGCGGCCTCGGCGCGGTCGGCCCAAGGCCTGGCATGCTCGGCTGTCGTTACGGCTTGGCTCATGCGACTCTCAGACGATGGTAATGAGAGAAGCCGCGCCCGAGCGCGTAGCTCGCCGCGCTGCCGGCGCCGACGAAGAACCCGACGGGGTAGTCGGTCTGGTAGGAGGCGCCGATCGCAAGCCACACGATCAGCAGCGCGATCGCGGCCGAGAGGGCCATCGCGATCAGCGGCCGATCGGTGAAGGAGCGAGCCGCCGCAGGCGCGCCGATCGCAAGGCTGAAGAACAGCAGGGTGCCCACCACCGGCACCGTCATCGCCGCCGCCAGCGCGAGCACGACCAGGAACAGCATCTCGATCGCAAAGGCACTGACGCCGCGTGACTCCCCCACTTCCGGCAGCACCGAGGACGAGCAGCAGCGGCCGGTACAGGATCGCGATCGCGAGGATGCAAAGAGCGCCGAGAATCGCCGTCGGCGCCAGCTCGTTGCTGGCGATCCCGAGGATTTCCCCGAACAGCAGCGTGTAGACCTCGGAGCTGTACTGGTCGCTGAAGCTGAGGAACAGGGCGCCAAGCCCGAGCATCGTCACGAGCGCAAGCGCGGTGGCGACGTCGTGGCGGCCGCGGCGGCCGAGCAGGCCGATCGCCATCGCGCCGGCGAGCGCGAACACGCCGAGGCCGAGCAGCGTGCTCGCGCCCACCAGGATCGCCGCGGCGGCGCCGGCGAAGGCGCCGTTGGGGATCGCGTGGGCCGCAAAGGCCGACCCGCGCAGCACCGTGAAGAACCCGACCACGCCGGCCACGACGGCGACAATGCCGGAGACCTCCCAGGCGTTGACCATGAAGCTGGAGAACACGGCCGGCGCTAGCCCTCCGCCCTGGCCCGCAGCAGGCGATCCTGCGCCGGGGCACGACCGGCGCGCCGTGCGCGAATCGCCTGCGGCACTCCCGAGAGCAGGTAGGCACAGAACACGAGCGCCACGACGAAGAAGCTGACCGGCCATGTGCGTTCGCCGGGAGGCCAGTGGTAGCTGTCGTATGCCAGCACGATCCCGACCCAGACCGCCGCGATGCCGATCCCAGCCGCATAGAGCATCGCCCGCGGCGTGCTCTTGGTCAGGCGCAGCGCAGCTGCGGCCGGACCCACCAGCAGTGCGGTTGAGAGGATCGTGCCGATCGTGATCGCCGCCAGCGCAACGGTGAGCGCCAGCGCGAGCAGGTAGAACGCGCCGACCGCGCGCACCGCGATCCCGCGGGCGGCCGCGATCTCGGCGCTCACCGAGCTCAGCAGCAGCGGACGGTAGAGGACCGCGATCGTGGCCAGCACGATCGCCCCGAGCGCGAGGATCAGCGGGATCGTGGAGCCGGCGATCGTGAAGATCGAGCCGAACAGGATCGTCTGGGTCGCGCCGGTGGTGTTGCTGCTCGTGACGGTGAGATAGAGAAAGAGCGCGCCCAGCCCGATCGCAGCGCCGAGCACGATCCCGGTTGCGAGGTCGCGGCCACGCGGTCGCTGCACGCCGGCCAGCTCCATCGCGCCTGCGCCGATCACGTTGCCGATCACGAACCCGAGCAGCGGGCCGACGCCGACCAGGTAGGTCCCCGACCCGCCGGCGGTGCCGATGTCGCCGAACGCCTCGCCCGCGAACGCCTGCCCGCGCATCACCGTGAACACGCCCACCACGCCCGCGACGATCGCAACCACGGCGCCGATGGCGATCGCGACGTGAACCGCTTCGTTGCCGAAGAACCCGGCCGCGAACAGGAAGCCGAGAGGATGGGCCCCAGGGCTCTCGCTCATCCGTGCGCCCCCGTCTCGGGCAGCGCGATCTCGTGTCCGGCGAGGTCGCTCGCGCTGCCGGCGCCCGCGACGACGAGCACGCGGCCGTGCACGTTCAGCACGTTGACGTGGTGGCCGTAGAGCCTGCTGAGCACGTCGGCGCGCACGACCTCCCCGGTGCTGCCGCTGGCGGCGCGCCCGGCCGCCATGTAGACGACGCGGTCCATCACCGGCAGCAGCGGATTGATCTCGTGCGCCGATATCAGCACAGCGATCGAATGCTCTTTGGCGATCCGCGCAAGCAGCGAGACGACCTCCTCCCCGCGGCTGATGTCGAGGTTGGCCAGCGGCTCGTCGAGCAGCAGCAGCTTCGGCTGCCCCACCAGCGCGTGCGCGATCAGCACCCGCTGCTGCTCGCCGCCGGAGAGGCTACCCACGCGCTCGTCGGCGAAGCGCAGCGCATCGACCGCCTCGAGCATCTGCTCCACGCGCGCCCTGCGCCCGCGCGAGGGCCAGGGAAAGCCGAGCCTGTGCCCGTCCAGGCCGAGGTTGACGAGGTCGCGCGCCCGCAGCGGCAGATCGGGATCGAGCAGGAACTTCTGCGGCACGTAGCCGATCGCCGCTCCGTGCCGCGACCGCGGCCGCCCTTCGATCAGGACGCTGCCGCTGCTCGCGGCCTGGAGCCCGAGGATCACCCGAAGGAGCGTGGTCTTGCCGGCGCCGTTCGATCCGATCAGCCCGGTGAACTCTCCAGGCGCGACCTGAAAGCTCACGCCATCGAGGATCTTGCGCCCGGCGATCCACACATCGACGTCCTGGACGGAGAGGACCTCGCTTGCGATCGGAACCTCGCTCACGACTGTCTCACAGCTTCCGCGTCGAGACTTTTTCGGTCACCGCCCGTTCCAGCGCCTTCACCTCGGCGAGCATCCAGGATTGGTAGTCATAGCCCGGCGTCGGCATCGTCTCGTAGACGCCGACAACCGGGATCCCGTTGCTCGCCGCCGCGCTCAGAAAGGATTCGGTGAGCGAGTCGGTCACCTGCTGGTTGTAGACGAAGACCTGCACCTTCCGGCCCGAGAAGAGCCCATTCTGAAAGGTGACGTCCTGCGGCGACGGATCGGTCCCGTTCATGATGTCCGCCTGCAGGCTGAAGGGCGTGAGGTTGTGCACACCGGCCGCTTCCAGCATGTAGTCGCCGACCGGCTCGGTGGTTGCCACGGTCACGTCCGGATGGCGCGAGTGAAATTCGCGCAGAGCGCTGCGCCACGGCTGCAACGAGCTTTCGAAGCGCTGCGCGTTGGCCTTGAAGTAGGCGGCATGGGCGGGCTCGATCGCGGAGAGATCGGCGACCAGCGCCCTGGCGAGCGCTGGCATCGTCTGCGGCTTGTACCAGAGGTGGGGATTGGGCGTGGAGTCGGGCAGGCCGAGCAGCTTCTGGACGTCGATCACCTTGCGCGAGGCGTTCGGAGCTGCCGCCTCGATCTTTTCCATGTAGCCGTCGTATCCGACCCCGTTCTGGACGACCAGCCGCGCGCCGGCGACGGTCGCCGCGACGCTGGGGCTGGCCTCGAAGGTGTGGGGGTCGGTGTTCGGGTTGCTCTCGATCGCCACGGCATCGACGTATTTGCCGCCGATCTGCGAGATCACGTTGGCGTACTCGTTCTCGGCGCCGACGGCAAGGATCTTGCCGTCAGAGCCGGCGCTGAGCGTGGAGCCGCATCCGGCCAGCAGCGCGGCGGCCGCGAGCGCGGCGGCCAGGCAGGTCTCTTTTCTGCGTCCCATCGGGGCTGTTCCTCCTTGAAGATCGGTCGGCGGAGGACAGCTTATAAGATCGAGTCTTATTCTTGCTTTGCGCCTCGCGCGGACGCGCGCCCCCTCTGACCCTCCTCGCAGCGCGCCTCCCGCCCCAGCGCCACGATCAGATCGTCGCGCGCCCGCGCCACACGCGAGCGGATCGTGCCCGTGGGACAGCCGCAGACGCTCGCGGCCTGCTCGTAGGAGAGGCGGAAGAGCTGGGTCAGGACGAACGCCGTGCGCCGATCGGGCTCGAGCACCGACAGCAGCTGCCGCACGCCGATCTCGCCGGCGAGGTCGGGGTCGATCACCGGCTCGCCCTCCAGCTGCTCGATGCGCCGATCGCGCTGGCGGCGGCGCCCGCGAGCACGCAGCTCGTCCACGCAGGCGCGATGGGCGATCGCAAGCAGCCAGGTACGGGCCGAGGACTCGCCGCGGAACCCCGGCAGCGCCTGCGTGGCGCGCAGGAAGGTCTCCTGCGCCAGGTCCTCCGCCGACTGCGCGTCCAGCAACGCCGCGCACAGCCGCCAGACGTCGGGATAGCCGGCCTCCACGAACCTCTCCAGGGCGCGGGCACGGCCGTGGCGGGCCGCGTACGCCAAGCGCGTGAGCTCATCCATCCCCGCGCATGTAATCAGAGTCGCCGCGACGAAACCGGGGGAGGAGACCGAGCCGGTCGCCGGGAACAAAACCGGCCGCTCGTACGTCTACATATGCGATATGGACTGCGAAGGCGCCCGCATAGCGATATCCGCGCTGCTCGACGCGGAGGAGTCCGACACCGAGCGCGAGCCGCTGGATCTGCATCTGGCCGGATGCCCAGGCTGCCGGCGTTGGCGTGAAGAGGCGCACGAGGTCACGCGCCGCTTCCGGCTGCTGCCCGCGGAGGCCCCTGCCCCAAGCGGGGACCTGCTCGAAACGACGCGAGCCGCCACGCGCCGCTGGAGCTGGCCGGCGGCGGCGACGCACACGCGCCTGGCGCTCGTGCTCGTGGCGCTCGGTCAGATCGTGCTCACGGTGCCGGCGCTGATCTTCGGCTCAGACCACGACGCGCCGATCCACGTCGCACACGAGATGGGCTCCTTCGACCTGGCGCTGGCTGCCGGGTTCCTGGCCGCGACATGGCGGCCGTCCCGTGCGCGGGGCATGAGCACGATCGTCGGCGTGGCGGCGCTGGCGCTGATCGTGACCGCCGTGATCGACCTCTCCCTCGGGCGCACGAGCCCGGGCGACGAGGCGCCGCACCTGCTCGCGGTGGCGGGATGGCTGCTGCTGCGGCGACTCGGCGCCTTCACGCCCGGCCCGATCGAGGAGCTCTCCACGCCGGTGCCGGCATGGCTCGCCCCGCGGCTCCGGCGAGCGCCGCGCGCGAGAGTCGAAGACGGCGTGTTCGAGCGCGACCGGCTGATCCACACAGATGTCGAGAACGCAAACGATGCCGAGGTCGAGCTGCCGCGGCGCAAGACGGGAGCGATGAGATGAGCACCGGGACGGCCAACCTCCACACCGGCGCACCTGGCAGCGTCGGCAGCGGCGCGCTGACCGCGCGGCTGCGCGCCCACTTCTTCAGCGACAGCCGCCGCACGCTGCAGACGGTGCTGGGGCTGATCTGGCTGCTGGACGGAGGTCTGCAGTTCCAGTCCTTCATGTACTCCCACGGCTTCATCGAATTCCTGACGGGCATGACCTCCGGCCAGCCGGGATGGATCTCCGGCAGCATGACCTGGGCCGCGCACACCGCCGAACACCACCTCGACATCTTCAACACCATCTTCGCGCTGGTGCAGTGCCTCATCGGCCTCGGCCTGCTCTACCGCCGGACCGTGAAGCTGGCGCTGGCGGTCTCCTTCCCCTGGGCGCTGATCGTCTGGTGGTTCGGCGAGGCGTTCGGGATGATGTTCATGACGATGGCAAGCCCGCTGACGGGCGCGCCCGGCGCCGTGCTGATCTACGCGCTGATCGGCCTGATCGTGTGGCCGAACGAGCGACCGGGCGGCCTGCTCGGCGTGCGCGGCGCGCGCACCGCCTGGGCGGCGCTGTGGCTGGTGATGGCATGGCTGTGGCTGGAGGCCCCGAGCAGCAACGCCAGCGCGATCTCCGAAGCCGTCAAGGCGGCGCCGTCTGGCATGAGCTGGCTGTCCACCCTGCAGGAAGGGATCACCAAAGGCCTGCACGGCAACGGCGTGGGACTCGCGATCGTGCTCGGCCTGCTCTCCGCCGCGATCGGCATCGCCGTGGCCGCCAACTGGCGGCCTAGGACCTTCCTGGGCATCGCGATCGTCCTGCACCTGATCTATTGGGTGATCGGCCAGGGCTTCGGCGGTATCTTCGAAGGCGGAGCCACCGACCCGAACGCGGGGCCGCTGTTCATCGTGCTCGCGGCCGCCCTGTGGTGGCTGATCCCCTATGGCCAAACCGACACCGCTGCCACCCATGTCTGATCGAGTCCTTGCGTTCAAGCGCCTCGGCGCCATCGTCGCCGCCGGCGTGCTGCTGGCCGGCTGCGCAAAAGCCGACAAGAAGGAACAAGCCTCGTCATCCGCTGCCACATCGACGACCTCGAGCGCGATGGCCGGCATGCAGATGGGCACCGGCTCCTCCCAGATGAGCACCGGCTCCTCGGGCTCCTCCGGGTCCGCCGGCGTGGCTGCGATGTCGGTGAACGGCATCAAACCGATCCCCACGCAGGTGCTCGCCTCCACCACCTGGGAAGGCATGAAGATCAGCGCCGAGGCAATGACCGCGGTCCCCTTCGTGGTCTACAACGGCACCAAGGAGACCGAGATCAAGCCGGGGCCGAAAACGAGCTTTCACCTGATGATCATGCTCGACGACGATCACACCGGCGTCCCGATCCCCTACGCGACCGTCTGGGCGACGATCAGCAAAGACGGTCATATCTACTACGACAACCGGCAGTGGCCGATGCTCTCCGCCTACATGGGCCCGCACTACGGCAACAACGTCAGCGTGCCGGGCGCCGGCACCTACCACCTCAGCCTGCTGATCAGCCCGCCCGTCTCGGCCAGGCACATCGAATACGCGCACGTGTGGCTCAAACCGCACCGCGTGAGCCTCAACTTCACCTGGAAACCGCTGACGTGAGCGGATGCTGACCCGCCGGCGCCTGCTCACAGGCGCCGCTGCCGCCATCGGTGGCGCGGCGGTCGGCCTGGGCATCGACCGCGTCGTGAGCACCGGCGCGAGCGTGCCCGCCGTGGCCCTCGGGCCGCAGCCCTCCGGCCTGTCCGTGCGCCAGCACGCCTGGACCGCCACGCTCGCGCGGGACGCCTACGGCAACGCGCTCCCGCCACGCTTCGATCGGCTGCTGTTCTTCGACGTCAAGGGCACGCCCACCCCCGCCTATGCGCGCCTGCTGGAGGCGGCGCTGCGGACGCTGGAGCGACGCTACCGGTGGGGTCCGGCAGGACTGCTGTTCACGGCCGGATGGGGACCTGCCTACTTCAAACGCACGCTCTCCCGCGCATCGCCGATCCCGCCCGCCAAAGCGCTCTCGGACTTCGAGCTGCCCGAAATCGACGCTTACGACCTCTGCCTGCACCTGGCCTGCGACGACGAGCAGCGATTGATCTCGGTCGAGGACGCGCTCCTCCACGGTGCGCCGCTGGCGGGCGCCGACGGGCCGCTGGCGCTCGGCAGCGTGCTGCGCTGGCACGAGACCCGCACCGGGTTCGTGGGCGCCGGCCTGCCCGCCTCGCATCAGGATGTCGGCGGCATCCCGCCCGGCAAGCCGGTCCCGGGCGACTCGCCGCTGTTCATGGGGTTCAAGTCGAGCCTGCGCCGCAACCAGGCCAGCGAGGACGACGTCACGATCCCGGCGGGGCAGTTCGCACAGGGCACCACGATGCAGGCCAGCTACATGCGCCTGCGACTGGAAAGCTGGTACGGGCAGCTCAACCAGGCGCAGCGCGTGGCGCGCATGTACGCGCCACAGGTGAGCCCGGCGGAAGCCGCCAAATTCACCACGGACGCCGAAAGCGATCCGGCGAAGTTCGGCGAAGCCGTCAGCCGCTATGGCGTGGTGGGACACTCGCAGACGATGGCGAGAGTGCGCAGGAAGGGCGCGCCGCTGATCCAGCGCCGCGACTTCGACACCGTAGACGGCGGGCAGGCCGGACTGCACTTCGTCTCGATCCAGCGCAGCATCGAGGACTTCGTGACCACGCGCAAAGCGATGAACGCGACCAGCGCCCAGTTGCAGAACCCCGCGATCACCGACACCGTCAACAACGGCATCAACGAATTCATCTTCGTGCTCAAGCGCGGCAACTACATCCTGCCGCCGCGCGCGCAGCGCTCCTTCCCGCTGCTGTCGGGCAGGGACCGGGCGCTGGCCTGAGCAGACGGCTCAGGAGCGCTCGATCCGCGCGAGCGTTTTCTTGACCGCTTTCGCGCTGAAGGGCCAGGAGAAGAGGGCGCGCTCGTCGCCTTTTCCGTCAAGCAGATAGGCCATCTCGGAGTGGGTGATGTAGTGCACCGTGGTGCCCGCGATGTGCTTGGTCTGGACCTCGACTTCGGCGTAATAGCGTTTCCAGACCGCCTGTAGCTGCGCGGGGCTGCCGACCGCCCAATGCCACTGTGGGACCAGGCTCCAGCGACCGAAGTCCTGCATCAGGTCGGCGTGCGTGTCGGCGTAGATGTTGACGCTGACGGCGATGATCTGTGGCCGCTGCGCGACGGGCAGCCGTTCGTCGACTTCGTTGAGAACCTTCGCCTCCAGCGGGCAGAGGTTGCGGCAGAGCGGGTCGATGAAGGTGACGATCACGGGGCGACCGCGGTAGGCGGCGGGCGAGATCGGCCGGCCGTTCTGGTCGGTGAGGGTGAAGTCCGGCGCCCGGCGCTGGCCTTCGCTCCAGGTGAAGGGCGTTTCCTGGGTGACGGCCTGGGCGGTGGTCTTCGACGAAGGCGTCGAGCCGCCCCGGCGCAGCAGGCCGACGGCAAGAATCGGCACGGCGACCGCAAGCGCAAACAGCGCCGCCACGCGCGGCAGCGCCCATTTCAGCGGGATCGTCGAGGGCCAGCGACCCGCGGGCGCCGAGCCGCGCGTCCTGCGACGCAGCAGCAGGCCGATCCCGAGCGCGAGCGCAAGCGCAAGCGCCACCAAGGCAGCGACCAGGATCGCGATGCCGGCGCTGCCGCTGCTGCTGGAACTCTTCCGATGCGATGAGGTGGCTGGGGCCGCGGCGGCGCCCCCAGATCCCGTGGCGAGTTGAACCCCGGCTGCCGCCGCGAGACGGCGCACGGCAGCCTGCGCCGCGGTGAGCGTTCCCACTTCACCCGGCGGCACCTTGACCTTGGCCAGCACCCTGTAAGCCGCGGCGGTCGAATGGCCCGGCCAGTTGAAGCCGAAGCCGTTCGGCATCACGACCAGCAGAGGGCCTTTGTAGGCAAGCGAGAGCTCGATGCCGAGAAAGCGCGCGTAGGTCTGCGGCTTTTTCCACAGCACGCTGACCGAGCCGAGGTCGTATTCGCTGGAGATCACCGCAACCCGGATCGGAAAGCCCGCCGTCTTCGCGGACGCGACGACTTCGGTGAGCGCCTTCTGAGCGGGCGGCGTGGTGCTCGACTGCAGCAGCACGAAGACCTGCTGGCTGAGCAGAAAGTCGCTGGCCGGGTCCCCGTCGCCGCGCGCCTGCGCGCAGAAGCCGACGAGCAGGGCCGCCGTGAGCAGCAGCGCCGCGAGCCCGCGCCCGAGATCTCTCACCGCCATGCTCTTCATTCTGCTCGACATCTGCTGTTCATGTACCCGGTGGGAAGCGATACGAGGCGTGCGGCGGCACGTGAGGGCCGACCTCCAGCACGATCTCGGAGTGCCTGCTCAGCGGCACATCGCCCGGCGCGCCATGCCACGTTCGCCCGTCAACGAACATCGCGACCTGGCTGCCCGCCGGAGCAGTGAACGACGCCAGGCGCGTTCGCGAGAGCGGCTGCCCCCAGGAGCGGAAGAGGTCGGCCACGTCCAGCTTCGCGCCGGCGCGCACGAGCACGAGCCCGGTCGGGTCGAGCGTGACGAGCGCCCCGTAGCAGCGCGCGCCGGTGATGTGGCCGGCGAAGGTCCTGCGCGGCAGCAGCGTGCCGATGCCGGCGGCCAGCAGCACCACTCTGTTCTGCGCGAAGACCTCGACGTGGGCGCCTTCGCGCGCGCCCGGGCGCGACCTGCAGGGTCCGATCGCGGGGCCGCGCGCGGGCGGATGAAAGCGAGCGCCCCTGCCGATCGGGCGGGCCTGTGCCAGCAGCGCCGAGGGAATGCCGGGGTGGGTCTGCCCCGAGCGGCTGCCCCCACATCCGCCGAGCAGGATCGCCACGGCGGCCAGCGCCATGCCGGCGAGGGCCCGCGTCCTCACGCGGGCGAGCCCCGGCGCAAGCGGCGCGCCAGCGGCCGCGAGCCTTCCGGCATCTCCGCCATCCGCACGACGAGCAGCAGCAGCCCCGCGCCCGCGCCCAGGCAGAGCACCGCTGCGGCGCGCATCGCGAATGCGGGCAACGCCATCAGCACGTAGCCGTGGACGAGCGTCGGGATCAGTTCGAAGTCCTCCCACAGCGAGGCCACGAACACGACGAACAAAAAGAAGCAGCCGGGCCTCCCCCACAGCGTCCACGCCAGCGCGGCGGCGAGCAGCGCGAGGATCACGACGAGCAGCGCGATCTGCCAGGCGGTGACGGTCGGGCGACCCTGAAGCTGGCGGCCGAGCGTACCGAGCAGGCTCGCGACCAGCACCCCGACCGTGAGCGCGCGGGCAAGCTCAAGATCGAGCTCCGGGCGACGCAGCCGGAAGGCGGCCAGCACGCAGGCCACCAGCACGATCGCCGGCCAGAACCACGCGATCGGCGGGTTCTGCGAGTGCCACAGGCCGCCGGAGATCGCGCTCAGGCGGCCATCGACACGAACGGAGATGCTCCATCTGCCCACGTATGAGGCCCCGGGCGCGAGCACCGTCGATGCGAGCCCCGAGAGCCTGCCGTCGTGCCAGCTGTATTCATGGCCGCTGCTGAGCTTCTCCCAGTTGGGCCGGGTCGTGGCGCTCAGCCCGGCCGGCGGCACCTCCACCGGGATCAGGTTGAGGTAGTAGATGTCGGCGTTGCGGTTGACTTCCACCCCCGTGCGGGAGAAGCGCACATAGGGCACGCCGCTGTAGTCGAGCACTTCGACGGTCAGGCTCGGTGAGGCGCGCAGCCACAGGCGCAGGTCTCCGTCGACCGCCTTCGCCTGCACCCCGGCGGGCGCTGTGGTGACTTTCGCGATGTAGCTGGAGGCGTTCGGGGTGGTCAGACCATGGCCCTGCGCCAGCCCGGGACCCGCCGCCGAGCTGAGCAGCGCGACCGCGCATGCGAGCCCGGCGCGGCGCAGATCGCGTACCCTGCGCCTACGGTTACTCGTCTCCCGCATGCCCGTCAAATCCGCTCCGTGCTGCTCTGCGTGGCGGGTCTCCTGCTCGCCGGCTCGGTGCCGGCCGGCTCGGCGCTCGCCGACGGGGACCCTGCCAGCGACGTCCTGGCGACCCAGACGCTGTTCCTGCCCTGGGACGCGAACCTGCCGACCAGCGAGCAGGCGCAGCTGCAGGGCGTGCTGGACAGCGCCGCCGATTACGGCTTCCCGATCCGGGTGGCGGTGATCGCCTCGGCCACCGATCTCGGATCGGTCACCGCGCTCTGGCGCCTGCCGCAGGAATACGCGAGCTTCCTCGGCGAGGAGCTCTCCCTGGTCTACAAGGGACCGCTGCTCGTCGTGATGCCCAATGGCTTTGGCCTGCACGGCTTCACGCCGCCCCCCGCGCAGCTGAGCTCTGCCCTCTCCGGCATGAGCGCCCCCACCAACGGCGCGCAGCTCGGCCAGGTCACGATCGCGGCGATCCAGCGGCTGGCCGCGGCCTCCGGCCATCCACTGCCGAGCACGAGCGTCAGCGTCCGATTGGCGCCCGGCGGCAGCGGAGGCTCGATCGCGGCGATCGACTGGATCGTGTTTGCGCTCGGCGCCGTCGCGATCCTTGCCGCCTGGACGGCCAGCCTGCGCGCCCAGCCCCTGCGGCTGCGACGGGCTTGAGAAGCGATCCATAAACGAAAACCGGAGGAACACCTATGCACAGGCTAAAGCTGGACTCCGAAGAGACGCACACCCCCTCCTACTCCGGCCGCTGCTTCACGCACGAGATACCGAAGTACAGGCTGCCCTCAGAGGGCCTGGACGCCGACGCCGCCTACCGGCTCGTGCACGACGAGCTCAACCTCGACGGCAATCCGGCGCTCAACCTCGCCTCGTTCGTGACCAGCTGGATGGAGCCGCAGGCCAACGCGCTCGCGGTCGAGACGCTCGACAAGAACCTGATCGACCAGGACGAGTACCCGCAGACCGAGGTGATCCATCAGCGCGTGGTCTCGATGATCGGCCGCCTCTTCCACGCCCCCGTAGGCGAGCAGCCGACCGGCACCGCGACGATCGGCTCCTCAGAGGCGATCATGCTGGCGATGCTCGCCCACAAGCGCGCCTGGCAGCGCCGGCGCGAGCAGGCCGGCCACGACACCGAGAAGCCGAACCTGGTGATCGGCGCCGACGTCCACACCTGCTGGGAGAAGTTCACCCGCTACTTCGAGGTGGAAGCGCGGATCGCGCCGATGGAGGAGGATCGCTACACGATCGGCGCCGAGCAGGTGGAGGGGCTGATCGACGAGCGCACGATCGCGGTCGCGGGCGTGCTCGGCACCACCTTCACCGGCCAGATGGACGACCTCGCGGGGATCAACGATCTGCTCGCGCGCATCGAAAGCGAGCGCGGCTGGCACATCCCGCTGCACGTCGATGCGGCCAGCGGCGGCTTTATCACGCCGTTCTCCGAGCCGGACCTGGCGTGGGACTTCCGGCTCTCGCAGGTGCGCTCGATCAACGTCTCAAACCACAAGTTCGGCCTGGTCTACCCCGGCATGGGGACGGTCGTCTTCCGCGACCGCTCCGACCTGCCCGAGGAGCTAGTCTTCCACATCAACTACCTCGGCGGGGACATGCCCAACTACTCGCTGAACTTCTCGCGCCCGAGCAACTCGGTGGTGCTTCAGTACTTCAACTTCCTGCGCCTGGGGCGCGAGGGGTATGAGCGGATCGTCGCCACGGTGCTCGACAACGCCAAAGCGCTCGCGGCGGGCCTCGGCAAGATCGAGGGGCTCTCGCTGCTCAACGACGGCTCGCGCTTTCCGATCGTCGCGCTGCGAGCAGACGACCCGCAGGCGATCGACCTGACCGAGCTCTCCCACCTGCTGCGCGAGCGCGGCTGGATCGTGCCCGCCTACACGCTGCCGCCAAACGCAGAGCACATCAACGTGCTGCGGATGGTGGTCAGGGAGAGCTTCTCCAGGGACATGGCCGACATGCTGATCCACGACGTCCACCAGGCGCTGCATGCCCTGCACGCGGGCGGACGCGACGGGCATCCGCGCAAGCGGATTCACTGTTGAGGGGCGAGGCCGCCGGCTAATCCTTGGCCGAGAGCGTCCTCATTGTTCTGACCATCAGCCAGCAGCCGACGGTGGCCCAGATCGCCAGCGCGAGGAGGTCGTGGCCCACGAAGCCCGAGCCCTGGGTCTGCTTGAAGGCGGGGCCGATCCCTTCGGCGACCCGCCGCAACGGGAAGAACTTGCCGATTTCCACCAGCGCCTGCGGCTTGTATATGGGGAAGAAGACGTTGGAGATGAAGGACAGCGGCAGCACGATCAGCATCAGCACGGGCATGCCACTGTCGGGCTTGGGGATGAAGCGGGAGACGGCGATGCCGAGGCTCGTGAAGCAGACGGTGCCGAGGGCGACCGTGACGATCAGGCCGGGCACCGCGGCGCCGTTGATGGTGGCTTTGTAGAAGATCACGCCGATCGCCAGCAGCAGCACGCAGGCGACGGCGATCGTTATCACCGTGCTGAGCACGATCCCGCCGAGGTAGAGCGCCCAGGGCATCGGCGTCGTGCGCATCCGCTTCAGCACGCCTTCGGAGCGCAGCAGCGCAATCGACATCGCGGTGCTGGTGAAGCCGATCACCATCACCGCGTAGGCGATGATCCCCGGGACGTAGAAGTTGATGTAGGCGATGTTGCCATCGCCTTTGACCGTCGCGCCCTGCGTGATCGCGCCGAAGATGAGCAGGAACATCAGCGGGAAGGCGAAGCTTGCGAGCGCCCGCCGCCGGTTGCGCCAGAAGGCGCGCTGCTCGTAGAGCACCTGCCAAGCCAGCAGCGAGAGGTTGCGGCTCCAGACCTGCGGCGGGCCGATGGCGGCTCGCTCCGAATGGGTCTGCTCGCCGATGCGCGTGCTCATCTCAGAGCCTCCATGTGCGTGGTCTCCGGAGCCGGGTCATCCCCGGCCGTGAGCGAGAGATAGACGTCCTCGAGCGTCGGCTGGGCGACCGAGAAGCCGCGCAGCTCCACGCCGCGCTCCAGCGCCCAGCCGGTGAGGGCGTGGGTGGTCTGCATGCCCTCGGAAGCGCGCACGAGCACCCCCTCGCGATCGCCCGCCACCTCCGCCCCGGCCGGCAGCGGCGGCAGGTCGGCGACCTCGACGCCCTCCGGCAGCGCGAAGCGGATTTCGGTCGGCAGCTCCTCGCGGCCGCCGAGCTCCTGTGGAGGCCCCAGGGCGACGATCCTGCCCGCGGCCATCACCGCGACGCGGTCGGCGAGGTGCTGGGCCTCGTCCATGAAGTGCGTCGTCAGAAAGACGGTCTTGCCGAGCGAGCAGAGCGAGCGGATCGTTGACCAGGCCTGCCGGCGGGCGTGGGGGTCGAAGCCCGTCGTCGGCTCGTCGAGGAAGAGCAGGTCGGGGTCGCCGACGAGCGCGAGCGCGAGGTCGAGCCGCCGGCGCTGGCCGCCGGAGAGCGAGCCGGCGCGCGCGTCGCGCTTTGCGTCAAGCTCCACGAGCTCGATCAGCTCATCGGCGGCCGTGGAGCGGGAGTAGTAGCGCCCATACATCTGGATCAGCTCGTTGACGGTCAGGTCTTCCTGGATGCCGCAGGATTGCAGCACGACACCGATCCGCTCGCGCATCGCGCGATCGTTGCGAGCGGGATCGTGGCCGAGGACCCTGACGGTGCCGCCGCTTGCCAGCCGATGCCCCTCGAGGATCTCGGTGCAGGTGGTCTTGCCAGCGCCGTTGGGGCCGAGCATGCAGAAGACCTCGCCGGGCGCCACCTCGAAGCTGACGCCCCGCAGGGCCTCGGTCTCGCCGTAGCTCTTGCGCAGGTCGTTGACCTCGATCGCGGGCTGCATCAGGACCAGGCTACTAGGCGGATCCACAGCCCCGCGGAAGGGTTGGCGCGCGGACCTGAGGCGCCTTCAGTGCGAAGAGTCGGTATCCGGCACGGGCACCGCGACGACGCTGAGCCCGTCGATCCCGACGAAGTCGTCTGGATTGCACGTGTAGACGGGCAGATCGTTCGCGAGCGCGATCGCAGCGATCATCGCATCGTAGGCTCTCGCGTTCGCCTTGCGGCCCGCTCGTCGCAGGCTGGCGGCTACACGCCCAAAGGCCCGCGCTGCCTCAGAATCGAACGGCAGTGGGTCGAAGTCCGCCTCGGCCTGCTGGAGTTGAGCCTGACGAGCAGCTCGCTCAGTCTCCTCCTCACTCACAAGCGGACCAACGGAGAGCTCAGCCAGTGTCACCGTCGCGATCAACGGCTCGGCCGGGAGCACGCCGGGGTCCGCCAGCCGCGGCAGAAGGATCAAAGTAGAAGTGTCCAGCAGCCCGCGCTCGGGCCTGTTCGCTTCGTCAATCGGCGCCTGTGTGCTCACAAGCTGGCGTCTACCAGCGCATCTACGTCCCTACGCAGCAAGCTGGGATCCACCGAGGGCAGCCGTCTCCAGCGACGCAGCAGCGTATCCGCCGTCAGCGGGGGCGGCGCGATTGCGTGCAGCTGAGCGACAGGCGTTCCCGATCGAGTGATCGTGATCTGCTCACCCCGCAACGCACGATCGACGACATCGCCACCGTGGTTACGTAGATCTCGGATGCTCACCTCAGCCATGCCGCGAATTGTATCACGCGTGATACAGATCCTCGCATGCGCTACCGCCGCTGCCGCGCGGCCTTCAGCCGATCCACCTTGCCCAGCTCGAGCTTGCGCAGGCGCACCGTCTCCGGCGTGACCTCGACGCACTCGTCATCGGCGACGAACTCCAGCGCCTCCTCCAGGGTCATGCGCTTGGCCGGCGAGAGTCGCACCAGCACCTCCGAGGTGGAGGAGCGAATGTTCGTGAGGTGCTTCTCCTTGCAGACGTTGACGTCGAGGTCGCCGGCGCGGTTGCTCTCGCCCACGATCATGCCCTCGTAGACTTCCTCGCCGGGGCCGACGAAGAGGGTGCCGCGCTCCTGCAGGCTCATCAGCGAGTACTGGGCGGTGACGCCGCGCCGGTCGGAGACCAGCGCGCCGGTGCTGCGGGTGCGCAGCTCCCCCGCCCAGCGCTCCCAGCCCTCGAAGACGTGGTGCATGATGCCGGTGCCGCGCGTCTCGGTCATGAATTCGGTGCGAAAGCCGATCAGGCCACGCGCCGGGACGAGGTACTCCATCCGCACCCAGCCGGTGCCGTGGTTCGTCATGTGCTCCATCCGTCCCTTGCGGGCGGCGAGCAGCTGCGTCACCGCGCCCACGTGCTCCTCGGGCACGTCGATCGAGAGGCGTTCGACCGGCTCGTGGCGGTGGCCCTTGATCTCCCTGATCAGCACCTGCGGCTGACCGACGGTCAGCTCGAAGCCCTCCCGCCGCATCATCTCCACGAGCACCGCGAGTTGCAGCTCGCCGCGGCCCTGAACCTCCCAGGCTTCCGGCCTGTCGGTGTCCTTCACGCGCAGCGAGACGTTGCCGACGAGCTCCTGGTGCAGGCGACTGAGCACCTGCCGCGCGGTCAGCTTGCTTCCCTCCCTGCCCGAGAGCGGCGAGGTGTTGATGCCGAGCGTGACCGAGATCGAGGGCTCGTCCACCGCGATCACCGGCAGCGGCCGCGGATCATCCGGGTCGGCGAGCGTCTCGCCGATCGTCACCTCGGCGATGCCCGCGACGGCGATGATCTCGCCCGGGCCGGCCTGCGGCGCGTCCACGCGCTCGAGCGCCTCGGTCACATACAGCTCGGCGACCTGCGCTTTCTGGATGCCGCCGTCGGCCCTGCACCAGGCGATCTGCTGGCCCTTGCGGATGTTGCCGTTTCGGACCCGGCAGATCGCCAGGCGGCCGACATATGGGGAAGCGTCGAGGTTGGTGACCAGGGCCTGCAGCGGATGGTCAGGCTCGTACATCGGCGGCGGGATGTGCTCCACCATCAGCTTCAGCAGCGGCTCGATGCTCTGGCCCTGCTCCTCCGGATTGGCGGGGTCGTAGTGCAGCGTGGCCTTGCCGGCCTTGGCGTTGCTGTAGACGATCGGAAACTCGATCTGGTCCTCGTGCGCGTCGAGGTCGATGAACAGCTCGTAGACCTCATCCACGACCTCGGCCACGCGCGCGTCGGCGCGATCGATCTTGTTGATGACGAGGATGACCGGCAGCTTTGACTCCAACGCCTTGCGCAGCACGAAACGGGTCTGCGGCAGGGGACCCTCGGAGGCGTCGACCAGCAGCAGCACGCCATCGACCATCGTCAGTCCGCGCTCCACCTCGCCGCCGAAGTCGGCGTGCCCGGGCGTGTCCACGATGTTGATCTTCACGTCCCCGAAGCGCAGCGCCGCGTTCTTGGCCAGGATCGTGATCCCGCGCTCGCGCTCGATGTCCATCGAGTCCATCACGAGGTCCTGAACCTCCTCGCCGACCCTGAAGGAGCCGGTCTGGCGCAGCATCGCGTCCACGAGCGTGGTCTTGCCGTGGTCGACGTGCGCGATGATCGCGATGTTGCGGATGTCGCTGCGGGGGGTGGGCAAAGCTCCGACAGGCTAGACCATATGGACGGCCGTCTTGGCGTCCGTTGAGGGTGTGAAGGTCGGCACCCGCGCATGAGGTGCGCGGGTTGAGGGTCCAGGAGTGGCCTGGGCCCCGACCGCAATCATGGGAGTGCCGACATGACACAGGTTCGCAGTTGGGCTGGTTTGGATGTGCACGCGGCGAAGGTGCTCGCGGTAACGATCGACGCGGTGACGGGTGAGCTGCGCTCGCGGACGCTGTCGGGCCGCACGGGCGAGGTGGTCGAGTTCTGCGGCTCGTTGCCCGCGCCGACACGCGTGACGTATGAGGCGGGGCCGACGGGGTTCGGGCTCGCGCGGGCGCTGGCGGCGGCCGGGGTGGGGTGTGTGGTCGCGGCGCCGGGCAAGATCGAGCGTCCCGCGCAGGACCGCGTCAAGACCGACCGTCGCGACGCGGAGCGCTTGGTGCGATTGTTGATGGTGGGGGGCCTTCATCCGGTCAGGGTTCCGAGCACCGAGGAAGAGGCACTGCGGGACTTGGTCAGGGCACGCGAGGACGTTCGTGGGGATCTGATGCGCGCGCGTCACCGGATGAGCAAGCTGCTGCTGCGCCACGAGGTCGTCTTCGAGGGCCCCGGCTCTAACTGGACGGTCCGTCACCGCGAGTGGCTCGGGCGCCTGGATCTCGGCGAGCTGGCCGCGCAGGCCACGCTGCTTGACTATCTCGGCGCGATCGACGCGCTGATCGTGCGGCGCGAGACCCTGGAGAGCGCGATCGCAGAACTCGTGCCCGCCTCGCCGTGGGCGCAGACCGTCGCTCGGCTGCGCTGTCTGCGTGGGATGGACACGCTCAGCGCGGTCGGGCTGTGCGCGGAGATCGGCGACTGGCAGCGCTTCGAGCGCGCGGGGCAGCTGATGAGCTATGTCGGTCTGGTCCCCAGCGAGGACAGCTCCGGGGAGCGTCGCCGTCAAGGCTCGATCACCAAGACGGGTTCCCGTCACGCCCGCCGGCTCCTGGTCGAGGGCGCCTGGCACTACCGCAGAGCGCCTGCCAAGGGTCAAGCACTCAAGCGCCGCCAGGATGGCCAGGACCCGCACATCCTCGCGCTCTCCTGGAAGGCCCAGCAGCGCCTGCACCGCACCTGGCGCCGCCTCGACGCAGAACGCGGTAAGCGACGCACGATCGTCGCTGTCGCTGTCGCGCGAGAACTCGCCGGGTTCTGCTGGGCGATCGCAAACACAGACTAACCGGCCCCGCACGACGTCGGTCAAGGAGGCGGCGGGAACAACCTGGCCACCACGCGCGAGAGCACCCGCGATGACGCTATGAGCAACCCCCACACACGCGGGGGCCACGCTCGATCCTAGAGCGCGGGCTCTCACGACGAAACCCGGTCCTGCGGTAACCAACCCGCGCATATCAGCCTGACCGCGCGTCGCGCACCAGCCAGGCCCGCCGCCCCCCTTGACCGACCCAGATGCCCGCCCACCGCGGGCATCAGGTGCTGGGCACTTGACAAACGGACGTCCATATCAGCGCCGCCAGGATGGCCAGGACCCGCACATCCTCGCGCTCTCCTGGAAGGCCCAGCAGCGCCTGCACCGCACCTGGCGCCGCCTCGACGCAGAACGCGGTAAGCGACGCACGATCGTCGCTGTCGCTGTCGCGCGAGAACTCGCCGGGTTCTGCTGGGCGATCGCAAACACAGACTAACCGGCCCCGCACGACGTCGGTCAAGGAGGCGGCGGGAACAACCTGGCCACCACGCGCGAGAGCACCCGCGATGACGCTATGAGCAACCCCCACACACGCGGGGGCCACGCTCGATCCTAGAGCGCGGGCTCTCACGACGAAACCCGGTCCTGCGGTAACCAACCCGCGCATATCAGCCTGACCGCGCGTCGCGCACCAGCCAGGCCCGCCGCCCCCCTTGACCGACCCAGATGCCCGCCCCACCGCGGGCATCAAGTGCTGGGCACTTGACAAACGGACGTCCATATCAGCGGTACGACGTCAGCATCCTGCGGCCGGTCTGTATCCCGAAGCGTGCGAGCGCCGACGGCACCCGCTCGGCGCGAGCGATGACTTCCTCCAGCGCCGCGGCGAAGCGTCGAATCTCCGACTCCTCGATCACCAGCGCGGGCAACGCCTTGATCACATTCATGCGGTGCCCTGCGACCTGGCAGAAGATGCGGTGCTCATGGAAGAGCGGCACGGTCACCAGCTGGGAGAAGAGGCCAGGCTGGGCGCGCTCGACGGCGTTCCAGACCGAGCGGCGGGCGCGGCCGCTCGGCGGGCCGAGCTCGATCGCCCACATCAGGCCCTGGCCACGCACGTCGGTGACAACCTCGTAGCGATCCACGAGCGGCCTGGTCAGCTCCAGCAGCAGCTCGCCGAGACGGTCGGCGCGCTCGATCAGGCGCTCGTCGTCCAGCACCTTCAGCGTCGCCAGCGCGGCAGCGGCGGCGAGGTCGTTGCCCCCGAAGGTGGAGCCGTGGCGCACGGCGCGCTCCATTCCGTCGAAGACGCGGTCGAACGCGCTCCGCGAGACGAGCACCGCGCCGATCGGCACGAGACCGCCTGAGAGCGCCTTGGATAGGCAGATCAGATCGGGGTGCAGCTCGATAGCGCTCCAGCGCGAGGAAGCGGCCTGTGCGGCCGAGGCCGGTCTGGACCTCGTCGCAGACCAGCAGCGCGCCGGCGTCACGGCAGAGCCGCTGGGCAGCCTGCAGGTATCCCGGCGGCGGCAGGTTCACGCCCTTGCCCTGGATCGGCTCGACCACGAAAGCAGCGACGTCGTCGCGTTCGAGCTCGCGCGCCAGCGCCTGCGTATCGCCGAAGGGCACAGGATCGCACGCAGGCAGCAGCGGCCCGAAGCCGTCCCTGAACTCGGCATTGCCGTTCAGCGAGAGCGAGCCGAGGGTGAGGCCGTGAAAGGCGTGCTCGGCGTAGAGGATCCGCGGCCGGCCCGTTGCCGCGCGAGAGATCTTGATCGCCGCCTCGACGGCCTCGGTGCCGGTGTTGGCGGTGACCATCGCGCCAACTGAGCCCGGAGCGCGCGCGAGCAGTTGCTCGGCCAGCACTCCCGAGAGCAGCGTCACGCCAAGCTGCGGCAGGTTGCCGGTCCTTGCCTGCATCACGGCCTCCACCGCAGCCACCGCCTCAGGGTGGTAGCGGCCGATCGCAAAGACGCCATAGCCACCGAAGAGATCGAGATAGCGCTGCCCGCCGGCGTCGATCAGGTGCGCGCCCTCTCCCCCGACCCAGGTCTTGTCGAACCCGAGGGTGCGCACGATCCTGCCGACCTGAGGGTTGAGGAAGCGGTCGTTGAGTGTCATCTCCTCGCCGGTGCGGGAGGCGATGATCTCGCGCACGCTCGGCAGCGGAGGGCTCGACCGCGCACGGTCCGGCGAGGGGTTTGCCATCGGCTCTAAGGGTACGATGCGGCGATGCCTTTCGCCAGACCAGAGCTGCTGCGGCGGGAGCTCGCGGTCGCGCTGCCGGAGCGGCCCTTCACGCTGCGGTTCTGGGACGCAGCCGAGCTGCCCTCGACTTCGGGGAACGGCCCTGTGTTCAGCGTGCGCTCTCCCGCGGCGATCGCACACATGCTGCGCGCCCCAGGGCAGCTCGGCCTCGGCCGCGCCTACGCCGCCGGCGAGCTGGAGGCCGACGACCTCGACGGCGTGATCGCGCTGCTCGACACCTACAAACCGCCCGCGATCGACCGCGCCACTCGCGTGCGGCTTGCGCTGACGGCCGTGCAGGCGTGCGGCCTGATGCTGCCGCCGCGTGTCCCGCCGGCCGAGCTGCAGCCGAGCGGACGCAGACACAGCAAGGAGCGCGACGCCCGCGCGATCCGCCACCACTACGACGTCGGCAACGACTTCTTCGCGCTCTTCCTCGGCGAGTCGATGACCTACAGCTGCGCTGTCTGGCGCGGGGCCAGCACGCTGGAGGAGGCCCAGCGCGACAAGCTGGAGCTGGTGTGCACGAAGCTGAAGCTGCAACCGGGCGAGCGCGTGCTCGACGTCGGCTGCGGCTGGGGCGCCTTCGTGATGCACGCCGCCGCCAACCACGGCGTCAGCGCCGTCGGGATCACGCTTTCGCCGGCCCAGGCGGAGCTTGCGCGCCGCCGCGTCCAGGAGGCCGGGCTCGGCGACCGCGTCGAGATCCGGCTGGCCGACTACAGGGACCTCGCCGGCGAGCGCTACGACGCGATCGCGAGCATCGGCATGGTCGAGCACGTCGGCTCGCGCCAGATCGACCTCTATGCCCACCAGCTCGCGGCACTGCTGCCGCAGGGTGGGCGCCTGCTCAACCACGGCATCTCGCGCCTGCGTCACGGCGACCCCGAGGCCGGGCCGTTCTCGGAGCGCTACGTCTTCCCCGATGCAGCGCCGCTGCACCTCTCGCGCGTGCAGCAGGCGCTCGAAGGCGCGGGCTTCATCACCCAGCACGTCGAGGGCTTTGCCGCCGATTACGCGCGCACGCTCGGCGAGTGGATCGCGAACCTCGACGCGAACCTTGCGGAGGCGCAGCGCCTCGCGGGGGCCGAACGCGTTCGCGTCTGGCGCCTGTACCTGCGCGCCGCCCGCAAGGGCTTCCTGAACGAGTTCACCGGGATCTACCAGACGCTCGCGCTCCGACCGTAGGCCCCGAGCCTCGGCCGAGCCCGAGCACAGGCGGAGGGCGCGGAGGTCAGGAGACCGTGCTCGGCTCCGGCTCGTGCGCTGGCACGCCGGCCGCCGCGTAGGCCTCCTGGGCATCGAGCGTCTCGGTCTTCAGCAGCGCCTGGGCGAGGCTCTCCAGCTGCTCGCGATGCTCGAGCAGCAGGCGCGTCACCTCCTCGTGGGCGCTCTCGACGAGCTTTCGCACCTCATCGTCGAGCAGGCGCTGCGTCGACTCGGAGGTCGCGCTGACGCCGGGCAGGAACATCCCCTCGCCCTCGGAGGGGAGCACGGCGATCGGCCCCACGGCCTCGCTCATCCCCCAGCGCCCCACCATCTGGCGTGCGATCATGGTCAGCTGCTGGATGTCCGACTCGGCGCCCGAGGTGATCGTGCCGTAGACGATCTCCTCTGCCACGCGCCCGCCGAGGGCCACGCGGATCTTAGCGTCGAGATCCTCGCGCGAGTAGGAGACGCGATCGGAGTCCGGCGTGGAGAGCGTGACGCCGAGCGCCATGCCGCGAGGGATGATCGAGACCTTGCGCACAGGGTCCGCGCCCACCGTGAGCATGCCCACGAGCGCATGCCCGGCCTCGTGGTGGGCTGTCCGCGCGCGGTCCGCCGGGGAGAGCAGGATGCCGCGCGGCGAGCCGAGCATGATCTTCTCCAGCGAGTCGGTGAAGTCGGACATCTCCACCTTCTCGTGCCCGCGGCGGGCGGCGATCAGCGCCGCCTCGTTGGCGAGGTTTGCGAGGTCCGCGCCCACCATGCCCGGCGTGGAGGATGCGAGCGCGTCCAGATCGACGCTGTCGGCCAGCGGGATCGAGCGCGTGTGCACCGCGAGGATTTCGGCGCGGCCCTTGCGATCGGGCGCCTGCACGGCGACCCGCCGATCGAAGCGCCCCGCGCGCAGCAGCGCCGGGTCGAGCACGTCGGGCCGGTTGGTGGCGGCGAGCACCACGACCGCCTCAGAGGACTCGAAGCCGTCGATCTCGGTGAGGATCTGGTCGAGCGTCTGCTCGCGCTCGTCGTTTGCGCCCGTCACCGACACCGAGCCCTGGCGCGAGCGCCCGATCGCGTCGAGCTCGTCGATGAAGATGATCGACGGCGCCGCCTCCTTGGCCTTGGCGAACAGGTCGCGCACGCGGGAGGCGCCGACGCCGACGATCGCCTCGATGAACTCCGAGGCGGAGATCGAGAAGAAGGCCGCATGCGCCTCGCCGGCGACCGCACGCGCCAGCAGCGTCTTGCCGGTCCCCGGCGCGCCCGCGAGCAGCACGCCGTGCGGCATGCGCCCGCCGAGGCGCCCGTAGCGCTCGGGGTTGCGCAGGAAGTCGACGATCTCGGTCAGCTCCGCCTTGGCCTCGTCGATCCCCGCGACGTCGTTGAAGGTGACGCGGATCTTCTCCGGGTCCACGCGACGGGCCTGCGAGCGCCCGAAGCTGCCGAGCGCGCCCATGCCTCCGCCGGCCGCGGCGCGGCGCGCGATCAGAATGAACAGCCCGACGATCAGCAGCGTGGGACCGAAGCCGAGCAGCAGCTCGGCCAGCAGCGAGGTGGTTTTGGTGGTGGACTTGGCGTTGATCTCGACGCCCTTTTCCTGGAGCAGGCCAGCCAGCTGGCTGTTGTTCCAGAAGGTCGGCACCTCGGTGGCAAACTGCTTGCTGGGCGTCGCTTTGGAGTCGTCTGCGGGGTAGCGCAGCTTGGCCTTGAACGTGCCCTGGATCGTGTCGCCCGTAGAGGCGATCGACTTCACCTTGCCCGCCTTCACCTCCTGCAGGAAGAACGGGTTGAAGGAGACCGTCACGCGCTGTTCGCCGGATGAGGGCTCAAACAGGAACACCGAGATCCAGTTGAACGCGATCAGCAGCAGCACGAACCAGAGGAAGCCGCGGCGGCGGTGCGGCGGCGGGCCGGTGGGCTTCTGCTCGGGCATGCCCCGCCCGTCCGGCGCGGGCGCCACGTGCCAGCCCCGCTTATCGCGCGGCATTGGCGGATGCGCATCGCGGCGGTGCTCGCGCGGCGCGGCGGGCTCGCTGGACTGCTCGGGCGCTGCGCTCACCGAATCATCACGACGTCCATGCTACGCGCCGCGGCCGGGCGCGAGCGCTTGGCCGCTACTGCAGGCTTGCCATCACGTGCTTGACCACGGTGTAGTCCTCCAGCGAGTAAACGCTGAGATCCTTTCCGTAGCCCGACTCCTTGAAGCCGCCGTGCGGCATCTCGGAGACGAGCGGTATGTGGTCGTTGATCCAGACGCACCCGAATCGCAGCGCGGCCGAGACTCGCAGCGCGCGGCCGACGTCGCGCGTCCATACCGAGGAGGCGAGGCCATAGCGGGTCGCGTTGGCCCACTCGATCGCCGCCTGCTCATCGCTGAATCGCTGGACGGTGATCACCGGTCCGAAGATCTCGCGCTGGATCATCTCGTCGTCCTGCGCGAGGCCCGCGACCACGGTCGGCTCCAGGAAGCTGCCCGGCAGATCGGGCTCGCGGCCGCCGGTGACGATCTCGGCGCCGGAGGGCCGGCGTTCCAGGAACCCCTCGACGCGCTCGCGCTGACGCAGCGAGTTCAGCGGCCCGAGCGTCGTCTCGGGCGAGAGCGTGTCGCCGACGACCAGGCCCTTTGCCTGCTCGGCAAGCCCGGATACCACCGAGTCGTAGACGCCATCGGCGGCCAGCACCCGCGTGGCGGCGGTGCAGTCCTGCCCGGCGTTGTAGTAGCCGGTGCCGGCGATCGTTTGCAGCGCGGCTCCCAGATCGACGTCGTCGAAGACGATCACCGGCGCCTTGCCGCCCAGCTCCAGGTGCACGCGCTTGAGCGTGTCCGCCGCGGTACGGGCGATGTGCTTGCCCGTCTCCACCGAGCCGGTGAGCGAGACCATGTCCACGTCTGGATGCTCGACCAGCGCCTGCCCCGCGGGCTCGCCGCGGCCGGTGATCACGTTCAGCACCCCGGGCGGCAGCACCCCGCTGGCCCATTCGGCGAACCGCACGGTCGAGACCGGCGTGGTCTCCGCCGGCTTCAGGACGACCGTGTTGCCGGCCGCGAGCGCAGGCGCGATCTTCCAGATCGCCATCATCAGCGGATAGTTCCAGGGCGTGACCTGGCCGATCACGCCGACCGCTTCGCGCCGCACGAATGAGGTGTGGCCCTCCATGTACTCCCCCGCCGCCCTGCCCTCCAGGCAGCGCGCGGCGCCCGCGAAGAAGCGCAGGTTGTCGACCATCGCCGGCAGCTCATCGGACTTGACCGCCTCGATCGGCTTGCCGGCGTCGGTCGCCTCGATCCGCGCGATCTCATCGCCGTGGCGCTCGATGATCTCCGCCAGCGCGAGCAGGGCTTCCGAGCGCTGCGCCGGCGTGGTCCGCGACCATGCGCCGAACGCCTGCCGCGCGGCCTTCACCGCCGCATCGACGTCCTGCACGGTCGAGTTGGCCGCCATCGCGATCTGCTCCCCGGTCGCGGGGTTGACCACCTCTTCCAGCTCTCCCTGGGAGTCGACGGGCTCGCCGCCGATCACGTTGCGCAGAGCAGGGGGAGTCATTGCGCCTCCATCCTGTCGGCGCTTTCGACGTTGTAGGAGGACATCCAGTCCTCCTTAACTGGCGATGCCAGCGCCTCCGCCACCGCCGCATAGGTGATCTCTCCGCCCTGCACGTTCAGCCCGAGCGCGAGCCCCGGATCGCGTGCCAGCGCCTCATGGACCCCGAGCTCGGCGAGAGCGATCACGTAGGGCAGCGTAGCGTTCGTGAGCGCGTAGGTCGAGGTGATCGGCACCGCGCCCGGCATGTTCGCCACGCAGTAGTGAGTGACGCCATCGACCTCGAAGGTGGGATCGGAATGGGTGGTCGGATGCGAGGTCTCAAAGCACCCGCCCTGGTCGATCGACACGTCCACCAGCACCGCGTGCTTGCGCATCAGCCCCAGCTGCGAGCGCGTGATCACATGCGGCGCGCGACCACCGTGGATCAGGACCGCGCCGATCACGAGATCTGCCATCGGCAGCATCTCCTCGACCGCCAGCGTCGAGGAATAGACCGTGGAGGCGCGCCCATCGAAGGCGACTTCCAGCTCGCGCAGCCGGTCGATCGAGCGATCGAAGACGAACACGTCGGCCTGCATCCCGATCGCGATCATCGCCGCGTTGCTGCCCACGACGCCACCGCCGATCACCAGCACGTTCGCAGCCGCGACGCCCGGCACGCCGCCGAGCAGGATGCCCCTGCCGCCCAGCGGCTTCTCCAGCATGAACGCGCCCGCCTGCGTGGCGATCTTGCCGGCCACCTCGCTCATCGGCGCAAGCAGCGGCAGCTTGCCCTCGCGATCTTCGACAGTCTCGTAGGCGATGCACGTGGCCCCGCAGGCAAGCAGCCCCTGCGCCAGCTCCCGGTCGGCCGCCAGATGCAGGTAGGTGAAGAGGGTGTGATGCGATTGCAGCATCGCCACCTCGCCCGGCTGCGGCTCCTTCACCTTCAGGATCAGCTCGGCTTCGCCGAAGAGCTGCTGCGCGTCGGACACGATCCTCGCCCCTTGAGCGCTGAAGCGCTCGTCCTCCAACGCACTGCCGAGCCCTGCGCCCGCCTGGATCAGAACCTCGTGGCCGTGTGCGCTCAGCTCTCTGACGCCCGCCGGGGTAATGGCGACGCGGTACTCGTCCGCCTTCACCTCGGTGGGGACGCCGATCCTCACCGCGGCGCCCCGAGCCCCGCCGCCGGGCGCCGCTTGACCACCCGCTCCCACGCCTCGGTGAGCACCGGGCGCAGCACGGCCTCGATCTCTTCGAACTGCTCGGTGTCGGCGATCAGCGGCGGAGAGAGCTGGACGATCGGGTCGCCGCGATCGTCTGCCCGGCAGATCAGCCCCCGCTTGAACAGCTCGGCCGAGAGGAAGCCGCGCAGCAGCTCCTCGGACTCCTGCGCATCGAAGGTCTCCTTGGTGCCCTTGTCCTTGACCAGCTCGATCGCGCAGAAGAACCCGACGCCGCGCACGTCGCCGACGATCGGCAGGTCGCGCAGGCTGTCGAGCATCTCCCGGAAGGAGGCCTCCCGGCTGCGCACGTGCTCGCACAGCCGCTCGCGCTCGATCACGTCGATGTTGGCCATCGCAAGCGCGCAGGAGAGCGGGTGCCCGCCGAAGGTGAAGCCGTGGTTGAAGATCGCCGTGCCGTGCAGGAAGGGCTCGGCGACCCTGTCGCTGGCGATCACGGCCCCCATCGGCGCATACGCGGAGGTGATGCCCTTGGCGGTGGTGATGATGTCCGGCAGATAGTCGTAGCGCTCACAGCCGAACCAGTGGCCGATCCGGCCCCACGAGCAGATCACCTCATCTGAGATCAGCAGCACGCCGTAGCGGTCGCAGATCTCGCGCACGCGCTGGAAGTAGCCGTCCTGCGGCACAAAGCAGCCGCCGCCATTCTGCACGGGCTCAAGGATCACCGCGGCCACCGTTTGCGGCCCCTCGAACAGGATCGCCTCCTCGATCGCATCGGCCGCCCACATCGGGTCGCGCTCCGCCGGCCAGTGGTACGAGTTGGTGTTGGGCACGTGGTGCCCGCCCGGCGTCAGCGGCTCAAATGGTTCGCGCAGCGGCGGCAGCCCGGTGGCGGTCAACGCCCCCATCGAGGTGCCGTGATAGGCCAGGTAGCGCGAGATGATCTTGTGCCGCCGCGGCTCCCCCTGCGCAGCGTGGTAGGCCTTGGCCAGCTTCCACGCCGACTCGACCGCCTCCGAGCCGCCGGAGACGAAGAAGACACGGTTGAGGTCCCCCGGCGCCAGGCTCGCGATCCGCGCGGCCAGCTCAATCGAGCGCGGATGCGCGTAGCTCCAGTTGGTGTAGAAGCCGAGCTCGGCTATCTGGCGCGCCGCGATCTCCCCCAGCTCGGCGCGCCCGTGGCCGATGTTCACGCAGTAGAGGGCGGAGAGGCCGTCGAGGTAGCGGTTGCCGTGCTCGTCGTAGATGTAGCAGCCGTCCCCCCTGACGATCACCGGCATCTCGCCGTGCTCGTAGGCACCCATCCTCGTGAAGTGCATCCAAAGGTGCCGCTTGGCGAGCGCTTGAAGATCGCTCATTCGCGGTATTGTATCGAGTGTCACGAATCTCCGAGAGGAGGCAGGGGGATGAGCACAGCAGACGCTGACCTGTCCGGACTTCGCAGGGAGCCTGGCATTGGCAACTCGCCGATGGGGGCGGCCAGCGGCAACGTGGTCGAGAAGGGCCTCAAGCGCAACGCGATCGGCTACGTCTCGAACATCGTGATCGGCGTCGCCTCGACCGCGCCGGCCTACTCGATCGCGGCGACGCTCGGCTTCATCGTCGCCGACCCCGGCGTGGCCACGCACGCGCCGGGCGTGCTGCTGGCGGCGTTCGTGCCGATGCTGTTCATCTCGCTCGGCTACCGCTACCTGAACAAGGCCGACCCGGACGCCGGCACGACTTTCGCGTGGACCACCCGTGCCTTCGGCCCGGGCACAGGATGGGTGAACGGCTGGGCGATCTTCCTGGCCGACATCCTCGTGATGGCCTCGCTCGGCTACATCGCCGCGATCTACACCTTCAAGCTCGTCGACTGGCATTGGGCCGAAACGCATTCCGTTGCGGGCTTGGTGGGCTGCATCCTGTGGATCTGGCTGATGACGTGGATCTGCCACCGCGGCATCGAGCTCTCGGCGCGCATCCAGCAGTTGCTGCTGAGCTTCGAGGTCGCGATGCTCGCGATCTTCTCGGTGGTGGCGATCGTCGGCGTCTACACCGGCAACCCGGCGCACTCAATCCAGCCGCAGGCCTCATGGTTCAACCCCTTCGCGATGAAATTCCACGATCTGATCGTGGCGCTGCTGCTCGGCATCTTCATCTATTGGGGCTGGGACTCGGGCGTGTCGGTCAACGAGGAGTCCGAGGACTCCAGCGAGGGGCCCGGCCGCGCCGCGGTCGTCTCGACGATGCTGCTCGTGGCGATCTACCTGCTCGTCTCGGCGGGCGCGCAGGCCTATCACGGGACCGCATTCCTCTCCAACGAAGAAAACGCCAGCGACGTCCTCAACGCGCTCGGCCACAGCGTGCTCGGCGCAGTCGGGGTGAAGTTCCTGATCGTCGCCGTGCTGACCTCCGCCGCCGCCTCCACGCAGACGACGATCCTGCCGACCGCGCGCACGACGCTCTCGATGGCCCACTGGGGCGCGATCCCTGCGGTGATCGGGAGGATCCACCCGCGCTTTCTGACGCCCACCGTCTCGACCTGGGGCTTCGGGGTGATCTCGATCGCGGTGGCGGTGCCACTGATCCTGATCTCAGAAACGGTGCTCGAACTCTCGGTCGTCGCGCTCGGCATCCCCGTCTGCTTCTACTACGGCGCGACCGGTTTTGCGTGCGCGTTCTACTTCCGACGGGAAATCTTCACGAGCGCGCGCAAGTTCTTTCTGGTCGGGCTGGGACCCTTGATCGGAGGACTGATGTTCTTCGGCATCGGCGGCTACGCGATCTACTACTACGGCAAGGCGGTCAACTCCGAAGGCAAGATTTACGCCGGCCTGACGCTGCCGCTGTGGTTCGGCCTGATCGGCATGGTTCTGGGCGTGGTGTTGATGATCCTCTCGCGCTTCTACTTCCGTCCGTTCTTCGCCCGCCGGTTGGAAACGGCGCCGCCGGGCCTGCTCGACGTGCAGGTGGAGCGCGCGCCCACACATCTCATGGGGCCAGAACACGTCACCCACGGCACGCACCTGCTCACGCCGGAGGCGGAGCAGGAGCCGCCGAGTAGGCCGCCCGGCGGCAAGCCGCCTCCCAGCTAGAGCTCGACCTGCCCGTGCGGCCAGCCGAGCTGCGCCAGCCGCTCCAGGAACGGCGCCGCCGGAAATGCCTCGGGCCCGAGCACGCCGGTCCCCGCCCAGATTCCCTCGGCGATCAGCTCCAGCGCCACAACCGGGTTGATCGCGGTCTGCCAGACGACCGCCTGGCTGCCGTACTCGCGCATGGTCTGCTCGTTGTCGACGACGTGGTAGAGGTAGGTGCTGCGCGGCTGCCCGTCCTTGCCGGTTCCCTTGACCCATGTGCCCGCACATGTCCTGCCGCTCATCCGCTCGCCGAGCGTGGCGGGGTCCGGCAGCGCGGCTGCGACCACGTCGCGCGGGGCGACCTTCGCGCCACGGACGCTGACCGGCTCGGTCGAGTCGAGCCCCAGCTTGTGCAGAGTCCTCAGCACGTCGATGAACTCCTCGCCGAGCCCGTACTTGAAGGTCACCCGCCCGCAGTCCACACAGCGCGGGATCAGGATCACCTCCTCGTGCTCGACGTTCACGCACTCCAGCGGCCCGATCCCCTCGGGGAAGTCGAAGACCTCGGGCTCTGAGAAGGGCGCCGTGGTGTAGAGGCCCCGCTCTCGCTCCCAGATCAGCGGCGGGTTCAGGCACTCCTCGATCGTCGTCCAGATCGAGAACGTGGGCGCGAAGTCGTATCCCTCGACGACCAGATCGGCCCCGTCGCGCACGCCGCACTCCTCGATCTCAGAGAAGAGCTCGTCGGCTGCGTGGCGCGCGAACACGTCCGAGAGCCCCGGCTCCACGCCCATCCCCACCAGCGCAAGCAGGCCCGCATCGCGCCACGCCTGATCGCGCTCGAACTGGTAGGCGCCAAGCGGCGAGCCCGGCAGCTCGTAGGGACGCTGGGGGTGGGGCCGCGACAGCGTCATAGCCATGTCGAGATAGGTCAGGCGCGCCGCCAGCGCCGCGTCGAAGATCGGCTCGTTCAGACGCGGATCGCAGGCGTTGAGCACCGCGTCTGGGCGGCTGGCGGCGATCACCCGCGCGATGTCCTGCCGGTCGGAGGCGTCGACGCGCTCGGCCGAGAAGCGGTCGGGCTCACCCAGATCCGCAACCACATCGCGTGCCCGCTCAGCCGAGACATCGGCAAGCACGACGTGCTCGAAGACAGGCCGCCGTTGCGCAATCGCGGCGAACGCCCCGCCCACACCGCCGGCGCCAAGCACCAGTACGCGCATGTGTCAAGTGTGACATATGCAGGCGCTCAGGGCCTACCTCGGTAGAGGGCGTGCGTTCGGGGCGTTCGATGGTCAAGCAGGGCAAGGACGCAGTGACGAAGGCGTGGCAACGCCACGTCGAGTCGCGAGGACGCCGCCATGCGCCGGCCAGCGGACGCATCCGGGCGTGCGGACCCAACGAGATAGGCCCTTATGCGTTCTGGTCGGGCTCGAAGGCCTCTCTCATCCTCTCGACTTCCTGCCGTCCAAGCCCGAAACGAGCGGCGACCTCCCGCCACCGCGAGGTTGCCGCACGCACCTCCGCGATCACGGCCTGTGCCTCCTGCGGCGCCAGCCTGAACAGGCTCGCCGTCTCGATCGCAAGCTGGAGCTCGTCGCGTGGCTCGCTCCCGTCGATCGTGGTGCTGAACCGCTTGCGGCCGGGTTCGGGGCTGGGGTTCAGGTCGAACGCCGGAGCCAGCGACCACCCGGCGGTGCTCCTTGCAAGGAAGCCGTGGTTACGCAGATGGTCGTCGGTGTTCGAGATCAGCCGCGAGAAAACGATCCGGCGCCAGAGCTCGCGCAGGTCCGTCAGCGCGCAGGCACCGCGATCCTCGATCGCCTCCGCGATTTCCAGGTATGTCCCCTGCTGGCCGTCGGTGGCCTCGAGCATCGTCATCGCGCTCACGTATCCGAGCCGCATCTGCCGTTCGCGGTCGAAGCGCTCGACCACGAGCACCGCCTTGCCGTCGATCCGGTGCAGATCGAACCGCGGCACCTGCAAGCCGGCGTCGCGAGCCAGTGTGAGCGCGACCGCCTCCCAGCTGACCACGTCCCACTCGTCGCCCGCCGGGGCTGGGAACTTGGCGATCCCGAGCCGGTCCTGCTCGTCGATCACGTGCGCCTTCGGGCGCGCCCCGCCGAGCGAGTCTGCCGCCCTCCAGCAGCAGCCTCAGGTCCTCATCGCTCGCGTCGTCGCGTTCGAGCTGCTCCGCGGCGGCGAGCAGCCGCCGCATCTCGATCAGATGAGGAACGCCGCCGCGATGCTCGGCAACGTATGCGCCTGTCTCCGGGTCGCGAAAGCGCAACGCGCCCTGACGCAGGTCATCGCGGACGCCGAGCAGATAGTCGATCTCAGCGATGTTGCGACGCGCGGCTCCGAGCTCACGCGCGCGGTGCAGCTCATTGCGCTGGATCAGCCGTCGCCCCCAGCCGTCGGGAGCGGCGTCCGAGAAGGCGCCGAACAGTGCTCGTCCCGCAGGCGTCTGCTGCTGGCCGCCCAGCATCGGCAGCTGCGGGTCGAGCTCGTAGCGCTCGCCGTGAGCCAGGTAGGCGGGCAGGTACGCGAAGGTGGCCGACTCGACGCGGCCCCGCCGGTGCGCCCAAAGCCGCCCCGCCGGCACGTCCTCGCCGCCGATCTGGGCGACGACATCGATCGCCGCGTCAGCCATCGCCGAGATCCAGCCGCCGTGGACGAACGCGCGCAGGCAGGCGCTCCGCCGATCGCAGGCGGCCCACGTCGCTCTCGAAGGGGTCCAGCGCATGTGGCAGGGTCGCGAGCAGCCCGAGCGCGCGGAGGACGCGCAGCAGATTCTCGACAGAGACCCCGGTGTCGGCTGCCTCGAGGCGCTGCACGGTGCCGCGAGCCAGCCCGGCACGGTCGGCTACCTGCGCCTGCGTGAGACCGCGCAACTTGCGCCAGTTCACGACGTGCTCGGCAATCTCTCCCGCCGCCCGGCGTACGGGCAGTGGCACCGGCTTCGGATTAGGACTCATATTTCGATCATGGTAGTCGATAATGATCGAGGTTTAGAGCATTAGCCTCAAGGCGGTGTCTGCGACGGAATCTCCTCGTCCTGATCGACCGCACCCTCGCCCCGCCCCCGCCGCAGCGTCGGGTCGGTCACGATCCGGACGTCCACGCCAGGCAGCTCTCGCAGCAGGCGATCCAGCAGCGATTCGGACATCCGCCGCAGCCCGCGCCGCTCCGGCGGGACGCCCATCAGCACGTAGGTGGTCCCGAGGCTCTGCGCGGTCTCGATCGCCGCGGCAGCCGCGTCCTCGCGCTCCTCGACGGTCAGCCGCGCGCCGAGGACGGCGGCCAGCCGCCGCAGTGCCTCCAGCGCTTCGCGGTCCTCCTTGTTGGGCGCCCGTCCGGGCGGGCGCACGACCAGGATGTCGAGCTTGGCGCCGAGGCGCTCGGCCGAGCGCCAGGCTCGGCGCACGATCCGCTGGTCGTCGGCCCCGAGCGCGACCAGCGCCAGCAGGCGCTCGGCGATCGTCTGCGGCCGGGGCTGCTCGCGCGTGGCCTGCCCCTCCTCGTCACGGCGCACCACTGCGCCGCCCGGCAGCACCAGCCGGCGCACCTCAACGTCTTCTGCAACCTGGCGCAGCGCAGTCTCGCGCAACGCGGAGAGGTTCTCGACCTTGAAGAAGTTGTTCAGCGCCGCGGCGACCCGCTCGCGCGGATAGATCTTGCCGGCGCGCAGCCGCTCGATCAGCGCCTCGGGCGTGAGGTTGACGAGCACGACCTCGTCGGCCGCCGAGAGCACGTCGTCGGGGATCGTCTCGCGGACGCGCGCGCCCGTCAGGCGCATCACCTGGTCGTTGAGACTCTCCAGGTGCTGAACGTTGACGGTGGAGAAGACGTCGATACCGGCGGCCAGCACGTCCTGGACGTCTTCGTAGCGCTTCTCATGCTCGGTGCCCGGGGCGTTGGTGTGCGCGAGCTCGTCGATCAGGCACAGCTCAGGCGCGCGCTTGATCACACGCGGCAGGTCCATCTCATGCAGCGGCGTACCGCGGTACATGATCGCCCTGGTCGGGATCATCTCCAGACCCTCCGCCTGCGACTCGGTCTCCTCGCGGCCGTGCGGCTCCAGGTAGCCGATCGCGACGTCCCTGCCGTTCTGCGCTTCGGTCTTGCCCTCCTGCAGCATGCGGTAGGTCTTGCCGACCCCCGCCGCCATGCCGATGAAGACCTTCAGATGCCCGCGCTGCGGTGATGATGGCTCCGGCGGCACGGCCGGATTGTGCCCGAACTCAGGCGCCGAAGACGCCGTGCACGATCAGATCGATCAGCTTGATGCCGATGAAGGGGGCGATGATGCCGCCCAGGCCGTAGATCCAGAGGTTTCGCCGCAGCAGCGCACTGGCCCCGATCGGCCGGTAGCGCACGCCCTTCAGCGAGAGCGGGATCAGCAGTGGGATCACGAGCGCGTTGAAGATGATCGCCGAGATCACGGCCGAGCGGGGATCGCCGAGGTTCATGATGTTCAGCACGTGCAGCGGGCTTTGCGCTTTGTGCCCGGCCGTGCTGAACGCCCACGTGGTCACGAAGATCGCCGGCAGGATCGCGAAGTACTTGGCGACGTCGTTGGCGATTGAGAAGGTCGTAAGCGCACCGCGCGTGATCAGCAGCTGCTTGCCGACCTCGACGATCTCGATCAGCTTCGTCGGGTTGGAGTCGAGGTTGACCATGTTGCCTGCCTCGCGCGCAGCCTGGGTGCCGGTGTTCATCGCCACGCCCACGTCAGCCTGGGCCAGTGCCGGCGCGTCGTTGGTGCCATCGCCGGTCATCGCAACCATGTAGCCCTCCTGCTGCTGTTCGCGAATCAGCGCGAGCTTGGCCTCCGGGGTCGCTTCGGCGAGGAAGTCGTCCACCCCGGACTCGTCGGCGATCTTGGCAGCGGTCAGGCGATTGTCGCCGGTCACCATCACGGTCCTGATCCCCATCGCGCGCAGGTGATCGAAGCGGGCCTTCATGCCCTCCTTGATCGTGTCCTTGAGGTAGATCACGCCGAGGATCTGGCTGTCGCGAGCCACCGCCAGCGGCGTGCCGCCCTCGCGCGCGATCCGCTCGACGTGTTCCTTGAGCTCCGGTGGCGGGGAGCCGCCTTCGCCTTCCACGAACTGGATCACCGCGTCGCCGGCGCCCTTGCGGATCTGGTGGCCTTCGAGGTCGATGCCGCTCATCCGCGTCTGGGCGGTGAAGGGCACGAAGTTGGCGTGCGTGTGAGACATCTCGTGCTCGCGGATGCCGTACTGCTTTGCCAGCACCACGATCGAGCGACCCTCGGGCGTCTCGTCGGCAAGCGAGGAGAGCTGCGCGATTTCGGCCAGTTCGGTCTCGGCCACGCCCGGCATCGGGATGAACTCGGAGGCCAGCCGGTTTCCGATCGTGATCGTGCCCGTCTTGTCGAGCAGCAGCACGTCCACATCGCCGGAGGCCTCGACCGCACGGCCGGAGAGCGCCAGCACGTTACGGCGCACGAGCCGGTCCATGCCGGCGATCCCGATCGCCGAGAGCAGCGCGCCGATCGTGGTCGGGATCAGCGCGACCAGCAGCGCGATCAGGCTCGTCTCGGAGATCGAGGAACCCGCGAACAAGGCGAACGGGCGCAGGGTCGCAACCACGATCATGAAGATCAGAGTCAGCGCTGCGAGCAGGATGTTCAGCGCAATCTCGTTCGGCGTCTTGCGCCGCGAGGCGCCCTCGACCAGGGAGATCATGCGGTCCAGGAACGAGTGCCCCGGCTCTTGGGTGATTTCGATTACGAGCTGATCGGAGACCACCTTCGTGCCGCCGGTGACTGCGCTGCGATCGCCGCCAGACTCGCGGATCACGGGCGCCGACTCGCCGGTGATCGCCGACTCGTTGACCGAGGCGATGCCCTGGATCACGGTGCCATCGCCCGGGATCAGCTCGCCGGCCTGCACCACCACGACATCCCCGCGCGTGAGCTCGGAGGCGGCCTTGCTGGAGCCGTCACGCATCACCGCGACCGTCTCCTTGCGCATCGATCGCAAGGTCGCCGCCTGCGCCCGCCCGCGACCCTCGGCAAACGCCTCGGCCGCGTTGGCGAAGATCACTGTCAGCCAAAGCCAGATCGCGATCGTCAGCGTGTACCACGCCGGGTCGTTGCCGCCGAGCGCTTTGCCGCCGAAGACCTGGATCAGCCACGTAACGGTCGTGATCACCGAGCCGATCTCGACCACGAACATAACGGGGTTGCGGATCTGCACGCGCGGATCGAGCTTGATCACGCTGTCCAGCAGCGCGCGGCGAATCATCTCGCCCTGCATCAGCGAGGCGCCCTGGCCGCTACGAGGTGTCTGTGAGTCTCTCATCTGGCTGCTCCTGCGCCGCCGATTTCATCCAAAGCAAGGTTGAGCTCCAGCACGTTCACACCCGGTTCTCCGGAGAAGCCGAGGCCACGACCTGAGGTGTGCTTTTCGATCAGCGAGCGGACTCTGCTCAGCGAGAGATGCCGCAGCGCCGCGATCCGGTGAGCCTGGATGCGAGCATTCGCTTCAGAGATCTGCGGATCGAGACCCGAACCGGAGCTGTTGATCGCGTCGACCGGGATCGTTGCGACCGTCAGACCAGTGTCGTATGGCTTGTTCAAAGCGAGGTATTCCCTGATGTGTTCTTCGTCGACTTCCTTGGTGATCGTGCTGTTGGGGCCGAGGTTGGAGAACGTACTCGCGGCCGCGTTGTACGGTTCGGGTTCAGTCGCCGACGGTCGGCTCTGGAAGTAGCGCGGGTCGGCTTCCAGGACTGGCTTTTTTTCCTTTTCCTCCGGCTTGCCGTTCTTGCCGATCACAGGCACCATGAACGCTTGGCCGATGATCTTCGAGCCGACCAGCTTGCCGTCGCGATAGATCTTCTGGCCGTTGGCGTCGCCCGGAAATGCGACCTGGCTTACGCCCTCGATCATGAGCGGGTAGACGATGCCCAGCAGGAGTGTGAAGAAGAGAATCGCAATTGCGGATGTGATGACGTCGCGACGCATATCAGTAGAGGTGTCCTGTCAGGCCCTGCACGATCGGGCCGAGCAGCAGGGCGGGGAAGAAGGTGAGCGCACCGACGAGGATGATCACGCCGATCAGCAGGATCACGAAGGTGGGGTTGTCGGTCCGCATCGTGCCAAGGCCCGCGGGACTGACCCGCTTGCCGGCCAGCGCGCCTGCAACCGCCAGCGCGAACAGGATCGGCGCATAGCGGGCAAACACCATGTCAAACCCGCCGAGGATGTCAGCGAATGTGATTCCGTGTGCGCCGAGGTTGCCCGCCGCCGGCTGTATGTAGCCTGTGTAGCCGGCGAAGGCGGAGCCGTTGTTGTTTGCCTGGGAGAGATAAGCGTAGAAGGTCTCCGAGAAGCCCTGCGGACCGCCGGCTGCCATTTTGGAGATCGATTCTCGGCCGGCGTTGGTCGCCGTCGCCATCGCCGTGCAGAACAGCGCGGCCAATGGTGTGATCAGGATGCCGAGACCGGCCAGCTTGATCTCTCTGGCCTCGAGCTTCTTGCCCAGCCACTCCGGCGTGCGACCGACCATCAGCCCGCCGATGAACACTGCGAGCAGCACATAGAGCAGGACCGAGTAGAGGCCCGTGCCGACGCCCCCGAAGATCACCTCGCTGGCGGAGAGGTTGGCAAACGGCACGGCGCCGCCGATGCCGGTGAATGACTCGAGCGCGCTGTTGACTGCGCCGCAGGAGGTGACGGTGGTGATCACGTCGAACAGCGCCGAGCCCGCGATCCCGAACCGCTGCTCCTTGCCTTCCATGTTGCCGCCGCCGGAGCCGGCGATCACACCGGTGTGAAGGCCGGCGGCGTGCTGCGCCGGCGAGCCGTGCGCCTCGGCGATGTAGGCGACCGCAACCGCGCCGAGGAACATCAGCATCACCGCCCCATATATGGCCATGCCCTGGCGGCGGTTGCCGGTCATCTTGCCGTACATGAAGATCAGCGCGGCCGGGATCGCCAGCACCAGCAGCATCTCGAAGAAGTTCGTGAAGCCGGTCGGATTCTCGAACGGGTGCGCGGAGTTGGTGTTGAAGAAGCCTCCGCCGTTGGTGCCAAGCTCCTTGATCGCCTCCTGGGAGGCGATCGGCCCCATCGCGATCGACTGCGTCAGGCCGGTGACCGTGTGCGCGGAGAGGTAGGTGGCGAAGTTGTCGATCACGCCCTGGGAGACGAGCACGAGCGCGCCGATGACGCTGATCGGCGTGAGCACGTAGAGAATCGTGCGGACGATGTCCTGCCAGAAGTTGCCAAGGCTCTTGCCGGAGCGACTGACGATCCCGCGCACGAGCGCCACCGCAACGACGATGCCGACGCCGGCAGAGAGCCAGTTCTGCACCGTCAGCCCCGCCATCTGGCTGAAGTAGCTCATCGTCGTCTCGCCGCTGTAGTACTGCCAGTTGGTGTTCGTCATGAACGACGAGACGGTGTTGAACGTCACATCCCAGGTGCCCGAGTGGTAGTGCAGCGGGTTCAGCCCGGTGAAGTCCCACAGCGTCTGGGTGCGCAGGATGAAGTACAGCACCAGCCAGCCGGCGAGCGAGAAGAAGATCAGGCTGCGGGCGTATGCCCTCCAGTCCTGCTCCTGAGCCTGATCGACCCTTATCACCCTGTAGATGAAGTTCTCGGGCCAACGCATGATCGGCGTGAGAAAGACGCGTTCGCCGCTGTAGACGCGCGCCATGTAACGACCCAGCGGATACGCGCACATGGTCAGCACGAGCGCGAAGATCACAATCGTCGCCCAGCCGAAGAACGTCACAGCTTCTCTCCACGGATGAGCGCGTAAAAGAGGTACGCGATCACGAGCACCGAGACGACCAGCCCGAAGATGTCGGCGCCGCTCATATCTTGTCGATTCCCGCAACCATCGCGAGCAGGATGAGGAACATCGCCACACCCATAGCTATCGCCACAACGTCCATGCGGGGCATCATGGTGGACCGCGCATGACGGGCGCATGACGATGCGCGCTCACCGCATAAAGATTTCGTAACGGAGCGTTCGTTACGCGGCGAACCGGTAGCCGACGCCCGGCTCTGTCACCACATACCGCTGCGTGGTCGCATCAGGTTCGATCTTTGCCCGCAGCCGCGCGATGTGCGTGCGCAGCGGCTGCACGTCGTCCACGTATTCGGGCCCCCAGACCTGGCGCAGCAGGTCGCGGTGGGTCATCAGCCGTCCGCGGTTGCGGGCCAGCACGCGCAGCAGGTCGAACTCGATCGGCGTCAGGTGAACCGGCTCGCCGCCGCGGCTCACAACCCGCGCAGCAAGGTCGATCTCCAGCTCGCCCGCCTGGATCGAGGGCTGCTCCGGATCGCGCCCGACCCGCCGCAGCGCCGCCTGCAGCCGCGCGACCAGCTCGCGCGAGCCAAACGGCTTGGTGATGTAGTCGTCTGCGCCGGCCTGCAGCGCCTTGACCTTCTGCTCCTCATCCCCGACCGCAGAGAGCACGAGGATCGGCATCTCGCTCCACTGGCGCAGGCGCCTGGTCACCTCGACCCCGTCGATGTCGGGGAGCATCAGATCGACGATCGCGGCCTCCGGCGGGCGCACCGCGGCGTGATCCAGCGCCTCGGTGCCGGTTTCGGCGGGCACGACCTCGTAGCCCTCGTCGCGGAGCACGACCCGCAGCGCCCGCAGGATCTGCGGCTCGTCGTCGACGACCAGGATGCGGCTGCTCATGCTCGCGGCTCGTCCAGGCCGGCGGGCGCAGGTGCAGCGCAGGCGCTCATCGCTCTCGGCCCCCGCCGGCAGGCAGCGGCTCGCCGAGCGGCAAGCTGTGCGCCGGCTCGCTCAGCGGCAGCTCGAAGACGAAGCTGGTCCCCTGCCCCGGCAGCGACTCCGCGTGCAGGCTGCCGCCGTTGGCCTCGGTGAACCCGCGCGCGATCGCGAGCCCCAGGCCCGAGCCGCGATGTCCGCCCTGGGCGGTGCCGGCGCGGTAGAAGGGCTCGAATACGCGCTCGAGCTGCGCCGGCGGAATCCCCGGCCCGCGATCCACCACGCGCACGATCAGGCGGTCGCCGCTGCCGCCGTCGAGCGCCACGTCCTGCGCCGGCCCGCCGGCGGGCGGCAATGCCTGTTCCGCAGGCGCCGGCGCCCCCACCAGCGTGCGGACCGCGCGCGCCCGCACCGAGACGGGGTGCCCGCTCGCGTGGCGCCGCGCGTTCTCCAGAACGTTCACGAACGCCCGCTCCAGTTGCACCGGGTCGGCCTTGACCATCGGCAGATCGCGGTCGATCGCGAGCACGAACTGCTCGGGCTTGGCCCCGATCTCCTGCAGCGCGCCGTGGATCAGCTCGTCGACCGCCGTCCACTGCGCCTGCGGCTCGGCCACGCCCGCTTCCAGCCGCGAGAGGTCGAGCAGGTTGTCCACCAGCCGCGAGAGGCGCCCGGCCTCCTGCTGGATGATCCCCGCCATCTCCAAGCGCTCCTGCTCTGAGAGCGTGGGCGAGGCGATCGCATCGCTTGCCGTCGAGATCGCGGTCAGGGGAGAGCGCAGGTCGTGGGAGACCGCTCGCAGCAGCGCCGTCTTGACCACGTCGGCCCGGCGCAGCGCGGCGTTCTCGACCACGTCGCCAAGCAGCGTTTCGCGCTCCAGCGCCGCGCTCAGCAGCGCCTCCAGCGAAGGCACCACGCGCTCCTGCAGACGCCGCAACCGATCCTCGCCGGCGTCCGCGGGCGCGATCAAAGTGCCGAGCCGGCGTCCCCCGTCGCGCAAGGGGAAGGCGAGATGCCGTTCGTCGCCCTCGACGGTGCCGGTCTCGATCGTGACCGAGCTCAGCCCCAGCGCCTGCGCCAGCCTCGCGGCGGCGGCCGGCAGGTCGACCCCGAGCGGGTTGCCTCGCAGCAGCAGCCGCGCCATCTCGGCGGCGAGGTCGGCCTCCCGCCGGCGCTCGACGGCCTCCCGCGCCCGCGCGCGGGTCACCTCGGCGACCGAGCTCACCAGCCAGGCCACGATCAGGAAAGTGATCAGCGCGACCCAGTTGTCGGCGTTGCGGATGCTCAGCTGCCCGGTCGGCGGCAGGTGGAAGTAGTTGAACGCCAGCGCGCTCAGCACGCCGGCGCCGACGCCCATCCATCCGCCCCAGGTGGCCGAGACGATCAGGACCGCCGGCAGGTAGACGACGCTGAGCGAGACCACGGGCGCGACCTGCTTGAGCGGATAGACGATCAGCGTGCAGAGCGCGACCGCGGCCAGCGCAGCCAGCACCCCCACGCGTCGCGGCGGGGGCTCTGAGCCCAGCAGGTAGCCGAATGGGCTGGCCACGCACTCAGCGTAAACGAGCGGCGCAAGGCGCGCCGGGAGCGCCTGCCGGCCCAACGTCGGGCCAGCCGACCCGACCTTGCTCAAGCGACGCGATCGACGGGTCGATCCTCACCTCATGAAGGCATCTGTTCTGCTGCTGCTCGCGCTGATGGCGATCGGCGTCACCCTGCCCGCCGCCGCGCAGGCCGGCCAAGCCGGCGTACCCGTCAACCGCGACGCCGTCGTGCTCGGCGCCGCCGAAGGCACCGAAGGCGAAGGCGAAACGGCCGAAGAACCGCAGGGCGCCGAAGAAGGCCAGGAAGGCGAAGAAGCGCAGGAAGGGCAGGAAGAAGGCGAAGAAGAAGGCGGCGCCACCGCCGGCGGCTCGCAGGGCAAGCACCGCAGCCACGGCGGCGGGCGCAAGCACAGCTCGGGGAAGCAGAGCCGGCGCAAAGCCAACGCGGATGGGCACGGCAAGCACAAGCCGAGCGCTCGCAAGCACGGCAAGCGCAAAGCGCGCACGAGCACGCGCAGCGCCAGGCGCTGAGCGGGGCCGCTGCCACGCTGGAGCCAGCGCAGCCTGAGCGTGCGGCCAGCGGTCGCCGTAACATTGCGTTCGTCGCAGAGGTTGCGTCTCATGCGCCGCTGCGCTACCGTGTCCTCGAAGGCGCTTCCGATGACCGCGACGCTCGATATCTCGCTGATCGCCTACCCCACGCTAACCGAGGCCGCAGGTCTTCTCGGCGTGAGCGCGTCAACGCTCTCGCGGCGATCCGATCTTACGTTCGAGCGTATGGGAGAGCGTGACAAGCGCGTCCCTGCTGGAGAGGTCATGCGTCTTGCCGGCATCTACCGCAAGCGCTCCCTCGGCGAGATCGCCGCAGAGTTGATCGCCTACGCCCGTGGGCACTGCATTGTCCACGCCGAGGATGTGCAGGAGCAAATCGAGCAATACTTCGAGCAGGCATCTGCCCCCGAGCTATCCGGCACAAGCTTCCTGGTCGAGGCGAAGCGAGCGCTGCCCGCGGAGCTCTACGAGGAAGTGGCGCGCGTCTATCGTGCCGCAGACTCGACGCTGCCGCGCGCGCTGATCAGCGCCGACGAGTAGCGTCCTGGCGCAGGTGTCGCCCGGACGGCGTGAACCCCTTCACACGCGGCGCATCCCGGAAGCCGAGTTGCCGAAGCAGGGCGAGCACGTAGGGACGGTTGGCGGCGTCCATGTCTACATAGCCGCCGCGTTTCATGCGCTCACTGACCACGTGCGCGTACTGCTTGAGCAGCCACACCACGGCGAGGCTTCGCGCGTACAGCCCTGGCGCGGCATCAACGTCGATCCGCGTTCCGAGCGCGGTGATGAGCAGCGGGCGGCCGGGACTGTCGTGAATGTGGTAGCTGAGCACCGCGATCACCTGCTGGCTCTCCAGCTCGATTCCATAAATCCGCCGGCCCCGCTCGCCAGAAGCTCGGTTGACAATGTCTCGCACCGATCGATCGAAGTGCGCTCGAGGTAGGAACTGCTCGCGGGTGCAGACGCGGTATGTCGCGCGTCCTCCTCGCCCCGGCTCCGGCAGGCGCTGGTCAATGCGCACCACCGTCCGCTCGCCGTAGGCGCTGCCGTTGGCCCTGATCGTCACCGTGGCTGCGATATCGACAGGTAGCCCGGCGTCGCTCTGCTCTCGCAGGTGACTTGGAAACGGATTGTCGTCTTCCACGCGGCGATCGTACGCACGGCTCCGGTTGCCCGACTCGCTCGACGCGGGCGACCGTGGCACGAAGCTCGGATGAACGGCTCGATGCTCCGGTGTCCGGACGGTGTCCGCGAACGCGGCCCTCAGCCGACTGAGGCTCCCCTAACACCCGATCTAAGCTCCGCCGGCGCACCGAAGCCCACAAGTCGCTCCGGCAGCACGACGCTCCCGTCCCCCTGCTGCCCATTCTCCAGCAGCGCGACGATCGTGCGCCCGACGGCGACCGCGGTCCCGTTGAGCGTGTGCAGCGTCTCGGGCGAGCCGCCGGCAGGGCGCATCCTGATCTCCAGGCGACGTGCCTGATAGTCGGTCGTGTTCGAGCAGGATGTGAGCTCGCGGTAGCGGCCCTGGCTTGGCATCCAGGCCTCGCAGTCGAACTTCTTGGCGGCGGAGCCGCCGAGGTCGTTCACGGCGATGTTCACGACCCGGTAGGGGATGCCGAGCTCGCTCAGGATCTCCTCCTCGATCGCGAGGATGCGCTCGTGCTCGGCCGGCGAGTCCGACGGGGGAACGAAGCTGAACATCTCCACCTTGTCGAACTGGTGCACCCGGAAGATGCCGCGAGTGTCCTTGCCCGCCGCGCCCGCCTCGCGCCGGAAGCACGGCGAGAACCCGGCGTAGCGCAGCGGCAGGCGCTCGGCGTCGATCACCTCCCCGTCGTGCAACGAGGCAAGCGCCACCTCGGAGGTGCCGACGAGGTAGAGGTCGTCCTGGTCCAACGTGTAGATCTGCTGCTCGGTGTCGGGCAGGAAGCCGGTGCCGTAGAGCGCCCGTTCGCGCACGAGCACAGGCGGGATCACGGGCGTGAAGCCGTGCGCGGAGACCTTCTCCATCGCGTAGCGCACGAGCGCGAGCTCGAGCATCACAAGCTCGCCCTTCAGGTACGCGAAGCGGGCGCCGGAGAGGTTCGCGCCCCGCTCCATGTCGATCAGCGGGCCGGCGAGGTCGAGATGATCGCGGGGCTCGAAGTCCAGCGCGCGCGGCTCCCCGACGCTCCGCAGCACCTCATCTTCGGGACCGTCGGCGGCGCTTGGATCAGGCAGGTTCGGCAGGCGGGCGAGCTGATCGTCCAGCCGTGCACGAGCGGAGTCGGCCTGCTCGGCCAACTCCTTGACCTGCGCGCTCATCTCCTTCGTCTGCTCCAGCAGCCCACCGGCGTCCTGCCCGCCGCGCTTTGCGGCCGCGACCTGCTCGGAGACCTGCTTCTGGGCCGCCCTCAGCTCCTCGGCGCTGGTCGTCGCCGCCCGCCATGCCTGGTCGAGCGCGAGGATCTCATCGACCGACGCTGCCAGCGCCGGATCGCGGCGGGCGAGCGCCTGCTTGACCTGCTCGGGGTCGTGCCGGATCAGCTTGAGATCGAGCATCGGACTGCCGCCCTGCCCTCGTCGCCGATCCTATTTCGACGCTTCGCCGCTTTGGCCCGGTTCCTTCGGCGCCTGCAGGCCGGAGTATTTCGAGAGGAATTCGGCTACCTCTTGCGCCTGCTTGCCGACGACCACGTTCTCGGGCATGACCTCGCCGGAGAAGCCGCCATTGCGGATCGCGTAGAGAACCTCTTCGACGGTCTCCTTGCGGAAGTTGAAGTTGGGCGCGTTGGTCTTCACGCGATTCTGGATGCTCGTGGCCGAGCCCTCCGCGCCGACGACGGCCAGCGTGTGGCAGCCGGAGCAGTGGTCGCGGAAGATCACCGCGCCCGAGTAGTCCGGGTTGGACTTCGAGAGCGAGATGCCCTGGGTGCCGCAGGCCGAGATGCCGAGCGCGGCCAGCGGCAACGCGATCAGCGCGCTCGCGGCGCGGCGACGGCGCGGCATGCGCCCGCGCAGGCGATGAGCAAGGCTTGCGGGGTTGCGTGGTGCCGACATGCGAGCGGGCATATTACGGGACTGCTCGGGCGGGCGTGCGCCAGGATGGCGCCGAGCGCCCCGCCGAGGCCCTCAGAAGCCGTGCGCCGTTTCCGCCGCGCGCCAGGCAAGGAACACGACCACCACCGCCGAGAGCGCCATCACGCCCATCTCGCGCCGCACGATCTCGGTGACGATCAGGCGCTGCTCGCCCTCGGGCAGGGCTCCGACCGCCTGCGCGTCGGCGAGCTCGCGGCGATCGAGGATCGTCTGGGCGGAGGCGACCCGCAACTGCTCGGCGATGAACGCGATCGCCAGCGGCAGCAGCGCATAGAGATAGAAGAGACGTTCGCTCGAGTAGTGGCCGGCGGCCGCGAGCAGGCCGACGGCGACCGCGAAGAGCACCGCGCCCCCCTGGCCGACCCGCAGCAGTATCCAGAAGGCCCTGCTCGCTTCCTCGCGCTGCCAGCGCCAGCCCCCGAGCAGCGCGGGCACGCCGTTGAGCGCGGCCACCACGATCGCGCCGAGCGCGACCGCGTGCGTCACGAGCACCAGCCCGGAACACGGCTCGGACGCCTGGATTCTGCGTAGCAGACGCGGAAGCTCGCGTCAATCGTCACTATGTAACACATTGGTACAAGGGTGATATAAAACAGCGGCCCGTGCTGCGCAGCTACCTTCCCGCGATCGTATTCCTCGCCCTCGGCGGAGCGGTCGGTGCCGCGTTCGCCACGCTGAACTCGAAGATCGGCCCCCGCCGGACGATCGCTCGCAAGCAGGCGCCGTATGAGTGCGGTCTGCCCTCCGAGGTCAGGCGCGGTATGCGCTTCGGGATCAGCTTCTATCTGATCGCGATGCTCTTCATCCTGTTCGACATCGAGGTCGTCTTCCTCTACCCGATCGCGATCCAGCTGCGCGCCTACGGCAGCTTCGCGCTGGTGGAGACGATCGTCTTCATCGTGCTGCTGTTCCTCGCGTTCGTCTACGTCTGGCGCCGGGGCGCCCTGCAATGGAAGTGAGAAGGGAGCCCCTGGGCGCCGGCGGCGACTCCGTCGATCCGGACCTGCTGCGCATCCAGCGCACCAGCGCGCGCCGGCTGCTGCGCGGCGCCGACGTCGAAGGGCCCACGCCCGGCGCCCACCTCGAAGACGAGGAGATCGCCAGCGACAGCAACCGAGACGAGGAGCTCGAGCGCTACGTCCACGAACGCGTGCTGACCACCACGCTGGACAAGGCCGTGGCGTGGGGCCGTAGCAACTCCTTCTTCCCCGCGACCTTCGGCCTGGCCTGCTGCGCGATCGAGATGATGTCGATCGTCGCCGCCCGCGTCGACGTCGCGCGCTTTGGCTACGAGGCATTCCGGGCCTCCCCACGCCAGGCCGACCTGCTGATCCTCTCCGGCCGGGTCTCGATCAAGATGGCGCCGATCGTGCGCCGCATCTACGACCAGATGCTGGAGCCGAAGTGGACGATCTCGATGGGCGCCTGCTGCTCCTCGATGGGCGTCTTCAACAACTACGCGCTCGTGCCGGCCGACAAGTTCATGCCGATCGACGTGCACGTCCCCGGGTGCCCGCCGCGTCCGGAGGCGCTGATGCACGGCGTGCTGAAGCTGCGCAAGATGGTCCAGGAGGATCCGGACATGAGCTGGCGCAGGCGCTACGACGCGCTCGGCACCGAGGAGGGGGCTGCTGGCAGCAGGGTGGCGCCCGGTGAGTGACAATCCCCGCGCGCGCAGGGGAGCGACCCGTGCCTGACGCCACCGAGCTGGAGCTGATCGCCCAGGAGCTTGCCGCCACGGTCGGGCAGGAGAGCGTTCAGGAGACGACGTTCTTCCGCGAGCGGGCGAGCATCCAGGTCGCGCCGCAGGCGATCCGCCAGGCGCTCACGAGGTTGCGCAAGCGCGGCTACGGCTTCCTCTCCAGCGTCCACGGCGTCGATTATCACCCGCACGAGCCGCGCCTGGGCGTCCACTACGAGATGCTTGACATGGCCAACGTCGACCGGCTGACCGTGAAGGTGCGCGTGAGCACGCAGGACCCGCATGTGGACTCCGTGGCCCCCGAGTGGCCCACGGCCAACCACCAGGAGCGCGAGGTCTACGACATGTTCGGCGTGATCTTCGACGGCCACCCCGACCTGCGCCGGATCCTGATGCCCGAGGACTACGAGGGCCACCCGCAGCGGCGCGACTTCCCGATCGGCGGCGAACCGGTGCTGTTCACGTTCAACGACCCGGCCGAGAATCCGCAGTGAACACGCCGGCCAAGTCCGACTACCGCCGCATGGAGGAGAGCATCACGCTCTCCCCGATCGACCATCCGGAGGCCGACGCCCAACCCGTCCAGTCGATCGAGGACTGGGGCGGAGGCCACGGCAGCCAGGAGCTGCTGACGCTCAACATGGGTCCCCACCACCCCGCCACCCACGGGGTGCTGCGACTGCTGATCACCCTCCAGGGCGAGATCGTGCGCGACATCAAGCCGATCATCGGCTACGTCCACACCGGGATCGAGAAGACCGCCGAGGACAAGGCCTACTGGAAGGTGATCCCGGTCCTGGAGCGGATGGACTACCTCTCCTACTTCTTCAACTCGATGGCCTTCTGCAACGCCGTGGAGGCGATCGCACAGGTGGAGGTGCCAAAGCGCGCGCAGTACCTGCGCGTGATCCATCTGGAGCTGAACAGGATCATGTCCCACCTGGTCTGGCTCGGCACCTCGGCGCTCGACCTCGGCGCGATCTCGATGTTCTGGTACTGCTTCCGCGAGCGCGAGCAGATCCTCGACCTCTTCGAGATGTCCGCCGGGCAGCGGATGCACACGCGCTACTTCCAGGTCGGCGGCGTGATCGAGGACATCCCGCGCGGCTTCACCGAGAAGCTGAAGGCGTTCGTCGATGTGATGCCGGGGCGCACCGACCAGTACAACGCGCTGCTTCACAGCAACGAGATCGTGCTGCAACGCCTGCGCGGCACCTGCCCGCTGGACGCAGAGAAACTGCTCGCCTACGGCGTCACCGGACCGCTGCTGCGTGCGGCCGGCAACCCGTGGGACCTACGCAAGGCGGCCCCCTACTCCTCCTATGAGGACTTCGACTTCAAGATCCCGGTCGGCACGCTGGGCGACAACTACGACCGCTTCGCGGTGCGCCTGGCCGAGATCTACGAGTCGGTGAAGATCATCTCCCAGGCGCTGGAAGGGCTGCCGGAGGGTCCGTACATCACCACCGACCGCAAGATCGCGCTGCCTCCGCGGCACGAGCTGGCCACCTCGATGGAGGCGCTGATCCACCACTTCAAGCTCGTGACCGAGGGGATGCGGGTGCCGCCCGGCGAGGTCTACTGCGCGATCGAGTCCCCGCGCGGCGAGCTCGGCTGCTTCGTGCGCTCCGACGGCTCCTCCAAGCCCGCGCGCGTGCACATGCGCGACCCCAGCTTCGTCAACCTGCAGGCGCTCTCCGAGATGGCCGAGGGCTCCTACATCGCCGATCTGATCGCCACGCTTGCGATGCTCGACCCCATCCTTGGGGGGATCGATCGATGAGCGTTGCAGGCGGATGGGACCGCGCCACCGACCAGGACAAGCTCCCGGCCGAGATCCCCGCGCCCGGCAGCATCGAGGTGCCGCCAGCGCTGGCAGCCGAGATCGAGGGGCACATGGCGCTCTATCCCGACCCGACCTCCGCGGCGCTGCCGGCGCTGGCCGCGGCGCAGCGCGTGCACGGCTGGTGCTCGCCGCTTGCGATCGAGCAGGTCGCGTGCGTGATGCAGGTGACCCCCGCCTCGCTGGCGGCCGTGGCGACCTTCTACGACATGCTCGAGGTCGAGCCCGTCGGGCGCCATTCGGTCTACGTCTGCACGAACATCTCCTGCTCGCTGCGCGGCGCGGACGCGCTGTTCGAGGCGATGGCGCAGGCGGCGCAGGGCGACGACGAGCTCAACGTGCGGCCCTTCGAGTGCCTGGGCGCCTGCGACATCGCGCCGATGGCCTCCGTCGACGGCGTCTACGTCGGGCCGCTGGAGATCGAGGACGTGCCGCAGCTGCTGGAGGACGTACGCGCCGGGCGCCCGGTGCTGCCCGAGAAGCAGCTCGCGCGGATGCTCGTCGCGGACCCTGCCGCCAACTCGCAGCAGTACCCTGCCCACCCGATGCAGAGCGCTGTCAGCGAGGGGAGCCGGCAATGAGCGCTGCGACCGCGGAGCGGCGCATGCTGCTGCTCAGAGACATCGACGAGCCGGGGCTGGCCACGCGCGAGGTCTACGAGCGCCGCGGCGGCTACCAGGCGCTGCGCAAGGCGCTTGCGATGGAGCCCGAGCAGGTGCTCGCCGAGCTCGAATCCTCCGGCCTGCGCGGGCGCGGCGGCGCAGGGTTTGCGATGGGCAAGAAGGTCTCCTTCCTGCCCAAGGGCAGCGCCCGCAAGTACCTGGTCTGCAACGCGGACGAGTCCGAGCCCGGCACCTTCAAGGACCGCGAGCTGATGCAGAAGAGCCCGCACATGCTGATCGAGGGGATCGCGATCGCGACCTGGGCGGCAGGCATCGCCGAAGCCTTCATCTACATCCGCGGCGAGTACGTGCTGCAGGCGGACACACTCGATCGGGCGGTCGCCGAAGCGCGAGAGGCCGGCTACATCGGGCAGAACATTCTCGGATCGGGCCACTCCCTGTCATTGGTAGTGCACCGCGGCGCCGGCGCCTACATCTGCGGCGAGGAGACCGGCCTGCTCGACTCGCTGGAGGGCAAGCGCGGCAACCCGCGTCTGAAGCCGCCGTTCCCGGCGATCAACGGCCTCTACCAGGGGCCGACGCTGATCAACAACGTCGAGACGCTCTCGACCGTGCCCACGATCGTGAACATGGGCGGGCAGACCTACGCGGAGATCGGCACCGAGACCTCCAAAGGCACGAAGGTCGTCTCGATCTCAGGCCACGTCCAGCGCCCCGGCAACTACGAGATCGAGCTCGGCATCCCCTCGCGCGAGATCGTCTACGGCCTCGCGGGCGGACCCGCCGACGGGCGCGAGGTCAAGTGCTGGTTCCCCGGCGGCTCCTCGGCCCCGGTGCTCACAGGCGACGAACTCGACATCCCCTACGACTTCGACTCGCTGGCCAAGGCCGGCTCGATGCTCGGCTCCGGCGCGATCATCGTCGTCGACGACTCCACGCCGATCCTGGACGTGGCGATGAAGGTCGCGAAGTTCTACCGCCACGAGTCCTGCGGCAAGTGCACGCCCTGCCGCGAGGGCACCAACTGGACCGTGAAGATGCTGGAGCGGATCGAGGCCGGCGAGGCCACGCCGATGGACCTCGACATCATGGCCTCGGTCTGCACGAACATCATCGGCCACTGCCTGTGCGTGCTCGGCGACGCGATGGCGATGCCGATCGGCTCGATGATCGCCAAGTTCCGCGAGGAGTTCGAGCAGAGCATCGAGCAGGCGCGCGAAGAGGTGCTGGTCTGATGCCGCGCCCGCAGCAGCGCACCATCTCCTTCACGATCGACGGCCGCGAGGTGCAGGCGCCCGAGAACTCGATGCTCGTCGACGCGGCCAAGCACGGCGACGTCGAGATCCCCGTCTTCTGCTACGAGCCCAAGCTCGGCGGCCCGGTCGGCGCCTGCCGCATGTGCCTGGTCGAGATCGAGGGCATCCCGAAGCTGCAGACCGGCTGCTCCACGCCGGTCAAGGACGGCATGGTCGTCAACACCCAGACCGAGCGGGTCAAGGAGGCGCAGCAGAGCGTCGTCGAGTTCCTGCTGATCAACCATCCGCTCGACTGCCCCGTCTGCGACAAGGGCGGCGAGTGCCCGCTGCAAGACATCTCCTTCGGCTGGGGCGGCGGCATCTCGCGCTTCATCGAGCCCAAGCGCCACTTCGTCAAGCCGGTCGCGCTCTCCTCGAAGATCGCGATCGACCGCGAGCGCTGCATCCTCTGCTACCGCTGCGTGCGCTTCTCACAGGACGTCTCCGAAGACGACCAGCTCGTGCTGCTGGAGCGCGGCGCGCACTCCTACGTGGCCACCTTCGACGGCCACCCCTACGAGGCGCCCTTCTCCGGGAACATCGTCGAGCTGTGCCCCGTCGGCGCGCTCACGGCGATGCCCTACCGCTTCAAGGCCAGGCCCTGGGACATCGAGGACGCCGGCACGCTCTGCACGCTCTGCCCCTCGCAGTGCAACGTCACGCTCACAGTCCGCGACGAGCAGGTGCTTCGCGCGCTCGCGCGCGACAATCCGGAGGTCGACGACGGCTGGCTCTGCAACAGAGGCCGCTTCGTGCGCGACGAGATCCACGGCCCCCAGCGGATCGCCGAGCCGATGGTCAGGGACGGCGGCGTGCTGCGCGCGGTCTCCTGGGAGCGGGCGCTGGATGCCGCTGCGAGCGCGCTGCGGCGGGCCGGGCAGCACAGCGCGGCGCTCGTCGGCGGCCAGGCCACCAACGAGGAGGGCTTCCTGCTCGCGCGCACGATGCGCGAGGGCCTGTCCTCCCCGCACATCGACTCGCGCCGCGCCGGGACGCTGCCGCTGGAGCTGCATCGCGCGCTCGCCGAGCCGGCCTTGCAGGCGCAGGTCGCAGACCTGGCGCACGCCCACGCGGTGCTCGTGCTCGACTGCGACCCGGTTGCCGACATGCCGATCATCGACCTGCGCATCCGCAAGGGCGTGCGCCACAGCGGCGTCAGCCTCGCGGTCGCCTCGCAGGCGCAGGGCGCGCTGGACCGCAGGGCCGCGCAGGCCGTCCGCTTCGATCCCGGCGCGGGCGCCGTCTTCGCGCAGGCGCTCGCCGCGGCGCTGGGCGCGGGTGACGCGAGCGATGTCGATCGACTGGCGCAGAGCGCGGGGGCCGACCCAGCCGAAGTCCGCTCCCTGGCGCAGCTGCTCGCCGAGGCAGGCAAGGACGAGCGCGGCGGCGGCGACGCTGAGCAGGCCCCGCCCGAGGTCGTGATTGTCTGGGGCGAACGGCTCACCGCCGGCGAGCAGGGCGCTGCCGGCGCGAAGGCATTGCTCGCAATCGCAGAGCGCCTGAGAATGACCGCCGTCCCCGGCGCCGGGCTGCTCGAAATCCCCTCCGGCGCAAACGGCAGGGGCCTGCGGGAGGCCGGCGTGCTCCCGAACGCCGCCCACGGCCTGCGGCCGCTGGAGGACGCCGAGGCGGGCCTCGACGCCCAGGGCATCGCCACCGCCCTGGCCGCCGGCGAGCTCACGGCGCTGCACCTGCTCCAGTGCGACCCCCTCGCCGACGGCTACGACCGCGGCCTCTGGCAGACGGCCCTGGAGCGCGCAACCACCGTGATCGCCCACACGACCACCCTGAGCGAGGGCATCGCCGAGCACGCCGACGTCGTCTTCCCGGCCGAGTCCCACGCCGAGAAGGAGGGCACGGTCGTGCACCCCGACGGCCGCATCCAGCGCCTGCGCCCCGCGATCGGCAGACAGGGCCAGACGCGCGCAGGCTGGATGACGATCGCCGACCTCGCCCTGCAGCTCGGGCTCGACCTCGGCGTCGACACCGGCCCGATGGCAACAGAGCAGCTGACAGAGGCGGTCCCCTTCTACGCCGGCCTGACCCTCGAGGAGATCGGCGCCAAGGGCATCCGCTGGCAGGACCGCGACGCAGCCTCCGGCCTGCACGCAGAGAAGGTGGCAGGCTGATGGCTCTCCCCCTGGCGCAGGTCGGCTACTACGAAGAATGGTGGGTTCAGATCATCAAGGGGATCGTGATCTTCGCCGTCGCCTTGCAGCTCGTGCCGGTCGTGCTGATCGCCGAGCGCAAGCTCCTGGGCCGCTTCCAGGGCCGCTACGGCCCCAACCGCGTCGGCCCCTACGGCCTGCTGCAACCGCTCGCGGACATCGTCAAGCTGCTGACCAAGGAGCAGTTCCGGCCCAGCACCTCCGCCGGCCTGATGTTCGCGCTCGCGCCGAGCATCTCGATCATCACCGCCGTGGCGGCGTTCGCGATCATCCCCTTCGGCGACGTCCAGCACATCTTCGGCGAACGGGTCGGCCTCTACGGCATCGACGTCTCGATCGGGCCGCTGTACCTGTTCGCCTTCGGCGCGATCGCCTTCTACGGGATCATGCTCGGCGGCTGGGCCTCGGGCTCGAAGTACTCCTTCCTCGGCGCGATGCGCGCCGCCGCCCAGCTGATCTCCTACGAGGTCTCCCAGGGGCTGGCGCTGGTCGGCGTGGTCATCACCGCGCAGACGCTCTCGCTGACCGGGATCGTCCAGGCCCAGGGTGGCATGTGGTACATCGTGCCCCAGTTCGTCGGCTTCCTGATCTTCCTGACCGCGAGCTTCGCGGAGACCAACCGGGCGCCCTTCGACCTCACCGAGGCCGACGCGGAGCTCGTCGGCGGCTACAACACCGAGTTCGGCGGCGGCCGCTTCGCCTCCTACTACTTCGCCGAGTACCTGAACGTGCTCGTGGTCTCCGGGATCGTGACGACCGTCTTCCTCGGTGGATGGCTGCTGCCGTTCGGCATCCACCCGCCCGGCTGGGTCGACCCGATCGTGGTGCTGGCGAAGATGAGCATCATCACCTTCTTCTTCATCTGGGTGCGCGCGACGCTGCCGCGGCTTCGCTACGACCAGCTGATGAGCTTCGGCTGGAAGGTGCTGCTGCCGCTGGCGACGCTGAACGCGCTCGTGACCGCGATCGTCGTGGTGGTGAGCCACTGATGCCCTGGAATCCCGGCGACGATGTGATCTCAGTCCAGCGCGCCCCCGCGCCCGGCCCCACGCGCAGCTTCTGGCGCACATTCCGCGAGACGATGCGCGGCCTCGGCACCACGATGGCACGTTGGATCGAAGGCCCGGTCACGATCCAGTACCCCGAGGAGAAGGTGCCCGTCTACCCCCGCTTCCGCGGCCGCCACAAGCTGCACCGCTTCGAGGATTCGGACCCCACCCACCCCAACCTTGAGAAGTGCGTGGGCTGCTCGCTGTGCGCCGCCGCCTGCCCGGCCGACTGCATCCGGGTCGTGGCAGCCGAGAACACCCCCGAGCACCGCGTCTCGGCCGGAGAGCGCTACGCCGCGGTCTACGAGATCAACATGTCGCGCTGCATCTTCTGCGGCTACTGCGAGGTCGCCTGCCCCTTCGACGCGATCACGATGGGCCACGACTACGAGCTCTCCGCCTACGACCGCTCGGACCTGATCTTCACCAAGGAGATGCTGCTGGCCGAGCCGCTGGAGCGCACGCCGCTGCGCCGGGAGGGCGAGTGAGCGCAGTTATTTTCTTCCTCGCCGCGATCGGGGTGATCGCGGGGGCCACCGGCGTGGTGATGCTGCGCGACCCCTTCTACAACGTGCTCGCGCTGGTCGTGCACCTCGTCAGCCTCGCGGTGCTGTTCCTGCTGCTGCGAGCCGAATTCGTGGCCGCCGTGCAGGTCGTCGTCTACGCCGGCGCGGTGATGGTGCTCTACGTCTTCGTCGTGGCCTACGTCGGCGAGGAGTCCGCCTCGATCGGCGACCGCCTGCGCGGCGGACAGGCCGCAGTGGCGCGCACGCGCGCGCTGGCGATGCTGATCGGGGGCTGCCTGCTGGCGGAGCTTCTGGTCGCGCTGCTCGGCACCGGCCTGAAGGCGATCGAATCCTACGGCGCCCCTTACCAGCCGGGTCCGAAGACCTACGGCACCCCCGCCTACATCGGCGAACTGCTGCTCACGCGCTTCCTGCTCACCTTCGAGATCGCATCCTTCCTGCTGCTGGTCGCGGCCGTCGGCGCCGTCGTGCTCGCCCGCCGCCGCGGCGGCATCGATGAGCCCGAAGCGGAGCTGACGCCGCTGCACCTCTTCCGCCCGATGGGCACCGGCACGATGGCCGAGAGCGTCGAAGGCCGGCTGCCCACCGAGCACGCCGGCGCAGGCCAGGCAGCCGAGCGCGAGCCGGAGGTCGTGCGATGACCATCGCCTGGTATCTGGTGGTCTCCGCGATCGTCTTCGCCCTGGGCGCCGTCGGCGTGACCACCCGCCGCAACCCGCTGGTGATGCTGCTCTGCCTGGAGCTGATGCTCAACGGCGCCAACCTCGCCCTGATCGCCTTCGCGCGGATGTGGGGCAACGGCGACGGCCAGATCTTCGCGATCGTCGTTATGACCGTCGCGGCCTGCGAGGTCTGCATCGGCCTCGGCATGATCGTCGCGATCTACCGCCGGCGCCTGCCCATAGACGCAGATGAGCTGCGGGAGCTGCACGGATGACCCAGACCACGTACGGCTGGCTCGTGCTCGCGTTCCCGCTGGCGGGGGTGCTGATCCTCGCCCTCGGCTTCAAGCGCATCGAGGCGCTGCCCAGCCGCGCCGCCGGCTGGATCGGCTCGGGCGCGATCTTCCTTTCCTTCCTGGCCGCGCTCGGCGCGCTGATCACGATGCAGGGCCACGCGCCCGATCACCGGATCGCCGTCTCGGCGCTGTGGGAATACGCGGTCACCAACGGCATCGACGCGCGCATGTCGATCCTGGTGGACCCGCTGTCGGTGTTCATGATCCTGATCGTCAGCGGGGTCTCGGCGCTGATCCACGTCTACTCGGTCTCCTACCTGGACCGCGACCGCGGCTACACCCGCTACTTCGCCTACCTCAACTTCTTCGTCTTCTCGATGCTGCTGCTCGTGCTGGCGAGCAACTTCCTGGTGCTGATCGTCGGCTGGGCGTTCGTCGGCGCCGCCTCCTACCTGCTGATCTCCTTCTGGTACCGGCGCAAAACCGCGACCAAGGCCGGCATCAAGGCGTTCGTGATCAACGTCGTCGGCGACGTCGGCCTGGTGCTCGGGACCTTCTTCATCCTCAAGCACACCGGCACGCTGGAATTCCTCGGCAGCTTCCACGCGGCCGAATCCGGGGCGTTCAACGGCGCCGCGCATGGCGACCTGGTGGCCGGCTGCCTGCTGCTGCTCGTCGGCGCGTTCGCCAAGTCGGCGCAGATCCCGCTGCACACCTGGCTCCCGGACGCGATGGAGGGTCCGACTCCCGTCTCCGCGCTGATCCACGCCGCCACGATGGTGACCGCCGGCGTCTACCTGATCGCGCGCATGCACCCGCTCTTCGAAAGGACCGCCGCCGCCCAGGACGTGGGCGCGATCGTCGGCGCCGCGACGCTGCTGATCGCGGGCACGATCGGCCTGGTGCAGACCGACATCAAGCGCGTGATCGCCTACTCGACGATGTCCCAGATCGGCTACATGATCATGGGCGTCTCCGTGGGCGCCTACGCCGCGGGCCTCTTCCACCTGATGACCCACGCCTTCTTCAAGGCGCTGCTGTTCATGGGCGCCGGCTCGATCATCGGCGCGATGGGTGGAGAGCAGTCTTTGAAGAAGATGAAAGGTTTCCGCCGGGCGATGCCCTTCACATACGGCTGCTTCTTGGTCGGAGGCCTTGCGCTTTCAGGCATACCTCCCTTCTCCGGCTTCTTCTCCAAGGACGAGATCCTGCTGGTCACGGCAGAGCGCGGCGGCTGGCACTGGATCCTCTATGGCGTCGGCTACCTCGGCGCGTTCCTGACCGCCCTCTACACGTTCCGGATGATCTTCATCGCCTTCCACGGCAAGCCCTGCCCGGAGGCGGTGGAGCTGCAAGGCGGCCATCTGCACCACGCCGAGCAGCCGTTCAACCCCGCAGACGGCGAGATCGAGGACACCGACGTCGGCTTCCCCGGCCCCACCCACGCGATCGCCGAGCGGGCGATGCCGATGCGCTTTGCGATGACGCTGCTGGCGATCGGCGCGGCCGGCGCCGGCCTGATCCAGATTCCGAACGTCGACTACGTAGTCGACGACTTCCTGAAGCCGAGCTTTGCGACCTCCTCGCTCTACGAAGTCCACACTCGCAACGGGCTGCTGATCGCCGGCCTGATCGGCGGCACGCTGATCGGCCTGGCCGGGATCGCGATCGCCTGGCAGATCTGGGGCGTGCGCCCGGAGCGCGCGACCGCCTTCCAGGAGCGGCTGCGCCCGCTCTACACCCTCTTTGCCGCGAAGTGGTACTTCGACGAGGCGATCGACCTGCTGATCGTGCGCCCGGTCGCCGCCGTGGGCCGCTTTGCCCAGGGCTCCTTTGAGCCAACCGTGATCGACGACGCGCTGATCGGCGGGCCCTCCGGGCTCGTGCGCGCCGGCTCCGCGCTCGTGCGCTCGGTCCAGAGCGGCCTGATCCGCTACTACGCGGCGATGATCGTGCTCGGCGTCGCCGTCGTCGGCCTCTACTTCCTGCTGCAGGCCTGACGCGATGCCCGCACTCTCGATCCTGATATGGCTCCCCGCGCTCTGCGGCCTGATCGGCGCGATCGCCGGGCGCGCGCTGGCCGGCGGCGACTCCGGGCGCAGCATCCCCGGCGCGCTCGCGCTGGTGGGCTCGGTCGCCGCCTTCGCGCTCTCGATCGGCTACATCGTCGAATACAAGCCGGGCACGCAGGGCGCCAACTTGGCCACCCAGACCCTGCAGCACGTCACCAACGTCACCTGGATCGCCTCGCTCGGGATCCACTACAAGCTCGGGATCGACGGCCTGAACGTGCTGCTGGTCGGGCTGACGACGCTGCTCTTCGCGGTCGCAATGCTCGCCTCCAACCTGCGTGGCGAGAACCCGCCGGCACGACCGCACCTCTACTACCTGTTCTTCATGGTCGCCGAGTCCGCGGTGCTCGGCGCCTTCCTGGCCCAGGACCTCGCGCTGTTCGTCGCCTTCTTCGACCTGATGCTGATCCCCTTCTACTTCCTCATCGGCATATGGGGCGAAGGCGAGCGCGAGCAGCGCGTGCGGGCGACGATCAAGCTCGTGATCTACACGCTGGTGGGGTCGCTGCTGATGCTCGCCGCCGCGATCGCGACCGGTGTGCTGGCCTCTCAGCAGCACGGCACGCCGATCACCTTCGTGCTATCGAGCCTCCAGGCGCTGCCGCTCAGCAAGGGCTCCCAGGAGTGGATCTTCATCTTCTTCGCCGCCGCCTTCCTGGTGAAGATGCCCGCCTTCCCGCTGCACGGCTGGATGCCCGACGGCTACCGCGCGATGCCGATCGAGGTGCTGATGGTCTTCTCCGGGGTGCTCTCGAAGGTCGGCGCCTACGGGTTCCTGGCGATCGTGCTGCCGCTGTTCCCGCAGGCCGCCGTGCACTTCCAGACGCTGATGCTGCTGATCGCGCTGATCTCGATCCTCTATGGAACCGTGATGGCATTCACGCAGACCGACGCGCGCCTGATCGCCGGATTCTCCTCGGTGGCCCAGCTCGGCTTCATCACGCTCGGCATCTTCGCGCTGAACCCCCAGGGCGCCCAGGGCGCGCTGCTGCAGATGGTCAACCACGGGCTCGTGGTGGCGCCGGTGTTCTTCATCATCCTGCTGCTCTCCCGCCGCGCCGGCGGCTCGCAGGACATCCGCGACATGGGCGGCGTTGCCTTCCGCGCGCCTGTCTTCGCCTCGCTGTTCTTGATCGTCGCGCTGGCGACGCTGGCGATGCCGGGCTCGGCCAACTTCGTCGGCGAGTTCCTGATCCTGCTGGGCGTCTTCAAGTCCAAGCTCGCGATTTCCGTGATCGCCTTCGCCGGCGTGGTCGGGGCGAGCGTCTATGCGCTGCGGCTGTTCATACGCAGCATGCACAACCGCGTCGGCCCGAAGGTGCGCTCGCATGAGATCAGCGTGCGCGACGGCCTCGTGCTGCTGCCGCTCGTGGGCGCGATCCTGTTCCTGGCCTTCTACCCGCAGCCGGCGCTGAAGCGCAGCGAAGGCTCGGCCTCGGCGGCGGTCGCAGGGGCGCGGTCGCTGACCGAACCGAACAGCTTCCGCATCGCCGCCGACGAACCTCGGGGCAACGGCATCGGCGACCCGGACGGCGCGGTCCGGGTGGGCGGGGTCCGGGTGGGCGGGGTCGTATCAAGCGAAACGGCAACCCGATGATCCCACTCGCCCACATCCCCGCCCCGCACATCGCCTTCGCCGGGCTCTCCCCCCTGATCGCCTTCCTCGGCGGCGCAGTGCTCGTGCTGATGGTCGGCCTGCTCAGCCCGCGCAAGATCCGCGAGCACGGAGTGCCGCTGCTCACGCTGATCCTGCTCGGCGTCGCGACCGGCCTGGTGATCTGGCAGTGGCACGAGAACCGCTCGCTGGTGGACGGCGCGATCCGGCTCGACAGCCTCTCGCTCGTGCTCAACCTCGTGCTGATCGCCGCGGGCATGGCCACGGTGCTGCTGGCATGGCGCTCGCGCGCCGGCCACGAAGCCGCGCACGGCGAGCTGCACGCGCTGCTGCTCAGCTCGATCGGCGGCATGTCGCTGCTGGCATCCGCCGAAAGCACGATCATCCTGTTCCTCGGCCTGGAGCTTCTCTCGATCCCGCTGTATGTGCTCTGCGCGACCGAAATGCGCCGCGAGCGCTCGCTGGAGTCGGGGCTGAAGTACCTGATCATCGGCTCGGTCGGCTCGGCGACGCTCGTCTACGGGCTCGCGCTGGTCTACGGCGCGACCGGCTCGACCAGCTTCACCGGGATCGCCAGCGCGATCTCCTCGAAATCGCTCTACGCCGACACGCTGCTGCTCGGAGGCATCGCGCTCTGCGCCGCCGGCTTCTGCTTCAAGTCCTCGGTGGCGCCGTTCCATCAGTGGACCCCCGACGTCTATGAGGGCGCGCCGACCCCGATCACGGCCTTCATGGCGGTGGCGACGAAGGTCGCCGCGCTGGGCGCGTTCCTGCGCTTCTTCGACATCGCCGTGATCGAAGCGCAGAACTCCTGGGCGCCCGCGATCGCCGTGCTCGCGGCGATCACGATCGTCGTCGGCAACGTCGGCGCGCTGGGCCAGAGCTCGCTGAAGCGGATGCTCGCCTACTCCTCGGTCGCCCAGGCCGGCTACATGCTCGCCGGCGTGGTCGTCGGCTCAACGCTCGGGGTCAAAGCAACAACCCTCTACCTGATCGTCTATCTGATGATGAACCTCGCGGCCTTCGCGGTCATCGTCGCCCGCGAGCGCGAAACGGACCTCGGCGACAGCATCCAGGCGGTCGCGGGCCTCGGCCGCAGCCGCCCCTGGCTAGCCTGGCCGCTGACGCTCTCGATGCTCGGGCTGGCCGGGATCCCCGCCACCGCGGGCTTCGTCGGCAAGTTCTACCTGATCGATGCGGCGGTCTCGGGCAACTACACATGGCTCGGCGTCGTGATCGTGATCGGCTCGATGATCTCGCTGGCCTACTACCTGCCAGTGATCGCGGCGATGTGGATGAAGGATGCGCCCGAGGGCGAGGCCGAGGCCGTGCCCGCGACAGCGCCGGGCGCCCTGCCGGCGATCGCCGGCGGCTCCCCCGAGCTCGACGTGCAGGAGCTGCCGCAGGCCGCCGCGGGCCGGCCGCAGATCGAGGTGATCGCAGTCGCCGTGATCGCAGGCGCGGCGACGCTCTTCTTCGGCATCGTGCCGCAGCCGCTGTTCGACCTCGTGCAGAACGTCGGCCGCAGCTTCGGCTTGCTCTAGAGGAGTCCGCGAAGCCGCTTGATGCGGGCCGGCGGATGGCTCAGACGCGCGTTCTGGGCTTGTATTCCGCCATCCATGTCGCTATCATGTCGTTATACCACGACCTGGAGGTGACCTTTTGCCGGCGGCCACATCCCCCGAGCGCGACCGACTCGCAACCATCGATGAACTGACCAAAGAGCTCGGCGAGTGGCGCAACGCGCTCACCGAGGCGCTGCGCGAGCTTGGCGAGGCAGCTGTCAACCTGACTGACGCCGCCTACCAGCAACGGCTGAATGACACCGCCGGCCGCCTCGTGCAGATGGATGACGAGCTTCACCGCGCCGACTTTGATCCCGAATGGCTAGCCGAGTTTCGCGGCCTGTTGCTGGACAGCCTGCGAGCCATGCAGACCGACCAGCCGCTGGACGCCTTCGACAGACTCCTTCTGAACATCGAGGCGATGCGGCATCTGCTTCGGGACGCGCTGGACGGGCACGTCGAGCGCAGCGAAGATGACATTTCAGTTGTGGTCGAGCAGCTTCAGCAGTGGCTTCCACGTGCCAGTCAATCGGAGATCGCGGGGCTGATGGGTATTTCGACCCGTCAATACCAGCGGTGGAGCCGGATGCACGCAGAACCTACCCGCCGCGCACAGATTGTCGCCCGGCTCATTGCGATACTCAGACGATCCTGGACGGATGCTGGGGTGGTGGCATGGTTCTATCGGGCACGTCCCGATCTGGATGACCGAGCGCCCATCTACGTGCTCGACGATCCCGCTTGGGAGCAAGCCCTCTTCCGTGCCGTGAGGCAGGGCAGAGCGCAGCATGGCGCGTAGTCCAGTCGCAGTGCCCTTCTCCGACGTGGCATTTCGCTACGCGGATTACGACACGCCACTGTGGGTGCGACCCAACACTGGCGATGGTCGCTGGCACTCGGCTCGTACCGTGCCTACGCAATACCTATGCCTCTCGCCAGATGGGTCCTGGGCCGATCTGATCCGCCAGGAGAACCTGCGCACCGAGCACGAAGCAGCTTTCATCCGCATGCCTCTGTGGGTCCTCAAGATCAGTGAAGAGCGGATTGCCGACTACAGCACCTTCGAGAAGGCCGAGGCCGCCGGCTTCCCTCCCGACGCGCTTATAGACGAGGATTGGGAACGCTGCCAATCGGAGGCAGAGCGCCTACGTGACCTTGGATTTCGCGGTGTGTCGTCTCCTGCGGCGGCATTGCCGGGAGAGACGGCGCTTACGCTCTTTGGTGGTCGCCGTGCGGTCGGCTGGGACGACGAGCCCTGTCTCGCGTCTGCCATTCCGGCCAAGATCGTGACGATCGGCGCGCCCCCCGTTGGGTTGATCGAGCGTGTCAGATTCCGCGGCGACGAACACGCCGGCTACACGGCCTACGCCACGACACGTGGCCGCCGCGAGCGCGGCCAGTGAACGCTGAGCAGCGGTTCCCGGACACGGACACCGGAATGGCCCCCGCCGAAGCCAGTTCAGCCTGGGTGGCCGTGAACGTCAGCGGCGACGCGAGTGCCGGTGGACGCGCGTCGCCGTCGCGCTGCCGCCCTGGTAGTAGGCGGTCCAAGCGAAAAGGCTCGTGGTCGCCGCCGCGGTCCGGAACATGTCCGGGTGCGTTTCGGGGTCTCCGATCGGCCCGCCCCACCAGCTGGAGAGCCAAAGGCCGTCGCTGCTGGTCGCGTGCCTGTCGGCGGCGGCCGCGTTGACTTCGGCCAGGCGCAGCCAGTAGCTCTCGCCGGTGGCCTTGCCGTAGGCCATCATCCACTGCATGTAGATCGCGTCGTACTCCGGCCCGTAGTTGAATTTGTAGCCGGAGGCGTTGACGCTCTGCTCGGCCGTGGTGGCGGCCACCCGCGCCGCGCGTTCGCAATACGCTTCGCCCTGCCCGTCCTGGCAGAGCAGATACTGCGCGTAGATCAGCGGCGACTGCACGTAGTCGTTGACCGATTCGGGCTTGTTGGCCTGCTCCAGGTAGAGCTGGCGTTCGTCGTGATTGTCGTTGGCGTTGGCCCAATCGACGTATTCCTTTGCGTCTTCGAGCTGCCAGCTTTCGTGATCCTCGCCGTAGAGCAGCATCCCCAGCAGCGTGTCGGAGGCCAGCGCCGGCCCGGAGTGGTAGGGGTGGCTGGTGTTCCACCACATCCCGCCGCCGCCCGCGGCATCCCAGCCGTCCTTGGAGATGAACCGGAATGCGCGCTGGGCGTCGCGCAGCCAGCGGTGTTCGCCATCGGCGGCATAGGCCTCCACGAAGGCGATCCCGAGCCAGCCGTTGTCGTCGAAGAATGCCTGCACTTTGGCTTCGCGGTCGCCGGGATAGGGCGCGTACCCGCCGAGTCCGCGGTCCCAGTAGCGCTCGGAGGCAAGCCCGAACTTTTCGATCAGCCGCCGGTGAGCTCCGCTCGGCTGCGCCAGCTGCAGCGCATCGGCGGTCTCGAACATCGGCACCTCGCCCCAGATCGTCAGCAGCGGGTAGGCGCCGTTGCTGCAGCCGAGGTACTCGCAGTACCAGCCGTCATGGCTCCAGGCGGCCGCCTTGTGCACGCCCGTCTGAGCGAGGCTCGCGTAGTCGACCGCGCGGGGCCGCGGAAGCACCACCAGCGGTTTGCGCCAGGGGGTCAGCGGCTGAACGCTGCCGAGTCCGCCGGCACGCGCACTCGGCGCGATCGGCAGCGCCAGGCAGGCCGCAAGCAGGACGCCGAGGATCAGCGCCGCACGCCCGGGCCTGCGGCCGGCTCGCCAAGGAAGTGTGCTCGTCTGGGCTCGCATGCTCACTACAAGGATCGCGCGATCGCGTCGCGCTCCCAAGCGCAGACGCCCGTCCTTGGACCATGATCCTAGGAATCGTGCGGCTTCATACCCGGCCGCTGGCCCTGGCGGCCTCTTCGGCCTCCACCAGCCGCCGCTCTAGCAGATCGAGCCCGGCGTCCCAGAATCCGGGGTCGGCGAGGTTGACGTTGACGATCGCGCCGAGCTCCTCCGGGCTGCGCGAGCCCCCGGCTTCCAGCAGCTCCAGGTAGCGCGGCACGAACGCCGGGCCCTGCTGCTCGTAGCGGTGGTAGACCGACAGCGCCAGCAGCTGCCCGTATGCGTATGCGTAGACGTAGCCGGGCGTGCCGATGAAGTGCGGGATGTAGGACCACCAGCTGCGATAGCCCTCGGTGATCTCCACCGAGTCGCCGAGCATCTCGCTCTGGCTCTGCGCCCAGAGCTCGCCGAAGCGCTGCACCGAGATCTCGCCCTGCTCGCGGCGCTCGGTGTGCACCAGGTCCTCGAAGTGGTTCATCGCGACCTGCCGAAACACGGTCGCGATCGCCCCCTCGATGTTCTCCGCCAGCAGCGCGAGCCGCGAGTCCGGCGAGGTGTCCTGCTCGAGCAGGGCAGCGAACACGAGCGTCTCGCCGAAGACCGAGGCCGTCTCTGCCAGCGTCAACGGCGTGTGCTGGTGAAAGGGCCCCTGGGCGGCCGCGAGCGCGAAGTGCACGCCGTGGCCGAGCTCGTGCGCGAGCGTGAGCACGTCGCGGCGCCGCGAGGTGTAGTTCAGCAGCACGTATGGGTGCACCGTGGGCACCGCCGCCGCGCAGAAGGCGCCGCCGCGCTTGGCCGGCCGCACCGGCACGTCGATCCAGCGGCCCTCGAAGAAGCCGCTGACGAGATCTCCCAGCTTCGGCGAGAACGCGGAGTAGCAGTCGAGCACGATCTCGCGCGCCTGCCCGTAGCCGAAGCTCGCCTCGTCGTCGGTGACAGCCGCCATCCGGTCGTAGTCGGCGAGCCGATCGATCCCCAGCAGGCCGGCCTTCAGCCGGTACCAGCGCCGCGCAAGCTCGTAGCGGCTCCGCACGGCCCCGACCAGGGCGGCCACCGACTCGTCGTTGACCTCGTTTGCGAGGTTGCGCGCCGACAGCCAGCCGGGGTAGCGCCGCAGCCGATCGTCTGTGGCCTTGTCGGCCAGCAGCGTGTTGAAGAGGAAGGCGCGCGTGCGCAGGCCGGGCTGCAGCGCCGCGCTGACGGCTTCCGCGGAGCTGCGCCTGACCTCGCGGTCGGGCGATGCCAGACGGCTGAGCGCGACGTCGAGGGCGACGGGCTGCGAGGGCGCCTCCCTCTCGCCCGGCAGCTGCACCTCGATCGCCGAGGTCAGCTCCTCGAAGAGCCGGCCCCAGGCGCTTGCCCCGGTCACCGACTTCTCGGCGAGGATGCGCTCCTCCGGTTCGGAGAGCAGGTGCTCGCGGTAGCGACGCACCCGCCGCAGGTGATGGGCGCAGAAATCGAGCCCGTCGGCGGCGAGCAGGCGCTCGGCCGCCTCATCGTCCAGGGCGGCCCATTCCAGCTCGAAGAACAGCAGCGTGGTCTCGATCTCGGTCTCGCGCTCCTGGACGAGCTGCAGCAGGGCGCCGTTCGCGGGCTCCGCCGTGTCGGTGGAGAACCGCAGCGCCGCGTAGGCACCGGCCCTGCCCACGAGGTCGTGGATCTCGGCCAGTTCCTGCATCGCGGCGACGAGCCCCGGCCCGTCGAGTTCGCCGAGCTTGCCGGCGTGCTCGACGGCGAAGCTCTGAGACTTCTCGAGCGCGTCCTGCAGACGCTTCCGCACGCCCTCGGGGCCCTCGCCGTCGAGCAGCGGAGAGAGGTCCCAGGCGGCCTGCTCGGCCTCTGGATCCTGGATCTGATCGGCGGTGCTCGCCATCGCTGCGGTGAGCTTATAGCTTCCGGCGCAACGTCCGAGAGGGGCCCTAGCATCCGCCGCCCGATGCACGAGACCACCCCCACCGTCTTTCTGATCGCCCGCCCGTCGGTTGACCTCGAAGGGCTCACCGCCTATCTGACCGACGTCGGCGGCGAGTCGTGGATCGCGATGCGAACGCAGGAGCAGGAGCAGCCCAACCCGGGCGAGCTCTTGGTCGAGTTCGCCGGCCGCGCCTGCTACCGCAGCTGGGAGCCGGGCCTGAACCCGAACGTCACCAGGATCAGGACAGACCGGCAAGAGTACTTCGCAAATATCCTCAGAAGCGCCCACGGCAGCGTGCTCGAGCACGCCAACTACACCTTCGCGCTGCGCAACTGCTCACGTGTTCTGACTCATGAGATTGTCAGGCACAGGGCCGGCTCGGCCTTCAGCCAGGAGAGCCTGCGCTACGTTCGCCTGACCGACATCGGCTTCCGCGTCCCGCCCGCGCTCGAGCCCATGCGCCAGCGCGTGCTCTCGATAGTCGAGCAGCTGGAGGAGTTTCAGCGCGACGCGGCCAAGGAGCTTGGCATCGAGGACCAGGGCGTCCCCTTCCACGTCAAGAAGGAGGTCACCTCGGCGCTGCGGCGCCTGGCGCCGATCGGCCTATCAACAGACATCGTCTGGACCGCGAATCTGCGCACGCTTCGCCACGTGATCGAGATGCGCACCGCCCCCGGCGCCGAGGAGGAGCTGCGCCTGGTCTTCGACGCGATCGCGAAGCTGATGCTCGCCGAGGCGCCGAACATCTTCCAGGACTTCAGCCGTCAGGACGACGGCTCATGGGTGCCTGAGCACCACAAGGTCTGAGGTGGCCAACACGGTCAGCGTGGATCACTGCTGTAGGCGACAGACCGATGGCGGATGGTGGCGACTCGGACCGTTTTGTCGTTGTCCGTAAGCTGGTAGATGATCCGGTACGAGCCGACTCGCAGCGAGTACAGGCCGCGAAGCCGTCCACGCAGCGGATAGCCGGCGCGTGGCTCTCGCTGGAGCAGGGCCAGAGCTTCTTCAGCGGCATCGATCAGCGGCCAGTCGAGCGCGAGCAGCTCGGCGCGCGCGCGGCGCGCGAGTACCAAGCGCGTCACCGGCTACTTCGCCGCGCGCAGCTCTGTCAACTCGCGGCGCAGGTCGCCGAACTCGATTGCCTCGCCGCGGGAGAGCTCATCAAGACCCGCCTGCAGCGCGCTCAAAGTCTCTGCGTCGGAGAGGATCTCGGCCGTCTCCTCCAACGCTTGGTACTCGTCGATTGGCACGAGCACCGCCGCCGGCCGCCCGTTGCGCGTCACAACGACGTGGTCGCGTCGGTCGGCCACGTCGCCGAGCACCTCAGCCAGGTTGCTCCGAAACTCGCGCACCGGGATGGTCTTGGTCATGGATCAAGTGTACCAAATCGCGTACACCTGCGTTCCGGACGGCTTGGGAGCAGAACCTTGGCGCCTCGGCGAATACATCGCCGACAATCAAGCGTCCATCGTGCGCGTGCGCCAGGCGCCCAGCGCGAGGAACACCGCCAGCCAGACGAGGATCACGACGATAGCGGTGCCGCTGGACATCGTGATCGTCGGCCCGTGGCCGCCGCGCAGATCGGCGATCGGCGCGAAGTGCGCAAGCGCCTGGTTGAGCAGCGCCCGGCGGATGCTGCCAAGCGAGGCGATGCTCGCAAGGATCGGGCTGACGAGCAGATCGACGCCGATCAGCGTCACGATCGAGGCCGGCCGGGAGTTGGTCAGCGACGCAAACCCGAGCGCCACGACGCAGATCGCTCCGGTCTCAAGCGCCACGAAGCCGGCGCCTTCGAGGACCAGTTCGAGGCTTGGCGTCGGCAGGTTGGAGGCGAACGCGAACACGCCGATCAGCATCAAGGCGTAGCCCGCCCCCACGACCAGGAACGTCACGGCCAGCGCCGCCGGCACGCGCGTGGCAAACAGCGCGACGCGCGAGCGGCCGGTGACCACGAGGTCGCGGAACACCCCGGCGGCAGCATCCCCGGCGCCAGCCTCGACGCCGATCAGGATCGCGGCCAGCGGACCGAAGAGCGTCCCGAGGATGCGCAAGCCGTCCTTGAAGGCTTCAATCCCGCCCGCGGGCCCATGTTCGGCCGGGGTTGACGAGTGCTGCGCCACCTTGACGATGAAGTAGATGGCAAGCGGCGCCAACGCAAGCACCAGCGCCCAGATCAGGATGCTGCGCTTCTTGCGCAGCTTGAGGATGTCCGCGGAGGTCATCCGCAGCGCGACCGCCGTGCTCATGCCGAAACCTCCGTCGTGGGCGCGTCCTGCTCGACGGCGCCGCCAAGCCTGGACGTGATCTCCAGGAACCGCTGCTCAAGGCTCTGACGCACCGGCTCCAGCCGCATCACCGCAAGCCCCTGGCCGACCAGCGTCGCATTCACCTGCGCCGCCGTTGAAAGCTCGCCGGCGAGCACGACCCGCAGCCCCTCGTCGGAGCGATGCGCCTCGCTTACGACGTCGAGCCCTTCCAGCGCCAGCAGCGCCTGCTCGGGGTCGTTGACGCCTACGATCAGCTCGTTGCGCCGACCGCCGCTGGCCAGCTCGGCGATCGCGCCCTGCATCACGATTTTGCCGCGATCGACGATCGCCGCGTGGTCGCAGATCTTTTCCACCTCGTCGAGCAGATGCGAGGAGAGGAAGATCGTCCTGCCCTCCTCCTCGACCATCGCCCGGATCATCATCCGAAACTCCTGAATGCCGCCGGGGTCGAGCCCGTTGGTCGGCTCGTCGAGAATCATCAGCAGCGGATCCGCCAGCAGACAGCGCGCGACCCCGAGGCGCTGGCGCATGCCGAGCGAATAGCGCTTGACCTTCTCGTCGGCGCGGTCGGAGAGGCCCACTCGCCGCAGCGCCGGAACGATCCGCTCGAACGCCTGCGGCCCCCGCGCGGCCGCGATGATCTTCAGGTTCTCGCGGCCGGAGAGGTGCGGGTGAAAGCGCGGCTCCTCGACGATCGCCCCCACGCGCGCGAGCGCAACCGAGCGCTCGGTGGGGACCGGGTGGCCGAGCAGGCTCATCGTGCCGGCGCTCGCGTGCGTGAGCCCGAGCAGCATCCGGATCATCGTGGTCTTGCCGGCGCCGTTGGGGCCAAGGAAGCCGAATGCGCTTCCCATCGGCACCTGTAGGTCGACGCGGTCGATCGCCGCGCGCTCTCCGAAGCGCTTGACGAGCCCCGTGGTCTCGACCGCCAGGCTGGTGGCGGGCAGTGGCGGCTCGGTCTGAGTTGGTGACATGAGCGGTACTCTCGCCGATCGATCGGCGGAACGCGCCGGTTCCCCAGGCGAGCCTCCGGGCGGCGAGCGCTCCGAGGGCGCCTACTCTTCCTGCGCGCGCAGCTCGCTCACGCGCGCTTCCAGCTTGGCCGTCACCTCCGGGTCGCGCAGCGTGGTCACGTCGCCGAGCGCGCGGCCCTCGGCGATGTCGCGCAGCAGCCGCCGCATGATCTTGCCCGAGCGGGTCTTGGGCAGATCGTCGGTCCAGATGATCCGCTTGGGCCGCGCAAGCTTGCCGATCCGCTGCGCGACCGTCTCGCGGATGCTCTGCACCTCGCGCTCGTCTCCCTGAAGATCTCCCTGCAGCGTCACGAACGCGACGATCGCCTGGCCGCTGTCCTCGTCGTGCTGGCCGATCACCGCCGCCTCGGCGACGTCCGGGTGCGCGACGATCGCCGACTCGACCTCGGCGGTGGAGAGCCGGTGCCCGGAGACGTTGACCACGTCGTCGATGCGCCCGATCACCCAGATGTAGCCGTCCGCGTCGCGCCGTGCGGCGTCGCCCACCACATAGGTCTCGGGACCGAAGCGGTTGAAGTAGGCGTTGATGTAGCGCTCCTCTTCCTTGTAGAGCGTCCGCAGCATCGATGGCCAGGGCCGCGTCAGCACGAGCAGCCCCTGCCCCTGCTCGATCGGTTCGCCGGTGGTCTCGTTGACCACGTCGGCCACCACGCCCGGGAACGGATTGGTCGCCGACCCAGGCTTGGTGGCCGTGATCCCCGGCAGCGGCGTGATCATGATCGCGCCGGTCTCGGTCTGCCACCAGGTGTCCACGATCGGGCAGCGTTCGTGGCCGATCGCCTTGTGGTACCAGAGCCACGCCTTCGGGTTGATCGGCTCGCCCACGGTCCCAAGCAGCCGCAGCGAGGAGAGGTCGTGGCCGTTCGGCCACTCCGCGCCCCACTTGATGGCGGCCCTGATCGCGGTCGGCGCGCAGTAGAGGATGCTGACCTTGCAGCGCTCGACGATCTCCCACCAGATCCCCTTGTTGGGGTAGTCGGGCGCGCCCTCCCACATCACCGAGGTCGCGCCGTTTGCCAGCGGCCCGTAGACGATGTAGGAGTGGCCGGTGACCCAGCCCACGTCGGCCGCGCACCAGTACACGTCGCGGTCGGCATTGAGGTCGAAGACGTAGCGGTGCGTGGTGGCCACGCCGGTCAGGTAGCCGCCGGTGGTGTGCAGGATCCCCTTCGGCTTGGCGGTCGAGCCGGAGGTGTAGAGGATGTACAGCGGGTCCTCGGAGTCCATCGGCTCGGCCGGGCACTCGGGATCGCTGGCGCCCGCCAGCAGCTCGTCGTAGTAGAAGTCGCGCCCCGGCTTCATCTCGCAGGGCACGCCCTTGCTCCTGACCACGACGATCTTCTCCAGCGTGAGCAGGTCGCCCATCACCTCGTCCACGCGCTCCTTCACCGGCGCGACCTTGCCCTTGCGCGCGGCCGCGTTGACGGTGATCAGCAGCTTGGCGTCGGAGAACTCCATCCGCTCGCGCACCGCCTCCGCCGAGAAGCCGCCGAAGACGACGTTGTGGGGGGCGCCGATCCGGGCGCAGGCGAGCATCGCCACCACGACCTCGGGGATCATCGGCAGGTAGATGCCGACGACCTCGCCCTTGCGCACGCCGAGGTCCTTCAGCGCGCTGGCGAACCGCTTGACCTCCGCCAGCAGCTCGGCATAGGTGATATCGCGCTCGCTGCCGTCCTCACCGAGCCAGTGGTAAGCAACCCGCTGCCCCAGGCCCGCCGCGACGTGGCGGTCGAGGCAGTTGTGGCTGACGTTGAGCTGCCCGCCGAGAAACCACTTGTAGAAGGGCGGATTGGAATCGTCGAGCACCCTCTCCCAGGGCTTGGCCCAGTCGAGGCCTTCCGCCTGCTTGGCCCACCAGCCCTCGGGGTCGGCGGCGGCCTGCTCGTAGATGGCGGGATCGGAGAGCAGCGCGTGCTCGCTGAACTTGGCCGGCGGCTCGAAGCGTTCGATCTCCAGCAGCGCAGCCAGCTCCCCGTCGAGCTCCTCACCGCTTGTCAGTCTCTGCTCAGTAGCCATCGTCCACCTCACTCGTTGCAATGCCCGGACCCTCCGCGCTCCATATCATCCAACATCCTCTGCGTGGCGCCGCCGCGGGGGCGCGGGCAGCGCCCACGCCCCGAGCGGCGGCCGATCTCACCTGTCTCTCAACGGCATCGTCGGCAGGACCGTGCGACCGAACGTCGAGTTGGTCACGCCCGCAAACGAGGCATACCATGCGACCGCCGCGGTTGCCAGACCGAGGTAGCCGCCCCAGTGGGTGACCGTTTCGTGCGCTCCGCTCGCGCCGATCGCCAGCAGGATGAAGGTCGCGGTCAACAGGATGAACACGGCCGCCACCGCGGCGCTCACTCTCAGCGATGCGATCGTCATGTAGGCGGTGAAGATCGCCCACGCCCACAGGTACACGCCGACCGCGTGCCCGACGTTGCCGCCGATGTCCTTGGCGTAGAAGACCTGCAGCGCCCAGTAGGAGAGCCAGAACGCGCCGAAGGACGTAAACGCGACCGCCCCGAACGTGTTGCCGTTGCGGAACTCCCACATGCCTGCCAGCAGCTGTGCGAGGCCGCCGTAGGCGAGCGTCAGCCCGAGCACGACGGGCAGGCCCTTGCTGCTGACGAGGTTCGCGTTGAAGATCGAGAGCACGAACGTCGTCATCGCGAACCCGGCCAGGCCGAGCGGCGCCGGATCGGCCGGCTTCCAGATCGCCTCCCGCGCCGGCTCCGCCGCCTCCGGCTGCGCGGGCGTCCTGCGCATGCCTTCGCCCTGCGCGGGGTGTGGATGGATCGATGCTGCCTCCATTGGAACCCTCCTTCAGGCCGCGCATCTCGCGCCGCCCATAGAGATGCTTGCGTTGGGATGCGAGCCGGGCCCGTCAAGCTTGTGACGATAACCACATGCTCACAAGCGATTATTCCCTGCGCTACCCCATTGCATGCACCGCGCAACCCGGCAGATCGTGCGAGCGCAACTACGCGCCCGCGCGCACGGAAGTACGGATGGCGCGCCAGGCCCGCGCCGAGGGGCTGGGCTCAGCCGCGTGAGCCGCGCTTGCGGCGGCGCCGGCCGCCGCCGGAGGATGGCGCAAGGCCGGCCGCGGCGCCTGCCCCCGCGCCGTTCTCGACCGCAACGTCCGGCGCCTGCCCGGCGGCGTCCTGCCGGGCCGCTCTCATCTGCGCCTGGGTCGGCCACGGCCGCGCTTCCCCGGCCTCCCACGCGGGCGGCTCCTCGCCCGGCCAGCGCCCCATGTAGAGCAGCCCCATCGCGGCCAGCCAGAACGCGGGGATCAGCGTCAGGGTCTCTCCGCCGATCGGCAGGAAGATCAGCAGCGCCGCGAAGATCCCCACCACGCCCATCCAGCGCGTGAGCAGCCCGGCGCGCATCGCGCCGAGGTTCGCGGAGATCATGCCGACGGTCAGCGAGAGCCCCGCCAGCAGCGAGATGTACTGCATCGCAACGTTCACGCCCGCATTGGTGAGCGCATAGTCGACGGCTTTGTTGCTGAAGTCGGCGCCGGTCGCGAATTGATGGGTGAGGATCGCGCCCGCGATCTGATGTCCGATGCTCACCGCCGCAAAGCCGATGCCGCCGATCAAAAGCAGCGGCAGCGTCGCCTGCCATGACTCCGGTCGCCGAAAGCGCGTCGCCTTGACGAGCACGAACAGCACTGCCGTCAGCGCCAGCAGCGCGATCGCCGAAAGCACGCTGCCGGCGATCAGCGGGAAGGCGTGATGGCTGATGTAGCGGACCTCGGGGGCGCGCGGGCTTTCGTGCGGGCTCGCGACGCCTCCCAGCGCCGGCGAGAGCCCCTGCAGCAGCCCGACCGTCGGCGCCGCGCCAAGCGCCGAGCCGATGATCACCGCCCCGAACAGGTAGAGGAATCCGCCGCCCACCGCGGGCACGCCGAGGCGCGTGCGCTTATCGCGCTCCCACTCCAGTTGGGTGGCCACCTCGCTGCTGCGCCCGTTCTTCGAACGCTTGCCGCTGGACGGCTCGGCTGTGCCTTTCGAGGCCATGCGATGCAGAGTCTATGATGGTCGGATGGAAAGTGGCGGCTTCGGCGATCTGTTCGGCGATCCAGACGAGCTTCAGCGGCGCCTGGCCGACTTCGCCGACCAGATGCAGGGCCAGCAGAAACTGGCCTGGGCGGACAACGCGATCAAGCTCGCGGTCGACATGACGGTGGCCGCGGTCAACCGCGTCAACCTCCAGGGCGACGCCGAGGCCCAGGCACAGCAGATCCGGGCCGTGATCGCCGTCGTCTTCCCGGAGGCCGTCACGCTCGTGCGCGAGGCGCGCGAGGGCCTTCGGTAGAGACGCCCGCACGGGGGCGCCTCGCGGGGCCCAGGGCCGGCCCGGGGCTTCGCCGCCTCAGCCGTAGTGCCGCGGCTCTGTCCGCGCGCTAGAGCTCCTCGGCTTCCTCCTCTTCGAGCTCGTCGAGGTCGAGCTCCTCCTCGTCGGTGCCAGGAAGGTCGTCCTCGTCCTCATCCCAGTCATCCTCGTCGTCGAATTCGTGCTCGAGGCGCGCGAGCGTCGCGGTCTTCATGGCAACTCTCCCTTCTTGGATCGATGTCCTTGGATGCTCGGGGCCGGCAGGCCGAGGATTCGGCTTCGCAGCCTCAGAGCGCGCGCATCATAGACCCGACGGCCTCCGATCGCGAGCCGATTCTGCATCTAGAGCGCTCCGGCCGCCGCGAGGGCGGCGAGGATCGCGATCGGAGCAAGCATCAGGCCCTGTCGCGTAAAGGCCAGCGCGGAGGGCTTTGCCCCCGCCCCCCGCGCCGCTCTCCACCAAAGCAACGCCGAGAGCGAGCCGCTGACCGCGAGGTTCGGGCCGATGTCAAGGCCGATCAGCAGCGCGGTCGGATGCGCCGAATGCGCGGCCGAGAGCAGCACCGCCGCGGGCAGGTTGTTGATCGCGACGCTCGCCGCCGCCGCGATCGCAGCGAGCGCCGGCGGGCCCGTGGAGCCGATCGCATCGCCCGGAAATCCGGTCGCTCGCGCAAGCGCCCCGAGAAGCACGGCGAGCGCGAACAGCGCAAGCAGCAGCGGCGCGCCGAGCTGGTCGAGCGCCTGTGCACGGGAGATCCGGCGCCCGCGCATGCGCCACGCGACCGCGACCACCCCGACGGCAAGCACCGGCAGCGCCGCATTGCGCAACAGCACCATCAGCGCGGCCGAGGCAATCACGGCGATCAGGCCTACCCCCAGCGGTATCGGCGGCGGCGCTCCCCCCTGAGGCGCCCCGCCGGCGCGCAGCGCCTTGCGGTGGATCGCCGCGAGCCCGACCGCCGTGATCACGGTCGCGGCCAGCGCCGCCGGCAACATCCTGGCCAGGAAGCTCGCGCCTGAGAGCGCGCCCCCTGAGAGCACGAGCAGGTTGGTCAGGTTGGACCCCGGCAAGTACAGCGAGGAGGCGTTGCACATGAACAACGCGGCGTAGAGGAACGGCGCGATCGCCAGCCCGCGCCGGCGCCCGGCGACGATCAGCACGGGCGTCAGGAACACCGCCGAGGTGTCGAGGTTCAGCAGCGCCGTGGTCACGGCGACCGCCAGGCAGCAGGCAGCAAACAGCGCGATCGGCGAACCGGGCAGCCGCTCCAGCCGCGCCGCCGCCACCTCGAAGAGCCCGTCCTCTCCGGCCACGAGGCCAACCAGCAGCAGGCCGGTGACGAGCACGAACGGCGGCCAGCACTGCTCCAGCGCGGAGATCAACGAGCCGCAGCCGCCGGCCCGGGCACTACGCGACCTCGGCCAGCGCCTCGAGCACCTGCTCGTCGTGTGTCTTGGGCGAGACCTTCGGGATCACATGGACCACGACGCCATCGGCGTCGATGACGAACGTCGCCCTCTGAACGCCGAAATACTTGCGGCCGTACATCGACTTCTCCCCCCACACGCCATAGCGCTCGGCGACCGAATGGTCCTCGTCGGCCAGCAGCGGGAAGTTGAGGTCGAACTTCTCGTGGAAGCTCTTGACCTTCGCGACAGGATCGGGCGAGATCCCGAGCACGGTCGCACCGGCGCCCGAGTAGTCGGCGAAGTGGTCGCGCACGCCGCAGGCTTGGGTTGTGCAGCCCGGCGTGTCGGCCTTCGGGTAAAAGTAGACAACTGTCGGCGCGCCACGAAGGTCGGAAAGCTTCACGAGCTCCCCGTCCTGGTCGGGGAGGGCGAAGTCGGGGGCTTGGTCGCCTTGCTCAATCATCGCGCGCATAGTACTCAGCGATCTCGCAGGTCGCCATCGGGCTCGTGGGCATGGTCGCCCCGTCCCGAGAAGCGGCGCGCATTAACGCAGACCCTCTCGGAGCACTGTTGCGCACTCGGGAACGGTGATGGCGAGCCGCTCTATGACGTCGAGCACCGTGAGCGGCGGACGCGAGAATGCCGCCGCTTGCCTGACCAGCGCGTCCTGCACCGCGGCCGGATCGAGTTGGTAAAGACGCAGCAAGAACTCGTCCGGATGGATCGCCTCGATCGACAGTGGCTCGCATGCGGAGCGCGGGAAGTCGCGCAGATTCAGCGTGACGACGATCTCCGCCTCGGCAGCGACCGCCGTCGCGAGCACATGGCGGTCCTTGCGCTCGTTGTCCATATCGGGCTCAAGCCGCTCGATCTCCGCCGCAGCGACCGTCGCGGTGTCGAACGCCTCGCACATCGCCTCGGCCAGCCGCCGCGCTTGCTCCTCGCTGGCGCGTCCATCGGCAATCAGGTTGCCGACGGCCTCTCGCAGTATGCGCTCGCTCCATAGCGGTACGTACAGTTCCGCCGCCGCGACCCGAAGCAACGTGTCGCGCAGCGGCAGTGGATAGAGCACGCTCGCATCGAGTACAGCCGTCAGCGCCATCACGCCGGAGGATATGCTCGCCCCGCCGCCGCGTGTCGGCCTGTCTACCGGTAGCCGCCCGGCAGCTCCTCGCTGATGCGGATCAACTCATCGAGCTTTTCGCGACGCTTTCCGGCGCGCCTGGCGAGATAGGCGAACACATCTGCGGTCGCCACCCGCCGGTGCGTCCCGACCTTGTGGAAGGGGATCTCGCCACGGTCGAGCAGCTTGATCAGGTGGGGGCGCGAGACATGCAGCAGCTCAGCGGCCTGTTGCGTGGTCAACTCATCCCCGTGAGCCAGAAGAGCAAGCTTCTCGCCATCGGCCATCCGCCTCACGACCAGCCGCAACGCGCGTAGCGCCGAGGCGGGTATCTCGATCGCGTTGCCGTCGCCATCGAGTAGCTGGGCGGAGTCATGCCGACCGTAGATCTGCTCGATCTGGCGCTCAAGGCTCTTCAAGGCGCCCGCTTCCGCAGGAGCCGCCTCAAGCATCTCATCTGTGGTTGGTGTCGTCGCGTTGCTCATGGCTCAGATCTGGATTGCTGCCTTCAAATCCGAGGCTAGCACGTAAACGCAATAATCGCAACGTTAGCTGCGCTATCCCGCGAGCTTGTTCGCCTTCGGCTAGCCGCCGGGCCCAGGACGCCGCTACCTATCTCGCTATATCGCTGGCTGGTCTACGTTTCTCCGGGTGCGCCGTAGATGTTGAGGGTCTTGCCGGTTTCGGTGCTTTTGAGGGTGAGGGTGCCTTGGATGGTGCCGGTGCTGATGGTGCTGCCGGTGCAGGTGAGGGTGGGGGTGTTGGTTTCGAAGTCGATGAGGGTGGCGGTGGGGGTGTTTTCGGTGTGTGCGGTTGGTTGGCCGGTGCAGGTGTCGGTGATGGTGGATCCCATGTAGGCGCATTTGATGGTCCAGCTGGTGTTTTGGAGGCGTAGCCGGGGTTCGTAGTGGGTTTCGCCTTCGCTGTTTTCGGTGGGTTGGTCGATGAGTTCGGTGTTCCAGGGTAGTTGGGTGCCGGTGATTTCGATTTGGGTGGTGGCGCACCATCCGCTGCTGGTTGGGTGGCAGTCGATGCTCGTTTCGCCTTTGCTGCCGGTGAGCGTTTCGATCTCGCCGCTGGAGTCTTTGACGTAGCCGGTGTTTTGTAGGGCGCATTCTGCGGTGAGGTCGAGGCCGCTGTCGTGGATGGTGAGGGTGCCTTCGCCCTGGATCGGCGCGTCGATTATGGTTTTGGCGTTGATCTGCCATTGGGCGGGGTGTTCTGTGATGAGCGTTTTGTCTGTGCCGTAGGTGGTGCCGGCGCTGTTGGTCGCGACGAGACGGTAGTGGTAGAGCGTTCGGGGTTGCAGTGCGCTGATGGTTTGGGAGACTTCGAGTGGTGTGCGGCTTTCGCCGGCGGAGGCTTCTTTGCCTTCGCCGGGGATGCTTGACCCGTATTTGATGGTCGGCCCGTATTGGAAGTGGTAGCTGGTGGCGGCGGCCCTGGTGGCGATCGTGCCGGTCAGCTTGCTGGTGGTGCTGGTGGTTTCTTGTGCTTCGCCGGTCGCGACGGCTGGTTTTTGTGGTCCTGTTGGCGCGCCGGTTACGTTCAGCTGCTCGCCTTCTTGGCCGCTGGAGAACACGATTGCGCCTGCCAGTACGGCGGGTTCTTCGCCGGACGAGCATGATAGTGGCGGGCTGCTGTCGTCCAGTTCGACTGGTACTCCCGCGGGGGTGTTTTCGAGGTTGCCGGAGAATTCGCCGGCGCAGGTGGTTGCGTGGGTCGTTTCGCCGTTCTTGCAGGCAAGTGTCCAGCCGGCGTCGTTTTCGCCGTCGCTGCTGTAGAACCGGTCGCGGACTTCGTAGCGTGCGACTTCTCCCGCCGCGTTCTTTACCGGCACGTCCATCAGTTCGGTGCGCCACGGCAGACCAACGGCTTCCAGTTCCCCGGTCGAGCTGAGACAGCCTCCTTTCTTGGCCAGGCTGCACGGGATCGCTTTTTCGCCTTTGGCTCCGGTCACCGCAGTGATCGTGCCGTACTGGTACAGGGCGCCCAGGATTGGGGTTTCGCCGGTCATCGCGACGGCGCATTCGGCGCGAACCTTGCCGTATGCTGGTGCTTCTATCAGCAGCGTGCCGGCTCCATCCAGAGCGCTCGGTTTCTGTTCGCTGCCCAGATGCCATCGCGACGGGTCGCCCGGCGTCACCGTTTTGTCTTCGCCGTAGCTGATGCCGCCGCTGTTGCTCGCGACCAGCCGGTAATGGTAGAGCACGCCTACTTCCAGGCCGCTTACGCTCTGTGAGACTTCGACTGGCAGCCGCGCTTCGCCAGCCGACCCCGACGAAACCGGCACCCTCACCCCATAACCCGTCGTCTGCCCATATTCAAACCAGTAGCTCGTAGCAGCACCCCTCGCAGCAACCGTGCCCGTCAACCGCGCTTCGCTCGCCGAAGCGTCCGCTTCTCCAGTCACCACCACCGGCCTCTGCGGTCCCGCCAGCGCGCCGGAGACGCTCAACCACTCTCCTTCCACGCCACTGGAAAACACCAGCACACCCGTCACGGCACCAGGATCTTTGTATTCACACGTCAGTCGCGGCGACGCTGCGTCCAGTTCGACCGGCACTCCCGCCGACACATTTTCAAGGTTGCCCGAGAATTCTCCGGTACACACATCCGAATGCGTCACTTCGCCCGTTTTGCACTTCACCATCCACCCGATCGAACCGCCACTACCATTATAAAACCGGTCGCGTACTTCATAACGTTCCACATCCCCAGCGGCGTTCTTGACCGGCACATCCACCAGTTCGGTGCGCCACGGCAACCCAACCGCTTCGACTTCCCCGGTCGAACTGAAACACTCACCCTTGTTGACCAGGCCGCACGAGATCGCTTTTTCGCCTTTCGCACCCGTCACCGAAGTGATCGTGCCCGCACCATCCGCTTCCGCTTCACCGGCCTCATCCACCGAGCATTCCGCACGCACCGTCCCATACACCGGAGCTTCCAACAGCAACGTACCCGCACTCCTCAACGGCTCGCCCGCTTCGACTTCACGCCCACCCATCTGCCAATCCACCGGCGTTCTAAACTCATCAGCGCTACCAGCCACAGCCGCCGTCTTACCGCCATTTTCCGCGACCACCCGAAAATAATACGACTGCCCCTCCACAAGACCCACCACCGCATCACTCACCTTCACACACGAAACTCCCGACCCCGCGGATTCACCCAACAACGGAAGCCGCGTCCCATACGCTTCCGTCAACCCGTATTCAAAATAGTAGCTCGTCGCGTTTTCTTCCGGATCAACTTCAGCTTCCAACACAGCACTTTCAGGCCGCGACTCAGCGGCTTTCTCCCCACAAACCCGCGGCGGCGCATACAACGTTTCAAACGTATCTTCAGAACCCTTGCTGACCCCGCGCGCGTTCGACGCTGACAAGCGATAGTGATAGACCGCATGCTGCTTCAAGTTCGTCAAACCCGCGCTGACCGGAGCCGCACCGCGACCTTCGCCCGCGCTACCAGCAACTTCCGGCGCCAACGACCCAAATTTGTTGCTCGTCCCATATTCAAACTGGAACGACCCCGCCTCGCCCTCCGGGTTCACAGTCCCGCTCACAGTCGCCGAATGCGGCTGCAGTTCCGAGGCCACGCCCGTCACAACTTCCGGCGGCAAACATTCCGTCTTGAATTCCTGATCCGACTCATCAACAGTCCCATCCTGATTCGTGGCCACCACCCGGAAGTGATAGGTCTGGCAAACTTCCAAACCCGACACTTCCGCACGCACGCTTTCCCAACCCGTACCTTTTTCTTTCAACGTCTCTTCGGTCGTCGCGGCCGTGTATTTACCTGCTTCACGACCATATTCAAAATGATACTTCGTTTCAAAGCCTTCCGGCTCGATCTGCGCAGCGAGCTTCGCGGTCGTAGCACCCACATTCACAGTCTGCGCACCCACCAACGGCGGCGCCACTTCCGTGGTAAACGTAGCATCCCCACTATAATCTTCGCCGCCCGATTCGCCGTTCCACGCCCTCAACCGAAAATGATACGTCGTCCCCGGCGTCAACCCTTCAATCGTCGCAGCCGCTGGTGATTCACCACTCCCACCCTCGCCCTCTGGGCCAGTACTGCTCCCATACCCGGTATTCAACCCATATTCAAACCGCGCTTCGGCGTCATCTCCACCCGGCAACACCAAACCTTCCACATACACCGACCGCTTAGAAACATGCGCCGCCGGCGGACTACCCGTAAACGCCCACGGGATATCCTTATTATCCAAAATCCACTCGCAGCCGCACGCGGCAACGCTTTATCCGGAACCCACGGGTTGGACGTTGCCTGGTAAAGCGCCGTATCTGTTTCCGGACCACCACTGAAATTTCTGCAAGTTTGGTAAGGCTGGTACGGATCATAATAGAACACATGCACCGGATGCGCTTTTGGCATCAGTTCGTCAACAAGCCACTTTGCCGACTCTGCCTGTTCACTTTCACTGAGTTCGCCGCTTCCGCCACCGTAGCAGCGGTAGGCGCCCACCTCCGTGAAGATCACTGTCGCGCCTGACGGGAACTCTTTCGCGGATTCTTCGTATTCGGCAAGGCCAGCGGGATCATGTTGCTTCATAGGCCAATACGGGTGAATGCCCCACGTCATCGGTTTCGATTTCAGAACCTTCACTCTTCCTCGTATTCGTTCTCCCATTTCGCAGACGCACCGCTGCCGTTTGCGTACACGTTGCCTGCAATCACCGTGCAACCATAATATTTGCACGCTTCTTCCGCTGCCTGCGTGTACTTCGCGGCGGTGGCCGGCGTGTATCGCGATGGCTTGTTTTCTTCTGCTTCCCGCGTGGTCCGAAGCGTACCTTTCATTTCGCCCTGGTCGTTCGGCTCGTTCCACGGCTCGACATAGGTAAATGCATGGCCTTTGTTCTTCGCCCATTCAAGCACACGCACCAGTTCTTTCTGGTATTCTTCAGTGCTCTGCGGCATCGCTTTCACCTGACCAGCTAGTTCTTCTTCCTTTTCTTTTTCGGTCTTTGCCGCTTTCCCTGTATCGATGTAATTCGTCAGCGACAAGTCGAGCGCAAGACCGCCGGCTTTGCTGTAGTCTTCCGCAGTGACGTCATTGAACCACGCTTGGAAAATTTCGTTATAATCATGCGATTGTCCTGAACCGTGTTTTTCTTCCGGTTCGCGTAGCGCGTCCCACTGCATCACTTCCCGAGCAAGACGAATGTGCCCCTGATTGACCCACGAATTCCAGAGAATTCCGCGAAACTGCCACTCGCAAACACGCCGTCCCACCATTGATATGGACTAGCTTCGGTATTATCCCAATTCCACGTCAAATCCTCGCCTGAGAGGCCATCGACATAGGTGGTTCCCGCATGCGCGATCGGCTGCCAGACAAGGAGCAAGAGCGCCCAAACGACCACGCTGGCACAGGCAAGTCAACGAACCACCACCAGCACTCCCAAACATCCTTTTATTGTGGTACTCCCTTGCGCATCACGGCAACACGCGCCGACGCCCGCCCGAGACGACAACGCAAATCGACACGATCTGGCTCCTGTCCAGCTCGTGCGTCGCGTGTTTGGCTGTTGCATGCCACGTCCCCCTGTGTCGTTTCGCGTGGGCCTATATGCGCGACGTTGCCGTCAACACCTCGTCTACTACGCGATCGTCGTACCGTCTGACAATCACAACTACTGCGTTAGCTCAACTTAGAACTTGGCCTTCGACCGTCTCGGCCCGCCGGCAATGTAACATACATACTACTTGAATGTCGTTAATCGGCTGACCGTAAACATTCCAGCACCTTCGTTGCGCAGATCGCGAAAGTAGCCACCGATCATCGAGCGCTCCCGCCTTGGGAATGGATCTTCGCCCAGGGCAACCGCGCGTAATAAACACGGCTAGGCTCATGCGAGACCGAAGCAAAGACCGTCGTCGCAGTATGCTCAATATTTTCGAACTCACGTTCCGGCACCAGCCTCTTCAGCCGATATACCACCCCGTACCACGGATACAGACGCAACGACGAAAGCTGCGTCACGAAATCTTCACCACAAGCAAGCACGCCGCCACCTATCGTCTGCCCTGAGCCACCGCCCCCGCAATGCCCAAGCAACAACAATCGCTTGCTGCTCCCACACCGCCGCAGATAGCCGTAGCCAGCATTATTTGCGCTGATGACTGCGAACGGAGGATCATATTCGACAGGCAGATACTTCTCGCCGTGGGCAGGTTCTCCAGCTTCCGTGATTTCGCTCGCTTCCAGCGTCAGCGGAGCACACAAAGGCTTGAGCAGCCCAGCTTCATTTAGGTCATCAAGCACCTCATTCGACGGTTCGCTTTCACTTTGACCTATAATTTTGCCCGTATGCAGGTTGATGAAAGACAGTTCCCTGCCGACAGCTTCGACCCATTGCGAGCCGATCGCGCCCAAATGGAATTCCCCGCCTTCCGTGGGAAGACGTATCGAGACATCACTGGTATCCGGCACGACCTGTTGCGCGCCAGATTCCAGGTTCACAACCACATAACGCCTAGACTCGCCATGCGCATACGGTTCGACATAACAATTACGCGCCTGCCCAGGGCATTCAGGGTCATCACATTCGTACAGAATTCCCCCACCGCCAATTTTCCGCAACCCCTGGCTACAACCTTCGGGATCGGCGCGTTCGATCGTTTTGCCCGTGAGAGTGTCCATGATCCGCGTCATTCCCGCTGTCGGTTCGTAAACCGCCCACCGTTCGCCATCCGTAAGGACGCCCTGCGGATCCACCGCAGTCCCAAGCAACTTCAACTTGATCATCGGCGTCGCCCTCTTCTTCATCTTCTTGGTCTTGTGCTTGGCGGCAGCATGTGCGGGGTGATGTGCGCTGGCGGTGGTCGCGCCGGCCAACGGCGCACGAGCCGCTGCGGCGGCGAGCAGCAGGAGGCCTGCGAGCATGGCAACCTGCACTCCTGTCTGGAACAAGGGCAGGATGCTCGGCCGTTTTGCTCGGTCGTCGCTCAACGTATGCGTGATCGTCGCATCGCAGGCGTTCTTCATCTTGATCCTGCAAATCACTTTCGGTGTCCGCTCTTTGGCTTCGCCCAGGGCAGTTGAGCGTCATACACATCACCAATGACACCATAACCCTGCCCGTCGCGCCGAAACGTGGTAAGTATTGTCGTGGAGGTGTGCTGAAGAAGACCGGAGTACTTCTCCCCTGCTGGTGGGCTCACTTTATAGAAAGCCTTATGCCACGGGTAGCGGCGAGGCGCGAGCTGGGTCACCAATTCGATGCCACAAGACAATGCTCCACCCCCAAACTGTGGTCCACCGCAGGACGGCAGGGAAACATGCTTACTACTGCCACAGTGCAATAGTTGAGGAGTCCTTTTGCCTTCTTCGCCCACTTCTATCACCGCCAGCGACGGCGCATATGCCGCTGGAACATATAGAGGTGCGTTTTCGCCCCCCTGAACACGAAGTGGCCTGCGCAGGGGCCTACAAAGAGGCTGCATCAGCTGCTCGCTGTTCAGATCTTCCCAATCGTAGTCACGCGGCGTTCCAATACTGCCCGATTCGGAGATCACCAAGCCGGTGTGCCAATTCAAGAAGAATTGTTCGCTGATCAGCTGTTCACTGTCTCCCCCCGTCATCCACTGCGAGCCGATCGGTCCACCAAAGTGCACAGTGGCTTGTGTCGAGGCGCCCTCCATCGACGCACCCAACGACGTGCCTTCGGTGCCTACCACAACATGCTGAGCCCCGGTGGCGATATCCACCATCACAAAGCGCGCGAACGTCTCGTATCCGAGGAGGCTGCCTTCAGGCCATTTCAGCACGCATAGATGTGCATGTTCAGGCGGGCACATTGGATCAGTGCAGTCGTAAAGCAGCTCGCCGCCCCCCATCGCCTCTAGTCCGCCGGCGCAGCCTTCGGGATTATCACGCTTCACAGAGGTACCTGCAATTGTGTCCATCACCCGCGTGACCCCGTGACTCGGTTCATAGGCAGCCCATCTCACCCCGTCGGTGTAGACGCTGCTCACAGCAGCGCCGAGCAACTTCATCTTGATTGCGGGCAGCATGTGCTTCTGCTTGGTCTTGACGACAGTCTGCAGGACATCGGATCCGAGTTTTGTATCGGAGTAATGTGGACGGGCCGCGTCAGCGCCGGTTGCAAAGGCGAGCATCGCCGACGTGGCGACAAGCGTCAGCATATGGACGAGGGGGATCGCTCTCGATCGGTCGCGGCGACGGGACACTATGGGGGTCCGTGCTAGGTCGGGAGGTATTCTCACGCCGGTATGACTATCCGGTGCGGCGCGGCGCGTCAAGTCATGTTTCTGTCTGTTGAACGGTTCTGGCTGCTGCGCAGCATGGTATGAGTGATCTGAGGAAGGCGCACTGATCTCGATGACTTTCCGTGTTGTCGGCTTCTGGCGTCTCATGCTGCCTCTCCCTTGCGTGGTATCCGGCGTCGGGTCTCTTGGTGCTCAAGGCTGGCCGGGTCAGCGCGACCACCAGGTCCCGATGATCGAAAGATGGTTTTGCTATTCAGCATCAGAACGTTTGGGTCGGGAAAGTTGCGGGACAGGCTCCAGGCGTCGCGAAACGACGCCACGCATGCTACGTGGATGTCATCATGAACGATCTACCGCTGCCGAAGCCTTGGGACCAGCTTACGCTTCCAGTTGCTACGGGTGTTCCCAATGGCAGCGGGCTCGCGCCCTGCTGCTTGGTGGCCGTGCGAGGCCCTTTCGGCCGACAGCTACGTTGACACCAGTCTTATGCACCGCTTGATCCAAAGCCTGCTGGCCGAGGCAGCCGCTGGTCGGCCCGCGCGACGGTTCGACCCCGTCTTTCCGCGCGCGATCTGAGGCTATGAACCCGCGCGCTCGATAGCTGCTTCGACGTCGGCGAGGCTGATGTTGAGTGCCGCAAGGATGCCTATGACGGTGGTCCAGCTTGGGTTGGACTTGCCGCCCTCGATGCGACTAAGCGCCGGAGTCGTGATCCCCGCGTCGTGAGCGAGATCTTCTTGGGATAGGTCTCGCTGCTCGCGGAAGGCCCGTAGCGCCGGCCCGAGCCGTGGGTCGGGGCCATCTGAAGTCTTTCGTGCGGGCGTCACTCCGCACTATGGTGCCCGCTTCACGGAGCACAGTCCATAGTGTATGCTTTATGGTGTCTAGATCATAAAGTGTGGTCCCGACGCGGTATAGGGCCGCGCCGGGACCGGCACGGAAAGAAACGAGGTTCTTCCCATGCAGGAGCAAACTAGCGATTCTCGGCCCGTCGTCGTCTTGAAGCGCAGCGTGGTTGGGCTTTTGCGGCAGGCGCTCTATACGCGTTTGGAGCGTGATCTTCAGGAGCTTGATGAGGCGCTTTTGAAGGTGCCCGACCGCGCGAGCGACCGTAAAGTGTGGGCGGCGAACATGCGGCTTGCCCGCACTGCCAGTCTTCTCGATCGCGCTGGCTGGACCTACGATGAGCAGCGGGCGCAGGTCCGGCTTGGCTGTGTCGAGGATGTGGCGCTTGCGGTGTCGGTGTTGCGTGATGATCTGGAGACGGAGGGCAACGTCAAGGCCGCCGCCCTCAGCGACGACGCTGAGGGCGAGGTGCTCGCGTCCTCGAGGCGTGAACTGGCGATCTATGACGCGCTTACGGGCTTGGAGGCGATGGCCGCCACTGCCGGCCTTCTCGTCTGCGAGTGCGTGGCGAGCGCGTGATGCCGCTCGCGGTTCGCTGAGGCGCAGCGAGAGGATCGGCACGAGCCGCGGCCCGTTGTCGATCGGTTTGATTCTGTCCCTGTCGAGATGTCTCCGGCGCCGTCGGCGTGCGCCGGGGACCGTTGAAGGAGGTCCCGATGCAACACCAGCAGGAAAAGGATGCCGATGTCGACAGCGCCGTGCTTGATGCGCTGCTCGCGAGTGATGCGCAGCGGCCGTGGTCGGTTGATGAGATCACGCGAGTGATCGGAGACCGGGTAGCCGCGTCCGACAGCCTCGCGCGACTTACGCGAGCCGGCCTGATTCATTCATCGCCTCGACGGCTTCGTCTTCGCCTCGCGTGCTGCCCTCGCGGCCGACGAGATCATGTTGCAGAGCAAGTCCTGACGCACATCCGCTGGACTGGCCGTGAGGCGCCGAGCATGCCCGTTGCGGCAGTCGGCGGACTCCACCCGATCCAAGGCTCAGGCCGCCGCCAGCACCGCGAGTACGAGCTTGTCGTGCTCTGCGGGCTTAACCTTTCGCAGCACCTGAACGATGCGTCCGTCGCTGTCTATCACGAACGTGGTGCGTTCGTTGCCCCAGTAGGTGCGGCCGTACATCGACTTCTGCACCCACACGCCGTAGGAGTCTGCAACCGCATGGTCCTCGTCAGCGAGGAGCGGGAAGTTCAGCGCCTCTTTCTCGTGGAACTTCTTGACCTTCGCCACGCCATCAGGCGAGACGCCTAGCACCACCGCGCCGGCCTTCGCGTAGTCGGCCTGGTGGTCACGCACGCCGCACGCCTGGACAGTACAGCCAGGGGTTGCAGCCTTCGGGTAAAAGTAGACAACGACCGGCTGCCCGCGAAGCCCTGAGAGCTTGACCGGGTTGCCGTCCTGGTTGGGCAACTCGAAGTCTGGCGCCGGCTGGCCCTGCTCGATCATCGCCTGATCGTAGCCGCTTGCATGGCTGCCCCTTTTGTGGTTATAGTGCCCGGCGTGTCGGCCTTCGGGTAAAAGTAGACAACTGTCGGCGCGCCACGAAGGTCGGAAAGCTTGACGCGGTCCCCGTCCTGGTTGGCCAGCTCGAAGTCGGGTGCCTTATCTCCTTGCTCAATCATGGGCGGATGGTATCCGGCCGAGCTACAACGCCAAGTGCAGGCGTAGCGCATCGTCGAGAGCCGCCATCAGCGAATCGGACAACAGGCCGAGTTGCTCGCCGATCCGCTCTGCGTCGATCGAGCGCACCTGCTCGGCCTGAGCCTTCGAGTCTCCTCGCAATCCGGCGGTCCCAGCGGGCAAGAGCACCTGGAACGGATAGACGCGATCGACGCTGGAGGTGACTGGGACGACGGTGAGCACGCCTCGACCGAGCCGTGCAGCCGTGCTGTTCGCCGCGTCATTGCTGACAATCACCGCCGGCCGGCGCTTGTTCGCCTCCGCCCCTCGAACCGGCTCGAAATCGACTATGCGGAGCTCGCCGCGCAGCATCACACGCCATCGCCGGCGACAGCGTCCCAAGCGGTGGCTTCGCCGCTTGCGTCCCACTCTGCCCAAGCGTCGCCATATGCGTCGCGAAGATCCCCTAGGCGAAGCGCTTTGATCGCTGTGTGCATGGCAGCAGACCGCGAAGGAAGCTCGTGCGCGCTTGCATAGGCGTCCAAGAACGCCACATCCTCGCTGGGCAGGCTCATACTGACCTTCATACCCCTTATCCTACCATGCTTCCGACTCCGGGTAGGGCGATGCCCACGCGGGGCGGGGCTCCGAGTCTCAGGCCAGCGCCTGCACGACGAGCTCCTCCTCGCCCGGAGCGCCATGCGGCGCCGCGGAGGCGAAGTCGGCGATCAGCTGCGCGATCAACTCCGGATCGTCGCCCATCGGCACGTGACCGAGCCCGGGCAAATCCATCCAGTGGGCGCTCGGCACCAGGTTGCGCATCCGCTGCGCGTAGCGCTTGGCCGGCAGGATCGCGTCCTTGGTGCCCCACGCGAGCAGCACCGGGCAGGAGATCTGCTCGAACCCGCTCGGCGGCCCGTCGCGCAGAACCGCGTCCATCAGGTCAAAGTAGATCCTGCACTCGACGGCGCCCGTGACGACGCGGAGCGCCGTGTCGGGATCGAGGTGATCCGCCCGCGCCATCGCCTGCGCGAGCACCGCCCGGCGCATCCGCGGGCGAGCGAGCAGCTTCGGCATCAGCGGCAGCATCCGCTTGGAGATCGCGTGGCTGCGACGGAAGAGGCGTTCCAAACGCTTCTCCTCTGATGTGCCCCGCTCCCAGCCGCCGGCGGGCGAGAGCGCGACCACCGAGCGCGCGCGTCCGCGATTTGCAAGCTCGAGCGCAATCCAGCCGCCGAGCGAATTGCCGACCACGTGCGCGCTGCCAAAGCCGGCCGCGTCCATTTCGCGCTCCACGTCATCGACGAGCGCCGCGACCGAGACGCCCGTGCCACCAGGCAGATCCGGACCGCCGCAGTGGCCCGCGAGCCCGACGACGAGCACGTCGAATGAGCCCGCCAGGCGCCCGAGCACCGGACGCCACATCTCGGGCACGCCCGAGAACCCGTGGATCAGCAGCAGCGGCTCTCCAGAGCCCGTGGCAGTGGCGCCCTGCGCGCGCATGCCGCGAGTCTAGCGCTACCCGGCCGGCAGGCGGAGTCGCAGCGTCTTTGCGATCCGTCGCACGTCCCGCGCGTCAACATCGACCCGCTGCGCGTACTCGCCCCAGCGCGAGACCGCCTCGCGCACCTGCGCCACGATCCGCCCGGCGCGGCCCTGCGGCAACGACGCAGCCCGGCCGCAATCCGCGAAGTCGGCCAGCGTGAAGCCATCGCGCCTGCCGTTCATGCTCATCTGATGCACGCTCGTCCAGCGGCTTTCGGGCCGGTAGGAGTAGGCGATGTCGAACGCCGGCGCCAGCCGCCAGCCACCGGCGCGATCCATCAGGAAGGCGATGTTCTTGACATGGTCGTCCTGGTTGCGAGCAATGATGTTGAAGCTCATCCGCCGGAACATCTGCTCGACGGAGGCATTGCCCAGCCCCAGCCTGCGCATCGTCATGAACGCCTGCTCGTAGGAGTGCGCGCCCGCCTGGTTGAAGTCGAAGTGCGCGATCGCCGCAAGCGAGAGCATGTGCCGCTTGGCGCCCCCGGGGCCGCGGTCGAAGCGGCGCGTCATGAAGTGGCGCCGCCCGCCCTCCTCCAGCAGGCGGCAGTCGCTCATCTCGATCCCCGCGTCCTTTGCCATCAGCGAATAGGCGTACTCGATCGCGCCGTAGCCTTCGGGGTCGGCGAGCGTGTCCTTGTCGCGGTTGCCGGAGACCCCGTCGAACTTCAGCAGCCAGTGCTCAAAGCCGGGATCGAGCGTCTCCAGCTGACCCGAGCGCACCACGCCGCTGTCGGGATTCCAGGCGATCAGCGCCTTCGCCCGCGCCCCGCCGGCGGAGGTCCCGACGCTGAGGATGTCGAGCATCGCCCGCCTCCTGTGTCCCTGCGCCAACGAGGCGACCAGCTGCTCGCGGTGGCTGAGCACCTCCGAGGCGAGCTGCACGAGCTCGGCCACGTGCAGGTCGTGGGCGCGGGTGGGCGCGGGCCCACGGCTGGGCGCGAACTCGAGCGCGCCCATGCCGCGAACGCCGATGTAGCAGAGCCGCTCCACCGCGTCGAAGCTCTCCGGCGCGCGCCCCTGCCCGGCCAGCCAGGCGTCGATCAGCGCGTGCCCGTAGCGGTCGGGCAGACTGTCGGCGAGCAGGCCGGGGAGCCCGTGGAAGCTCTCGGCGTCCAGAGCCGGAAACGAATACGGCTCGGCCCGCAGCGGCATTCTCAGCGGCGCGACCTCGATCCCGCTGCCCAGGAATTCCTCGTCGTACTGGAAGCTCGCGACACGGCGATCGTCCGGCATCGAGACCGCCCCGACCAGGGTGCCCCACAGCCGCACCGCGGCCAGCGTGCTCACGAGTCAGGGTCTCTCCCGGCAAGAGCTCGGCGCCTCATCGCCCCACTGCCAGGCGCCCTCGTGCTCGGCCTGCGGGCGGCGCCTGCGCCTGCGCCCGGTGGCGCGCCTGCGCGCCTTGCCGTGCAGCTTGAGCAGGTCGATCGGCCGCGGTCCGGGCTCGGGCACGAGCCCGTCCAGCGCATCGAGCAGGTCGAGTGCCCGCAGCACCCGCACGAAGCTCGTGAGGTTGACCGCCTCACCGGCCTCGATCCGCTGCAGCACCTTGCGGTTGACGCCGCTCTGCGCGGCAAGCGCGTCCTGGGTGAGGTTGCGCACGAGCCGAGCCTGGGCCAGGCGCCCCCCGAGCTCGGCGAGCACGGCCCCGTCGGTGAGCTGTCGCTCGATCTTCATCACCGACATGATAGCGCCCCGTAAATGGGGCCGAAAGTGCTTTCTCCGGCCTTATAACCCAAAAAGAGGATTTTATATTTAATTTATATAATATCCCTTATAAGGGTCGTTAGTTCTAAAAACTGTCTTTACACCCCATATGAAGGACATCAAGTGGGTCTCATGGCGACGCGCCTGCCTGCGGGCGCTCGCGTACAAGCAACTCGGGGTGCACGCGCACGAGGCTCACCTTCGCGCCGGGCTTCACGCGCAGCTGCTCGACCAGCTCGCTCAGATGTCTGCTTGTGGGCTCCGGCATCGATCCTCCGGTCCCGCTACTTCAGCAGCCGCGAGAGCCGCCTGTCCTTCAGCGCCCGCCCGCCGGTCTGGCAGGCAGGGCAGTAGGCGATCGCGTGCTGCTCGAAATGGACCGCCAGCAGCGTGGTGGCGCAGCGCGGGCAGGGCTCACCGGCGCGGCCGTGGACCTGCAGCGGGATCGGCAGTTTGTCCGGGATCGGCAGCGTCAGCACCTGCTCGTAGTGGGCGATTGCGCCGCCGAGCGTCTTCGAGATCGACTCGCGCAGGGCGGCGAGCTCCTGCTCCTCCAGATCGACGCCGCGCTTGTAGGGAGAGAGCCTGGCCTCCCAGAGGATCTCATCGGCCCAGGTGCGCCCGATGCCCGTGATCGTGTGCTGGTCGCGCAGCAGCGCGTTCAGGGGGCGCGGGACCGCGAGCAGCTCCTGCAGCTCGGGCGTCTCCGGCCAGGCCTCCGGGCCAAGCCGCGCAAGCGAGGAGTCCTGCTCCAGCCGATCGGTGCGCAGCAGCTTCACCCACGCCGCCTGCTTTGAGCCGAACTCGCGCAGGCGCAGCTCCCACTCGCGCGCGGGCTCTCCCGTCCGCAGGCGCACGAGCAGTCGCGAGATGCGGTCCCGCGGGCTGGCGCGCGTCTCGTAGAGCTGCAGCCGCCCGGCCGACATCAGGTGCACAAGCAGCGAGAGCCCGGCATCGCTGTCGAGGATCAGATGCTTGCCGCGCCTGCGGATCGCCAGCACACTGCTGCCTGCAAGCGCTTCCAACGGCGGATCGAAGGTCTTCAGCGCGTTGATGCCGGGCGCGAGCGCGGACTCGATCCTCGCGCCTGCCAGCCGCTCGTGCAGCAGGCGGGCCGTCATCTCGACCTCGGGCAGCTCTGGCATCGCGCCTTTCATCGTAGGGAGCGTGTGATGTAGCGTGCAGGCCATGAGCGTCGCGATCGCTCCAGACGACATCGTCGCCCGCCGCTCCGAGGTGGCCGCGGGCGCGCGCGAGCCGCTGCTCGTGCTCGAGCCGCTGCAGGACTTCCTCGACGGCCACGGCCTCGGCGAGGGGCCGATCGAGCCCTCCCCGATCGGCGAGGGCCACTCCAACGTCACCTACCTGATCTCGCGCGGGGAGACCGAGATGGTGCTGCGCCGCCCGCCGCGGGGGCCGCTGCCGCCGAGCGCACACGACGTGCTGCGCGAGGCGCGGCTGCTGCGCGCGCTCGCCGCAACGCCCGTGCGCGTACCGAAGGTGCTCGCCGTCTGCGATGACCCGGCGCCGATCGGCTGCCCCTTCTACGTGATGGAGCGCGTGGAGGGCGATGTGATCGTCGACCAGGTCCCCTCCGCGCTCGACACTCCGCAGCAGCGCCGCCAGGTCGCCGACGAGCTGATCGAGGCGCTCGTGGAGATCCACGCCGTCGACTGGGAGGCCGTCGGCCTAGAGGGCTTCGGCAAGCCCAGCGGCTACCTCGAGCGCCAGGTGCGTCGGTTCTCCGGGCTCTGGGAGCACAACCGGACCCGCGAGATCCCCGCCGTCGAACGCGTCGGGCGCTGGCTCTCAGAGCAGATGCCCAAGTCCGGCGCCAGCACGATCGTCCACGGCGACTACCGGCTCGGCAACACGATGTTCGCCGCGCAGCCGCCCGCACGCCTGGTGGCGGTGCTCGACTGGGAGATGGCCACGATCGGAGACCCGCTCGCAGACATTGGCTACATGTGCATGTTCTGGTCGGAGGAAGGCGACGCTCAGGACACGCTGCGCGAGCAGGTCGGGCAGGTCACGAGCAGACAGGGCTTCCCCAGCCGGGCGGAGCTGATCGACGGCTATGAGCAGCACTCGGGCCGCTCGATGCAAGACCTGCGCTGGTACACGGCGCTCGCGCTCTGGAAGGCGACGGTCTTCATGGAGGGCAACTACAAGCGCGCGCTCGCCGGCTCCACCGACGACCCGCACCTGAAGGCCTTCGGCGAGGGCGTGCTCGAGCTCGCCCGCCAGGCGGAGAGGGTCGCCTTCGATGAGTGATTCGCCGCGCCACGAGGGCCTGCTGATGGATTGGGGCGGGGTGATGACGAGCAACCTGTTTGCCTCCTTTGCCGCATTCTGCGAGCAGGAGAGCCTTGACCCGCAGGCGCTCGTCAGCGCCTTTGCCAAGGACCCCTCCGCCCGCGAGCTGTTGATCGGCTTCGAGGAGGGCCGCATCGCTGAGGCGCAGTTCGAGTCCGGCCTGGCCCGGCTGCTCGGCCTGGCCCGCGCCGAGGGCATCGTCGACCGCCTCTTCGCCGGCGCCCAGCCGGACGACTCGATGGTGGCGGCGGTGCTCGCCGCCCGCCAAGCGGGCATCAAGACCGGGCTGATCTCCAACTCCTGGGGCACGACCCGCTACCCGCGGGACCTGCTCGAGGACCTCTTCGAGGGCGTCGTCATCTCCGGCGAGGTCGGCATCAGAAAGCCGGCGCCGCAGATCTACGAGCTCGGCGCGCAGGCGATCGGCCTGCCGCCGGGCGCATGCGTGTTCGTCGACGACCTGCCTTTCAACCTGCCGCCAGCAGAAGAGCTGGGGATGGCCGTCGTTCACCACACCGATCCGCAGGCGAGCATCGAGGCGCTGCAGATGCTGCTCGGGATCTCGCTGGTCGCCGCTTAGCGCTCAGTCGCGCCCACCGCGCCCGTAAAGGAACCCGAAGGCCCGCTGGATCAGCCGCGTCGTCCTGGCCTTGTAGGGGAACATGTGGATCTCGCGCTTGAGCGCGAGCTTGGTCAGCACCAGCGACTGCTCTTCGCAGTACTTGCGGATGCCGCCGGCGCCGTGGCGCGAGCCGAGGCCCGAGGCCTTGGCGCCGCCCATCGGCAGCTCCAGCGCGGTGTAGTTGATCAGCGCGTCGTTGACGTTGGCCGCGCCGACCTGCAGGCGGCGGGCGATCTGCTCGCCGCGCGCGGCGTCTTTGGTGAAGACCGAGGCGCCGAGGCCGTAGGGGGACTCGTTGGCCAGCCAGATCGCCTCCTCGGCGTCGGCGACCTTCATGATCGGCAGCGTCGGGCCGAACGTCTCCTCGGTCATCGCCTTCATCGTGTGATCGACGTCGACCAGGACGGTCGGCTCGAAGAAGCGGCCGGGGCCGGGCATGGCGTTGCCGCCGGTCAGAACCCTTGCGCCCTTGTCCTTTGCGTCCTGGACGTGGTCTTCGATCGTCTTCATCTGCGGCGGGAAGGTGATCGCGCCGACCTCGACCGAGCCGGGGCCCTTAGGCGGGCCCACGCGCAGCGCCTTGACCTTCTCGCTGACCTTGCCGACGAACTCGTCGTAGACGGGCGCCTCGACGTAGGCGCGCTCGATCGAGATGCAGGTCTGCCCCGCATTCTGCATCGAGTAGTAGACGGCGAGGTTGGCCGCGCGCTCCAGGTCCGCGTCGGAGAGCACGATCATCGGGTCCTTGCCGCCGAGCTCAAGCGAGCACGGAATCAGCCGCTTGGCGGCCCCCTGAGCGACCATCCGCCCGGTCTTGGTCGAGCCGGTGAACATCACCATGTCGACCTGCTCGATCAGCGCCGCGCCGGTGCCGCCGCGGCCGGTGGCGACCTGGAAGACGTCGTCCGGCAGCCCGCACTGCCGCAGGCCCTCTGCCATCAGCAGCGAGGTCAGCGGCGTCACCTCCGAGGGCTTGAGGATCACGCTGTTGCCGGCTGCGAGCGCGGGGATGCAGTCACCGAAGGAGTTGGTGAGCGGATAGTTCCAGGGGCCGATCACGCCGACCAGGCCAAGGGGCCGGTAGCGGACGATCAGCTTCTTGCCCTTGACCAGCAGCTGGCTGGACTTCACGCGCCGGTCGGCAAGGTACTTGGGCGCGTTCTTGGCCCAGAAGCCGAAGGCGTTGGCGGCGTAGGCGATCTCGGCGAACTCGGCGTCCTCGAAGGTCTTGCCGGTCTCCGAGACGATCGTCTCTATCACGCGATCGGAGTTGTCGATCAGCCACTTCTGGGCACGCTTGAGGATTCGCCCGCGCGCCTGGAAGCCGATGCCGTTCCACTGCGGTTGGGCGGCGCGCCCTTTCGCGGCCATCCCCGCGACCGCGGCGGCGTCGAGATCGGGGACCGTGGCGATGATCTCGCCGGTCGCCGGGTTCTCAACCGGGATGCCGGGCGCCGGCGGGGCGGAGCCGTTGCCCGCGTGAGCCTCTCGATCGACCTGCTCCTGCTGCTGGGCACCGGCCATCCTGCGCCTCCTTGACTCGCTCGCTCTGACCTCAGAGGCTACTCCGCTGCACGTGCGGGCGCCGGTTTCCCGGCCGACCGGCCGGCCTCCCTAGGAAAGCTCGATCGTGGCGATCCCGATCGGCTCCAGCGGACGGTCGGAGCCGTCGGTCTCCACGCCCTCCAGGCTGTCCACGACGTCCAGCCCGGCGCTGACCTGCCCGAAGACGGTGTGCTTGCCGTCCAGCCACGGGCACGACTTGGCCGTGACGATGAAGAACTGCGAACCGTTGGTGTTCGGGCCGGCGTTTGCCATCGCCAGCGCGCCGCGCACGATCTTGTGCGGGTTGATCTCGTCCTCGAAGGTGTAGCCGGGGCCGCCGGTGCCGGTGCCAAGCGGGCAGCCGCCCTGGATCATGAAATCCTTGATCACGCGATGGAAGGTGAGCCCGTCGTAGTAGCCGTCGGCGGCGAGCTTGCGGAAGTTCTCGACCGTCTTGGGGGCATCCTCGTCGAAGAGCTCGAAGGTGATCTCGCCCGCGGTCGTCTGCATCGTGGCGCTCGACACGCGGCTTACTCTATCGATGCGCGCTCGGCGGTGAGCGCGCGGGACGGGCGATGGATGCCAAGCGTAAGCTGCCTTGCTGGCATCATGCGCGTTCGTGGTTGAGCAAATGGTGCCCGAGGTCGGCTCGGGATGAGTGGTGGTGGTCCGGCGTGGACGCTTGAGTTCTACGAAGAGGACGGCCGCGAGCCGGTGCTCGACTTCCTGCGTGGCTTGGATGAGGTCAAGGAGCAGGCGTTGGCCGCGGCGCTGCGCAACGTCCTGGCCCACGAAGGCATCGGAGTCTGCGGTTCATCGTGGGGCAAGTGGGTCCAGGGGGCACCCGGCATCTTCGAGTTCCGCGTGCGCCACGACGCCGCGACCATCCTGCGCGAGCGCAACCTGTCGGTCCCCGCGAACCTGGACGCTTCACACCGCGACGTCCTGCTGCGGGTCTTCTGCCACGTGCACGGCAAGAAGCTGGTCCTCCTTCTCGCCGCCTATGACAAGGGCAGGGAGCCGAGCGCCAAGCGGCAGAACACGGAGATCAAGCGGGCCAAGCAACGCCTGGCACGCTGGAAGGCCGTCCAGCGCCCGGGTAGAAGGAGGTCTTGAAAAATATGTGGCTTACTGCATAATAGTTGATGCCATGCCCACTAAGTTCGATGACTACATCCGCGAGGTCGAGGAGAAGGCCAAGGCCGAAGGGCCAGAGGCCGTCGCACGCTGGGACGGCTTCAACGCCCACTTCGCTATGGCACGTGAGGTCCGCGAATTGCGCAAGGAGCGCCACCTGAGCCAGAAGCAGCTCGCAGACGCCTCAGGCATCAACCAGGCAGAGATTTCTCGGATCGAGCGCGGCCAGACCAACCCGACGGCAAGCACGCTCGCCGCGCTGCTGGCTCCCCTTGGTGCCCGCCTCGGCGTCGTCAAGCACGAGAGCCGCGGCCTGGCGCACGCATAGCCGAATCCCGAGAGTACGCTCTCGACGATGACAATGGCCCTCGCGGTATACGGCGTTCATTCACGGAGCGAGCCAACCGATGGAGAGCCTTCGGTCGTAGTCTACGTAGCGGTAGCGCATGGCCGGCTGCTCAATCAGGTCGGCTGGCAGCGGTTATAGGTCCATCTTGACAACGCTCTGCATCGTGGCGCTGGACATCGTTGCTTTGATCCTTCCGTCGGTTGTGGTGGGGCTCAGGTTATCCGTCCGTCGGCAAGGCGATCTGCCAGAAGCAGTGGATGCGTAGGCCCATGCTTGTAGAGCCGCTCACAAGACTATAGGCGTTCTGGCCGTCGATAAAGACGAGAACGCGAGCGCTGGGGTCGCAGTTGCGTGCCATCAGCGGCGAACCCTACAACCAAAAAGCCCCGGACATCCCCCCACAAAGGAGGATGCCGGGGTCGAAAGGCAAGTCCCACTTTAGACGCTCGATCTACCCGACGTCAATCCCCTGCAACAAATGTTTCCCGCTACCGAGACAGTCGCTCATCGCTAGCCCACGCGCTCGGCGTGCAGCGGACGGCCCCGCACGCGCTTGCCCGAGAGCGCGCTCACCACGGCATCGGCCTCGGAGGCGGGCACCGACAGAAACGAAAAGCGGTCGAGCACGACCACATCGCTGATCGCCTCGCCGTCGAGGCCAGTCGAGGCCGTGACGGCGGCCACCGAGATCCGCCACGCGCAGCCCAGCCGCGCGGCCGCCCTTCAGCGCCAGCTTGGCCCGCGGCTCTGAGCCATCGCGGGAGATGTGCGGCTTGGAATGTCGGCGGGGCAGCTCCTTGACCGGCGTGGGCGGCGCGTCCGCGCCTTTCCGCCAGGCCGCGATCGAGGTGCCGATGTGGCGCTCGATCGCGGAGAGCTCGCGAAGCTGGCGCGGCTCGACGAAGGTGATCGCGCGGCCCGAGCGCCCGATCCGGCCCGTGCGCCCGATCCGGTGCACGTAGGTGTCCGGCGAGGTCGGCACGTCGTAGTTGATCACGTGCGTGACGGTCGAGATGTCAAGGCCCCTGGCGGCGACGTCGGTGGCGACCAGGATCGGCACACGGCCGCCCTTGAACGCGAGCATCACGCCGTCGCGCGCGCCCTGGGTCATGTCGCCGTGCAGCGCCCTGACGTTCAAGCCCGTCTCGCGCAGCAGCCTGAAGAGATCGTCGCAGCGGATCTTCGTTCGCACGAACACGATCGTCTGATTTGAACCCCCACCCGCCCCCTCCGCCTTCAGCACTTCGGCCAGCGCCTCGGGCTTTCCGCGCGGGTCCACCGGCAGCTGGAACTGGGCGACGGTGTCGATCGTCAGCGTCGCCGCCTCGACCTTCACGTGCACCGGGTCGTAGAGGTAGCGATCGGCCAGCTTGCGGATCGGGCCCGGCATCGTGGCCGAGAAGAGCGCCGTCTGGCGGCCGCTCGGCGTGAGCGCGAGGATCCGCTCGACGTCCTCCAGGAAGCCGAGGTCGAGCATCTCATCGGCCTCGTCGAGCACGACGAAGCGACAGTCGTGCAGCAGCAGCGAGTGGCGTGATATCAGGTCGAGCACGCGCCCGACTGTCCCGACGACCACGTGACCGCCGGCGCGCAACTGCGCCTGCTGGGTGCGGATAGGCGCGCCGCCGAAGACCGCGACCACGTCCACGCGCTTGCGGTGGCCATAGGCGCGCAGCGCCTGGGTGACCTGGATGCAGAGCTCGCGCGTGGGCGTGAGCACGAGCGCCTGGACCTCCGCGAGGCTGGGATCGACGTACTCCATGATCGGCAGACCGAACGCCGCCGTCTTGCCGGTCCCGGTCTGAGCCTGCCCGATCACGTCGCGACCTTCCAGCAGCGAGGGGATCGCCTGCTCCTGGATCGGGCTCGGCGACTCGTAGCCGACGTCCTGAAGCGCCTCCAGCGTCAGCTTGGAGAGGCCGAGCTCCTGAAAGCTCTTGGCGGTGGGCGCGGTGCTGCTCATGCGAGCAGCAGCTTACGTGCTGGGAGGCTTGACAGCGAGACCGCGCTCAGGCACGCGGATCTAGAACCTGCTCAGACACGCGGATCGAGCAGCAGCTTGCCGCTCGTTCGGCGCGAGCGCAGATCGATGTGGGCCTGCGCCGCGCGCGAGAGCGGATAGGTGCCGCCGATCACCGCCTCGATCTGCCCCGCGGCCGCCCGCGCGAACAGGTCGGCCAGCGGCTCGCGCAGCATGCCCGGCACGTCGATGCAGTGGAAGAGGTAGAAGCCAATGACCGAGCGCGAGTGGCGAAGCAGCGAGCCGGTCGAGACCTTGTTCGGCTGCTCGGAGGAGATCCCGCAGACGACGATCCGCCCGAAGTGGGCAAGCGCCTTGTAGGAGGCCTCGAACGCCTCGCCGCCGGCCATGTCGAAGACGACGTTGACCTCGCGCCCGAGGTTCGCCTCCGTGATCGCCTCGGTGAGCCCCTCCGGGTCCGGCGCGATCGCGACATCCGCTCCCAGCCGCAGCGCGAGCGCTCGCCGCTCCTCGCTGCTGGCCGTGGCGATCACGCGGCCGGCTCCGAACGGCTTGGCCAGCTGCACTGCGAGCGAGCCCACGCCACCGGCGGCCGAGTGGACCACGACGCTCTCCCCGGCGCCCACCCGGCCCGCGGTGCGGTGCAGGTGCCAGGCCGTCAGCCCCTGGATCAGGATCGCCAGGGCCGTGCCGTCGTCGAGCCCATCGGGCACCGGAAAGACGAGATCCCGCGGCGCGAGCGCGTACTGCGCATAGCCGCCGGCGCCGCCCGTCAGCGCGATCACGCGCTCCCCGGTGTCGGTGCGCAGGCCCACGACCTCGCCTCCAGGCACGAGCGGGAGGCTCGCCTTGCGCACGTAGGTGTTCGTGCGGGTGTGGGTGTCGGCGAAGTTGACGCCCGCGAGATGCACCTCGATCAGCACCTCCTCCGGCCCCGGCTCGGGGATCGGCAGATCGACCGGTTGCAGCACCTCGGGACCGCCAAAGCTCTCTATCTGGATCGCGCGCACCGGCGCTCCAGGCTATAGGGTCCCGTTCGTGTCCCTCACCGTCGTAGGCTCGATCGCGTTCGACGCCGTCAGCACCCCTTTCGGCAGCCGCGAGCGCATGCTGGGCGGCTCGGCGGTCCACTTCTCGCTTGCCTCGTCCTTCTTCACGGAGGTGCGCGTCGTTGGCCCGGTCGGCGACGATTTCGGGGCCGAGCATCGCGATGTGCTGCATCGCCGGGGCGTGATCAGCGAGGACATCGAGCAGGTCCCCGGGGGCAGCACGTTCTTCTGGCGCGGCCGCTACGACTACGACCTCAACACCGCCCACACCGAGGACACGCAGTTGGGCGTCTTCGGCGACTTTGAGCCCAAGCTCTCCCGGGCGGCGCGCGAATGCGACCTGCTGTTCCTGGCCAACATCCAGCCGACGCTGCAGCGCGAAGTCCGTGAGCAGTGTCGGCGCGCGCGGTTCGTCGCGCTCGACTCGATGAACCTCTGGATCGAAACGGCCAGGGACGAGCTGCTGGCCACGATCGAAGGCGTCGATTGCCTGCTGCTCAACGACGCCGAGCTGCGGATGCTGACCGGCAAGCCGAGCCTGCTCGCGGCGGCGCGCGAGGTGATGAGCCTCGGCCCGCGCGCAGTCGTGGTCAAGCAGGGCGAGTACGGCTCCGCCCTGTTCACGCCAGAGGGCTTCTTCGGCTTGCCCGCGTTTCCGCTGGAGACCGTGGTCGACCCGACCGGGGCAGGCGACTCCTTCGCCGGCGGCTTCTTGGGCTCGATCGCCGCCGAGGACGGCGAGGCGACCCACGAGACGCTGAAGCGGGCGATGGCCTATGGCACCGCGCTTGCCTCCTTCAACGTCGAAGAGTTCGGCACCGAGCGCGTCTCGCGGCTGAGCGCAGATGAGATATCGCAGCGCGTGCGTGAGCTGCAGGTCATCACGACCTTCATCGACGAGCCGGTGGCGCTGCGCAGGCTCATAATCGGGTAATACGAGCGTAAGACCTTCTCAGCCCACACCGCGACAGGAGGACAGATGAGCACCGAGACACAGGCTTCGACGGCAGGGATCGACGGCGCTCCGCGCGAGACCGTCACGGTGCTCGACAACCGCACCGGCCGCTCCTACGAGCTGCCCGTCACAGACGGCACCCTGCGCGGCCTGGACTTCAGGCAGATCAAGACCGACGACGATGATTTCGGCCTGATGGTCTACGACCCCGGCTACGCGAACGTCGCCTCCTGCCGCAGCGCGATCACCTACCTCGACGGCGACGCAGGGATCCTTCAGTACCGCGGCTACCCGATCGAGGACCTGGCGCAGCGCTCCACCTACCTGGAGGTTGCCTATCTGCTGATCCACGGCGAGCTTCCGACCAGCGCGCAGCTTACGCAGTGGACCTACGACATCACGATCCACACCTTCGTCCACGAGAACGTCAAGAGCTTCATGCAGGGCTTTCGCCACGACGCACACCCGATGGGGATGCTGCTCGGCTCGGTCGGCGCGCTCTCGACCTTCTACCCGGACGCCAACCACATCGACGACCCGGAGAACCGCGACATCCAGACGATCCGCCTGATTGCCAAGATGCCGACGCTTGCCGCCTTCGCCTTCCGGCACTCCCGAGGCCAGCCCTACGTCTACCCCGACAACGACCTCTCCTACGCGGGCAATTTCCTGGGGATGATGTACAAGATGACCGAGCTGAAGTACGAGCCCGATCCGCGGCTGGAACGGGCGCTGGACGTGCTCTTCATCCTGCACGCAGACCACGAGCAGAACTGTTCGACCAGCGCCGTGCGCGGCGTCGGCTCCTCGCGCGTCGATCCCTACTCCGCGATCGCCGGCGGCATCGCCGCGCTCTACGGGCCGCTGCACGGCGGTGCCAACGAGGCGGTGCTGCGGATGCTGCACCGGATCGAACGCAAGGAGAACATCCCCGACTTCCTGCAGGGCGTGCGCGACGGCAAGGAGCGCCTGATGGGCTTCGGCCACCGCGTCTACAAGAACTTCGACCCGCGCGCGACGATCATCAAGTCCGCCGCAGAGGACGTCTTCGATGTGCTCGGCGTGCGCAACCCGCTGCTCGACATCGCGTTGGAGCTCGAGAAAATCGCCCTGGAGGACCCGTACTTCATCGACCACAAGCTCTATCCGAACGTCGATTTCTACTCCGGCCTGATCTACGAGGCGCTCGGCCTGCCGGTCGAGATGTTCCCGGTGATGTTCGCGATCGGGCGCACCTCCGGGTGGATGGCAAACTGGCTCGAGCAGGTCCAGGACTCAGAGCAGCGGATCGCGCGCCCGCGCCAGATCTACACCGGCACCCGCGACCGCATCTACATGCCGATCGAGCGGCGGGGTTAGAGCAGCCTCCCGGTCAGAGCACGAGCGTTGCGCCGTTGCGGCGCAGCCACGCGCGCTGCTCGCGCCAGCCGGGGAAGCGGCTGTCCAGCAGCGCCCAGAAGCGCGGGGAGTGGTCGCGGATCTCCAGGTGGCAGACCTCGTGCCAGACGACGTACTGAAGCACCGGCTCGGGCGCGAGCAGCAGCCGCCAGTTGAAGCTCATCGCGCCGGAGGCCGAGCAGGAGGCCCAGCGGCTGCGCTGCCCGCGGATCGAGAGGCCGCCGTAGCGCGCGCCGACCGCGGTGGCGGCGGCATCCAGGCGCGGCGTGATCTCCTCGCGCGCGGCCCGGCGATAGAAGCGCTCGATCGCGGGGTTGGGATCCACTGCGGGCACGCGCAGCGTCTCGCCCTCTCGCCGCACGATCCTGCGCTCGGGCTCGCAGACCAGTCGCAGGGACGTGCCCAGATACGGCAGCGTCCCGCTCCGCTGCGCCAGGCGCGCGCGCGTGGCCTGCACCTCGGCCAGGCGCCGCTCGATCCAGGGCGCCAGCTCGAGCATCGCCGCGGAGGCGGCGCGCTCGGGCGCGCGCTCGGGCAGCACCACCTCCACGCCCGCGTCGGGATGCACCTTCACGCTCACCCGCCGCGCGCGCGCCGAGCGGCGCACGACGTACTCGATCTCAGCGGCCATGCCAGGGGGCAAAGAGCTTCAGCGCGGAGACGATCGCCCTGGTCGCGGGCGAGCGGTTGAGCGTGTAGAAGTGGATGCCGGGCGCGCCTGCCGCCAGCATCTGCGCGCACTGGAGCGTCGCGTAGGCCACCCCGAAGTCGAGCACCGCCTCCGGCTGATCGGCGCGCAGGCGCAGCTCGTCGTGCAGGCGCTGCGGAATCGAGGCACCACACTTCTGGGTCATCCGCTCCGCCTGGCCCACGTGGGTGATCGGCAGGATGCCGGGGATGATCGGCACGTCGATCCCGGCGGCCCTGGCCCTGCGCACGAAGTCGAAGTAGAGCTCGTTATCGAAGAAGAACTGGGTGATCAGGAAGTCGACGCCGGCGCTGACCTTCTCGGCCAGGTGCGCGAGATCCTCCTCCGGGCTTGCCGCGTGGATGTGTGTCTCGGGGAAGCAGGCCGCGCCGATCGCGAACGGGTAGCGCTCCTTGATCAGGTCAACGAGCTGGCTCGAGTACTCAAGTCCCCCGTCGGTCTTGACCCACTCCTGCTGGCCGGCCGGCGGGTCCCCGCGCAGCGCCAGCACGTTCTCGATCCCGACGTCGAGCATGTCGCCGAGGGTGCCGTGCAGCTCCTCCACGGTGGCGCCGACGCAGGTGAAGTGGGCCATCGCCTCCAGGCCGTATTCGCGCTTGATGTTGCGCACGATCTCGATCGTCTTGGCGCGCGTGGACCCGCCGGCGCCGTAGGTGACCGACACGAACGCGGGCTCCAGCGTGCGCAGCTCATCCAGTGCGGCGTGGAGGTTTCGCTCTCCCTGCTCGGTCTTGGGCGGGAAGAACTCGAATGAGAAGGAGGGCTCTCCGGAGGCGAGGATCTCGTCTATGCGCATCGGGCGCTCAGTGTGCCACCCACCGCTCCGGCTCACCGGGCACGCGGCGCGCATGGCCGATGCGCTGCAGGTGCGTGAGCATCGAGAGCGTCTCTGTCAGCAGCCACGGCCCGTTGTTGGCGGGCAGGCTCGGATCGTAGGCGCGCGGCACGACCTCAAACGCGGTCAGCGGCTCCTGCGCGATCGCCCCCGCAACCTTGGAGAGCCGCTGCGCGACCAGCTCCTTGTTGGCCTGCACGTGGGGCGCGACGTCGGTGAACGTGCGGCCGTGGCCCGCCAGGCAGAGCCGCGCCCCCAGCCCATCCACCACCATCAACGAGTGCAGGAATTCGCCGACCGGGTCCGGCGAGTGGCCGTAGTCGAAGTAGGGCGAGACCCGCCCGAGCAGATGGTCGCCCGAGATCAGCAGCCGCTGCTGCGGCTGGAAGAGGCAGACGTGGTTGGGGGCGTGGCCCGGCGTCTCGTGCACGCTCCAGTCGCCGAGGTCGGTCTGGATGCTCACGCCGGGCAGCAGCGCCCGGTCGGGCTCGATCGCGGCCGCGATCCCGGGGTTGCCGTCCTCCCGCTGCTGCATGTAGCGACGCAGGACCTCCTCCGGCACGCCGCTGCCGCGCGCGACCTCGATCCGGCGCGCGAGCTCGCCCTCGCGATCCTCGAACATGCGCCGCATCTGGCCGTCGTCGGGCTTCATCCAAAACTCGCAGCCCGCGCGGGTCACGATGCTCGCCGCCTGGCCGCAATGGTCGCTGTGCGAGTGCGTACAGACGAGCAGGCTCGCGTCCTGGAGCCGCAGGCCGCACATCGCAAGCGCGCGGTCGAGCTGCTCCATCGACCCCGGCTGGTGCATGCCGGTGTCGAAGAGCACAAACCCCTCGCCGCGGCTGACCGCCCAGGCGTTGCAGTGGGGAACGCCGGGCCAGGGCAGCGGCAGGCGCAGGCGAAACACGCCGGGCAGCACGCGTTCGCCGCGGCCCAGCTCGGGCTTGCTGCTGCCTGGCGCCTCTGACACGGCCCGGACACTATCGGCGCCGCCCGTCGCACCAGCCTCTCGGGCCGAGTGGGCTCTAGACTTTTCTCCCTACCGGGGCGATGTCGATCAGGAGGAGCGCAGGTGGCCGAAAGCGAGATTTCAAGCAGCGCAGCCCCCGCGGAGTCGGAGGGCGCGTCGAGGGTCCAGGAGGCCGCCGCGCACCTGCACAAGGCCTCCCGCGGCGGGACCCGCGAGGCGGAGAGCGTCGCGCGCGCCTACTTCGCGGCGATCAACGCGCGCGACCTCGACGGCGCGGTGGCGATGTGGGCGCCCGGCGGCGTCGAGCACGTGCGCGGCGTGATCGAGCAGCCGGCGCCGGAGGGCGTGCGACGCCTGATCGGCGAGATGCTCGACGCGATGCCCGACCTGCGCTTCGAGCCTGCTCGACACCACCACCGAGGGCGAGCGCTGCGGCGTGCGCTGGCGGCTGACCGGCACGCTCGCGGGCCCGGGACGCTGGAACGGCATCGCGCCGACGGGACACAAGGTGAGCCTGGAAGGACTCGACCTGCTCTGCGTGCGCGAGGGCTTCATCCGCTCAAACGACGCCTACACAGACACGATGACGCTGCCGCGCGAGATCGGGATGATGCCGCCGCGGGACTCGCCGGCCGAGCGGCGGATGATCGGCGCCTTCAATCTCAAGACCCGCCTCTCTCGCGTCTCGATCAGCGAGCCGCAGCTGATCGCGACCGGCGTCTGGGTGGTGCAGGGCCAGCCCGGGCGCTGCAACGTCTACCTGATCGAGGACGAAGGCGGGGTCACGATGTTCGACGCGGGCGCGCGCACGATGGCGCGCTCGCTGGCAAGCGCCGCCGCCAAGCTCGGAGGGCTGCGCCGAATCGTGCTCGGGCACGGCCACACCGACCACCGCGGCGCGGCCCCGAGCTTCGAGACGCCGGTGCTCTGCCACCCCGACGAGGTGCAGGACGCGGAAGGCAGCGGCGGCTTTCGCTACTGGCCGGCGGATCTGGAGGGGTTGCCGACGCCGCAGCGCCAGACCCATCGCGTGCTGCACCGCATCGCCTGGGACGGCGGCCCCGTGAAGATCGCCGGGACGGTGAGGGAGGGGGACCAGATCGCGGGCTTCACGGTGATCGACCTGCCCGGTCACGCCCCCGGCCTGATCGGGCTCTGGCGCGAGCAGGACAGGCTGGCGCTCTGCACCGACTGCTTCTACACGCTTGACATGTGGGGCAAAGACAGCCCACCCCACCTGCCGCTCGAGCTCTACAACTTCGACACCGAGCAGGCGCGGGCGAGCCTGCGCAAGCTGGCCGAGATGGAGCCCGCCGCCGCCTGGCCCGGCCACGCGCACCCCGTTACCGGCGACGTGCGCGGCCAGCTGCTGGCCGCCGCGCGGGAAAGCTGAGCTTCTTGGCCAAGAACAGGCGAGCTCGCGCGCGCCGCCAGGGCCAGGACGGCCGTCCCGCAAAGCTCAGCGCCCCCACCTCCGACTATCGCGACGAGCAGGGCAGCGTGCTGACGCTGCGAGGATCGCTCACCGCCGGGGCAAGACGCGAGTACGCCGAAACGCTGGCCGGCGCCGGCGCGCGCGCGGCCGCCAGCCGGGAGGACGCCTGGCAGCGCGCGGTCGAGCTGCTGTTCGAGCGCCTGGCCGTGCGCTGGGAGATCGCCGGCGCGCCGCCGATCGAGCGCCAGCGCGAGCTGCTTGCGCGCCTGCGGGCCGCCTCCCCGCAGGAGAGAGCGTTCGTCAGAGACGCCCTGCGGTCGCACTGCGCGGAGAGCTTCCCCGAGCTTCAGGCGCCCTGAGAAGGTCTTTCAAAATAGGCGGTGCGGTCGGGGCGTGCATGGACCAAGCTGGGCGACGCGGGGTGGCGCAGCGCGTGCTGGTGGCACGCGCAAGCCGTCGCGTGGCGATCCAGCGCCGCGTCCAGGTGCGCATCCGGACGTGACGATCTTTTTGAAAGACCTTCTAAGCCGCATCGATCAGCTCCATGTCGGCGCCGTGCGCGGACCCCGCGAGCACGAACTTCGCCGTCGCCGGGCTGAGCGCGAACTCGAGCCTCTCGCCGCTCTGAGCGCTGACGATCACGCAGCGACCGCCGTCGCGGACCGCGCAAACCTCCCCCATCTCCACCTCTCCCCCAAAGTGGCAGATGCGCGCTCTGGCGCCCACGCGCGGAAGCGGTCGAGTGGGACCGAGCATGGCCCTGGATGCTAGCCGTAGAGGGGGTCGCCGCAGGTCACACGCTGACGACGCATGCACGCCCGCCGCCCGCTACCGTGCCGACGATGCGTCGCACGAAGATCGTCGCCACCATCGGGCCGGCTTCGCGCGACCCGCAGACGCTGCTGCGCATGGTTCAAGCGGGGATGGACGTCGCCCGTCTGAACTACTCGCACGGGACCCTGGAGGAGCACGCCGAGACGGCGCGGCGCGTGCGCGAGGCCTCCGGCCAGGGCGGCCGTCCGGTCGCGATCCTGCAGGACCTGCCGGGACCGAAGCTGCGGATCGGCCCGCTCGCGGATGACATCGCCGAGCTCAAGCCGGGCGAGACGCTCACGCTCTCCTGTGGCCAGGAGGAGGCCGGAGACGCTCACCGCATGACCGTCTCCTGGCCGGGGCTGGCAAGCGCGCTGCACGAGGACATGGTCATCTACCTCGCAGACGGCTCGATCCGCCTGCGCGTTTCGAGCACCCGCCCGCAGCAGGGCGAAGTCGATGCGCTGGTGGAGGTCGGCGGCACGGTCGCCTCGCGCCAGGGCCTGAACATCCCGGGCCCGATCGACGAGCTGCCGTCGGTGCCCGAGGAGGATCTGCAGCTGCTGCAGCACGGCGAGTCGATCGGCGTGGACATGATCGCGCTCTCCTTCGTGCGCCACCCCAGCGACGTCGAGCTCGTGCGCCGCCACACGCGGCTGCCGCTGATCGCCAAGATCGAGAAGCCCCAGGCGGTGGAGCGCGCGGAGGAGATCATCAGGGCGGCCGACTGCGTGATGGTCGCGCGCGGCGACCTCGGCATCGAGCTGCCGATCGAGCGCGTGCCGATCGTGCAGAAGGAGCTGCTGCGAACGGCCGGCAAGCTCGCGCGCCCCTCGATCACCGCCACCCAGATGCTCGACTCGATGGTCAACTCCTCGCGGCCGACCAGAGCCGAGGTCGCCGACGTGGCCAACGCGATCCTCGACGGCACCGACGCGGTGATGCTCTCCCAGGAGACCGCGGTCGGCGCCTACCCGGTCGAGGCGATCGCGATGATGGCCGCGGTCGCCGAGCAGGCCGAGGCGGTCGCCCCCTATGAGGACTGGAACGCATCGCGCGTGCTGCGCACATACGCCGACCCCGCCTACACGCTGGCGCACAGCCTCTGCCTTGCCGCCCGCGAGCTGCGCCTGGACGCACTCGTCGTGCCCACGCTGTCCGGGCGCTCGGCGCGGCTGGTCTCCGCGCACCGCCCGACGGTGCCGATCTACGCGCTCTCCCCCGGCCGCGAGACCGTGCGCCGCTGCGGGCTGATGTGGGGCGTGCAGGCGGCCTCGATGCGCCGCCACGAGACCACCGAGGCGCTGATCGCAGATGCGGCCCGCCGCGTGGTCGAGCTCGGGTGGTGCCAGCGCGGACAGCGCGTGGGCATCACCGCCGGCCTGCCCAGCGGCAAGCCGGGGACGACCAGCCTCGTGCAGATTCAGGTGGTTTAGCTCGCCGCGACGCCGGCGTGGCCGTAGAATTCGGCCTCTTCGCGTCCAAGCTCGGTCACCGGCGCATCGCCGTACATCCACTCCCTGGCGATCCGGTGCCAGTTCGCGCGAGCGTGCAGCTGCGAGAGCACGGCGAGCGTGAGCATCTCCATCCGCCGGCCGAAGAGATGCTCGGGGCGCATCGACTGGTGGCGCATCTCGCGGAAGTGGCTGGAGCGGGGGTCGGAGCTCTCGATCATCACCTCGGTAGCGATCTCGGGCCGCAACTCGACCACTTCGTCGGTCGTGTACCACCAGATCGCGTCCTGCACGTAGGCCAGCAGATTGTCCGGGTCGACCTTCTCGGGCTGGGGCAGGAACCCGGAGCTCGCCAGCAGCTCGTGCAGCGCCTGCGCGTCCTGCTCGGAGACCGCGCGCTGGGCGGCGAGCTCGAGGTCCACGGCCGCGGCGTCCATGCGCTTGAACAGGCCGAAGTCCAGGAAGGCGACGCGACCGTCGCCCAGCATCAGGAAGTTGCCGGGGTGGGGGTCGCCTGAGAACTGGCGGTGGCGGTAGAGGCAGCCCAGGAAGAAGCGGAACACGATCTCGCCGACCCTGTCGCGCTGCGCCTGCGGGGCGAGCTTGAGCTCCTCGAAGCCGGTGCCCTGCATCAGCTCGGTCACGAGCACCCGCTCGCGCGAGAGCTCGCTCATCACCTCCGGGACCACGATGAACGGGTGGCCGCGGAAGATCCGCCCGAGCGCACGCTGGTTCTGGGCCTCGAGCTCGTAGTCGAGCTCCTCGGCGATCCGCTCGCGCACCTCGCCGGCAAGCGCCTTGACGTCGAGCTGCGGGGTCATCCGCTTGAGCAGCCGCATGATCATGTCCAGGTTCTGCAGATCGGCGCGCACGGCGGCGGCGACGCCCGGGTACTGGACCTTCACCGCCACCTCGCGGCCGTCCTGCCGCAGCGTGGCCCGGTAGACCTGCCCGATCGAGGCGGCCGCGATCGGCTCCTCCTCGAAGCTCGCGAAGACCTTGCGGATCGGCTCGCCGAGGTCCTCCTCGATCACGCGCCGCATCTGCTTGAAGGACACCGTCGGCGCGGCGTCGCGCAGCTTGGCCAGCTCGTGCTGGAACTCCTCCCGGAACTCCTCGGGGACGAGGCCGACGTCGAGGAAGGACATCACCTGGCCCATCTTCATCGCCGCGCCCTTCATCGTTCCCAGCACGGCGACGATCTGCTTGGCGGTCTCCAGCTGGCGGCGCGCAAGCGCAGCTTCGGCGGCCTGCTCGCCGCGCGTCACATTGGCCGCGCGCGTGCCGAACTGCTTCACGGCCTCCGTCGCAGCCAGGCGGCCGACGGTCGCCGTGCGGCGCACCCTCGACGTGGGAATTTTCTCGGTGCCCGCCACGCACTGCATCCTACGAGGCTGCCGCTGCGAAACCTCAGGCGAGGCTGGACCTGGGAGCCGGGCACGATGTCATCGGAGCCGTCTGGCCACCGCACCCACGCCTTGTTGCCGCCGTCGTAGTCCTTGCCGAGCAGGACCAGCGTCGCCGGCTCGCCCATCGCCGTGCACGGCTTGGCGCCCTCGGCGTCAAGCCCGCGCCAGATCCGGATGAAGTCGTTGTGCTCCCACTCCTGCCCCACGCTCGTGGGGTCGGAGTGGCCGGGATGGATCACGGTGTCGGAGGGCAGCTCCATCAGCGTCCCCATGATCGAGTCCCGCAGGTCGAGGTAGGTCGTGTGCCCCGGCGCCCTGACGCCACCCACCGAGCCCTTGAAGAGGGTGTCGCCCGTGAACACCGCCGCGCCCTCGCCGGCAAAGCCGCCGGGGCCGGCGCTCAGCCCCCTGCCGGTGTCGCATGGGCGGCTGACCAGGAAGGAGAGCATGCCCGCGGTGTGGCCGGGCGTGTGCAGCGGGCGCACCTCCAGGCCGCCGATCGCAAGCGTGCTTCCCGCTTCGATCTCGCCCGCGCTCTGCGCCTGCCCGAGAAGCTCGCGCTCCAGCGGAGCGATCAGGACCTCGATCGAGGGCCACCGCTCTTGCAGTGCAGCGGCCTCGCTGACGTGGTCGAAGTGGTGGTGGGTCAGCAGCACGTGGCTGGGATGCAGGTCGAGCCGTTCGGCAGCGGCGATCAGCGGCTCGACCGGGCCGCCCGCGTCCACGAAGAATGCATCGCCCCCCTCGCCCGCGGCGACGAGATAGGTATTCGAAAGGAACTGAGGGTGCATCGAACGTTCGACGATCATGGCGGGGATACTTGCACGAGAGGCCGCGCGCGGTGCCGCGGCCGCCAAATAGAATGCGGACATGGCCCTGATCCACACCTGCTATCGCATCACCGATGTCGACCGTTCGGTCGCCTTCTATGAAGCGCTCGGCTTCGAGGAGGTCGGCCGCATCCCGATCCGCGACGAGGCGATCAACGTCTTCATGAACCAGCCGGGCGACGGCGATATGCCGCGTCTGGAGCTGACCTACAACTTCGGCGTGGACTCCTATGAGATCGGCACCACTGCAAACTTGGACCTATGCAATCTAGCGTAGGCCACAGACGGAATTGGCTACCTCTGCGCTGCAACGGAGCCGTTTGGACGCTTCTCTATAGCTCGTCGGGGCCTCGACCCAACACCGCCGGAACGAACTGCGCGGCCGTCACGATCGGGATGCCCTCGAAGGAGCCGAGGTCGAGCAGGTCTTTGTCGCCCGAGACGATGTAGTCGGCCGCCGCCGCGGCGGCGGCCTCCAGCACGCGGTTGTCGCTCTCGTCATTGACGACGGCGAGCACGCGATCGGGCTCCACGACAACGCTGCTCGCCTCGATGATGTCGGCGAGGCCGGCAGCGTCGCCGACGACCTTGGCGAGCTTCGGATAGGCCAGCACCCGGCGCAGCTCGTCAAGCAGCGGCGCGCTGGTGATGAGGACCATGCGCCCGTCGCTCACCGCGTCGAGGATCGCGGCGGGAGGCCCGCTCCAGCCGAGGCCGGACACCAAGACATTGGTATCGAGGACTGCCCTCGTCGTCACTCGACCGCCCGTGCGGCCGTGATCGCATCATCGACAACCGACACGTCGAGACCCGCGTCCACGACGCTCTGGCGGACCTGCGCCAAGCGGGCTCGCAGTTCCTCCTGCGCCACACGCCGCCGCGTCTCGGTGAGCCGGTCGTACTCGGCCGGGCTCACGAGAACCGCCACGGCCTGCCCTCGCCGCGTGAGGACGACGGCCTCATCATCGGCCGCGACCTCCTCCGCGAGCTGGCCGAGCTTGCTGCGCGCCTTGTCCACTCCGATCGTTCGCTCCACGCCACATACTCCTGTCAGTTTGCCGTACCGTCAACCTTACGGTATGCCGTACGCTTCGTCAAGGAGGTGCTGTCAGATGAGCCAGGTGGCCGCGATCCGGCAAAAGCCAAACGCGACGCCGTTGCGGCAGCGGTACGTCAACGGCAGTCCCGCGACAGACGCACGCTCGTCCCCGACCAGGGTGCTTCCACGCATTCCACCGCCGAACCCTGTTCGCCGTCATACCCGGATTCGAAGCGTGGGTCGTAGGCTTCGCCTGTTGCGCCGCCAGTGCATCGCGCAACGGCTCTGCCTTTAGACTCCAGCCTGTGGCCCTCATTCACACCTGCTATCGCATCACCGACATCGACCGCTCGGTGGCCTTCTACGAAGCCCTCGGCTTCCAAGAGGTCGGGCGCATCCCCATCCGCGACGAGGCCGTCAACGTCTTCATGAACCAGCCCGGCGACGGCGACATGCCACGCCTGGAGCTCGACCTACAACTTCGGCGTCAACAGCTACGAGCTCGGCACCGGCTATGGCCACATCGCGATCACGAGCCCCGACCTCGACGCCACCCTGGAGCGCCTGGGCTCACAGGGAATCGAGCCGGAGCGGCCGCCCTACCAGATCAGAGAGGGCGGCTCGCGTCTGTGCTTCGTGCGGGATCCGGACGGGTATCGGATCGAGCTGATCGAGACAGGCTGAATCCGCTGCAAATCAGCCATTTCGCGTGCTTCGTCCAGCACCGGCTAGCGGGCGTAGATAGCCGGACGGTAGCGCGGCTCCGGGACCTGCTTACCCGCCTCCCTGGCAGCTGCCAACCACGCCTGCTTGGCTCGCTCCACTTCGGCCATGGCCTCCTCCGCCGTTGAGCCGAGCGCCGAACAGGCCTCCAGGTCAGGAATGTCGGCCACGTACGCGCCGTCCTCGTCGCTGTAGAACACGTTGATGTGGTAATCGCTCATGGCTTGTCCTTGAGCCTAAGATCGTAGCGCTCGACCAGCCTTACGAGCTGTCGAATCTGGTATGGCTTGGCCTGTCCGCGTACCGATTGCAGATTGATCAGCTGTGGGATATCCGGATGCGCGAAGACGTGATGACTGCCGCTGACACGCCGCAGCTCGAAGCCCAGCGCCTCGGCGAGAACGCAAAGGTCGCCAAACGCAACGTTGGCCGCATCGCCCCGGGCGAGCCGATTGAGGAGCTTGCGCTCATCCATGATGAGACCGTAGTCACGGCTTGGGATGGCACCCTCAGCCCGCCCTGGGGAAGCGTTCCCTGAGTTGCAAACCGACCACTACCTCGATGGGTATCGGATCGAGATCATTGAGAAGTCGAGCGGGACAGAGGCAAGCGGTTGATTCACATAATCCCCAAAACCAATAAATGTATGTGCTACAATAATGAAGCGCATGGCCGCTCGTCCTGTACACGAGACTCGAACCGTAGGCGTTCGTGAGCTGCGCCAGAATCTGAGCCGCTACCTGGAGCGCGTCAAGGAGGGCGAGACGCTGGCCGTTACTGAGCGGGGACACGAGGTCGCGCGACTCGTCCCGTCACGTCCGGACGCCAGCCTGGGCTACGTCGATCTCGCACACAAGTTCGGCGCAACCATCCCGAAGGGAGACTTGGTCGAGACCGTGAAACGCCTGCGATCAGAAGGCCGCCTTGGGTCGAAAGCCCCTGCTGGCACCGCGGACGCGCTTCTCGCCGAGGGGCGTCGGGAGCGCGCATAGCAAGACCGTGGCGACCGTATATGTGGACACGAGCGCACTCGCGCGCATGCTGCTCGACGAGCCTGATGCGCCGGCAATAGAACGCGATCTCGATTCCTTCGATCGGCTGGTCGCCAGCCACCTGCTGCAGATCGAGCTTCGACGAGTCGGGCTGAGGACGGATCTGCTCGACGGAGTCTCAGAGCTTCTGGCCGACGTGGCACTGATACCGCTCGAACGTGCGATCCTCGACGCGGCAGAGATCGTGCTTCCACCGGCCGTCGCCACGCTGGACGCGATACACCTGGCGACGGCGTTGCACCTGGCCGCGGCCGACCAACTGCACGCACTGATGACATACGACAAGCAGCTTGCCGCGGGTGCCAGAGAGCACGGCATAGAAGTGCTCTCGCCGACCGACGAAACCGACTGACCGATGGATGGCCCTGCGTACGGGCGCTCAGCTCAGAATCGCCCGCCGCGCCTCTACCCCATCCAGCAGCAGCCAGTTGCCCTCAAGTGCCGCTTCGGCGCGGGCGACGATGCGCTCCGCATCCTCCTCGCCGGCCAGCCGCTCGATCAGCGTCGCCGCCTGTGCGGCGTGCTCGACGTCGAGCGTTGCGTGCAGCTGGAAGTAGGACTGTCCGGCCCCGTCGTCCTGGAAGCCGTAGTGGTCCCGGAGACCATGGAGCTTGGTCGTGGAGATCGCCGGCTGGGATGCCTCCAGCGCGTAGAGCACTCCGAGCTGCTCGACCAGGTCGGCGCCTGCGGTCCAGCTCTCCACGCAACGCGTCGTCTCCGGCAGCGCGGGCGCGCTTGGATCCGCTCCGAGCGCCTGCGCAAACTGATCCCACAGCTCGACGTGCGAGCGCTCCTCCGCGGCGTGCCGGCCAAGGCCCTCGCGCAGCTCTGAGGGCGCCTTCTGCGCCGCGGCCTGCGAGGCGTCAGCCAGCGCGACCACCGCATGCCGGTACTGGCCGGCATAGAGGCGGAGCTCGTCCTGCTCGAGCATGCCGGCGCTCCAGCGCTCATAGAAGGGGTGCTTGAGCACGTCTATGCGCGAGCGCGCCTCGTCCAACAGCTTCACAATGTCCATGGCGGGTCCCCCCATTCTCGTTTCGGCGGCGATCGCTCGCCCTCGGCGCCAAGGATGCTACGCCTTGCCGCGGCGAGCGGGCAGGCGGTCACTGCCAACGGGCCGGGCAGCAAGCGCATGGGCCGGCACTCCTGCTCACAGGCTGATTGGCGCCGCCCTCACGATCGAGGCGAACTCAGGGCCGATAGGGCGCAACAGCCGGAGCCACCGGCACCTCCTGCGTGGAGACCGCCTCGACGACTTCCTCTTGCGCTGCCACCTGGCCCTCGTCGTGCTGGCCGTCGCAGAGCACGCGGAAGTTGCCGCTGACGCCGCCGTCGGTCTGGATCGTTATGCCGGGGATGATCTCCTCGCCCTCCTCGAACCCGAGCCGCTCCATGTCGAAATGGGAGAGGCCGATGCCCCACGCGGTGTGGGTCGGGTTCTCGCGGTCGTGCGCGGCCACCGCCTGGACGAACCGCTCGAGGTTCTTCGCGATCTTGCCATTCTCGCTCATCGCTGCAAGGGCAAGACTAGCGGGGGCATGCCGGCGCGCAGCGCGACCGCGTTTGCGAGGCGTTCGATCGTGGGGCAGGCGATCTCGTGGCGCGCGCCCGCGCGCAGCACCGCGCCGGGGATCGCGTCGAGCTCGGGCGTGCGGCCCGCCGCGATGTCTCGCTGCATCGAGCTGCCGAGCGTCGCGTGCGCCTCTGACAGTTCCCCGAGCGGCTCGGCGGGGTCGATGCTCGCTCCCTCCGCGCGCGCGACCGCGCAACCCTCCTCGATCGCGCCGATCAGCTCGGCGCGCAGCTCCGGCGTGTCGCGGATCTGGCCGATCGGCATGTCGTAGGCGCTGGTCGTGCAGGCCAGCGCGTTCAGGCGCACGAGCTTCCCCCACATCACCTCCGCCTCGGAGTCGCAGACCCGCGTCGGCACTCCCGCGTGCTCGAGCGTGGCGGCAAGCTGCTCGCAGCGCGGCCTCAGCGTCAGCGGCCCGGCGATGTCCACGCGCAGAAACGGGCTCGTGTGCACGATCACGCCGGGCTGCGGGCGATCGGACTCCACCCTGATCGCAGCGGCCGCGACGCTCTGGAGGTCAAAGCGCTCCCGCAGCAGCGCGAGATGATCGAGGCCGTTGAGCAGCGGCAGCACGAGCGGCGGCTCGCAGCGCACCCGCGCGAGCGCCTGCTCCAACCCGATTGCCTTGGTCGCGACGATCAGCGCATCGACCTGCTCATCCAGATCCGGCGCCACCTGCGGATGCGCGACGAGCTCGCCGAAGCGCACGCTGCTCAGGCGCATGCCGTGTGCCTCGATCTCCCGGCAGGTTGACTCGCGCGCGACCACGATCACCGGCGTGCCGGCGTGCTCCAGCGCGGCGGCGATCAGGCCGCCGACGCCGCCTGGACCGAGCACCGCGATCTTCATCGGGTCTCCGCCCTGGGCAGAGGATCGATCAACACGCCGGGGTTCATGATGCCGTGAGGGTCGAGCGCTGCCTTGGCGCCGCGCAGCGCCGCAGCGAAGAGCTCGGGGCGCTGGCGGTCATACCACGGCCGGTGGTCACGCCCGACCGCGTGGTGGTGAGTGATGCTCGCCCCCTCGGCGATCAGCGCATCGGAGACCGCGGCCTTGATCGCGCGCCACTGCTCGATCTCCTCGCCGCGCCTGGCGGGCGCGAGCACCGTGTAGTAGAGCGCGGGGCCATCGGGGTAGACGTGGGTGAAGCGGCAGGTGACGCGCGCCTGCCCGTGCCCCGGGCCGCAGACCGCGCCCGTGCTCTGCGTCACCGCCTCGCAGGCAACGGCGTTGACCTGCTCGTGCAGCGACTCGAAGCGCTCCCAGGTGATCGCCGTCTCGAAGGTCTCGCTGAGCACGCCAGCCGCGACCAGCGTGTCCCGCAGGTAGGGGGCCTGCAGGAAAGCATCGCGCCAGGTGGAAACCGCGCCGGCCTCACGCTGCTGAGCGGCCCGATCGCTGCGCCGCACCTCATCCCACTCCCCGCCGTGCCGCGCGCATATCTCAAGCGCTCGGTCGATCGCGAAGTCGAGAGGGTGGTCCCCAGACTCGAACCCGAGCACGAGCAGCGCGCTGCTGCCGTCCCCGGCGCCGGTGAGCGCAGCCTCAACCGGGTCGATCAGGCGGCAGTTGGCCGGGTGAAGGTCGGCCTGGGCGATCTCGCGCACGCAGTCGGCGCCCGTCTGGAAGTCGGCGAACCTAACCCCCGCCTGGGCGCGGAAGCGCGGGCGGGGCAGGACTCGCACCCAAGCCTCGGTGATCACGCCGAGAATCCCCTCCGAGCCGATCAGCATCCGGTCCGGGCTCGGCCCCGCGCCGGACCCCGGCAGGCGCCGCGACTCCCACACCCCCGCGGGCGCAATCGCGCGCACCGACTCGACCATCTCGTCGATGTGGGTCCACAGCGTCGCGAAGTGACCGCCGGCGCGAGTCGCGATCCAGCCGCCGAGGGTGGAGAGCTCAAACGACTGGGGAAAGTGACGAAGGGTGAGGCCGTGCTGAGCAAGCGCCGCCTCGATCGCCGGTCCGGTCATCCCCGCCCGCATGCGCGCCGCGCGCGAGACCTCGTCCAGCTCGAGCAGGCCGCTCAGGCGCGAGAGGTCGATCGAGATCGCGCCGTTGCAGCCCGCCGGCACCCTCGGCTCCACGCCGCCGACGACGCTGGTTCCGCCACCGTACGGAATCGCGGCGACGCGCTCGTCCTCACACCAGGCAAGCAGCGCCTGCACCTCGCGCTCCTCGCCGGGAAAGGCAACGAAGTCAGGGGGATGCTCGAAGCGGCCCCGAAACCCTGCGACCACGTCGCAGTAGGACTTGCCCAGGGCGTGCGAGGCACGCGCGTGCACGTCCTGCGCGCAGATCCCCGCAAGCTCCTTGGGCGGCTGCACCCGCGGTTGCGCGAGCTGCACCTCCTCCAACGGCACGGGCAGCTCCACATCCGGGCTCCCGAACCCGAGATACGCAAACACGGCGGCCCCCTGCTCTTGCAACTGAGCGCCGCTTGGCTGCTGATCCTCGTAGCCCCAACCCCAGTGCTTGCGCCGGCGAGCGTCCACGGCGCGAGTCTATTGAGGAGGACTGCGGGCCAAGGGTCTAGACCCTAACTGGAGGCCGCGATCCGCGAGGCGCACTAGCCTTCAATGGGCGATGTCCACCCGGGAGCCAGAGCTCGTCACCCAGCCGGCGCAGAACGCAAGCCGCTCCGACGGCCCGCTTTCCAGCCCGCACGTGCTGGCGCACGGCCCGTGGGAGCTCGAGCAGGTGCGCGCCAAATGGCGCGAAGAGCACTTCGAGCCCACGCCGGAGCAGGCGCAGGCGGCCGACGCGGCGATCGCGAGCCTGCGCGAGCGCGGCTCTCCAAGCCATGACGGGCTCGGGGCCCGCCTGGTTGACTACAGCGTCCGGCCCGAGGGGATCGTGCTGGAGCTGCAGCCCCTGCGCTGGGCGCTGCGGCTGGTCGAGGGCGATGCCTCGCACAGCATGGCCGCGCTGTGCATCACCCGCTCAGCCGACGGCCGCTGGCTTGCGGGCCGGCGCGCCGCGTGGCTCTCCTCGTGGGCCGGCAAGTGGGCGCTCGGCGCCGGCGGAGCGGTTGACCTCGGCGAGAATCCGGCCGACACGCTCGCGCGCGAGCTGGAGGAGGAGTGGTCGGTCTCCCCGGCGCGGATTCGCGGTGAGGCGCTCGTGCAGCTCCCCCACGATCTGGTGATGTTCGTGGGCCAGGCGTGGCTCCAGGAGGGTGCGGAGGTCACCCCGGACCACGAGCACGACGCCCATGCCTGGTGGCCGAGCGAGATCGATCAATGGCCGGCAGAGGCGAGCGAGCCGCTTCGGCGGATGGCGCAGTGGCTCGGTCAGTGACCGAGCCGACGACGCAAGCAGCGAGCGAGCGCCCCTCGACGGGGACCGTGTCCGGCGCGCGAGCAGCGGCGTACCGCTCACCGAGCGCCTTCAGGACGCTGAAGTGGATCTCCTTCTTTCACTCTTGCGTCTATCTCTCCCTGCTGCTCTGCGCGTTCGCGCTGGCCAAACCGCAGCCGGAGACATTCGTGCTCGGGCTTGGCCACGGGCTGCTTTGGATCTTCATGTCGATCGTGTGCCTCGGCGCGGTGCGTGCGCGAGTGGTGCCGCTGCGGCTGGCGGTCGCCGTGGCGGTGCTCGGCGGCATCGGGCCCTTCTTCGGAAGCTACGAGTTCGTGCGCGAGCAGCGCCGCCGCGACGCCCTGCCGGCGACCGCGACTGTCAGCAGTTAATGAATTCACACGAACATCGCGTTCCCGGCATTCGCCACGACATCGCGCCGCGCTAGAGTGGAGATCCAGATGGCCGCGGGCACAACGACACAGCAAATCGTCGATGTGTTGACCCCGGCTGCCGGGGAGTCTGTAACAGAGGGCACGATCCTCGAATGGCACGCGAAGGTCGGCGAGACGATCAAGACCGACGAGACGATCGTCGAGATCTCCACCGACAAGGTTGACGTCGAGCTGCCCTCGCCCGCAACCGGCACCGTCACAGAAATCCTCGTAGCCGAGGGCGACGTCGTGACCGTCGGACAGGTGATCGCACGGATCGCGGTCGGAGCCGCGGACGCCGCCTCCACCGGCGGTGCGATGCCCGCAGCGCCCGCCGCACCGGCGGCGACCCCGTCCACCGAGATTCCCGCCAGCACCCGCATCTCCCCGGTGGCCGCGCGCGCGGCCGCCGCCGAGGGCGTGAACCCCGCCGGTCTGGCCGGAAGCGGCCCCGCGGGCCGGATCCTCAAGGACGACGTGCTGGCGGCCGCCAAGGCCGGCGGCAACGGGCACGCCGCCAGCGCCCCGGCGAGCGCCCCGACCCAGGCCCCCGCCGGCGAGAGCAAGCCGATGCGCGGTGCCGCCGCGATGCTCGCCAAGTACATGGACGAGTCGCGCTCGGTCCCCACCGCGACGAGTTTCAGGACGATCGCGGTGAGCACGCTCGACGCGCGTCGCCGCGAGCTGAAGGCCGCAGGCCGCAAGGTCTCCTTCACGCACCTGATTGCCTACGCGATCGTCAGCGCCGCCAAGGAGATGCCGGTGATGGCCGAGCACTTCGCGGAGGTGGACGGCAAGCCGTACCGCGTAAGCGATGGCACGGTCAACCTCGGGCTCGCGGTCGACGTCGAGCGCAAGGACGGCACCCGCACGCTGATGGTGCCGGTGATCAGGAACGCGAGCGCCCTCTCCTTCGAGAGCTTCCTGGCCGCCTACGACGCGCTCGTGGAGAAGGCGCGCACCAACACCCTGCAAGCCGACGACCTCGCGGGCGCGAACATCACGCTCACCAACCCCGGCGGCATCGGCACGATCGCGTCGGTTCCCCGGCTGATGTCCGGGCAGGGCACGATCGTCGCCACCGGCTCGATCGCCTTCCCGCCGGGCCTGGCCCACATCGGCGCCCAGATCGGCGCCGAGAAGGTGATGACCATGACCTCGACCTACGACCACCGCGTGATCCAGGGCGCGGAGTCCGGCCGCTTCCTGGCCCTGATCGAGGAGCGCCTGCAGGGAGAGCACGACTTCTACGAGCAGGCCTTCGCCGCGCTGGGCGTGAGCATCGGCCCGGCGCCCCGGCAGCCGGTCGCGTCCGCGGCTCCGGCGAGCCCGGCCGCAGGGACCGCAGTCGCCCCACCCGACGAAAAGCTGCTGGCGGCCGTCAACGCCGCCGCGACGATGCTCTCGCGCATACGCAGCCACGGCCATCTCGCCGCCCACCTGGACCCGCTCGGCAGCGAGCCGGCCGGCGACCCGCAGCTCGACCCCGCGGCGGTCGGGCTCACGCCCGATCTGATGGCCCAGATCCCCGCGCGCATCCTCGAGACATACGTCCCCGGTGACACGTTCGCCGACGCAGTCGCGCGCCTGCGCGAGATTCTACTGCGGCACGATCGCCTACGAGGTCGAGCACATCGCCTCCCACCGCCAGCGCGTGTGGCTGCGCGAGAAGATCGAGTCCGGCACCTACAGGCACAAGCTCGACCCCGCAAAGCGCGAGGCGCTGCTGCGGCGGCTGGTCGAGGTTGACGCGCTGGAGCGCTTCATGCACAAGGCCTACCTCGGCCAGCATCAGTTCTCGATCGAGGGCCTTGACATGACCGTGCCGATGATCGACGAGCTGGCCGAGCCTGGCGGCCGCCGGCGGCACGCGCGAAGTGGTGGTCGGGATGGCCCACCGCGGCCGCCTGAACGTGCTGGCCCACAACCTCGACCGCCCCTACGACACGATCTTCGCCGAGTTCGAGGGCGCCTCTACGCTCGAGGTGGTGACCACGATCCCGCAGGGCGGCACCGGTGACGTCAAGTACCACCACGGCGAGCACGGCACCTACAAGCTCGCGGGCGGCGGCTCGATCAACGTCAACCTGGAGTCAAACCCCTCCCACCTGGAGTACGTCGCGCCGGTGGTGCAGGGCGCCACCAGGGCCAGCCAGACCTCGCGCACGGGCCCGCACGCCCAGCAGGACACAAACGCCGCGGTGCCGCTCGTGATCCACGGCGACGCCTCCTTCCCGGGGCAGGGCGTGGTCGCCGAGACGCTGAACCTGCAGGCGCTCGACGGCTACAAGGTCGGCGGCACCGTTCACCTGATCATGAACAACCAGATCGGCTTCACGACCGATCCCGAGGATGCGCGCTCGACCCGCTGGGCCTCCGATCTGGCCAAGGGCTTCGACGTGCCGATCATCCACGTCAACGCCGACGACGTCGAAGCCTGCATCAGCGCCGTGCACCTCGCCTTCGCCTTCCGCCAGGAGTTCGGCCACGACGTGCTGATCGACCTGATCGGCTACCGCCGCTTCGGCCACAACGAGTCCGATGAGCCCGCCTACACCCAGCCCGAGATGTACGCGGCGATCAAGGCCAAGAAGCGCGTGTTCGAAGTCTGGGCGCAGCAGCCCGTCGCTGACCAGGTGGTCAGCCAGGACCAGGTTGACCAGCTCGGCCAGAGCGTATGGGACAACCTCACGCTGCTGCACCAGCGTCTGAAGGCGCGGATCGCCGCCGCGGCCGAGCACGGCACCGTCGAGCACGGCACCGGCGAGTACCGGCTCGACCGCTCCCCGAGCCCCGATGTCGGCACCGCGGTGCCGGAAGAGCGGCTGATCAAGCTCGGCGAGGATCTGCTGCGGGTGCCGGACGGCTTCACCGTGCACCGCAAGCTCGTGACTCAGCTGAACCGGCGCCGCGCCGCGCTGGAGCCCGCGGAGGGGCAGGAGCCGAGGCCGATCGACTGGGCCCACGCCGAGGCGCTCGCGTTCGCCTGCCTGCTGACGGAGGGCACCTCGATCAGGCTGACCGGCCAGGACACCGAGCGCGGCACCTTCAGCCAGCGGCACATGGTGCTGCACGACGAAACCACCGGTCGGGTCTTCTCCCCGATCCAGAACCTGCCCGAAGCGCTCGCTCCGCTGGAGCTGCACAACAGCCCGCTCTCCGAGCTCGCCTGCCTGGGCTTCGAGTATGGCTATAGCCAGGAGGCGCCCGACACGCTCGTGCTCTGGGAGGCCCAGTACGGGGACTTCGTCAACTCGGCGCAGGTGATCATCGACCAGTTCATCGTCTCGGGGCTGGCCAAGTGGGGGCAGACCTCGCGCCTTACGCTGCTGCTGCCGCACGGGTACGAGGGCTCGGGACCCGAGCACTCCTCGGCGCGGATGGAGCGCTTCCTCGCGCTGGCCGCCGAGGGGAACATCAGGGTCGCCAACCCCACCACCCCGGCGCAGTACTTCCATCTGCTGCGCCGGCAGGCCCGGATCGCCAAGCAGCGGCCGCTGATCGTGACCACGCCGAAGTCGCTGCTGCGCCTGCCCCAGGCGACCAGCACGCTCGCCGAGCTCTCGGGCGAGAGCGCCTTCCAGCCGGTGCTGGCCGAGCCGGGCGTGCAGGACGAGCAGGTCACGCGGCTCGTGCTCTGCACCGGCAAGATCTACTACGACCTCGTCGGGCACTCCAGCCGCGCCGACTCGCCGGGCCTTGCAGTCGGGCGCGTGGAGGCTGCTCTACCCGTTCCCGGAGGCGCAGGTGCTCGCTCTGATCCAGAGCTACCCCAACCTGAACGAGATCGTCTGGGTCCAGGAGGAGCCGCGCAACATGGGCGCGCGCGCCCACATGTTCCCGCGCCTGATGCAGATCATGCCCGCGAACATCCGCTTCGGCTTCATCGGCCGCCCCGAGCGGGCCAGCCCGGGCGAGGGCTATCCGGCCGCGCACGCCTCCGAGCAGAGTCGGATCGTGACCACAGCGCTCGATCTCGGCGTCCCGATCTCGCAGTTCCCGCGCAAGACGCCCGGCGAGCGCTAGCCTCAGAGAGGATGCTCGCTCTCGCCCGCTGGTGCATCGCGCACCGCCGCCGTGTCCTTGCCATCTGGATCGTGCTTGCGATTGCCGTAAGCGCGATCGCAAACGCCGCCGGCCGCGACTACGCCACCAACTTCTCGCTGCCGGGCACGCAGTCCCAGCGGGCGGTGAATCTGCTGCAGCAGCGCTTCCCGACCCAAAGCGGGGACCTCGACCAGATCGTCTGGCACGTGCGCAGCGGATCGGTGGACGCGCCCGCCGTGCGCTCGGCGATCGACTCGCTGCTTGCGAAGGTCGCCGGCCTGCCGCACGTGGTCGGCGTCCTGAGCCCCTACTCGCCCGCAGGCGCCGCACAGATCTCAAAGGACCGGCGCACGGCCTTCGCGAGCGTCAGCTACGACAAGCGCGCGAACCTGCTGCCGCACAGCACCGGCAGCCAGCTGCTGAGCGCGATCGAAGCCGTGCGCGTGCCGGGCCTGCGAATTGCAGCCGGCGGGCAGGTGGTCGAGCAGGCCGAGCAGAGCGGCATCGGCTTCGCCACCGCCATCGGCGTGGTCGCGGCGCTGCTGGTGCTGCTGCTCACCTTCGGCTCGCTGCTGACCGCGGGGATGCCGCTCGTGACCGCGGGCCTGGGCCTGATCATCGGCGTGGCCGGCATCGGCCTGATGACCCACCTGCTGAGCGTGACGAACATCGCGCCCGACGTCGCGCTGATGATCGGCCTCGGCGTCGGCGTCGACTACGCGCTGTTCATCGTCACCCGCTTCAAGCAGGCCTACGCCGCCCACGAGGGCGACGTGCAGGCGGCGGTGCTGGAGGCGATGGACACCTCCGGGCGCGCGGTCGTGCTCGCCGGCGCGACGGTGATAATCGCGCTGCTGGGGATGTTCACCCTCGGCGTCGCCTTCCTGAACGGCATCGCCGTGGCCGCCGCGACGACGGTCGCGCTCGTGCTGCTGGCCTCGCTGACCGTGCTGCCCGCGCTGCTCTCGCGCTTCGGCGAGAAGGTCGCGCGCGGCGGTCGGCTCGCGCGGCGGCGCGGAGGAGATCTCAGGCACGACGGCGACGAGCATTCGCTCTGGCGGCGCTGGTCGATCGGGGTGCAGGCACATCCGTGGCTGGCGCTCGCCGCCTCGCTGGCGGCGATGCTGCTCGTCGCGGCGCCGATCCTGGCGATGCGCCTGGACAGCAGCGACGCCTCCAACGATCCGCCCGGCCACAGCAGCTACGTGGCTTACGAGATGCTCGCCAACGGGTTCGGCAAGGGCTTCAACGGCCCGCTGTCGGTCGTGGTGGAGCTGCCCGGCCGCGGACAGACCGCGGGCCTGGCGCTGCTGGCCCAGAAGATGCGCGCCACCCGCGACGTGGCGGCGGTGCTGCCGCCGCGGCTCAGCCCCTCGGGCGACACCGCAGTGATCCACGTCTACCCGACCTCGGCGCCGGAGGCGCTTGCCACCACCAAGCTGGTCGAACACCTGCGCGGCAGCGTGATCCCGCCGGTGGAGCGGGCGACCGGCACCACCGTGCTGGTGGGAGGCTTCACCGCCGGCTCGATCGACTTCTCGCGCGTGCTGGCCGAAAAGCTGCCGCTGTTCATCGGCGTCGTGGTCGCGCTCTCCGCGCTGCTTTTGCTGATCATCTTCCGCTCGATCGTGATCCCGGTGCAAGCCGCGGCGATGAACCTGCTCTCGATCGGCGGCGCGCTCGGCGTGCTGACCGCGATCTTCCAGTGGGGTTGGCTGAGCGGGATCGTCGGCGTTCGCGGCGGACCGATCGAACCGTGGCTGCCGGTGTTCATGTTCGCGATCGTGTTCGGGCTCTCGATGGACTACGAGGTCTTCCTGATCTCGCGCGTGCACGAGGAGTGGACCCGCACCCGCGACGCCTCGCGCGCAGTCCTGGACGGCCTCTCCTTCACCGGCAGAGTGATAACCGCGGCCGCAGCGATCATGATCCTCGTCTTCCTCTCCTTCGTGCTCGGCGACGAACGCGCGATCAAGGAGTTCGGCCTCGGCCTGGCCGCAGCGGTGCTGCTGGACGCGGTCGTGATCCGCTGCCTGATGCTGCCCGCGGTGCTGCAACTGATCGGCAAGGCCGCCTGGTACATGCCGGCATGGCTGGACCGCGCACTGCCGCGCATCAGCATCGAGGGCTCGCTGGAGAGGGTGCCGGCGGACGCCGAGCCGATCGAGCCGCACCCGCAGGCAGAGCCGGCGCAAACGCTCGACTAGCGGCCCTGCCAGACCGGCGGGCGCTTATCGGCGAACGCCTTTGCGCCCTCGACCGCGTCCTGCGAAACGAACACCGGCCCGCCGATCTCGTCCTGACGATCCCACATCTCCGTCGAAGACCAATCGCGCTGGCGCTCGATGATGCGCTTGGAGGCGATCAGGGACAGCGGCGCGCCGGTGGCCAGCTGCTGCGCCAGCTCGAGCGCGACCGTCGCAGCCTGCCCCTGCTCGGCCAGACGGTTGACGAGACCGAGCTCGTGCGCGCGCTCAGCCAAGATCGGCTCGCCGGTGAGCGCGAGCTCCATCGCGAGGTGATAGGGGATCCGGCGCGGCAGCGCCAGCAGCCCGCCGCCCGCCGCCAGCAGACCGCGCTTCACCTCCGGGATCCCGAGCCGAGCGCCCCTGGCGGCCACGATCAGATCGCAGGCGAGCGCGACCTCCAGGCCGCCGGCGAGCGCGAAGCCCTCGATCGCAGCAATCAGCGGCTTCTCGGGGCCGCGCCTGACGATGCCGGCAAAGCCGCGGTCGCCCACCCACGGCCGCTGCCCGGTCACGAACGCCTTCAGGTCCATGCCCGCGCAGAAGCCCTTGCCCGCTCCCGCGAGCACGCCGACCACGAGCTCCTGGTCCCCGTCGAGCTGATCCAGCGCCGCGGCGATCCCTTCCGCCAGCGGCAGGTTGACGGCGTTGCGCGCCTGCGGCCGGTTGAGCGTGATCAGCAGCGTCTTGCCGTGGCGCTCGGTCAGCACCTCGGGCTGCGGGGCCTCGGCGTCCCCAGCCGCAGCCGATGTCGTGGCCTGCTCGCTCACCGCACCAGCCTAACTCACGGCGCAAACAGCGTCAGCTCGGGCTCGCGTTCCCCGCGCAGCACTTCGAGGTTGACCTCGACGCAGTCGATCCTGCGCGCCTGCGCGAGCACCCGCGCCTGCGGCTTGATCTGCTGGGCCGCCAGCACCCCGCGGCAGGACGCAAACGCGGGGTCCAGACGAATCCGCTCGAGATAGCGCGCGAGCTGCTCGACCGCGTCGATCGTGGCGATCCGCTTGATCTCCACCGCAACCCACTCCTCCTCTCCATCTCGGCACATCAAGTCGACCGGGCCGATGTCCGTGGGCCACTCGCGACGCACCAGCCGCAGGCCCTCGCCGCACCACTGCGGCTGCGCGGCCAGCAGCTCCTGGATCTCGCGCTCGACCCCCTCCTTCTCCAGCATGCTGGATGAGTCGAGCTCGTGCTCGATGTCGGAGATCACCTCGGCCAGCGCGATCTCGACCCGGTCCTCCTGGCGTTCCCGGCGCACGATAAGACCCGTCAGCCGCTCGCCGTCACGCTGCTCCTCCAGCACCGTCGGCGGCGTCATCCAGTTCAGCGGCTTGACGTTCGGACCGCCGCCGTCGGCCCAGACCATGAACGTGCCATCGGCCTTGATCATCAGCAGCCGCACCGCCTCGGGCAGGGCCGTGGTCAGCCGGCCGACGTAGGAGACCTGGCAGCGGGCGACGATCAGGCGCATCCCCGCACCCTAAGGCGGGGCGCGGACGCAGAAGCTAGGGCTGCTCGTCGGCAGGCGGCTGCGGCTCGACCTCGCCGTGCAGCACCTCAGCGCTGACGCCGCTCATCGTCTCGCGGAACTCGCGCACGCCCTTGCCGAGCGCCCGCGCGACCTCCGGCAGCCTTTTGGGCCCGAGCACCAGCAGCGCGATCAAGCCGACGAAGATCAGGTGGACTGGACTGTCGATTCCCATCGCTCCAGACAGATGGTAGACGCCGCCGCCGGCCTTACCCTGCACCTCGTGTCGAGCAACCCCGTGCAGCAACGTCGCCCATATCCGCCGCCGACCGCCTCAGAGCCGTTCTGGCCGGCGCAGGCGACGGTGCTGGCCGCGATCGCGCTGCAACTGCTGCTGCCATCGCGGCTGACCGTCGGGCCGCGCTGGCTGATCCCGGCCCTGGAGGGCGCGCTGCTGCTCGGCATGTTCCTGGCCACCCCGAAGGAGCTGCAGGGCGAGCACCCGCTGCGCCGCACGGTCGCGATCGGGCTCACGGCTTTCGTGACCGCCGCGAACATCTACTCGCTGGCGGCGCTGACGCACTTCCTGCTGCACCACAACATCGGCAACGGGCGGCAGCTGATCGTCTCCGGCGTGCTGATCTGGCTGACGAACTTCCTGATCTTCGGCCTCTGGTACTGGGAGATGGACCGCGGCGGGCCGGGCAAGCGCACCGCCGGCAACGACGGCCCGCCCGACTTCCTGTTCCCGCAGATGAGCGACGACGCGATCGAGCCGCGCGGCTGGCGGCCGAAGTTCATCGACTACCTCTACGTCTCGCTGACCAACGCGACCGCGTTCTCACCGACCGACACGATGCCGCTGAGCGGCATGGCCAAGAGCGTGATGGGCGCCCAGTCGATCGTCTCGCTGGTGACGATCGGGCTGATCGTCTCCCGCGCGGTCAACATCCTGTAGCGCTTGCTCAGCCGGGTCCGGCGGCCGTAAGCATCCGCTGCTCGATCTCCAGCACCTGCTCCAGCAGCTCCTGCACCTCCGCGTCCTCGTGCAGCTCCAGCGCCCGGTTGCAGGCGGCGATGCACTCGCCGATGCGATCGCTGCGCGCCAGCGCGTGGGCGTAGCGGCTCCAGGCCTGCGCCGACTCACCCGCCATCTCGGTCGCCTGCCAGCAGGCGGAGATCTCACCGCCGCGATCGCCGGAGAGCGAGCGCGCGAGCGCGAGGTCGAGCAGGCCCTCCACCGTGGGCGCGAGCCGCACCGCATGCTCAAGCGCCTCCTGCGCCCCTTCCCTGTCGAGCAGCCGCAAGCGCAGCCTGCCCAGGCGTTCCCACGCACCCGCGTCCTGCGGCCCACGCGCCACCGCCCGCGCCGCCGCCTCCTCGGCGAGGTCAATCGCGCCCATGTCCTCGTAGATCCGCGCCGCGAACCGATGCGCGGCCGGCCGCTGCCCGTCGGCCCTGGCCCAGTCGCGCACGCAGCGCGCCGCCGCATCTAGCTTGCCCGCCTGCCAGAACGCAAGCGTCATCAGGCGCAGCACCGCGATGTTGCCGGGCTCGGCGTCGCGGGCGTAGACCAGGCGCTGAGCCGCCAGCGCGTAATCGCCCTCGACCATCGCGTGCTGGGCGGCGGTCATGAAGCGCTGCACGCGCTCGGCAGCCGGGTCGGGCTTTGAGAAGTCGACGAACTGCATGCTGCCCGCGGGCACGGTCCGCACGCCGTGGCTGAAGCGCACGCGCGCCCACTGCTGCACCTCGTCCTCATCCCCGCTGAAGTAGATGCCGCTGACGGTCCCGACCCCCCACTCGGGGTAGGAGAGGCAGCGCGCGTAGCGGTGCACGATCGAGTGGTCGGGGACCCTGCTGCCGAACGGATCGTGCTGTGCGCGCTCCTTGGCTTCCTCGCGCGCGCGCTGCTCCTCCTCGTAGGCCCTGCGTCCTGCCTCCTCGCGCGCCTTGCGCGCCGCGGCGGCGCCGGCCCGCACCGCGTTGCGGCTGACCCGCCCGCCCCGAGCGTCTCGGCCAGCCGCTCCAGATGGTCGGCCGCCTCGTTTATCGCCTTCAGGTGCCGCTCGTGCTCGAACTGCCTGCCGGGCGGCGCGATGTCCGGATGCCAGCGCTTTGCCATCCGCCGCCGCGCCATCTGCACGTCGCGCTTGTCGAATGGCGGCTCCAGCTCGAGCAGGAGCATGTGCTGCTCTATGTCCAGGACCCGCGCGGGCATCGCAACAACGTTAGCGGCCCCGTCCATCTCCGATGGTGGGCCTATCCCATCAGGTCCGCACGCCCGGATGCGCCCGGTGGCCGGCGCATGGCGGCGTCCTCGCGACTCGACGTGGCTCTGCCACGCCTTCGTCACTGCGTCCTTGCCCTGCTTGACATGAAGCCCCGAACGCACGTCCCCTAACGGGAGAGGCCCTATCCTGCTGCCGATGTCCTCCCAATACGTCTTCACGATGCACCGCCTGAGCAAGGTGCATCCCCCGGACAAGACCGTGCTCAGCGATCTCACGCTGGCGTTTCTGCCCGGAGCGAAGATCGGCGTGCTCGGCTACAACGGCGCGGGCAAGTCCACCCTTCTGGCGATCATGGCCGGCCGCGAGACGGAGTACCGCGGGCAGGCGGCGCTTGCGCCCGGCGCCACGGTCGGGCTGCTGGAGCAGGAGCCCCACCTGGACGAGAGCAAGGATGTGAAGGGAAATGTGGAGGTTGGCGTAGCGCAGACCAAGGCGCTGCTCGATCGCTTCAACGCGCTGGCCGCCGAATACTCCGAGGAGAACGCGGACGAGTTCGCCGCGCTGCAGGCCAAGATCGAAGCGGCCGACGCCTGGAACCTCGACACCAAGCTCGACTACGCGATGGACGCGCTGCGGCTGCCGCCGGCCGACGCGGAGGTCTCCAAGCTCTCCGGCGGCGAGCGGCGCCGCGTGGCGCTCTGCCGGCTGCTGCTGAGCGCGCCGGACCTGCTGCTGCTCGACGAGCCCACCAACCACCTCGACGCCGAGTCGGTGGCGTGGCTGGAGCGCCACCTGGCCGAGTACCGGGGCACGATCGTCGCGGTCACCCACGACCGCTACTTCCTGGACAACGTCGCCGGCTGGATCCTCGAGCTCGACCGTGGCAAGGGCATCCCCTACGAGGGCAACTACTGAGTTGGCTGGAGCAGAAGCAGGCCCGCCTGGCCCAGGAAGAGCGCACCGAAAAGGCCCGACAGCGCACGATCGCCGCAGAGCTCGATTGGGTGCGCACCAACCCCAAGGGGCGGCGCACCAAGAGCAAGGCGCGCCTGGCCCGCTACGAGGAGCTGGTCGCCCAGGAGCGCAACGTCAAGCTCGACGAGGTCCAGATCCACATCCCGCCCGGCCCCCGCCTCGGAGACCTGGTGCTGCGCGTGGACGGGCTGCGCAAGGGCTACGGCGATCGCCTGCTGATCGACGACCTCTCCTTCGACCTGCCGCGCGCGGGAATCGTGGGCGTGATCGGCGCAAACGGCGCCGGCAAGACGACGCTGTTTCGCATGATCGTCGGCCAGGAGCAGCCCGACGAGGGCACCATCGAGCTGGGCGAGACGGTCGAGCTCGCCTACGTGGACCAGTCGCGCGACGCGCTGGACGCCGACAAGAGCGTCTGGGAGGAGATCTCCGAAGGGCTCGACCAGCTGCCGGTCGGCGACCGCACGATCAACTCGCGCCAGTACGTCGGCAGCTTCAACTTCAAGGGCACAGACCAGCAGAAGAAGGTCGGCGCCCTCTCAGGCGGCGAGCGCAACCGCGTGCACCTGGCAAAGCTCCTGCGCCGCGGCGGCAACGTGCTGCTGCTCGACGAGCCCACCAACGATCTCGACGTGGACACGCTGCGCGCGCTGGAGCAGGCGCTGCTCTCCTTCCCCGGCTGCGCGGTGATCATCTCCCACGACCGCTGGTTCCTGGATCGCGTGGCCACGCACGTGCTCGCCTTCGAGGGCGACTCGGAGGTGGTCTTCTTCGAGGGCAACTTCGAGGCCTACGAGGAGCACCGCCGCGAGCGCGCTCGGCGCCGCGGCCGACCGGCCGCACCGGATCACCTACAAGCGGCTCGTGCGGGGCTGAGCCTCACTTGGCCATGCCTCTTACGAGGCAGGTCTTGGCCAGCCAGCGCCCCTGCTGAGGGGTCGGCGTCAGCGGGAAGGCGAGGTCGTCGTCGAGCAGCGCCCACAGCTCGCTCTGCGCCGGCGAGTCCAGCCACGTCGGCGCCCAGCGCGTGAAGTCGGCCTCCTGCAGCGCCAGGTAGAGCTCCTGCGCGACCGCGTCGATGCCCGGGGTCTTGATGCCCATGCGCTTGCGAAACCGCTCGACGCAGTGCTGGGAGGCGATCACCTCATGGACCTCGGGATGGTCCTCGCGTGCTACCCGGATGTGCATAGCGCGAAGCGTATTGGCCGCTGGACCAGGATGCGTTGGCCGCCCGTCACCGGCGAAGCTCAACGAGTCAGCTGCGTCTCGGCATCGAGCCTCAGCGCCGCAGCCGCGATCAGCGCCGCGCAGGCATGGACGTCGGCGAGGTTGACCAGCTCCACCGGAGAGTGCATGTAGCGCAGCGGGATCGAAACCAGCGCCGTCGGCACCCCGCCGCGGCTGAGGTGGACCGCGTCCGCGTCGGTCCCCGTGTGGCGTCCGGAGGCGTCGATCGTAAACGCGATCCCCTCCGCCTTCCCGGCCGCGCAGAGCAGCTCGAAGAGGGCGGGATGCAGCGTCGAGCCGCGCGTGATGACCGGACCCGACCCGAGCTCGTGCTTGCCGGACTCCTTGACGTCGATCCCGGGCGCGTCGGTGGCGTGGGTCACATCGACCACGATCGCGGCGTCCGGCGCCAGCGAGAAGGAGCTCGTCCGCGAGCCGCCGAACGTCGTCTCCTCCTGGGCGGCGGCGAGCGCGACCGTCTCCCAGCCGGGGACTCCCCCTGCCTGCGCGAGCATCCGCGCGGCCTCCAGCGCCACAAAGGAGCCGAGCCGATTGTCGAGCGCGCGCGAGAGCAGCCGCCCGTTCGGCAGCTCGATCGGGTCGGCGTCGAGCACGGCCACGTCGCCGATCCGCACGAGCTCCATCGCCTGCTCTCTGCCGGACGCGCCGATGTCGATGTGCAGATCCCTTACCTCGGCGACCTTCTTGCGCTCCTCGTCTCTGAGCAGGTGAATCGGCTTCTTGCCGATCGCGCCCGGCAGATCGCCGTCGGCGGTGACGATCCTCACCCGCTGCCCCACCAGGATCTGCGCATCCCAGCCTCCGACCTCGCGAAACCAGAGAAAGCCCTGGTCGTCGATGTGCGTGACGATCAGCCCGATCTCGTCGATGTGGCCCATCACGATCAGGCGGCGGTGCGCCTCCTGCGCGCCGCGTCGCGGCGAGACAGTGGCCGACGGAGTGCCGACCCCGTCGATGCCGGCGCTCGCAAACTCGCCCGCCGCGGCCGCCCAGACCGCCGCGGGCGCGGTCTCATAGCCGGATGGCCCGCGGGCGCTCAGCAGGTCCGAGAGCAGCGGCGGCAGGCTCATGCCAGCAGCCGCCGCAGCACGTACTGGAGGATGCCGCCGTGTCTGAAGTAATCGGCCTCGCGCGGGGTGTCGATCCGCACGCGCGCCTGAAACTCGATCGGCGAGGCGCCCTCGCGGACGGCGCTCACGCTCACCTGCTTGGGCGGCGCGCCGCCGTCAGCCATCGCCTCGGCCAGGCCGTCGATCGTGAAGATCTCCTGCCCGGTCAGCCCAAGCGAGCTCGCGCTCTGCCCGTCCGGGAACTGCAGCGGCATCACCCCCATGCCGACCAGGTTGGAGCGGTGGATGCGCTCGAAGCTCTGCGCGATCACTGCCCGGACGCCGAGCAGCCGCGTGCCCTTGGCCGCCCAGTCGCGCGATGAGCCCGACCCGTACTCGCGTCCGCCGAGCACGACCAGCGGCACCCCTTCCTGCGCGTAGAGCATCGCCGCGTCGTAGATCGCCATCTGCTGCGGCTCCCCGTCGCCGTAGTGCCATGTAAAGCCGCCCTGCGGCAACGACGAAGGGCCGCTCAGCAGATTGCGCAGGCGGATGTTGGCGAAGGTCCCCCTCATCATCACCTCGTGGTTGCCGCGCCTTGCGCCGTAGGAGTTGAAGTCGCGGGGCGCCACCCCGTGCTCCTGCAGGTAGAGGCCGGCAGGGCTGTCGCGCTTGATCGAGCCGGCCGGGGAGATGTGGTCGGTCGTGACGCTGTCGCCGAGCAGGGCAAGCACGCGGGCGCCCTGCACGTCGGTGACCGGCTGCGGCTGCGCGGGCATCTGCTCGAAGTAGGGCGGTTCGCGCACGTAGGTCGAGTCTTCCCAGGCAAACCGCTCGCCGGTGGGCACCTCCAGCGAGCGCCAGCTCTCATCGCCGCTGAAGACCTCGCCGTAGCTCTTGCGGAACATGTCCGAGACGATCGCCTGCTCGACCGTGCGCGCGACCTCGTGCTCGTCGGGCCAGATGTCGTGCAGGTGGACCTCGTTGCCCTCGCTATCCACGCCGAGCGGCTCGCGCACGATGTCGATGTCCATCGTGCCCGCGATCGCATAGGCCACGCACAGCGGCGGGGAGGCGAGGTAGTTCATCTTCACGTCCGGGTTGATCCGGCCCTCGAAGTTGCGGTTGCCCGAGAGCACCGAGACGACCGCGAGGTCCTGGTCGGCGACGGCCTTTGAGATCTCATCCGGCAGCGGCCCGGAGTTGCCGATGCAGGTGGTGCAGCCGTATCCGACGAGGTTGAAGCCAAGCTGCTCCAGCGGCTGCGTCAGCCCCGCCCTGTCGAGGTATTCGGTGACGACCTTCGAGCCCGGCGCAAGCGAGGTCTTCACCCACGGCTTGCGCGTCAGGCCGCGGGCGACCGCGTTGCGCGCGAGGATCCCGGCGCCGATCATCACGGAGGGGTTGGAGGTGTTCGTGCAGCTCGTGATCGCGGCGATCACGACATCGCCGTTGCCGAGCTCGAAGCTCTGGCCCTCGAGCTGCACCTGCGCGCTCGCGCCGCGGCGGCGCGCCGTCGCGGTCGCAGTCGAGGCCGCCGCCGGGCTTGCGGCCGGCGTCGGATGATGGCCGGGCACCCCGTTGGCGGGCGGGTCGGAGGCCGGATAGGACTCCGCCACCGCCTCGTCGTGCTCGTCGCAGACCTCGGGCAGATCTTCGACGTAGTCCTTCAGCGCGTGGGCGAACGCGCTCTTCGCCTCGGTCAGCGAGATCCGGTCCTGCGGGCGCTTTGGCCCGGCCAGGCTCGGCACGACCTCATCAAGGTCTAGCTCAACGATCTCCGAGAAGATCGGCTCGGGCGTGCCCTCTCCGTGCCAGAGCCACTGCTCCCGCGCATAGGCCTCGACCAGCTCGATCCGTTCCTGCGGGCGCCCGGAGAACTCCAGGTAGCGCAGCGTCTCGGCGTCGATCGGAAAGATCGCGCAGGTCGAGCCGAACTCCGGCGACATGTTGCCGATCGTCGCCCGGTCGGCCAGCGGCAGCGACGCGAGCCCTTCGCCGAAGAACTCGACGAACATGCCCACGACCCCGCGCTCGCGCAGCCGCTCGGTCACCGTCAGCACGAGGTCGGTCGCGGTCGCGCCGGCACGCAGCCTGCCGTGCAGCTTGAAGCCGAGCACCTGCGGGATCAGCATCGACATCGGCTGCCCGAGCATCGCCGCCTCCGCCTCGATGCCGCCGACGCCCCAGCCGAGCACGCCCAGCCCGTTGACCATCGTCGTATGCGAATCGGTCCCCACGAGCGTGTCGGGGTAGGCGCGCGCGGGAGCATCCTCGCTCGCGGGCGTGGAGAAGACCACGCGCGCGAGGTACTCGAGGTTGACCTGGTGCACGATGCCGGTGTCGGGCGGCACGACCGCGAAGTGCTCGAAGGCCTGCTGGCCCCAGCGCAGGAATGCGTAGCGCTCGCGGTTGCGCTCCAGCTCGCGCTGCGCGTTTATCCGGAAGGCGTCGGCGCTGCCGAAGGCGTCCACCTGCACGGAGTGGTCGATCACGAGCTCCGCGGGCACGAGCGGGTTGATCTTCTTCGGGTCCCCGCCCATCGCGGCCATCGCGTCGCGCATCGCGGCCAGGTCCACGACCGCGGGCACGCCGGTGAAGTCCTGCATCAGCACGCGCGCCGGCGCAAAGGCGATCTCCACGCTCGGCTCATCCTTTGGGCGCCAGCCGGCGAGCGCTTCCACGTCGCGGGCGCTGACGGTGCCGTCGCCCTCGTGCCGCAGCAGGTTCTCCAGCAGCACCTTCAGCGAGAACGGCAGGCGCGCTACGTCGAAGCGTTCCTGGAGCGCGTCGATGCGGAAGATCTCATGGCTGACGCCGCCGAGGAGCAGGAGATCCTTTGCGCCGAAGCTGTTGCTCGTGCTGCTGGACATGGGCGCCTCCGGAAAGTCGTGGTCAGGGCAGGTCAGGCTGGGGCCACAGTCTCGCAAAGCGCAGCGCGCGACACCGGCATCGGCGGCAGGCGCGGGCGCGCCGCGGCTCAGCGCGCGACGGTGACGCGCCGCTTGCCGGCCTTCTTGCCCGCCAGCAGCGCCTGATCGCACGCCGTCAACAGATCGTTGACGCTCATGCCCGCGGACCACTCGGCGACTCCGATCGACGCCGAGACCCCCTCCGGGCCTGCGATCGCGATGGTGCCCATGCGCTCGCGGGCGCGCTCGGCGGCGACGGCCGCGCTCGCGCGATCGGCCTCCGGCAGGATCACGACGAACTCGTCGCCGCCGTAACGGGCGACCCGATCGAAGGCCCTGAACTCCCCCATCAGGGTTTCCGAGACGCCGCGCAGTACGGCGTCGCCCGTGCCGTGGCCGTGGCGGTCGTTGACCAGCTTGAAGTCGTCCAGGTCGATCAGCATGCAGGCAAGCTTGGAGCCCACGCGCCCGGCGCGACCGATCTCCTCCGCCAGCCGGCGGCGCATCGCGCGATGATTCATGCACCCCGTCACGGCGTCGGTCCCGGCTTCGACTCGCGCCTGCACGAGCGCGAGCGCTGTCGCCGCCTGCTCCACGAGGCTCGCCGACTGCTCGATGCACTCGCCGCCGAACCGGCCGCTCTCACGCGAGGTGAGCACGACGACCGCCTGCGTCTCGCTGCGCACGATCAGCGGCACGAGCAGCGCGCAGCGCACCGGCGCCGCTCCCTGCACAAGGCGCGGCACGCTGGCCATCAACTCGCGCTCGCCGGCCGCAAGGAAGCTGCGGCCGGTGCTCGCCACCCAGTTGACGGCGGCCGGCCGCTCCGCCGGGGGGAGGAGGTAGCTAAGCCGCCCCTGCCCCTCGAAGAGATAGACGACGACCAACTCGCGCCCATCCGCGCTCCGGTGCACGTGGTGCAGCATCACCTCTTCGGCGCCGAGCACTCGCATCAGCTCGTGCGCCATCGCCCGCCGCACCTCCTCGAGATCCGAAGCCCGATCGGCGACCGCAGCCAGTCGCCGCATCGCAACGACCAGCGAGGCCGCATCGATCTCGCCCTCGCGCGAAGTGTCCACGGTGCGCACGCTCACGGACTCAATCTAAGGCATTTGCACCAGCAGCCCCGGCCGCGGCCCGGGCGGGCGCGACAACCTGGGCTGCCGCGCCCGCCGCTCCCGCAGGAGATCAGCTTGTGAAGATCAGCTTCACGAAGGCCTTGGATTCGCGTTTGGCCCCGGTTGAGGACTTGAAGCCCACGCGCACCTTGACATCCAGACGATGGTACCTCGCCACTATCCGTTCGCCCAGCGGCGAGAGCTTGGCGGCGATCTGCGCGTTGCCGACCGCTTTGCCGATCTTCTTGTGGATCACCTTCAGGTCCGGGCCGCTGGTCGAGAGCTTGCCGGCCGAGGAGACCGCCGCGGTGATCGTCGCGGTGTTGCCCCTCACCTTGTGGCCCACGACCCGCACCGGGCATTCGGCCACCTGTATCGGGATCTTCTGTTCGACCTTCTTGCCATTCTGGCCGATCACAGTCGTCGGCATGTACATCTTGCCCTTGCAGAAGTTGCCATTGGCTGCAAGCGCAGATTTTTCGCCGGTCGGCAGATTCATTTCGAAGCTGTCGATCGGCACGTCGGGCAACGTCGCGAACGTCGTGTGCGTGATGCCTTTGCTGATGTTCGTGTTGCCGACCAGGATCACCGTCACGCCGTCGCCTTTGACCACGAGATCGAGGTCGGGGAAGGCCGCCCCTCCGTGCGAGACGAAGTAGGCGATCCCGCTCAGCGTCCCCGGCAGCGTCGGCGTGCTCACCTTCACGCTGCCGACCTGCGAGCCCGTGGCGCAGCTGCCGGGATTGGCCGCAAACGTCTTTTCCGGGCAGGCCTGTTTGAGCGAGCTTTCGCGCGAGGACAGCTTCAGCGGCAGCGTCGCCGCCACCGACTTCATGTTGGCGTTGCCGGCCGGCTCGCTCACCTTCACGTTCAGGCTCGCCCCGTTGCGTTTGGTCGTGTAGGCGTTGGTCGAGTAGCTGAAGGCCGGGTTGAACGCCAGCGAGTTGCACCCGGTCGCCTGGAAGGGCGTGGAGAGCGAATCGGTGGCGCCCTGCGTCGAGGTCAGCGTCGTTTCCGTGGCGAGCACGCCGCAGTTGGTCGGGTTGAGCATGAAGTTGCCGTTGGTGATCGCGATGCTCAGCGCTTTCATCCGCAACGGCACGCCGCCCACGATCGTCGGCAGTTCGCCGGCGACGGTCACGCGGGTCGTGGATGGATTGATGCTGATCGCAGCCTGCGTGACGATGTCGCCGTAGTCATAGGGGCCAATGTTCGTCGCGGGCACCACGATCGAGAGCCCGAACGGCGCCCCGTTGTAGGGCCCCGTCAGGTAGACCGGACCCGAGAGCTTGTAGGGGCTTGGACCGGCGCCGATGCTCGTGTACACCGTGCCGATCTTGCTCGCTTCCGGGCACTTGCCTTCCTTGGCCAGCGGTTCGCCGCATTGCGGCACCGCCGGGATCTTTGCGACCAATCCGGCCGGCAGAGTCGAGTCGATCTTCTTGAGGTACTGCTGGCCGTCTTCGCGTGCCAGGTTGAGCGTGAAGCTCGTGGTGGCGCCGCCGGCGAGCGGACTCGATTCCGTGGTCTGCGCAGGAACGAAGGGCGTCGAGCTGCACGTCACTTCAAACGAGATGACCGGCGCAAAGGCCGCCGTTCCAGTCGTAAAGGGCGTGAGCGCAGCCGTTGCCGCCGCGTGGCCGCAGGTCAGCGGATTGGCAAGCGCGGTGTGGTTGCCGTTGGTCAATTTGAGGATGAACTTGCTGAACGCGATTTGTGGGTTTTCGGTGACCAGCGTCGTCAGTTGGCCAGTCGCTTCGTTGACTTCGACTTTGCCTTCCAGTTGCACCGCAACGCCGTAGCGTGCCGATTCGACGTTGATGAAGATGCGGTACTCGTTGCCCGAGCTGGGAACGTTGCTGAGCGGCGTGCCCACATACACGCTCCCCCGCAGCGCGCCCGCAGGCAGCGTGGGCGTTTCGATCGCCACCGTCCCGACCTTGGACCCGGCGGGACAATCCACGGCGTTGCCGGTGCCTCGACCGAACTGTTCATTGGTGCACGCTTCCAGCCCGTTGGCAGCCGCGGGATTGAGCGTCATGCCTTCAGGCAGCGTGACCTTGGCGTCCTTCAACGCCGACGAGTTGATCGCTCCGCTTTCTTCGTTCTGTGGCACTTCCACGACCACGGTCGCTTCGTCCGGCACGTCGGGCTTCGTCGTATTTGCTTCCACGGTCACGTTCGGCTCGAACGGCACCACGCCACAGCCGGTTACCTTCAGTTCGCCCGAAGTCGGGAACACCGTGCTGGCGAACTTGCCTTCGTAAGATTCGGCTTCGATGCGATTCACCTGCGGCGTCGCGCAGTCGCTGGGCAACGTGATAAAGACCCCTTTGCTGCCGGTTTGCCCTTCGTATTCCAGCGTCGATTCGAGCAGCGGCGGCGCATCGCCGATGTCGTGGATCTCGAAGAACTCGTGAGAATCACCGCTGTTCGGGATGGTCACGCTTTTGTCGATTCCCGTTTCCCTGTGCCAGCTCACGCCGCCTTCGATCAAGGTGTGAGCGTATAGGCCGGGGTGTCCGAGGTTTTCGAGCGAAAGCGCCGCACCAAACTCGGATGGGACGCCAGGTGGCCGTTCGAGGTTGTAGACCGTACCTTCAAGCGGCACGTCGGCGAATTCGCCCGCTTTGGGTTCCACCACGACGAGAACTTTGTTCGTGCCCAGCTTGGTTGACGCCGCGCATTCGCTTGGTTCAAAGATGCCCGAGCCCGGGGCGATTTCTTTGCCGAATTCAGACATCGAGCACTCGGGGACCGCTTCGGGGTTGGTGCTCAAGCCCGCCGGCACGTCCACACGCACGTTCCTCACGGCTTCAACGGGAATTTCTTTGCCTGTTTCCCCGGGGTTGAACGTGTTCAACTTGAAGACGGTCCAACCGATCGGCGGATGCGCGGCGGCCTGTGTAAAGGCGGGTTCGCATTTTCCGGACACCACTTTGATGCACGTCGCAGACGCAAAGTTGCTGAACCCGAATTCCGGCCCCGCGGCCGACGCCGATGAAGCGGCGATCAGTCCAGTGACAACGAGGACGGCGGCAACTGCCGCCGTCAGACAGATGCCAACAGAAAACGACCTCATCCTCCACCTCCCGTAGGGAAAATACTAGGCCGATGATAGCCGCCGCAAATGCCTTTTCCCGGTCACAATCGAGGATTGCAGACAACTACGTATGCGGTTGTCAGTAAACCCGCTTAACGGTGGCGATCACGGCTCTTGGACCGGCCTCGTGCCGACTTCTTCTTCTTCTTGCAACCACCGACCCGGATTCTGACTCGCTCGGTGATCTTCTTGCCGTTCTGCCCAAGGATCGTCGTGGGCATATGAAGCGTGCTCCGACAGAGGCTCCCGTTGGCCGAAAGCGCAGAGTTGGCGCCCCGCGGCAGACTCAGCGCAAAGCTCTCGATCGGCACGTCCGGCAGGGCAGCGAAGTCCGAATGCGTGTAGGCGCCCTTGATCGCCGTGTCGCCAACGAGGATCACCCTCACCCCATCGCCTTCGAGCACGAGGTCGAGGTCCGGGAAGCCGGCGCCGCCGTGCGAGACGAAGTAGGCCGGCCCGGTGAGCTTGCCCGGAAGCACCGGCGTCACCACGGTCGCACTGCCAACCTTGGCAGCCTTCGGACACGAGCCGGGATCGAGCGCAAAGGTCTTCGCCAAGCATGCCTGCGTGAGCGTGCTGGTCCGCGCGACGAGCTTTCGCGGCAGCATCACAGCCACCGACTTGATGTTCGCCTGATGCGCCTTCTCGGTGACCGACACCGCAAGGCTCGCGCCGAAGCGCCGCGTGGTCTTCGCATTCGTCGAGACGCTGAGCGTCGGCGCGAACGCCAAAGAGCTGCATCCGCTCGCCTGGAACGGCGTGGTCACGGTGTCGGTCGCGCCAAACGTCGAGACGAGGCTCGTGCTTGTGGCAAGCGGCCCGCAGCTGGTCGGGTCGAGCATGAAGCCGGGATGGTCGATGTTGACGTTCAAAGACCGCAGCCGGATCGGGGCGCCGCCGACTATCGTCGGCAGCGAGTCGGCGATGCTCACACGCGCGGTGTAAGGGTCGATTTCGATCTTCGCCCGCGTGACGATCGTGCCGTAGTCGAAGGGCCCCACTTTTTCGGCGTCGGTGAGAATCTCAAGGCCAAACGGCGCGCCGGCGTAGGGCCCGGTCAGGTACACGGGCCCGGCGGGCAGCGCAAGCGGGCTTGGTCCGGAGCCGATCGTGACGCTCGCGGCGCCGATCTGGCTTGCGGCTGGGCATTTCTCGGCAGCGGCGTCGGCTTCGCCGCAGAGCGGCACCGCCGGGATCTCCCCGATCAAGCCTTCGGGCAGACTCGTGCGCAGTTCGGAGATGTACTGCTTGCCTTCGGGCCGCGTCAGACCGAGCGAGAAGCTCGTGCCGGAGGCGGCCTTCGTGGAGGATGCCTGCACGCCCTGCTGCACTTCGAAGGCGGGCTTTGGACAGCCACCGCCATTGACTTCAAAGGCCTGCAGCGGCGAGGCGGGAGGCTGCCCGCTGTAGGGCAGCAGGCTCGCGGAGATCGTCGCTGCGCCGCACGCCAGCGGATTGGCCAGCGGCGCCGTCGGACCGCCGTTGAACTTCAACTTGAGCTCTTCGAAGGGCACGGGCGGCAGATCGGAGAAGGTCGTGCTCAGCCGGCCGGTTTGCGGGTTGGCGCTGACATGGCCTTCGAGGCGAAGCCCGATGTCGTATTCGGGTGCTTCGGCGGCCAGGAAGATCCTGTACTCCCGGCCCGAGGCCGGCTGCATGCTTTCCGGCGTGCCGAGGTAGATCGAGCCCTTCAGCGAGCCGTCGGGAATGCCGGGCGCATCCACCGCAACCGAGCCGAGCACCGACTTCGCCGGACATTCGATCTGCTGGTCGGTCCCGAGCTTGAACTGCGTGTCTTGACAGGCTCCCAGACCGTTTGCCGCCGAGGGATCGAGGGTCATCCCTTCAGGCAGCGCGACCGTGGCTTCCAGGAGATCCGGCGAGTCGGTCTGCGTCGGCGGTTCGCCGGGCTGGGGCACGCGAATGCTCACTTCGGTGCCATCGGGCGCATCGGACTGCGTGGTTTCGGGCTGCTGGCTGATCTGCGGCGCATATGCGAGTGAGCCGCAGCCGCCGGCGCCCACCGGAGTTTCGTTGGAAGCCGCAATGAACTGGCCCGGATCTTCGTAGGAGTCGACGTGCAAGAGAGTGACCTGCGGGCCGTTGCACGTGCTCGGCATCGTGATGAACGCTTTGTCGGTGTGTGCCAGGTGGCCGTTTTCGGCGTAGGGCACCCCCCAGAAAATCAGCCGCGATTCGATCAGTTCGGGTTCCGTGGGAATGTTGTGGATCTCGAAGTACTCGTGATAGTCGCCGGTGGTGACGCCGCTGGTTTCACCACCGGGAGCTTCCGCTTCGCGATACCAGCTGATTCCGCCTTGCAGGTAGATGATGCTCTCCTTGCCTGCCAGCTTGACCGTCGCGCTGTCGACCTCGACGCCGAACCGCGCCGATTCGCCCGGGTTGCGCTGCAGGTTGAAGACGGGAAAGCTTTCTTTGAGGGCAACGTCGGCGAGGGCGCCGACCGCTTCGTCTTCGCCCACCTGAGTTTCCGGCGGGCAGGAATAGCTTTCGATCTGGGCCTGGCTGCAAGCGGGAACCGCTTCGGGATCGACGGCCAGCCCGGAGGGCAGATCGACCCTCACGTCCTTGACGTTGCCTTCCGGCTTTTCAAGCAGGAGCACTTTCTTCGAGTCGAACCTGAAGGCGGTGATGCCATATGGCGGATGCCCAGCCGCCTGCGTGTAGAAGCTTTCGGGCGTGCTGTCGGCGCAGCTCTTCTGCGTGCAGGTGCCGGCTTCCCAGTTGGCAAGGCCAAAGCCATGCGCCACCCCGGCGCCAAGCACAAGCGATGCGGCAAGAAGCGCGACCGTGGCGATCGCGGGCGACCAAGCATGTACGGCGCCGCCGCAGCGGGTTGACATTGCAGACCCCAAGCTCGCTCCTCTCTCCCAACCGAAGTCAAGTCTGTTCTACCCCGCAGCAGGCGATCTAATCGCCCTCTCATCCCAGCCGCCTGCCAGACTGCCTTGGCACATGCGACTGGAGGGCATCGGGATCGGCGACGTGGTCGAGATCGACCGGCACGGCCGGCGCTTTCACGCGCTCGTGACCGCGACCGCACCCGGCGGGCTGACGCTGCAGCCGCTGGATCGGCGCGTCAACTACCACACCTGCCGCAGCCAGCAGGTGATCGGCCATTGGGCCAGGCGCGGACGGCCCAAGGAGAGCAACGCTCCGCTTGCGCCCTCGCCCAGGCAGCTGCAGCTCTCGCTCGAATGAGCGCAGGCATCCTCGCGGCCGCGTGAGCGCTGGATCGCGCTGCGCAGCGCAAAGACGATCAGTGCCGGCACCACGGGCATGCCGATCGCCGCCAGGACCGCGCCCGATATCGCGTGATCGGCGCAGGCGTCGGTGCGGACTGAGATCACGTATGAGCTCGCCATCGCGGCGAAGACGATCAGGTGTCCCTGGCCGTCGGGCAGCTCCCGCAGCCGCCTGACCGCCTGCTCGGCGATGTGGCCCATCCGCACCCTGGCCTCCTCCTGACCGCGGTAGTAGTCGAGCAGGCTGCGCTGGCCGCCCTGCGTGTCCTCCGCGCGGTCGACGAGGCTGTCGAGCAGCGTGTGCAGGCTGCCCACCCAGGGAAAGTAGGCGCCCTCCAGCTGCGCCACGGTCCCGCGATCTATCTGTGGATGGGAGGCGGCCGCGATGAAGCTGAAGATCCCCACCGAGGAGCCGGCGGAGGCCGCGGTCTCCCACCAGCGCAGGTCGGCGTGCTCGGGCGTCTGGCTGCCCGCCCAGGCCGCAAGCGCGAGATGCATGCCCTGCGGGTGGCGGTGGTTGGCGCCCTGGTAGGCGACTATCCGGCCCACCGCGCGCTGCAGCGCGGCGGCGAGGACGGCCCTTGCCGGCATCCCGCCATAGGCGGCGCGGCAGGCGTCGCTGAGCGCGACCAGATAGCCGGCGTCATCGAGCGATCCGCAGTGGGCGTAGTAGTCGCCGTGCGAGGCGGCGGACTCGGCGCCGAGCAACAGCGCGCGGTGCAGCGTGTGGCCGTTTGCGACCGAGTCCTCGCTGTCGCGCTCAGCGAGCACGTCGGCATAGTCGTAGGCCGTCTGGAAGGCGACCTGAGCCGCCACCACGCTGTCACGGTGCGCTCTGCGCGCAAAGACGGCGAAGGCGGCCGCACCCTCGACGTTGCCCGTCTTGGCGCGCTGCATCTGCAGCGCGAGCCTGCGCAGGAGCGGATCCGGGATCTGCTGTGCGCGCAGGCGCCATCCGCTGCGCTCTCGCCGCACCCGGGGAAAGATCGCAAGCCAGTAGCGGCTTGCCGCGCAGGCAAATCGCGCTGGGAGCGGGAGGCGTTCTCGAAGGCGGATCGGCACGGCTGCATCCATCGGCGGGTGTCATCGCGTCCGTGCGCCGCCGTCATTCCTGGAAGGCGCTCTGCGGAGAGACCCTCGCCGCCCGGACTCCAGGCAGCGCGACGATCGCCAGCGCGATGCCGGCGACCATCGCGAACACGACCAGGACCTGGGTCTCCCCGAAAGCGAACGGCGCGGGAAAGCCCGTGCTCATCTCCAGCCAGCGGCTTGCAAGCGCATGCCCGTAAACGCCGAGCACCGCGCCGACCAGGCACCCGACTCCGAGCACGATCGCGCTCTCCCAGAGCAGCGCGCGCAGCAGCTGGGAGTCTGCTGAAGCCCTTGGTCTTCAGCGATGCGAACCAGGCCCGGCGCATCCAGATCGCCGCGCTCAGCGCTGCCGCCACGGCAAGCGCAGCGGTGATCAGCAGCAGGGTCGAGATCTGGCCGAGCGTCCGCAGCCCCTGGCGGGCGCTGGTCTTGTAGACGGCTTCGCGCTGCGCCAAGGTCTGCACGACCAGGCCGGGGCGGTCGGCCAGCGCGGCTCGCACCGAGCGCCGCCCGGCCGCGGGACTGACTCCGGGCTTCAGATCCACTTCGATCGCGGTGGGCGCGCGGGTGCCCCACCAGCGCCTGAAGTCGGCCGCGCTCAGCGTGATCGCTCCCGGCGTCCAGCCGATGTTCGTGGTCACCGCCGCGACGCGCAGTCGCGCCGGCCCCCCCGGCGTGGGCAGCGTGAAGCGCTCGCCGACGCGCAGGTGCCGTTCGCCGGCAAAGCCGCTGGAGACGCTTGCCCAGCCGCTGCCCCGCAGCTGCGCGTCGGCTCTGGCGGCGTCCCCTTCGAGGACTTGACTGACCTCCAGCTGGCGCGGCTGCGCCGGGGAGCGGGCCCGCACCCACAGCCGTCGATCGCCCACGTCGAGCAGCGCCCCCTGGTAGGGACGCGCCGCGGCCACGCCGGGCGCCCTGGCGATCTGCGCAAGCGCGCCGGGCTGCGCGAAGCGATCGACGTTGAGCGTGTCGTTGCCGGTGCCGACCCAGACCGCGGCCGTGGTCAGGTATTCGCTCACCGCATCGTCGAGCCCGCGGATCAGATCCTGCCTGGCGCCGAGGATCGCGAGGCTGCCGTAGACGGCCAGGGCGGCCACGCCGGCCAGCGCGACAGAGCGCGTCGCGGTGGCGCGCATTTCGAGCATCGCCAGCGCGAGCATGCTTCCGCGCAGCCGACGTGCGAGCGGCGAGAGCGCCGCGACCACGACCGCGAACATCGGCAGCACCAGACACACGACGGCCAGCGCCAGCACGACCCCGCCGATCACCGTGAGGGCGGGTGCGATCAGCACGACGACGCTGACGAGCAGCACGGTGCCGGCCCCAACCATGCCGGCCAGGCCGATCGCACGATCGCTCAGGCGATTGCCCGCCTCGCCCGACTCTCGCATCACGCGGTCCACGCTGCGGCCGCGACGCAGGTCGAGCGCGGGCGGCGCCGAGGCCAGCAGCGCGGCGAGCACGCCGGCCAGGATCGCGACGAGCACGGCGCCGAGCGAGATGGTCTGCTGCGAGGCGACCGGGAAGACATAGACGAGCACGCGCGGCACCTGCCCGAAGAGGCTGTGCGCCAGCAGATCCCCGAGGGCGACGCCGAGCAGCGAGCCGGCGAAGCCGAGGATCAGCGCCTGGGAGCCGAGGATCAGCAGCACCTGCCTTGGACCGAAGCCCTGCGTGCGCAGCTCGGCCACGAAGCGGCGGCGCTCGGGCACGGTCAGCAGCATCGCGTTCAGCGCGAGCAGGAAGCCGACCATCGCGCTGATCGCCGCAAAGAGCGTCGTCGACTGATCGTTGGGCTTGGCCGCCTCGGCGAGCAGCCGCAGTTCCTGGTCGGCGGGGCCGACCGCCAGCCTCTCGCCGCCGAGCGCGCGCAGCTCTCGCGCGACCCTGCCTTCCATGCCCGGCTGCGGTTCGATCAGCAGCTCGCTGACCGTGCCCGGCATGCCTGCGATCTGCTGAGCGTACGGGAGCACCGAGAAGACGATCGGGCTGCCGGCGACCGGCCCGATCGTCTGAGTGCCGAGCACGGCGGCGACGCTCACCGAGTGCTCGACGCCGCCGATCAGCAGCTTCACCGACTGGCGGGCGTGAGCGCCGATCGCCTGCGCCACCCCGGAGGGCAGGCCGATCCCGCCGCCCGTCAGCTGCACGTCGGAGCTGAAGTTGGCGATCACGCCGCTGTGAATGCCGACCAGAGCGGAGGTCACGCCCACGAGCTGCACCGGCGCATGTCCATGCGCTCCGAGGATGCTCGCATCGACGCGCAGCACCGGGGCGGCGTGGCGCACTCCGGGCAGGCGGGTGGCGCGGGCTGCCAGCGCTTCCGGGAAGCCCGCCGCCGAGCGGGCGCTGAGCGCGAGGCGAGCCGAGCCCGTCACGCCGTCCAGCAGCTGCCCGGCCGAGGACGCGATGCTCGTGTTCGCGACCAGCACGCCGAAGCAGAGCGCGACCCCGACGGCGATGCCCGCTGCCGCAAGCGCCTCCTGCATGCCGTGCCTGCGCACCCGCCAGCGATAGAGGGTGATCAGGGCGCTGAGGCGCACCTGCAGGATCGCGGGGTCGATCCTCGCTGCCAGGCTCATCGCCGCGCTCCGCCGCTCCTGGCGCTTCCCGGGCCGGGGAACCGCACCACCTCGGCGGCGCGGTCCATCAGATGCACCGCGCCGCCGCCGACCGACATGATCCGGCTCGCTCGACGCAGCGGCCGCAGGTCCTCCGAGGCGATTGCAAGCGCGATGCCGGCCTGCCGGCCGATCGACTGCAGCAGGTCGAAGATCTCGCTCGCCTCGCGCATGTTCAAAAGCGCCGCCGGCTCGTCGACCAGCAGCAGGCGCGGGCCGTGCACGAGCGCCCGGGCGAGCATCACCCTGACCAGCGCGTCTCTCGGGAGGCGTGCAATCGGAGTCTGCGCCCAGCGGAGCGCATCGGTGCGCTCCAGCGCCGCGAGCGCCGGCGTCCGTGCGCCCGCCAGCGAGCTGCCTCCTGAGAGCAGCGGCAGCGCCACGTGCTCGACCGCGCTCTGGTTGAGCGCAGGGCGTCGATCGGTGAGCACGACGCCGATGCCGCGCTCGCGCAGCACTCGCGCGCGCCGATGCCCGGAGACTTTGCCGAGGTCGCAGCCGTCGAAGACGACCGCGCCGCGCTGGGCCAGGTCAAGGCCCGCCGCCAGGCGCAACAGCGTGCTCTTGCCCGAGCGGCGCATGCCCCAGATGCCGACGAAGTCCTCCGCCTCGATCTCGAAGCTGACGTCGTCGAGCACCACGATCTCGTGCGCTCCGTCCAGATAGCTCCGGCCGACGTGCTCGAAGCGGAGCAGTGTCATGGCGCCCTCAGCGCCGTGTCTGCGCCACGAAATCCTGAATCGTCTGGCGCGCGGTCATCACCCAGCGCAGCTCCGCCTGGAGGTGCTCGTCGGCGGCGATCCGCGCGAGCGCCATCCCGAGGCCAGACCAGGAGGCAGTCCCGACCTCGGCTTCGGACGTGGCCTTGAGCATCTCGAAGCATTCACGTTCATAGGTGTCCAGCGCGCGCAGCAGGATCGGCACGTCCTTGGGGCGCGAGACCGCGACCTTGGCCTGCAGCTCCTCCCTGACCGGCGCCTTGGAGGCGCTGGTCTCCATCCACAGCACCAGCGCCGCCTCGGTGTGCTCGGTCGGGAAGTACACGTCGAGCACGCCCCGTTTGGTGGGCGAAGGTTCGCTTGAGACCAGGTTCGCGCTGCGCAGCTGGCTGAGCATCTGGTAGACGCTTTTGCGGTCCACCTGCCATGCCGGGCCGAGTCGGCGCGCCATCATGCTCGCCAGCACGTATGCGTGGGTCGGCTGCTCCAGCTCGGCGACCAGCCCGAGCAGGACGCCCTTCAGCGGCGAGCCCCGCATCCACGATCTGTCAACTGCATTCGCGATCAATGTTCCATCTCCTGGATCGAGTCGCGGCAGACTAACCATCCAAGCGCAGCTCGCGCAAGCGGACGTCAACCTCTGCGACGCAGCGCCACCGCGGCCGCGAGGGGTCCACCAGCGCGCCGTCCTGCCGCCAAGCAGAGGGTTGTCCGCGGATGCGCCCGGTAACACCGCGAAAACAATTGCGCCGCGAGCGCGTTCGAAGGGTTGGATCCTGGCGCCGACGCGCCTCCGCGACCGCCGAGATCTGCCCGGTCGTTTGTTTCTCATTGGCCAATCTCGGCGAGAAAGACCCGGCATCCAGACCTGGCCTCGTGAGGCGGCTGGACCTGTCAACGTTAACGGCGGGAATGGGATGCCCACCCCTCACGGGGGTCTTGCGCGCTCAAGCGAACAAGGAGACGACGATGCGAAGTCGATTGGCCCTGGTCGCGCTGCTGGGCGTGTTTGCGCTGCTCTGCTGCGCAGGCACCACCCTCGCGGCCGCCGCACAGGCCTCCATGCCTGCCCATCAGGCTGCCAGCAAAGGCAAGTCGAAAGGCAAAGGCAAGAAGGGCAAGAAGAAAGGCAAGGGCAAAGCCAAGAAGCACAAAGCCGCGAAAGGCAAAGCGCCTGCGAAAACGCCCGCGAAAACGGTCCCGAACGTGACGCTCACCGGCGGCACGGCGACGCTCACGCTCACGCCGGCCGCCGCGAGCACGCTTGAAAAACTCAAAGTGACCCTCACCGCCGCCACGCCCGCGACGCTGCCCTCGGCCACCGAGGTCAGCATGCCCGTGAGCGGCGGATCGCTCAATCCGTCCACCGGCGAAGGCACGGTGGACCTCAGCGGCGGCTTCACGTTCCTTGGCCCGGAAGAGAGCAACTTCTTCTTCACGAGCCAGGCCGCGGTGAGCCTGGAAGCCCCGCTCGTGATCAAGCTCGCAGGGTCGACCAACTCGGTTCTGAGCGCGAACGTGGGCAGCCCGCCCGTGAACGGTCCCTTCTTCGATCTCAAGGCCGGCAAACCGAAGAGCGCCACCGGGAGCATCACGCTGGAAGGGATCGTCGCCAACCTCAGCTCTCCGGCGGCCACGGTGCTGAACGACTTCGGCAGCAACTCGTTCACCACGGGGCAGACGCTCGCCGACATCACGGTCGACGCGACCAGCTGAAGCGCCTGAGGATCTCGCGGACCGGGTCGCGTGGCATCTCGCCGCGCGACCCGGATCGGCGACCGCCCACGGGCCGATCGTTGCCGTCGGCACTACCATTGGCCCTATGGCAAACACCGCCTCAAAGCCCGCGAGCCGCCAATCGCTTGCGCTGCTCAACCACCTCTCGCGGGTTGCCCGTCGGGAGGCCGACGCCGTGCTCGATCTCGGCGGGCTGCGCCCCCGTCACGTGATCGCGCTGACGCTGCTGCGAGACCACGGGGCGGTCGGCCAGCAGGGTCTGGCAGAAGCGCTGCGCCTTGACCCCAGCAACCTCGTCGGCCTGCTCAACGAGCTCGAGCAGAGAGGCCTGCTCACCCGCACCCGCGACCGCAGCGACAGGCGCCGTCACATCGTCGAGCTCGCGCCGCAGGGCCACGCCGCGCTGGAGGACGCAGAGCAGCGGCTCGCGTGCGTCGAGGACCGCGTGCTCGGGGCGCTCAGCGAGCAGGAGCGAGACACGCTGCACGCGCTGCTGCTGCGCGCAGCCGGGGATCAGCTGCCACCGAGCGCATGCCCCGGCGAGGAGTGCGAAGAGCTGTGAGCAGCTGCCGGGTTGGCATCTTGGCCTGGCGATCGCCCGCGGCATCCTCAAGAGCCACGGCGGCCTGCTCGGTCGGCACAGAGCGAGCCGGGGAGCGCGCCACGGCTGGACGCGCTCGGAGCGGCGGGCGTGATCGCCAAGCCCTTCGATCCGCTCACGCTGCCGGAGCAGTTGGAGAGCTTGGTGAAGTAGGACGTAGCACACCGGTGCTACGATCGTGCACATGAGTTTGACGGTCTCAGTACGCGAGCTTCGCAACCGCACGGCCGCCGTTGTGGACGCAGTGCGATCCGGCGAGCAGGTCACGCTGACGGTGAACCACGATCCCGTCGCGGACATCGTGCCGCACGTGGATCAGCGCGATCCCTGGGCGCCCTCCTCGGAGCTGCGCCAGATTGTGCGCGACGCGAGCGCCGACCAGGGCCTGCTCGCTGACCTCTCAGACATCCGCAGCGCGCTCATCGAAGACGTGTGAAGCGCGCGATTGCCGACACCTCTGTGTTCGTCGCACAGGAGACCGGGCGCGAGCTCGGTGAGCTGCCCGAGAAGATCGCCGTGTCCGTCATAACCGCAGCCGAGCTCGAGCTCGGCGTGCTGCGAGCCGGCGATACAGGAATCCGCGCTCGGCGCCTGACGACGCTCTCACAAGTGCGCAGCGCATACAGACTGCTGCCTATCGACGCAAAGACCGCATCATGCTTCGCGCGGATCGCGGCCGAAGAGCTCGAGAGGGGCCGCAAGCTGCGCCGCCACGACACCTGGATCGCCGCGTGTGCGATGCGTCACGACGCGGCTGTCGTGACGCAGGATGCGGACTTCTCGGCCTACTCCTCGATTGAGGTCATACGAGTTTAGGCTGGGCTTGTGCGATCTCAGCGATGAAGCGCTGCACGGTGACCGCCGCCGTGTCGATGTCGGAGTTGTCCAGTCCGACTTCGGTCGCCAGCGCGGTGTAGCCGACGCGCCAACTGTCTGGGATCGAGAGCTCGGGCGGCCAGGCATGCGTTGCCCTGTGCCGGAAGGTGGCTTCGCATGCTTGGCGCAGGCTTGGCAGGTCCTCGACGAGATCACGCAGCACGAGCAGGTCGACCAGATCACGGAATCGCATGTTCTCCCGGTCAATGGGGCGCTCTGTGAGGGCGTGCAGCTTTTGGGCGATCTGGTGGTTCAGCGAAAGACAGGCGATCTCGGCTGGGCCGGCGAGCTTGAAACTCTCAAGGCCGATCGCCTCGATGCGTTCAACCTCAACGGCAGACTCCTCTGAGGCGGATATCTCCAGCCGCACCGTCGCCCACGGCCTGCTCTGGTAGCTCAGGCGCACCTCGCAACGGGTCGCATGCGGGCCATGTGGCGCCATCTCGCCGCGTCTGAAGCTGAAGTCGCGGTAGGGCTGCGCGAGCGCACCATCCAGGGAGTCGAGCAGCCGTTGTAGGTCGCCGGCGAAGATCACATCGACATCCTGGGTGGCTCTCGCGGCGGCTTGCAGGCGAAGCTCGACGGCGACGCCGCCCTTCAGGATGAACGCGGGACGGGGATACTGGTCGCGCTGCAGCGCGCCGAGCAGCACCATCGCGGAGACCCAGCGCCGCATCCTGGCTGCAGTTGTCCCTTCGGCGCGACTTGTGTTGGTGATCAGCTGCTCGAGGTGACGCTTGGTCGGACCCCGCCTTGGAGGATCGTTCATCGCGGCGCGTCCTGCGCCGTCTTCTGCGCAAGCTCGACGGACTGCTTCGCGCTGAAGAGTCCCTGGCGGCGTCCGTCCTGGATCGCCTGCGCGACCAGCTCCGGACCGAGACCCGCGGCGTACGCTTGCAGCACCGCCCGCGCCGGCGTGACGATCGGAATGCCGTCATGAGCTGCGACGTCCTGCAGGAAGAGGTCTTCGGCGTGCAGCACATAGGCCGCTGGGATCTCTCGCTGGACGCGATGAGCGCGCGGCACAGTCAGATGGATCTTCGCCGGGTTGACGTCGCTTAGCCCGTGCAGCTCCAGCGCGGTCTGGTGGCTGATCACGCCCCGCACGCCCCGCGGCCACAGCGCCGCGCGCATGAACTCATCCAACTCGTCCGCCGGGATCAGCGGCACTCGGTAGACGGCTTGGCTTGCACGTTCAATCGTGCCGCGTTGCGCCATCCGGGCAAGCGTGACCGCCGAGACCCCGGCGGCCCTTGCGTCCTGCTGAGTGACGTAGCCGTGCTGGTCGGCCGCGATCTCGGCGATGAGGCTGTAAGCTGCTCCAGGCATTTGCTTGAAACTGAACGTTCTGTGCAGATACAAGCATACCAAGCTGCGGCCGGCGTCGCCCAAAACTGTACCCACGGACTGTACCCACGCGAGCGAACCAGTCTGTCCACTTCCCTCGAAAAGCACAAAACCCGATCAACCAAGCGGGTTCTGCCCACGCGCCCGGAGAGATTCGAACTCCCGACCTTCGGTTCCGTAGCAAGACGATAAGAGCTGTGATCGCGTTGAATCGCCTGCAATAGAGCGGTTTGCGTGTAGCTGATGCGAGTTGTTTCGGGCTGTTTGGGGAGGAAGTTCGGGAGGAAGTTTTCGCCCGCATGGCGCGCTACTGTGGGAGTCCGACGATCGCATGTATCGGGAGTCGGCTCGCCAGAAAGGAGTCTGCCATGTCCCCCCAGGTTCTCGATCTCCAAGCCTCGATCAGCGGCCACGTATGGCTCTATGAAGGCAAGCGTCGCAAGACGTGGTGCGCCAAGTGGCGCGACCAGGCCGGGCAGCACGAAAAGGCGCTCGGCCCTCACTGGACCGGCAAGGGCGCGCCTCCACCGGGCTTCCTACGCAAGAAGCAGGCAGAAGACCTGCTGGAGGAGATCTTGGTTCGACGCGCGCCGCGGCCAGCTACGCCAGCAACGCTCAGGCATCGCCTTCGACCAGCTCTGCGAGGAATGGTACGAGTACGGCTGCTACCAGCGCGACTGGTCGCCCGCCACCCGCCGCGACTATCGCTCGGTGCTCGACGCGCACCTGATTCCCGCGTTCGGCTCCAAGCGACCGGAGGCGATCACCACCCAGGATGTTGAGCAGTTGCGAGACCGCCTCGCCTACACCGGGACAGACAACGATGCGGATGACGAGTCCCAGCAGGGGCACTCCCGCCGGACGGTCAACAAGATCCTCACGCAGCTCCACGGCGTGCTGCAGTACGCCGTGCGCCGCCACAAGCTCCTCCGGAACGTCGTGGACGACGTTGACCTGCTGGAGGCGTGCGTGAACGCCAGTATCCACAGTCGCAGCGAGACGGGCCTCGACCCAAGCTACAGTAAGTCGAAGACCGTCTCGCTCAAGAGCCACTAGCGGCCAAACGTGACTCGCCACATCACAACAGGCGTCACTACTGCACCAATGTTGCCCCGTCGAGGTACATAGTTGCGTTTGCGGTGTATGAGTAGACCTGTACGCGGATCTGGTCCTCGCTGGTTTTAGTGATCGTCAACGGCACTTCCACGCGCTGCCAGCCACCGCCACCGGAAAGACTGAAGGTCGTCCCGGCACTGTCGCCTGCTTCTTCGCTGGCAGAAAGACCCCAAATGGCTATCGTACCTTTCACTTCTTTGCTTGGAGCACGCACCCACATCGAGAACGTGTAGGTATCACCAAATTCCGCCGAAGTGGTACCGCTGGGCAACGGCACATCCTGATAGACCGAGCCGCCCGACACACTATCCGTCATTTCCTCATAAAACCCGCCCTGCTCCGCCTTTTCTCCATCGGCGACAGCGCACCCAGTCTGCGTACCACCATTTGTGAAAAACGACCAATCCTCGGCGGTGCCACAACCCGTCGTCGCACCCAAAGCAAACGTACCGTTGCTCACACCCGAGCTGATCAGTTGCGCCCCGTCGAGATACATAGTTGCGTTTGCAGTGTATTGATATACCTGTACGCGGATCTGGTCCTCGCCTGTTTTAGTGATCGTCAACGGCACTTCCACGCGCTGCCACCCACCACCACCGGAAAGACTGAAGGTCGTCCCGGCACTGTCACCTGCTTCTTCGCTGGCAGAAAGACCCCAAATGGCTATCGTACCTTTCACAACGATATCAGTGCCAACAATACACCGACAACGAGCATCCGCCCTCTTTGGGCACTAGAGAACCGTCTATTGGATCGCATCGCCTGACTTTCTACTAGGCATCGGTAGTACGAGTGGGAGTTGCCGTCCCAATTCGGGGCACACTCACAGCGTAGGGTCGTTCCTTGCTTCTATCATATTCGCGCCGCTGACGCAGGTAACCTTTTCGTAAGTCACGGGGGTGAAATCAGGTATCTCGTTGCTGCCCTTGCATTGCCACCCGATGATGTTCATCTTTTCTGGATGTTCTGTCAGAGATTCTGCACCCCATCCCCATAGAAGTGTGCGTGTCATCATGCAGCCGACACTGGTGGCAAGTACGTTATAGCTTCCCCGGAGAAAACTATCCGACAAAACAACGTGCTTACAGTAGGACGAAGGGTTGATAAACACCTTTGCCGGTACGATCAACATATGGCGATGCCCTCGACGGAGCACGACGCGCCCAGTATGATTCTGCACAATGACGTTAGTATATCTACTGGCATCGTTACGCAGCTTTGCGATCTCAGCCTTCGTTACAAAGCCAAGCGGACTCCACCCCAGCCAAAAGTCACCACCAAGAAAGCTGACGTACGTTCCACGCTGTTCCCCAAACAGGTTCGTGGTGTGTGCTGGAAAGGCAAGGCCGCAGGCGCCGTTCTGAAAGGCAAACATGAGTGCCGCCTTCCGCGTCATGGCATCAATTTCTACGGAGCGACGTACTTCGTTCAGCGACGCGCGATTCCACGCCAGTACGCAGGCAGAAAGGCTCGGTATCGACCTAGCAACACGAGCCCACGAAGTGGAGAGCGTGCTGTTCGACTTACCACAGCCCGCGAGCAATGCCAGTGCCGTCGCGACCCACATCGCTACTAGTATCTGCTCCCTCCTAGCACTACGCCTCGATCGCATATTCACCATACGCTTAGCGATCGTCAGCCGGCATGATTTCGCGCGCCAAGCCCTACGTGATAGACAGAGCCATTTTCTTCGGTGACGATCATGTCGTTTGGTTCGGCTTCCATAGTGATGGCGTAGCCGTCGTTGCCGTCTAGCGGAGTTTCGATCCGGGTGCCGTCCGCCTCTTCAACCTCTGCTCGCTTTGCTCCTTCTGGAAGCACGCCTATGACGTCATATTCCCGCCCTCGATGCAGCAAAAGGCCCAGCCCCCCCTTTGACGCCGCGGCCGTAGTTGTACATAGTGAGGAACTCGTTCCTGCGACTACCACGATAAAACACAACCCTTGGGCCGTCGCCATCACGCCCGTTGCAATATTCGCGCTTTCGTATACGGTCCGTAGTTCGGTCGTGTTCGCCGAAGCCGCATGAGACCCAACCATCGCCGACCCGGCAAAAAGACGGGCGCCCTTGCGAAGCACCTGACTGGCGTTTGCGGGATCGCGAAATGCCTTGAACAGACGTGTTTGCATGCGGGTCGGAGTTCGTACTTGCAGCCTTGAGGCAGAGTCTATATCCATTTGACCTACGGTGCGCAGCTTGTGTCGCTGCCTGGTGCTCAGCATCGAGGCCGCGGCTGGCGTCGGCCCCTGTGCCATCGCGGTCGGCGTATGGGTTGCGAGGGCGATACTCCCGACCCGCATCTGCATAGCCACGTCGTCATCACAAGCGCAGTACGCGATGACGGGCGGATCGTCGCGGTGGCCTCAAGGCCGATCTTCAGGGCCGCTCGGGAGGTCGGCGCGTTCTACCGCTCCGCGCTCGCGCAGGAGCTCGCGCAGCGCGGCTATCTGATCGAGGCGGCCGCCGGCAAGGAGGGCCGCTACTTCGAGATCGCCGGAGTCCCACAGACGGTACGCGACGCCTTCTCCGCTCGCTCCCGAGAGGTCGCCCGAGCAGCCGAGCGGTTCCGCGCCAAGTTCGGCAGAGCACCCGAACGCGGCGAGCTACGCGCACTGAAGCTCGAGAACCGCCGCGCGAAGGTCCCGGCCACCCAGGCCGACCTCCAGCACGAGTGGCGCCGGACCGCCAACCGCGACCGATTCGACGGCATCCAGCACGAGGACACCCCGCAGCGGCCAGTGGTCCCAGACCGTGCGCCGCTTGAGGATCGCGTCGAGGCAAGATTGACCGAGCGTGCCGCGACGTTCGAGGCCAGCGGACTGCGTGCCGTGCTGCTTGAAAGTCACAGCCGCCAGGACATCGTTGACTTCTTACTGTGCGTTGTTGCCGCCAGGACATCGTTTACGTGGTGAGTGTGTGGTTTCCCGGGTTCCTCATGGAGCGGAGCCCGTAGGGCGGAGTGGAATGAGGAACCCGCGGCGCGCCGTCCGGCGGGGTTCAGCGGCGCGGGGTGGGCAGCCGGGCGGTGGTGAGCAGCTGCCCGTCGGTGTCGTTGACGAGTAGGTTCTCGTGGTCGGTGAGGGCGAGGTCGAGTGTGGCGGTGACGTACTGGTAGGCGGTCCCGTCGGGCATCGGGATCGCGCGGCCGAGGATGCGTAGGCGGTGGTCTGAGCGGATGAAGCGGATGAACTCGACGTGGCCGCGCTCCGGCCAGCCGGCGGGGATCTCTCCGGCTGCAAGCGACGTGCGCGGCTTGGTGGCGGTGGTCTCCTCGGGGGTGCGTCCGCTGGTCGCGCTGTAGCGGTGCTGGGTGTTGTGGAAGCGCTCGAACGCCGCGGCGCGTTCGACCAGATGCGGCAGGCCGTTGAAGCGCTCTTGGCGGAAGAAGCGCTTGTCGAAGGTGTCGTTGAAGTGCTCGATCGTGCCGTTGCGCCACGGTTCGCGGGGTGGGATGAACACCGGGGTGGCGCCCTGGCGCAGGCACACCCGCACGACCTCCCCGAGGCCGGTCGGCGAGACGAACGGGCCACCGTTGTCGAACTGCACGCGGTGGGGTACCCCGTGGCGCTCCCACAGGGCGTGCAGCGCCCCGAGAACCGTGTGGTCCTCGCGATCTTGGATGATCACGATCCCGGCGTGGTGGGAGGCCACATCGATCTGGTTGAGCGCGTGGAAGCGCACGCCGCCGTCCAGGTGACGCGGGCCGACCAAGTCCACCTGGACGACATCCCCTGGCACTCTGCGCCTGGCGCCGGGTAGGGGATGCCCTTGGAGGAACGGCGTCCGCCGGAGCGCCGCCGGCGGGTAGCGCCCCGCACGGGCGAGGATCCGCTCGATCGTGCGCAGCGGCGCGACCGGCCCGCCGAGCTTCTCAAGCTCCCACGCGACAGCGTCCGCGCCAACCTGCGCCCACGGGTTCTCCTCCAGGCGCGCACGGACCGCGAGCACCTGCGCCACGACATCCTCAGAGGTCCGGTTCGCCACGCGCCTGGGCGCCCTGGAGCGGCCCTCAGCCCACGCCGGATTCTGCGGGTCATAGCGGCTCGCCCACTTCGCCACCCACTGCCTCGTGCGCCCCAGATCCCTCGCGATCGCCTCCGGCGACTCGCCCGCCAGCCGCCGCCGCGCGGCCTCCCGACGCAACGCCACCTCGACCTCCGACATGAACACCTCCACGCTCGCTCGACAAGAGCGCGCGAGGGTGCCATCCCGCCCGATGTAAACGATGTGCTGGCGGCTACACGCTCAGCCCGCGTAAACGATGTGCTGGCGGCTCGATGTAAACGATGTGCTGGCGGCCGTCACATAGTCAGCGGCTACTTTCAAGCGCCCGCAGTCAAGTACGCGGCATAACTCCCACACGGCCTATTAGCCGCCCGCCGTAATAACCGCAGCCGAGCTCGAGCTCGGCGTGCTGCGAGCCGGCGATACAGAGATCCGCGCTCGGCGCCTGACGACGCTCTCACAAGTGCGCAGCGCATACAGACTGCTGCCTATCGACGCAAAGACCGCATCATGCTTCGCGCGGATCGCGGCCGAAGAGCTCGAGAGGGGCCGCAAGCTGCGCCGCCACGACACCTGGATCGCCGCGTGTGCGATGCGTCACGACGCGGCTGTCGTGACGCAGGATGCGGACTTCTCGGCCTACTCCTCGATTGAGGTCATACGAGTTTAGGCGGCAGGCGGCGGCGCGATCGCGCAGACGTTGCGGCATTTGAGAGCGCCGCGATGTAAGCGGTGCATATCGCCTCGACGCGCGCCTGTGGGATGTTCTGTGAGATCGCGATCGAGATTCGCGCGTGGGCCGCCTTGGCAGCATCGCGACAGCGCAGCCTGCCCGCCGGTCGCCTTGAGCAGGCTCGCCGCCCTGGCGTGATGCGGATCGTTGCCGTCGAGGTGGCCGATCAGCACGCTGGCATCGAGAACGGTCATGCCGACCGATCCTTGCGCGGGCGCAAGCTCACTCCCGGCCCTCCCGGCCTCGGCCCCTGCCTTTTCCGGCTCGGCGTTAACAGGTGCGGCACTTTGACAGCAGCCCTTCGGTCCGGTTCGCGCCGTATCTCACCGAGGCTCGCGGCGACCACGAGACCACTGTCGCGCTCTATGCCTGGAATCCGCAAATTTTCACCCCAAAAGACTTGACAACAACATCACTTTGCGACTATTCTTGCCCAGACAGTCGTCAGAAGACGGCTGGCCTGTGTGAACGCGCCGGCATCGCCGCGTTGGCTTTCGCGATGGCCGGCGGCGCACTGGTTGCCACAGCCCATGACGAACGTCAAAAGGCTGTGGCAGCAGCCCACAAGGGCGTAAGACGATCAGTGATCCAGTGATCTACTAAAGGAGACGCAATAGATGAGAAATCTGTCCATCTCGCTCGTCGCGGTGGCGAGCATTCTGATGTTTGGTGCGACGTCCGCCGTGGCGTCTGAATTCGTCGCCACCCAGACCGGCACGCCGTTGAGCGTGCCTTACAACAAGACGATGTCGCTTGACACGGGCGACAGTGCTGGCGTCGCCGAAACCAAGTGTACGCAAGCAACGGGATCCGGTGAAGTCACGGCACTCAAATCAGAATCGCTAGATGTCTCTGTCAACTTTGAAGCTTGCTCCACCTCGGACGACTGGGGCAGTTACTTCGGCGAAAACTCGCCCGCCACGTTCGAATTCAACGCCGATGGGCAGGTACGCCTCGTAGATGAATTCACAAGATCCCTCGCCGACTGCAACATCGCGCTGCCGCCACAGACCCTGAGCGAAGGCGCTGCCTACTTCAATGAACGCGAAGGAGTGGGTATAAGGCTCAGCCTCAAAAATGTAGCGTATCGCTATGAAGGCTTGCTGTGTGGATCGGAACCGACTACGAGACCCGGCACATGGAAGGCGTGGGTCAACGTCGAACCGGCGTCCGGCAGATTGAAGTGGGAAGAATCCTAGACTGAACATGCGCACCAGCCGGGGGCGCGGCCTGATGCCGCACCCCCGGCGCATGCCGGCACGAGCCGCTGTCGCGAAGCCAAATAAAGAGCGCGCCCGGAGAGATTCGAACTCCCGACCTTCGGTTCCGTAGACCGACGCTCTATCCAGCTGAGCTACGGGCGCAGGCTGCATAGTTTAGTGGGAGACGCCCCGGCTTGCCCTCAGCGCTGAGCGCCGGGGCCGGCCGCCCGGCGATCGAGGGCGCGCGCAGGCAGCCCCCTCGCATGCCCTGGCCAGGACATCAGGTCCACAGCGAGCGCTCGACGCGTCTGCCCTTCTGCGTCAGCCGCCAGGTGTTGGGCACGTTGGCTCCTCGCGTGCGCTTGGTGCCGTTGGCGAGGAGCCCCCGCTCGGCGAGTCTGGAGAGCAGCTTGGATGTCTGGCCCTGGTCTATGATCCCGGCCGCCTCGGCGACCTGCCGGTTGGACATGCCTGGGCCGTGCTCGTCCTGCGCGGCGAGCGCCCGCAGCACGAGCACCGTGCGATGTGTGAGCCGTATGTCCACCGCGGCCAGCACGTCGCCCTCCCCCGCGGGCGGGCCATCCTGTCGCAGCGGGCGGCGGGCGATCTCCCTCCCGGCGGCCGCCGCGCCCATGTAGGGAAGGACGAGCGTGCTCATCAGCTCTCCGGCGAGCGGGCCGACGGACCGGACCGGGTCGGCCAGCAGCCGTGCGTGGAGAATCGCGAGCACACCGCCGACAAGGCCCTCGGCCGTGGTCCTGCTCGCGCTCCCCCAGGCGCGCGGCAGACTCCCACCCCTCTCGACCTCGTCCACGATCGCCGAGACGACCCGCGCCCTCCACGCCAGCGCCTCGTCTCCGGCCGCGAGCGAGTCGATCACGAGCGAGTAGCCGAACGTGCGGTCGCTGTCGAGGAAGGCGAGAAAGGCCTCGAGTCCGGCGCGAATCGCCTCACGCCACTGCTCGTGCGCCCTGTAGGCCGGCAGCACCCACTCGCCGGCCCGCCTGAGCCCCTCCTCCAACGTCGCCGTCAGGCAGTCGTCGCAGTCGCTGAAGAGCTCGTAGAAGGTGCGGCGCGAGACGCCGGCGCGGGCTACCACGTCGGCGACCGTGACCCGGCTGACGCCAATCTCACGCGACGCGCTTGCCATCGCGATCAGCAACCGCGCCCGCTGGATCTTGGCGACCGAGCGCTTCCGCCGCGACGCGGAGGACGGGGCGCGTTCTCCGACGCCCCGCCCCCGCTTGGCCGCCCGCAAGCCCCTCGGAGAGGGAGAGGGGCTCGCAGACATCAGTCCAGCTTCACTTCCGCGCTCCGTGCGCAGATGCCCTGCCGGCGGAGCGGCCGTGCGGCGCACTGCTCGCTTTGCCGCCGGCCTTGCCGCTCTTGCGCTTCTTGACCGGCTTGGCGCACCCTTCCACCTGCACCGGAGTCTGCTGGTAGATCGTGGCGCCGTTCTGCCCGATCATGCTCGTCGGCATGATCAGTTGCCGCCTCACACGCTCGTGCACCTTCTTGACCACGTAGGCGACGTGACCGTGCCGGCGCACGCGCATGCGCTGCTTCTTTGTGGTCTCCTGATAGCAGAAGTTGCCATTGGCAGCAAGCGCCGAGTCGGGGCCGCTCGGCAGATTGAGTTCGAAACTTTCGAACGGTACGTCCGGCGTTGCCGAGAACGTCGAGGAGGTCACATGTCCGTTGATGAAGGTGGTGCCGTTCAGTTGCACGCTCACGCCATAGCCCTGCAGCACCATCACCAGTTCCGGCCACTGCGCGCCGCCGTGGCTGACGAAGTACGCCGGTCCTGTGAGAGGCACGGGCACCACCGGAGTGCGCACCACCGCGTTCCCGACGACCGAGGCTGCCGGGCAACCGGCCGGGTTGGCAGCGAACTGCTGCGCCAGGCACGCCTTTTTGAGCGTTTCAAGCTCCGAGGGAAGCGCCTCCGGAAGTTCCACCTTGACGTAGCGCAGGTTCGCTTCCTGGCCCTGCGCGCCCCGCGGGTAGGCGATCTTCACGCGAAGGCTCGCACCGTCCTTTTTCGAGGTGTGCGCCGACGTGGAGGCAGTGAACGTCGGATCGAAGCCCAACCGGGCGCAGTTGGTCACCTGGAACGGGCTGGAGACGTTCGCGCTCATGCCTTCCCACGAGGCGACAGTCCCCGTGATCGCCATCTTTTCGCAACTGGTCGGGTTGAACATGAAGCCCGGCCGATTCAGCTTGACGTTGACCGCCCGCAGTTGCAGCGGGATGCCGTCGAGCATCGACGGCAACGTCCCGCTCACTGCCGTGATCTGCGCGGTGTGCGGATCGATGTAGAGCTGGGTGCGCACGACCACCTTGCCGTCGTCTGCTTCGCCGCCTTCGCCGTTGAGGCCGCTGAGCGTGTACGGGCCGGCAACGGCCGGCACCACGATCGACAGGCCATACTGCGAACCGCCGTAGCCTTCGGTCAGGTACACCTTGCCGCCTTCGACGAGGAACGGATCTGCACCGGGGCCCGTCAGCACCTCGGATTCGCCGATCAGGCTGTTTGCACCGCACGTGCCCGCGTTCGCCTGCGCCTGGTTGCACAGTTCCACGCCCGCAAGCGTTCCAAGCAGGCCGGGCGGCATCTTCAAGCTGATCTGCTTGAGGTACTGGTCGTGATCTTCGCGACCGAAGGCGAGCGTGAATTCGCCGTGCGCTCCGGCCTGGATGTTGGGCATGCCCGCTTTCAGCGTCGGGGCGAACTGCGGGCCGAAGCAGTTCTGTCTGATTTCGAATTCGTAGAAGGGCAGCGAGTCGCTGATCACGCCCGCTTCCTGCGCGCCCACCATGCTGTTCCACGGCGTCAGGTCGCCCGTCGTCTTGACGGTCCCGCACTTGCGCGGGTTGGCCAGCACCGCCCTGGGGCCGCCTTCCAGGACGAAGTGCATCCTGTTGAAGGGGACCTGCGGGGTGTCTTCGAACACGGTCGTGATCTGACCGGTCTGCTGGTCGATCCGGGCGTGGCCTTCGAGCTTGACCACCACGCCGGCTTCGCCTTCGCCCACGAGCTGCACGAAGAGGCGCACCATCTTGCCTTCTTCGGCGTCGCGCGACGTGCACGGATCGCATTCCGGTTCGCCGAGCAGCACCTGGCCCTTCAGCGGCTTTTCGAGATCGGGCGTTTCCACTTCGACTTCCCCGACCTGCGCTTCGCGGGGACATTCCTCAGGGCTCGCCGGCTCCTGCGAAGGGTAGGAGGGCCCGTAGAACTGGGCGGTTGAGCACGCTTTCAGCCCCCACGCCGCGGACGGGTTGACGACCACGCCTTCCGGCAGCCTCAGCGAGAGGTCCTTCAGGCTGGATGTCGCGAGCACGTTCTGTTCGTTTTGCTGAGGAATGTTCAGGTCGAATGTGTAACCAGCGGGAGTGCCGGCTTCCAGCGTGTCCGGCAGGAACGAGAACGAGCTGCTGAACGGCACCACCTCACACCCCGTCAGCGTGCCCATCGGGGCTTCTTGGGAGCGAAACGCGCCCGATTCGCTCCACGAATCGCTCGACGCGACCGCGACCATCGGTTCCGCGCACTGCTGCGGGCTGGTCAGCAACGGCACGGGCGACTGCCCCGCGCTGGCGCCGCCGAAGGTGAACGGCGAGCTGTACAACACCTCGCCGTTGCTCCCGGCGCCGCTGTGTTCGGCAGGCACACCCCAGATCGTGATGCTGGACGAGACGACGCTCAGGGACTCCGGCAGGTCCGGCGCGGTCACGCGCACGGCGTAGTTGCCGTTTGAGAGCACGCTCGTGTCGAGCCTCACCGGCAGAAAGATCGCATCGAAGCCGAACGCCGCCGGCTCGCCCGGAGACGGCGCGATGTTGTAGATCGGAGCCGTGAAGGTTGACCGTTCGGGATGGGACTCTGTGCCGGCCACCAGCGTGACCGTCGAGATCCCGACCATCGTGTCGTTCGGGCAGACATTGATTTCTTTGACCCCCGAGATGACGCGCTGCATCGTGCAGCGCGGCAGCCCCACGGTGCTGCCGACCAGGCCCGGCGGCAGATCGAAGCCAATGTCCTTTGGATCGGCCGCAACTTTGTCGGTTTCGCTGGTGTTCAATGCGAACGCCGTTGTGACGTTCGGATGCGCACCGGCCTGAGAGTTGGAGACCGCGGCAAAGACGCTGCCGGGCGCAAAGCCATAGCCGGCGGGCACTGAGCCGGCGCCGAGCGGAGCTTCGAGCTTGACCTGCGCCGCGCCGCCGCCGGACACTTCGGCGAGGTTGACCGCTTCGCCGCTCGGGGCCGCGCCGGCGGCTAGCGTGACGATCATCACTAGCTGGTCGCCCGGGTCGATCGCGTGTGTCGAGTACGTGCAGGAGACGGCAGGCGCAGTCGAACAGGTCATCGCCGATCCGAGTGTTTTCAGAGTCGGGTTGACGTATCTGCTCTGATAGACGGCGTAGCCGAGCACGCTCGTCGCTTTCAGCCACGATGGCAGGACGTCGCCGAGTTCCACCGTCGTGCCATCGGTGGCGGCTCCGCCGACGTTCGTCGCGGTCACCGTAAGTTGCGGCGCGTTCGCGCCTTTCACCAGCTCGGCGACGCTCGCCGTGCCACCGTGCAGGCCGGAGCTGTCGACGCGCATCGGCTCGATCGCGGTAGCGCCCTCCTTGAGGCCTTCGAAGCTCACTTCATAGGTGCCCGGCCCGCCCGCGCCGGTTCTCACCGACACTTCGGATTCGCTTATTTCTTTCACTTTGCCGATCGCTTCCCTGACTTCCGCCGGGCTCGCGTCGTAGCTGATCGGGACGGTGCGCCTGAATTCGGTTTGGTCAGACCCACCGAGCACTTCCAGCGCGAACGTGCCGGCAGTCGCCTTGACACTCACTTCCTGCACCTCGTTGCGCGGCGTGTTCGCCATCACGTTCGTCGGCGTCGGCACCGCCGTCAGCACCCATCGTGGGGCTTCGACGGCACGCGCCGCAGCGGCGAGCGTGACCAAGCACAACACTGCCGCCGCGCACGCGACAGCGCACATCGACCTCGTACTGCGCCACATACCGGTCGTCTCGTGCGTCATCACTTGCCCCCTCTGTCGCTCTTCTTGGCTCTCTTGCCCCGCTTCTTGGCGGTCTTCCTGGCCTTCTTTTTCGTCGCCTTCTTCTTGGCAGGAGGTTTGGAGACGGCCTGCTTCTCCGGTTGCGCCGGCAGGTTGCCGGCACCGCTGAACGTTTCGCTGGCGGGCGCGGCGAGCAGTTGCGGCACGCTCGGCGGTCCCTGGCAGACGGAACCTTTGCATGGCGTCTGCGTGGGCGGCGGATTGTCGCCGAGCCGCGGCATCCGCGCGTCGTAGATGTCGAACGATCCGTCCGTGTCACCGGGCACGAGCGGCGAGGAGGTCGCGAAGAACACGTTTTCGCCGCTCGTGTCGCTGTCGAGGTATTCCGAGGCTTCCGGGCTGGAGCCGGAGGAGATCAGGTAGATCGTGCCGTCTTCCCACTCATAGACGTTGCGCACCCCGTTGGTGGCCTGCGGCACCAACGGCGCGGGTGTGTCGAAGAACACGCGACTGCCGTCGGCCGACATCCCGCGCGTTTCGATCGTCGTCACCGGATCGCTGCCAGTGCCGTTGGCTTTCACGTTACCTTCAGCGTTGTTGTAGGACATGTGCGCATCGCCGCTGGAGGCACTGCCGGCCGGGGCACAGGAGAGGCAGTCCAGTTCCTGGCTTTCGGCGTCGTAGCGATAGATCTGCTCGAACCCGCCGCCATTGTTGAAGCCCGAGATCGCGGCGTTGCTCCTGAACACGAGCACGGCGCCGGTGGCGCTGACGTGCGCCGCGTCTACGTTCACCGCGTTACCGGATTCTGACCAGCTTGGCGACCGGGGTGACGCTGCCCCCGTTCGAACCGGACCGCCACAGTTCCAGCCGCCACGGGCTCAGCGCGCGGTTCTCGAACAGCAGCTCCGAGCCGTCTGACGAGGCGACCGCGATCGCGCCCGTCACGCCGTGCATGTAGGTCAGCACGCCCGTTTCGGTGTCGTAGTCGTACATCTTGGCTTCCCCATTTTCGGGCGCTTCCTGCGTGAGCCGGTCGGTGCTCGCGAAGAACACCTGCGAGCCGTCCGGCGAAGCGAAGGCATAGGTGCCGCCGTTCTGTACTAGTTCCGCGGGCGTATCGGCGAAGCTCGTCGCGCCGTGCGGCGCCGGTTCGCCTTCGTGGCCGGCGAGCTGCGAGGCGGATACGAGCACCGACACCTTGCCGCCCCCCGGCGCCGACTCGCGGACGTATAGCTGCGGCGCTTCTCCCGTGCATGGCGGTTCGGTCGCGCAGCTCGCCGGATCGGTGACGCTCGATGCCTCCGGGTCGGGGCTCACGAAGAACGCCCGCGAGCCGTCCGCCGAGACCTCGTTGTCGATCCCGTCTGCCTGCGTGTAATGACCGGTACGGTAAGCGGACTCCTCGGGAGCAATCGCCGCCGGCACGGCGCCGAACGGGCTCAACCGGCCGTCCGGCAGCACGCCCGCCGAGACCAGCCCGCCGCCGCTCCATTCGTAGAAGCCCCACGGATCGTCCAGCCGTTCGGGCCCGAGTGCCACGTTTTCGGCGCGCGATTCGCCGGCCGGTGTCAGGTCTTCGGGGGTCAGCGTGCCGGCGAAGGTGAAGTAGACGGTTTCCAGTTCCGGCGAGGCGCCCGCGACTATGTAGTTCCCCGCGGGAACATCGCCCGTCGCCGGCGTCGGTTCGGAAATGCGCGGTTCGCCGATCCACACCGGTTCGATGGCGGGATCTTCGCTAACAAAGATGTTCACGCCCGAGGTGGGCTGGATGCCTTGTTCCTGTTTCGGCTCGGCCGCCACGTCGGCGAGCGGCGAGGTGAACAGAAAACGATCGAAGGCTGCCGCGGGAATCATCGCATTCGCGCCGGTGTCGGGAGAGAAATCGGCGCTGTCCGGGCGCGGAGTCGTGGAAACCGTCTGCCAACCCAACCCCGGCGTGCGAGTGGAGACGTACTCCGTGATCGCCCCGGCGTACGCGGTGCCGACCGCGCCGCTCATCGGATACACGACCGCATCGCCGCTGCCGGCGGCAAGCCCGAAGGAGAATTCGGACAATGCATCGTAGAAGTTGCCGTTCTTGTAGGCCGGCGAGACCTGTTCATAGACCCTGCCGTTGGGCAGCCCGCTCGGCCCCGGTTGCGGCGGCGCTCCGACGGTCGCGAGCGCATGAGCCGGTGGAGCCCACGCCAACGTACAGGCAAGCGCGAACGCGACGAGCAGCGCGCACGCGACCATCGGCGCCGTTGCGTGCGTGCGCGACGCGCTCCACGAACCGCGCGCGGCGGACCCGGCATACACAGCGGGCGCCCTTCTCCGATCAAACCAGAACCGCATCACTTGCCTTTCGCTCGTTTTCCCCGCCCGTTCTCCGCCGGATACTCGGAACGACTTCCCGCCGTCCCGAGTTCCAGCCATCATCGACCGGTGGCTCAGTCGCCACCGACTGCCCAGGTACCGACCCATTCTTGTTTTTCAAGTGCTTCGGTCTTGAAAACAATCACGGCGCCAGTTGTTGCCGTCACTCCGCGTTCGGCGCCTGTGCGGCCTGCTGTCAACGGCGAGAAGATGCCTTCCCAGCTGACCTTTTTGCCGGCTTCGTAGCTTACGAAGACGCACAGGTACCCGGCTGCCGCTTCCGGATGTGCGGCGGTGCCACCGCAATGGCCTTGTTCGATAGCGAAAGATTCAAATGTTTCGCCTTCTTGTTCACCTGGCCTTATGTATTCCACGCTGTTTTCGTGGGACACCGGATTCTCGGCGGGCAGTGCCGTGGCCAGCTTGATTGGGAAGGAGATCGGCACGTCTTCTCGGGTTTCCGCATCCGCCGGCACATATGCCCAAACGCCAGTCTCCTGTGGACCCGGTTCGCCTTTTTTCCCGACCTTTTCGCTGCCCTTGGGCAGTGTGCTGCCGGTCGTCCACGGCGAGCCTTCTTCGCCCGGTTCGCCTTCTGCACCCTTCGCGCCGTTGCAGACTTCCTTGGATTCCCCACCGACGGTCAGCTTCGTGCCGCCTTCTTTGCACGCCCCCGCCGCGGCGAGCTTCACGCTTTCGCCGTTTGAGCCGTTTGCGCCGGCTTTGCCTTCTTTGCCTTCCTTGCCGGCCGGGCCTTCTTTGCCTTCCTTGCCTTCTTTGCCCGCCGGCCCCGTTTCGCCCTTCGGCCCGCGCGGACCGGTCGTGCTTTTCGACTTGGATTTCTTCTTGGCCTTGGCGACCTGAGCCGTAGCGTGGCCGCCACCGCTGCCGCCACCTGACAGCGCGAATGCGCCGCCGCTCATCGCGAAGACGAGCGCGACGATCGCCACAACCGTCGCCGGACTTACATGTTTGAGCAGTGCTCCGAGCCGTCTCATATTCCCTTCATCCCTCCATGAACTCTCGCGCGAGCACCGCATTCGCGACGCACGCCATTGCCGTTGTCAGGCCTGCCGGGCGCGGCCCGCGGCCCGTCGAGGATCAACACGACGCTGCTGCCCGCTGATCCCTGACTGCACTCCACCCCTCCCTCTCCTCCTTGTCACTCCTGCGGCCCATCGAGGCCTTGACGCGTGTAAACCCACGCTACGCCCCCCCCAGAGAACCTGTCAATACCGTTAAGGCAGGCATTTGTGGTGGCGCCGGCAGGCGAAAAAACGCCTCTGGAAAGCCAAATCATCTGTGAGGCCGTCACGGCGGGCACGCTTTAACGCGGGTGAACCTGCCGAGCGGATGTATGCTGGCCACGTGAGCACAGAGGGGCCCATGCACACGGGAGAAGGCGAGGGAAGGGAGGGAGCACATGTCTGCCAAGCACGCACTGCTGGGCCTGCTGCTTGACCGGCCGGCCTACCCCTACCAGATGGCCGCACAGCTACAGGAGCGGCTGGGGCCAGCGTGGAAGGTCAACTCCGGGCAGCTCTACCACGCGATCGGCAGGCTGGAGAAGGCCGGGCTGATCGAACGCGCTCAAGACGCCTCCCCCGACCCCGAGGGCCGGCACGTCTTCCAGATCACCGACGCCGGCGTCAGCGAGTTCGAGCGCTTCTTCGCGGAGGCCCCGGACGGCGCGCGGCTGGCGCGGCGGCCGCTGCTGGTGAAGATCACGTTCGCCGGCCCGCAGCGGCTGCCGGACGCGCTCGCAAAGCTCGACGCCTACGAACGCAAAGCCGCCAGGGCGCTGAAGGAGATCTCGCGCAGGCGCGAGCGACTCTACGCCGACGACCCGCATCTGCGCGCCAACCAACTGCTTTTGCGGCTGAACCTGAGCGCCGACGTCTTCCAACTGGAAGCGGAGCTGCGGTGGACGCGCCACGCGCGCGAGATGCTCTCCTGGCTTGCCAGCCGCGACGGGGCGTGGCGCTCGGATGCCGAGCCGAAGGCAGCCGAGCCGAAGGCAGGGCAGTGATGCTGCTGTCCCTGCAGCGGATATCCAAGCGCTTCGAGGGCTCCGGCGGCCGTGCCCGCCAGGCGCTGGAGGACGTGACGCTGCAGCTCGAGCGCGGCCAGATGGTTGGCATCTACGGACCGACCGGCGCCGGCAAGAGCACGCTGCTGCGGATCGCCGCGGGCATGCTGGCCCCCGACGGCGGGCAGGTGCTCTACGACGGGCAGCCGCTGCACGAGATGTCGCCCGCGCGAGCGCAGGCGCCTGCGGCGGCGGGAGATCTCCTGCCTGTGGAGCGCCACCGAGAGCGATACGCGGCTGACCGCGATCGATCACGTGGCGGTGGCGCTGCTGGTCGACGGCCGCGACCGCCGCCGCGCCGAGCGGCGGCGCAGGAGGCGCTTGCGGCATGCGCGGTGCAGCAGTGCGCGCACACGGATCTGCGGGAGCTCTCCGGCGGGGAGCGCCAGCGCGTGGAGATCGCGCGCGCGATCGTCACCGAACCGAAGCTGCTCTTGGCCGACGGCCCGGCCTCCAGCCTGTCGCTGATCGAGCAGGAGGCGGTGATGGCCCAGCTTGCCGCGCTTGCGCGGCAAGCGCGGGTGGGAGTGCTGGTCGCCGACAGCGACGCGGCGGCGCTGATCGGCGCCGAGACGATCCTCTACCTGAACGAAGGCAGGATCCTCGACTGCTCCCCGGAGCGCGATGGCGGCAACGTGTACCAGTTGCCGCGACGGCCGCGGCGCGCCGCAGCCGATGCCTGAGGCGCCGGACGCCGGCATCGCAGAGGCGGGTCCGCGCGCGCTGCTGGAGCTCGAGCACGCCCGCAAGAGCTACGAGAGCCCGGCCGGGACGATCGAGGCGGTCCGCGACGTCAGCCTGAGCCTGGCGGCGGGGGAGCTGGTGGCGCTGCTCGGGCCGAGCGGGTCGGGCAAGACCACGCTGCTGCTGCTGGCGGCGGGGCTGCTGCGCGCGGACGGCGGCAGCGTGCGCTTTCAGGGACGCGACCTGGCCGCGTTCTCGCGCAAGCAGGCGCTGGCCCACCGGCGCGAGCAGCTCGGATTCGTGTTTCAGAGCTTCAACCTCGCGGCGGGCCTGAGCGCGGAGGAGAACGCGGCGATCCCGCTCTTGATGCGCGGCGTCGAGCACCGGCAGGCGCATCGCAGGGCGCGGATCGCGCTGGAGGAGGTCGGCCTGGCGCGCCGGTCGGCGCACACGCCGGAGCAGCTCTCCGGCGGCGAGCAGCAGCGCGTGGCGATCGCGCGGGCGCTGGTCGGGCAGCCGCGACTGGTGCTGGCCGACGAGCCGACCGGCAACCTGGACAGCGAGACCTCGGAGGAGGTGATCGCCCTGCTTGGCGAGCTGCCGCGCCGCCACGGCGCGGCGGTGGTGCTGGTCACCCATGACGAGCGCGCGGCCGGCCTTGCCGAGCGGGTGCTGAGCATGCGCGACGGCGCGCTGGTGGGGGAGGCGCGGCCGCCGGCGCGCGAGCAGGCGGAGGCGCGGCGGTGATCGGCTACCTGCGCACGCTCGCGCTGTTCTACCGCCGCCACCTGCGCGTGCAGCCTCTGCGCGAGCTGATGGCGGTGCTGGGCGTGGCGGCGGGCGTGGCGCTGCTGTTCGCGGTGCAGGTGGCGCACCGCTCGATCACGGGCTCCTTCGATCAGATCGCGCACGGCGTCGCCGGGGGGGCGAGCCTGGAACTGGCGGCGCGCGGGCCGGAAGGCTTCAGCGAGACGATCGCCGAAGAGGTCGCGCGGATGCCGGGCGTCAGGGCGGCGGCGCCGATCCTGAGCGTGCCGGTCGTGGCGGTCGGGCGGCACGGGCGGCGCACGCTGACGCTGGTGGGCGCAACCGAACAGGTGGACGCGCTGCACGGAGCGCTGTCCTCCGCGTTCGAGCGCGCGGGGCAGCGCACCACGCGCGGGTTCCTGCTGCTGACCGAGCCGACGGCGCGCGCGATCGGCGCGCGGACGGGCGGCAGCGTGCGCGTGCTGATCGACGGGCGAAGCGAAGCGATGAGCCTCGGCGCAACGGTCGGGCAGGGCGCGATCGGCGCTGCCGCGGACAGCCCGATCGCGGCCGCGCCGCTGCCGATCGTGCAGGCCGCCGCCGGGCTGCCCGGACGGGTCAGCCGCGTGCTGATCGAGCCGCGGGCAGGCGATGAAGCCGCATTGCATCGCGCGCTTTCGCGGCGCTTTGGCGCAAGACTGGACGCGCGGCCGATCGACAGCGAAGGGATGCTGCTGGCCGACGCCGCGTCATCTGAAAGCCAGGTGACGCTGCTGTTCAGCGTGATCAGCCTGGTGGCGGGCGTGATCCTCGCCTACAACGCGCTGCTGCTGGCAAGCGAGGAGCGGCGGCGGTTCGTGGTCTACCTGATCGAGACCGGCACGCCGGACTGGATGGTGCTCGCCTCGCTGATCTTCGACGCGCTGATCCTGGGGCTGGCGGGCTGCGCGATCGGCCTGCTCGCGGGCGAGGCGATCTCGCTGCTCGCCTACGGCGGGGTGCCGGGGTACATCGCGGCGGCCTTCCCGGTCTCCGGGCAGCACCTGATCTCCGCGCAGACGGTGCTGATCGCAATCGGCGGCGGGCTGCTGGCGGCACTGCTGGCGGCGGTGCTGCCGGCGATCGCGATCCTGCGGGCAAGCGCGCTGGCCGAGCCGGACTCGGTGGGCAGCGCGCTGGCGTTCACGCGGCGGCTGCGAGCCTCCGACCGCGGCCTGCTGGCGGCAGGCGCGACGCTCACGTGCGCGTCGGTGCTGGCGGCGCTGCTGGCGCCCGCGAGCACGGTCGCGGCGCTCGTGGGACTCGCGGTCGGGATCGTGGCGTGCCTGCCGATGGCCGCGCGCGGGCTGCTGGCGCTCGCGCGGCGGGTCTCCCGGCATCTCGGCGACCCCGCCGCGCGGCTGGCGGTCGCGCAGCTGCGCGGCGCGCCGACGCGGGCAGTCGCGCTGCTTGCGACGGGGACGATCGCGGCGTTCCTGATGGTCGTGATCGGCGGCTCGGTCGCCAACGTGCAGGGCGCGGTGCGAAACGGCGCCGGCGGACTGATCTCCGGCGCGAGCCTGTGGGTGCGCTCCGCGGGCGCGCAGAACGTCTACACCACCCAGCCGTTCCCGGCCGCGGAGGCGCAGCGGCTGCGAGGGCTGGCGGCCGTGGCCTCGGTGCGCGCCTGGCGAGACTCGTTCCTGGACCTGCCGCACCGGCGCGTGTGGGTGCTCGGCGTCCCCGCAGGACAGCCGGCGCAGATCGTGCCGAGCCAGCTGCTCGAAGGATCGCTGCAGCAGGCCGACGCGCGCCTGCGCGCCGGCGGCTGGGCGACGCTCAGTCAGACGATCGCTCGCGAAGAGCGCCTGCGGATCGGGCAGCGCTTCACGCTGCCCACCCCGTCGGGTCCGGCACACCTGCGACTGGCGGCGATCACCGCCAACTACGGCTGGCTGTCCGGCACGGTCGTGATGAGCGCGGCCGAACACGCGCGCCTTTGGGACAGCAGCGCGGTCAGCGAGCTCGCCGTCGGACTGAAGCCGGGCGTGCCGGTCCCGCGCGCGCAAACGCTCGTGCAGGCGGCGCTGCCGGGCGGCCAGGCGCTCACCGTCCAGACCTCGGCGCAGCGGCGCGCGGAAGTCAGCGCCGTGCTCGGCAGCACCCTCTCCAGGCTCAACGACACCACGGTCGTCGTGATCCTCACCGCGATCGCCTCGGTGGTCGCGCTGATGATGGCCGCGGTCTGGCAGCAGCGAGGACGCCTGGACTCGCTGATCTCGATCGGGATGGGCTTCACCCAGCTGGCGAGGCTGATCTTCTATGAGAGCGGCACGGCGCTGCTCGCAGGCTGCCTGATCGGCATCGCCGCCGGCCTGCTCGGCCAGTACCTGATCGACGGGTGGCTGCAGCACACCACCGGCTCGCCCGTGCATTTCTCGCCGGCATGGCAGCTGGGGCTCGCCACGATCGGGATCGTGGTGGGCGTCTCGCTGCTTGCATCGCTGCTGGCGTCGCTGCGTGCAAGCGTCCTGCAACCGCGTGCGGCATTCTCCACGCAATGAGCGAGCGTGTGGCCGTCGCAGCAGTGCAGGGCAGGAGCGCGGCAGTCGCCGACGGCAGCACGTTCGCGCCTGCGCTGAGGCTGCTGAGGGGTCGGTTCAGAGCGGACGTGGAGAGCCTTTACCGGGTGCTGCGCACGATCGACGACCTCGTGGACGACGAGGACCCGCGCGCGCTCGAACGGGTGCAGGCGCTCGAGGACTGGGCGATCGGCGGGCCGGCGCAGAGCCCCGAGGCGCAGGCGCTCGCGCAGCTCGCGCGGAGCCATCCGCTGATCAGACGCGACGCGCTGCTGCACTTCTGCGAAGGGATGCGCCACGACATCGCGCGCGGCAGCATCGACACCGAGGGCGATTTTTTGCGCTACTGCCAGCAGGCCGGCGGCTCGGTGGGCGAAGTGCTCGCCAGCCTGCTCGGCGCCGCCAAGGACGATCCGGAGGGCAGGCGCGAGGCGCAGACGGGGATGGCAACGCTTGGCAGGGCGATGCAGGTGACCAACATCCTGCGCGACATCGACGAAGATCTCGCCCACGGCCGCATCTACATCCCCCGCGCAGCGATCGAGCGCCTCGGCTTCCCCGCAGCGGGCGCCCGCGATCGGCTGCTGCGCGAGGAGATCGCCCGCGCGGACGCGCTCTACGAGCAGGGCGAGCGCGCGATCCCGCTGCTGCGCGGCGGGCGCGAGGCGATGGCGCTCGCCGCAACCCTCTACCGCGACATCTTGCGCCAGATAGAGACGAACATGTCATCCTGTGTCAGATAGAAACAGAGGCGTTCGGAGGCTGGAGGGGATGAGATGATGAAGATCGGACGCACCGTCACGCTCGCAAGCCTGCTGTGCGCGGCGCTGCTTGCAGGCCCCGCGCTGCTCGCAGGCCCCGCCGCAGCGCTCGCCGGCGCGCACCGGCACGGCGAGAGTCGCGCGCACGCCGCGGGCACGCTGGCAGGCACGGAGACCGCGCACCTGCGCCTGGTCTCCCAGCACGAACAGAGCCTCTACGAGCAGGGCTCCGCCAGCGGTCCGCTGTCCGGGCAGATGCGCGCAGAGCTCAGGATCGGAGTGACGTTCGCCGGCAGCTTCACGATCCAGACCGACCACGGCTCGATCACCGGCAAGGGCACCGCCAAGCCTCACGGCACCGGGCGCTTCCAGAGCTTCCGCGGAACGCTTCTGGTGACCGGCGGCAGCGGCAGCTATCGGCACGTCCACGGGAGCACCCAGCTGTACGGCACCTTCGATCGCAGGACCTTCGAAGTGGTGCTGCACACCCAGGGCCGGCTCTCCTACTGAGCAGAAGATGAGCAGGCGTCTGCTCGCGGCAGCGTGCGCGGCGGCAGCGCTCGCGTGCATGACGGTCGGCGCGCTGCTGCCCGCAGGCGCGCTCGCCACGCCATCGGTCGGCCTGAAGGCGACGCTCACGCCCGAGATCCTCGGCCACGCCACCACGATCCGCCTCGACATGCAGCTCGCACCCGGCGGCGGCGAGCTCGTCCCGCCGCCCCTGACCGCAGCGCAGCTGCGCTACCCGGCCGGCATGGAAGTGACGTTGAGCGGCCTGGGGATCGAAGCGTGCCCCGAAACGACGCTGCTGCTGGCCGGCCCGGAAGGCTGCCCGGCCGACTCGGTGATGGGTCGCGGCCGCGCCGGCGCCGAGATCCCGCTCGCGGGCGAAGTGGTTCGCGAAACCGCCCGCATCGCGATCGTGCGGGGCGCCGAACAGGAAGGCGACGTGACGCTGCTGCTCGTCGTCTACCACGAGCCGGCCCTGAGCGCCCAGATCGTGCTGCCGACCGTGCTGCTTCCAGCGGCAAAGCCGTTCGGGGGCAGCCTCGAGATCCACGCGCCGCTCGTGAGCACCGTTCCCGAAGGCCCCGACCTCTCCGTCAGCGACATCGAACTGGTCCTCGGCCCGCGGAACCTCGTTTACAGCGAACGCGCCCACGGCAGGCTCGTTCACTACACCCCGGCCGGCATCCCCCTGCCCGAACGCTGCCCGCGCGGGGGGTTCCGCTTCGCCCTGCAGATGGAGTTCGTGGACGGCAGCCGGGCCGCCGCGAGCACGGCCGTCGCCTGCCCGCGGCGGCCGAGGCGCAAGCGCGCCGGCTCCCATCCATGAACCTGCTGCGGCTCGCGCTTCTGGCGCGCGGCCCTCAAGCCCCGTCCAGCCTCAAGCCCCGCCCGGCTCGCCCGCGCCGGCGCTGCCCGGCGGCTCCGCCTGGCCGCTGTCGATCGCGTGCGCGAGGCGGTTGCGCTCCTGCTCGCTGCCAGGATCGAGCACGCCCGAGCCGGCCGCCCTGGAGATCGGGTCCCCGCCGCGGCCGCGCAGGACGTACGCGAAGCCCACGGCGATCAGCGCGCCGGCGAGCGGCCCCAGGACGTAGACCCAGTAGCTGCTCCAGTCGCCGCTGACCAGCGCGGGGCCGAAGGATCGCGCGAGGTTCATCGACACCCCGCTGACCGGAGCGGCCCAGAGGCCCGCGAGCGCGATGTAGCCGCCGACGCCCAGCGCCGCGATCGCGCCGACGTTCTGCGCCGCCGAGGCGGTGCCGAGGATCACGCTCACCAGCCCCGCCGTCAGGGCGATCTCCATCAGCAGCGCCTGCCAGTTGACGTAGCCGGGGCCGGGCAGGGTGGCGCCGAGATGCTGCACGTTGCCGAAGACCGCGAGCAGGAACAGGCAGGCGAGGCTCGCGCCGAGCAACTGCACGACGATGTACCCCGGCACGCGCTTCCAGGGGAAGTCGCCGCGCAGCGCGAACGCGATCGAGACGCCCGGGTTCAGGTGGGCGCCGGAGACCGCGCCCATGAAGAGGATGATCGCCATCACCGTCAGGCCGGGCGCCACGACCGCCGCCGCCTGGGAGATCTCGCCCTTGCCGAGCAGGATGCCGCCGCCCGCCGCCGCCAGCACGAGCATGAAGGTGCCGAGCAGCTCGGAGAAGAGGCGCCGCCACTCCCGGCGCGGGTCGTCGAAGTCCCGGCGATCCCCGAACTCGAGCATCAGCAGGTGGTGGGCGCGAGGCACCGCCTCCAGGCCGACCGGCGGGCGGTCGGGCATCGTCGTTCTCGCGTGCTCGCTCATCGGTCGGCCTCGATTCTCACCGGCGCCCACGCGCGGAGAAACCGGACCAAGCCGTAGCCGGGGGCGGCAAAACTACGTACCCGCCCGGCTCGCCTCAGCGGCGCGGTATGCCTCAAATGGGCGCAGGGCGGCGACCTCGAAGTCCGCGCCGACCGCGCCCACCTCTTCCGGGAAGGCCGCCAGGTTGACGTTCAGCGAGAAGCCGGCCGGGCGATCGAGCGGGACGAAGAAGTCGTCGAAGTGGCTTGCCACCACCACGCGCGGCTGCAGCGCGCCGAGCATGCGCTGCCAGTAGCGCTCTGTGAAGCGGCGACCGGCGATGCCGGCGAGGAAGAGGTCCACCCCGCGATGGCGGATCTGATCGTCGAGCAGGTTCGCGCTGCCCTGGTGGTAGAGGGTCGTTCCCGCGACCTCGATGTGGATGCCGAAGACCTGGCCGCACCTGTAGGCGCTCGGAGAGAGCGCGTCGAGATGCTCGCACGTCAGCTCCCCGTCGGAGGGCACCCTGTAGCCGAGCAGCAGCTTGGAGTGCAGGCTCGGCACGAAGGTGACCACGAACGGGCCAAGCTCGATCGGCGCGTGCGACGCAACCTCGACGGCCTGCTCCGCCTGCCCGTGCAGGCGCATCAGCGTGGCCAGAGAGCTCGACCCGTATGCCCTGCAGCCATGAGCGGCGCAGATCGCGGGCACGTTGACGGCGTGATCGAAGTGGGTGTGCCCGACCAGCACGCCAAGCACCTCCCCCGCCGGCGAGAGCCAGCGCTCGATCGCGCCCGTGTCCGCCAGCGCCGGCCTTTTGCGCAGCACGTCGGCGAGGCTGACACGGGAGAGGTATGGGTCCAGATAAATCGTCTGGCCCTCATAGGTGAGGCGATACCCGGCCACCCCGAGCCATTCGATCTCCAGTCCGGGCGGGAGCCCGAGCGTCACGGGCGCGCGCGAGGCCAGCTCCTGCAGGCTCGCCTCGTCGGCCGCCGCCCGCGCTCGATGCTGCACCGCGAAGCGACCGAGGCTCGCGAAATGACCGGCAAGCTCACGCATGCATTGCAGGCTACCGGGCGGCCGTCGCCGGCTACGATGCTTGGCATGTGTCGCAACATCCGCACCCTCTACAACTTCGAGCCTCCCGCTGAGGAGCAGGAGGTTCGCGCCGCCGCGCTTCAGTATGTGCGCAAGATCAGCGGCTTCACCAAGCCCTCACAGGCAAACGCCGCCGCGTTCGAGCGCGCGGTGGACGCGATCGCCGACATCTCCGGACAGCTGCTCCAGGAGCTCGTCACGAACGCGCCGCCGAAGGATCGCGAAGTGCAGGCGGCGAAGGCCAGAGCGCGCGCAGAGCAGCGTTTCGCCGCTTGACGGCGCCTTCAGGGGTGGACCGACAACGGGGTCCGGTTACCGGCACAGGGGGGACGGAGAGGGAGGGATTCGAACCCTCGAACGAGGTCAACCCCCGTTACGCGATTTCCAGTCGCGCCCGTTCAACCACTCCGGCACCTCTCCATGTCGTGTCTCGATGCGAGGCGGCCACTGAAGGCTACGACACATCGGCGCGCAGACGTCCGGCCATCGCCGATGGTAGGCTCCGCACTCCCGACGGACCAGGAGCAAAGAGCCATGCAGATGATCCTCGCCACCAGCCCCGCGTTCACGAAGACCTTCGGCCTGCTCGTGACCTTCATCGGCATCGGCGTGATCGTGAACCTGATCGTCGTGTTCATCGCCGCGCAGGTCCACGGCGAGCGCGAGCAGAACCGGCGCGATCGCCAGACCGGCTCTTCCTGAGGGCTCAGCGGGGCTCGAGCACGAACACCGGGATCTCCCGGCTCGTGTGGGCCTTGTAGTCCTCGAAGCCGGAGTACTGCTCGTTCATCTTGCGCCAGAGCTCGGCGCGCTCGGGATCCTGTGCCAGGCGCGCGGTCACCGACCGCCGCTGCCCGCGCAGCTCGACCTCGGCCTGCGGGTTGGCCTTCAGGTTCAAGGACCACGCCGGCGCGCGCTCGTTGCCGGCGTTTGAGCCGATCACGATCAGGCGCTCGCCGTCTCTCATGTAGAGCACGGGCGCCGTTCGCCGGGCGCCGGAGCGGCGGCCGATGGTCGTGATCAGCAGGACCGGGGCGCGCGAGACGGTGCCCCCGAGCCGGCCCCGGGTCGCGCGATACACGGGCACGTTGACCTTGCCGATCGCGCGTAGGGCCGTTCCCCCGATCGCCATCGAGAAGCGCGCATACGCCTTGTCGCCGACCACGTTCTGATTATCACATGGATGAGGTAGGGCAGCTCGGGCAGGCTCACTCGGACGGCTGCTCCTCGGCGAGCTGGCGAAGCAGCTGCGGGTGCCGCAGCGCCCATGCCCGCAGGTCGTTGCGCAGTTGCCTGGTCATGGCGATCCAGCGCCGACGCCTGTTGATCTTGATCACGCAGTGCGAGCCCCAGATCAGCATCAGCGCGAGCACGGTGACCGCGATCGAGGGCCCGAGATGGCTGACGTAGGAGTGGCTGTGGGCGGCCAGGATGTCGATCGCGGTCGCCGCGGAGATCGCGATCAGCGCAGCGTGACAGGCGCCGAGCGCATGGTAGATGTCCTCCAGCGCCGCGTAGCTGCGCGCGATCTGGCCATCGCCGCTGCAGTATGTGAGATTGAGGATGCTGCTGAGCACGTTGGCGTCCTCCTCGATCCCGGCCATGCGATCGGCTCCCGGCTGATCGGCGCGCTGGCCGTAGGCGTGGCGCAGGGCCTGCTCGACCGCCGGGATCTCGTGCAGCGCGTCGAGCACCTCCCTGCTCGCGTCGCGCTCGCTGAAGAGTGGCAGGCGCAGCGTCCACGCCGCCGCGTCGCCTCGGCGCGGCAGCGGCAGCCACCGCGGCAACGCGAGAGCGAGCTGCGCGCGCGGGCGCTCGAAGGCGCTGTAGAGCTGGTAGAGCACGAATCCGACCGCGACCGCGCCTCCAATCGTGGTGAAGGCATCCGCCTTCGTGATCGGGATCAATCCTTGAACCGATTCTTTCCAGGCCCATCCGAACACGGCCTCGTAGAAGGCCCCGGTCATCAGGGCATAGCCGCCCGTGATCGCGTACCGGACCAGCTGTCGTCTTGCGTCCATCGTCCCTCCCCTCACCGGTGGTGGCGCGTCGCGGCAGCGCGCGCCCAAGCTTGCTCGCGCTGGTCAGCAGGCAGCCGATAGGTGGACGCCGGCGCTCCCGTGCACCGGCGTCAGCTCGCTGCCGGCTCCCGCGGTAAGGGGTCTTCCGCTTCGGCTGCCCGCAGCTCGCGGGCTTCGGCCATGCCCATCAGCTCAGCGGTGCTCAGCTCCAGCAGCGGCGCAAGCCGGCGAAGGCTCGTGTACCGCAGGTCGCGCTTGCCGGTCTCGACGTTGGAGATCCACTTCTGCTGCAGATCGCCACGCATCGCAAGCTGTTCCTGCGTAAGGCCAAGCTCCTCGCGCCTGGCTTTGACCGCCTGCCCCAGCACGACTTGCAAGGACGGGGGCATCGACACGAACGAGAAGCCTCACGGCCGTCCGAACCCTTGTCCATGTCATTGCGGTAGAAAACCTTAAAAGGTATGCCACTTCCAGATCTTCCAGCGATGTTGGCCATAGAAGCCTCGGCCTGGGTGCACCCACCGCCGACGAGGCCGATCCATTAGCCTTGACTCCGTCGTCCCCCGGAGGGGTGGCAGAGCGGTTGAATGCGGCGGTCTCGAAAACCGTTTCGGGGGTCTAAACCTCCGACGAGGGTTCGAATCCCTCCCCCTCCGTACCTTCGCTGGGACAGCAGCACCCATAGCCTTTACGATATGGTAAAGGTATGGCGCGAATCTCCAGCAAGCACCAGGTGACCCTCCCGGTCGAGTCGCTCAACCAGGCCGGTCTCAGCGCTGGCGACGAGGTCGCGATCGAAGCCGCCGGGGCCGATCGCATCGTCGTCCGCCGCGTCTCGCGCGATGCGGAGCGAGTCTTCGGCATCTTCGACGGCCTATACGAGCCCGAATACCTAGAGCGGCTTCGCTCGGGCGAGCGGGCGTGAACGGCTGCGTTCTGGACACCGATGTCGTGATCGCCGCGCTCGACCGGCGCGATCCGCACCACTCCCGGGCCGCCAAGGCGATCAAGGCGATGTCTGAGGAAGACGTGCCATTGCTGCTGTCGCTCATCAACTATGCAGAGACGCTGGTCAGACCCGCCGAAGACGAGAGCACCCTGCGGACAGCACGGGATGCACTGGCCACTTTGGGGGTCCGGCTGATTTCTCCGACACCCGCGATCGCCGTGGATGCGGCGCGGCATCGGCGGTTGAACATCAGCCTTGCGGACGGCTTCGCGCTCGCCACAGCGCAAGCCCACGATGCCCACCTCGCGTCGTTTGACCGCCGCGTCCGCCGCGCGCTCTCAAAGGTCGGCCTGGAGATCGCACCACAGTTGGACTGACACCACCCGCTTCGGTCGAAGCGCTCTGCGTGTAGCTCGCGCTTCGTCCCGCGCTCTCCGTCCACCCCTGTCGGGGCACAAGCATCAGCCTTGGTCTGCGGGAGTCTTCAGGCCATGTCGAGCACCAACACGAGTGCGTCTTGCACTGCCTGAAGCTCGTCGTGAGTGAGATGGCCGATGCGCTTTCCCAGGGCGCGCGCATCGACGGCTCCGACCATCTCGCAGAGAACTTGCGTCGGCTCATCGAGAACAGCAATCTCCGGGTGGAAGCTGACGGGAAACGCGGAGCGCGACGTCGGACAGATGACGACGGTCGAGAGCGCCAGCAGATCGTCGGCCTGGACGATCACCGCATATCGACGACCGTACTGAACGTGACCGCGTCTTCCGGGTAGGTTGATCTCGTGGAGATCACCGCGAACCACGCAGCGTCTCCATCAACTCGGCCACATCCCGCGCTTCCTGCACATAGCACTCGTCTTGCATCAGGCGCCTTGCCTCATCGGCAAGCCCTCCACGCCGGCGCTCGCGCTCAGCCGTCTCGGCGATCGCCTGCCGAGCGGCCTCGGCGCGGCTGATGCCTCGACCGCGGGCGATCTGGTCCAACGCGCTCAGACCATCGCGTCCAAGTCGCAGTGAAACGGGATGAGGCGCCGACGCCACGACTTGACTGTAGCGCATAACGCACTACGATAGATCGCGGGCTACGGTTCGCTAACGTCGCGCCGCAAAGAACTCGCTGAGCAGCATCCCGCACTCCTGCGCCAGCACGCCGCAGCAGACCTCGGGACGGTGGTTCAGGCGCTCCTGCCCGAGCACGTCGAGCACGCTGCCGGCCGCGCCCGCCTTCGGGTCGCTTGCGCCATAGACGACGCGGGCCACCCGCGAGAGCACGAGCGCGCCGGCGCACATCGCGCACGGCTCGAGCGTCACGTAGAGCACGCAGTGCAGCAACCGCCAGGTTCCGAGCTCCGCCGCGGCCGCTCGCAGCGCGAGGATCTCGGCGTGCGCGGTGGGGTCCTGACGCAGCTCGCGCTCGTTGTGGGCGGCGGCCAGCACCTCCCCGTCGAGCTCGATCACCGCACCGATCGGCACGTCCTCGTGTTCAATTGCACGCTTGGCCTCTTGCAGCGCGAGCCTCATCGAGCACTCGTCGCGGGGAAGGAAGGACGTGCTCATCAGAATCTCGATCCTACGCCGGCGGCTCGACGGCGAACCGGCGCCAGCCATCATCATTGCGCCGCGAGCGACCCATGCGCCAGCAACCACGTCCACACCGCGTATCCAGAGCCGGGCTCCCCGCCGCCCTGCTGGCGGCGCTGCTGCTCTTTCCGGCCTCCGCGCCGGCCGCACGCCCGCGCGATCGGGGCAGCGCGTTTGCGCCGGGACGGATAGTCGTCGCCTACACCGGAGGGTCCCGGCGCACGCTGGCTCGGATCTCGCAGACCGCCGGCGCAAATGGCAGCGGCGAAGCGATCGCCACCGAAGCGACGGCGCAGGCCGGGCCACGACTGCCGCTCGGCGGCGCAGCGACCGGCGCAACCCGTCAGACGCGCGTGCTCACGCTGCGGCCCGGAGTCAGCGTCCAGGCCGCGCTCCGCCGCGTGCGCGCGCGCCACGCCGTCCTGTGGGCCAGGCCCGACTACATCGCCCACATCGCCGCGACCGGCTTCATCCCCGACGACCCCGGCACGAATCACACCCCGGGCGGCTGGCGCGCGCTGCAGTGGAACTTCGTCGGGCCCTTCGGCGTCGATGCGCCCGAAGCCTGGGCGAACCTGATCGCCGACGGCGCTCCCGGCGGTCGCGGCGTGACGGTCGCGGTGCTCGACACCGGGGTCGCCTACGAGAATCGGGGGCAGTTCCTGCGCTCGCCGGACTTCGAAGCCTCCCAGTTCGTCAAAGGCTATGACTTCGTCGCCGGCAACCCCTACCCGGACGACCGCAACGGCCACGGCACCTTCGTGGCGGGCACGATCGCGGAGGCGACCAACAACGGCCGCGGGCTGACGGGCCTTGCATATGGAGTGAAGATCATGCCGGTGAGGGTGCTCGACGCCGGCGGCGAAGGCGACGCCTCGACGATCGCCAAGGGGGTGCGCTTCGCGGTCAACCACGGCGCCAAGGTAATCAACCTCAGCCTCGAGTTCTCCGGCGAAGTGACGGCCGCCGACGTGCCCGAGCTCGTCTCCGCGCTCTCCTACGCCCACGAACACGGCGTCGTGATCGTCGCGGCAGCCGGCAACGAGGGCTCGACCGACGTCCCCTACCCGGCCCGCGACCGCTTCGCGATCGCCGTCGGCGCGAGCACCGAACACGGCTGCCTGGCCGACTACTCCAACTACGGGCGCCGCATCGACATGGTCGCGCCCGGCGGCGGCGCCGACGCCAACCTCCCCGAAGACCCCGACTGCCGTCCCGACGGCACGCCCGGACGCGACATCTACCAGGAGACCTTCACCGGCTCCTCGCCGCGCGTCTTCGGCTTCCCCAACGGCTACGAAGGCACCTCGATGGCCTCGCCCGTCGTCGCCGCCACCGCGGCGCTGGTGATCGCAAGCGGCATCCTCGGACCCGACCCGACGCCTGCGGCGGTGCGCTGGCGCCTGGAGCAGACCGCGCGAGCGCTCGGCGTGCCCTCGGACGCGTTCGACTACGGCCACGGGTTGATCGACGCGGCGGCGGCCACCGCGCCCGGCGGACCCGGCGCAGTCGCCAGCAGGCGCGGTGGCTGAATCGCGGGCGCCGCGCGGCGCTGAGCCTCGCTCGCCGGCACCGCAGACGCCGCCGCCTCAGCGCTCGACTTCTTCGGGCTCCTCATACCAGCGCTTGCGCTCGCCGACGCGCGCCCGCAGCCGCCACGCCCGCGACTTCTCGGCGCGCTCCAGCGCCTGCTGCAGGGCCTCGATCCGCTGGGCGATCCGCGCGGCGCTCTCCGGCGCCAGGCCAAGCGAGCCCACGCCCTCCATCAGCCGCGCGAGGTTCAGCTCGAAGGTGTGGTGAAGGCCCCAGTCGGCGCCCGTGAGCTGCGCGATCCGAGCCGCGTTGATCGCATCCTCGTCGTGCTCTGCGACCGGCAGCGCGTCCAGCAGCGCATACAGGTCGCCCATGTCCTTGGCGTTGAGCGTCACGATCTGGAGCTTGCTCATCGCGAGCTCCGCCGCTGGCAGCGTCTGAACCTGCACCTGCATGCGCTCGGTCAGCGGCAGCGTGTGGCACATCTCGAAGCGCTCGACGAACACGTCCACCTTGCGGTCGGCGCCCGGATCGTGAAAGAGCAGGCGCCGGTGGCCGTGAAGCGCGTTGAAGCGGGTCTGCGGCGCCCAGCCCTGCTCGGCGATCAGCCGCTCGACCTCGCGGGCGCCCCTGCGCGTGGTGATGAAGTCGAGGTCCTCGATCTCGCGCGCAAAGCGCGGGTCCATCCGCTGCCCGAGTAGCAGCGCCACGCCCATGCCGCCGAGCAGCCGCAGCGGTGCGCCACGCCGGTCGGCCTCCTCGAGCAGCCGCTGCGCCTGCGCCATCAGCGAGCTCTGGATCCGCGGGGGCTCGCGCTCCACGGCCCGCTCAGCCGGTCACGAACTGGTGGCGGACCTGCTCGCCGCGCACCGCGATCAGGCAGCCGGCGATCCTGCCGGTGTGGTAGTCGCTGCCGGGGTTGATGCACAGCGTCCTGCCGATCCGCTTGGCGCCCGCGCTCTCGTGGACGTGGCCGTGCAGCGAGAGCATCGGCTGGTAGCGCTCGATCAGCTCGCGCACCGCGGTCGATCCGACCGGGATCATCTTCGGCTCGCTGCCGACCATCACCACGCCGAAGTCCTCGTCCAGTTCGGCGGCGGTGTCGAGCGTTGAGTCATACGGGGGAACATGGAGGTTGAAGACGGATCTGGCGTGGTCGTCGAGCTGGTAGGCCAGGCGGTCGATGCGCTCGTAGAGCTCGTCCTCGTCGAGCTCTCGCGGCGAGTCCCAGGGCGTCCTGTTGGAGTAGCCGAGCGAGATCATCGCGTAGCCGTCGAACTCGACGATCCGCTCTTCGCACGCTTCGACGCGGCTTGCGCGCTCGATCGCCTCATCGACCGCGACCGGGTCGTCGTTTCCGGGCATCAGAAAGCAGCGCACGTCGGTCCCCGCAAGGCGCTCGTCGGCCAGCTCGAGCCAGCGCTCGAACGTCTGCATCATCACCTCCGCAAACCACTCCTCGCGCTCGGTCACCGACATCGCGTGCACGCGGGCGACCTCCTCGGGGTCCATCCGGTGGGGATACATGCCGTTTGCGCCGATGCGCACCTCGGCGTCCTTGATCTGCGCCTCGTCGAGCAGCATCTCACGGCGGCCGAAGAGCTCCATCTCATAGCCCTCCGGCCGCTCGATCAACGGCACGATCGCCTTGCCCGTCACATCGCCGCCCATCACGATCACCGGCGCTTCATAGGACTTCGCTGCGTTCAGGAACTTGCGCCACAGACGCTCGGAGCCGTGAATGTCGGAGGCGTAGTAGATCCGCAGCGGCTTTGTGGCGCGCTCCGATCCTCTCCCCCTCCTGCGGAGCAGCGCCACCCGCTCCTACTCTGGCGGCAGTTCGCGGTGGGCGAGCGAGAGGTCGATGCCCTGCCTGCGCCTGATCTCCTTGGCGAGGAAGTAGATCGCAAAGCCGACCGCGAGCACGATCGCCGTCAGCTCGATCTTGCCGGGGTTCTTGCTGATGCTCGCACCGGAGCCGGTGTCCCACAGCAGGATCGCGATCACCCCCGCAAAGCCGAGCAGCGAGAGCGCGCCAACAAGCGTGAACAGCGGGATGCCCGCGATCTTGCGGGCATAGGGAGAGGCGTCGACGAGCGCCTTCTGGGTGTATGGCAGCACCATGCCGCCGATCGCGGTGATCGCGAGCGTGAAGGTGAGTCCCAGCTCGATCGAGAGCGTGCTGAACCAGGTTGTGAAGGAGAAGATCGCGGTGCTGCCGATCGCAAGCACGATCACGATCCCGATCGCGAGCAGCGGCGAGCGCGTGCGCGGCTCGATCACCGAGAGCCGGTCGGGCATCACGCGGTCGAACGACCACGCGAACATGCTGCGGCTGATGAGGATCAGGTTTTGCGGCAGCCAGATCAGCAGGCCAACCGTGAAGCCGACGATCATGATCACGCTCAGGGCGGCGCTGCCGGAGGCGATTCCCATGATCTCGGGATAGATCGGCGTGCGATAGGCGGGCGCGCCCGTGCCAAACCCGTAGGCGGCCGGCGAAGCGAGCGAGAGCCGACCGTTGAACGCATAGCTGGCCGCGTGGGTGAAGGTCGGAACGAGGAACAGCATCACGACGATTGCGATCAGCAGCGCCCCCGGTATCGACTTCATGTGCACTCGCTTGCGCAGCCGGATCTCGCCCGCGAAGTAGGTGCTTCCGTACAGGAAGCCGAAGATGAACCAGAACACCGAGACGGACCGCAACGAGTATTCGAAGCTGAATTTGCTCGGCGCATAGCCCGCTTCGTGCGCCGATGCGGCGAGCTTGCCGACGGCATCGTGCGTGCCGAGGTTGGCGGCGTAGGAGTTGAAGTTGGCGATGAAGCCGGCTTTGCTCTGGAAGAGCCCGATCAGCGCAGGCAAGAGCAGCGCGCCGACCGCGTAGAGGACGAAGGCGCCGACCTGGGCCCTGAAGAACAGGCGCGTGCCGCCGATCGCAAACAGGGCGCCGGCGAGCAGCAGCACGACGGTGCCGGTGATGAAAAGACCCCAATGGGTGGAGAACCACTCGCCGAAATTCGAGCCAGCCATGCGAGCCGGTGAAGCCGGCCATCGCGCGGCCGAACGAGCCGAAGCCATAGCCGGCGATGTAGGTCGTGTAAAGCCCGAAGATGAGCGCGATCCAGAAGCAGAAGCTGAAGTTCGCGGCGAAGCCGATCGACGGGTGCAGCGAGCGACTGTTGAAGATGTAGTCGCCGCCGGTGCGCGGCATCACCTGCGTCAGCATCGCGTACAGGAATGCGCCGGGCGCCCCCAGCAGCGCCGCAAACACAATCCCCAGCATCCCGTCCGAGCCGGGGTAGGCGCTGATGATCAGCCAGTAGATGGCGAACGTCAGCGCGACGCTCGACCACATGATGTTGTAGAAGAGCGCGTCCCTCGTCCTGCCTTCGCGCACCAGGCCCGTCGCCTTGCGCGTGAACAGGGTCGGCATGCTCGCCTGACCAGATTGACCTGCGATCGTGCTCATGTGCTCCCTACCCCTCCCCCTTGTGGATGCCGGCAACGCGGCAGATAGATGAAATGTAAGCGATCCAGGCGAACGTCGCTCAGACCTTCTCAGCCCCCGGCGCCTGGCCCCCGGCACCGGCGTGGAAGGCCATCGCCTCCATCGCGATCCTGATGCCCATCAGCGCAGTGGAGGGCGTCGCCTCCAGCGTGGGAGCGACCTCGACCACGTCGAGGCCGGCCAGGCCACCCCGGCTGACGCCGCGCACCAGCTCGATCGCCTCGCGACTGGTGAGCCCGCCCGTCGTCGGGCCGGCGGTGCCGCTCGCATGGGCCAGGTCGAGCGCGTCGATGTCGAAAGAGAGATAGACGCCATCCGCAGCGGCCCTCGATACCTCCCTGGCGCGCTGCACCGCCCAGGCCGTCCCGCGCTCCCAGATCTCCTCCAGCCAGATCACGGTGATCCCGTGCTCTCGGCAGTACTGCAGCTCGCTGCGCGGATTCAACCAGCCAGACATTCCCATCAGCACCATCTTCGCCGGGTCGAAGCCGGCGTCAACGGCACGGGCGATCGGGCAGCAGTTGTTCAGCAGCTCACCGCCCATCTCCACGGCGGTGTCCAGATGGTTGTCCATCAGGATCAGGCCTGGATCCTTCAATCGGGCGCGCACCGCCCGCACCGCGGCGATCGTGATCGAATGGTCCCCGCCGAAGATGACCGGCAGCGCCCCCGCGGCGAGGATCTCGCCCAGGTCGGCCTGCGCGCGCTGGAAGGTGACCTCGGCGTTGGCAGGCACGACCGCGCAGTCGCCGCAGTCGACGGGACTGAGCGCGTCGAGCAGATCGAAGTCGAGCGTCGCGTTGTAGGAGCGGAACTGGCAGGAGAGATCGCGGATCGCGCGCGGGCCGCCGTTGGCGCCGCTGCGCCCGATCGTCGTCGAGTCGAATGGCAGCCCGTAGATCGCGGCCTTCGCGCCGTGAGATCGCAGCGCCTGCTCGCGCGGGCCCACGTGCGGGAGCCCCAGGAAGGAGCCGGCGAGACCGGCATGCAGCAGGGTGCTCCACATGGTTGGGTCTCCCGACGCTCCGGTGCTCATCATTGGGCCTCCTGCTCCTCGGTGGACGTGATTGGGACGCAAGCCGCCACTGTGGCAAAATGGATTTTGGCAAGCGCGGGGACAAGTCTCGCGAAAGCGGTTTACCGTGTCAATGCCTTGGCTGCATGCCTTGGTGAGGAGGACTGGGAGCACGATGGAAAGACCGGTGGGGATCAGAGAGGTCGCGGAGCAGGCAGGTGTGTCCATCACCACCGTCTCGCACGCGCTGAACGGCAAGGGACGGCTCAACGAGAGCACCCGCCAGCACGTGCAGGAGGTGGCGGAGCGCCTCGGCTACCACCCCAACGCAGTCGCGCGCAGCCTCGCCGGCGGGCGCTCCGGCCTGATCGGCCTGGCGATCGCCCAGACGCCCGACGGGAAGTTTGCGATCTCGGACTTCGCCTACTACGCCCAGCTGATGAACGCCGCGACGGTGGCCGCCTTCGACCACGGCTACGCGCTCGTGCTCGCGTCGGGCACGCAGGAGGGCGCGTGGAACCGGCTTTGGCTCGACGGCCTGGTCATCGTCGACCCGGTCCGAGACGATCCGCTGTGCGACGAGTTCCGCAGCCGCCAGGTCCCGGTCGTGACGACCGGTCGCATTCCCGATGAGCAAGGCGGCTACTGGGTCGACTGCGACCACTTCGAGGCGACGCCCGCGATCCTCGACCATCTCGCGACGAGGGGCGCGAAACGGATCGCGCTGATCGGCGCCGCGCCGGTCACCTCGTACTCGATGGACACGCGCGAGGCGTACGAGATGTGGTGTACCGAGCACGACCAGGAGCCGATAGTCGCGGAGGCGCGCTCCGACCTGACCGAGAGCGCCGGATTCGAGGCGACCCAGAAGCTGCTGCGCCGCTCGCGCAGGCCCGACGCGATCTACGCGATGCTCGACCGGCTCGCGATCGGCGCGCTGCTCGCCGCCCAGGCGCAGGGGCTCGCCGTCCCTGGACAGTTCCAGGTCGCCGGATGCACCGACAGCGACGCCGCCAAGCGCGATCACCTGACGGCGATCGCGGTCAGCCCCGAGCAGATGGGGAGCGAAGCTGTCGCGATGGTCGCGACCCTGATCGAAAGCCGGCAGCCCCGAGAGCCGCATGTGATGGTGCCGACGAGGATCGTGCCCCGCGGCTCGACGCGCAAGAAAGTCATCGCTCCAGAGCCCGCTCCCGCCTGAGCGGGCAGACGCGGGCGCGTGCGCCGCCGCGCCACCTGCCGCGGCGCGCGAGGAGGCTCAGGCCCCGGCCATGCCCGCGGAGGCGCGCTCCATCTCGGCGAGCGCCTGCCCGATCGCCTGCGCGATCGTCGCGAAGTGCGCGGGCGTGGCGGTCAGCGGTGGGGAGACGGCCAGGCCGCGGCCGAGCGTGCGCACGATCACGCCGTGTTCGCGGACGGCCATCGCGGCGCGGCCCACCGCCGCGGCGTCGCTTGCGAGCAGCTCGGCCGAGAGCTCGACGGCAGCCATCGTGCCAACGCCGCCGCGCACCGCAGCCACGAGCGGGCTCTGGCCCAGCGGCAGCAGCGCCGCCAGCAGATCCTGCTCGTTATCGGCGCCCTTGCGGATCAGGTCCTCGCGCTCCATGATCGCCAGGTTCGCGAGCGCCGCCGCGCAGCAGGCTGCGTGGCCGGCGTAGGTGGCGCCGTGGCGGAACATCGGCGCGCCCGGCGAGAAGAAGGGCTCGCTCACGCGCTGCCCCACGATCACGCCGCCGAGCGGCAGGTAGCCGCTGGTCACACCCTTGGCGAAGCAGATCATGTCCGGCGCCACCGATGGCCAGCGCTCGATCCCGAACCAGGTGCCAAGGCGTCCGAAGCCGCAGATCACCGAGTCGACGATCAGCAGCACGCCGGTCTGGGCGCAGATCGCGGCGACCTCCTCGATGTAGCCCTCCGCGGGCGGATAGACCCCGCCGGCGCCGATCACGGGCTCCAGGAAGAACGCCGCGACGTTGCGCTCGCCGTGCGCCTCGATCGCATCGGCCAGCGCGCTCGCCGAGTCGTGGGGGACCTGGAGGGTGGGCATCAGCTCGCCCATGCCCTCCCGGTTGGCGTCGATCCCACCCAGAGAGGTGCCGTAGCCGTGGGTGCCGTGATAGGCGGCGGTGCGGCTGATCAGCACCTGGCGCTGTGGGGATCCGACCTGTGCCCAGTAGCGACGGGCAAGCTTGGCGGCGGTATCCACCGCGTCCCCGCCGCCGCTGGCCAGGAAGACGCGCGCGTCGGGCAGCGGCGCGAGCTCCGCGAGCTTGCTCGTCAGCTCCTGCGCCGGGCGAGTGACGAAGTCGCCGAAGGCCGAGTAGGCCTCGATCCGCCCCATCTGCTCGGCGACCGCCTGCGCGATCTCGCGCCTGCCGTGGCCGACGTTCGCGTACCACAGGCTGGCGGTCGCGTCGAGCAGGCGCCGGCCACGGGAGTCGAAGACCCAGACGTCTTCGCCGCGCTCGATCGTCGAGCTCGGCATCGGCGACCGAGCCCATCGCTGCGAAGGGGTGCCAGAACCGCGTGCTCATCCCACCAGCATCGCGTGTGGGCAGGTGTTTTTCAACCGGCGGCGGGCTGCTCGACACCGAGACCAAACACGATATATAGTTTTGTATATGAGCATCGCACAGCTCGTCCGAGACGCCCGGCACGCGGCCGATATCACCCAGGCGCAACTCGCCGACCGGGCCGGCACGACCCAGCCGGCAATCGCGGCCTACGAGTCGGCGAAGCGGACGCCGAGCATCGTCACGCTTCGACGACTGCTGGATGCCTGCGAGCACGATCTCGAAGTGCTCGTCCGCCCCCGGATGCGAACGGGCGCGGCATCGCTGGAGCAAATCGCGCGGCAGATGCGCGCGGACCTCGAGAACGGCCGCGAGGATGACGCCCTGCGCCTCATATTTGGCTTCGCCGACGACGTGCGCGCATCCTCACGTCCTGGCAAGCTCGCGCTGTTGCAGCCAGAGCCTCCCACCACGGGCAATGCGCGGTTCGATGCCGCGCTCGCGGGCTGCGCCGAGTACTTCGCGCGCGAGGCGGGGATGCTCCCCCCGAACTGGGTCGAGCAACCGAGTCGTTTCGTGGAGCCGTGGTGGTTCGTCTCGAGCAGACCCGAGTTCGATGCCTACACGCTCGCTCACACTCCGGCCGTGTTTGCGCGCCACGGCGTGTTCATGGCCGAGGAGGTGTTCGACCGTGTCTGAGCACGTCGCCCGTCAGCTCACGCGCACAAAGATAGTCGAGGCATTGCAGGCGCTCGGCGACGAGCTGCGCCGCGAGGGCATTCACGGCCAGGTCTTCGTCGTCGGAGGCGCAGCGATGGCGCTGGCCTACTCGACAAGGCGCGTGACCGTTGACATAGACGCGGTGTTCGAGCCGAAGACCGCCATCTACGAGGCCGCAGCGAAGGTCGCCGTCGATCTCGGCCTGCCGCAAGATTGGCTGAATGACGCAGCCAAGGGCTTCATGCCCGGCCCGGATCGCGATCCGCGGCCCGTGCCCGAGGTGGAGGGCGTCGAGATCACGACCGCATCTCCCAGGTATCTGCTTGCGATGAAGCTGATGGCGATGCGGTTCGGCGAGGACGAGCGCGACATCGAACTGCTGCTGCGGGAGTGCGGCATCACAAGCGCCGCGGAGGCGCTCGACGTGCTCACGCAGCTGTACCCGAGGCTGGAACCGCCTCCAAAGACACGGTTCTTCCTCGAAGCTCTGCTCGGCCGATCGGGCGCGTAGGAACAGCCGATCCTGCCCGAAAATTCCAATGCTCTTGACGTTTGCAGCTCTTTGCCATTATGCTGCCGCCCGCACTGCTCGAAACCACGTACTGGCGTGATCCAGGCACAGGGAGGCATAAAGGCATGAGATTCATCCTGACCGGCAAGAGTCCTTTGACGCCGATTGCGGCACGCAGGCCGCGACGCACCGCACGCGCAGGCCGGCTGGCGGCGGCCGCCGCCGCGCTGGCGATTTCCTGCGCGCTGGCAACCGCCGCGCCATCCGGCGCGCTGACCGCGCCCACGCCGGCCAACACCTCGGCGCCGACGCTCTCCGGCACGCCCGCTCCGGGCCAGACGCTCACCTGCACCCCCGGGACCTGGTCTGGCAACCCGAGCGGCTTCTCCTATGCCTGGCTGCGCAACGGCGTCCCGATCGCCGGCCAGAGCGGCAGCACCTACGTCGTCCAGAGCGCCGATCAGGGCCACTCGATCTCCTGTGCCGTCACGGCCGCGAACGTCGGCGGCGAATACACGATCTCGGGGCTGGCGAGCGCGTCCTACAAGGTCTCGTTCGAACCGTTTGAAGGCAACTACCTGTTCCAGTACTACAACGGCAAGCCTTCCAGCACCACGGCCACCCCCGTATCGGTGAGTGCGCCGAGCGCGACATCGAGCATCAATGCCGAAGTGCAGCCTGGCGGCCAGATCACAGGCAAGGTGAGCGCCGTCGCGACGCACGCGGGGATCGCCGAACTCGAGGTGTGCGCGGCGAAAGAAGGCAGCGAAGGCTTCGAGCGCTGCGCGGTCACCAACAGCAGCGGCGAATACGTCGTCTCCGGCCTCCCCACAGCCACTTACGAGGTTGTGGTCTCAGCGTTCACCTGCGACGAAAGCGGCTGCCAGCTGCTCGACTACCTCGAACAGGAACGCCACGCCGTGCCGGTGGCCGCGCCGAGCACGACATCAGGAATCGAACTCGAAATGCAGGCTGCCGGCCAGATCACCGGCAATGTGACAAACTCCGGAACGAATCCCCTCGCCAACGTCGAGGTCTGCGCAAGCGAAGAAGCCGAGTTCTTCAGCAGCTGCGCGTACACCAACGGCGCCGGCGAATACACGATCTCGGGGCTGCCCACCGGCTCATACAAGGTCTCCTTCCGCTCCTACGAAAGCAACTACGCCCCTCGCTACTACGATGAAAAGGCCACGTTCGCCACAGCCGAAGCGGTGTCTGTCACCGTCGGCAAAGCGACGACGGGCATCGACGCCAAGCTGCAGACCGGTGGCCAGATCACCGGCAAGGCGACCGACGCCTCCGCGACTCCCCTCGAAAAAGTAGACGTGTGCGCCGAAGAAGAAGGCGGCGAATTCTTCTTCGACTGCGCGATCACCGACAGCGCCGGCGAATACACGATCTCGGGGCTGCCCACCGGCTCATACAAGGTCTCTTTCTACCCGGCCATCGTCGGCGGCAACTATCTGCCGCGCTTCTACAACGAAAAGGAAGCCTTTGCCGAAGCCGAACCGGTGTCCGTCACCGCCGGCGGCCCGGAGAAGACAGGCATCAACGCCAAGTTGCAGGTAGGCGGCCAGATCGCCGGCAAGGTGATCGCCGCCTCGACGCACACGGGGATCGCCAACGTAGAAGTGTGCGCCGGAGAAGTCCAATTCTACTGTGCGACCACCGGCGCCAGCGGCCAGTACACGATCTCGGGGCTGCCCACCGGCAGCTCCTACACGGTCTCCTTCTACGCCTACGAAGGCGGTAACTACCTGCCCCAGTACTACAACGACCAGCCCACCAGCTCCACGGCCAACCTGGTGTCGGCGACGGCGGGCAGCACGACCGAAAACATCAACGCGGAACTGCAGCCCGGCGGCCAGATCACGGGCAGAGTCATCAATGCCGCAACGCACGCGGGGATGGCAAACGTGAGCGTGTGCGCTGAGCCTGAAGGGAGCGGGCTCTTCGGCAACTGCGCGACCACCAACGGTGCCGGCAGCTCGGCGAGCGCAACCAGCGCCGCGCTCGCGGTGCCGGCTCCGAACAGCCGCTTCACTCATGGCAAGGCCACCTTCGACGCCAAGACCGGCAACCTCATCTTCAGCTTCCAGCTCTCCAATGCGGGCAAGCTCAGCTGGAGCCTGTTCTTCCGCAACTCCGACGTCGGCTTTGCCGACTCGCTGGCGATCTCCGCAGGCGCGGGAAGCGGCGCGCCCGTGGCCCAGACAGCCGGCAAGAAAGGCAAAGGTGGGTCCAAGAAGTGCAAGAAGGGCTTCATCAAGCACAAGGGCAAGTGCGTGCGCTCGCTCGTGCCCTTCGCCTCAGGGTCCCAGAGCGTTTCGAGCCCCGGCACGGTGCAGGTGAAGGTGCATGCCTCCGCCAAGGCGCTCAAGGCTCTGAAGGCGGGCCACACGCTGCACGTCAGCGGAACGTTCACGTTCCAATCGGCGCTTGGCGGAGCATCGGTCACACAGACCGTCTCCACGGTCGTAAAAGCGCCCAAGAGCAAGAGCAAACACCACGGCAAACACGGGCACTAGCAATCGCGCCCGTGGTCGGATCGTGATCGCCAGGCGCCTGCGCGCAGCAGGCAGGCCGAACCTGCGGCGGGGAGCCTCAGCGGCCCCCGCCGCGCTTGCGGTCGCGATCGCGACCGGCGGCTGCGGCGGGTCTGGCCACCCCGGTACCCAGGCCGGCGTGCAGCGAACTGCCTCCAAGCAGGCGAGTACGAGCACGGTCGCTCCTGTCGCGCCGCAGGTCTCAGCGACCGACTCACAGCGCCCCTCGCCGGCGGCAACACCGCCGGCAGGGCGCGCGGCCGCCTCGGGATCGTCGTTTCAGGCGGCCGCAAGCTCGGCTTGCCAAGCGGCGGCGATCGGCGACGGCCGCCTCGCCCAGCCAAACCCGCAGCCGGCGCGTGAGGAGCCCAACGGCGCGCTGGCCGCCTACGAAGCTCAGCGGCGGACATTTGGCATCCAGAGGGCCATCCTTGGCCTCTCGCGCCTGCACGTTCCCGCTTCGCGAGAGCAGACGCTCGCACAGCTCCTCGATGCCCTGCACCACCTACAGGAGCTCGAGCTCGCAGGCATGCGTCCCAGCCAGTCAAGCAGCGCTGCAGGCGGGCCGCTCGCAGCAGCCGAGCGACAGGTGACGCTCCTCGCAACCGCGGCGGGACTGCCCGCGTGCGCAAGCCTCGCCGCCCCGACGTCTTCGGAGCCGCTCTCTCCCTCCGGCGGTCCCGCGCTCAGGCGGGCATTGCCCGACCCTGACCGAGAGCGGCCCTCGGCCACGCACCTGGGGCCTCGCTGAGGCGCAACCCCGGCGAGCGAGCACGGCCCCCGCCGGGGACCGTCAGGTCGTCCTGATGATCAGCACCGAGCAGGGGGCATGGTGGGAGACCTTGTTCGGCACCGATCCGAGCAGGAAGCGCTTGGCGCCGGTCATGCCCTTGTTGCCGACGACGATCAGGTCGGCCCCGGTCTCTTCGGCGACGTCGAGGATCGCGTCGGCCGGATCTCCCTGGCGCGGGTAGACGTTCACCGACACGCCCGCCTCCCTCGCAGGCGCTGCCGCCGTCTCCAGCGCCGCGTCGACCTCGCCGCGCGGACTGATCGCCCACTGCACATCCTCGGGCGCCTCCCTGCGAACCTCGCTCAGCTTCTGGGCGGGCACGGGCTCATAGGCGCTGACGATCTGCAGCGTCGCCCCCACCGCCTTGGCCAGCTCAATCGCCTCGCGCGTCGCTTCCGCGGCGGTCTGCGAGCCGTCGGTGCCAACAACGATCGACTTGAACATCAAAACCTCCTCAGGTCGCGGCCTACGGGTCCTGCCCGCGCGAGGCGGCTAGACCCTACCGCTGCGCGCAGCGATCATATCCGGGCCGCGGCACGCACGAGCGGCGTCGCCGCCAAGTCTCACCTGTCCGGCCAGGCGCGGCCGTTGGCCAGCCAGAGTTCGAGCAGCGGATCGACGACACGCCAGCCGGTGCGAGTACTCTCATCGACGCTGTCCCGCCGACGCTCGGCCTGTCCGCACCGATCGAAGCGCTCTGGGGGATAGCGCCGTCACAGGACCACTGCCCGCCGCGGCTCAGCATCGAATGCGACGCGGGATAGAGGCAACCCGCTCACAGCGACCCGGGCGGCGCAATCCACACGCTGTCGAACCCGAGGACCTCGGCGAGCCGGTCGAAATGGCGGTCGTAGTGCAGTACGCCAACGCCCGCGTCCTGAGCCGCAGCCGCGATCATCGCGTCGGGCGGCGGAACGCGATGGAAACCCGCCCCACGCTGGGCGAGCTCGCCCACGGCGCCGATCGCGTTGCGTTGCACCGAGGCGCTCACGGGTATTTGACGAAACGTGGCCTCGATCGTCTGGATCTTCGCGACGTCGTCTGCGTCGCGCGCCGAGAAGAGCAACTCCATCGTCACGATCGCACACGTCGCGATCTGGTCGGCCTTGACCGCTGCGGTCCACTGCTCGCGAACGCTGCGCTCATGTGTGCGCATGCGCGCCGAGGTGTCGGCGATGAGCACCGACCCTCCGTAGGGAGGGCTCGCGCTCATGCAGCTTCGCGGGGACTCCCCCAGGCCAGCTCATCGACCCGCTCGAGCACAGCGGGATCCCACGGCACCTCGGGGGAGCTGGTCGCCTCCGCCACCCAGGCGAGCTGCTCAGCGCGGCGGCGCTGCTCCTGCACGAGCGCGTCTGCTCCCCGGATCGCGAGGTCGTGAACGAGCGTCGCCGTCGGCTTCCCGGCGCCGATCAGGGTCCTGACGCGATCCAGAGCCTCGGCGAGCAGAGGGTCCTTTGTGACTGCGATGCGAACGAAGCGAGTGGCCATGCCAGAATGGTAACACCCAGGTGTGACCACGCTCAGAAGCGACGGGCGTTTGCAACAGCGACGCGCCTCCAGTCCCCGCGCACGCGCTTCGTGATCCCGTCTACGTGATGACCGGCAAGCCAACCACGCTCACGCGGCGTGCCGCCGCCTTGGCCAGACTTGACAGGCGCCAGCGGGAGGAGAGGCCGATGGCTACGCTGGCACCACACGAGTGGTAGCGTCGAGTTGGAAGGCTGGACCCGGGACGCCACCTCTGGTCATCGCGACTGGCGATGCTGCTGTTGGTCCTGTGCGCCTTCGGAGCCATGACCAGACGATCTCGCGCCAAAGTTGTTGATTCCTATACGTCCACGCGCAGCGACGTGACGGCGATGCTGCCGGATACGCCAAGGCGGGTCCTAGACATAGGGTGCTCTGACGGATCTCTCGCGGAGACCATCAAGGCCAGGGGCGCCACGGCATGGGGAATCGAGCTGGATGCCGACTTCGCCCAGACCGCCTCGGCGCGTCTCGACAGGGTCCTGCAGGGAGACGCCTTGGCACTGACGAGCGACCTCGTCGAGGCGGGCGAGCGGTTCGATGCGATCATATGCGCCGACTCTCTGGAGCACATGGTCAACCCGTGGGCAGTGATGCGCAACGCACGCAAGCTGCTCGATGACGAAGGCGTCCTCGTTGTGAGCCTGCCAAATGTGCATTTCTACACGACCTTCACCGACTTGCTGATCAAGGGGAAGTGGCCGTATCGTGAGCGGGGTATTCACGATCACACGCACCTCCGTTGGTTCACAGACCGAAACGCCCGCGAGATGTTCGCGGAGGCCGGGTTCGTAGTCGATGACGTCTTTACGTACCACCGGCTTGTCGACCGCCCCGCTAGACGCAACCGGCTGGCGCCTCATCTCGCTGTGGGCCCGATCGCAAGATTCGTGGCATACCAGAACATCTACCGACTGAGATGACGACCAGAGCCACACCCTTTAGCTGCGCTGCGCAGCGGCCGATGCACGGTTCGTGACCGAGGAACCAATCACTCAGCAGATACGGGATGTCCTTGCCGAGCACGCCCGCCTGCCTGTGCCGGTCGACACCCTATCCGAGCACGCGAGCCTTTACGATGCCGGGATGTCATCGCATGCAAGCGTGAGCGTGATGCTCGCGCTTGAGGATCGCTTCGACGTTGAGTTTCCCGACCACATGCTGACCAGAGCGGCGTTCGAAAGCATCGCAGCGATTGCAGCCGCCCTTTCTGAGCTCGCAGTCGAGACGCACGCATGAGTCTGGCCACGCCATCAAGCACGCTGCTGGGCGACGTGCGCGAGATCGCGGCGAAGGTTGCCGCGCCACACGCCGACGAGGTCAACCGCGACGCGCGATTCCCGGCCGAGGCGGTTGACGCGCTCCGCGACGCCCGCGCACTATCCGCGCTGGTGCCGAGCGAGTTGGGGGGCGGTGGAGAGTCGATCGAGACGGTAGCTTCGGCCTGCTTTGAGCTGGGCCGCTGCTGCGGTGCGAGCGCAATGATCTATGCGATGCACCAGATCCAGGTCGCCTGCATCGTCCGCCACCTGGCCAACTCCTCCTGGTTTGAGCGCTATCTGCGTCGTGTGGTCGACGAGCAGCGGCTGATCGCGTCGGTCACCTCGGAGGTCGGCACTGGCGGCGATATGGGACGCTCGATCGCGGCCCTGACCGATGGCGGGGACGGCTCGCTGACGTTCGAGAAGCAGGCGCCGACGGTCAGCTACGGGGCATACGCTGACGACCTGCTGACCACGGTGCGACGCAGCCCCGATGCGGAGCCTGGAGATCAGGCAATCGTCCTAACCCACAAGGAGCAGGTGACCCTGGAGCAGACCGGAACGTGGGACCCGCTGGGCATGCGCGGGACATGCTCGCCGGGCTATGTCGTGCGGGCCACACTGCCGGCGGAGCAGGTTCTGCCAACGCCGTTTTCGCAGGTCGCCGCCGAGTCGATGGTGCCCGTGTCGCACGTCCTCTGGTCGCATATCTGGCTGGGGATCGCCACGGACGCCTTCGATCGCGCGCGCGAGTTCGTCCGCGCCGCCGCCAAGCGCAGCCCCGGAGAGCCACCGCCCGCCGCGCTGCGTCTCTCGCACCTGCTGAGCGAGATGGCGCCGTTGCGCGCAGAGGTGGGCTCAGGACTACGGGACTTCGTCGAGATGTCCGACGAGCCTGGCCGACCGCGACTTTCGACGATGACCGCCGCGCTGCGCTTCAACAATCTGAAGATCGCCGCCTCCGAACAGGCGCCGCGGGTCTGCCAGGGCGCGCTCGGCGTGTGCGGGATCGTCGGCTTCAAGAACGACACGCCCTTCAGCGTCGGACGCCACCTGCGCGACACGATGTCGGCCTGCCTGATGGTCGCCAACGAGCGGATTCATCAGACCAACGCGAGCCTGCTGCTGATCGCCAAGGAGGTCTAGCGGCGTGGCGAAGTTCCGTGCCGGCAGTGAGGAGGAGTCCGCCTTCCTGCAGGAGCTCCTCGTCGCCGGGATGCTGATCGACAGCGGCGTCCCCGGAGTCGTGGGGCGCGGCGCGCGCTTCGAGCAGATCCGCGTTGGCGTTAACGCTCTGATCACCCGGGCCGCGGTGACAGACCAACCGGAGCGGATGGCCTTTCCGCCGCTGCTGCCAAAGCGCCAGCTCGAGCAGATCGGCTACCTGAAGTCCTTCCCGCACCTCGCGGGCAGCGTCTTCTCCTTCGACGGCGACGAGGAGCAGGCCGCCGAGCAGGAGCGCAAGGCGAGCATGCACGAGGACTGGAGCGAGCATCAGTCGCAAACCGACCTCGTGCTCACGCCCGCCGCGTGCTACCCGGTCTACCCGGCGATTGCCGCGCGCGGGCCGCTCCCAAGCGAGGGCGTGACCATCGACGCGGGCGGGGCCTATGTCTTTCGGCATGAGCCCTCGGGCGATCCGGCGCGCCTGCAGATGTTCCACCAGCGGGAGATGGTGCGCATAGGCACACCTGAGACCGTCCTCGATTGGCGTGCTCAATGGCGCGACCGCGCGGTGGCGACCCTGCAGGAAATCGGGCTCGACGCTCGGTTCGATGTCGCCAACGACCCCTTCTTCGGGCGCAGCGGGCGCCTGCTTGCGCGCAGCCAGCGCGCCCAAGAGCTGAAGTTCGAGGTGCTCGTGCAGATCGCAAGCCCGCAGCCCACCGCGGTCGCGTCGTTCAATTACCACCAGGACCACTTTGCACAGGCCTACGGGATTGAGATCGCCGCAGCGGACGGCAGCGAGACCTCCACGGCGCACACAGCCTGTCTGGGCTTCGGCCTGGAGCGCATCACGCTCGCGCTGCTGCGCACCCACGGGCTTGAGCTGGTGGACTGGCCACAGGAGATCCGCAGCACGCTGGAGCTTGCATGACGGGCCAGACCACAACGGGACTCATCAGCCTGCTGGGGCTCGACCCCGCCAGCTACTCCTACCACCGCCTGCACAGCAGCGATCGGGCATACCCGGAAACAAACTGCTACACCGACATCCTGATAGAGCTCGTACACGCGCTCGGTCACGAGCCGCTGGCGATGATGGGATGCGCGCTGCCGGTTGACTTCGAGGGTGACCAGTGGACCTTCTTCAAGCCGCTGCCGGAGGACCTCGTGCGGCTCTACGGCATCGACATACATGAGATGCAGCCCTACCGCGGCCTGCCCGAGCAGATCGCGACCCAGATCGCCGCCGGCCGCACCTTGACCGTGGAGCTCGACTCCTGGCACCTGCCGGACACGGCCGCGACCAGCTACAGGACAGAGCACGTCAAGAGCTCGATCGTCGCCGAGGCGATCGACTGTGAGCAGGAACTGCTCCGATATTTCCACGGCCTCGGCTACTTCGAGCTGAGTGGCGAGGACTACCGCGGCGTCTTCCGGCTCGGCGAGCACGCCTCCGCGAGCGCTCTGCCTCCCTACACCGAGATCGTGCGGCTCGACGCGGGGCCGGCGCTGGATGGAGCGGCGCTGCGCGAGGTCTCACTCGAGCTGCTGGCCGGTCACCTGGCAAGACGCCCCAGGAGCAACCCGTTCCTGCGCTTCGGCGAGCACCTGGCCGCCGAGCTGCCGCGTCTGCTGGAAGGCGACCAGGCCGCCTACCACGACTATGCGTTTGCGACAGTCAGGATGGTCGGCTCGGCCTTCGAGGCGGGAGCCTCACATGTGGGCTGGGCGCTTGGTTCTGCTGCCGAGCCGGCTGCAACCGCGATGATGCGCATAGCGCAGGGCAGCAAGACGCTCTCCTTCAAGCTCGCGCGAAGGCGCGCCTTCGATCCAGCGCTGACGATGCATGAACTTGCGAGCGCATGGGAGCAGGCATTCACAGCGCTCGACGATGCCCTCAGCTGATATGTCGAAGCGCACGCGGCCGATCGCACCAGCGTTCTTCGACACAGACGCGATTCTCAGCTTGACCGAGGGCTGGCACGCCGCTCGCTGCGCACCCGATCAGCACCTGACGCCTCCTTCGCTGGACGATCTGGAGTGGCTGCCCGCGACGGTCCCTGGCACCGCTGCCGCTGCGCTGCAGGCTGCCGGCCTATGGCGGCCGGGGTGCTCGAGCGACCTTGACGCCACCGATTGGTGGTTTCGCACCAGCTTCCACGCGACGCCACCCGCCGGTCGAGAACAGGTCACGCTCGAATTCGAGGGGATCGCCACCGTGGCAGAAGTCTTCTTGAACGGCGCCAAGCTGCTTCGCGCCGAGAGCATGTTCGCTGCTCACGCGATCGACGTTGACGATCTTCTTCGCGGGGAAAACGAGCTTGCGATTCGCTGCTGCGCACTCACCCCGCTTCTGCATCGACGTCGCACGCCCAGAGCGCGCTGGCGGCAGCGTTTGGTGAACGGGAACCTGCGCTTCTTCCGGACGATGCTGCTGGGGCGTGCACCTGGATTCGCGCCCGGCCCTGCAGCGGTCGGACCCTGGCGCCCGGTGCGTTTGACGCGGCGGTGCGTAGCATCCATCGAGCAGCTGAAGCTGCGCGCGAGGATCGACGATCAAGACGATGCCTGCGGAGAGCTCTCAGTGCAGGCGGTCCTGCAGATGCTCGATGGAGATCCGATCGAGTCAGTAGACGTTGAGTTGTCGGGGCCATCGGGCGTACACAGAGCCGCCCTCGAGCTCGACCATTTCCCCTGGCGGCCGGACATCTGCTCAGGGAGTACTGCATATTCCTGGCGTTGCGCGATGGTGGCCGCACACCCACGGCGACGCAGTCCTGCACGAGGTCCGCCTGCATGTGAACTCCATGCAACATCGAGGGATCGCAAACCTCGGACGCGTGGGCTTTCGAAGCCTCGCGGCAGGACCGCCGGGGCACGACGTCATGGTCGGTGGCCTCGACCTTCACATAAACAACGTGCGCACCTTCGCCCGCGGAGCGGTGTGGACGCCAGCCGATCCAGTCGGTCTTGCGCCAAGCCCGGCCAAGCTCAGAGCGACACTCGAGCTTGTGCGCGACGCAGGCATGAACATGCTCCGCATCCCCGGCACAAGTGCCTACGAGAGCCCAACTTTCTATGACCTCTGTGACGAGATGGGGCTACTCGTCTGGCAGGACTTCATGTTCGCAAACCTCGACTACCCGACCGCCGACGAAGCGTTTCGCGCCGAGATCGAAGCGGAGGCCAGGACGCAACTCAGCCGGATCGCTCCTCGCCCCTGTCTCACGGTGCTCTGCGGCAACAGCGAGGTCGAGCAGCAGGTCGCAATGCTGGGGCTCGATCCTCTTATTGGGCGGGGTGAGCTCTTCGGCCAGATCCTGCCGCAGCTTGCCAACGAGGCGCTCGCCGATGCCATATATGTGCCCTCAGCACCCTGCGGCGGCACATTTCCGTTCCGTCCCGATGAAGGTATCGCCAACTATTACGGCGTCGGCGGATACCGCCGACCGCTCGAGGACGCACGCCGAGCCAACGTTCGCTTCGCCGCCGAGTGCCTCGCCTTCTCCAATGTGCCCGACGAGGCCGGCGTCGGAGCCGTGATGCCAGACGATCCGAGCGGCGTTGTCGTTCATCAGCCGCCCTGGAAGGTGGGTGTGCCACGCGATTCGGGCGCAGGTTGGGATTTCGAAGACGTTCGAGACTACTACCTCAAGCTGCTGTTCGATGTGGATCCCGCCGAGCTCCGGCGCTTCGACCACGATCGCTATCTCGAGCTCTCCCGGGCCGTAACCGGCGAGGTGATGAACGAGGTCTTCGGAGATTGGCGTCGTCGAGATTCGCCTTGCGGAGGTGCGCTGGTCCTATGGATGAAGGACGTGATCCCGGGTGCAGGCTGGGGGATCGTTGACTATGGCGGCGTCCCCAAGCCGTGCTATCACCACCTGCGCCGTGCGCTTGCGCCAATCGCGGTGTGGACGACTGACGAGGGCCTGGGCGGCGTCCGCGCGCACATCGCAAACGACAGCCAAGAACGGGTTGACGCAAGAGTGCGCGTGGCGCTGTACCGAAATTGGGAACAAAGAGTCGAGCAGATCAGCGAGCAGATAGAGCTCGCTCCGCACAGCTCATACGAACGCGACGTCGAGCGCATGCTTGGCCACTTCGTCGATGCCTCCTGGGCATATCGGTTTGGGCGACCGGCGCACGACGCCATCGTCGTCACTCTCAGTCGCGATCGTCCCGACGCCGCCTCGGAGATCATCTCTCAAGCCTTCCGCTTCCCAGCGGGCCGCCCCTTGCGGCAGGAGTCCGTGGACGATCTCGGCCTGCAGGCCACTCTCGACTCGCGATCTACCGATACGCTCGAGCTCGTCTTGAGCAGTCGACGTCTCGTGTACGGGCTGCGGGTACACGCAACGGGCTATCGCCTTTCCGACGACGCGCTCACGCTGGAGCCCGGCGTGGCTCGATCTGTTCTGCTCGTGGCCGAGAACAACGCAGACCACGCGTCGCCCTTCATCAGCCTGACCGCGTTGAACCTCGAGGGACAGCTACGCGTAGAAGACCGATGAACGCAATTTGCGGAGCGCGAATCCGGATCGACGGCGTGCTATGACTGCTTTCATGGATGCTCAGGCAGCTTCCGCGGAGCAGGCCGATCCCCAGATCCTCATCAACCGTGAGACGTGGGGATCGCGCAACCTGCTCGCCGAGTACTCGGGTCGCGTGCTGCGTCCACCAGAGGTGATGGTGCTCGTTCGCCACCGCGAAACTCTTTCGGGACGCGTGCTGGAGCTGGGCTGCGGTGGCGGGCGTCTCAGCGGCTACCTCATCGGCATCGCGCAGGAGTTCCACGGCCTCGATATCAGCCCCACGATGGTGCGCCACTGCCAAGAAGCTCATCCGAATGGAGTCTTTGTAGAGGGGGACCTTTGCGATCTCTCACGCTACGACACGGGCTACTTTGAGGCTGTAATCGCGCCGTTCAATGTGATCGACGTGCTCAATGACGAGGACCGGCGCAGGGTGCTCAGCGCAATCCATCGCATCCTTCAGGACCACGGATTGCTGGTCATGTCCTCTCACAACCTCGCCTACGCCCCGCGTATACGGAAGCCCACTCAGGTGATATCTCGCGACCCCGTGACTCTGGCAAAGCGTCTGGTTCGTCTGCCGCGACACGCTCGCAACTGGAGGCGGCTGGCGCCCTTCCAGAAAACGGCCCCCGATCATGCGGTGCTGGTAGACGAGGCGCATGGCTATTCGCTTCTTCATTACTACATCCGCCAGGACGATCAGCGGCGCCAACTCGCCGAGCTTGGCTTTGAGTTGCTCGAATGCCTGGATCTCGACGGCAAGCCTGTTGCGCCAGGCAATGCAGCGGCATCGCATGCAGAGCTCCACTACGTTGCGCGGGCGCAAGACGCTCCGTTGGCTCGCTGACGGCACGCTCTTAGGATGGACCGATGAACGACGTGCCGGCTCCCACTCCTATGTATCTGCAGGTCGGCGCGGAGACTGTGTTCGCGATGCTTCACGAGCCGGTTGAGCGCGGCCAGCAGATCGCCGTACTGATATGCCCTCCATTTGGCTGGGATGAGATCGGCTCCTATCGCAGCCGGCGCGACTGGGCCGTCGAGCTTGCGGGGGCTGGGCATCCGACCATGCGCCTCGATCTACCGAGTTGCGGAGACAGCGGAGGCTCGCCGCACGACCCGGGCCGGTTTGGGGCCTGGTCGGATTCGCTGATCGCCGCGACCGACCACCTCCGTCGCTTGACGGCTTGCGAGACGACGGTCGCAATCGGCATCGGCTTGGGCGGATTCGCTTTGTTGCAGGCGATCTCGAGCGGAGCCTGTATCGACGACATAGTGCTCTGGGGAGTTCCCGCCCGCGGACGCGCCATGACAAGGGAACTGAGGGCATTCGCTCGCCTGCAAGACGGCGGCTCCAATGCGCATCCCGAAGCCGGCCTGCGTTGCGCAGACGGAGATTCTCGTCGCCGGCGGATTCCTCCTCTCCGGCCAGACGGTCGCTGAAATCGAGCGTGTCGAGGTGCCCGACCTGCATTTTCCTCGGCCCTTGCGGCGCGCGCTGCTTCTCGATCGAGACGGCCTGCCAGTGGACGAGCGGCTGCACGAGCATCTCCTCGCCCATGGACTCGAGTGCAGCGTCCAGCCAGGCCCTGGATATGGAGAGATGATCGCAAAGCCGCATACGGCACGGGCGCCGCGAAGCGTCTTCGCCACCGTGGCGCGATGGCTCAGCGCGCATCCACGCACGGCTCGCAGCGAGGCCCAGATCGAGCGGAGCGTGGACGTCAGGCGAGCAGCTGCGAAAACCCCGCAGAGCCCAACGGCGGAGGCTCACCTCGCAGATACCGTCATCGAGAGCGTCTTCACGGCGCCGCAGCCGTTTGGCTCCTTGTTCGGAGTGCTCGCATCGCCTGTCGAGCCGGGCGCGTCGGGCCTCTGTGCAGTGCTGCTCAACGCCGGCGCGATACGTCGCGTGGGGCCGAATCGGATGTGGGTGGAGGCAGCGCGACGATGGGCGACAGATGGGATCCCCACGCTGCGACTCGACCTCGAGGGGATCGGGGACGCGGACGGCAACGGCGAAAGATTGGGGAACCTCGCCGAGCTGGTACGTTCAGAGCTTGGTCTCCCAGGTTCGAGCCGCGATCGACGAGTTGGAGGCTCGCGGCCTAGGTCCACATTTTGTGCTCTGCGGACTTTGCTCCGGCGCATATTGGTCCTTCCATGCCGCCCTGGAGGATGAGCGTGTAGCGGCAGCCCTCCTGGTCAATCCGCGGGCACTGTACTGGGACGCATCGCTGGAGACGGCACGCGAGCTGCGCAGGGGCGTGCTGCGCAGATCGGCGTGGCGCAAGGCCCTCAACGGGCAGATACCCTCTGCGCGCATCGCCGAGGTCGTTGCAAAAGCGCCCTCGGCGCCACTCGATCTGGTCCGCCGCGCAATCGCTCGCAGCAGAGCGCACCGGTCTGGCGTCGATGCCCTTGGATGTGCTTTCGATCGGCTCCGCGACACGCACAAGGATGTCCTCTTTCTGTTCTCAGGCGATGAGCCGCTGCTGGAAGAACTCGAGCACGACGGCTACGTGGATCAACTGGATCGATGGCCGAACATCGAGCTCCAGAGCCTGCCCGGCGCCGATCACACGCTGCGGCCGCTGGCAGCGCAACGCCAGGCGCACCGCGCCTTGGATGCAACGATCAGCCGCATAGCCCAGCGGTTTACTGCCGTTTCAGAGCAAGCCTGACGCGCACAGCCTCCGCTCGCCTGCGCGAGCTTCAGTCTCCCGCCAGAAAGCTCGCAAGCCGAGCCGCCTCGGCCTCGAGCGTATGCCTCTGCGCAAGCAGCGCGCCCGCACGCACCAGCTCTGCGCGCAGCGCATCCTCCCCATGCACCCGCAGTACAGCGGCCACAGCCGCAGCGGCGTCGGCAGGCGGGATCAGAAGCGCTGCATCGCCGGCCGCGGCGGCGACCCCGCCAACATCTGTCGCGACGACCGGGGCGCCGGCGGCGAAGGCCTCAAAGAGCACCTGTGGCAGGCCCTCGGTGAAGGAGACATGCAGAAAGACATCGGCTTGCCGATAGAGATCGGTGAGGCCTCCATCGATCGGCACATATCCATGCAGCACGGCGGCATCTGCAACGCCAAGCTCATTCAAACGCGCTTCCAACGCGGCCCGCATCGGGCCCTCGCCCACTATGTCCATGCGCCAGCGTCGATCGTGGCGATGCAGCGCGTCCAGTATCTCAGCGAGCAGCAACGGGTTCTTCTCCTGGTCCAGCCGGCCAACGCTGAGCACGCGATGGCACTGCCCGCTGGATCGCGAGAGCGCCTTCTCGGGCGCAACGAGATCGCTCTCGGAGACCAGAGACACGGTCAGCTGCAGAAGCGATTGCGCGTGCGAGTACTGGCGTGCGAGATCGGGGCCTACAACGGCGATCGGGAGCCGCCTCGCCATCATGCGAAACGCCCACTCCATCACGTCAGCCGCCCGGTGCGCCCATACCGCGTTTGGATGACGACTGCGGACATAGGTTGGAAAGTCCTGTCGCACCCCGAGCACGACGCGACGACGACGTAGCGCAGCCAGCAAGGCGAAGCCGATCGCATGCACGTAGGGGCCCAGCAACCACACTGTGTCGACATCGTCAAGCGCATGCCAAAACCGGCGCGCCGAGCCTCCCAGCGATGCGATTGCCTGTCCCGGGCGCATGAGACTCGAATAGAAAGGCAGCCCGACGAACTCAACGCCGGCACCGAGCGCATAGTGCGAGCGGCCGGGACTTGGGTCGAGCCTGCCGAGGAGCACGAGACGCTCGACATGAGGACGCAGCCCCGTCATGAAGCGCACGAACGCGCGCTCGCCGGAGACGCCTTGAGCGTCACGACGATAGGTGTAGTCGGTATAGACAGCCAGGCGCACGGCAGGCGACTCAATCGGCGAGGCTCGGCGCCGAGATCGGCCCCTGGTAAGGCGCCTCATCTTCCGGATTCGCCCGCAGACCAGCGATCCTCAGCAGCGCAGCCCACGGCAGACCCCACCGTGCTACACCCTCCAGAAACCCGACTCCATGCGCTGTGTGCATCGTCGCGAGCGTCACGGGCACAAGCACGGCAGTCTCGCGCTTGCCGCGCCAGAAGCCCGGCACAGCAGCAGCAACGAGCGCTCCCGCATAAGCAACCATCCCGAGATAAGCAGCGCGGCGGAGAGACCGCGGCGCAACCGCGATGGCTGCTGCGTCGAGCACGAGCAGCGGCGGCAGCACGGCGGAGCGACGAAGGCTCGTTGGATGGCGCCGCGCCGTCTTGGCCCTATAGACCCCGTAGAGGCGATACTGCCGCCAAAGGGCCCCGAGCGACTCGCGCGGCCGGTAGCTCGCTCCCATCGAGGCAAGGCAGACTATTCGTCTTCCCTCGCGGAGAAACCGGGCTGCGAGCTCGGAATCCTGATTGCGGGGCCATTGCTCGTCGAATCCCCCCATCCTCAGCAGATCGTCGCGTCGCCAGACCCCGCAGAACACGCCCGTGTCGAGGTCGTATTCAGGAGCGGCACCCTCGTCTTGGGCGCCTTCCCACTTGCGCGATCCGCCTCGCCCCAGCAGGCTCGCCAGCGCAGCCGCCACCGCCTTGCCAACCGCGCCTACACCTTCCGGCACCTGCGGCCCCGCCACCCAGGCGGCGCCACCGCGACGCAAGCGCTCCACTCCCAATGCCAAGTATTCAGGCGGGTAGACGGTATGGGCGTCCATCCGTGCGATGTACTCGCCCCGAGCAGCCGCCAAGCAGACATTCAAACCGCTCGCAGTGCCCCTTCGCGGGTTCTCGAGCACTCTGATGCGCGGGTCTTCGGCGGCCGCCTGCTCCAGTTGTGCACGGGTGTCATCTTCAGATCGACCATCGGCGAAGATGAACTCGATTTCGCCGGCCGGATAGCGCTGGCTTTGCATCGCAGCAATGACATCGCTGACGCCGTCCCCCTCGTTCAGGACGGGAACGAGCACACTCACACTCACCTGCGCGGCTGAGCGCCCGCCTGCTGTCAACATCTCGGCCATGCTCACTGCCAAGCCTATCGGCCGGCGAGCGGGCTCGCTGTAGGCCACTCGAGACAATTCCGCCGATATCGCTAGGCTACCGCCGATGATCGACATTTTGGTTCTTTGCTATCACGCCGTCAGCGATACCTGGCGCGCTCCGCTGTCGGTTACGCCCGCAGCGCTCGATCAACAACTTGCAACGCTTGTTGCACGTGGTTACGAGGGCCGGCGATTCACCGACGCAATGACCGAGGAGCCGACTCAGCCGACTCTGGTGGTCACATTCGACGACGGCTACCGCTCCGTGCTGGAGCAGGCAAAGCCAATACTCGATCGGCACGGGCTGCCTGGCACGCTCTTTGTACCCACCGACTGGCCCGCCGATCCCCGACCGATGCGCTGGCCCGGCATCGATCGCTGGCTCAAGGGGCCATTCGAGGGAGAGCTGTCACAGCTCCGCTGGGATGAGATACGCGAGCTCACCGCCGCTGGTTGGGAGATCGGATCACACACCTGCTCCCATCCGCACCTTACGGCGTTGCCCGATGAGGATCTTGCTCGAGAGCTGACCATCTCCAGGTCACAGATCGAAGATCAGTTGCAAGCTCCCTGCACCTCAATCGCATACCCGTATGGCGACGTAGACGATCGTGTCGAGTCCGCCACGCGCAACGCCGGCTATCTGGCCGCCGCAGCGCTGCCTCATGTCATGTATCAGGGACGCGCGTTGCGGTGGCCGCGCACTGCGCTCTACCACGGCGACACCCCGTCGCGAGCCCGCCTGAAGGTCTCGCCCACAGTGCGCCGCCTTCGGGCATCTGAGCCGATGAAGCGCCTCGAAGCCCTGCGACTTCGTGTAGCCACCGCTCGCGACAAGTACACCTGACGGCGTCACCCAAGCTGGCGGTGCTTGCGCCTGAGCTCAGACCGTCGCGGGCCGCCGAAAGCCGCGCCTCGCCAACGCCTCAGCTGCGGGGGTGCGCTCGAGCTCTGCGCTCCATCATGCTCCTGGCCAACGTGGGCGCGACACATGCCACTGCGGCCTTCGCACGTGTCGCAGGCGACACGTCGGCATTGCTTGCCAGCAGGAGAGCGAGGCGCCGCGCATCGCGAGCACCGGTTCGCACGGCATAGTGAGCGCGCTCATTGAGCAGCCGTCCTCTGTGATCGACCAGGGCCCGCTGCGCAATTTCGCGCTCCCGCGGACGCAGGCAAGGATCTTCAAGAGTCTTTGACATCATCCTTACCAGCGCGTCGGCGTTTACGACGCCGTCAGCAGCCGACCTGCTTCCTGGCGTCAATCGCCAGCAGTACAACGGCTCTCCGTCGTAGCCAACGCGCGCGCCAGCGAGGATCAACCGAATGAAGCACTCCCAGTCCTGCATCACCACAAAGCTCTCGTCGTAGCCGCCGACGGCGAGCAGGCTCGAGCGCCGAATCGCCGGCCACATGAAAAAGCACGCGCCCAGGATCGCCGAGCGTTGGTCATGAGACTGAAATGGCTGCACCTCGCTCAGCCGGACGACCTCCGCGCCATCGTATTCGACGCTCGCATCGGTCGCGAGCACGTCCACGCCAGGGTCTTCGTCTATCAATCTTGCGATGGCCTCCAGGCGCCGAGGCCGGAATACGTCATCTTGGTCGAGCTGCACGACAAAGTCGCCGCTCGCCGCGGCGGCAGCCGCATTCATCGCCGAGGAGATGCCGCCGTTGGCCTTGCGCACGACTCGCACATGCGCTTGCAAATCACCGAGCGCGGACAACAGATCGTCGGGCGACCCATCGTCGCAGATCACAATCTCCTCCGCGGGCCGCGTCTGCTCGAGTACCGAGATGACAGCATCGCGGATCACGTCCGATCCGCGATAGTAGGGAATGGTCACACTCAGCCGGCACACCGTTGCACCCCGTTTCACGCTTTCACGCTTCAGTCGCGAAGCTCGGCAGCAACATGACAGCCATCACAGTCGCGGTCCCTGGCTCCTGATCAGTCGCGCTGCCCTGCGCGCACCCAGTCGCACCGCGAGCGGACGCAGCTGCGTCGAACGCAGCCCAGCTGGCAATGCCGCCGAGAGACGGCGCAAATGCCTGCATGCCGATTCGCTCGCGCGTGCGGTCACACCAGATGCGCTTGTATGGATCGTCCTCGCCCAGCATCTCCACGCGCCGTAGGCCGGCTGCAAACGCTGCGCGCATGATCTCGTGCATCAGCAGCAACCCTGGAACATATTTCGCGAATTCCACCTTATAGCCCATCTTCAGCCCGTAATGCACTCCGTCGGCCCACAGCGCAAAGCTCATGGCCAACGGCTCGCCTTCAAGACGCAGGAACGTGAGCCTCAGATATCCCTGTCGCGCGGCCCAATGCGCCACCTCCGTGTAGAAGCCGACGGTCGCATCGCTGGCACGGATTGCGCTTCTCCGCCGATCCTTCCAGTCGCTGCCCTCCACGCTGAATGCCTCGCTGAGGCGCTCATCCAACCCGTCAGCCTCGGTGACGTCATCGACGCTGACGGCGCCAAGCTCATCGAGACGACGACGTCGCCGGCGCAGGTCGCGGCGCTCTTTGGCATTCATGCCGGCCTCGAACTGCTCCCAGTCGCCCAACAGCCTCTCGGTATGGGGAGCGTCCGAGGCTGCGGTCGGCCACACGATAACGACGCTCCCGCAGCGTTTGCGAGAGCTCCGCCAAGCGCGCATCGGCGCCGTCGAGCAAGGCGATCGCGACAAGCCGCGCACCGACCACGCTGATGACGTCGGCCAATCCTGCACTCGCCTCGGCATCGCGCGCGAGGACGCTTGCAATCGGAGTATGCCAGTTGGCCGGATATCTGAGGACGCCGCGCCGGCGCACGAGCGGCAGCAACCCGATCAGGTCGTCATCTCGGCGCACAGTTGCGGCCATCAGCTCACCGTGACCGAACCAGCGCTGCCAGATCAGCAGGAACTCCGGGCGCACGAACGGCGAGGCCTGCAGGTCTCCGGCCAGCTTGTCCCATTCACCGACGAGATCGTCCTCGAGGCCACCGACTGGCACGAGAGTCGCCAGGATCCCCCCTGCGGCCGACCGCTCACGCTGCGAGCTCCGGTCGCCGTCGGCTCAGAAGCTGAGAGAGCACCTCCGAATCATCGGCAGCCCTTGGCAGGGCTTGAAGCCAGCGGCCCATTTTGAGCGCCCAGTTCGATAGCCTGTCGCATCGACCGATGCTCCGCGTAATCATAACTCTGCCCGAGGGTAGCGCACCGTCGGCGACGTACGCCGCCTCACAGGCCGGACCTGATCCGCGCGTCGTGCTCAGTCTTCTCGTATCTGCCGCACGCTGCACAGCGCGCGCGTGGTGGTGACGTGGCCAATCGACCCACTATCGAGAGAGAGTCATTCACCACGCTCGATGACGTGAAAGACCTCTGGCCCGCCGTTGCCGATCTTTCTGGCAACCTCTTTGCCACCTGGGAGTGGACATCGACTTGGTGGCATCACTTCGGCGCCTCAGGATCACCGATGATCACGGTCGCCAGGGACTGCGACGGCCGCCCCGCCGCGATCATCCCTCTATATGCATCGGCACGCGGCCCGTTGAGGATGTTGCGATTCATCGGCCATGGCCCCAGCGATTGGCTTGGGCCCATCCACGCCCCTGACGACGCTGCAGCGGCGCTTGCCGCCATGCACGGAGCTCTTGCCGATACCTCTGATTGGGATGTCTTGCTTGCCCAGCACATTCGGTCAGACCAACAGTGGGAGCCCGCCCTCGACGGAACAGTCCTCAGGCGGGAAGCATTTCCCATCCTTCGATTTCACGAACGCACCTGGGAGCAGCTCCTGGCGGACCGAAGCGCGAACTTTCGTCAGCAGGTGCGCCGGCGTGAGCGACAACTCGCGCGCAGCTACGAGTCTGCGGTTCCGTCTCTGCGCCAATTCGACTCAACTGGATGCCGACATGGAACTTCTTTTCAAACTTCACGAGGCACGCTGGGCGGGCGGCTATTCGCGCGCCTTCACCGGCCACCGTCAGGCCTTTCACCTGGAGTTTGCGCATATCGCACTTGCACGTCGCTGGCTGCGCCTTTGGGTGATGGAACTAGACTCAGTTCCTGTCGCGGTGTGGTATGGCTTCCGCTACGCTGGCGTCGAGTGGTATTACCAAGCGGGCAGGAACCCGGCATATGATTCGGCGTCTGTAGGATTCGTGCTGCTTTGCCACACGATCCGCGCCGCTCTCCAAGATGGCGCAAGCGCGTACTGGTTCTTGCGTGGCAGCGAGACATATAAGGGCCGCTTTGCCGAGGAGGACCCCGGAGTAGAGACGATTGCGGCGGCCCGCACCGCTCGGGGCCGCGCTGCGATAACAATCGCTAGGCACATCGACCGGGCGCCGGTTGCTGCGCGTCACTATGTGCGGTCACGCTTTGGCTGAGCCAGCGCCGGCATCATGCATTACTCACGATCATTTGGACAGACTCTTAGCTTCACATGAGGATGCTCTAGTGCTTTCACAGGACAACCATGAGTCGCCGGATCATAGACTGCGCATCGTTACACTTACCGACACGCTCGGATTCGGAGGAGCCGAGCACGTCGCGCAGTGGTTGGCGTCAGAATTTGCGGCTACGCACTTGGATTCCACGCTGGTCATCAGTCGCTCGTTTGCGCGCGGCGAGTCTTCTGAGACGGAGCGCAAAACGCTTGAGCGTCTCGAAGCGGCCGGGGTGCATGTGATACAGCTGGGCAGGCGACGCAAGATGGACATCGGCGCGTGGCCACGCTTCACGCGCTTCCTTCGGGAAAATCATGTCGATGTTCTACACGCACACAAGTTTGGCTCCAACGTGTGGGCCGCGCTCCTGGGACGTGCCGGCAACGTCCCTGTGGTGCTCGCGCATGAGCACTCCTGGGGACTGGGCAGAAGCCTGCCGCGCCGCTTGCTCGACCGCTATCTGATCGCGCCGCGCGTGAGTCGCTTCATCGCCGTATCTCATGAGGACCGACGCAGAATGGTAGAGATCGAGCACATCGATCCGTCGAGGATATTTCTTCTTCCCAACGGGATACCCGATAGGACGCCCACGCCCGGCCGCGATGTTCGTTCCGAGCTTGGGATCCCTCGTGCCGCTCCAGTTGTAGGCATCGTGGCCTCGCTCACTCCCGTCAAGGCGATCGACGTGCTCATCCGCGCCGCAGCCGATCTCGTGCCGCGCCACCCCGATCTGAGGGTGCTGATCACGGGCGATGGACCTGAACGTGGCGCATTGCAGGATCTGATCATCCGCCTCAACCTGAACCACGCAGTACGGCTGCTGGGCCCGCGTGCCGACGTTCGCGACGTGCTGACGGCCGTGGATATCGGGGTATGCTGCTCCACTTCCGAGGGAAGTCCACTATCGGTCTTGGAGTACATGCAGCAGGGACTGCCCGTCGTGGCCACCGCTGTTGGCGGCGTACCGGATCTCATTGAGCACGGGGTCAATGGTCTTCTCGTGCCACCACGCAGCCCCGACGCACTTGCATCCGCGATTGCAACGCTGCTTGCAGATCGCGAGCAGATGCGCGTGATGGGCAAACGTGCGCAGGAACGGCAGCGCAGCGAGCACACGCTGGGGCTCCTGGTGCGCAGATTGGAGCGTCTCTACGTCGATCTGCTCGCGGGCAGAGCTCCCACGCCCGCGGCATCGCCCCTCGACCAGGCAGTTCACGACACGACCTCGCTAAACTGACAGTCGATAGGGCATCCGACAAGGCTCTGTGTTCACGGAGCCAAGCGCTGAAAGCGATCGTGCGAGGCTCATGAGATGCGCGTCAGCTGCCGACTGATCGGGAAGACATCGGGGGCTTCCTGGATCGAAGCGATCGGATGCCGCCCGCCGATGTCGCGCTTGCCTACGATGCTCTGATGCACGACGACCAGAATATGCTCCTCGACCCCCGCGATCCCCGTGACTGGCTCCGCCCGCCCGTCGAGTCCGAGGGCGCGATGCGGTATCTCGACACGATCCGCGAACGCTGGTGGATCGTCGTGCTGATAACCGTGCTCGCGCTTGCAGCTGCGGGCGCCTATGTCGCGCTCTCGCCGAAGCGCTACCGCGCGGAAGCTGACGTGCTGGTGACGGCCTTCCCAAACGAAACCGCCTACGCGGGACTCGGCCTCATCACGGAGTCAAACGAACCGACCCAGACGGTCTCGACAGCGGCGCGCCTGGTCTCGGCCCTGCCGGTCGCGATCACGGCGAACAAAGAACTCGGCCTCTCCACATCGCCGGAGTCGCTGCTCTCAAAGATTCTCAGTCGAACCTGTTGCGGAGAGCAGCCTCATCGCGGTGCAGGCGGAAGGCGGCAGCGGCGTCGAAGCACAGCGCCTCGCCAACGGCTACGCGCAAGCTGCGGTGCGCTACGAGACCACGCAGCTGCACGACACCATCGAATCTCTGCTGCCGACTCTTCGCAGCCGCCGCGAAACTGAGCCCGCGGCGGAACGCAATGGCGCTGGGACGCTTGGGCAGCGGATCGCCGAGCTGGAAGGACTCCTGTCCAGTCCATACCCGTCGCTGCGAATCGCCTCGCTCGCCACTGCCCCGACCTCGCCGGCATCGCCGCGCAAGAGCCTGGCGCTCGCGGCCGGCCTCATCGGCGGCCTGCTGGTCGGTCTTGGCGCTGCATTTGCATCGCAGGCACTGGACCCGCGCCTTCGACGCGAGGAGCAGTTGCGGCGCATGTTCCGCCTTCCGATCCTCGCGTGGATCCCACGCGTTCCAGTTCCCCGCAGAGGAGGCGCCGGGCCGCTGCCATCGAGAAAGCTGGCGCCGGGCGCGATAGAGGCATATCGCACACTCCGCGCCACGCTCAGCGCGACCGTGGGCGAAGGTTACAAATCCGTTCTGATCACGAGCTCATCGGCGTCCGAGGGAAAGACGACCACAGCCATCAACCTGGCTGAAGCGCTGGCCACGGCAGGCCACAGCGTCCTGCTCATCGAGGGAGACTTGCGCCGCCCGACCATCGCGCAGACCATAGGCGTCCTAGCCGCCGTGGGCATAGAGGCGGTGCTCGTCAACGACGCGAAGATGCAGGATGCAATCACCCACGTGCCCCAATATGGAGAGAACCTGGGGTTCTTGATCGTCGCAGGCTCCTCAGCACCCCTTGCCGACCGCCTGTCGTTGCCGACCGCACGGAAGCTGGTCTCCGAGGCCGAAGCGCTCGCGGACTACGTCGTGATCGATTCCCCTCCGCTCACCGAGGTCGTCGATGCATTGCCGATCGCGCAGGGAGTCGATGCCGTCCTGATCGTCGCTCGCATCGATACGAGCAGTCTGAGCCGTCTCGCCAACCTGGGCGGCATGCTCCACCAGGGTGGTGTAAGGCCCGCAGGCATAGTTGTGATCGGGCGTGAGCGCGCAGTGGATACTCCGTATTACGTCGGCCACTCGGAGACAGGGAATGCCACAGACGGCGAACAGTCTCCGAGCAGCTCAGAGGCTCCGCTCAGCCGGCCCGCGCATGGCCGATGGTCGTCATAGGCCGCCTGCCTGCATGAGCGGCTGAGCAGCGATGGGATCGCTTTCAAGCATCGGCTCAAGACAAGCATTGATCACCGCGAGCGCAGCACTGCTCGCGGTGCTGACAGGAGCCGCAATCGCGATCCAGCCGAAGATCGGCCTCCTCGCCATCGTTGGGGTCTGGTTCGCGGTCCTCGTGTTCAAAGATCTGCTCGTGGGCTATGCGACGATGGCCCTATTCGCCTTTCTCGAGGTGCTGACGATCGTAGGCGAAGTGAGCCTCGCAAAGGTCGCGGGCGCCGTCATCGTCCTCGCCTGGCTGGCCGCCGCCGGCACCCGCGGCGATCGCACGCGCAACTTCTTTCGCGAGCGGCCAGGCCTCGCCTATCTGCTGATTGCCTTTGTGGGATGGAACTTGATGTCGATCGCATGGGCGGGAGACTCGTCTGCCGGCTTCACCAGCGTCATGCGATACGCACTCAACGCCTTGCTCCTGCCCGTGGGCTACGCGGCTGTGCGCGACCGGCGCGACGCGGTCAGGCTGCTCGCAGTTCTGGTGCTCGGCGCCACGATCGCAGCCATCTCGGCGATCCTCAGTCCACCAGGCGCTGAAGCGGGTGGCTACGAACGCGCCACCGGCACGGTCGGCGATCCCAACGCGCTTGCGGCGGCACTTGTGGTCGGACTGGCGCTTTCTATCTCCTTTGCCGCAAACCGAGCCGTCACAGTTCCGATGCGCGCGCTGTCTGCGCTGTCAGCCGTGTTCTGCTTTACGGGGATCATGCTCACACTGTCGCGCGACGGCCTGATCGGCCTTGGCGCTGCGCTGATCTTGGCGGTCCTCGTTGGGGGCAAGTGGCGAAAGCCGGCGCTGGCGGCCGCCGTCACGGTCGTCGGCGGGGCAGTCTTCTACTTCGGGGCCATCGCATCCTCGGCGTCTCGGCAGCGGATCCTCGTCCTCGGCGAAGGCTCCGGGCGCCTGGACCTCTGGACGATCGCGCTGCGGATGATAAAAGCGCGCCCGATCAACGGTGTCGGCACCGGACAGTTCCCAATCTCATCCGCGCATTACCTACTGCAACCAGGTCTGATCACGCGCGGAGACTTGATCCTCTCCACGCCAAAGGTGGCACACAACACATACCTCAACATCATTGCGGAGACCGGCGTGATCGGGGGCGCGCTGTTCATTGCTGTCGTCGTGGCCTGCATCTGGTGCAACTGGCTTGCAATCAAGCGCTTTGAGCGAGATCGGGACGAGCGGCTCGAGTTGCTGGCCCGGGGGCTCCTTGTCGCCTCCGGTGGGTTCTTCGCGACCGCGTTCTTCATTTCGGATGAGTACACAAAGCTTCTGTGGATCCTGCTGTCGCTGGGTCCCGTCATGCTCGCCGTAGCTCGCTTGCCGTATGACCGCGAGCGTCGAAACAGCGGCGCTATATCCGCATGACCTCGGCGGATCCATTCTTCAGCATCCTCGTGACCGCCTATGACCGGGCCGATCACGCCGTGCGCTGCGCCCGCAGCGCAATCGATCAGACCTTCACCGACTTTGAGATCGTCGTCGTCGACGACGCCTCCACCGACGAGACTCCAGCCGCGCTGCACGCTCTCATGGAGCCACGCCTGCGCATCGTTCGTCACGAGCACAACCGTGGTATCTCCCCTGCGAGAGCAACCGCCGTCGAACATGCACGGGGCCAATGGCTTGTGATTGTCGACTCAGACTGGGAGCTCTATCCGCACACGCTGGCCCGTCTGCGAACGCTGATCGATCAACGACCTGAAGACATTCACATCATACGCAGTCGCCTTCAATGCGACGACGGAAGCGTGCAGCCGGCCGTCATGCCAGAGGGGATCACAGGCTATCGGGAGCGCCTCCAATGGATGGAGGATGTGGCACTGCACGGCGGCAGCTCGGACGCTGGACACTGCATGCACCGCGCTGTATTTGCAACGACAAATTACTTCACCGACCGACGCGGGGCAATGGAGCTCCTGTGGGAGACCAACCTGGCACGCCGCGAGTCAAGCCTGTGGGTGACGGATATCCTCGGCATCCAGCACACAGACGCCCCCAACAGCCATTCCCGCGATCGCCAGACCGGCCGCGTGATCGATCGGCTGCTGCGTGAGGCGCCTGATGCGCTCTGGATGACGGAGACGATGCTCGCCGAGCACGGCAACGAGCTCGCAATATATGCCCCGCACGTCCGTTTGTCGGTGATCGACGCAGCTGCGACACAGGCATTCTTGGCAGGCGAGCGCCGCAGAGGAATACGGCACCTGCGCACCGCGATGCAATGGGGCTGCTCTGGACCAAAGCCCTGGGCTACGCTGGGGCTCGGGATCCTCGGCCCAAGAGTGCTGGCCTGGGCGAAGGTCGTCGGTCGGCGCCGGCAGGCCGCCCGCTCCGCGGCGATGGCTCCAAAAGCGGCTTGAGCAGCGAACGGTGAGCAGCGACCAAACGCATGAGGCGGCCGCTGCCGCGCCAAGCGCGCCCCCCCCTGGTGAAGCCCTCGCAGATCCAGGCGCCGTGCGAAACACGATGCTGCAGTTCGCCAGCCAGTTCGCCACCGCGGCGTTTACCTCTGCCCTGACGCTTTATCTGGTCCGCAGCCTCGGAGCGTCCGGCTTCGGAATGTATTCGCTTGCAGTGAGCATCGGCAGCCTCGGGCTGCTGCTGGCAGGCCTGGGCTTGCCAGCTGCGATAGGCCGGTTTCTCGCTGATTACCGCCACGACGTGGGTCAGGCGCGAGCGATTTTCGCCTGGGGGATAAGGGCGCAAATGTCCATAGCGCTGCTGGCCAGCGTCATTCTCGCCGCGCTTGCAGAGCCAATAGCTCACGCCTACGGCAAGCCGGAGCTCACATGGCCACTGCGCTGGATGGCGGTCGCGGTGACCTTCCAGGCGCTGTATACGTTCCTCACGTCCAGCGCCACATCGGTTCGTCGCGTCTCGGCGAGCCTGCGCATGGTCATCATTGAGAGCGCGACGGAAACGACCGTGGCCATCGCCCTGGTGCTCGCCGGCGCAGGCGCAGCCGGTGCCATCCTTGGCCGAGTGGTCGGCTACGCGGTGGCGGTCGCCGCAGGAATGTTCTTGACGATGCGTCTTTTCGGCGGGCGCGGCAAGCGTCAGGCCTTGCCCAAGCGCATGAGTCGGCGGTCGATCATGAGCTACGCAGGCGCGCTGTTCGTGGTTGACGTGACTTGGAGCGCCATCGCGCAGGTGGATGTGTTGCTGATTGGAGTGATGCTCACCTCCGTGGCCGTTGGCAGCTTCAGTGCGGTGCTGCGGATCATGACGCTGCTCGGCTACCTCGGCATGGCCGTATCCGGCGGCATCGCGCCGCGAGTGTCGCTCGGCGGCGGACAGCCCGACACACGCGCGTTCAACCAGGCCATCCGGTATCTGCTGATAGCCCAGGGCTTGGTGATCGCGCCGATGCTGATCTGGTCGAAGCCGATCGTCGGGCTTCTGCTCGGCAGCGGATATGGAAGCTCCGTTGACGTGATGAGGGTATTGACCGTGCAAGCGTTCGTGTCGGCGCCGGCGTCTCTGATCTCTGTCTCGGTCAGCTACCTGGGCGAAGGAAGGCGGCGGGTGCTCATCATGCTCGCCACGCTTGCCGTCGGATTGGTCTCAACTTATGTGCTGATCCGCGTCGTGGGCCTGGTTGGCGCTGCGATCGCAGACGACCTCGTGACAGTGCTGTACGTGTCCGCCCATCTCTGGCTCTGCAGTCGGCTGATCGCAGTGGATATTCGTCGGCTGGCGTGGTTGACGGCGCGTACGCTGATGGCGGCTGCCGTGATGACAGCGCCGCTGATCATCGCCGGCGTCGATCACCTGTCGCCTGCCGCCTGGGTCTTGGGATCATGCGCGGGCGTGGGGGCATACGCAGCTGTGCTGCTCCTCACACGAGAGTCTGTCGATCGCCGAGCTTCGCACCATTGTCAGGAGGCTTTGGCCAGCCTCACTTGGCAGGCCACGGGGCGGGGGCGCCTCATAGAGTCTGTCCGAGAACTCGGGTGCGTGGATGGCGTGTGCAAGACCAAGTGCCGCCAGGACGCAGGACCGAAGGCTTGGCGGCGCCAAGTCGAGGTCCGAGGACGCCGCGGCACGCCGCGTCAGGTGTCGCCAGGCGCGTGCACGAGTTCTCGGACAGACTCATAGCCCTATCAGCCTCACTCGTCTCGTGGGAGCCCGCCGATCGTACTCAATGCCGTCCGGATGTAATAAGCTCCGAGCTGTCGCGGGTGCAGAAAGCGATCGAAGTGAGCACGGGCATTGGCGGCGATCATTTCGCGGGCAGAGTGATCAGCAAGGTAAATCTCACACAGGTCCACGAGATCCGACAGATCGTCCCTGCAGTAAACGACCTCCCGACGGTCGGCCGGCTCTTCGGGAAAGCGCACCGGCGGCCGCGGCCCGATCACACATGAGCCGACAGCGAGATAGTCGAAGCGCCGAAAGCAAAGGGGGCCATTCCCAGGCAGGTCGATGCACACGCGGGCGCCCGCAATATCTCGCAAATAACTTGGGTATGCGCGAAGCTTGAGGCCACCCTCGTAAGCAAATCGATCCTGTGCCGCCAGCATTGCGACCGCCCGGCTCCGCACATCTTCAGCCCTGTCTGCACCGAAGCGGCCGTACACATCGAACTTGAACGCGCGCTTGGCTCTGAGCCCGCGCAGACGCTTCAGGTACCAATAGATCTGCCGCGAGCGGGGCCCAAATCCGCCGGGCAGAACCCGCGGATCGGCCTCATCGGGGCACTGCATCTTAAAATAAAGCGGCACGGCATCCAGCAGCGCTTCGTCGTACTCCGCATAGTCGGAGTAGTCAACCGCGACATCGTGGACATCGCCGTCGAGCCGGATCTGAAACATCACAATCCTCTCGTGGCGCTGCGGAACATCCGCATCGACCGTCCGTACATGGCACGCAATGCCGTCGCGCAACGGGCCTGCCCACTCCACCGCATTGGGCCACTCGTAACGACGAGGCCACCACACTTCGATGCCCGCAAGCTCGTCGGCGCTCAGAGGCCAGTCAGATCCGATGAGCCCCCAGCCGAGGGCCCGATCAGACGACACGCGTCGAGCGCGCCCTTCAGCAGCTTCGCGGTCCTGTCTCGCGCCATCGCGGAGACATGCTAGCCGTCAGACGCTTGGGGCGACAGCAGCACATAGCGGTCGGACAGGCGTCCAGACGGCCAGCGGCCGCTCAGCATCTCATCCCCCGCTGACGACCCTATGGGCAGATACGGAGGACAGAAGACAGAAGGTCCTCCAAGCTGGACTCAGGCCCAGCTCTCGATAACGGCAAACCCGTCGTGAGGCGGGGACGCAAAGCCACGAGACCGCCTTGAGCGGTCGGTCGGGTTACCGAAGGAGCGCAGAATCATGACAAACGTATTCGGTGCGCGATGCATGCGCACATTCCTCTTGACTGTGCTGGCGGCGACCGCTGTCGTCTGCCTGGCATCGTCTGCAGCAGCTGCCTCGGAAGGGAACTCGACAGCGCATTGCAGCATGTACGCGGCGCCGTCTGGATCCAACAATGCTTCCGGGACTGCCACCCAGCCCTTCGCCACTGTTCAGCACCTGGCAGAAGCGCTCGGGCCCGGTCAGACGGGATGCATCCGCGGCGGAACCTATGCCGAAAACGTCAAAATTGCACACGGTGGCAGCGCAGGAGCGCCGATCACCCTCACCAGCTACCCCGGAGAACGCGCCACGATCGTTGGTCGCTTTTGGATAGCAGAAGGGTCTAACTACGTGACCGTGGAGGATCTGGACCTCAACGGCAAGAATGAAACCAAATTGCCTTCGCCCACGATCAACAGCCATTATGCGAGCTTCATCGACAACGAAATCACGAACGAACACACGGCGATCTGTGTGGCGGTCGGCTCCAGCTGGGGGCGCGCCGAACACACACTCATCGAAGGCAACCGCATTCACGACTGCGGCGAACTTCCAGCGACCAACCACCAGCATGGGATCTATGACGGCGAATCCCTCGACACGCGAATTGTCGATAACGTGATCTTTCGCAATGCTGATCGAGGAATTCAGCTGTATCCGAACGCACAGGAAACTGTGATCGAACACAACATCATCGTTGCGAACGGCGAGGACATCATCTTCTCGGGCGTGGAAGGCCAGGCGTCGAGCAACACGGTCGTGAGGGAAAATCTCATAACCAACGCCGTGATCCGCTACGACGTGGAAAGCTGGTACCCGGCCGGCAACCCCATGGGCACTGGCAATTTCGTCGAAGACAACTGTGTATGGGGCGGCGCGAAGGGTACCATCACCGACAATGGCGAAGGCTTTTCCGCTACCGACAACATGACTGCCAATCCGGAATATGCCGATGCTGAAGCTGGCGACTACAGAGTGAGCACCAGCAGTCCATGCGCTGCTCTGATTGCCAACGAGCCCGTGCCGGCGACAGCCTTTGGCTCTTCGAATGGTGGCGACACCTACGCGAGCGGGTCGAGTACGTCGATCTCCACGACAACCACGAGCACGACGAGCCCTCCACCGACGTCAAGCGAAACGACCACGACCACGACCACCACGACTGCAACCACAACCAGCAGCAGCAGCAGCAGCAGCAGCAAAACGCGAGGCGGCAACACGAAAGGGAAAAGGCACCAGCCGCAAGCGCACGCTGCGGTCGTGAAGCTCCCGAGAGCCGTGTCTCTGCAGGCAAGTCGGAAGAGGCGCCACCACCGGCGCCACAAACGGACCGGCACTAGCCGGCAGGTGCGACGCGCAGTGCGTTGAGCATCCCCTCGCACTGACCGTGCGGGCGAAGCTTGAGCAGCCTCCCCACAACGATCACGGATCCGAGCGGCGTGGCCGGCGTAACTTCCGGCACCGCCGCTCGTCGTGGTTATGGGCACCGCATCGCTCGGAGCGTGGGCAGGTAATGTAGCGGAGGTTGATAGACCTTCACTGCCATGTGTTGCCCGAGATCGACGATGGCCCGGCGACCGTCGCCGACGCGGTTACGCTGGCGAGGGCAGCTGTCGAGGCTGGCACGCGCACGATCGTAGCTACGCCCCATGTGAGTTGGGACCATCCGAACAAAGCCGCGGCGATCGCCGCGGCTGTTCGACGGCTCAACGATCATCTGGCTTCTACAGAGCTGGAACTGTCTCTGTGTGCTGGTGCTGAGATCGCCGCCACGTACGTCTTCGACGTTGACCCTGGAGAGCTTGCGGGCTTGACGCTGGGCGGCGGCCGATGGCTCCTGCTGGAGCCTCCATTTACACCCGTCGCGACCGGCTTCGATGAGATCGCTTACTCGCTGATGCGCAGCGGCTACCGCGTGATGGTCGCGCACCCTGAGCGGTGTGCTGCCTTCCATCGCAATCGGGCGATGCTGACGTCGCTCGCCGGTGCCGGCGCGCTCATGTCGATCACTGCCGGATCGCTCGTAGGTCGGTTCGGCGATCGCGTACGTCGGTTCGCCATGAGTCTGGCGGCAGAGGAACTTGTGCATAACGTTGCATCAGACGCCCACAACGCGACCCGGAGGCCGCCGGGAATGGCCGCGGAGATCGAGGCGGCAGGTCTTGGCGGGCTCCGCGAGTGGCTGACGGAATGCATCCCAGCTGCCATCCTCTCCGGCGATCCCATCCCGCCGCGTCCATCTCTCCCTCAGCCGAAGCGCAGAAGATTCCTTGCCCGCCTACGCGGAGCCTGACCGCGCGGGGCGGTAGCTATACTAGCTTTGTGATCGCAATCACAATGCCGATCAGCACAAAGATCACTATGGCGACTTGCGTCCCAAGCACCACTGGCGACATCGCGGCTTAATGTACCATCGCGGCGGTGGTGAGGTGCGGCCCCGAGGGCAGCCGTTCGTTTACAGTCATCGATGATGTGCTGGCTCCATCGCCGGATCGCCATCATCTTCTTGGTGGTGTGCTGCACTGTTGTCGCGCTTGCGTCAGTCGCTTCTGCGGGCGGCCAGCCGACTAGCAGGCAGCGCATCTCGGCGCCGCTGGGCGGTGTAAACCTGGCAGGCATCGGCGGCCGCACACGCCTTTCGACGATCGACGCGGAAGTCGCCCAAGCAAGCCGCCTCCACGCCAAGCTGGTGCGCGTCGAAGTAGCGTGGGCGGACTTCGAACCACGAGCCGAAGGGCAGATCAACTCGGTCAGCCAGGCAGACGCAGATCGTCTGTTCGAGGACGCTGGCAAGGACGGCATCAAGGTCATCGCGCTCGTTGACCGCACGCCGTGTTGGGCGTCGTCGGCCCCGACGGGGCTGTTGCGGACATGCGTGCCAGGCCAAAGTATCGGCGGAGCACACGCATGGCCGCCGCGCAGCGCATCCTCCTTCGCCAACTTCACCGCATGGTTGGCAAGCCGTTACGGCAACGATCTCACCGCGATTGAAGTCTGGAACGAGCCCGACCAAGCCAACCAAGCCTTTCTCGCCGGCCCGAACAAGCCCCAGCGCTACGTAGAACTGGTCCGCACGGCGTATCCGGCAATCAAGCGCGCAGACCCTCGAATTCAGGTCCTGGCCGGATCGATTGTAGGCTCGAACGGCGCGTTCATGAATGCGCTCTATCGGGCAGGCATCAAGGGCTACTACGATGGCGTCTCAGTCCACTTCTACACCCTGACGCTCGGCTCGCTGCGTACGTTCCGCGAAGATCAGCTTGCCCACGGAGATAACAAGCCTCTGTGGCTGGATGAGTTCGGCTGGAGCAGCTGCTGGCCTCGCCAGAAGATCCAGCAGGAACAGGGGTGCGTGACCCAGACGACCCAGGCGCAGAACCTCGCTGACATCATCAGGGAGCTCGCTCGTACCAGCTGGATAGCCGCGGAGACTTCCTACAATCTTCAGGATTCGCCAAACGAAGATTTTGGCCTTCTCAGTGTCTCCGGCAAACGCAAGCCGTCCTTCTACGCGCTCTCCAACGCTCTCGCCTCTCCATTGGGATCCCCAAGCCCGCTTACGCTTCGGCTGCAAGTCCGCCGCGGGCAGGTGATCGCAAGCGGCTCAGGACCTGTCGGCGACTACATGAAAATCGAAGCGTTCCGCGGCGGCGCTCTGCGTTACCGCGGGATCTTCACGCTCAACCGCTTCAACGGCTATTCGCTTACGCTGCCCAAGGCGCTCGGCACGCGTGGCCTGACCGTTCGGGTCTACCAGTACTGGCTCGGCTCGGGTCGGTGTGCACAGCGGCGTATCTGATACACCCGAGAAGACAAATCATTCGGTGTCGTGGAACACCGCGAGCAGCGTCAGCAGCAGCACCTTCATGTCCAGGCTGAGCGACCAGTGGCTGATGTAGTAGTTGTCAAGCTCGATACGCTCCGCGAGCGAGGTCTGACCGCGCAGCCCGTGTACCTGAGCCCAGCCGGTGATGCCTGATCTCACGCGGTGCCTATCGCCGTAGCGGATCACATCTTGCGTGAACAGATCCACGAACTCTGGGCGCTCCGGGCGCGGGCCGACGATGCTCATCTCGCCGCGAAGCACGTTGAGCAGCTGGGGCAGCTCGTCCAGCGATGCGCGCCGCAGCAAACGGCCGACGGTCGTACGCCGATCCGTTCCCTCGACCCCTCCAGGAGCAGTGTCGCCGCCAAGGAGAGTGTCGAGCGTATCGTGTCCGTTCGTCTGTTCTGAGGCCACCGGTGGTCTCATGGACCGGAACTTGTAAAGGTCGAAGATCTTGCCATCTCGCCCCACGCGCCGCTGCCTGTAGAGGACCGATCCAGGCGAGCTGAGCCTCACCCCCAACGCGATCAGGACCAGCAGCGGAGAGAGCACGATCAGCAGCGCTCCGGCAAAGATTCGATCGAAAGCATGCTTGACTGCGAACTGGAGGCCCTTGGGGTCGACCGCGCTGAAGGACAGCAGCGGCAGCCCGCCGACTGGGTCGTAGGTGATGCGGTTGTTGATCGTGTCGAACATCCGCGGCACGACGGAGACTTCGATGCCGAGCTCCTGCGAGCGCTGGATCAGGCGTGTCAGGCGCTCGTCGGCGACCGAGGAGAAGGCGACCACGACATTGCGCACGTGCGCATGCTTGACGACGCGATCGAGGTCATCGACCGAGCCGAGCACCGGCACGTTGCGGCCGCCCACCTCGGCGACCGAGCGCGGATCGTCGTCGAGGAAGCCCACCGGAAACAGGCCGTACTCGGGATGGCTGTCGAGCCGGCGCGCGACCTGCGAGCCGACGATGCCGGCGCCGACAATCACCACCGGCTTGCCGATCACACCCGCGATCCTCGCGCGCCGCTGGGCGACTGCGAGCACGGTCCTGCCGACGCCGACGGCCACGAGCGCGAACAGCCACACGCGGACGAGCTCGGTCGCGCTCGACATTTTGCCGTTGAGGAGCAGGCCGATCGTCGCGGCGGACATGGCGGCCACTGAGACAGCGCTGACCACCGGCACGAGGCCATCGAGGATCAGCGCTCTCATCCGCACGCGATAGAGGCCCTTCAGGTAAAGGGCGAGCATCGCCAGCGGCGGCACTGCCAGCAGCGGCGCCGCGTTGGCGGATATGTGCAGCCTGCCGGGGCCGCCGAGCGCGAGAATCACCGCGGCCCAGAGCAGGACGAGATCGGCTACCGCGCGCACGATGTTCCAGCCGCGACCTTCGAGCATGCGCTGCAGCGGCCCGCGGGGCTGGGCCGGACGGTGACGGCCAGCCTCGCCGGCGCGTGAGCGGTCGCGCAGCGCCGACTGGCTGCCGGCAAGCGGCAGCGCCGACTGGGTGCTCTGGCGCAGGATGCCCATCAGACGCTCAGTGGCCCTTTCGAGAGTTCATGAGTCTTCTATCGACAGATTCCTCACGCAGCTTCAGGCCGGCCAGCCGCCGAGTCGCCAGCGCCGTCAACAGGAGCGCCGCGGCGAGGATCGCGGCCAGCAGCATCTGTCCGCCTGAGAGCCCGAGCGCGGAAGAGGGCACCGCGACGGCGGCGCGGCCTACTTCGACGGCGCGAGGCCGAGAGCCGCTGCCGCTCGAGCTGCTCGACTGTCCACCGTGCCGTGCCTGGCCGGAGCGCGACGATCCCGTGCGGCCTCCGCCAGCAGCGCCCCGACCTCGGCTCTGGCCGCCAGCGCCGCCACCCGCAGCGTTGCCCTGACTCGTTTCGCCCCCACCGGTCGAGAAGCCTGGATTCGACGCGCCGGGGCCGCCTCCGCGGCTTGAGCCCGAGCCGCTGCCCCCGCCGACCAGCCCGCCGCTGACCAGCTGCTGTTCGCCGGCGCCGGGGCCGCCGTAGCCGCTGAGCAGCGGAGAGCCTGACGCAGCGGCTCCCGGCAGCGCCAGAGCAGCCGTGATCGCAAGCGTTGTGATGATGGTGCTTTGGGTTCTCATGCTTCCCTGCTGTGTCACTCCTGTGGCCCGCGCAACTCGCAGTCAGCTCTCCTTGCCGCCCCAAGCGGTCACCCGGCCGCATACGCGGCCTGTGGCCGAACCCCGGCGAACTGCTTTGCCGTCGAGGCCCGGTCACTGCACCGGACCAACGCAAACGGTAGCGAAGCTTCGCGGACGTGTCGAGCGGGGAAACCCTGAGTCTCCTCGCATCAGAACCGCAATCGCTCTGCGCCTAGGAGAATTGCGCAGCTTCGCGGAGGATTGAGCGGTTCAGATCGCCGATATTTATGCGATCTCCCCTGCGCACAGTGTCAAGCGCCTGCTCGGTCAGGGCGCTTCGCGGGTTCAGGGCCGCCGCGCGGCGCAGAAGCCGCAGCGCTGCAGCCGATTCGCCCCGACCGGAAGCGATCGCCCCTAGCTCCAGCGTCGCATAAGCGTCTCCAGGCACTCGGTCGAGCGCGAGCTGGAACTGCCTGCGAGCTCGGCCCAATTCGTCGAGTCGCAGCGCGATCGTGCCCGCGATCGAGCTCGGTTCGGCGCTGAGCGGGTTCAGCTGGCCCGCTTGCTTCAGGCGCGCGTACGCGGTCGATGGCGATCTCGTCCACACGCTCGCGGCGCTCTGCACGTCCATGCGAGAGAGCCAGGGAGCAGTCAGAGCAATGACCATCAGCGCGGCGATCCCGACCGCCCCGACCACACAGGCGATCCTCCGCGAGCGAGACCCAGGGCTCCTGGTGGGCTGCTCGGCCTCGACGGCAATCGCCGTGCCCGGCGAGAGCGAGCAGGCCAGGCCGAGCAGCATGAACGCGGCGGCACCGAGCCCGGCGTACTCGAAGAACCAATCGAAGGAGCCGTGAATCGCCCAGTAGGCAAAGCCCGCGACCGCCGCCGCGGCAACTGTGCGCGCCAGCGAGTCGGAGCGCTTGAGCGCCCGCCGAACCGCGATCAGGCTGCCCACGAGTCCCACGAGCGCGAGAATCGTCCCGATCAGGCCGGTCTCTGCGAGCGTGCGCAGCTCGACGCTGTGCGGGTAATGGGGCGTCTCGAGGCTGCGGCCGCGGCGCAGGTATTGCTGCGCGAAGTTATCGGCGCCGATGCCAAGCAGCGGGTGGGCGAGGAATTCGTGCCAGGCGACGCGATAGAAGTCATAGCGGTTGCTGCCAAAGCCCCCCGTGAGACGGCTTTCGCCTTTGCTGTTGGCTTCGTAGCCCCTGATGCTCGTGAACGTGTTCCAGGCGTGTTCGACGCGCCCGACCGGTTTGCCGACCGCGGCTGCGCCACCGACCACCACGACGAGGACGCTCAGCACGCCGAGGACCGCAATCCCGCGGTGAACGCGCCCCCGGACCCTCTGCGAGGTCGGCCACCTGCCCGCGAGGCTCGCAGCGATCGCCACGATCACCGCGACGGCCAGCGCCGCCACAAGCACCGAGAGCGTGGCCGAGTGGGCGGCAGCCGAGGCCGCGGCCCCCGATTCGGCCCGTTCGTCGAGCCGCAGGATCGCCGGCACGCACGCGCCCACGCCGAAGCCGATCGGCACCAGGGTCGCGAAGCTGCGGACGCGTCCGGGCAGCAGCGCGAACACGAGTACGAGCACGATCGGGATCGAGTACACCGACCCGCGACTCTGGCTGTAGAGCGCGGCCGCCGCGAGCACGCTCGCCCCGCCGGCGAGCAGCCCGCGGGCGATCGCCGGCACCCGCCGCGAGCTTGCCAGCAGCCATGCGGGAAAGAAGGCGATCATCCACATCGCCGCGTTCGCGTTCGTGTAGCCGGCGGGGAAGGTGAGCCGGCCTCCGGGCATCAGGACCTGCAGCGCCGCCGCGCTGCCCGCCGCCGCGTTGACGTGCAGCACGGTGTAAACGGCCAGGCCCGACATCGCCAGCGCCCAGAGCCCGAGCAGCAGCGCGGCGCTGCTCGCCGGGCGCCTGAAGCTCGCGAACAGCGCGAACACGATCAGGTAGACCAGCGTGCGGTCGGCGCCTTCCCAGGCGTCGCCCGGAACATTCGCCCACAGGATCGAGAGGAAGCTGAAGGCGGTGTAGGCGGCCAGGGCGAGAATCGCGATTCGCACCGGCGTCGGAATCGACGGGACCCGCAGCCCGGTCGCGCCGACCGCGATCGCAAGCAGGGCAAGCAGGATCAGGCCCCCCGGCGCCCAGTGTGTCTGTGGGAAGCCGGCCTGGTTGGCGGCCCAGGCGATCAGCAGAGCCAGCGCGCCGAGCGCGGGCACGGCGCTCGGATCCTCACCGAGGATCCGCAGGGGCGCGCCGAGCAGGCCACGCATCGCACCGCCGGGTGAGGGCACACCGCCATCCGGCTGCTCGTCGGCAACGCTGCTGAGGGCGGGCATCTGCGCCGAGGATAATGGCCGCGGGGCCGCCGCGGAGGCCTGGCAGGAACGCCCATCCGATCTTGCAGGCCCATCTATTCCGATCTTGCAGGCATCCCCATTCCGAGATTGCAGGGGCCCCTATCCCGAGATTGCAGTACTCCGCTCCGACCCTGCGGCGTCGACGCCTCTGCTATTCGCCCCGCGCCGCGCCGCCCGTCGCCCCCGCCAGCAGCAGCGAGATCACTCGCCCCATCAGGTCGTCGGGGACGGCCTCCGGGTCGGCGAGCTTCTGCCGGGCGATGCCGTCCGCGAGCGCGTCGATCGCGATCGCCAGCTGCTCGGCCGGTATCTCCAGCCGCAGGTCGAACTCGCGGGCGCCGTCGCTGATCAGCCTCGTCAGCACCTGCCTGGCCTTGGCGAAGCTGGCGGCGACCCGCTCGCGGGCGCCGGGGTCGCGTGCGGCGTAGGCCCAGAACTCGATGAACAGCATCAGCATCTCGGGCTCGCGCTCGACGATCTCCATCCAGTGCCGCGCGCCGCCGCGGGCGCGCTCGCCAATCGTGCTCACCCCGTCGACCTCGGCGGCGATCTCCGCGCAGTAGGCGTCGGTGACGTCGTCCATCAGCGCGAGGAAGAGATCCTCCTTGCCGTGGAAGTTGGAGTAGAGGGCGCCGGTCGAGAAGCCGGCCTCGGCCGCGATCTCCTCCACGGAGGCGCCGTGGTAGCCGCGACGGGCAAAGACGGTGCGGGCGGCGCCCAGCAGCCGCTGCCGGGTCTGGGCCTTGCTCTGCTCGCGCGTCAGTCGCGCCGCAATCGTGGGGGCCGCTTCTGTCATCGAGCTCCCATTCTAGTTAAGGGAGCATCTGCTATTGCAATAATGTCCGTTATCGATAGAATCTCCGCGCAACCTACAGAGGAGAAGAGCGATGGCGAGCACGACGGCAGTAGGCGCGAACGGCGCCGCAGCGCAGGTCAACGGGGCGGCCGCTTCAAACGGCTCGCAGATCGCCAGCCTGCCCGCCGATGCGATCTCCTACGAGGACCTCTACAGGCGCTGGGAGCACGGCAACTGGAGCGCGATGGACCTCGACTTCGGCGAGGACGCCAAGCAGTGGCAGGAGCGCTTCTCCGAGTTCGAGCGCCAGGCGGCGCTGTGGAACTACGCCCTCTTCTTCTGGGGCGAGGACGCCGTCGCGGACAACCTCTCTCCCTACATCGACGCCGCGCCGCTTGAGGAGCAGAAGTACTTCCTGACCACCCAGCAGGTCGACGAGGCCCGGCACGCCGTCTTCTTCAAGCGCTTCATGCACGAGGTCTGCGGCATCGGCGACGGCTCGCCCGCCGGCGGCCTGGCCGCGATCAAGCCCCAGCTCTCGCCCGGCTTCGTGAAGATCTTCGAGCGACTGGACAGCATGGCGGCGGAGCTGCGCAAGGATCGCTCCCGCCCGAAGCTGGCCGCCGCGGTCACGCTCTACCACGTGATCATCGAGGCGACGATGGCCCAGCCGGGCCAGCACATGATCTGCAGCTACCTGGAGCAGCGCGACGTTCTGCCCGCCTTCAGGGCCGGGATGGAGAACATCTCCGCCGACGAGCAGCGCCACATCGGCTTCGGCGTGAAGCTGATCTCCGACCTCGCGCGCGAAGACCCGCGCGTGCCGACCGCGGTCGCGGGGCTGCTGCGCGAAGTGATGCCCTTCCTCTCTCAGGTGATGATGCCGCCGGGCTGGGACGAGCGCTACCTGACCTGCTTCGGCTACGACTTCGAGACGATCAGCGTCGAGGCGGCGACCTCGATGCGCACCAAGCTGCGCTCCGCCGGCCTGCCGCTGGAAGAGCTGCCGGGACCGCCGGTGATGCCCCCGGGGCTGAGCATCGAGGAGGCCAGCAGGCGCGGACGGGAGCTGGCCAGGGCCGGCGTGATCGGCGTGCGCCAGGGTCCGACCAGGCGCGACCCGCAGACGGTCGAGCCTGCTGTTCGACACGATCAGACGGCAGGTCAACCCGCAGCACGGCCTGCGCAAGCCGACCACGCTGCAATGGGAGTTCACCGACGCCGACGTGCCCACCTGGCGCCTGATCGTGGACAACGGCTCAAGCCGCGTCGAGCAGGGCGCCGCGCTCGACCCCGACGTGCGGATGAAGGTCGCCTACCAAGACTTCGTCAACATCATCGGCAACCGCCTGAGCCCGGCGAAGGCGATCGCCACCGGCAAGCTGCGCCCGCGCGGCAATCCGCTCGTGCTCGGCAAGATCGGCCGGATCTTCCCGCGGGGCTGAAAGCCGGGCGAGCCACCTGCTCGTCGGCGGGCTCGTTGGGCTGACCGGCATTCGGCCAAACACTCAACGTCCTGAGTAAAATAACTCAGTACGTTGAGCAATTTGTCGTTCTATAGGCGTTCGATCTTCGATGAGCTGGCTTCGCGCCTGAGCGAGGATCCGGCGCGGCTCCAGGTTCTCAGCGGGCCGCGACAGGTCGGCAAGACGACGGTTGTGCAGCAGGCGCTGGAGGCGGTGGAGACGCCCAGTCACTACGCCAGCGCCGACGATCCGACGCTGCGCGACTCGGCCTGGCTGGAGGCGCAGTGGCAGGAGGGTCGGCGCCTTGCCCGTACTCGATCTGCAGGCGCGATTCTCGCCGTCGACGAGATCCAGAAGGTCACCGATTGGGCGCAGACCGTCAAGCGACTATGGGATCAGGATCGCCGCTCGGGCGTTGCACTGAACGTGGTGCTGCTCGGGTCCGCCGCGCTGCTCGTCCAGCACGGTCTGAGCGAGAGCCTGACGGGACGCTTCGAGCTGATCCGTGCGCCGCACTGGTCATTTGGCGAGATGCGCGAGGCGTTCGGCTTCAGCCTCGACGAGTTCATCTATTTCGGCGGCTATCCGGGTGCCGCGTCCCTGATCGAGGACGAGCGACGCTGGGCCGCATATGTGCTCGACGCGATCGTCGAGACGACGATCTCACGCGACCTGCTGCTGCTCACCAGAGTCAACAAGCCGGCGCTGCTTCGCAACCTCCTGCGACTCGTCTGCGACTACTCGGCACAGATCGTCTCCTACCAGAAGCTGACCGGACAGCTCCAGGACGCCGGCAACACGACGACCATCGCCCACTACCTCGACCTTCTCGCCGCCGCGGGGCTCGCGGTCGGGTTGGAGAAGTACGCGGCGGGCAAGGTCCGTCAGCGCCGCTCGACGCCGAAGCTGCTGGCACTCGACACAGCGCTCGTCTCCGCCGCCTCCGGTCACACTCTCGCCGAGGCCCGCGCCGACCCTGCACATTGGGGCCGCCTGGTCGAGACGGCCGTCGGCGCCCACCTGGTGGCCACGCGCGATCCGCGAGCCGAGGTGCTCTACTGGCGGCAGAGAGGCAGGGAGGTCAACTTCGTGATCCAGCGCGGCCCGCAACTGACCGCGGTGGAGGTGAAGAGCGGGCGCCTCCGCGACAGCCTGCCGGGCATGGCCGCATTCGAGGCGGCGCATGGCCCCGCTGCCAAGATCCTCGTGGGCGGCGGCGGCACTCCACTCGACGCATTCTTGAGCCGGTAGAGCGGACCGGCCAAAGCTCACTCGTGCTCTATTCGATCCCGAATTCGCGCTGCGCCTGCCCGGCGGAGCCGGGCCGGGCTGCCGGTGCTGTGGGCGCCGCACCGGCGACCCGAGCGCCAGATCGTTCGATCCCGAACTCGCGCAGGGCGGGCGATGCGGACAGGGGCCCGCGGCGACGCCGGCCTGCGCGATGGCGTTCGGCGGCGTGCCGTCTGGCGTGGCGGCGCACATGCGAGCCACGCCGTGCCTGCCCGGAGGCCTGGCGCCCTACGCCCCCGCCCGGCGACCGCCGGCCGCTCGAGAGCAGGGCGCTGTCGGCGCGCGGGTGCGGATGCGCGTGCGAGGTCAACGCGCTCAGCGCGACCCCCGCAGCGCCTGCGCTGAGCAGGATCGCACCCGCCGCAGCGAGCTTGACGCCGCCCATGCCGCCTCCCGCGATGCGGCTGCCAAGGCTGCCGAGGCGAGTGCTCGCCGACCGCCAGAGACGGGTGGCAGGGCCGCCGCCGCGCACCGGCCCACGCGGGCCGGGGCGCGACCGCGCGAGCGCCCTCGCCGCCCCGGCGCGCCCGCCAAGCCCGAGCTCCGCCACCAGGCCGGGCACGAACACCGGTGGCAGCACGCTGGCCAGGCCTCGCAACGAGAGCACGTAGGCGCGACAGGACGGGCACCCGTTGCGGTGCGCGAGCGCGATCCGGTGGCGTTGACCCTCGGGGTCGAGCACGCCGAACGCGAAGGCTCGCATCAGCGAGGCGTGCTCCTCGCAGAAGCGTCCCTGCGAGATCGACTCGGTCAGCGCCGAGACCTTCGCGGCCACGCCGGGGCGCCCATCGCCGCGACCCTCCATCAGCTTCTGCATCCGCCGCGGCGCGATGCCCATGCGCGTTGCCGCCTGCTCGCGGGAGAGTCCCTGCAGGTAGCAGAGCGTCGCCGCCTGCCGCTCGCGCTCGCTGAGGTGGGCGCTGAATCCCTCGATCAGCTGCTGCAGCTTCGCGCGGTCGTCGAGCTCGGCGGCGATGTCGCGGTCGGCGGCGGCAGCATCCGGGGGCAGCTCCGCGGAGAGTCGCCGGCGGCGCTGCTCGTCGATCGCGCGCCTGTAGGTGACGAGCACGAGCCAGCCGGAAGGGCTCTCGATCTCCTCGCCGCGCAGGACCTCCGCGTAGAGCCCCTGCCAGGCCTGGGAGTAGCAGGCCTCAAGATCGGCCTGCTCGAGCGTGGCGTTGCTGTCGCGCAGGCGGGCGCGGACGGTGCGAAGGACGCTCTCGCGCAGCGCGTCGAACTCTGTGCGAAGCAGGCGCTCGGCACGGTAGCGGCGCAGATGCAGCGGGCTCATGCCCGCGAAATCTTACGAATGAAGGGAACGCATTCCGATATGTGATGCTTGTCTGTCGGACGACTGTCTACGCGGCGGACTCGGGCCGCAGCTCAGGCCGCAGCGCCGGCGTCGGCCATGAAGCGCTCGATCTGATGCTCGCTCACCTGCCGCATGTCCCGACCGGCGAGGTGCGCCCGATGCCACTCCACGAGCTCGCTCAATCCCCTGTCCAGGCCCCACACCGGCTGCCAGCCGAGCTTCTCATGCGCCAGCGAGGAGTCGAGCGCCAGCCATGACGCCTCCTTCGGATTGACGCCGGCGTCGATCTCCCAGGCGGGCGCGCCGTCCCAGAGCTCGCGCACGCGCTCGAGCACCGACCCCACCGACCTTGCGTCGCTCTCAGGCGGCCCGAAGTTCCACGCCCGGCAGGCGTCCGCGTCCACCAGCAGGCGCTCTGCCAGCATCAGGTACCCCATCAGCGGATTCAGGACGTGCTGCCAGGGGCGAATCGCGTCCGGGTTTCGGACCGTCATCGGGGCGGGCCGGACGCCGCCCGCGACGCGCACGAGATCCGGCAACAGGCGGTCCTGTCCCCAGTCGCCGCCGCCGATCACATTGCCCGCGCGCGCGGTGGCAAGGCGCGGACCGTCGGGCACCGAGAAGAAGGAGCGGCGGTATGAGGCGGCGACCGAGCTCGGCGCACGCCTTCGAGCTCGAGTAGGGATCGCTGCCGCCGAGCGGGTCGCCCTCACGGAAGGCGCGGCCGCCGGCGCCCGGCTCCCGCGGCGAGCTCGCCCGTCCGGGGTTCTCGTAGCACTTGTCCGAGGTGACGACGACCGCCGCCGCGACCGAGTCGCCGGCCAGACGCACCGCCTCGAGCAGGTTCACGGTCCCGATCACGTTGATCTCGTAGGTCTCGGCAGGCTCGATCAGCGAGCGTCGCACCATCGGCTGGGCGGCGAGATGGAGCACGACCTCCGGCTCGCAGGCCGCAAGGGCCGATTGCAGAGCCGCGCGATCGCGCACGTCGAGGTCGTGCTCGGCGGCCATGCCGCGGCTCACGTCCGCAAGCCGGTAGAGCGACGGGTCGCTCGGCGCCCCCGGGGCGATGCCGCTCACCTTCGCGCCCAGCCGCTGCAGCCACAGCGAGAGCCAGGCGCCCTTGAAGCCGGTGTGGCCGGTGAGCAGCACGCGCCTGCCGCGCCAGCGGTCCTCCTCGATCGGCATCGACGCGGGAGCCTATATAGGGCGACTGCCACGGGTCGCGTGGAAAGCTACGCTTGCCTTCTGTGATCGTGCAGAGCACCGCACCGGTAAAGCCGCCATGCGCGAAGGTGCTCGGCGCTCCGCTTGCGATCTCCGACTACGACGGGGTGCTCGACTGGATGAGATCGACGATCTCCGCCGGGCAGCGCGGCTGGATCAGCGCGGCGGCCGTCAACCTCGTGATGTCGGCGCACGACGACCCGCGGGTGAACGCGGCGCTGGAGACGGCGAGCCTGCTCGTCCCGGACGGCCAGCCGCTGGTCTGGGCGCTGCACGCGCTTGGGCGCCGGGAGGCGACGCGGATCTACGGCCCCGACCTGATGGCGCGCTTCTGCGCGCTGGCGGCGAGCGACGGCACGCCGATGTACCTCTATGGGGGCCGCGACGAGGACAGGCTCTCGCTACTGCGGCAGCGGCTGACAGCGCGCTTTCCCGGCCTGCAAATCGTGGGCGGCTTCTCGCCCCCCTTCCGACCGCTGAGCGATCACGAGCGCAGCACGCTCGCGGCGGAGATCGACCAGACCGGGGCGCAGGTCGTCTGGGTGGGCACCGGGCAGCCAAAGCAGGAGCTCTGGATGGCGCAGATGCGACCGCTGCTGCACGCGCCGCTTTTGGTCGGCGTGGGGGCCGCGTTCGACTTTCACGCCGGGCTGCTGGCGCAGGCGCCGCCGTGGATGCAGCGCAACGGCCTGGAGTGGCTGTTCCGGCTCTCGCGCGAGCCGAAACGCCTCTGGCGGCGCTACGCCGGCCAGAACCCGCGCTTCCTGGCCGGCTTCGCGCGCCAGTACGCGACGCGACGCTTCGGCGGTTGAGAGCGCGCCTACGGGTCGGCACACAACGCGACGCCGGTAATCTGGGCGGCATGGAGCAGTCAAGCTTCTCTGCCGATGCGGCGGTCATCGGGCTGGGCCGCGTCGGGCTGCCGCTCGCGCTCTGCCTCGCCGACCGCGGCCTGCGCGTGATCGGCATCGACATCGACCAGGCGCGCCTTAGCGCGCTGCGCGAGGGGCGGATGCCCTTCAGCGAGCCGGGCGCCGAGACGCTGCTGCAGCGCGTGGCCGCGAGCGGCAGGCTCTCGCTGGATGACCACGTCGCAAGCGCCGCGGCCGCGCGCCACATCGTGATCACGCTCGGCACGCCCTCCTTCTCGCACATCGAGATCGACATGCGCGACATCCGCTCCGCGCTCGACGATCTGCTCGGGGTGCTGACGCCCGGACACGCGCTCACGCTGCGCTCCACGGTGGCGCCCGGCAGCACCGAGTTCGTCGCCGGCTACCTGGCCAAGCACCGCGGCTTTGCGATCGGCGAGGAGGTGTTCGTCGCACACGTTCCCGAGCGGATCGCCGCGGGGCGGTTCCTGGCCGAGATCGACACGCTGCCCTGCATCGTCGGCGGCGTCGGCGAGCGCTCCGGCGACGTGGCCGCCGAGCTCTTCGAAGCGTTCTCGGCGCCGATCGTGCGGACCACGCCAGTGCAGGCCGAGCTGGCGAAGATCTGGGCGAACATCCTGCGCTACACCCACTTCGCGCTGCCGAACCTGCTGATGATGGACTGCGAGCGCTACGGGGCCAACGTCTTCGAGGTGATCGACCTGGTCAACCGCGACTATCCCCGCGGCGGGATCGCCAAGCCGGGCCTGACCGCGGGCACGTGCCTGCGCAAGGACTTCGCCTTCTCCGAGGAGCGCTCCAACGCGCCGGGGATGCTGCTCGCGGTCTCGCGCGTCAACGAGTCGGTGCCGCTGTTTCTGCTCGAAGGCGCAAAGCGGCGCCTTGGAACGCTCGCCGGCCGCCGGGTCGCGGTGCTGGGGCTGGCCTTCAAGGCCGACACCGACGACGAGCGCGACTCGCTCTCGCACAAGCTGGTCCGCCTGCTGGAGCGCGAGCTCGCCGACGTCGCCGTCCACGATCCGCACGTCGCCAGCCCGACCGCAACGCTGGATGTGGCGCTCGCCGGCGCGGAGGCCGTGTTCGTCGCGACCAACCACTCGGAGTTCCGCGATCCCAGGCTGCTCGGCAGGCTCGCGCGGGAGAGCTCGCGGCACTGCCTCGTGATCGACCCCTGGGACTGCTGGGGCGCAGGTCAGGTGTTCGGCTACGCCTCCGAGCTCGCCACGCTCTCGGGGGCTCTCTCATGAGCCGCGTGCTGGTGACCGGCGGCGTCGGCACGATCGGCGCCGCGGTGGTGCGACGCCTGCTCACCGACCCCGACTACGAGGTGCGCGTCTCTGACCAGCGCGAGGCCCCCACCTGGATGCGCGAGGGCTGCGAGGTCCACACCGGCGATCTGCGCGACCTGGCCCAGGCCAAGGCAGCCACGGCCGGCTGCGACCACGTGATCCATCTCGCGGCGATCGTCGGCGGGATCGCCAACTTCCACCGCCTGCCCCACACGCTGACCGAGGTGAACGCGGCGCTCTACAACGCGGTCGTGCGGGCCGCCCTGGACGTTGAAGTGCAGCGCTTCACCTACGTCTCCTCCTCGATGGTCTTCGAGCGGGCGACCCAGTTCCCCACGACCGAGTCGCATATCGAGGAATGCCCGCCGCCGCATTCGGCCTACGGCTTCTCCAAGCTGACCGGCGAGGTCTACTGCCGGGCCGCCAACGAAGAGCACGGCCTGCCCTTCACGATCTGCCGGCCCTTCAACGCCTACGGCCCCGGCGAGATGCCCGACGACGAGCCCGGCATCGCCCACGCCGTCCCCGACCTGATCCGCAAGGTCCTCTCCGGCCAGCGCCCGCTGCAGATCTTCGGCGATGGCACGCAGACAAGGACGCTAACCCACGTGCAGGACATCGCCGACGGGATCGCGATTGCGATGGGCTCGCCCGCCGGCCTGGGCGAGACCTTCAACATCTCCGCCTCGCAGGAGATGACGGTCAAGCAGATCGCCGAAGCGATCTGGGCCGCCTGCGGGCAGGACCCCGAGGAGCTCGAGCTCGAGCACCTGCCGAGCTTCACCGTGGACGTCCAGCGCCGCTGGCCCTCGGTGGAGAAGGCCAAGACGCTGCTCGGCTGGGAGGCGAAGATCGGCGTGCAGGAGGGGATCGCGGCGACCGTCGCCTGGCTGCGCGAGCGGCTGGGGGCGGAGGCACATATCTGATCGGCAAATTGGCGCCTGGGCGGCCGGTCGCTTTTCGACGCAGTGGCTTGAGCGGCCATGCGACGCATCCCAAGCGACAAGTAGCTTCGAGGCGTGCGATCGAACGTCCCTCCAACGCTCTCGGCCTGCGCGGCCCGCTACCCTCGCCTAGATGCGAACGCTGCTCTCAGACCCGCTGCCCGCAGAGGTGAAGCAGCTGCTGGACCACCGCAGACGCCTCGGCCTGGATCACAAAGACGAGGTCTGGGAGGGGGTGCTGCACGTGGTCCCTGCGCCTGAGGTGCGACACGCCCGCATCTCCCAGCAACTCGCTGTGATTCTCGATGCTCCCGCTCGCGCCGCTGGTCTCGTGCCGGCGATGGCGGAGTTCAACCTGGGTGACTCCGCAGATGACTTCCGCGTCCCAGACGGCGGCCTCCTGCATCCAGACGCCGCCGGCACCTGGCTGCCCACCGCGCCGCTGATCGTTGAGATCCTCTCGCCCGACGATGAGACTGAGGAGAAGCTTCCTTTCTACGCCGCCCACGATGTCGAGGAGATCGTGATCGTCAACCCAAACGCACAACAGGTGCGCTGGCTCGCGCTCGCCAACGGCGCCTACAAGCCAATCGAGAAAAGCTGCCTGATCGACCTTGGGCCGGCACAGCTCGCGAAGCTCATCCGCTGGCCTGGCCGCCTTTGATTGCGGGCGATCAGCGCCAGCGCTCCAGCAGGTCCTCCTGCCCCACCTGCCTGACCACCAGCGCAGGCACGCCCATCGCGACCGCGCGGGGCGGCAGATCGCGAGTCAGAACCGCGCCGGCGGCCAGGAAGGCCTCCTCGCCCACTTCGACGCCCGGCGTGAGCACGGAGCCGCCGCCGATCCGGCAGGCACGTCGCAGGATCGCGCCGCGCAGCGGCATCTCCGGGCCGTGGCGGGACATCGTGTCGTCGTTGGTGGTCGTTGCGCCCGGGCCGACGAAGACATCGTCCTCGATCGTAGTGAAGGCCGTCAGGTAGACGCTCGTCTGGATGCGCACGCGCGCCCCGATCAGCACGTCGTTGTCCACGACGCTGCCGCGACCGATCACCGAGCCGGCTCCGACGCTGGAGCGCTCGCGCACGAAGGACTGGTCGCCGAGGATCGCCTCCGCGCCGATGCTCGCGCCGGCGAAGAGCACCGCGCCCGCGCAGACGGTGACGCGATCGGCCAGGCGCAGCGGCCCGGCCTCGCCCTTCGCGCTCGAACTGCGGGCCAGCCGCGGCCGCTTGCCGAGGACCACGTGGTCCTCGATCACGCAACCGTCGCCGATCACTGTGCCGTCGTGGACCACGACATAGGCGCCGAAGCTGACGTCGCGACCGATCTGGACCTGCTTGCCCAGCAGCAGGCCCGGGCCGCGGTCGTCCGGCCTCACAGCCGCACCACGTTGTCGCGATCGCTGCCGCGCGTGACGCCTCGCAGGTCGAGGACGACCTTCGCGCTGCGCAGCGCCAAGTCGTGGTCTACGCCCGGATGGGCGGTGACGATCAGCGCGAGGTCGGCGCCGACGAGCGCCTCCTGCAGAGGCAGGCTGTCGAGGCCGTGCTCCGTCAGGCTGGGCACGTGGGGGTCGTGGTAGCTCACCTGCCCGCCAAGGGCGCGCAGCAGCTCGATGATCTTCAGCGCGGGGGACTCGCGCGTGTCGCCGACGCCGGCCTTGTAGCTGACGCCCAGCACCGCGATCTTCGCGCCGTTGACGGGCAGGCCGGCGTCGTTCAGCGCCCGCTGCGCCTTTGCGACGCAGTGGTATGGCATCTGCTGGTTGATCTTGCCCGCCAGCTCGATGAACTCGACGCTCATGTCGAACTCGCGTGCGCGCCATGCCAGGTAGAACGGATCGACCGGCAGGCAGTGCCCGCCCATGCCGGGCCCCGGCTCGAAGCGCATGAAGCCGTAGGGCTTGCTCGCCGCCGCCTCCACGACCTCCCAAATGTCGATCCCCATCCGGTCGGTGAGCATCGCCATCTCGTTGACCAGCGCGATGTTGACCGATCTGAAGATGTTCTCCAGCAGCTTCGTCAGCTCCGCGGCCTCGGGACTTGAGACCTCGACGATCTGATCGCAGATCAGGCAGTACAGCTCCTTGGCCCGCTGCGCACAGGCCGGCGTGAGTCCGCCGAGCACCTTCGGCGTGTTGCGCAGCGTGTAGTCGGTCCGGCCGGGGTCCACGCGCTCGGGGCTGAAGGCGAGGTTGAAGTCGCTGCCGGCGAGAAGGCCCGACTGCTCCAGCACGGGGGCCAGGCGCTCTCTGGTCGTGCCGGGGTAGGTGGTGGACTCGATCACGACGAGCTGCCCGGCTTTGAGGATGCCCGCGAGCGCGCCGGTCGCGTCCAGCAGCGGGCCGAGCTCGGGCTCGCGGTTGGCGCTCAGCGGCGTGGGTACGCAGATCAGGACCGCGTCGGCCTGCCCGAGCGCGGCGGGGCCGGTGCCGGCGTGGATCCGATCGACGAGCGCAGAAAGGCGCTGCGAGGAAACGTCCTCGATGTAGGAGCGGCCGGCGCCGATCATCTCGACCTTGCGCTGGTCGACGTCGACGGCGATCACATCGCAGCCCTGCTCCGCAAACGCGACCGCCAGTGGCAGGCCGACATAGCCGAGCCCGATGATGCCTACCGTGGTCATAGCGGAGTCAGTCTACGCGGCCATGACCCCGCGATAGACCTCGGCCAGTGCTTTGCCGACGACCTGTGGGGCGCAGAATCTCCGCGATGCGAGCGCGGTTGGCAGCGCCCTCCTGCAGATCGCCCCACATCCGCTCGATCGCGGCCGCCAGGGCAGCGGGCTCATCCGCGGGCACGAGCGCCTGTGGCGGCAGCAGCTCCCCGAGCGCGCCGACGCTGCTCGCAAGCACCGGCAGCGCGGCCGCCATCGCCTCCGCGGCGGCGAGGCCGAAGGTCTCGTCCGAGCGCGAGGGCACGAGCGCAAGCGCCGCGCGCTCGCGCAGTTGCGCAAGCGCATCGCCCGGGACGGCGCCGAGGAAGCGGATCAGGCCCTGCGGCGCCCGCCGGGCACGACGCTGCAGGGCCTCCCGCTCAGGACCGTCGCCCGCGACCACAAGCGGCCTGCCGGCCGCGATGCAGGCGTCGATCGCGACGTCGATGCCCTTCTCGGGCGCAAGGCGGGAGGCGATCAGGGCGTAGTCGCCATCGGCGGATTCCGGCCGCTGCGTCGGCAGCCTCGAGCCCCCTGAGCGGAGGCGCCTGCACATGGACGCGATCGAATGGAAGCGGCGCGCCGAGCTCGCGCAGCCTACCGAGCGCAAACCGACTGGGCACGATCACAGCATCCGCCAGCTCGATGATCCGGCTCTGCCAGAGCGAGAGCGCAGCCGCGTAGGAGAGCGCCTCGGCACGGCTGCCGCGACAGTTGTGCCGCAGCCCCGGCAGTGTGTTGCGCCCGTTGCAGCGGGTGCAGGTTTGGCCATCGGTGAAGCACACCCCGACGGCGCACACGAGCCGGTACTGGTGCAGGTGCAGCACCACCTTCGCCCCCGCGCCGCGCGCGGCCGCGAGCGAGCGCCAGCCGAGCAGCGGATGCAGATTGTGGGCGTGGACGATCCGCGCCCCGCTGAGCCTGACCGCGGCCGCGACCTCCGAGGGCCGCTCGCCCCCGCGCAGCAACGCGCCGGCCGCGCGCGTCCTGCCAACCGCCGCCGAGTCGCGGCACAGCAGTTGCGCCTGCTCGCCGAGATGGTGCTGCACGAGCCACATCAGATCCTCGACGGCACGCTCCTCGCCACCGGCGGTGCGGTAGCGGTTGTGCAGGAAGAGGATCATCGACGTTCAAACCTAGACTCTCTGGCTGTCATGAGAACCGAAGGTGCGGTCAAGGGCGACTGGACGTCGCCCCACTGTCTCGGCCGCGCCGCCAGGATGGCGGCGCAATGACCCCTGCAGCGTCGATCGTGATCCCGACCAGGGACAGGCCGCAGTACCTCAGGGACACCCTGGCATCGATCGTTCCGCAGGCGCAACGACGCGACAGCGAGGTGATCGTCGTGGACGACTCCGGGGCTCAGAGCGCGCGGCATCTCGCCACGCGCGCCGGCGCGCGCTACCTGGCCCACGAGGCGCCGCTCGGCGCCAACGCCGCCCGCAACACCGGGCTGGCCCACGCCTCCGGCGAGCTGATCGTGTTCGCCGACGACGACGTGATCGCCTCCGAGCGCTGGCTTGACGCGCTGCTTGCCGCGAGCGGGCAGCACCCGGAGACAGAGGTCTTCGCCGGCGCGATCGTGCCGCTGCTGGAAGGAGATCCGCCGCGCTCGTGCGGCCGCGAGCAGCCGCCGATCACGACGCTCGACCTTGGGCCCAAAGACCGCCCCACGCGCTTTGCATGGAGCGCGAACATGGCCGTGCGCCGCAGCGCCCTGGAGCGCGCCGGCAACTTCGACGCCGCGCTGCACGGCCAGGGCGAGGAGCAGGAGTGGCAGGAAAGGCTGCAGGCCGCTGGCGGCAGCCAGGCGCTCTACGTCGCCGGCGCAAGGGTGGCGCACCGGCGCCTGCCCGCGGACTCGCGCCTGCGTGCGTTGAGCCGCACCGCCTACAGGCGCGGCGCCGAGAGCCGCCGCTTCGACGCGCGACGCGGGAGCGCCCCATCGCTCGCACGCGAGCCTGCTCGTGCTGCTGCGCTGCGCCGGCCACGCGATCCGCTACCAGTGCCCAAACGGCCTGACGATGGTCGCCCACTCGACCGGGCGCCTGGTGCAGGGGTGCAAGCAGCGCGCCGGCGCCACCGAGGCGGCGCCCCCGCCCACCGACGACTTCCTCTCCGGCGAGAGCGGAGAGGTCGGCGGCATCGACGGCGTTGCCCGCGAGATCGCGGACCGCGCAAGCGACGGGATCGATCTGCTCAGCGGCCGGCGACTGCGACTCGCGCGCGCTGCCAGGAGCCTGCCGAGCAGGCGCGTGCTCGCGCTCGGCATCGTCCGCGAGCGCCACCGAGCGCTGGCCGACGCGATCGAAGCGGAGCTGCGCAGCGCCCGCCACGAGGTGCAGATCGCCACGATCGGCCCGGGAGAGCGCGGAAAGTTCGAGAACCTCAACGCGCTGCTGGAAGAGCATCCCGCCGCCGGCCATCACTGGCTGATCGTCTTCGACGACGACATCGAGCTGCCGCACGGGTTCCTCGACCGCTTCCTGTTCCTGGCGGAACGCTTCGAGCTCGACCTCGTCCAGCCGGCCCACAGGCTCGCCTCCCACGCCGCCTGGCGGGTGACCAGGCGCAGGCGGGGCAGCGTGGTGCGGCAGACGCAGTTCGTGGAGGTGGGGCCGCTGACCGCGTTCTCCAGCAGGACCTTCCCCACGCTGCTGCCGTTCCCGCCGCTGCGGATGGGCTGGGGGCTGGATGCGCACTGGGCCGCCGTTGCCAGGCAGCGAGGCTGGCGCTGCGGCGTGATCGACGCGCTGGCGATCAACCACCGCGCCGCGCCCGCAGCGCAGGCCTACTCGCGCACGCAGACGATCGCGGAGGCGCGGGCCTTCCTGGCGCAGCGGCCCTACCTGCCGGCCGAGGAGGCTCAGCGCACGCTCGCTGTGCACAGGCGATGGTAGGCGGCCGATGAAGGTCGCGGTGATCGCCGAGCTGCGTGGCCGCCGCTGCGATCCGCACGTGCGGCAGTGGGCACATCGCCAGGCGCTCGCCGCGCGGGCCGCCGGAGCCGAGGTCCACATCCTGGCGCCCCAGAGGCCGCACGCCCTGGCGCTGCGCACCCTGCGACGCCGGATCGGCTTCGATCTGATTCACGCGCACGGCCTGGCCGCCGGGGATGCCGTCCGGCGGGCGCGGCTGAGCGTGCCGACGCTCGTCTCGATCTACGGCTGCGACGTGTTCGACGGGCATCCCGGCCACGCCCTGGACGCGGAGGCTCTCGCGGCCGCGCTGCGCACGGCGCGGCTGACGCTGACCGGCAGCGAGGGCCTTGCCGAGCTGGCACGCGCCCACGGCGCCGCTGCGACGCGGGTCGTGCACCTCGGCGCGGAGGAGCCCGAGCGCGCGGGAAGGCTCCGCGGGCCGGCGCCGCCCGGGGCGCCGACGCTTGTCACGCTCGGCGAGCTGACGCCGCGCAAGCGCCACGCCGACGTCGTGCACGCGCTCGCCGTGCTGGCGCCACGCCATCCGGGCCTGCGCTACCTGATCCTCGGCGACGGGCCCGAGCGCACGCCCCTGGAAGGGCTGAGCGCCAGGCTCGGCGTGGCCGAGAGGGTGGAGATCGCGGAGCCGCTGCCGCCGCGGGAGGCGCTCGCCCGCGCGCGGGCCTGCACGATCTTCGTGATGCCTTCGACCGAAGAGGCGCTCGGGATCGCCTACCTGGACGCGATGGCGACCGGCGTGCCGGCGATCGGCTGCCGCGGCGAGCCCGGACCGGAGGAGATCGCCGCCGCGGGCGACGGCCTGGTGCTCGTGCCCCCCGGCGACGTCGAGCGCCTGAGCCAGCGGATCGAGGAGCTGCTCTGCGATCCGCAGCGCCTGCGCTACTGCGGCCAGCACGCCCGCGAGACGGTCGCCGCCCACTTCACGTGGGAGCGCTGCGGACAGCAGACGCTCGCCGCTTACCAGGCCGCGCTCCGATGAGGCGATGCCGAGGTCCCGTGCTGTGAAGGTGCTCGTGGTCGCCGAGTGGTATCCCTCGCCGGCCGACCCGGTGCACGGCATCTGGGCTCACCGGCAGGCGCTCGCGGCGCGCGACGCCGGCGCGCAGGTGAAGGTGCTCGCGCTGCGCCGCCCGGTGCCGCCGATCGCGGTCGTCCGCCGCGGGCCGGCAGCCGTGGCGCGATGGCTGCGCGGCGCCGGTGAGACGCTGCGAGAGACGCAGCTCGACGGGCTGAGCGTGCGGCCGGTCGCGTTCCTGGCGCCGCCGCGGCCGTGGTCCTACGCCAGCTGGGGCGCCTGGATGGCGCCGCCGCTGCGACGGGCGCTGGCGAGCGAGAGCTTCGACCTGATCCACGCCCACAACGTGCTGCCGACCGGCGAGGCCCTCACGCGCGGGGCCGGGCGGCCGCGCTTCGTGGTCTCCACGCACGGCCCCGACATCATCCGCATCGCCACGGGCAGCACGCGCGCGGCCGCGGCCACGCGGGCGACGCTGCGGCAGGCCGCGGGAGTGATCGCCAACAGCCGCTGGGCGGCGCAGCGGTGCGAGCAGCTCGCGGGCGCGCCGCTGCCGATCCGCGTGGTCCACTTCGGCGCGCAGGCGCCGGCGCAGCCGCCGTCGCGCCACGAGCGCCCCACGATCGTCACCGTCGCGCACCTGCAGCAGCGCAAGCGCCACGAGGTGGTGATGGCGGCGCTTGCGCGCATGCAGCCGGACCTGCGCCCCGACTACGCGATCGTCGGCGAGGGCGAGATGCGGGCACCGCTGGAAGCGCTTGCCGACCGGCTGGGCCTGCGCTCGCAGGTGCGCTTCATGGGCCAGCTCGACCACGAGCAGGCGCTGCAGGAGATGTGGCGCTGCCATCTCTGCGCGATGCCGAGCGTCGAGGAGCCTTTCGGCGTCGCCTACGTCGAGGCGATGGCGGGCGGCCTGCCGGCGATCGGCTGCCGCGGAGAGGGCGGCCCGGAGGACATCGCAGCCGCGGGGCAGGGGATGGTGCTCGTGCCGCGTGAGGATCCAGCCGCGCTTGCCAGCGCCATCGCCGCCTGTCTGCGCGAGCGCGAGCGGCTCGGCGCCGCGGCCCGTGCGACCGTCGAGCGCGCGTTCACCTGGGAGCGCTGCGGGCGGGAAGACCCTCGCCGCCTACGAAGAGGCGCTGCGGTGAGCGAGATCCTGCTGATATCGCTCGGCACGACGATCGGCCTGCGCGCCGGCGACCGGGAGCTCGCGCAGATGCTGCGGCAGGCGGGCGCCTGCGTCGAGGTCGCACAGGTGCGGATCGGCGCCGCGGGGGCGCTGCGGCGCGCCTATCCGGTGACCGATCTGGTCGAGGCCGCGGCGGCGCGGCGGACGTTGGATCGGGCGCTGCCTCGCGTGCGACCGCGCGCGGTGATCTTCTCCTCGACAACCTCCTCGCTGCTGTGCGGGCAGATCGAGCTGCCCTACGCGGTCAGGCTCGACGCTCCCTGCAGCCTGAACCGGCCCGGCGCCCGCAACGCGCTCCAGCACGCGCTCGAGCGCCGCAGGCTGCGTCGGGCGCGGCTGGTGCTGCCCTTCGGCCAAGCGGCGGCGCAGGCCCTCCCGCCGGGCTCGGCGCCGGCGGTGGTGCTGCCCCAGCCGATTGAGCCCTCGGGTGAGCCGAGCGCTCGGCGCGAGCGGCTGGCCGTGGCCTACACGCCCGACCCGAAGGCCAAGGGGCTGGACATCCTCGTAGCCGCGTGGGCGCAGAGCCTGGCGGCGCCCGCGCCGAAGGGGCTTGCCGGCGCGCGGCTCGAGGTCTTTGGGATCGCGCCGGAGCTCGCGCGGGTACATCTGGCAAGGCACGGCCTCGCCGAGCCGCCGGGACTGATCTGGCGCGGAAGCGTCCCCGCGAGCGAGTTTCGCGCGGCGCTGCGGTCCGCGCGGGCGTTCGTGACCGGCGCGCGCTGGGAGGACTTCGGCTTTGCCCAGTTGGAGGCGCTGGCCGACGGCGCGCTGCTTGCGTGCAGCGCCACGCGCGGCCCGTTCGAGGCGCTTGCCCACGCGCGCGCGCTCGATCGCAGCCTGTGCGCCGACGATCTGGCGCCCGCCTCGCTCGCGGCGGCGATCCGGCGCGCCTTCGCAATGCCCGAGCAGCAGGCGCAGCGCTACCGACAGGCCGCGGCGCAGCGGATGGCGGCCTACCGGCCGCAGGAGATCCGCGCGCTCATCGCGCAGCGCGTGCTGCCGGCGCTGCTGCCCTGATCGCGGCGGCGAACGCCTCCACGTCGGCCTGCAGCGGATGCTGCGCGGCGATCCGCCGGCTCTGCGCGCCCATGCGCTGCCGCAGTGCCGGGTCGCGGCAAAGTCGCGAGAGCGCGTGCGCGAGCGCGTCCAGATCGCCGGGCGCGACCAGAAGCGCATTGGCGCCCTCGTGCGCAAGGTCCGCAGCCGCGCCCACCGCCGTGCTGCACACCACCGGCAGCCCGGCGAGCACGGCCTCGCGCAGCGCCACGCCGAAGGGCTCGAAGCGAGAGCTCAGCGCAAACACGTCGGCGGCCGCGTAGCGGGCCGGCAGCTCGGCCGCGGGCAGCGCGCCCAGGAACCGGGCCGGCACCCCGAGCGCCTGCGCCCGCGCGCGCAGCTCGCTCTCCAGCGGCCCTCCGCCAACGATCGACAGGCTCGCGTCCTGCTCGCCGAGGCCCGCGGCGGCGAACGCCTCGATCAGCACGCCGATGTCCTTGTCCGGCACGAGCCGCGCGACCGTGAGCACCTCGACCGGAGCGCGCTGCTCCAAGCGCCGCTCACCGGCCGTCGCCCGCCGCTCCAAGCCCGGCTCACCAACCGACGCCCGCGGCTCCGCGCCCGACTCGCCGGCCGACGCCTGCGCCTCCGAGCCCGGCTCACCGGCCGATGCCTGCACCTCCACGCCCCGCCCCGGCATCGCGGCCAGCAGCGCATCCTCATCGACCGGCTGCATGCTGAGGCTCACGACCTCGGGCGCCGCCCCCAGCGCCAGCAGCCGCTCGCGCGCGGCGCTGCTCACGGCGATCAGCCCGTCAACGTGCCGCGCGAGCAGCCGGTGCAACAGCCGTTGCGGCGCCGGCAGGCTCGCCTGCGCCTCGGCGGTCACCTCGCTGAGCAGGACGATCGCCCGGCGGCGAGCCCTGCACCAGGCCAACGCCCGCAGGCTCGCCGGACCGAACTCCGAGACGACCACGACGTCCGGGTCAAAGCGCGCAAGCTCACGCTCCAGCCCGCGCGGCCAGGTGATCGGGCTGCGCCCGGCCCGCGCGATCTGCCGAGGCGTCAGGTTGACGGCGTCGTAGCCGTGATCGACCGGAAACCAGCCCTGCCTCTGATCCCAGCTCGGCTGGCCGGCCGCCTGGTAGATCACCCGCACGCGCAGATCGGACCGGGCGCCGAGACGCTCGAACAGCGGCTCCCTGTAGGGAACGGGGACCGGCGGCACGATCGCGCAGCGGAGCATCTCGATGGGGAAGTCTCGCGCAACCGCCCGCGACGGGACCGAGGACTGACGAGATCGGCCCAAGAGACACCTGTTTGCGGACCGCCGATTGGGGGAATACGGGACCTGGGGCGCCGGTCGGCCTGGCGTGAGTCGGGCCCCGGGCGCTTACCGCCGCGCTCGTCCTCGTCGGCGTGGGGCCCGCCCCCCCTTGGGTCCCCGCCGGCGGCGCGGTGGCCGCCACGCCTGCGCCAGGCGGCGCGTGCCCGGCCAGAGCGGGGTGCCTGCGCCGAGCCGGCGAGCACGCCCGCGGGCGCTGGTAGCTTTGGGCTTTCAGGAGATGATCGCAACATGGCTGACATCCGGGCGCCCCCGCCGCGAACGCCGGGGCGCCACCCGGCGCCGCCCGACCTCGATCGCAGCGGCGGCTGCGCTGGTGGCGGTGCTCTGCGCGGCGCTTGCCGGCAGCGCCTCGGCAGACGTGGGGATGAAGATCCTCGAACGCTGCGAGCGCGGAGAATCGATCTCCGGCTACACGGTCAAGCAGTATCAGAGTGCGCTCAAGGATATGGCCACCGAAACGATCGAGTACGGCGACTGCTCGGAAGTGATCCAAGAAGCCGACCTTGCCGCCGCCGCCCACCGCCGTACCGCGGGCGGCGGGCAGATCGGCGGAGCGGGAGGACCGCCGGGCTCGGGCACGGGCGCGGGCGGCGGCGCAGTGGAACCAACGCCCGCTCAAGAGCACATCCTCGAAGCGACCCGCCACAGACAGCTAGCCCCCGTGCAGCTTGGCGGTGGCGGGGCCGTGCAGCCCGGAGTCGTGCATCCTGATCTCGCCTCGGCGACCAGCGACCTGCCCACACCGGTGCTGGCCGTGATCGCGCTCGTGCTGGCGGGCCTGCTGCTGCTCGCGGGCAAGGAGATCAAGGAGCGTCTCACAAGCGAAGAGCAGAGCTGACTCCGAAGATGTCCGCCTACGCACCGGCGCCTGCCTCCGATCGGCCGCTGAGCGCCGCCACGATCCCGCCCGGCGGCGCGGCGAGCTCCGGGCGCACCTCGAGAGTCTCGAGCTGGGCGGTGGTCGCGCTGCCCGCGCTGCTGACCGCCGGCGTACTGTGCTTCTCGACGTTCGTGGCGACCGGCGGCCTGATCCTCGAAACCAGGACGACGGTCGAGCTTGCGCTCACGCTGCTGGCAGGCCTGGCCGGCGCCGTGGCGATCGTGGCGGCGCCACGGGATGCGCCGCTGCACGGCGCCTGGTCGATCGGCCTGCTGTTCGGCCTGGCCGCCCTGACTGCGATCTCGGTCGGCTGGTCGGTCTCCCCCGACGCCGCCTGGCAGGAAGCGGGGCTGCTGCTCTGCTACGGCTCCGTGTTCGGCGCTCTCGCGCTGCTCTCGCGCGCCGCCCCGGCAGGCTGGAGAGGAGTGCTTTGCGGCATCGTGATCGCCGCGGTGCTCGTCTGCGGCTACGCGCTGCTGAGCAAGGTGTTCCCCGCGGAGCTCGATCGCTATGAAAACGTCGCGCGGCTGAAGGCTCCCTACGGCTACTGGAACGCGACCGGGCTGAGCGCCGCGATGGGCATCATCGCCTGCCTCTGGCTCGGCGCCCGCCGCAGCGGACACGCGCTGCTCAGCGCGCTGGCCTATCCGGCGATCGGCCTGCTGATGGTCACGCTGATGCTCTCCTACTCGCGCGGCGCGCTCGCGGTCGCCTTGGTGGGCGTGGCGATCTGGCTGTGCATCGTGCCGCTGCGGCTGCGAGGCGCGCTGATGCTGCTCGTGTGCGGGGCCTGCGCGACGGCGGTCATCGGCTTCGTGTTCTCGAGCCGCACGCTCAGCTCCGAAGGGGTGGCGCTTGCGCAGCGCGTCAGCGCAGGACACCAACTCGGCGTGCTGCTGGCGGCGCTGATCGTCGTGCTTGCGCTCGCGGGCGTGGCGATCGGCTTTGCGCTGAGCAGCCATCCGCCCTCGCAGCGCGCGAGGCGGCGCGCAGGCATCGCGATGTTCGCGCTGCTCGCCGTGGTGCTGCTCGCCGGCGTCGGCGCGCTCGCAAGCACCCGGCGCGGGCTCACGGGCACGATCTCCCACGACCTCTCAACCGTCACCAATCCAAACGCGACGGTGGTCAACACGCCGGGGCGCCTGACGGCGGTCGCCAGCGCGCGCGCGCGCTACTGGAAGCAGGCGATCGAGGTCTTCGAAGCGCACCCCGCGCTCGGCGTGGGCGGTGGCGGCTACGCGACCGCGCGCAAGCAATACGAAACGGGGACCCAGGAAGTCACCCACGCCCACGGCTTCGTCGTGCAGACGCTCGCCGACCTCGGCTTGATCGGAATCGCGCTCGCCCTCGCGCTGCTTGGCGCCTGGATGGTCGCGGCGGGGCGGGCCACGCATCCGCTGAACCGGCGCTGGTCGAGCTGGCGCTGGCGCGCGGTGCAGCTGCCATGCACGCCGGAGCGGATTGGCCTGCTGAGCATGCTCTGTATCGTGATCGCCTTCGGTCTGCACTCGCTCGTCGACTGGACCTGGTACGTGCCGGGCACCGCACTGGTGGGCCTGATCTGCGCCGGCTGGCTGGCCGGCCGCGGGCCGATCGAGGCGCCGGCGAGCACCTTGCCTGCCCAGTGGCGTCATCTGGTGCCCAGCCGCATCACCCCGCTGCGCGCGGCGGTGGCGTGCGCGGCGATCGTGGCGGCGCTGCTGGCCGCATGGAGCCAGTGGCAGCCGCAGCGCTCCTACGATGCCGCGCAGGAGGCGCCGACGCTGCCGAGCGCCGGCGCCGCCCTGGCAGAGGCGCACACCGCCATCAATCGCGATCCGCTGTCACTTACGGCGATGCTCACGCTCGCAAGCGTTCAAGAAGCCTTCGGATACACCGATCAGGCGCGCGCCACGCGGCAGCTCGCGGTGCGCCGGCAGCCCGCAAACCCGATCGCCTGGAGGGTGCTTGGCGTACACGACCTCAAATCCGATCCGCGCGCTGCGCTTGCAGAGCTGCGCGCCGCCTACTACCTCTTCCCGAGCATCGAAGATCGCCACGACTACGTGGCCGCGTTGAACGCCGTCGCAGCGCTCAAAACCGTGCACGCCGCGCGCTTGCCAGCAGACAGGCGCGGGCGCCGGGCAGGCCTCCCAATCCGCTGATCTCGATCTCCACGAAGCGGAAGTCCGCCAGCAGCGCGCGCAGGCTGGCCCGCGTGTAGAAGCGCAGATGATCCGATCGCGGGTCGAAGTGGGTCTCGAAGGCGCCCGGCGCCAGCGCCAGCGCCAGCCGCCGCAGCACGCCGTGAGCGGGCGTGCTGAGCAGCAGGGCGCCTTCTGGACGAAGCACCCGCCGCAGCTCCGAGAGCCACGCGGCGGTGTCGGCGACGTGCTCGATCGTCTCGCCGGCCCAGACGGCGTCGAAGTGCGCGTCGGCAAACGGCCACGGCTCCCGCTCGTCCAGCAGCTGCAGCTCGAGCTCGGGATCGCGCGCGCGGGCGCGGCGCAGCGGCTCGGCGGCCACGTCGGCGCCAAGAGCCGAGAAGCCCGCCCCGCGCAGCGCCTGCGTGAACCATCCCTCGCCGCAACCGACGTCGAGCACGCGCTCGCCGCCCGCCAGGCCGCCGAGCAGGAAAGCCAGCCGCGCCTTTGCCAGCGGCGACTGTACGCCCTCCGGCACCGCCTCCCAGACGCCTTCGTGGAGCTCGCGCGCAGACATCGCCTGATGCACGCTAGCCGGCGCGGATGTGAAGGTGGCGTTACCGGGCGCTGCATGCACGCTTGCATATCAACGCATAGACCGGGAAATCTTTGAGCAGGCATTGCAACCGATGCGCCCGAACGACTATCGTGCGATGCGTGGAGCTCGCGGCGGAGAGGCGCGCACCCAAGTGAGAGTCGCATTCGACAGCCGGCCATCCTCGGAGATGGGCGGCATCGGGCGGTATGCACGCTGCCTGCTGCGGGCGCTGCACGCGACCGGCCGCGAGAAGGCCGAGATCCTCGAGACGCACCGGCCGCGGCACGCGGACGTCTTCCATGCGCCCTGGATGCAGGGGGCGATCCTGCGCAGCCCCTGCCCGATGGTCGTCACTCTGCACGACCTGGCCGCGCTCAAGCGCCGCAGCGAGCACCTGCGGATGGCCTGCCGCCCCCACCTGCGCCACCTGGCCGTGCAGAGGGCGACCAAAGTGATCGTGCCCACCAAGGCCGTCGCGGCGGACGCGATCGCCCGGCTCGGGCTCGAGGAGGACCGGATCGCGATCGTCCCCGAGGCGCCCGATCCCGCCTTCCACCGCCGCTCCGAGCAGCAGGTGGCGCAGGCGCGCGCGCGCTTCGGCTTGCCGGAGCGCTACCTGCTCTGGGTCGGCTCGATGCAGCGGCCGGACCCGCGCAAGCCGCTTGCCAAGCTCGCCGCGACGCGCCGCGAGATGCCGCTCGTGCTCGTCGGCTGCGCCGGCCCGTGGACGCGCGAGCTCGCCGGACGTGACTCTCACCGGACGGGTCCCCGACGAGGACCTGGCCGCGATCTACACCGGCGCCCACGCGCTGATGCTGCCCTCCGCCGAGGAGGGCTTCGGGCTGCCATCGGTCGAGGCGCTGGCCTGCGGCACGCCCGTCGCGGCGTTCGATCAGCCGGCGCTGCGCGAGGTGCTCGGCGAGAAGGCGAGCTTCGTGGAGCCCGGCGACCTCACCGGTCTCGTGCAGGCCGCCGAAGCGTTGCAGCGCCCCGCGGCCAGGCCGCCGAGCTGGTCCTGGGAGGACGCCGGTCGAGCCACCTGGCGGGTCTATGAACGCGCGATCGCACGTGGCGACGAAGCGTTCGTGCCAGCGCGGCGCGCGCGGCGGCGCCAGATCGCGCAGTCGCGGTAGGCGCGCGGACTGAAGCTGCGGGAGCTGCCGCGCGAGGGATGCCCGCGCGAGCTGCCCCGCGAGCTTTTAGAAGGCGCCCCGGCGCGAGAGCACCGCGGGCAGGGTCTTGACGAGGATCGCGAGGTCGAGCGCGAGCGACCAGCGCTCGAGGTAGATGAAGTCGAGTCGGACGAGGTCGTCGAAGTCCAGCTCCGAGCGGCCCGAGACCTGCCAGAGCCCGGTCATACCCGGCAGCACGAGATAGCGCTTGCGGTGCCAGTCGGCCAGCAGCTCGAAGTCGCGCACCGGCAGCGGCCGCGGGCCGACGAGCGACATCTCGCCGCGAAGCACGTTGATCAGCTGAGGCAGCTCGTCCAGCGAGAAGCGACGCAGGAACCGGCCCACCGGCGTCATGCGGGGATCGTCGCGGATCTTGAACAGCGCGCCCGAGGCCTCGTTCAGCGGTTCGAGGTCGGCCAGCTGCTGCTCGGCGTCGGTCTGCATCGTGCGGAACTTCAGGCAGCGAAACGGCTGCTGGCCGATCCCCGGCCGCTCCGACCCGAACAGCACCGGACCGCGCGAGGACAGCCACACCGCCAGGCTCAGCACCAGCAGCAGCGGGCTGAGCAGCACCAGCAGCAGCGTGGCGCCGATGATGTCGAACGCGCGCTTGAGCGCGAAGTCGATGCCCTCGAACACGGGCGGTGAGAGCTCGAACAGCGGCACCGACTCGCCGGGCACGAACTCCGCGCGGTGGATCAGCAGCTCCATCGTCGAGGGCGCGATCCTGACCCTCACGCCGCGGCGGTGACAGCGATCGACGAGCTCGACCGCCTCGATCTCCGGGAAGTCGGGATCGGCGATTATCACCTCGTCGATGCGCTCGCCCTCGAGCACCTCATCGAGCCGCTCAAGCGAGCCGAGCGCCCGCAGGCCGTTAGCCGGCAGCGCCTGCGGAGAGAGGAAGCCGACGATGTCGATCGGCGACGGCGCCCTGGAACCGTCTCGCAACGCGTGCGCGACGTCTTTGATCTGCGCGCCGGTGCCGACGAGCACGGCCCTGCGCTTGTAGCCGGCAGCGCGCAGCAGCGCGCCGGTCAGCCGCTCGTAGACGTAGCGCATGCTGGCGACGTATGCGACTGCGAAGGCGAAGGAGCCGTAGAAGATGTAGTAGCTGGAGAAGTGCATGCCGTTGACGATCGCCAGCAGCGCCATCAGCAGCGTCACCTGGAAGAGGCACGCAACGATCCGCGTAAGGCCCGGGCGCTGTCCCCGCCCCGAGTAGAGGCCCGAGCGCGCGAACAGCAGCGCGGTCACCAGATAGGCGAGCGCGACGTAGCTCCTGGTGCCTTCGAGCACCACGTGGAAGCTCACCGTGCTCAGCAGCGCCGCCTTCAGTGCCAGCGCCGTGAAGATCGCCAGAGCGACGCCGGCGAAGTCCAGCGCCAGCAGCGAGAGCACGCGCGCCGCGCGCCGCGCGGTGTCGAGCCGCAGCAGGAAGGAGAACGCGGGCGGGCGCTTGCGGCGCATGTCGTGGCCGCTGCGCGCTTGCGGGCGGGCGGGCGCCGCGGGCAGCAGCGGTGGCGCCGCGGCCGCATCGGCGCGCGCGGGGGCGACGTGGATGCGCTGCTCTGTGGCGCTTGCCGCCGGCGCCGGCGGCGTACGCAGCGTTGACGCTCCGGTGGAACGCGATGACATCTCACTGCTCACAACGCGCAAGGATCCCATATGTAGCGGTCGGGCTCTGGAGATCTTCCCCCGCAAATGCGGAATTCATGCATCGCCCCGTCCGCGCAGCCACGCGCGCAGAGGAGCAGGAGCGGTCTTTTCAGCCGACAAGCGTCTGCACGCCGGCGGAGTCGATCGTGCGCTGCAGGCCTTCCAGCAGCGAGACCGCCGGCGACCAGCCCAGCAGATCGCGCGCCAGGCCGATGTCGGGACGGCGCTGCTTGGGGTCGTTGACCGGCAGCGCCTCGAAGATGATCTCCGAGTCCGACCCGGTCACCTCCAGCACCGCCTTGGCCAGCTCCAGCAGCGTGAACTCGTCCGGGTTGCCGACGTTGACGGGGTCGTGGTAGCCGGACTCCGCCAGCGCGATCATGCCTGCGATCAGGTCGCTGACGTAGCAGAAGGAGCGCGTCTGGCTGCCGTCGCCGAAGACCGTGATCGGCCGGTTGCCGAGCGCCTGGCGCAGGAAGGTCGGGATCGCGCGCCCGTCGTGGGGGCGCATGCGCGCGCCGTAGGTGTTGAAGATCCTGATGATCGCCGTGTCCACGCCCTGCTGGCGGTGGTAGGCCATCGTCAAAGCCTCCGCGTAGCGCTTGGCCTCGTCGTAGACGCCGCGCGGCCCGATCGGGTTCACATGGCCCCAGTAGGTCTCGGGCTGCGGGTGCTGCAGCGGATCGCCGTAGACCTCGCTGGTGGAGGCGATCAGGAAACGCGCCCGCTTGGCCTTGGCCAGGCCGAGCGTGTGATGGGTGCCGTAGGAGCCGACCTTCAGCGTGTGCAGCGGCAGGCGCAGGTAGTCGATCGGCGAGGCCGGCGAGGCGAGGTGATAGACGAAATCGACTGGCTCGTTGACGAAGTAGGGGTCGATGATGTCGGTGTTCAGATGGACGAAGCGATCGGGATCGCGGATGTGCTCGATGTTGATCAGCGAGCCGGTCTCGAGGTTGTTGACGCAGATCACCCGATGCCCGCGCGAGAGCAACTCGTCGCACAGATGGGACCCGAGGAAGCCGGCGCCGCCGGTGACCAGGCAGGTGGACATCTCGTGAGGATAACCTCTCCTTGCATGAGCACGCACAACGAGCACATGACCGTGGCCCCGATCGTGGGGCCTGAGGACCCCCGCCGCTTCACCGACTCCGGCATCGAGATCGAGCCGCTCTACACGGAGGCGGACCTGCCCGAGAGCCTGCACCTCGGCGAGCCCGGCGAGTTCCCGTACGTCCGCGGCGTGCACCGCGAGATGTACAGAAAACAGCTCTGGACGATGCGCCAGTACGCGGGATACGCCTCCGCCAAGGAGAGCAACGAGCGCTACCGCTACCTGCTCTCCAAGGGCTCGACCGGCCTCTCGATGGCCTTCGACCTGCCGACCCAGCTCGGGCTGGACTCCGACAACGCGCGCTGCCTGGGCGAGGTCGGCCGCACCGGCGTGGCGATCGACACGATCGACGACATGCGCACCGCCTTCGATGGCATTCCGCTCGATCAGGTCTCCACCTCGATGACGATCAACGCCCCGGCAGCCTGCCTGCTGGCGCTCTACGAGCTGGTCGGGCAGGAGCAGGGCGTGCCCAGCGAGCAGCTGCGCGGCACGACCCAGAACGACGTGCTCAAGGAGTACATCGCGCGCGGCAACTACATCTATCCGCCGCAACCGACGATGCGGCTGACGACCGACATCTTCCAGTACTGCCGCGAGCGGGTGCCGCGCTGGAACACGATCTCGATCTCGGGCTACCACTTCCGCGAGAAGGGCTGCTCCGCCGTCCAGGAGGTCGCCTTCACGCTCTCCTCCGGGATCGCCTACGTGCAGGCGGCGATCGACCGCGGCCTGCCGGTCGACGACTTCGCCCCGCGGCTGGCCTTCTTCTTCAACGGCCACAACAACGTCTTCCAGGAGGTGGCGAAGTTCCGGGCCGCCCGCCGGATGTGGGCGCACATCATGAGCGAGCGCTTCGGCGCCAGAAACCCGAAGTCGATGATGCTGCGCTTCCACACCCAGACCGGGGGCGTGACGCTCACCGCCCAGCAGCCGGAGAACAATATCGTGCGGGTCGCGCTGCAGGGCTTTGCCGCGGTCTGCGGCGGCACCCAGTCGCTGCACACCAACGGCTTCGACGAGGCGCTGGCGCTGCCGACCGAGCGGGCGGCGAAGATCGCGCTTCGCACCCAGCAGATCCTCGCCAACGAGTCCGGCGCCGCCGACACGGTCGATCCCTTCGCCGGCTCCTACTTCGTCGAGTCGCTGACCGACGAGATCGAAGCGCGCGCGAACGATCTGATCGACAAGGTTGACGCGCTCGGCGGCTCTGTCAACGCGATCCAGTTCATCACCGGCGAGATCGACGAGTCGGCCTGGGGCTATCAGGAGCGCTACCGGATCGGCCAGGACGTCGTCGTCGGCGTCAACGCCTTCGAGGAGGACGACATCGAAGTCCCCGACCTGCTGCGCGTGGACCCGGAGTCCGAGCGCGAACAGACCGAGCGCCTTGCCGCGTTCAAGGCCGACCGCGACCACGCGCTGGTGCAGCGCCGCCTGCAGGAGCTGCGCGACGCAGCGGCCGGCACGCAGAACCTGGTGCCCTTCATCAAGCAGGCGCTCGGCGACCGCTGCTCGCTGGGCGAGGTCTGCGGCGCGATGCAGGACGTGTTCGGCAAGTACGCGCCGACGTTCTGAATAGGATCCGCAGATGATCGCGGTGAGCGCCTACAACGTCGTCCTGGCGATCCACATCATGGCCGTCGTCGTGGCCTTCGGGGTCACGTTCGCCTACCCGATCATGTTCGCGATCGCCGCCAAGCACGACCCTCGCAGCCTGCCGCTGCTGCACCGGATCGAGCGGATGATCGACCGGGTGCTCGTCAACGGCGCCCTGGTGGTCGTGCTCGGCGCCGGCCTCTACCTGGCCGCCGAAGGCCACCACTTCAAAGAATTCTTCGTGCAGTGGGGCATCGGCGCGGTCGTCGTGATCGGCGCGCTCGTGGGCGCAGTCATGATTCCCACGAGCAAGAAGGCCCAAGAGACGATCGAACGCGACCTCGCGGCCGGCGACGGCGCGCCAAGCGAGGAGTACCGGCGCCTGGCGCGGCGCCTGGGGACAGTCGGCAGCGCGCTGAGCATCCTCGTGCTTCTCACGATCTTCTTCATGGCCGTCAAGCCGTGAGCGAAGCCGCCACCCGGCGCTGCAGGTAGGCGCGGAACTTCGGCGCCGTGTAGGCATACTCGCCCTTGCGTATGCGATAGAGGGCCCCGGCGTCAACGAGCCGCCCGAGCAGCACGTTCACGTTGCCGGGGCTCTTCTGTGACGCTCGGTTGAGATCGCCGGATCGCAGCGGCGGATAGGGACAAGCTGCCGAGGCGATCAGGAGGTCCTGCTCGGCCGGCCGCAGCGTGGCGATGCGCGGCTCATAGAAGTCGCGGTCGAGTCGGCTGTAGATGTCTGGCCTGACGGCGTCCAGCAGCTTTGTGGTCAAGCGCTGCACCCCGGCGATGTCTGCGGCGTCCCACAGCTCCGAGCCCCAAAGCTGCAGAAAATACGGGTAGCCCTCGACCTCCTCGACGACCGCCCGCGCGAGCTGCTTCTCGCCGGTGCGCTCGGTCTGTTCGAGTGGGCGCATGAACGCCTCCAGCGCCTGCTCGCGCTCGAGCGAGCCGATCTCCTCCCCGCGGAACAAACGCTCGCTGTAAGAGCGCGCATTCTGGAGGTTCGCGGTAAGAGTGCGCCAGCAGAGACGTGAGCGTCTGCGTCAGCGCCTCATCGGTGTTGTGAGATGGTTGGAGCTCCAGGAATGCGGGCTCCCATCCAACCTCGCGGGCACGATCGGCCAGCTCCTCGAGCAGAACCGTCTTGCCCACGCCCCGCAACCCGGTGATCCGCATGCTCGCCTGCTGCTCCGGCGCAGCGCGCAGCATCGCCGAGAAGCGCCGCAACGGGCCCTCGCGGCCGGCCAGGTAGAGCGGGCGCAGGCCTACGCCCGGACGATAGGGGTTCTTTCCCGAACTTTGGCTCATTACACGGATCTTGTTGGTTCGAACATAACACAGTTGGTGTAATGACCCACACACCGGGCATGGATGAGTCCGCCTCGCCCGATTGCGAGCCCGCTGGCGGACGTAGTCGCGATACGCTGGCCTGCATGAGCAGCGAGGGCTACAGGGTCGCGGTCGTCGGCGCCACCGGGCAGGTGGGGACGCTGATGCTGCGCCTGCTCGACGAGCGCGGCTTTTCCGCGCGCGAGATCGTGGCGTTCGCCTCCGAGCGCTCGGTCGGGCGCGAGCTGGAGGGAGGCCTGATCGTCCAGGGCTTGAGCGGGGACTCGATCCAGGGCTTCGACATCGCGATCTTCTCCGCGGGCGGCTCGACCTCGGGGGAGTGGGCGCCCCGCTTCGCGGCTGCCGGCGCGATCGTGATCGACAACTCCTCGCGCTGGCGGATGCAGGAGGACGTGCCGCTCGTCGTGGCCGAGGTCAACCCCGATGCGCTGGCCGGCCACCACGGAATCATCGCCAACCCCAACTGCTCGACCATGCAGATGGTCGTCGCGCTGAAGCCGATCCACGACGCCGCCGGAATCAAGCGACTCGTGATCTCCACCTATCAGGCCGTCTCTGGCACCGGGCGCAAGGCAGTAGAGGAGCTAATAGCTCAGTCGCATGCGCTGCTGCATCAGCAGGAGCCACCGGCTCCCGCCGCCTACGCACACCAGATCGCCTTCAACGCGCTGCCGCACGCCGGCTCCTTCCCACAGGGGGACGACCACACCGACGAGGAGCGCAAGCTCATGGGCGAGACCCGCAAGATCCTCAGCGACCCGGAGATCGCGGTGAGCGCGACCTGCGTGCGGGTGCCGGTGATCAACGCCCACTCGGAGGCGGTCAACGTGCAGACGCGGCAGCCGCTCTCCGCGCAGCAGGCGCGTGAGCTGCTGGCCAGCGCTCCCGGCGTTACGGTGCTCGACGACCCCGGCGCCGCGCTCTACCCGCTCGCGATCGACGCCGACGGCTCCGATCAGGTGTTCGTCGGCCGCATCCGCCAGGACGCGGGCCACCCTGGCGCGATCGACATGTGGATCGTGGCCGACAACCTGCGCAAGGGCGCGGCGACCAACGCCGTGCAGATAGCCGAGGCGCTGCATCGGCGCGGCCTCGTGCGCCCGGCGGCGACGCTGGGCGCCTGAGCCCCCCAAGCCGGCGCAACCCGCCTTGCGCATTCGGGAGAGCGCAGGAGGAGTCCCGCGAGCTCGCTCGAAATCGTGGGCGATGATCTCCTCGGAGGTGCAGCGCACCCTTGTCAAGTCCCCGCCCGAGCTGTGGGCGGAGCTGAGCGACCCGGAGGCGCTCGCGCGCCATCTCGGCGAGCTCGGCGAGATCCGCATCGTCAAGGCCAACCCTGAGCAGTCCGTCGAATGGGAGGCGGAGGATTCTGAAGGGCAAGGTCGAGCTGCAGCCCTCGGGCTGGGGCACGAAGGTGACGCTGGCCGTCACCCGGGAGATGCCTGAGGACGTGCAGGCGGACGATGCGGAGCCGGCAGAGCCGCAGGAGCAGCAGGCCGACCCTCCGGTGGAAGCGAGCGCCGAGCCCGAGCCGGAGGTCGCGCCCGAGCCGGAGGTCGCGCCCGAGCCGGAGGTCGCGCCCGAGCCGGAGGTCGCGCCCGAGCCGGAGGTCGCGCCCGAGCCGGAGGTCGCGCCCGAGCCGGAGGTCGCGCCCGAGCCGGAGGTCGCGCCCGAGCCGGAGGTCGCGCCCGAGCCGGAGGTCGCGCCCGAGCCGGAGGTCGCGCCCGAGCCGGAGGTCGCGCCCGAGCCGGAGGTCGCGCGTGAGCCGAAGATCGATCCCGAGCCCCGGCTCGGGTTCTTCGCGCGCATGTTCCGTCGCAGGCCGAAGGCCGCTGAGCCTGCGCTCGTTGCGGCGCCAACGCCCGAGCCCGAAGTCCCAGCGGCGCCAGAGCCCGAGCCCGCAGCAGCGCCGGAGCCCGCGGCTGAGGAAGCACCGGCCTGCGAGGCCCAGCCGAGCGAGGACCTGGCCGCCGAGCTGGCCGCGGCCGAGGAGGCGATCGTCGCCCAGACGACCGAGCTCCTGAGCGCCGTGCTGGACCGCCTCGGCTCGGCGCACCACCGGCCGTTCTCACGCGCCTGAGCGCGGTTCGCCCTGGCCACCTTGGCGAGCGGGCGAGCAGCGGGCGGGCCGTCATACGGCGGCCGCGGCTAACATCCCACGCCCATGCGCCAGAAGGCCCCGGAGACATACGAAGAGAAGCTCGAGCAGCTCAGCGAGCTGCGCGCCGCCGCGCTGCACTCGGCGCCGGAGGCCGAGGACAAGCAGCATGCGCGCGGCAAGTACACCGCGCGCGAGCGGGTCGAGAAGCTGCTCGACGAGGGCTCATTCCAGGAGCTCGACACGTTCGTGCGGCACCGGACCCACGACTTCGACATGCAGAAGAACCGGCCCTGGGGCGACGCCGTCGTCACCGGCACCGGCACGATCGACGGGCGCACCGTCTGCGTCTTCAGCCAGGACTTCACCGTCTTCGGCGGCTCCCTCGGCGAGGTGATGGGCGAGAAGATGTGCAAGATCATGGACCTGGCCGCCAAGATCGGCTGCCCCGTGATCGGCATCAACGACTCCGGCGGCGCCCGCATCCAGGAGGGGGTCGTCTCGCTCGGCGCCTACGGCGACGTGTTCGTGCGCAACGTGCGCAGCTCGGGCGTGATCCCGCAGATCAGCCTGGTGATGGGTCCCTGCGCCGGCGGCGCCGTCTACTCCCCCGCGATCACAGACTTCATCTTCATGGTGAAGGAGACCTCGCACATGTTCATCACGGGGCCCGACGTGATCAAGACCGTGACCGGCGAGGAAGTCGGCTTCGAGGAGCTCGGCGGCGCGATGTCCCACAACACCAAGTCGGGCGTGGCCCAGTTCGCCTCGCAGGACGAGGACGCCTGCCTGGAGGACTGCCGCTACCTGCTGAGCTTCCTGCCCTCCAACAACCTGCAGAGCGCGCCGCGGATGAGCAGCGGAGACGACCCGAATCGGATGGACGAGGAGCTCGACCACGTCGTCCCGGACAACCCGAACAAGCCCTACGACATGCGCGACGTCGTCAGGCTGATCGTCGACGAGGGCGAGTTCTTCGAGGTCCACGAGCACCACGCCAAGAACATCATCTGCGGCTTTGCGCGTCTGGACGGCTACTCGATCGGGATCGTCGGCAACCAGCCAAACCAGCTCGCGGGCGTGCTCGACATCGCCGCCTCGGCCAAGGCGGCGCGCTTCGTGCGGACCTGCGACGCCTTCAACATCCCGATCCTGACCTTCTGCGACGTGCCCGGCTTCCTGCCCGGCACCGCCCAGGAGTGGGGCGGGATCATCCGTCACGGGGCCAAGCTGCTCTACGCCTACGCCGAGGCGACGGTGCCGAAGATCACGGTGATCACGCGCAAGGCATACGGCGGCGCCTACGACGTGATGGCCTCAAAGCACCTGCTCGCCGACTTCAACTTCGCCTGGCCCACGGCGGAGGTCGCGGTGATGGGCCCCGAGGGCGCGGTCAACATCATCTACCGCCGCGACATCGCCGCGAGCCCCACGCCCGACGAGCGCCGCCAGAAGCTGATGGACGACTACAAGGCGCGCTTCGCCAACCCCTACACCGCGGCAGAGCGTGGCTACATCGACGACGTGATCGTCCCCCACGAGACGCGCCCGCGGCTGATCGGCGCGCTGCACACGCTGCAGGGCAAGCGCGAACCGGGCCCCAAGCGCAAGCACGGCAACATCCCGCTGTAGGAATGGGCCTCAGCCAGAGCCACCGGCCTGCGCGCGCCGGCCGCGCCTGAGACCGAGCCGCAGCCAGAGCGGATAGGTCGCGAAGATCGCCGCCGAGAGCAGGTGGGTCCGCCCGCCCGCGCGGCGCCAGTCGATCTTCAGCACGCCCGAGTTGAGCATCCAGTCGCGCCCCGAGGCAGCCTGGCACGCGCGCCAGATCGGCTTCGTCCAAGGGCGATCGAGATACAGCGAGACGCTCGTGACCAGGAACGCGCCGATCGTGGCGGCCTCCACGGCTTTGGCGGCCCGCCCCTCCTCGGGCATCATCCGCCCGTAGGCGCGACCGGTCGCGTAGAGCCAGGGTGGGTCGATCAAGAACGACATCGGCCTAACTTTTAGCCGATCGGCCGAGCAGATGAAAGGCAAGGCGGGTGGCTAGCGCCATGATCGTCAGCTGCGGATTGACGCCGAGCGAGCTGGGGAGCACCGAGCCGTCGGCGACGTGGACCACCTCCACCCCGTGCACGGTCAGATCCGAGTCCACGACGCCACAGCCCGCACGCGCGTCGGCGCGAGCGGTGCCAAGCGGATGGAAGGCCATCAGCCGCAGGTCGCCCCGGCGCGCGGCGGCCGGCGCGACGCCTTCGGGCAGCGGCAGGTAGACCTCGCGCGCACCGGCCGCGACGAAAAGCTCGCGCAGGCGTGCAAGCCCAGACCTGAAGCGCGCCAGATCGGCATCGTCGAGGTCGTAGCGGATCAGCGGCCGCTGCCCGACCGGCCGGCGCAGCCGCCTGGCCAGCGCGCCCCCGAGTGTCCGCACGCTCCCGCGCGAGGAGTCGCTGACCATCAGGCCGAACTGGGCCAGTTGCGGATAGTGCGCCATCGCCTCGGCATGCTTTGCGCCGCTCAGCGGCAGCGACATCGCGGCATAGCTCGGCGGACCGGCGATGCCCTCGAAGATGATGCCCTCGGAGGCGAACTCATCGACGTAGAAGCTCTGCGGCACCCCCCTGCCCATGTCGACGCGCTCCTCCATCAGCGCGAAGGCGGCGGTGGCAGGATGGATCGAGAGGTTGCGGCCGAGCTGCCCCGACTCGCGGCCAAGCCCGCTGCGTGCGAGCAGGCCGGGCGTATGAACGGTGCCGGCGGCGATCACAGCGTGTTCGGCATGCACCTCCAGCGCGCTGCCGTCGGAGAGGACCGACTGCACATGGGAGAGGCGCCTGCCACGCATGACGATCTCCTGCACGCTCGCCCCCGTGAGCACCTGCGCACCCGCGGCGCGAGCCCTGGGCACGTAGGTGATCCCCGTGTGCTGCTTTGCAGAGGTCGGGCAGCCGAAGGCACAGACGCCCGAGCCCAGACAGCCCTTGGCGTTGCGGCGCAGATAGCCGTGCGACCAGCCCAGATGCGCCGCGCCGCGCCGTGCGACCTCGGCATTGCCGCCGGCGAGCTCCGGCGTGACCTCCGCCACCGAGATCGCATCTTCCACGCGCGAGAAGCATCGATCGAGCTCCCCCGCGTCGATCTCCAGGCCAAACTGCTGCCGCCAGGCATGCAGCACAGCAGGCGGCGTCCGAAAGCAGGTGCCCGAATTGACCAGCGTGGTGCCGCCAAGGCCGCTGCCAAGCGGCATCACGATCGGCGGATTGCCCACCGTGATCGTCTGCCCAGCGTCCCGATAGAGGCTTGCAAGCATCTCCGGCGTCCTGGCAGTGAACCCGTCCGCGTCGTGAGCCGGCCCCTGCTCCAGCAGCACCACGCTCGCGCCCCCCTCGGCAAGCTCGGCCGCGACCACGGCGCCGCCGGCGCCGGCGCCGATCACACACACATCGCAGCGCAGGATCTGCGTCACGGCCGCCCCTCGTCACGCCTGATCTCGCGCCCGCGCGCGACCGTGGCCTGCGCGTCGAATCCGAGCGCCCGCGAGAGCGCCGGATCGTCATAGCGCTCCATCGCCAAAATCGACCGCGACGCCTGCGAAAGCGCCGGCAGGCGCTCAAGGAACACGGCCCCCCGCGGTCGCCGCCCGAGCGCCAGCAGCACCCGCAGCCCGGCCCGCTGCGGCAGCGGCGAGGCGGCGAGGAAGCTCTCCAGCGCGCTGCTCACGCGCCGGGGCGGGTGGCGGGGTGGTGAGCGGGGGTGGGCGGGAGGGCGGGCTCCCCATACACAGCGCACCAGTCTATCCGTCACACTGTGCGGGATGGAGAAGGGAACACCCCGCATCGAGCTGCTCGGCGCCGGCCAGGCCGCCTCGCCCGAGCAGGCCGCCGCCGCGATCGCCGCGCTGGAGCGCTTCATGCGCGACACCGCACCCGCCGCGGACGCCCCCGGCGAGCGGCTCGATCGCTGGCGCCAGGCGGCGCTCCTGGAGGGCGTCAGCAAGGAGCCGATCCCCGATGTTCCCGACTCCTGGATAAATGCCTGAAAGTCGCTAGGATTTCCAGGGTCTCGGTTGCGGGCCGGCCGAGGCGGACTCTCCACCCCTCACATCGACCAGGTTTCGCCACCGGCTGCCACCAGGAGGTTTCGCACATGGAGCCAGTCTCACTGCCAACTCAGAAGGGAACGCTCGAGGACCCGGAGATCCTCCAGCACGTCCCCGGGCACGTGATCCCGATCCTGCAGCGGGAGTACGACGACTTCAAGACCGAGGCGACCAAGTTCCTCGCAGGCGGCACCGAGGAAGACGAGTTCATCAAGTTCCGCCTCAAGCAGGGCGTCTACGGCCAGCGCCAGCCCGACGTGCAGATGATCCGCTGCAAGCTCCCCTTCGGCGGGATCACGCCCGAGCAGTTGGAGAAGTTCGCCGACGTCGTCGAGCAGTACGCGCCGCTGCGCAAGGGCCACATCACCACCCGCCAGAACGTCCAGATCCACCACATTCCGCTGATGGACGCCGAGAAGGCGATCCGCGAGCTCGGAGAGGCCGGCCTCTCCAGCCGCGAGGGCTGCGGCAACACGGTCCGCAACGTGACCGCCGACCCGTGGGCGGGCGTGGCGAGCGACGAGCTCTACGACCTCACCCCCTACGCGGCCGCCTACGTGCGCTACTTCGTGCGCAGCCCGATCACGCAGGCGATGCCGCGCAAGATCAAGACCGCCTTCGACGCGAGCGCCGCAGGCCGCGCGATCAGCGAAATCCACGACATCGCCTACAGGGCGCGCGTACAGGAGATCGACGGCCGCGAGGTGCGAGGCGTGCAGATGCTGGTCGGCGGCGGCACCTCGATCATGCCGCGCGTCGCTCCCGTCCTCTATGAGTTTTTGGAGGTGGAGAATGGCGAATACCTCAAGGTCGCCGAGGCCGTCTTCCGGATCTTCGACCGCCAGGACTGGCTGCGGGTCAACCGCGCCCGCGCACGGATCAAGGTCTTCGTCAACAAGTACGGCATCGACGAGCTGCGCGCCCAAGTCGAGGAGGAGCTCAAGGGCGACTGGGTCGGCGAACGCGACTTCTCTATCGAGGACAAGATCCTCGAGTACGACGAGCAGGCCGACGCGCCCGCCCCGCGCGCCGACTACGGCACGCCCAACGGCGACCTCTCCGAGTTCGAGCGCTTCCGGGCGGCAAATGTCGCGGCGCAGCGCCAGGAGGGCTTCGTCACGGTCGAGATCAAGATCACCCGCGGCGATCTGACCCCCGAGCAGTTCCGCGGCCTGGCGGAGATCATGCGCGAGCACTCCGGCCCCTACGCCCGCACGACCGTGCAGCAGAACCTGGTGCTGCGCTGGGTGCGCCCGGAGAGCGTCTATGACATCTGGCGCGCGCTGAAGCAGCTCGACCTCGGCGACGCCGGCAGCCGCGAAATCGACGACGTCGTCTCCTGCCCCGGCACCGACTCCTGCAAGCTCGGGATCACGAGCTCGATGGGCCTGAACAAGGCGATCCAGGAGCGGATCGAATCGATGCAGATCACCGACCCGCTCACGCGCAAGATCCACATCAAGATGAGCGGCTGCCCCAACGGCTGCGGCCAGCACCATCTCGGCTCGATCGGCTTCTACGGCGCCTCGATCAAGGTCGGGCAGCACACGATCCCCGCCTACATCCCGCACGTCGGCGGCGTCTTCGAAGGCGAGAAGGTCGCCTTCGGCCAGCGCCTGAAGCTGCGCCTGCCCGCCAAGCGCGTGCCCGAGGCGATCGAGCGCTGGGTACGCCACTACGAGGCCAATCGTCAGGAGGGCGAGACCTGGGGCGCCTTCGTGCAGCGCACCGGCACCGGCGAGCTCGAAGGGCTCGTCAAGGAGCTCTCGATGCCGGTCGAGTTCGGCTTGGAGACGATGAACCAGTTCATCGACTGGAACCGGGACGTGCCCTTCCAGGTGATCCGCGGAGAGGGCGAGTGCGCGGTCTGAGCGACACCAGCGCCGATCCGCGCGCGGTCCTCTCGGCCACGCTGCGATCCGCCGTGGAGCGCCACGGCGGGCGCGCCGTGCTGCTCTGCTCCTTCCAGAAGGAGGAGTCGGTGCTGATCGACGAGCTGCTGCGGATCGGCGAGGGCAGCACACCGGTGCGGATCGTCACGATCGACACGGGCGTACTGTTCCCGGAGACGCTGGAAACCTGGAAGCGCTTCGAGGAGCGCTTCGGCATCGCGGTGGAGGTGCAGGACGCAAGCGGACCGGGCGGGGCCTGGACAGGTCCGGAGCATTGCTGCTCTGCCGCCAAGGTCGCGGCGCTGGCCCGCTCGCTGGATGGCGCGGAGGCCTGGATCACCGGCATCAGGCGCGAGCAGGGCCCCACCCGGGCCGACGCGCAGCCGATCGAAGAGGACGCCGCCCGCGGCCTTGTCAAGTACAACCCGCTCGCCCATTGGAGCGACAAGGATCTCTGGCAGGCGATTCACGAGCGCGAGTTGCCCTACCACCCCCTGCACGACCAAGGCTACGACTCGATCGGATGCGCCCCCTGCACCCGCCCGGGCAGCGGCCGCGACGGCCGCTGGGCCGGGACCGAGAAGACCGAGTGCGGCCTGCACCTCGACCCGGCGGCGGTCGCGGCGGTCGGCGCCGGCGCCGGCGCCGATGAGCAAGGATGAGCGCTCCGGCTACGTTAAAGGCCGGGGCGAAAGCACAATGAGCATCACCTCACGACCAGAGCTGACCCACCTGCAGGCACTGGAGTCCGAGGCGATCCACGTGATGCGTGAGGTCGCCGCGGAGTTCGAGCGTCCCGTGATGCTCTTCAGCGGCGGCAAGGACTCGATCGTGATGCTGCGACTGGCCGAGAAGGCGTTTCGCCCCGGGCGCTTCCCCTTCCCGCTGATGCACGTCGACACCGAGCACAACTTCCCCGAGGTGATCGAGTTCAGGGACCGCCGCGTGGCCGAGCTGGGCGAGCGGCTGATCGTCGCCTCCGTCCAGGACTCGATCGACAAGGGCCGGGCGACTGAGGAGACCGGCCCGCGCGCCTCCCGCAACCGCCTGCAGACCGTGACCCTGCTCGACGCGATCGCCGAGCACGGCTTCGACGCTGCCTTCGGCGGCGCCCGCCGCGACGAGGAGCGCGCCCGCGCCAAGGAGCGCGTGATGTCCTTCCGCGACGACTTCGGCCAGTGGGACCCCAAGAACCAGCGCCCCGAGCTCTGGAACCTCTACAACGGCCGCATCCGCAAGGGCGAGCACGTGCGGGTCTTCCCGATCTCCAACTGGACCGAGCTCGACGTGTGGGAGTACATCGACCGCGAGCAGCTGGAGGTCCCCTCGATCTACTTCGCCCACGAGCGCGAGGTCTTCGAAAGGGACGGCATGCTCTACGCCTACCGCGAGGGCGCCGAGCTGATCGACGGCGAGCAGACCTTCTCCGAGACGGTCCGCTACCGCACCGTCGGGGACATGAGCTGCACAGGCGGCGTGCGCTCCCGCGCCGCCACCCTGGCCGAAGTCGTCGCCGAGATCGCCTCCACCCGCATCACCGAGCGCGGGGAGACGCGCGCGGACGACCGCGTCTCTGAGGCGGCGATGGAGGACAGAAAGAAGGCGGGCTACTTCTAATGACCCTCGATCTATTGCGATTCACCACCGCCGGCTCGGTCGATGACGGCAAGAGCACGCTGATCGGCCGCCTGCTCTACGACACCAAGCAGGTCTTCGACGACCAGCTCGAGCACGTCGCCGCGGCATCCGTGCGGCGTGGCGGCGAGGGCGCGCTGGACCTCGCGCTGCTGACCGACGGCCTGCGCGCAGAGCGCGAGCAGGGCATCACGATCGACGTCGCCTACCGCTACTTCTCCACCGTGGGCCGCGACGGTCTGCCCGGCAGGCGCTTCATCATCGCCGACTGCCCCGGGCATCAGCAGTACACCCGCAACATGGTGACCGGCGCCTCGACGGCCGACCTCTCGGTGATTCTGCTCGACGCCAGGCACGGGGTGCTGGAGCAGTCAAAGCGCCACGCCTTCATCAGCGCGCTGCTCGGCATCCCCCATCTCGTCGTCGCCGTGAACAAGATGGACCTGGTCGACTGGTCCCAAGACCGCTTCGATGAGATCGTCGCGGAGTTCTCCGAGTTCGCGGGCAAGCTCGGCGCCCGATCCGATCTGATCTACATCCCGATCTCCGCCCTGGAGGGCGACAACGTGGTCGAGCGCTCGGCCAACCTCTCCTGGTACGAGGGCCAGACGCTGCTTGAGCTGCTCGAGACAGTCGAGGTCTCCTACGACCATCCGTTCCAGACCCCGGCACGTTTCCCGGTGCAGTGGGTGATCAGGCCACAGGGCGTCCCCGGCGCGACGGATTACCGCGGCTACGCGGGCCAGATCGCCTCCGGCGCGCTGCGCGTGGGCGAGGAGATCGTCGTGCTGCCCAGCGGCCAGCGCACCAAGATCGCCGCGATCGACACCTACGACGGCGAGCTCGACGCGGCGCTGGCGCCGATGTCCGTGACGCTGCGCCTGCAGGAGGAGGTCAACATCTCCCGCGGCGAGATGATCTGCCGCCCCGACGACGCGCCTGAGCCAGTGCGCGAGCTGGAGGCGGACATCTGCTGGATGACCGACCAGCCGCTTCGCCCCGGCGGGCGCTACCAGATCAAGCACACGACCCGCTCGGCCTCGGCGGTGATCGATTCGCTGCGCGACAGGATCGACGTGCACACGCTGGAGCGAGGGCAGGCGCCCGACCAGCTCGAGCTCAACGACATCGGCAAGGTGCGGCTGCGCACGAGCGTGCCGCTGCTCGTGGATCCCTACGCCCGCAACCGCCGCACCGGCAGCTTCATCCTGATCGACGAAGCGACCAACGCCACCGCGGGCGCCGGCATGATCTGCACGCCCGACGCCTGAGGCCGCGGTCAACTTCGAGATCCGAGCCTGCCGTGCCCCGAGCGGGTGCGCTAAACCGGTGGGCGATGAATGCCCGCACACGACGTCAAGATGTCGGTTGTCGCCACCCCGAGCAGCGAGAACTCTCGCGACGACCAGCGTGACCAAGAACCTCCGGACAGCATGCAGCGATCACTTCGACCAGTCGCGGTCACCCTATCCGCGGCGTACCGCCTGAGCGACCCGGGCAGATGTCTGCTCCCAGCCTCGACGGTACACTCGCGGCCTGGCCGGACCTCGCGTCCCGTTATGCCGGTGCCGCGCTTCTGGCCGGCAACGGCTTGAGCATCAACGTCTGGCCCGCGTTCGCGTACGCGTCTCTATTCGACCAGGCCCGCGTCGGCGGCCTGACCAAAGAGGATCTCGCGCTGTTCGGCGAGATCGAGAACTTTGAGCGCGTACTCAGCGACCTGGCTACGGCGATCCGGGTCAACGAAACCCTTCGCCAGCCGACAGAGGCGATCTACGAGCGCTACCGCAGCATCCAGCGTGGTCTCGGCCATGCCGTTCGGGCAGTCCACCTGACACGCAGCCAAATCTCAGACGCAACGCTGAGGGCTATCAGACAGGACCTGGTTCGCTACGAGTGGATCTTCACCACCTCCTACGACCTGTTGCTCTACTGGGCGATGGGGAGCGCCAGTGGCTTCGCGCCCTTCATCGATCACTTTCGTGGCTCCCGCCTGGAGTTCGACCCTGATCGTGCCGACGTTTACGCAGATCAGATTCCGATCTACTTCCTTCATGGCGCCCTGCACCTTGTCGTCGCCGGCTCGGGAGTGACGCGCAAGCTTCGACGTAGCGCTGTACGGACCGTGCTCGACCAGTTCGGCGAGCCGATTGGTGATGACCCGCAGGCTCGTCCACTGCTCGTCACCGAGGGGAACGCACGAAACAAGCTACGCGCGATCGAGGGGAACACCTACCTCGCGCACGCGCTGGAGACATTGCGCTCCCTGGCGCTTCCGCTCGTGGCGTTCGGTAGCAGCCTGGGCCAACACGACGATCACCTGCTCAGCGCGCTCAACGAGCATCCACGACGCCCGATCGCTGTCTCGATGCTACCCGGCACGCGCCGGATCCTGGCGGCCCGTCAGGCAGACATCTACGCTCGTCTCGACACCGACGAACTCGACTTCTTCGACGCTACGACCCACCCGCTCGGCGATCATGCACTCAGGATCTCTTGACTTGCGATCTTCGCGACTTCTTCTCGGGCGATCCTGACCGCCTGGGCGTCGGGGCACGCCCCTATCATGCATCTAGATCAACGACCGGGAAGATGCGCCGATGGCAACTAAGCGAGATATCAAGAAGAATGCCGCCGGAGGGTGGGAAGTACTGCGAGAGGGTGATCGGCGCGCGGCGGTGCGAGCCGACACGGAGGAGCGCGCTCTTGCACGAGCGCGCGCGGTCGTCCGCCGCGAGGGTGGAGGAGAGGTGCGGGTCGTCAACGACGCCGGCAAGATCGTGCGCTCGAGCAAAGTCGAGGCGCAAACCTCCGCACCGATGCGCCGCCGCCGCGCGGCCTAGGTCGGCGGACGCCAGGCTTCAGCTGCTTGCCCTGACGGCAGGGGTCATCGTTGACCGAACGATAGCGCTGGCCAACGCCATCCACAGGAAGCTACGCAACCTCCGATCGCGCCTTGGGGCGCTCAGCACGCCTTGCCGCAGTGCCCGCGCCAGGCAGGCTAAGCTTCGCGCCGCATGTTCTCGAAGGTACTCGTAGCCAACCGCGGCGAGATCGCCGTGCGCGTGATCAGGGCGCTGGAGGAGATGGGGATCGCCTCGGTCGCCGTCTACTCCGAGCTCGATCGCGAGGCGCTGCACGCAAAGCGCGCCGATGAGTCCTACAACCTCGGCGAGGGGCCGGCCTCGGAGAACTACCTCGACGTCGCCAAGATCATCGACACCGCCAAGCGCTCCGGCGCGGAGGCGATCCACCCCGGCTACGGCTTCCTGGCCGAGAACGCGGCCTTCGCGGCGGCCTGCGATCAGGCCGGAATCGTGTTCATCGGCCCGCCCGCGTCGGCGATCGAGGCGATGGGCAGCAAGACGAAGGCGCGCGAGCTGATGAAGGCCGCCGGCGTGCCGATCGTGCCGGGCACCACCGAGCCGGTCGCAAACGCCAAGGACGCGCTGAAGATCATCAAGTCCGACATCGGCTTCCCCGTCGCGGTCAAGGCCACCGGCGGCGGAGGCGGCAAGGGCTTCCGGGTCGCGCTCTCACAAGACGAGCTCGAGGGCGCCTTCGAGGGCGCCAGCCGCGAAGGCGAGAAGTTCTTCTCCGATGGCACCGTCTACATCGAGCGCTACCTGCCCGACCCCCGCCACGTCGAGGTCCAGGTCCTCGCCGACCGCCACGGCAACGTGATCCACCTGGGCGAGCGCGACTGCTCGATCCAGCGCCGCCACCAGAAGCTGATCGAGGAGTCCCCCGCCCCGATCGTCAACGAGGCGATGCGCGCGCACATCGGCAGCATCGGCGTCGAGGCGGCGCGCGCGGTGGACTACGTCGGCGCCGGCACGATCGAGGGTCTGCTGCAGGACGGCGAGTACTTCTTCCTGGAGATGAACACCCGCGTCCAGGTCGAGCACTGCGTCACGGAGATGACGACTGGGATCGACATTGTCAAGGAAGGGATTCGCGCGGCCGCGGGCGAGGCGCTGTCGGTCTCCCAGGAGCAGGTGGTGCTCCGCGGCCATGCGATCGAGTGCCGGATCAACGCCGAGGACGCATCCAAGAACTTCGCTCCCGCGCCGGGCAAGATCGGCCGCTACCGCGAGCCCTCGGGCCCGGGCGTGCGCGTGGACTCCGGCGTCGGCGAGCACGGCGAAGTCTCGCCGATGTATGACCCGATGGTCGCCAAGCTGATCGTCTGGGATGCCGACCGCGAGCAGGCGACCAGGCGCATGCTGCGCGCGCTGGAGGAATACGAGATCGAGGAGCTGAAGACCCTCATCCCCTTCCACAAGGCGCTGCTGGCCACGCAGCAGTGGGCAAACGGCGAGACCTGCCGCGACCTGCTCGAGGACCGCAAGTGGCTGAAGCAGCTGGCCTTCGAGCAGCCCGCCCCGCCGGCCGAAGACGAGGAGGAGGCCAAGCTCGAGCACTCCTACACGGTCGAGGTCTCAGGCAAGCGCTTCGACGTGCGCGTGATCGGCCCGCCCGCCTACGGCACCGCGGCCCCAGCCGGGATGAACGGCAGCGCGCCGGCGGCCGGCCGCGGCAAGCCCAAGCGCTCGCAGCGCAGCTCCTCCGCCGCCGGCGGCCCCGACACGCTTGCCTCCCCGTTGCAGGGCAACATGTGGAAGGTGCTCGTCAGCAAGGGCGACACCGTGGAGGAGGGCCAGCTGCTCTGCATCATCGAGGCGATGAAGATGGAGAACGAGATCACCGCCCACAAGTCGGGCGTGATCGTGGAGCTACCGATCGTCGAGGGGGCGCCGATTGCAGCAGGCGCCCCGATCGCGACAATCTCGGCCCCCGCCGAGTAGCCGACCGGCCCTAAGCTTCTTCGAGCAGCTTGGCCGCCTCGCGGAGCGTGGTCACTTCCGCGGTCGGCTTCTTCTGGGAGCTCTCAAGCGGCTGCTTTGAGCGGTTGACGTAGATCACCGGCACCCGCGCCTTCAGGCAGGGCACCACGTCGTGGTGATGGCTGGAGGTGACGTGGACCCAGCCCTTCTTGCCGCCGATCCGCCGCGCGAACTCGGTGAAGTGGGCAGGTTCGGGCTTGTACGCGCGCACCTGCTGGGCGGTCACCACGAGGTCGAAGTCGGTCGGGATGTGCCGCCGCGTCAGGCCCAGAAGCTTGTCGTCGACGTTCGAGATCAGGCCGAGCTTGAACTTCTTTGAGAGCTTCTGCAGCTGGGTGTGGGTTTCCTTGAAGGGCACCCAGCGGGGGATCGAGTCCGGCAGGAAGCCGGAGCGCGAGGGTTCGAGCTGCCACTCCATCCGGGTGGCCATCTCCAGCACCGTCCGGCGCAAAACCTCGGCATAGAGCTCGTAGGAGCCGGCCTCGACTTCCTGGGAGACCTCGTGGAACATTGCGATCAGCTCAGCGCGATCGGGCAGCGTGAACTCGTCGCGCTGCGCCTCGCGCACAAAAGCCTCATAGACGCCGGTCTCCCAATCGATCAGGGTGCCGTAGACGTCGAAGGTGATCCAGTTGACATTCTTCGGAAGGGGCATTGACCGGCGCATTATGCCTTTCGCAGCGCTCGGGTGCCTCTGCCACGCCCGTCGAGCCCATCGACTAGAGTTCCGCGCCCATGGACCTGCTCGAGTATCAAGGCAAGCAGCTCTTCGCCCGCCACGGGCTCGCGGTGTCGGCCGGCAAGCCGGTCACGACCGTCGATGAAGCGGTTGCCGCCGCCGATGAGGTCGGCTATCCCGTCGTCGTGAAGGCCCAGGTCCTGATCGGCGGCCGCGGCAAGGCCGGTGGCGTCAAGCTCGCAGGCGACGCGCACCAGGCGCGCGAGCACGCCGGCAAAATCCTCGGCCTGGACATCCGCGGCCACATCGTGCACAAGCTCTGGATCGAGCATGCCTCCGACATCGCCACCGAGTACTACGCCTCGGTGCTGCTCGACCGCTCGGCCAAGCAGCCGCTGGTGATGTTCAGCACCGAGGGCGGCGTTGAGATCGAGCAGATCGCGCAGGAGAGCCCGGAAAAGCTCGTGCGCCACCACGTCGATTCCCTGAAGGGGCTGAGCCGCCAGGAGGCGCTGCAGATCGCCACCGAGGGCGGGGCAGATGAGGACGTGCGCGAGGGCGTGGCCGACGCGCTCGTTGCCCTCTATGAGGTCTGGGATCAGGAGGACGCGACCCTGGCTGAGATCAATCCGCTGATCGTCACCCCCGACCGCAAGGTCAAGGCGCTCGACGCGAAGGTCTCACTCGACGGCAACGCCCTCTACCGCCATCCCGAGAACCAGGATCTCTCCGACGTGGAGAACGAAGACCCGATCGAGCGGCGCGCCAGAGAGCAGGGCGTCCAGTACGTCAAGCTCGACGGCGACATCGGCATCCTCGGCAACGGCGCGGGCCTTGTGATGTCCACGCTCGACATCGTCGCCCAGGCCGGCGGCAAGCCGGCCAACTTCCTGGACGCGGGCGGCGGCTCGGACGCCGAGAAGGTCAAGCAGGCGGTGGAGCTGATCCTCGCCAACGACTCGGTCAAAGCCGTGCTCTTCAACATCTTCGGCGGCATCACCCGCTGCGACGAGGTCGCCAAGGGCCTGATCGCGGCCTTTGAGGACATCGGGGCGGGCGAGATCTCAATCCCCTTCGTCGTGCGCCTGGACGGCACCAACGACGTGGAGGGCAGGGCGCTGCTCGAGCAGGCCAAATTGTCGAACGTCCACGCCGCCAGGACGATGAACGAGGCCGCCGAGAAGGTCGTGCAGCTCGCGGGAGCGGCTGCCTGATGGCCGTCCTGATCGACAACGACACACGCCTGGCCGTCGCCGGCATCACCGGCCGCGAGGGCTCCTTCCATACCCTCAACAACCGCCGCTACGGCACCAACGTCGTCGGCGGCGTCACGCCCGGCAAGGGCGGCCAGGACGTCGAGGGCATCCCCGTCTTCGACAGCTGGGCAGATGCGATGCGAGAGACCCAGCCGAATACGGCGATGATCTTCGTGCCGCCCCGCTTCGCCGCGGACTCGATCCTCGAGGCGGCCGCCGCTGGCGTGGCGCTGATCGTCACGATCACGGAGGGCATCCCCGCCCACGACGAGCTTCGCGTCTACAACACGCTCAAGCGCGATTTTCCGGGCACACGCCTGATCGGCCCCAACTGCCCCGGCATCCTTTCCCCCGGCAAGGCCAGCGTCGGCATCATCCCCGCCTCCTTCTTCACGGCCGGCAACGTCGGCGTGGTCTCGCGCTCGGGCACGCTCACCTACCAGATCGGCAACGAGATCGCCCAGGCCGGCTTCGGCAACAGCTCGATCGTCGGCATCGGCGGCGACCCGGTGCCCGGCTCCTCCTTCGTGGACATCCTGGCGCTCTTCCAAGAGGACGATGAGACCGAGCTGATCGTGCTCTCCGGCGAGATCGGCGGCTCGGCCGAGGAGGAGGCCGCCGACTACATCGCCGAGTCGGTGACCAAGCCGGTGCTCGCCTACATCGCGGGCTTCACCGCGCCCCCCGGCAAGCAGATGGGCCACGCCGGCGCGATCGTCTCCGGCTCCGCCGGCACCGCCGCCGCGAAGGCCAAGGCGCTGGAAGCCAAGGGCGTGCGCGTCGGGCGCACACCGACCGAAGTGGCGCAGATCGCGGTGCAGATGCTTGGCGCGTCGTCCTCCACGCCAGTACGCTAAGGCGTGTGGACACAGAGGTCGCAAGGACGCTCGCCGAGCTCGAGCGCAAGCTGGGAGACCTCGAGCGCGCGCTGAGCAGCGCGGCTCGGCAGGAGCCGACCGGCGAGCTTGCAGGCGGCGCGCGCCTGGTGGACGAGCGCCTGGAGGGGCTCGGCCCCGCGAGTGCGCCTGCGGCGCCTGGCTCGGCGCCAACGTCCGGTCCCGCTGCCCCGCCGATATCCGGCCCCGCGCCGTCGTACGCGCCGATCCCGCCGCCACCCGCTCCGGTTCCCGGGCCGCCTCCTCCTGCTCCGATCCCCGGCCCCGCGGCCGCTGCGCCTTCCGCCACACAGCGCTCCGACGAGTCGATCGAGCTGGCCGAGCTGGCCCGCTTCCGCGACCGCCTGGAGCAGACGATGCGCGACCTGCTCGCCGACTACGAGCGCGTGATCCGCCTGCGCGGCGCCTCTGAGACATGGCCTCCGGCCGACCGGGCCTGAAGCCAACGCCGCGCGCTTATAAGCTTCCCGCCGATGGCCCTCTCGACCATATCCTTCGCACGCGGCGCCCCCTCGCTCGACATCATCGACATCGAGGGCCTGAAGGCGGCGGCAGCCCGCGCCTTCGAGAACGACCCCGGCGGCGCAACCGCCTACGGCACCTCTGTCGGCTACGCGCGCCTGCGCGCCTGGATCGCCGAGAAGCACGGCGTGGAGCCCGAGCGCGTGCTGATCACCAACGGCTCGATGCAGGCCGACGCGTTCCTGTTCGAGCACCTGGTCAGCCCCCGGGACGACGTGATCGTCGAGCGTCCGACCTACGACCGCACACTGCTCTCGCTGCGCAGCAGGGGCGCCAACGTGCACGCGGTCGAGCTGCAGGACGACGGCATCGACACCGTGGCGCTCTCATGGCTGCTGAGCGGCGAGAACGGGCAGCCGGTAAAGCCGAAGCTCGCGCACATCATCCCCAACTTCCAGAACCCGGCGGGCTACACGCTCTCGGAGGCCAAGCGTCGCGAACTGATCTCGCTCGCCGCCACTCACGGCTTCACAATCTTCGAGGACGACCCGTATGTCGAGCTGCGCTTCAGCGGGCAGTCGCTGCCCACGATGCTCTCGCTCGATCCCGAGCGCGTGATCTACGCCTCCTCGTTCTCGAAGACGGTCTGCCCGGGCATCCGCGTCGGCTACCTCGTGGGCCCGCCGCAGGAGATCGCCGCGATCGCCCAGATGGCGACCAACACCTACATCTCCCCGGACATGGTCGCCCAGGCGATCGTGTACGAGTTCTGCGCCTCGGGCGCCATCGAGCGCTCGATCGAGACCGTCAAGGCCGCGCTGGCCCAGCGCGCCGGAGCGCTCGCCGATGCGCTGCGCAGGGAGCTGCCGCAGGCGCAGTTCATCGCGCCCGAGGGCGGCTACTTCATGTGGGTGACGCTGCCGGAGGGAACCGACGTCAAGGCTCTCTTCGCCGCGGCAGCCGAGCGCGGGGTTGCGTTCGTGAAGGGCACCGACTTCCTGCTGCACGGCGGAGAGAACACGCTGCGGCTCGCCTACTCCGGCGTCACCGTCGAGCAGATCGATGAGGGCGTGGGGCGCCTCGCCGAGGCGTACAACTATCTGCCATAGCGCTGACCCAGGACCAGCTGATCCGGCAGCGCCGTGCGCGGCGCCGGCGAAGGGTCGGCGATCACCGAGACGGTCTCGGCGACGCTGGGGGTCAGCTCGCAGCGCGTTCCCTCGGCGGTCTCGATCAGGACGTGCTGATCGTCGCGCTCGATCAGGGTGCCGGCCAGGCCCGGCTGCAGCCCCGAGTCCTTGAGGTAGCGCAGCAGGTCCTCCGCCTCGTTCTCGAAGCGCAGGATGCTCACCGACGCGCCGACCTGCACGTCGGCCAGCGGCACCCCGGCGATCCTCGCGCCGGCGACGATCGGGTGGCCGTGCGGGCAGGTCTTGGCGTCTCCGATCGCCGCGAGCATCCGCGCTTCGAGCACCGGCGACATCGCGTGCTCCAGGCGCTCGGCCTCCTCGTGGACCTCGTCCCAGGGGATGCCGAGGACGTCGGTGAGGAACCGCTCGATCAGGCGGTGGCGGCGCACGATCGCCTCGGCATGGGCCGAGCCGGACTCGGTGAAGGAGATCGTCCTGTCCTTGCTCCTGGTGATGTAGCCGTCGCGCTCCAGGCGGCCGATCATCTCGTGCACGGTCGGCGCCGAGAGCTGCATCGCGCGGGCGACGTTCGCGCCCGTCATCGGCAGGCCGGCCTCATACAGCCAGAACAGGCTCTGCAGGTACTCCTCCTCCGCGACTGTCGCGCCTCCGTCCGCCATGCAGGCTGATGCTAGAGGACGGGCGGCCGGCGGTGCGCTCGAAGGCGGCGACCAGCGCCTCCGCGCGGCTGCGGGGGACATTCCGACGACGCCAGGCCAGATGCACGGGCAGCGGATCGAGGCCCATGATCGGGATCCAGCTGACGTCCGCTCGCGCGAAGCGACGCTGGGCGATGTCCGGGGCGAGCACGATCCCCTGGCCGGCCGCCACGAGGTCGAGCGCCTCCGCAAAGAGGGTGCACTCGCCGGCATGCGGGCCCGACTCGCCGGTCAGGCCCGCGATCGACCACTGCATCCGCGCCTCCGCGCAGGCGCCCCGCGCGCGCAGCTCGGGCTCTCCGCGCAGCTCCTCCAGGGAGAGGAAGTCGACGTCGGCGAGGCGGTGCTCGGCGGCGGCCAGCAAGGCGCGGCGGCAGGAGCCCACGACCACCGAGCGAGCGCCAGGGTCGCGGGGCGCAACGCCGACGAGCGCGAAGTCGGCGCTGCCGTCGGCCAGCAGCTCCGCCGAGCCGGCTCCGTAGGCGCAGCTGCGAACGCCGATCTCGGCGTCGGGGGCAAGCTCGCGATACTCGTGGATCGCCGCGGCCAGCAGCAGGCCGCCGAAGCCGTCGTCCACGGCGATCCTCAAGGAGGTCGGGTGCGCTCTGCCCAGACGCCGGATTCTCCTGGACCACGGCCTCGTGGCGGCTGAGCAGCTCGACGCTGCGCACAAGCATCGCATCGCCCGTAGGGGTCAGCTGGACCTCGGCCGCGCCCCGGAACAGCAGCTCGACCCCGAGGCGCCGCTCGAGCTGGGCGACGCTGCGGGCAAGCGCCGAGGAGCCGATCCCGAGCCTCTGCGCCGCGCGGCCGACGTGCAACTCCTCGGCCAGCGCGATGAAGCACTCGAGCAGGCGCAGTTCGGTGATCGACGCCAGCAGCTGCGTCGGATCGGCTCGACCGCTCTCAGCGGACAACCGAGCTCGAGCTCCAGCTCGTGCGCAGGCGGGCGAGCCCGCGGCTGACGCGCTTTCTGACCACCGCGCTTGATATCTGGAGCTCGGCCGCGATCTCGGCGTAGTCGCGCTCGTCGAGCACGTGGGCCTTCACGGCGGAGAGCTGGTCTGCCGGCAGCAGCTCCAGCAGGCGCGGCAGCTCCTGCGTCTCAGCGGTCATGCGCTCGACCGCCTCGAGGTCCTCGTCTGTGAGCTCCAGCCGCTCCAGGTGCAGTCGCGAGCGCGCCTCGTCCTCCACGCGACCGCGCCGGAGGCTGTCCAAGAGCTTGTTGCGCGCGATCGTGAGCAGCCATGGGATCGCGCTCGGCGGCGGCTCACCGCCGCTCTGCAGGTGGTGCAGAGCGGCCACAAAAGTCTCGGCGGCAAGGTCCGCAGCCGTCTCTGCGGCCCCGGTGCGCCTGCGCAGGAACGCCACCACGAGCGGCAGCCGACGGCGGTAGAGCTCGGCGAACGCCTCGCCGTCCCCCGCGGCCGCCAGGCGCAGCAGAGACTCGTCGCTGGCGCCGATCGGCGCTGCCCGCAGAGCGGCTCGCAGGGAGCCGCGGGACTTGCCAGCCGGGACGGAGCCGTCTCTCACGGAGCGCCCCCGTGGAGCGAGGGCGCGAGGGCACATACTCGGGCGCGGATGCGCGACCCGCGTCGCACGCGCCCACGCCCGCGCCCGCGCCCGCGCCCGCGCCCGCGAGGCTGCTTGTGCTCGTCGTCGATGAAGCGCATGGTCGGCACCGGGCGCCGTGTGGCCGCGCACGCGGACGGCGCTCCGTCGCGCTCCCTGAGCGTGCTTTCCCTGGTCGAGCAGATCAGGCCCTGCAGGCGCCCGGCCGTCATGTTGACGGGCAGGCGGCTCCCCAGCGCCGCCGCACCGCGGATCGGCACACTGCGGCCGCAGGCGCCCGTGCCGTAGCTCGTGTCGGCCGCCCGGCCACCGGATGCCTGGATGGCATCGGCGCTTGGCGCGCCGCGCCACCTCGGCGCGGAGAAGCCGCCGGATCGCAGCGCGGCGAACAGCGCTTTCGCGCCGACCGTCGCATACCTGTCGCTGCGCGGGAGCAGCGTCGTTCCGGCGACGCAGGCCAGCAGGCAGAGCAGCGTTACGGTGCCCACGGCGAGGCGGCGCGTGGTCCGCACGCGCGGCGTCATGCGAGGCGAGTCCCTCGACAGCTCGACGAGCTGGCGTTCGAGCGCATCGAAGAACTGGGTCATCTCATCTGCTTAAACGAACGAGGAGACATTCTGTGACAGGCCCAGACGTGTGATGATGCACGGCGATGCAGATGCCAAGCCGGCAAGGCGCCCGCGAGCCGGTCGGAATCAGCCATCTCGTGCTGGTTGCGGCCGAAGGCTTTGACGCGCGGCTGGATGCCGATCGCGTCGCAGCCGCGGTGAGCGCCGGCCTGTGCCGGACAGGCGGGCTGCATGCCGATCCATATCCGCTCGGCGAGGATCTCGGCTCGGACTTCGACGCTCGCATGAAGGCTGCGCGCGCGGTGGTGATCGCTGCCCCGCGCCTGGACGAGCGCACGCTGCTCGGCAGCCTGCCGTTCGAGATCGCGACACGCGCGCGTCAGGGCGGCGTCCCCGCCTACGCGATCGCGCGCGAGAACGATCTCGTGCCATTCGACGCCCGCATCCTCGATCTGCAGATCGTGATCCGGGCGCGCTCGGAGCACGCGCTCACAGAGGCGGGAGTCAGGCTGGCAAAAGCGATCTGAGCACCCGCGACGGGGGCCGCCCTCAACGCTCGAGGATCGCTTCCGCCGCCGGATTGCCCGAGAGCCGATGCAGCGTTTCAGCGGTCACGGAGGTCGCGCGCGGTGCGATGAACCGCGATACGGCGAACGCTTCGCCGTCGCGGACGCCCGCGAGCCGGAAACCGGCAGGAGCGTTCCTCTGCACGACCGGCGCAGAGGCCGAGCCGGCGGTGTGCCTGATTCGCAGCGAGACGAAGTCAACTTCTCGCACAAGGGCCGTGGGCCCCTTCACGCGATCCAGGTCGGGCAGGTAGATGGACAGCGGGTCCAAGGCGTTGGGGCCGCCGACGATGATGCGCGATCCCTTTGAGGAGGGCAGCGCCTGCGCCGCCCCGCGCCAGTCATCGCGCTGATATCCCGGAAGCACGTTGATGCTGAGGATCAAGGCGAGCCAGACGGCGCAGAGACCGGTGCCGAGGATCCAGCCGGCGGCGCCCGAGGCGGCGCAGCCGAGCCCCACCGCGACGATCGCCGCGAACGGGATCCACACGGCGATCACATTGCGACCATCGAAGATATCCAGCACATGGGCGGCCGCCGGCAGCAGCGGGATCACGACCGCGACGATCGCGACGATCGCCGCGTCGCGTGCGATCGCCCGCTCTCTCGGCTTGCCCCGGCGCAGCACGAGCATCGCCGCAGCGACCGTGAGCAGCGCGGCTACCGCCGCCGCGAGGATCTCCAGCCTGCCGGAGGGCCCATAGGGCCCCACCAGGAATTCCTTGGCGGCCTGACCGACCCGCGAGCCCAGCGAGGCGCCTTCGATCCAGCTGATCTTGCTGCCGTTGCCGACCTCGGCGTAGGCGAGCGGCGCAAGCGCTGCGCCGACCGCGAGCACCGCCGCGAAAGGTGCGATCAGGCGTCGCCAGCCTAGGCGCCAGCCGAGAAGAAGGGCCTCTGGAATGAACAGGAACGCGGCGAAGTAGTGCGTGAGCACGGCCAGAGCGCTGACGCCGGCCCACAGCCACAACCGCCGTGCGCTGCGCTCCTCCAGCGCGCGCTGCCAAAGCAGGAACGCGATCGCGCAGAGCAAGATCAGCAGCGCGTAGCAGCGCGCCTCCTGCGAGTAGTAGTACATCGCCGGGCTGAAGGCGGTGAGAGCCGCTGCCCATAGGCCGACGCGCGTCGAGACACGCCTGCCGACCAGATACATGACGGGCACGGTGAGGGTCCCCGCGAGCGCCGAGAAAGAGCGAAAGCCGATCGGGCCGGCGCCGAAGATCTTGGTCCAGAGCCAGACGAGCATGTAGTAGAGCGGCGGAGCCGATTCGCTTTTGGCGAGGTGGGCGAGCATGCCCGCAAAGCCCCTGCGCACGAGGATCATCGTCGCCGACTCGTCGAACCACACGCTCTGCACGTCGAGCGTCCCAAATCGCAGGGCGGCGGCGCACACGGTGAGCGCCGCCACCACCTGCGCGGCGCTGGAGAGGCGCCATCTGGTCGAGCGCAGCGCCGCAGCGGAGGGCTCGCGACGCTGCCGAGCGGGGATCTGCCCTGGCATGGCTGCGAGAATGCGCAAGGACGGTACTCCTATCAGCATTCGAGTCTTCGCGTCACAAGAAACAGCGGCCCTCGCCCCTGTAGGTGGGCAGCTCCTGCACCACCGTGTCGCCTTCGATCGCAAACAGCGTCTTGAAGCGCTCGCAGAGCTCGCCGGCCTTTGCGTGCCGCAGCCAGACACGGTCGCCGATCCGCAGGCGCTCGGCAGCGTCACCGATCAGGGGAGTCTGAACCTCGCCCGCGCCCTCCATCGCGTCCAGCCGCAGGCCGCCGGGCAGATGCGGCCCGGGCAGGCGGGCGGCGTCCGCCGGGCCGGACGCCAGGTAGCCGCCGCCGAGCGCGGTCGCGATGCCCGGGCCGGGCCTGCGCACGATCGGCAGCGCGAACAGCGCGGCCGGGCGCGGGCGGAAGGCGCGGTAGGCGTCGAACAGCGTCGGCCCGTAGAGCCCCGAGCCGGCGCCGAGCTCGGTGATCGCGGCCTCGGAGGCTGTGGCAGCGAGGCTGCCCGTCCCGCCGCCATTGACGAGCTCCAGCGGAGCGATCTCGCCCACGGCCGCGACGATTTCGGCCCTGCGGCTGGCAAGCTCGCGCGCCGAGCGCGCTTGCAGCGCCCGGATCGCCAGCGCGCGCAGCGGTCTGCCGGGCGGCGCGTCGCCGAGACCGGCGATCTGGGCCTCGTATGCCATCAGGCCGACCAACTGCACCGAGTCCCGCCCGACGATCTGCCGCGCCAGCGATCGCGCCTGCGCGGGCGTGTGGATCGGCGAGCGCTTGGCGCCGATCTTCAGCCGCCCCCCGAGCGCCCACCAGCCGGCGTCGATGTCGATGCAGACCCGCACCCGCGAATGCGCGTCCGCGCCCGCGGCCTCGATCGTCTCGATGTGCTCGATGCAATCGACCATCACTGCGATCCGCGCCTGCGGGCGCTCGTCGCTCATGCGCGCAAGCTCACCCAGCGCGTCGGTGTCGGCGCTCGGATAGGCGACGAGGATGTCCTGCAAACCCTCGCGCGCAAGCCACAGAGCCTCGGGCAGGGTGAAGGCCAGCGTGCCGCTGAAGCCCGCGCGCGCGAGCACCTGCGCCTGCAACGGCCGGCAGCGCACCGACTTGCTGGCCAGGCGGATCGGCTTTCCGGCGGCCAGGCGTTCCATCTCCGCGGCGTTGGCCCAGAGCGCCTCCAGGTCGAGCACGGCAAACGGCGGCTGCAGTCCCGCGGTCGCGCGTTCGATGCGCTCCAGCTGCGGCTCGTCCGGCCTTGCGCCCCGGGGCGGCGCCGTCGCGCTCATCGCGCCGGCCCGAGCACGCGGTCGGTCCACGCGTTGCCAAAGACGCCCTGCGGATCCAGGCGCGCGCGGACCGCCTGGAAGCGGTCCCAGTCGGGGTAGCGCCCCCGCAGCGTCTGCGCGGTTTGGAAGTGCCGCTTGCCCCAGTGCGGCCTGCCCTCCAGCTCGTCCATGATCGCCTCGACCGCCCTGAAATAGGTCTCGAACGCCATGCCTTCGAACATGTGGACGGCGACGAAGCCGCTCTCGCGGCCGTTGGCGGTGGAGAGGAATGCGTCGTCTGACGCGACGGAGCGAACCTCGATCGGGAAGGGCACCGCCAGCCGCTCGCGCTCCACCATCGCAAGCACGCGGCGCACCGCCTCGGGCACGTTGCCGCGCGGCAGCGCATACTCCATCTCGGTGAAACGCACCAGGCGCGGCGTGGCGAACACGCGGTCGGAGCGGTCGACGCGCACCCGCGAGCCTGCGAGCTTCGTGACAAGCCTGTTGATGCGCGGGATCTGCGTGGGTGCCGCTCTGCCGATTTTGCAGAGCAGGCCGAAGGCCTCGTTGACGAGCAGCACGTCGTTGAGATAGGCGGAGACGCGGCTCGGCGGCCGCGGCGGCTCCTCGGTGCGGTTGTTGGTCCTCGTCAGCGCCGTCTGCGCATATGGGAAGACATAGAATTCGAAGTGATCGTTGCTCTGCGAGAGCTCCTCGAAGCGCTCCAGGGCTTGCTCCAGCGGGGCGCAGGAGTCCACTCCGCGCAAGCAGAACGCAGGCACGCAGCGCAGCGTCGCCTCTGCGATCACGCCGAGCGCCCCGAGGCTCACGCAGGCGGCGCAGAAAGTCTCCGGGTCGCTGTGCTGCGAGCATGTCAGCGTCGAGCCGTCGGCGAGCACGAGTGTGAGCTCTGAGACCTGCGAGGGGATGTTCGCAAGCTTTGAGCCGGTGCCGTGCGTGGCGGTGCAGATCGCGCCCGAGATCGTCTGGGCGTCGATGTCGCCGAGGTTCTCCAGCGCGAGGCCGTGCTCTGCCACGCGCCGGTTCAGCTCCCGAATCGTGATTCCGCCCTGGACGCGAACCAGCCCACTGCTGCGGTCCACGTCGAGCACCGCGGAGAGCCCGTCGAGGCGCAACTGCATCTCCTCGGTGCACGCGATGTCGCTGAAGGAGTGGCCCGATCCCGCCACCCGGACGCGCATGCTCGCGCTCGCCGCGCGCGCGAGCGCGGCTGAGATCTCCTCCGGAGTGCGAGGCGCCTCGATCGCCGCGGGGCGGCAGCGCTGATCGCCGGCCCAGTTGCGCCACGAGTAGGCGCCTGCCGCTGGACCGGGTGGGCGGGTCTCCTTCACTGATTGATCGCTAGGCTCGCTCACCGGATGCCCGAGATTGAGCCTACCCTCTCGCGCGCTCGATCGCTGCCCACGCCGGGGGCTCGGAGGGCCACGGTGATCGGCGCCGGCTCGTTCGGGACCGCGCTGGCGGTGTTGCTCTCCCGCGGCGGGCTGCGCAGCACGCTGCAGGCTCGCACCGCCGAGCAGGCTGCGGCGCTCGATTCCCAGCGCGAGAACGCCACCTACCTGCCGGGGGTGCAGCTGCCTGCCCAGCTTCGGATCGAGCCCGTGTCCGCCGGTGTCGCCCGCGCCGACTACGTGTTTCTGGCCGTGCCCTCGAAGGAGATCTCCACGGCGCTTGCGGGCCTGCGGAGCTCGGGACTCGGCAGACGCACAGCCGTCGTCTCGGTCGCGAAGGGGCTCGTGCCCCCGGACGGCCAGGCGCCCACCGCCGTGCTCGGCCTCGCGCTGGAGGGCCACAGGGTGGCGTGCATCGGCGGACCCGCGCACGCCCGGGAGATGGTCCGCTCCGGCGCCGGCCTGGTCGTCGCCTCGCGCAGCGAAGGTCTCGCGCGCGAGCTGGCCCAGGTCTTCACGCGCGCCGGGGTGGTCTGCGAGGTCTCAGACGACCCGATCGGCGTCGAGCTGGCCGGGGCGGCCAAGAACGCAGCCGCGCTTGCGACCGGCGCGACCGAAGCGCAGGGGCCAAACGCCGCGGGCGCGGCGGCCGGGCACATCTTCGCCGAGGTGTGGCGCTACGCCGAGCACCAGGGCGCGCGGCCGGAGTCGATGATCGGCCTCGCCGGCACGGGCGACCTGGTCGCGACCGCGCTCGCGCGAGAGAGCCGCAACCGGCGCGCCGGCGAGCTGCTCGCGCAGGGCGTGCCGGCAGCTGAGATACCGCAGCGGATCGGACAGGCGGTCGAGGCGCTGGAGTCGGTGCCCCTGCTGGCCCGGACGCTCGAGCGCTCCGGCGTGCAGTCTCCCGTCACGAGCGCGCTCGGGCGCCTGATATCGGGAGAGCTGCCGCTTGCCGACTGGGTCGCGCTCGTGCGGGCGACGGTGCCTCCGCCCGCACGCTGGCGGCGCCCCCGGCCGGGGTTCTGGCGGCGCCTGTGGCGGCGCATCTCGCAGAGGTGAGGCGAGTTGAGAGGTCGAGGTAGAGGCAGCGGATCGGCATTGCCGCTCTACTATCGCAAGCCGTGGCAACGCAGCAACCACCCGCGCCGGCCGCCTCGCCCAAGGACCGCTGGCGCGAGATCCTCGCCGCAGGCAGAGCGGACGGGCGACTGGTCGGCGAGGCTCACAACGGACGCGCGGAGCCGCGCCTGAGCCCGCTCCCGGCCGAGCTTCACCCCGAGCTGCTGGCCGCGCTGCGCCGACTTGGCATCGAGCAGCTCTACTGCCACCAGACGCAGGCGCTGGAGGCAGCCTGGGAGGGACCGGTGATCGTCACGACCGGCACCGCCTCGGGCAAGTCGATGTGCTTCAACCTGCCCACGATCGAGGTGCTCTGCCGCCAGCCGCGAGCGCGAGCGCTCTACCTCTATCCGACCAAGGCGCTGGCCCAGGATCAAGCGCGGGCGCTGGCCGGCTTCGGGCTGCCGCAGCGTGTCAGGCCCGCGATCTATGACGGCGATACGCCCAAGGAGGCGCGCGCCGAGATCCGCCGCAAAGCCAACGTCGTGCTCACCAACCCCGACATGCTCCACATCGGCATCCTGCCCAACCACCGGGCCTGGGCGGAGCTGTTCGCGAACCTCGCGGTCGTCGTGATCGACGAGGCCCACGTCTACCGAGGCGTCTTCGGCTCCCATGTCGCCAACGTGATCAGGCGCCTGCGCCGGATCGCCGCCGCCTATGGCACGCAGCCGCGCTTCCTGCTGACCTCCGCGACCATCGCCAACCCGATCGACCTGGCGCAGCGCCTGACAGGCCTGCCCGACTTCACGCTGATCGACGACGACGGCTCGCCCACCCCCGCCCGGCAGATCGCGATGTGGAACCCGCCGCTGATCGACGAGCGTCTCGGCACGCGGCTGCCGGCCAGCGCCGAGGGCGCCGAGCTGCTGGCAAAGCTCGTCACTTCGGGCGCCAGGACGATCTGCTTCGTGCGCTCGCGCCGTGGCGTCGAGCTGCTCACACGCCTCCTCAGGCAGCGCCTGCAGGCGCAGGACCCCGAGCTGGCGCGAGCTCGTCGTCCCCTACAGGGCCGGCTACACGGCACAGCAACGCCGCGAGCTGGAGGCCCGGCTCCTCAGCGGGGAGCTGCGGGCGGTCATCACGACCGATGCGCTGGAGCTCGGCATCGACATCGGCCAGCTCGACGCCGCGATCGTCGTCACCTTCCCCGGCACCGTCGCCTCGCTGCGGCAGATGTGGGGCAGGGCCGGCCGCCGCGGCAACGGCCTGGCGGTCTACATCGCCGGCGAGGATGCGCTCGACCAGTTCTTCTGCCGCCACCCCGCCGACTTCCTGGAGCGCCCCGTCGAGGCTGCGATCCTCGACCACGAGAGCCTGCAGATCCACCTCCAGCACCTGCTCTGCGCCGCCCACGAGGGCCCTCTGTCCGCGGCGGACGCCGACACTCTCGGCCCCCGCTGGGAGGCCTACGCCGAGGTGCTCGTCGGCAACGGCGCGCTGCGGCGCCGCCAAGCGCAGGCCGCCGCAACGCTGGCCCCCACCAGCTACGTGCCAAGGCGCCCCGGCTCCTATCCGGCGGCCGAGGTGTCGCTGCGGTCTGCCTCCGCGGAGCGCTTTGCGATCGTAGAGGTCGACTCCGGCGAGATGCTCGGCACGGTAGAGGCCGCGCGCGCGCACTCCACCACCCATCAGGGCGCGATCTACCTGCACCTCGGCAGCGCTTACGAAGTGCTGCAACTCGACCTCGAGCGCAGGCGGGCCCTGGTCAAGTCCTTCGACGGCGACTGGTACACGCAGCCCAAGGTCGAGACCGACACCGCGATCGAGCGCCTGCTCGACCGCCGCACCGCGCTGGGGGTGACCGTCTCCCTCGGCGAGGTCTCGGTCACCGAGACCGTGATCGCCTATCAGCGCAAGCGCATCAGCGACCACTCTCAGATCGACCTGGTCGCGCTCGACCTGCCCCAGACCACCTTCGCCACGCAGGCGCTGTGGTATGAGCCCGGGCCGGCGCTCGGCAGCCTCGGCGAGGCAGCGATCCCGCTGGAGGGGCTGCTTGGCGCCCTGCACGCAACCGAGCACGCCCAGATCGCGGTGCTGCCGCTGATCGCGATGTGCGACCGCTGGGACATCGGCGGCCTCTCCACCAATCTGCACCCCCAGACCAGCGGCCCCGCGATCTTCATCTACGACGGGCACCCCGGCGGAGTGGGCATCGCAAGGACCGCCTACGCGCGTTTCGAGGAGCTGTGCGAGGACGCGTACCGCCTGATCGCCGGCTGCAGGTGCGAGAAGGGCTGCCCCTCCTGCGTGCAGTCGCCGAAGTGCGGCAACCTCAACGAACCGCTCTCCAAGGCTGGGGCGAAGCTGCTGCTGGACGCCCTGCTCGCCCAGCAGCCTCGCCGCGCCCCTTACTAGCTTCCGGCGTTGCCCGCCGCGATTTTGCGCAGGTCGATCGTCTCGTCGTAGAGCTCGGCGTCCACGCCCTCCTCCAATGCGATCTCGCGCAGAGGCCGGCCCGAGTCGGTCGCCTTTTTGACGATCGTGGCCGCCTTGTCGTAGCCGATCGCGCCATTGAGAGCGGTTGCGACGGCGAGCGTCGCGCCCGCGGAGGCGTCGGTCCCGGCCTTGTTGGCCTTGATCCCATCGATGCACTTCTCCGCGAACGCAGTGGAGGCGGTGCTCAGAAGATGGATCGACTGGATCAGGTTGCGAGCGATCAGCGGGATGCGGACGTTGAGCTCGAACTGGCCCTGCATGCCACCGATCGTGATGGCGGTGTCGTTGCCTATCACCTGCGCTGATACCTGCAGCACGACCTCCGGCAGCACCGGGTTGACCTTGCCGGGCATGATCGAGGAGCCCTTCTGCAGCTCGGGCAGGTAGAGCTCGCCGATGCCGGCGCGCGGACCCGACCCCATCAGCGCGATGTCGTTTGCGATCTTGGTCAGCGAGACCGCGAGTACCTTCAGCGCGCCCGAGAGCTCAACCAGCGCATCCCGGGCAGCCTGAGCCTCGAAGCGGTCGGCGGGAGCGGCGATCTGGCGCAGGCCCGACTCCTTCTTCAGGCGCGCGCGCACCTTCTCGGCGAACTTCGCGTGCGTGTTCAGCCCGGTGCCGGTGGCGGTGCCGCCGAGCGGAATCTGACCTACGTGCACTAGCGCTGCCCGCACGCGCTCCTGGCCGAGCGCGATCTGGGCGGCGTAGCCCGCGAACTCCTGCCCGAGCGTGACGGGCACCGCATCCATCAGGTGCGTCCGGCCCGCCTTGACGACGTTCTGGAAGCTCTTGGCCTTGCGCGAGAGCGAGCGCTCCAGCGCCTTCAGCGCAGGCAGCAGCTCGTTGGAGGCCAGGTCGAGCGCGGCCAGATGCACCGCGGATGGGAACACGTCGTTTGAGGACTGGCCCATGTTGACGTGGTCGTTGGGATGCACGGGGTGGGTGGGGCTTCCATTTGTCGCGAGGCTCGCGATCACCTCGTTGGCGTTCATGTTCGTGGAGGTGCCCGAGCCTGTCTGGAAGACGTCGATCGGGAAGTGCTCGTCGTGCTTGCCGGCGGCGATCTCCCTGGCCGCCCGCTCGATCTTGCCCGCCCTGCGCTTGTCCAAACCGCCGAGCTCGGCGTTGACCGCCGCCGCCGCGCCCTTGATCCGCGCAAGCCAGTGGACGACCGCGATCGGCACCCGCTCGCCCGAGATCGGGAAGTTCTCCACGGCCTTGGCGGTCTCCCCGCCCCACAGCTGCGTCTCTGTCATCGAGTCTCCTTGTCGCGTTTGAGCGCCGTCTGAGCGCCCCGGACGTTACCCGCAGAAGGCGGAGATCTCCCGCGCCACCCCGATCGGGTCGTCGTAGGCGATCAGAAATCCGGTGCTCTCCAGCACCCGCAGCTGCGCGCTCGGCAGCAGATCGAGCGCCTCTTCGGCAATCGCGAGCGGGTGCAGCCGGTCGCGATCGGCCCACAGCAGCAGCACCGGCATCCTCAGCGTCGGGTAGAGCGCGAGCAGGTGCTCCTGGGCGCCGTCTGGCCAGCGGCGCGCGCACTTCGACCACGCGCGGGCGAGGTTCGCGTTGCCGCCGACGTCGGCGAAGGACTGCCGGATCAGGTCGCCCGCAGCGGCATCGGCGCGGGCGGAGAGACGCCTCCCCCGCTCCGGTGTCATCAGCGCCTTGACCGCGTGGGTGAGCGCCCGGTCGACCCCCGGTATCGCGCCCGTGCTCGCCGCCACCCGCCACGCCCGCATCGCCCGCTGGTTCTCGGCAGCGCGGTGCATCCGGCTTGGCATCAGCACGAGCTTGCTCGGCTTGATCGCCCCTCTCTGGACAGCATGCAGCAGGATCTCGGCGCCGACGTCGTGGCCGCCGATCATCGGCCGCGGCCCGAGCACGTCGGCGGCAAACCCGCCGAGAACGTCGGCGAACCAGTCGAGCGTGTAGGGATGAAAGGGCCTGTCCTCCGAGTCGCCGTGCAGCGGCAGGTCCGGCAATACGACCCTGTAGCGCTCCGCCAGCACGCCCGCCACCGGCGCCCACTCCTGATGGGTCAGCATCGCCGAGTGCAGCAGTGCGATCGGCGGCCCGGCGCCGATCTCCCGGTAGGCGATGCGGGCGCCGTCGGAGTGGTGGTAGAGGCGCAGCCGCATGCATGGATTCTTGCGATATGCAGCGCCGCTTGCAGGGGTTGCCGTAAGGCTCGGCAAACCTGACCATCTGTTGCTCATGAGCGCGATCAGGACCAACGCCGCCGCCGCGATCCTCGGCGTCAGCGCGAACACGCTGCGCAGCTGGGAGCAGCGCTTCGGGCACCCGCTCCCCCGCCGCACCGACGGCGGGCACCGGATGTTCGAGCGCCGCGAGATCGAAGCGCTGCGAGACGCGCTCGGCGAGACGGGCGAGATCGCCGCGGCGATCTCCGTCGTGCGCGAGCGCGGCGAAGGCCCCTCCACCGCGCAGCGCCTGCGCCTGGCGTTCGCCGACTTCAACGAGGGCAAGGTTGACAGGCTGCTAGAAGAGAGCCTGCTGATGCGCTCGCTGGAGCGGACCGTGGAGAGCCCGCTGCTCGCCGGCGTCGAGATGCTCGACCCTGAGACGCCGGAGCGCTGCTTCGCCTGGCGCTACGCGACCGGCTGGCTCGCGGCCGCCAAGCGCATCTCCCCGCCCGCCGTACTTGACGAGGGCGTGATGATCTTCGACGCGAGCGCCGAGGGCTCACTCGACGCGCTGCACTGCCAGGCGCTGGAGCTGCTGCTGCGGCGCGCGGGCCTGCGGACGCTCTGCCTGCCGGTCGGCATGCGCCAGGAGCGCGTGGGCAATGCGTTGCGCGCCCTGCAGCCCTCCGCGCTCGTGCTCGCGGGCAGCGGCGCGGCAATGCCGGCGATCGGCCAGGCTCGTCTACGCCGCGCGGGCGAGCCTGCGGCCAGATCGACGTCTACGACTACCGCGGCGCGGTCCCCGACACGGGCGCAAGCACGGTGCTGCGCCTCGGCGAGAGCCCGATCGAGGCGGTCGAGATGCTGCGCGGGCGCCCTCACACCCTGCTGAGCGCCACCGACAGCTCCAGCCCGTCGATCTTGACCCGCTCCTCGTAGGTCATTTCCCTTCGCTCGCGCAAGACGATCTGCACCGCCAGCGTCTCGCCCGCGACATAGTCGCGGTATGCCTGTGCCGCCGCGAGCAGCTGTGGATCGCCCCCGAGCACGAGTGCGATCCTGTCCTCCACCTCCAGGCCGGCGCTCTTGCGCGCGTTCTGGACGGAGTGAACGATCTCGCGCGCCTGGCCCTCCTGGAGCAGGTCCGCGTCGATCGTCAGCTCCAGCGCGACGGCGTGAGCGCCTTCGCGCTCGACCGAATAGCCATCGGGAGCGGACATCGTGAGGATCACGTCCTCGGCGCCGAGCGTGTGCTCGCGGCCTGCGACCGCGATGCCGAGCGAGCCGTCGTTCTCGGCCGAGAGCACGATGCCCGCGACGTGCTGGGGGTCGAGCGCCGCGATCGCATCGGCCGCGAGCGGCATGTCTTTGCCGAAGATCGGCCCGAGACGGCGGTAGTTCGCCTTGACCTCGTAGCGCCCGAGCTCCTCGGCCGCGTCAACGAAGCGCACCGCGCGCACGTTCAGCTCCTCCCTGACGATCTCTGAGAGCCGTTCGATCGCGCTCCGCTCGCGACCGTCCGCGACCACGACCGCCTCCGCGAGCGGCTGGCGCACCTTCACCTTCGCCTTGCCCCTCGCGCCGCGCCCGAGCTTCACGGTCTGGCGAGCCGTGGCCATCGCCTCCTCCAAGTCCAGATCGCGATCCGGCAAGGCGGCACCGGTCGGGAAGTCGCAGAGGTGGACGCTCGGCAACTCCCCGTCGAGGTTGTCGTAGATCTCATCGGCAATGAACGGGCAGAACGGCGCCAGCAGCTTGCTGAGAATCAGCAGGCACTCCCGCAGGGTCGCAAACGCCGCCGGCTCGCCGTCCCAGAACCGCCGCCGCGAGCGCCGCACGTACCAGTTCGAGAGATCGTCGAGCAGACTCCGCAATCGCCCGCCCTGCGCTGGTCGCGTCGTACTCGTCAAGCTTTTCGGCCACAAGTTGGGCGGTACCCGCCGTCCGCGAAAGCGCCCAGCGATCGAGCTCGGCAGGCTCAGCGGCGGCCTCACCCTCCAGCCGCGCCCTGTTCGCGTTCGCGTAGAGGACGTAGAAGAAATAGGTCGACCAAAGCTGCTTGAGGAACAGCCGCACGCCCTCGCCGATCGCCTCTTCGGAGAAGCGATAGCCGTCCCACGGCTGCTTTGAGGTGAAGAAGTACCAGCGAAAGGCATCGGCGCCGAACTGGTCGAGCACCTGCCACGGCTCAACCGTGTTGCCCTTGCTCTTGCTCATCTTCTGGCCCTCGCCGTCGAGGATCAGCCCGAGGCAGACGACGTTTCGATACGGAGCCGTATCGAAGAGCAGCGTCGAGATCGCAAGCAGCGAGTAGAACCAGCCCCGCGTCTGGTCGAGCGCCTCGCAGACGAAGTCGGCAGGAAAGCGGTGCTCGAAGAGCTCCTCTCGCTCGAACGGCGCGTGGTGCTGGGCGAACGGCATCGCGCCCGAGTCAAACCAGACGTCGATCACCTCCGGCACCCGCCGCATCGGCTGCCCGCAGGACTCACAGGGAAACTCGACCTCGTCCACGTAGGGACGGTGATGGTCCTCGAGCACCCTGCCCGAAAGCCGCTCCAACTCGGCAAAGGAGCCGATCACCTTCAGGTGCCCACCGGCGCAGCGCCACACCGGCAGCGGCGTGCCCCAGTAGCGCTCGCGCGAGAGCGCCCAGTCCACGTTGCCCTTCAGCCACTCCCCGAAGCGCCCGTGCTTGATGTGGGAGGGGTGCCAGGAGACCGTCTCATTGCCGGCCATCATCTGCTCTTTGACCGCCGTGGTCCGGATGTACCAGGACGCCTTCGCGTAGTAGATCAGCGGCGTGCCGCAGCGCCAGCAGTGGGGATAGGAGTGCTCGTAGTCGGTGCGCTTCAGCAGCAGCCCGCGGCGGTCCAGATCGGCGATCAGCTCCTCGGTCAGCGCCGGGTCCTTGACGAAGCGGCCCTCGTAGCCGACTACGCGATCGTCGTAGGTCCCATCCAGCCTGACCGGATTGAGCAGCGTGTGGGGATCGGTCGAGTCGATCAGCCCGGCGGCGCCGGCGACGTTGAAGTCGTCTTCGCCGAAAGCAGGCGCGATGTGCACGAGACCCGTGCCGTCCTCGGTGGTCACGAAATCCCCGGCGATCACAGGAAAGCCGCCGCGGGGACCGACATCGAAGATCGGCCCCTCGTAAGTGCGACCGAGCAGGTCCTCACCGGAGAGCCGCTCGATCACCTCGGCCTCCTCGCCGAGCACCCTCTCCACCAGCGCGGCCGCAAGGATCAGCGTCTCATCGCGCCAGCGCACCTTCGCGTACTCGATGCCCGGCCCGACCGCGACCGCGACGTTTCCAGGCAGCGTCCACGGAGTAGTGGTCCAGATCAGCAGGCTCTCGTCGCTGTCCTGCAACTTCAGCCGCACATAGACGCTCGGATCGACCACGTCCTTGTAGCCGAGCGCGACCTCGTGCGAGGAGAGCGCAGTCCCGCAGCGTGGGCAGTACGGCACGACCTTGTGGCCCTCGTAGAGCAAGCCCTTGCCGGCGATCTGCGCAAGTGCCCACCAGACCGACTCGATGTAGCTCTCATCGAGCGTCCTGTAGGCGTCGTCGAGGTCGATCCAGAAGCCGATCCGCTCGGTCAGGCGATCCCACTCCTGCAGGTAGGCGAAGACCGACTCCCGGCACTTGGCGTTGAACGCCTCGATCCCGTAGTCCTCGACCTCGGTCTTGGAGGTCAGCCCCAGCTCCTGTTCGACTGCGATCTCGACCGGCAGGCCGTGACAGTCCCAGCCGCCCTTGCGGTCGACGCGGTAGCCCCGCATCGTCTTGTAGCGCGGGTAGATGTCCTTGAAGACCCGCGAGAGCACGTGGTGTGAGCCCGGCCTGCCGTTGGCGGTAGGCGGCCCCTCGTAGAAGACCCACGCCGGCGCCTCCTGCCGCGCCTGCAGCGAGCGCTTGAAGACCTCGCGCTCGCGCCAGCGCTCCAGCACCTCGAGCTCGAGCTGCGGCAGCTCCTTGCGCGCGTCGACCGGGCGCGGCGGGATCAGGGGATGTCGGGCAGCGGTGCTCACAGGGCGGCCAATTCTAGGGCCGCCCTGAGCAGGCGTCGATCAGGCTGCGAGGGCGGGCTCGAGCTCTGCCTCGAGCCGCTTCTTGGGATAGGCGCCGACGACGGTCTTCACGGGCGAGCCGTTCTTGAAGAGGATCATCGTCGGGATCGAAAGCACCTGGTAGGTCGCGGCGGTCTGCTGGTTCTCATCCACGTTGAGCTTCACGATCCGCATCTCCGGCCGCTCGCCCGCGATCTCCTCGAGCACCGGGGCAACCACCCTGCAGGGGCCGCACCAGGGCGCCCAGAAGTCGACGAGCACCGGCTTGTCGGACTCGATCACCTCTGCCTGGAAGTTGACGTCTGTGACTTCGTTGAGGTTGCCTGCCATCGGGGTCTCCTGTCGTGCGCGTTGGCTGCCACCTACTATACAAAGTGAAGCAAGGGGCCGCCGCGCCGGCTCCCGTCGGACGCTCCCGCTCAGCGGACGCGGTCCTGGACGATCAGCCCGCCGACTTCGCGCACGATCGGCGGATGGATGCCGCTCAGCGCCGTGAACAGGTGCGGGGAGACGTAGACCTCGATCAGGGCCGCGAGCAGGAGCAGCGGCACCGAGATCGCGACGGTCACAAGCGTCGCCGCCAGCAACTCCTCCCACTCCCCTCGGCGGCTGGCGATGATCCAAGCCGCCAGCGGCAGGAACAGCGCGATCAGCTCAGGGATCGCGTGCGGCAACACGCCCAGCAGCAATAGCGCGGGCGAGACCTTCAGGAAGTGGGCCACCCCGGCGAGCGTGTGCCCGAGCACGTATGCCTGGATCGAGAGCGAGAAGGCGGTCGCGCACGCCACGAAGCAGATCGCGATCCGCCCGCCGTGCTCATGCACCCAGCGCGAGATCCCGCTGTGCGAGGAGGCCTGCAGCGGCAGCGCGCTGCCGGCGATGAAACCGGCGACGCAGGCCAGCGCGTGGAGGGCGAGCACGAGCAGGTTGCTCGTAAGGACTTCGCCGACCGAGGCCCAGTCGCCGAGCGCAAACGGCGGCTGCAGGGTGATGATCTGCGTGTAGCTGCCACTGAGCGAAGCAACGACCAGCACGGCGAGCAGCAGCCCCGCCGCGGCCACGGCCGAGCCGGCAACCCAGCGGCCGAGCACCGGCAACGGCCGCCGCTCCCAGCGTCGCAGCGCCGAGCGCGTGTGGCGTACCCCGTGGTAGAAGGCGTAGGCGGATGCGTCCACCCGATCTGATCGGCGCGCGGGGCCGGCGACCTGAGCGCGCACCGGTAAGCAGCGGCGGCAGCGCGCTCGCCGTCGCAGCGGGTTGGCTACCGCAACGCCGTCTGGCGCTCGGAGGCGGCGGTACGGTCGCTTCGGTGGCGGCCAAAGCGCAGACCGGGCACCAGCCACATCGCCTCAACGGTGATCTTCCAGGACATCTTGCTCGCGCCGTGCTCGCGGTCGCGGAAGACGATCGGCACCTCCTGCACCGTAAAGCCGGCGCGGACCGCCCTGTAGGTCAGCTCGACCTGGAAGGCGTAGCCCTGGGAGCGCACGCTGTCGAGGTCGATCGCCTCCAGGACCTCGCGCCGAAAGCACTTGAAGCCGCCGGTCAGGTCCTTGACTTTCAGGCCCAGGATGATGCGGGCGTAGGTCGAGCCTCCATAGCTGATGAAGCGGCGCAGCAGGCCCCAGTCGGTGACGCCGCCGCCGGGCACGTACCGCGAGCCGAGCGCAAGATCGGCGCCGCCCCCGGCGCCGCGGTCCACCGCCGCCAGCAGGCGAGCCAGGTCGGCGGGATCGTGGGAGAAGTCGCAGTCCATCTCCATCACGTAGTCGGCGCCGTTTGCCAGCGCGTGCGTAAAGCCGGCGACGTAGGCGGGGCCGATGCCTTCCTTCTTGGCCCGGTGCAGCACATGGACCCAGTCGTGCTCGGCGGCCAGGCGATCGGCGATCTCGCCCGTGCCGTCAGGCGAGCCGTCGTCGGCGACGAGGATCGCAAAGCCCTCCGGCGCAGCAGCTTGCAGCACGCTGCCGGCGGCGGCGATCATCTTCTCGAGGTTCTCGGACTCGTTGTATGTCGGCAGGACCAGCCATGGCACCCCTGTCATCGCCGACGTACCCTAGAACAGATGGCAGCCACAGACCTCCACAACGCGGTGGTCGCAGACGCGCTCGACGAGCTCGCCGCCCTGTCCGAGCTCGACGGCGCGATCGTGCACCGCGTGCTGGCATACCGCAATGCGGCACGCCGGGTGCGCGAATCTCCGGTCTCAGTCGCGGCGCTCGCACGCGCCGGCAAGGCGACCGATCTGCCCGGCATCGGGTCCACGATCCAGGAGAAGATCCTCGCGCTGCAGCAGACCGGCGAGATCCCCGCGCTGAGCCGCCTGCGCGAGCGCTATCCGCCCGGTCTGCTGGCGATCATGCGCCTGCCGGGCATCGGCGCCAAGCGGACGCGCCTGCTGCACAGCGCGCTCGGGATCGACTCGCCGGAGGCATTGCGGCAGGCCGCGCTGGCACAACGGGTGCGAGTAGTCAAGGGCCTTGGGCCGAAGTTCGAGCAGACGGTGCTCGCGTCGCTGGAGGCCGGCCCCGCCCCGCAGGCGACGCCGAGGGTGCTGCTGCCAGCAGCGCTGGAGACCGCGCAGGCGATCGCAGAGGAACTGCGTGCGCAGGCGCCGCCCGATGCGATCGTGGAAATCGCCGGCTCGATCAGGCGCTGCGTAGACGCCGTCAAGGACATCGACCTGATCGCCGTCACCCGCGAGCCGCAGCAGCTGACGCAGGCGCTGCGCAGTCTGGAGCGGATCGAGAGCGCCTCCGCGGTGAGCGATGCCGGCGCACGGGCGCGCTCGCACGCGGGCCTCTCGCTCGACCTGCGCATCGCGGCGCCCGATCAGCACGGCAACCTGCTCCAGCACTTCACCGGCTCGGGCGCGCACAACGCCGCGCTGCGAGAAGCGGCGGTGCGCCGAGGGCTGCACGTCAGCGAGTACGGCGTCGAGCGCGACGCCAACGGGCAGACGCTGCGGTGCGCAAGCGAGCAGGAGGTCTATGAAGCGCTGGGGCTGGCCTGGATCCCGCCCGAGCTGCGCGAGAGCCGCGGCGAGCTGGAGGCGGCCGCGATCGGATCGGGCCAGGTCCTGCCGCAGCTGATCGCCGAGCAGGACATCAGGGGCGACCTGCACAGCCACACCCTCGCCTCCGACGGGCACGCGAGCATCGAGGAGATGGCGCAGGGCGCGATCGCGCGCGGCTATGGCTATCTGGCGATCACCGACCACTCCGCCTCGCACGGCTTCGGCAACGACGTCTCCCCTGAGGAGCTGCGCCGGCAGATAGAGCGCGTGCGCGAGTGCAACGCCCGGCTGCCGGAGATCGAGCTGCTCGCCGGCAGCGAGGTCAACGTGCTCACCGACGGCTCGCTGGACTACGAGGACGACCTGCTGGCGCAGCTCGACTGGGTGGTTGCGAGCGTCCACACCTCCTTCGGAATGGGCCAGCAGGAGATGACGAAGAGGATGGTGAGCGCGATCGAGCATCCGCTCGTGGACGCGATCGGGCACCCGACCGGGCGGCTGATCGGACGGCGCGAGCCCTATGCGCTCGACCTCGAGGCCGTCTTCGCCGCGGCCGCGCGCACGGGCACGCTGCTGGAGATCAACGCGAACCCCGCCCGGCGCGACCTGCCCGACACGCACGCGCGCGCGGCGGCCGCGGCGGGCGTGAAGCTCGTGATCGACTCCGACGCGCACCGGGTCTCGACGCTTGCGAACATGCGCTGGGGCGTGGCCACCGCCCGCCGCGCCTGGCTGAGCAAGGACGACGTGGCCAACACGCGGCAGTGGCCGCAGCTGCAGGCGATGCGCAAGCGGCGGCGGTGAGGCTTACGCCACCACGCGCTCGGGCCGCAGCGCCTTGAAGCCGGGCGTGCGCAGCAGCTCCATCGGCTTGATCGGCGAGGTGCGCTTGACGTGGAAGCGCACGCCGTCACGGTCCTCGATCGCGGCGACGGCCGCGTGCTGGCGCCGCCAGGCAAGCGTCCAGATGATCGCAAAGCCCGCCCCGATGCCCGGGATCTGCGGCGCCAGGAAGCCGAGGCCGCCCGCAAGCATCGCGAACAGCAAAAGCGGCCAGAGACGGTTGAGCAGCGTCACCGCCGGCCGCTGCTCCGGCAGCGCCGTGCTGGTCTTCGCGCCCGCGAGCAGGCCCGCGATCGGCGAGCTGACCTCGGCGCGGCGACCGAGCCACAGCCCGATCGCTGTCGCAAGCACCCACCAGCCGAGCATCGTGCCCACGAGCACCGTCCTGGAGGAGACCGAGGCCGAGAGCACCGTGATCGCCGCCAGCGCGGAGGCGGCGCCCGCGCTCAGCAGGACGGTCGTCTTGAGGAAGTCAACGAAACGCACCTGCCGGCTCTAAAGCAGCGCCTCTAGCAGTCCACGTACGCCGCTCTGCCCGTCCACGACCAGATCGGCCTGCTCGACCAGCTCCGGCGGCGACTCCTCGGAGCTCACCGCCACGCAGAGCGCCGTCTGCAGCTCCCCCTCGCCGGCCATCGCGTGCAGAGCGCGGAAGGCGTCGAGGTCGGTCACATCGTCGCCCACGTACACGGCGGCGTGCAGCGGCTCCTCGCTGCCCGCCGGCGCTTGGCGCAGCAGCTGCTCGACGCCGACGCTCTTGTCGAAGCTGACGGGCGGGCGCACCTCGAGCACCTTGCGCCCCCAGTGCACGGCGAACCCCTCCTGCTCGGCGCCGCGCGCAAGCTCCGCTACCGCCTCCGCGGCGGCCTCCTCGTCGGGCACGCCACGCCAATGCAGCGCGACGATCGCGCCCTTGTCCTCCATCCGGATCCGCAGCCGCATGCGCTCCTGGGTGTAGGCGCTCTTGGCGAACCGCTGCACCCGCTCGGTCCACTGCGCAAGCTCCGGATCGACCTCCACGCTGGTCGCGCCGGGCCGCAGCAGCTCCCCGCCGTGGTTGCCGACATAGGCGATGCTGCCGATCGCCACGATCTGGCGCGCAGTGCTCGCGCGACGACCGCTGATGCAGCCGACCACGCCGTAGCGCTTGGCGATCTCGATCAGCAGCGTGCGCGTCGCCTCGGGCACGTGGGCATCCTCGGCGTGACGGACGATCGGCGCCAGCGTGCCATCGATGTCGAGCAGCACCGCCGAGCGCAGGGGGTCGGCGCGCAGCGGCTCGAGCGCCTCCAGAAGCGTCGCGGCAGGGGACACGCCTCTAGTATGCCGACGTTTCGGATCGGCGGCGGCGGATCATCCCCCGGCGAGCGGAGGCAGCACTTCTGTCACCGCAGCGGGACGCGCCTCGTGCTGCAGGCCCGCGCCGCAGTGCCAGCAGAAGGAGGCGCCGCGGCCGTGCACCGCGCCGCAGGAGCGGCACTGCCCGTCGATCCCGGCCTCCGCGGCCGCCAGCAGCCGTTCCATCTCCCCGAGCTCGGCGTCGGCCTGCTGCAGCTCGGCCGCGCGAGCAGAGAGCACGTCGAGACGGTAGTGGTCGCGAATCGCCATCTCGTAGGCGAGCCCGCCCAGGTCGAGCGTGAGCGAGGCCACGCGCTGCGCCAGCTCAACGTAGCGCTCGCGCATCTCCGCGCGCGTGCCGGCGACCATCGCTCAGCCGCCCGTTTCGATCGGCGCCGTGCCGTTGGCGAGTTTGTTGAATTCCTGTTCGTACTGCTTGCCGTGCAGTTTGCTCAGATTCTGCACGCTGGAGGAGCTCAGTTTTTTCGCTTTCGTGAGTTTCGCCGGAGCGGCGGCTTCTTTTTCTTCCTGCTTGGTTACGTGTTCGGAGCCTTTCGATTCGGCCGCGCTCGAGGCGCTTTCGGTCGAGCTGGTCGTGGTCGTGGCCGCCGTGGAGGTGCTCGGCGCCGTCGCTGCGCCCGAGAGACCCACGACCTTCACTTCCTGAGGACCGTTGCTGCCCGACCCGCCCGAGCCGCTCGCCCAGTGCCCGATCAGCAGCCCGACCACCGCGGTCAGCAGCAGCACGCCGATCAGTGCGAACAGCCCCGTGTAGCGCTGCAGCGGACCGGCCGGCCCGCTCGGCGGAAGCGGCGGCAAATAGCCGTTTGCGGCGGTGCCCGGTAGCCCAGCGGAGCCCTGCCCGGAGCTCTGCAGCACCTCCAGGAACGGCAGCCGCAGCGGTGCGCAGGGCCGACCGCAGGAGAGGCAGTAGTGCTGGTCGGCGGCCACGGGCGCCCCGCAGTTGGGACAGCTCGCCTGCACGGCGGGCTGATCGCTCTGGATCGGGACGACGTTCAACGAGGACATCCTTTCACCTACCACCGCGGCGGTGGTTTGCATGCTCGCGCCGCCCGGAGTGGCGCGTCTGCTGCGCCGCGGCCACTTTGGCGGCGTTGGCGATCTTGGCGCTTTCTTCCTGCGTACTCTCGCAGGCGCTGGCGCCGAGCGCGAGCAGAACGCCGCCGACCAGCCAGACCAGGATGCGAGCGCTCATCCGAAGGCCCCCTGCACGTAGTCGCGCGTGCGCACCGCGCGGGGCGCCTCGAAGGCCTCGGCGGCGGTGCCGTACTCGACCAGGTCGCCGAGGTACATGAACGCGACCTTGTCGGCGACGCGGCGCGCCTGAGCGAGGTTGTGAGTCACGATCACAACCGCGAGCTCGCGCCGCAATTCGTGGATCAGCTCCTCGATCACGCCGGTGGAGATCGGGTCGAGCGCGCTGCAGGGCTCGTCCATCAGCAGCACCTCCGGCCGCGAGGCGATCGCGCGCGCGATGCAGAGCCGCTGCTGCTGGCCGCCGGAGAGGCCCAGCGCCGGCTTGTGCAGGTCTTCTGCGACCTCGTCGTAGAGCCCGGCGCGCCGCAGCGCATCGAGCACCTGCGGCTCGAGCTCCCGGCGGCGGGGTCGCTTGCGCGCCTGCTCGCGCAGCGCGAAGGCGACGTTGTCGAAGATCGACATCGGGAAGGGGTTCGGCTGCTGGAAGACCATCGCCACCCGCGAGCGCAGAGCCGTGTCCTGCATCTCATCGACATCCTGCCCGTCGAGCAGCACCTCGCCGCTGCGGGCGGACCCCGGCGTCAGCTCGGTGAGGCGGTTCAGCGTCCGCAGCAGCGTCGTCTTGCCGCAGCCCGAGGGTCCGATCAGGGCCAGCACCTCGCCCTCGTGAATCGAGAGCGAGACCGACTTGACCGCCAGCTTGCCGCCGTAGGCGACGCTGAGCTCGCGCACCTGCAGCCGCTCTGGGCCCGCCGCGGAGGAAGCGGCCGCCGTCCTGACCGGCTCGCGCTCGGGGATCGGCCGCACCGGCACCGGCTCCCGGTCGAGCACGATCGTGCGCACCGGCGGCACCGCCGGCTGCAGAGGATCGTCCTGCGAGCGCGAAGCCTGCGAGAACAGCTCGCGAGCCTCCCTGTCGAAGGCGTCGGCGCCGAGATCCTGGCCATCGTCGCCGAACCGGATGCTTTGGTTGGTCATTGCGCCTCCATCCAGTCGGCGCTCCTGACACTGGAGGGGGGCATCCAGCCCCCCTTGACCGCACCTGCGGTGCTCATGTGCGCCCCCGTAGTCGTGGCGCCCATCCTGCGCCCATTGCCGTGGCGCCCATGCTGCGAGCGCTTGCTCTGCCAATCAGTTCGACGATCAGGTTGAGTGCCAGCACCAGGATCAGAAGAACGCATGCCGCGGCATAGGCCTTCTGCGGCGCCTGCCCTTCGCCCGCCGGCGAGTTGTCGAAGACATAGCTGGTCAGCGTCGAGCCGGTGCCGCGCAGCAGGCCGATCACCGGCGCCGAGCCCTGCGATTCGATGCGCAGCGTTTCTCCCAGCAGCAGCAGCACGATCGCGGTGTCGCCGATGATCCGGCTGACGCCGAGCGTGACGCCGGTGGCGATGTTCGCGCGCACCCGCGGGATCAGCACCCTGCGGATCGTCGCGATCCTGGTCTTGCCCAGCGCAAAGGCCGCCTCGCGCATGTGCCTCGGCACCGCCAGCAGCCCGTCGCGGGTTGCGGTGAACATCGGCGGCAACGCGATCAGCGACATCATCGCCCCGGCGGCTATGAAGGAGCGCCCCACCACGCCGCCGCCTTCGCCGGTCGAGGAGAACGGCGCCAGCAGCTGCGTCTGAAAGATCGCCAGGCCGAAGATCGCGATCACGATGTCGGGGGTGCCAGCGACGATCTCAATGCTCGATTCGACCACGCGCGCCAGCGATTGACGTACCCGCCCGCCCTGCCCGTACTCGACGATCCAGACGGCGCTCGCGACCGATAGCGGCAGCGCCAGCACGATCCCGACGACGGTCAGGATCGCCGTGCCCTCGATCGGGTCGAGGAAGCCGCCGCTGCCGGCCTGGCTGCCGCTCACCTGAGGATGGCTGAAAAGCAGCCCCGGGCGCAGGTACTGGATCCCTCGCACGCCCATGTATACGACGATGCCACCCGCGATCAGGCAGAGGCCCAGGCCCGCCATCCAGGCGCCCAGAAGCACGATCCGATCGCGCCAGCGCCAAGTGTGAAGCGAAGAGCGGCGGCCACGGCGCCTCGCAGGCCGGCCGTTCAGCAGGCCTGCTTGCACGCCGGCGCTCATGCGCGCACCGCCTGGTACTTGCGCAGCGGGAGCTTCACGAGGAAGCCGGAAAGCGAGAGCGCGAAGGCCGAGAACAGCAGCAGCAGAGCGAGCGCGTACACCGCGGCGTGCAGCACCGGCGAGCCGAGGTTTTCGCGCTGTTCGACGATCTCGGAGGCAAGCGTCTTCACAGGCTCCAAGAAGAAGATGAACCCGTCTGCCGGCTTCGGCTCAAAGGCGACCGACCCCGCGACCATGAAGATCATCACCGCCTCGCCGAGCGCGCGCGCCGTGGAGAGCACGGTGGCGGCGACGATCGCCGGCCTGATCGCTCGCACGTTGACGGCAAGCGTCGCGCGCAGCGGGTTCAGGCCGAGCGCAGCCGCGCCCTCGCGCCAGGACCGCGGCACGGTGCTGAGCGCGTCGGTGATCAGCGCGACCATGATCGGCGTGATCATCACTGCAAGCACGACCGCCGCCACGCCGAAGCCGGCGCCCGTCAGCTGCACGACGTTCTGGACGGAAGTCTTCTCCGAGGAGGTGATCAGGTGGTTGCCCACCAACGGCACGAGCACCAGAATCCCGATCAGGCCGTAAACCACCGATGGCACCGATGCCAGCAGCCGGATCACCGGGATCGTGATCGCCCGCAGCCGCGGAGGCGCGAACTCGACGATGAAGATCGAGGAGAGCAGCGCGAGCGGAAGCGCCAATGCGACCGCGAAGCCCGTCGTCAGCAGCGTGCCGTAGATCAGCGGCCACGCGCGCAGGTGGTAGAGCGAAGCCGACGGGTGCGGGCCCGCCGTCGCCATGCTGCCGAGCTGGCTGTCGACGTTGCCGCCGGAGCCCAGCCACGACAGCCCTTGGTGCTGGAGCATCGGCCAGGCGGCAACGGCGACGAACACGATCATCGCCAGCACGCATGCGGCCACAAGCAGACTCGCCGCGCCGAGCGTTCGCTCGGCGCGGCGGTCTGACCACGGTCTCAGTGCGCGTTTGATCATGCGCGTGAGGGCTGTGGATCCATCAGCTGCCTAGAGCGGAATCCACTCGCTCGCGATGATCTTTTCGGCAGCCTCGGAGTGGTCGATCCAGGAGATGAACGCAGCCGGAGCGCCCTTCGCTTCGCCCTTGGTCACCTCGTAGAAGCGCGCCACGCCGGCATACTGGCCGGAGGCGGCGTTGGCCTTGGTGCAGCCGATGCCGTTGTAGCCGACGGAGTTGATGCCGCCGTCGTCGGCGTTGTAGTTGGACAGGAAGCCGATCGAGTCAGGGTCGCTTTCGACCGCCTGCTTGAGCAGGCCCTCGGAGGTCTTCTGCGCAGCCAGCGTCGAGACTTTCTTGCCGCCGTTCAGCAGCGTTTCGAAGTTGGTCAGCACTCCGGCCGAAGAGGTGCGGCTGATCAGGTCGATCGTCCCGGTCGCTTTGGCCCCGGGCACTTCGGACCAGCTGCGGGTCTTGCCGGTGAAGATCGCGACCACCTGAGCGGCGGTGAGGTTGGAGATCGGGTTGGAGTCGTTGGTCACGACGCAAACCGCGTACTTGGCGATCGGATAGAAGTCGAGACCTGTCGGGTCGGTTGACTTCGGATCGCGGGCGACATCGCCGATGCTCACGCGACCCGCGGCGACGTCGGTGACACCCACCTGCGAGCCGCCCTGAGTGATCTTGAACTTGACCTTTTTCTTGTCGACCTTCACGTACTTGCGCGCAAGCAGTTGGACGAGTGGATAGGAGGAGGTTGCCCCGCTGATTGTGATCAGGCTGCTTGCAAGGGTGGCCGCTGGCGCTGCGACCCCAAGCACACCGACCACCGCGAAGGCGACCGCTATACGGCGTATTCGACTCATGTGCAGAGGACTCCGTTGTCTGGTTTGGACTTGCGTTTGGACTTGCGTTTGGACTTGCTTGAGGAGGGCAGATTAGCAGATTCCCCACAACCTCGATCAACATAGGATATTTTATGAGGGATGCAGGATCGAGCCGAAGCCAAGACGGGCCCCAAGCTGCCCTCGCGCAGGGCCACCGCCGCGATCGCCGGCGTCGTGCTGGCGGCGAGCATCGGCCTCGGCGCGGCGCTGCCGAGCGGCAAAGCCGATTCCCTGGCAGGGGACAGATCCCCGCTGAGCGCGGCGCTGCTCGCGGAGATCGCGGCACAGCGCGCGGCCGCCGGCCAATTGAGCGCGCCCAGCCTCATCGACGCCCACTGGCTCCAGCCCGTCCGGGCAGGAAGGCTCCGCCGGCCAGGAATCGACGCCGCAGAGCAAATCTGGGCAAGCGAGCGAAGGGGCCAGCAGCAAAACATCCGGCGCGCAGGAAACACAGGAACAGAGCTCAGAAACATCGGGCGAAGACTCCAAATCAGGCGGCGGCTCGGGCTCCGGCTCCGGCTCCGGCTCCGGCTCCGGCGGCAAAGCCACCGCGACCCCAGTCCCGGCCTCGCTACTGGCCCAGATCACCCACGTGTGGGCGATCGTGCTCTCGGGCGGCAGCTTCGCCCAGGCATCCTCCGCCACCCCCTACCTGACAAAGCATCTGATCCCGCAGGGCACGCTGCTGACCCACTACGAACTGGTCGGCCCCAGCCCCGCGTCCAACGACATCGCCCTGCTCTCCGGCCAGGCCCCCAACCCGGAAACCGAAAAGAACTGCCCCACCTACACGGCGCTCACGCCCGCGACGCTCGACAGCAAGGGCCTGAGCACCGGCTCCGGATGTGTCTATCCGGCCACGGTCCATACGCTCGCCGACCAGACGGCCGAAGCGGCGCTGACCTGGCGCGCCTACATCCAGGACATGGCGCCCTCCTCCAGCGACGCCCAGACCGCCACCGCGACCTGCCGCCACCCGAGCCTCGGCGCCGCAGAACCCGCCGGCACGCTGCGCCCCGGCGACGACTATCTGCTCGCCCGCAACCCCTTCGTCTTCTTCGACTCGCTGCTCGAAAGCCAGGCATGCGCCAAGGATGACTTCGATCTGAGCCAACTGAGCTCGGACCTCGCCACCCCCGCGGATACGCCGAGCCTGAGCTGGATCGTCCCCGGCGCCTGCGAGGACGGCGCGCAGGCCAGCTGCGGCTCGGGCGTCACCACCGGACTGAGCGGCGCCGACGCCTTCCTGCAGAAGGTCGTGCCGGAGATCACCGCGACCTCCGCCTACAAGCAGCACGGCCTGATCCTCATCGCCTTCGACTCCGCCGCGAGCAGCGCCAGCTCACAGGTCGGAGCACTCGTGCTCTCCCCGTTCGTACGCGCCGGCAAGCGCAACGAAGAAGCTTTCAACACTTACTCCCTGCTGAAGAGCCTGGAGCGGCTCTTCGGGGTGCCCCTGTTGGGTCATGCGGCCGACCAGGGCGTCACTGAACTGGACGCCCGGGTCTACCGCACGACCTCCAACACGACCCTTGTTCGGGCCGCTCCCAGACAAGGGTCTTCGCAGACGGCCGGCTGAGGGGCCATCCGTCTCACACAGTCCACAATCGAAAGGATCGGAAACCGCGTTGCACATCAATCTACCCGCTCAGAGGCTGACGCTACGCCTGCTGAGCACGCTTTTGAGCGCGCTCGCGCTCAGCCTCGCCACGGCAGCCGTGAGCCACGCCGAAGAATTCAACGGGATCGACAACCCGAACAACTACGAATGCCACGGCCACATCGAAGCGGGCAAACCGGAAATCGAAGGCGAAGAAGGACAGCAGGTGCAGTACCAGTTCGCGTGCGACGGTCCGATCACCGGCTACCAGCTTCAGACCAACGACGAAGTCGCAGGCGTCGGGGCCTCCTCATTGGTCACCTACTACCTCAAAAACGAACCGCTCACGGACACGTTCAGCTGCGGCGGGGAACTGCCGGGCTGGGCTGTGAACTGCGTCGGCTCGACCAAAGGCCGGGGTGAGGTGATCACCGGGCAGTTCTCGATCGAAACACCGCTCTGCCAGGAGCCGCGGGTCAGCCCGCTGCTCACGGTCACCTACGCCTACATCGAAAAGGAAGTAATCACCCAGGCGATCTCCGGCCCGTTCGAACTCGGACGGCCGTGGGGCTGCAAAGCGGACAAGTACAGCAAGCAGCCGCGCCTTGCGCCCGTCAAGCTCGCGCCGGAAGAAACGACCGGCAAGGGCAAGAAGAAGAAAGGCAAGAAGGACAAGGGCAAGAAGGACAAAGGCAAGAAAGCCAAGGCGAAGTCCTAGAAGCCTGTAGACGAGCAGCGCGCCTCAATGGGCAGCGCGCCGGCGGACTGGGGCCCACCCACCCCACCCACCCCCACCCCCCGCCGGCGCGCATACCATCCCTGCCGTGCCAGGCAACCGATCTCTGAAGCTGATCGCGATCGGAACCCTGGCCGGCCTCTTCAGCGGCCTCTTCGGAGTGGGCGGCGGCTCGGTGATCGTGCCCCTGCTGGTGCTGTGGCTCGGCTATGAAGAGCGCGAGGCGACGGGCACTTCGCTCGCCGCGATCGTCTTCGTCGCCGCCTTCGCGGCGATCTTCCAAGCGGCCTACGGCAACGTCAACGTCGGTGACGCGCTGCTGATCGGGGCGCCGGCCGTTGCCGGCGTGCTGCTCGGCGCCTGGTTGCAGCAGCGCCTGCAGACCAGGGCGATCGCGCTGATGTTCGCAGCGCTGCTCGTTGCAAGCGCAGTGGAGCTGATCCTCCAATGAGCGCGGCCAGCGTCACGGCGCTCGTTCTCGTCGGCCTGCTCGCAGGCGTGATCGCGGGGCTGCTCGGCGTCGGCGGCGGCGTCGTGTTCGTGCCCGGCCTCGTGCTGGTGCTCGGCCTCAGCCAGCACGTCGCCGAGGGCACCTCGCTGCTGGCGATGCTGCCGGTCGTGATCGTCGGCGCCGCCAGTCAGCGCCGCTATGGCAACGTCCGTCAAAGGGACGCGCTGCTGGTCGGGGCGCTCTCGCTCGGCGGCGCGGCCGGAGGAGTCGCGCTCGCAAACGCCCTCTCGGGCAAGGTGCTGCAGATCGCCTTCGCCGCGCTGATGCTCGTGATCGCAGCCCAGTTGCTGCGCCGCTCGCTGCCGCGGCGCTGATGGCGCTGCCCCTCGCGGCGCCGATAAGTACGGATGCCGCCCGCCGCCGAGGCGCTACCATCAGTTCAATGGGACTCGATAACCCACTCCACATCCTGCTTCTGCTTCTGATCGTTCTGCTCGTGTTCGGCGCGAAGCGACTGCCCGAGATCGGCCGCTCGCTGGGAACCGGGCTGCGCGAGTTCAAGCAGTCGGTCACAGGCGATCAGCAGCAGCCGACGTTGACGGCCGCCCAGCCGCCGGCGCAGCCGGCGCCGATGCAGAGCCAGCAGGTGCCGACCCCGGCGCCGCCGGCCCAGCAGGCGCCGACCCCGCCGCCCGCAGGCTAGCTTCGCAGCAGCGGGCGCAGCGACCCGTGGCGCAGCGTCAGAGCACGCTGGCCGTGATCCGCTCGACCTCCGCCACGGAGGTCAGCCCTGCGCGCACCTTGTCCATGCCGTCGTCGCGCAGGCGCCGCATGCCGCGCTGCTGCGCGAGCGCGGCGATCTCCTCGACCCTGGCGCGTTCGAGCACCATCGCCTTCAGCTCGTCGCTCATGGTCATCACCTCGTAGACGCCCATCCGACCGCGATAGCCGGTGTGCGAGCAGCGCTGGCAGCCGCCCGGCTCGAAGGCCTCGGCGCCCTGCAGGCCGTAGCGCTCGGCAAGCGCGTCGGGCAGGCTCAGCGGCCGCTTGCAGTGAGGGCACAGCAGGCGCACGAGCCGCTGGGCGACGATGCAGTCGACCGCAGCGGAGATCAGGAACGGCTCGATGCCCATGTCGGTCAGGCGGCTGAGCGCGCTGGGCGCATCGCGTGTGTGCAGCGTCGAGAGCACGAGGTGGCCGGTCAGCGCGGCCTCGACCGCGATCTGGGCGGTGGCGGAGTCCCTGATCTCGCCCACCATGATCACGTCGGGGTCGGCGCGCAGCATCGAGCGCAGGCCGGTCTCGAAGCTCATCCCCGCCTTCGGGGCAACCTGGATCTGCTTGATGCCGGCGATCCGCGACTCGACCGGGTCCTCGATCGTGATCACGCTGCGCTCGCCGCCTGAGAATCTCGCCCAGAGCGGCGTAGAGCGTCGTCAACTTGCCCGACCCCGTCGGCCCCGTCACGAGCACCGCGCCGTGGGGCCGGCGCAGCGCGCTCTGCAGAGCGGCCAGATCGCCGTGAGCGATCCCGAGGCTCGGCAGCTCCTTGACCACCGCGCCGCCGTCGAGAATTCGCAGCACCGCGCCCTCGCCGCCGACCAGCGGCAGCGTCACCACGCGGATGTCCACGCGCGAGGAGTCGACCGTGAGCGCCAGCCGGCCGTCCTGAGGGATGCGCCGCTCGGAGATGTCGAGGTCGGCCATGATCTTGATCCTGGAGACGACGCCCGGAGTCATCCGCCGCCTGATCGTCGCCGCTTTGTGCAGCACGCCGTCGACGCGCAGCTCGACCTCGGTGTCGCCCTCCTGAGGTGTGATGTGCACGTCTGAGGCCCCCTGGGCCACGGCCTGGGCGATCAGGGAGTGGACGAGCTTGATGATCGGCGCATCCGCATCGGCGGCTTCTGAGAGCGTCTGCTCTTCGTCCTCGGGCTCGGCCTGCGAGATGTCTTCGATCGACTCGGCGATGCCTTCGAACCTGGCGGCGATCTGGTGTACGTCCTCGGCGGAGGCGGCCAGCACCCGCACGCGCCTCGCGGTGATCATCGCGACGTCGTCGGCGGTGAGCACATTGGCCGGGTCGGCCATCGCCAGCAGCAGCGCGCCGTCGTCGGCGATGCCGATCGGAATCGCCTGGTAGCGCCTGATCGCCTCCGAGCTCAGCATGCTGGCCACGCCCATGTCGATCTCGACGTCGGAGAGGTCGACGTAATCCACGCCGAAGCGCTTGGCGAGCACGCGCGCGAGCTGGTCATCGCGCAGCACCTTGCGCTCCACGAGCACCTGGCCGGTGGGAATGCCGCGCTCGCGGGCCGCGGCCACAGCCGTCTCGACGTCCTCGCGGGTGGCGAAGCCGAGCTGCACCGCGATGTCGCCGATCAGTTGCCCGGGCCTGCGCGCCACGGCGGTTGCGCCGATCGCGCTCGAGTACTCCATGAAGAAGTGATCGGCAGCCGGCAGGCGCTACTTGACCGCAGAAACCCGCTCCAGCATCCCCTTCACGTGGGCGTCGAGCGCGTTTATTCGATAGAGCGCCGCGGCCTCCGCGGAGGCGAACCGCACCTCCGAGCCCGCCTCGGGGCCGTGGTGCAAAGCTACGCAATGCTCCAGGGAGAGCCGGCGGCGCTGGTCCAGGCCGCTCGGCGCGGCGCGGGCGATCAGACGCAGCCCCAGCTCGATGTGCCCGAGCATCAGGCCGGGCTCGGTGCGCGCGATCTCGGCGCCATAGGAGAACTCCCGGGTCTTGCCGATGTCGTGAACCACCGCGGCGCAGAGCAGCAGGTCGCGGTCGAGGCGCGGATGCACGGCGCACAACTCCAGCGCCATGCTCGACACCGCGACGGTGTGCTCGAGCAGGCCGCCGAGGTAAGCGTGGTGGCGAGCCGCCCCCCGCGAGCCACCCTCGCCCGGCAGCGAGCAGGGCGTGCGCCGCAGCTCCGCCCGCAGACGCTTGTCGGCCAGCAGCCGCTCGCACAGACCCCGCAGACCGGGGTCGTAGAATCTCCCTGACGAGGTGCTCCAGGAACCCCTCCAGCTCGTCGAGGTCCTGACGCGAGGCAGGCAGGAAGCGCGCCATCTCCTGCTCGGGCAGCTCGGCGCGCTCGATCTGCGATAGCTCCAGCTGCAGCTCGTCTTTGAAGCTGCCGACTCTCCCCTTCACCCTCACGATGTCGCCGCGCTCGAAGCGCCCGGCGAGCAGATCTGCGTCGTTGAAGGCGCGTGCGAGCACGCTGCCGCTGCCGTCGCGCAGCTCGACGGTCAGGTAGGGGGTGCCGGTGCGGGCCACCTGGCGCTCCTTGCGCACGCATGCGAAGAGGCCATCGACCTGCTCGCCCTGCCGCAGACTGGCAACCGTGCTCTCACCGGACATAGACCTTTCATCATGTACGGTGGTTCGGATGCAGCCACTTGGAACCGGCTTCAAAAAGATCGTCACGCCCGGATGCGCACCTGGACGCGGCGCTGGATCGCCACGTGCCGGCTTGCGCGTGCCACCAGCACGCGCTGCGCCATCCCGCGTCGCCCAGCTTGGTCCATGCACACCCCGACCGCACCGCCTATTTTGAAGCCGGTTCTGATCTGGGATCACAGGCCCAGCGGCCTCCGCAGCCCCACGATGGTGTGCGCCTTCCAGGGTTGGAACGACGCCGGCGACGCCGCCTCGGGCGCGACCTCCTACCTGGCCACCGAGCTGGAGGCCAAGCGCTTTGCCAGCATCGACATCGAGGAGTTCTACGACTTCCAGGCCAACCGCCCGCGGATCCGACTCTCCGGCGAGCACGGCCGCAAGATCAGCTGGCCCTCGGTGGAGATGTACGAAGCGCGCTCGCCGGCGGGCGGGCGCGACCTCGTGCTGGTCCAGGGCGTCGAGCCCTCGATGCGCTGGAAGACCTTCAGCGCGCTGATCGTCGACCTCGCGCAGGCGCTCTCGGTGAAGCTCGTGATCACGCTCGGCGCGCTGCTGGCGGACGTGCCCCACTCGCGGCCGGTGAGCATGACCGGCATCGCCTCGGATCCGGCGCTGCTGGATCGCCTGGGCCTGCAGACCTCCAGCTACGAGGGCATGACCGGCATCGTCGGCGTGGTCCACAGCGCATGCACCGAGGCGGGGCTGCCGACGGCGAGTATCTGGGCGAGCGTGCCCCACTACGTCGCCGCGGCCGCGAACCCGAAGGCGACGCTCGCGCTGCTGCGCAAGCTGGAGATAATCGCCGGCCCCTCGGTCGAGCTATCCGAGCTCGAGCTCGCCGCCACGGAGTACGAGCGCCAGGTCGGGCTGGCGGTCCAGAGCGACCCGGACATCCAGGCCTTCGTCGAGCGCCTGGAACGCGACGCCGAGAGCGAAGAAGACCTCGGCCCCGAGGACCTGCCCTCGGGCGAGTCGCTGGCGCGCGAATTCCAGCGCTTCCTGCGCCAGCGCGGCGATGATCGCTAGCGCCGGTTCTGCTTGACGGGCAAGCGCTGGATCCCGCGGCTGAGGTGGCTGCTGAAACGCTCGACGGGGCCGGCGATCTCGTAGTCGGGCAGATCGCGCAGGATCGCGCGGAGCACGACCTCCCCCTCCATGCGGGCCAGCGGCGCGCCGAGGCAGTGGTGGATGCCGTCGCCGAAGGCGAGGTTGCGCTTGCGCTCGCGTTGGATGTCGAAGTACTCGGCGTGCTCGTAGCGGCGCTCGTCGCGGTTGGCCGATCCGTAGATGATGACCACGTGGGAGCCCTTCGCGATCGTCCTGCCGTGCATCTCCACGTCTCGCGTCGTGATACGGCGGACGTGCTGGCCCGGCGACTCGAAGCGGACGATCTCCTCAAAGGCCTGCGGAATTGCCTCGGGATGCTCGATCAGCCAGGCCCGCTGCTCGGGATGCTCGGCCAGCAGCAGCAGGGCGTTGCCGATCGCGCTCGCCACCGGCTCGATCCCTGCGAGCAGCAGGAGGGTCGCGATGCCGGCCGCCTCGTCTCCGATCGGCGCCCCGTCCATGCGCGCGTTTGCGATGCTGGAGAGCAGGTCTTCACCGCCGCCCCCGCGCCGCTGCGCCAGCATCCCGCGCAGGTACTCGATCACCTCGGCGAGCGCGCTGAGCGCCGGCGGCGGCGGCCCGACGACGCCGGGAACGCGGCGCGCGAGGTCTTCGCCCAACAGCTTCAGGCGGGGCAGATCCTCGCGCGGCAAACCGAGCAGCTCTGCGATCACGCGGACGGCGAGCGGCCAGGCGAAGTCCCGGGCGAAGTCCGCGACGTCGTCCCCGGCCAGCGCGCTCAGCCGCTCCTGCACAGCAGCTTCCACGATCGGCGTTGCGCGGGCACGCAGCGCCTTGGGCGCAAACGGGGCGTGCACGACGGCGCGCAGCTTGTCGTGCAGCTCCGGGTCGGCGTCGATGAAGCTGCCCGGCGCCGTGAAATGGAGCCCAAGTTCGTCGATGTCGGCCCCGCAGGTGCTGGAGAACGTGGCCCAGTCCCTGGTCACCGCGATCACGTCCTCGTGGCGGGAGATCGCCCAAAGGTCACGCTGCGGGCAGTAGTACACCGGGGCGTGTTCGCGCAGCCAACGGTAGATCGGGTACGGGTCGCGGTACATCTGCCCGCTGAAAGGGTCGTACTGCACCTCCGCGATCGACATTCCTAGCTCCCCCCTTGGATCGACATGGTTATCCGTCCGCGACCGGGCAGACGATCCGGAAATCGCACATCCCGCAGGCGCTGGGCGACGGCGTCGGCTCGAAGTGCTCCTGCAGGATCGCCTCGGCGATCTCGATCGCCGTCTGGCGCACCCACTCCTCCTGGCCGGCCACGCTGGGCAGCGGCACCTTCACGTCGTCGAGCAGGTAGTAGTAGGACTGGCTTGCCGCATCGAGCCCCCAGGACTCCTTCGCCGCGATGGCGTAGAGCGAGAGCTGGATGTCCTGCCCCAGCTGCTGCTCGCTCTTCGGGCGCCCGGTCTTGTAGTCGATCAGCTCGTGGCCGCCGTCGGGCAGGCGATCGACCCGGTCGACCCGGCCGCGGACGTGGTGGCGGCCGAGGCCGAAGGAGAAGGCGCGCTCGAACCAGACCGGCTGGCCGCGCTGCTGGGCCAACCGCTCGTGGTAGCGGCGCAGGGCAACGAGCGCCTTCTCGTGCAGGGCGTGGTCCTCGCCCTGCTGACCAAAGCCGGCGCGCCGCCAGCTTTCCTCCAGCAATCCCAGCAACTGTGTCAGCGTGCTTGCCCCCTGGGCGTGGTAGCGCTCCAGCACCTGGTGCACGGCGATCCCGAAGCGCTGGTTGCGCGTGATCGGCGAGGGGATCCGCAGCACCCGCGCGAACTTGTAGCGCAGCGGACAGCTACGGTAGGTCTCGATGTCCGAAGCGGAGAGCAGCAGGCCCTCACCGCGGCGCGGCAAAAAGCGCTGCAATGACGGCGCCCCCGCCTCGGCGCGACCGAGCGCAGGCGCCGCCTGGGCAAGGCCACGGCCGGCAAGCAGTTCCTCGTCGAGGGTCGAGCTTTCGAGAATCTCGCGCTGCAGCGGCGTGACCGCGGGCAGCAGTCGGGCGTTGACGTCCGCCAGCGCCTCGGCGACGCTCTGCCCCTCCGGCCGTTCCAGCAGGCAGGCGAGCTTGACGAGCTCGAGGTAGCGCACGATCCCGTGCGAGACGTCGATGTCGGTGTCCAGGCGCAGCTCGCGCAGGCGCCCGCCGATGCTCGCCACGCCGTCCAGCAGCTCCTGGCGCATCGCCCGCAACGCCGCTTCGATCGTCTGGTCGGGGTTCGCAGGCGCCGCGGTCATCTGCTCCCACTGCGCCCCGATCGCCTCGCGCATCTGCTCGATCGCCGGCGCCGGCATGGACTCGCCCTCGCCCTCGCCGAGGGCCGCGTAGGAGAGAACCACCCCGCGGCAGCCGAGCTCCGCCAGGCGCTCGAGCGCGACATCGGCGAGGAGGGCGACCGACTCGTGCGACTGCCGTGCGCCCGGCCTCGACCGCTCGCCGGCACTCAGACCGAGCAGATACGCGTGATCGACATCGCCGCTCAGGGGCGAGTCGACTCGCATCAGCTGGACCAACCCTTCGCCCCTCTGCGCCCGCGGCGACTCGTGAGACTCGATCGTCGTCAACGCTTCGCCTGCCTGCCCGGCGTCGGTGGCGCCGAGCAGGTGCGCCACCAGCTCGCGTCCGTCCGCCCACGGGTAGCGACGGCAGAAGGCCCTGGCCTGCGCCTGCAGCCAGGCCAGGCTCGCGCCGCGCTCGGCAGCCTGGGCGGATGCGATCAGCGGACCCTCCCCGGCGGTCCCAAGCCGGTCCAGCAGCTGATCGAGGAACCGCTGCGGCGGCATCTCCGCCAGCGCGATCGCCGCCTCGCTGTGAAGCTGCATGAAGCGGTGGATCCGTTCCCGCGCCTGCGGCGGAACCTGCGGGGACTCGACGGCCGCGGGCAGCGCCGCGACGACGTCGAGCCGGCGGCGGCGGGCGATCTGCACCACCTGGGCCAGATCGACGTGTCTCATGTCGATCGGAGGCCTGATCAGCGCCCGCACCGCGGCGCCGGCATCGCCCGGGTCGATCAGCAGCCGCATCCAGGCCAGCGCGTCCCTGATCTCCGCGCGCGCGAGCATCGCCCCGGCGCCGTGGGGCCGATGCGGGATCGCTCGCTCCTGCAACGCGCCGAGCAGCTCGCGAGCCTCGCCGCGCTCATGCGGCAGCAGGATCGCGATCCGGCGCGGTGGGACCTGCTCGTGGAAGATCAGGCGCTCGACGTCGGCCGCGACCGCGTCGGCCTCTGCGCGCCGATCGGCGCACCGCCAGAAGCGAACTTCGCCGCCGGTGCGGCCGAGCTCGTCGAGCAGGCAGGCGAGAGTTGACACAGACCTACCATACGACCGTCTGCCGCTGCGCGCAGACTTTGTGTGTGCGGCGTCCTACGCTCTGTGGATGGGCACCATCGATTGGCGGTTGGCGCAGCACGTCGGTGAGCTCGTCTCGGGCATCGCCGGACGCGGCGCCGCAACGCCGCCGGCCGGGATCGGCGGCGAGCTTCGCATCGACCCCGAGTCGCTGAACGCGCCCGAGCTCGCAAGCCGGATCACCGCCTACACCGGCCTCGAGCCGACCGACGGCCTGCCGGCGCTGGAGCCCGTCGACCGCCCGCGCTGGATCGCCGCCAACCTGGCCACGATGCGGCCGCTGCTGGAGCCGCTGAGCGAGCGGATGGGCGGCGGCCTGGGGCCGCTCTCAGGAATGGCCAGATCGGCCTCCGGCGCCCTGATCGGCGTCCAGGTCGGGGCGCTGACCGGCATGCTCTCCCAGCGCGTGCTGGGCCAGTACGAGATCGCGCTGCTTGACCCCGACCCCAGTCCGCGGCTGCTGCTCGTCGCCCCCAATCTGGCCCAGGCCGCCCAGAACCTGGGCGTCGATCGCGAGGAACTCGTGCGATGGGTGACGATCCACGAGGTCACCCACGCGCTGCAGTTCGGCGGCGCACCGTGGCTGCGCGAGCATCTGGCCGGGATGCTGCGCGAGCTGATGGACAGCATGCAGATCGAGGTCGGCAAGGACGGCGGCGGAGGGCTGCGGGATCTGCTGGCGCTTGGCGGCGCGGCCGGCCGGCCCGACGTCTCGGCAATGCGCGAGAAGCTCGCCGATCTGGTCTCCAAGGCCCGCAACGGCGAGCTACTGCGCATCACGCTCGGCGAGGACCGCTGGCAGCTGGTCGAGCAGGTGCAGGCGACGATGTCGCTGATCGAGGGGCACGCCGAGCACGTGATGGACGCGGTCGGCGCCGAGCTGCTGCCCTCCCTGCCGCGCCTGCGGGCGGCGATGACGCGCCGGCGGGCTGTGCGCCCGCTGCCCTGGCGGGTGCTCGAGCGCGTGCTCGGGCTCGAGCTGAAGATGCGCCAGTACGAGGTCGGCCGCCGCTTCTGCGACACGGTCGTCAGCGAGGCCGGCCCGGCGGCGCTCGCCCCGGCGTGGCGCTCGCCGGAAGGGCTGCCGAGCAGCGAGGAGCTCCAAGCGCCGCTGGTCTGGCTGGCTCGGACCGCGTAGCGCTTGCCGTGCACGGCCCGGCGCCTGCTCTGCCGTCCCGGCGGCGCTGGAAACAGTCTCGGGATCCCTGCAGCGCCATATTCAATGCGCCGTGCCTTCTCGCTTGCCGGCAAATTGAGCTCCCTGCGAGCGGATGGGATCATCCGCCGCGATGAGCACAGCAGACACAACGATGCCCTCGCTTTCGATCGTGATCCCGGTCTTCAACCAGCCGAAGTGGATCGGGCGCACGATTGAGGACGCGACGATCGCCGTGCAGCGCTCCGGGTTCGAGCGCGCCGAGATCGTGGTGGTGGTGGCCGACGAGGCCACGCGGGAGGCGCTTACGCAGGTGCGCCCCCGTCTTCCGCTGCGCGTGCTCGACGAGGGGACGCCCGGACGCCTGGCCGCGCGCGCACAGGGCGTGGAGGCGGCAAGCGGCGATCTCGTGCTGCTGCTGGACTCGCGCATCGCGATCGACCCCGACGCGCTGCGCTTCATCGGCGACCGGATCGCCCAGGATCACGTTCTGCCGATCTGGACGGCCCACATCGAGTTCAACGTCGAAAGCCCCTACGGGCGCTTCTGGAACGTGATCATCCCGCTCGTGTGGTGGCGCTACTACTCCAAACCGCGCACCACGAGCTTCGGCTTGGATGAATACGACCGCTTCTCCAAGGCGACGACCTGCTTTCTGGCGCCACGGTCGCTGCTGCTGGATGCGAACTCGCAGTTCAGCACCTACTACGCCGACACCAGATATGCCAGCGACGACACCGCCCTGTTGCGCCTGCTGGCCGCGCGAGCGCCGATAAACGTCTCCCCCCATTTTTCATGCACCTACAACCCGCACGACAACTACTTCGCATTCGTGCGCAACATCTTTCACCGCGGCCGGACGTTTCTCGACAGCTACGGAAGACCGGGCACTCGCTTCTTTCCGCTCGTCCTGGCCTTCTACCCGCTCAGCCTGCTCGCGGCGCTGATTGCCGCGCGCCGGCCGCGTCTGGCACTGAATGCGGCGATCGCCTCTCCGCTGAGCTTTGCCGCCGCGACGATGGCTCTGCGCCGCAACCGCGCCGATGCCGTTGCGGTTGCGCTGATCGGGCCCAGCTGGCTGGCGGCGATGTGCGTCGGACTCTGGACGGGCCTCTGGATGGCAATGCGGGCGCGCCTTGGCCGCCGGCAGGCAGGATAGTCCGCTTTACCCGGAACCGGAGAGAAACGCCGCCGTTTCCCGCAGGGCCTGCGGCGTGCCAATCTCGTAGAAGCGAGCCTGCGCCGGGAACCCGAGCAGCTCCCGCCTGCGCGCAAGCTCGCCGTAGAGGCCGGACAGATCGTCCTCGCCGGCGCTCGCCCGATCGAGCGCGTGTGTGCTCAGCCCACCGAGCCCGTAGTCGATCCAATGCATATCCGCCGTGGGGGAGCGCTTGTCGTGGGCGAGCACCATGCCGTCGCAGAAGATGGAGTTCGAGACGCCCCACCTTCCTTCGTTGCGCAGCACCGTCATCACGGCCGGCAGGCCACTGCGGAGCCAACGATCGGCCACCGCGCCATAGTCGATCCGCAGATAGGTGTCGCCATAGAGCACCAGAAAGCGCTCGCCCAGCAGCGGCACCGCCCGCCTGATCGCGCCCAGCGTGCCGTCACGCCCGGCAACGGCGTCAAAGCTGTAGGCGATCTCGATCCCGAAGCGCCGCTCGCCGATACGTGCTCTGATCTGCTCGCCGCGGTAGCCGACGCAGAGGACGACGGCATGCGCGCCGTGGTCTGCCAGCAGGCGCAGCTGATGCATGAGAAAGGGCTCGCCCGCCACCTCCAGCAGCGGCTTGGGCGTCTCATGCACGTGCTCGCCCAGACGGCTGCCGAGCCCGCCCGCCAGGATGCACACTGGCGCCAGCTCGCGGGAGCTCATGTGTACTCGCTCGCATGGGCGCCGCCGAACTCGAAGTCGAAGCTGAGCTCGGCGGCGCCGGCCGCCGCCATCGCCTGCCTGGTGTCCTCCGTGCGGGGTGCGTAGAGCAGCAGAAAGCCGCCGCCGCCCGCGCCCACGAGCTTGCCGCCGATCACGCCGCTGCGCCGCGCGAGCGTGTAGAGGCGATCGATGTGCTCGTCGCTCATCCCCGGCGAGCGCCTGCGCTTGTGCTCCCAGTGCTCGTGCATCAGTTCGGCATACCCCTCGAGGTCGCCGGCCTGCAGCAGATCGCGGCTGCGCAGACCGAGCTCCTTGGTGGCGTGGAGGTTCTCGATCATCTGCGTCTCGCCCGCCTTGGAGCGCTCGTCCTGGTCTGCCAGCACCTTCGCGGCCGCCCGCGCCTCGCCGGTGTAGAACAGCAGCAGGTGGTCGCGCAGGCGGCGCAGCGTCTCGGTGTCGAGCTCCAGCGGCGCCACGTCGACTTTGCCGTCGCGATCGATCGTGTAGGCGCAGATGCCGCCGTGCGCGGAGGCGTAGGGGTCCTGCTTGCCGACGGGCTCGCCCAGCACCTCCATCTCTATCTCGCACGCCGACTCGGCCAGGCTGCCGGGGGTGATCGACTTGCGCCGCGCGTGCGCCAGGCCCTTGATCAGGCAGACCGTGTAGGCGCCCGATGAGCCCATCCCGGTGCCGGCGGGCACGTCGGCCACCGAGGCGATCTCAAGCGGGTTGCCGCACCAGTGGCGCAGCAGCGTCTCACGCAGGATCGGATGGCGGATCTCGGAGATCTCGTCCACCTCCTCCATCTCGGAGTACTTCATCCGGTAGCGGCGCTGGAAGACGGTGTGGGTCAGCATGTAGACGTACTTGTCGATCGCGCCCGAGACCAGGAAGCCGCCGTGCTCGCGGTAGTAGGAGGGCAGGTCGGTCCCGCCGCCCCCGAGCGAGATTCGCAGGGGGGCGCGGCTGAAGATCACGCTCACCGCGCCGGCTCCGCGCTCGCAGCCGCCTGCTCGCGCCAGACGTAGTCGTTGTCCCTCAGCCAGTCGAGCGTGCGCACGATCCCCTGCTCGATCGTCAGCTTCGGCTCCCAGCCGAGGCTGTGGATGCGCGTCGTGTCGAGCAGGATCAGCGGGCTGTCGCCGGTCCATCCGCGCCGTCCGCCGGTGTGCTCGATCCTCGGGGCGAGCCCGAGATGCTCGACGATGATCCTCACCGATTCGTCGATCACGACCGTCTCCTGCGTGCCGAGGTTGTAGATGTGGGCCCCCGGCGCCTGGCCATGGTGCTCGGCCGCCGCGAGGATCGCCGCCACGCAATCTCCGACATACAGATACGACTTCTCCTGGCGACCGTCTCCGAGCACCCGCAGGCGACTTGGATCGCGCTGCAGCGCGGCAAAGAAGTCGAAGACGTGCCCGTGCGTGTAGCGCTCGCCGAGGATCGAGACGAAGCGGCAGATCAGTCCCGTGAAGCCGTAGCCGGCGGCATAGGCCTCGATCAGGCCCTCGCCCGCAAGCTTGGAGGCGGCATATAGAGAGGTCTGGATCGGGAACGGAGCATCCTCGGGCGTGGGGAAGACCTCGGGCTCGCCGTAGACCGAGCCGGTCGAGGAGAACGCGATCCTGCTCACACCCTCTGCGCGCATCGCCTCCAGCACGCCCGCGGTCGCGAGCGTGTTCTGGCGCAGATCGCGGCGAGGATGCTCAAGGCCCCGGCGCACGTCGGCGTTGGCCTGCAGGTGAAAGACCCAATCGCAGCCTGCAAATGCGTCGCGCAGCACCGCCTCCTCCAGCACGTCGCCCTGCACCAGCCGCACCCCCGGCCGGCTCAGCGCTCCCTCCAGGAACTCGCGCCGTCCGGTCCTGAAGTCATCGACGATCGCGACCTCCACGCCGCGGCCGATCAACTCGTCGGCGAGGTTGCTGCCGATGAACCCGGCGCCGCCGGTGATGCACGCGCGTCTCATCGCATCCTCACAGGGTGAAGCCGGCGGCAAGCGCGTCGCCGTGGAACATCTGCACCGTCTCCAGCGAGTACTGCTCCAGGCTCTTGCCGAGGCAGTCGAGCTTCTTCAACAGGTCGTGGGTGATGGTGATGATGTGGCAGCCGACGTCGTTGGCCTGAACGAGGTTGAGGATCTCGCGCGGGGAGGCCCAGATCAGCTCCGACTGCGGCGCCGCGCGCATGATCTGCAGCGATCTCGAGACGATCGGCACGGGATCGACGCCGGCGTCCGCGATCCGCCCGGCGAAGACCGAGATGTAGGACGGCGCCCCGTCGGCCACCGCCGCCGTGATCAGCTCCACCTGGGCCGTCGTGAACAGCGCGGTTACGTTCACCTTGATCCCATCCTCGGAGAGCTCTCGCACGAGCGGCGCCATCGACTCTCCGCTGGTCGAGGTGACAGGGATCTTGACGTAGACGTTGGCGCCCCAGGAGGCGATCTTGCCCGCCTGCCGGCGCATCTCGCAAGCCTCGTCGGCGAAGACCTCGAAGGAGATCGGGTGCGTGCTCACCTGCTCGAGCAGCTCGCGCGCGAAGCGCTCGTAGTCGGTCAGCCCGACCTTGTGCATCAGCGTCGGATTGGTCGTGAATCCCGCGATGCGCGGGTTGGCCGCGAGCGCGAGGATCCCGTCGAGATCGGCGCCGTCGGCGAATATCCGTGTTGTGATCCGATCGAGCATGGCAGGCTCCCCTAACCGCAGAAGCCCACCACACCGGCAGCGGTGCGACCAAATCGTTTCTCACATCCCGCTCGCAAGGCGCTGGGCCGCCGCGGCAAGGCTCTCGGCGCTCAGATCCGCAGAAACCCCTTGCAAACGCTTGTGGACGCTGCCCGGGCAGGCGACCAGCAGCGTCCTGCATCCGGCCGCCCGGCCCGCCGCCACATCGGCGTCGGTGTCTCCGACCATCCACGAGCGCGGAAGATCGATTTCCAAGGCGCTCGCCGCATCCAGCAGCATCCCCGGCGCCGGCTTGCGGCACCGGCACGGTCCGGACAGCTCCGGCACGACTCCCTGCTCATGGTGCATGCACATCTGCGAGGCGGCGAGCTTCACGCCCTCTGCCTCGAGCAGCTCCAGCACGCGATCGTGCACCGCGAGCAGCTGCGCCGGAGAGACCTTGCCCTTCGCCGCCGCCGGCTGGTTGGAGACGCACACCAGCAGGAAGCCGAGTCGCTGCAGGCGCGCGGCCGCCGCGGCGGCGCCTGGTGCAAGGCGCACGTCCTGCGCGCGCAGCGGCGACTCCGGCACGCCCGAGACGGGATCCGGGACGAGCTCGTTGATCACGCCGTCGCGATCGAGGAACACCGCGGCGCGACCCTTTGCGCTCATCGAGATATCGACGTATCGGCCTGCGCGCGCGACGCGGCGGCCAGCGACTCCCAGTGGCCCTCCTTGACGGCGAGCTCTGGATGGCACACGAGCGCGTGCCAGACGACCGCCTGGAAGGACTCGACCAGCGGCGTGCGCAGCGAGGGCGGAGGATCGATCGCGATCACGGCGTCGGCCAGCTGCGCGAGCGTCCCTCCGGGCGCGCCGACGACGCCGTAGATCGACGCGCCGAGCTCGTGGGCAAGCTCGATCGCGTTGACCAGGTTGACCGACACCCCGTGCTCGCGCGAGCCGCCGCCGACCGAGAAGACGAACAGCCCGTCCGCCGGGCCGAGCCGCGAGACCTCCAGCCACCCGGTGAACGAGCTCTCCCAGCCGTCGTCGTTGGTGCGCGCCGTGAGCTCGGAGACGTTGTCGGTCGGCGCGTAGCTCTCGATCGCGCAGAGCTTGCGAAAGTCGTTGACGGCGTGCGAGGCGTGGCCGGCGCCGCCGCCTACCCCGAGCACGAACAGGCGCCCGCCGCGCGTGCGGATCGCCGCGAGGTCTCGTGCGAGCCGGTCGATCTGCTCGGTGTCGATGGACTGCGCCAGAGTCGCGGCCGCCTGGAAGTAGCTGCGGCTGTGCTCGTCTGCGTCGATGATCGCCATGCGGGCAGGGTAAGCGCGTCGTGCAAGTACATACGAGACACGCGCGGCCGAGTGTGCAGCGGGCTGCCGGCCACCCTGCGTTCGCCTTGCCGGCAGCGGCAATCGCATCGCGGCACGCCGCAGGCCGAGACGCCACCATTGTCTCCGACTGGCGACTGGCCCTACTCCCGGCCGCTTTGAGGATAAGCCGGCTTCGCGCGCGTGAAGGCAGCCCGCCTGAAGGCGGCTCGAACGCATGTTCTGTCTGTTACAAGCTCTGGCGGGCCTCATCCTCTCCAGATCAGGGATTTTGCGCTCCGAGCGGCAACAGCTGTAACGATCTCGCCATCGCGGTTTACAAACAGGTGTTCGCTGCTACTCTCGGTTGCAGATACAGCGAAAGAGATCATCGAACGCGATTAGGAGATCCCTCCAGATAACCATGAGCCCTACGGCAAACACATCCCCCGGCAAGTCCGCGAGCGCGAAGCCTGCGCGCGCAAAGGCCACTCCCAAGACGGGCGCCGCGAAGCGCGCAAGCACAAGCCGCAGCCCGCGCGCCAGCAAGTCCACCGCCTCCACCGCACGCCGCTCGAGCACAGCGAGCGCCCGCAGCACCACGGGCACGATTCCCACGGTCGGCACCTACGCCGAACGGGCGGTGCTGATCCCCGTCGGCGCCGCGCTGATCGCCCGCGACCGGCTGCTCGCCGGCGTGAGCGAGCTGCCTCGCGACCCCTCGGCCGCCAACGCGAAGGCCCAGGCGCAGCTGCGCAAGTTCGAGCGCCGCGGCACGAGCGCCCGCAACAGCCTCGAGCGCGAGGCGCGCAGGACCAGGGTGCGGCTCGAGCGCGAGCTGCGCAGGCGTCGCGGCGAGCTCGACCGAACAGTCAGCGACCTCGACAAGCGCCGCAGCTCGATCTCGCGCAGCCTCACCGAGCAGGTCGAGGAAGCCTCCACTCAGATCGAACGGACCGTGCAGGAGCGCGTGAAGGGCGCGACCTCGCTCGCAGGCAAGGTTCAGGACCGAGTCCTCGACTTGGTCTGACTAACTTCCCCCGCACCCGGAGATGGAGAGCCGGGCTCGGGACAGTCTGCCGGCCCATAACCCCCGCCGGCGGAAGTAGGACCCTCTCCTCCCTCAAACCAGCGGGGCGGCCCCAGCCGCCCCGCTGGTTGCTTTTGGGGCGGTCAAGCTCCGATCGGTGTAGACTGAGCATCTACATGGCGAGCGTTGGGACAACCACGATCCGAGTGTCCAGCGAGACCCGCGACCGCCTCAGAGCCCTGAGCGCCCGCGAAGGCCGACCAGCAGGCGACATCGTGGCCGAGCTGGTGCGCGCCGCTGACGATGACCGACTGCTGCAGGACGCCGAGTCCGCGTTCGCCGCGATGGGAGTGCAAGAGGTGGCTGCCTATCGCAGAGAGACTCAAGAGATCGGCGCGGACTTCGGGGATCCCGCGCCGCCATGGTGATGGTGAGCATTGACCTCTCCCGAGCAGGGCGACGTCTACTGGGCAGACCCAGATCCCACGAGAGGGTCTGAGCAGGCAAAGGCGCGGCCGTTCGTTGTGGTGTCGGTAAACCAGACTCAACCGTTCGCCACTGAAAGTCTCACTCGCGGCGCCGCTCACAAGGACGGATTGGGGCAATCCGCTGCATGTCGCGGTCTCCCCGCCGGAGGGCGGTCTGCGCGATCAGAGCTACGTAATGCCCGAGCAGCTGCGTGCACTGGCTCACGAGCGCTTCTCACGTCGCTTGGGCCGTCTGCGCCCGACCACGATGGACGAACTGCTGCGCCGCTGCCGCCTGCTGCTGCGCTGACCTGCGACAGTCCGGCTCCGGTCGCGGCCCCGGCGTCGCCGCGCACGAGTCCCGGTCTGCCAGAATGACCCCATGAGCAGCGAAGCAGCCATCCGCGAGGCCCTGCGCGCGGTGATCGACCCCGAGCTTCGCCGGTCGATCGTCGAGCTCGACATGGTGCGCGAGATTAAGATCGGCCCCGGCGGCATCGTCGATGTCACCGTCTCGCTGACGACCGCCGGCTGCCCGATCAGGGGACACTTCCAGACCTCCGTCACCGAGGCCGTCTCGGCGCTGGAGGGCGTAAGCCACGTGAACGTCTACTTCGACGTGCTCGATGAGGCCCAGAAGGCGGCGCTGCGCCAGAAGCTCGGCCGCGGCAGCCTCCCCGACGGCGCGCTGGCCCGGGTCGGCGCGGTCACCTGCATTGGCTCCGGCAAGGGCGGCGTCGGCAAGTCGACGCTGACCGCGAACCTCGCCGCGGCGCTCGCCGCCGAAGGCAAGCGCGCGGGAGTGCTAGACGCGGACGTGTGGGGCTACTCGATCCCCCGCATGTACGGCCTCGGCGCCACGCGGCCCCTGGTCTCGGCGGAGCGGAAGATCGTCCCGCTGGAGTCCCACGGCGTGAAGGTGATGTCGATCGGCTTCTTCGTGGAGGAGGACTCCGCGGTCGTCTGGCGCGGCCCGATGTTGCACAAGGCGCTGACCCAATTCCTCCAGGATGTCAACTGGGGCGCGATCGACCATCTGCTGATCGACCTGCCGCCGGGGACCGGCGATGTCTCGATGACGCTCGCCCAACTGCTGCCGCAGGCCCGTTTCGTGATCGTCACCACGCCGCAGGCGACCGCGCAGAAGGTGGCGCGGCGCTCGGCGGAGATGGCGCGCAAGCTCTCGCTCGAGATCTCGGGCGTGATCGAGAACATGTCCGGCTTCACGACGCCCTCCGGCGAGCGCTTCCAGATCTTCGGGCAGGGCGGCGGCCAGGAGCTCGCCGACGAGCTCGACGTGCCGCTGCTGGCCAAGGTGCCGCTGACGATGCCCCTGCGCGAGCACGCCGACGGCGGCGTTCCGCTCGTGATCGAGGATCCCGACGACCCCGCCGCCCAGGCGATCCGCCAGGCCGCGCGGGGCCTGGTCGCCATGACCCCGACCGCGCCGGCCTCGCTGCCGATGCTGCCGATCCAGCAGGTCCCTGCCGCAGCCTCCTCCTCGCCCAAACCGGCGGGGATGTCGCTGCCGATGGCCTGATCGGGCCAGGGCGCGCATCCCCGGCCCGAGCCGAGCTCGCGGCAAACTTGCAAGTGGACCGACGAGAGGCCAGAGTACCCCCGGCCAGCGGACGGCAAGAAATCCGGGAAGCAACCGATCATCCTTAGGAAGCAACCGACCATCTCCATGGATATGTCAGGCACACCGACACACACAGACAGCGCCGACCCGGGCGCAACCGAGCAGGACATGCTGCAGGCCGGCACCGACGAACGCCTGGCCAAGATGCAGCGCCTGCGCGCCGAAGGCGTCGAGCCCTTCCCCTACGCCGGGGTGGAGCAGCGCACCCCGGTGCAGGCAATCGCCGCGGCGCACGACGCCGGCCGGCTTGAGCCCGGCGAGCACCCAGAGGCCCCCTATACCGTCGCGGGCCGCATCGTCGGCCGTCGCGGCCACGGCAAGAAGACGTTCCTGGACCTGCAGGACGGCTCCGGCCAGGTGCAGCTCTACGCGACGCTCGACGGGCTCGGCCAGGACGCCTACGCGCGCGTGCTCGACCTCGACATCGGAGACATCGTCTCCGCAGGCGGATGCCTGTACGTCACACAGCGCGGGCAGCTCGCGCTCAGCCTCCGCGAGCTGACGCTGCTGACCAAGTCGCTTCGGACCCCGCCCGCCCGCTACCACGGCGTGCAGGACGACGGCACGCGCCACCGCTACCGCGAGCTCGACCTGATGGCAAACCAGGAGACGCGCGAGCTGTTCCTGCTGCGCACCCGCACGATCGAGGCGCTGCGCGCGTTCCTGGCCGAGCAGGGCTTCATCGAGGTCGAAACGCCGGTGCTGCAGAGCCTGGCCGGCGGCGCCTCCGCACGCCCGTTCACGACCCACCACAACGCGCTGGACAGCGATCTCTCGCTGCGGATCTCGGTTGAGCTCTACCTCAATCGCTGCCTGATCGGGGGGCTGGAGAACGTCTACGACCTCGGCAAGTGCTTCCGCAACGAGGGCATCTCCTACCGCCACAGCCCCGAGTTCACGATGCTGGAGTGGCTGCAGAGCTACTCCGACTACCGCGACGTCGCGCGCCTGACTCAGGAGATGGTCGCCGATGTCGCCCGCCGGGTGCTCGGCACCACCAAGGTGATGCGCGGGGGGCAGGAGATCGACCTCGCCGTCTGGCGGCAGACCACGATGCAGGAGGAGGTCCTGCGCGTGACCGGGCTCGACATCCTCGGCAGCGACAGGGAGCAGCTGATCGAGCTGCTGCGCGACCACGACGAGAAGATCCATCCCGAGGCGAGTTGGGCGCAGGCGGTGCACACGATCTACACCAAGCTCGTCGAGCAGACGATCCTCGCCCCGGCGATCGTCGCCGACTTCCCCGGCGAGCCCTTTGTGATCACCAAGAGCCACAGCAGCCACCCGCAGCTGGCAGAGCACTTCGACGCCGTGATCGGCGGCATCGAGCTCGTAAGCGGCGACAGCGAGCTCACCGACCCGGTCGAGCAGCACAGACGCTTCGTGGAGCAGCGACGCGGCCGCGGCGATGAGGCCGACGAGGCGCATCCGCACGACGAGGAGTACGTGCGCTCGCTCGAATACGGCCTGGCGCCCTCGGCCAGCGGCGGGATGGGCGTCGATCGGCTGATAATGATCCTCAGCGGGCGCGAGACGCTGCGCGAGGTGCTTCCCTTCCCGACGATGAAGGAGCTGCGGTGAGCGCGACAGAGAACCGCGAGGCGAGCACGGCGGCGGCCGCCGAAGAGGAGCTTGCGAGCCTGCACTTCGAGCCGGCGCCAGCGATCTCCGGCGAGGTGCCCGGGCCGCGCTCGCGCGAGCTGCTGCAGCGCCAGGCCGAACTAGAGAGCAACGCGCGCTCATACCCCCGCAGCGTCCCGATCGCGATCGCGGAGGGCGCCGGCGCCACGATGAAGGACGCCGACGGAAACACCTTCCTGGACTTCTTCGGCGGCGCCGGCGTGCTCAACGTCGGCCACGGCAACCCGGAGGTGATCGCGGCCGCCGCCGCGCAGCAGCAAAAGCTCGTACACGCGCTCGACTTCCCGACTCAGACCAAGCTCGACCTGATGAGCAAGCTCAAGCGCCTGCTGCCGGGGCGCCTGCGCGACACCGCGCGCTTTCACTTCGGCGGCCCCACCGGCTCGGACGCGGTCGAGTCGGCGATCAAGCTCGCGCGCGCCCACACCGGCCGCGAGGCGGTGATCGCCTTCCAGGGCTCCTACCACGGCATGACCTCCGAAGCGCTCGCGGTCACGAGCGATACCGACTGCGGCGGCCCGATCAGCACCCCCGTGCACTTCATGCCCTACCCATACTGCTACCGCTGCCCGCTCGGCCTGCAGCCCGAGAGCTGCGGGATCGCGTGCGCAAAGCTGCTCCAGACCAGTCTGCAGGACCCTCACAGCGGCATCCCCAAGCCGGCGGCGGTGATCATCGAGCCGATCCAGGGCGAGGGCGGCACGATCGTCCCGCCCCCCGGCTATCTGACCGAGGTCCGCAAGATCACGCGCGAGCAGGGCGTGCCGCTGATCGCGGATGAGATCCAATCGGGCTTCGGACGCACCGGCCGCATGTTCGCCTGCGAACACGACGAGGTCGTCCCCGATGTGATCACGATGTCAAAGGCGCTCGGCGGCGCCGGCTACCCGCTCTCATGCATCGCCTACGACGCCGAGCTCGACACATGGGGTCCCGGCGCCCACATCGGCACCTTCCGCGGCCACCAGGTCGCGATGGCCGCCGGGTCGGCCGCGATCGACTTCATGGAGCGCACGGCACTTGTCGCGCACGCCGAGACCCTCGGCGAACTAGCGCTCTCCACCCTGCGCGAGGCCGCCGTCGGCATGCCGGCGATCGGCGAGGTGCGCGGCAAGGGCCTCATGATCGGCATCGAGCTCGTCAGCGACCGCGCCACCAAGCAGCCCTGGCCCGAGCTGGCCGCAGCCCTGCGCCGCGCCTGCTGCGAGCGAGGCGTGATCATCGAGGTCGGCGGCCACTACCGCAACGTCGCCCGCTTCCTGCCACCGCTTGTCATAACCAGGCAACTGCTGCTGCGCGGCATAGACATCTTCCTGGCGACGCTGCACGAGCTCGAAGGCGTCCTCTCGCCAGGCAGCTCAGGCCCCGCCGACTAAGGACCCACGTCAAAATATCTGCCGGGATTGAGACCGCCGTTCCGCGGCGTCAGCCGCCACCCGCAATGCTCGCCGTACCACCAGTACGCCTGCGCTTGCGTGCGACGCCTGCCATCCACGGCCCGGCACCCTCAACCCACCATCTATCTTGACGCGGGTCCTAACCCCGGTCCAGCGGCCGGACTGCGAGTCCTAGACGGCCGAGAGCCAAGCGAGGCAAGGACGCAGGGAGCGAAGTGTGCTCAAGCACATGAGCGACCGAGGACGCCGCCCCGCGCCGGCTATCGGCCGTCTAGCGGCTGTTGGCGAAGTACTCGGCGTTGATCGCCGCGAACTTCTGCCACTCGTCCGGCAGCTGATCCTCGGCGAAGCAGGCATCGACGGGGCAGGCCTCGACGCAGGCGTCGCAGTCGATGCACTCCTCCGGGTCGATGTAGAGCCTGCTCGGCGGGGTCGTAGCCAGGCTCGTCCGGCGTCGGATGGATGCAGTCCACGGGGCACACCTCGACACAGGAGTTGTCCTTGGTGCCGATGCAGGGCTCAGCTATCACGTAGGCCATTCGGTCGTTCCTGGTTCCTATTCTCGGTTCGTATCGTCGGCTTCCCGGTGCGAGAAGCGCCCATTTTAGGGACCCGGCGCAGGGCAGCGCCCCTCTGGCACTCTATGCTGCGGCGGGCTCCCCGCTCGCTCGCAGCCGAGAGTCGATCCTATCGAGCCGCGACGCAGAAGCAGGCTCCGGTAGGTTGAGGCCATGCTGCTGCTCACCGGCGCGACCGGCGAGGTCGGGTCCGCCCTGCTTGCCCGCCTGCTCGCGCAGGGCACGCAGGTGCGCTGCCTCGTGCGCGATCCCCGCCGCCTCGGCGCCCAGCGGGTGCGGGTCCAGATCGCGCTCGGCGACCTCGCCGACCCGCCCTCATTTCGCAACGCGATGCGCGGGGTGGACACGGTCGTGCACCTCGCGGCGGCGATCAGAGATCAGCCGCAGGGGTCGATCGAGGAGCTGGGCGCGATCGCGACCTGGCGGATGGTCCAGGCCGCACGGCAGGCCGGAGTCAGGCGCTTCGTGTTCTTCTCCGCGCTGGGGGCAAGCCCGCACCACAGAATCTCGCTTCTTTCGCGCCAAGGCGCTCGCCGAGCGCGCAGTGATCGAGGCGGGCATCGACTGCGTCGTGTTCGCGCCCTCGATCGTCTATGCCCCGGGCGACCACTTGCTCACGCTGGTCGAGCGGCTCTCGCTGCCGGGCATCACGCCAGTGCCCGGCAACGGCCGGGCGGCATTCCAACCGATCTGGGCGCAGGACGTCGCCGACTGCGTGGCGGCGGCGGTGACGGCGCCGGCGGCGGCGCCGGCGGCGGCGCCGGCGGCAGGCGAGCATCTCCGCTACGAGCTCGCCGGCCCGCAGACGCTCAGCTGCGATGAGATCGTGCGCACAGCGCTGAGATCGCACGGGCGGCACACCGCGCTCCTGCACGTGCCCGCCGGCTTGGTTGCGGCGGCGTTGCATGCATTGGAGAGCGCCGTGGGAGACAAGTCGCCACTCACCTGGGATGAGGCCGAGCTGATCCAGGTGCCGATGCTGGCTGCGCGCGGAGCGGCAGACTGCGAAGCGCTCGGGGTGCTGCCCCAGCGTATGCAGGCGGTTCTGGGAGCGGGCTGAGCGGCCCGCCCTGGTTGGCTGCCACCCAGCTCCGCTCCGTCTGCCACCCAGCTCCGCTCACATGTTTCCAGGCAAGTTGCGGCGCTCTCGGTCGCACGGTAGCCTCGCGCGCCTCGCTCTCATGCATATCGACGCAACACAACTGCCAAAGCGTGCAACGCTCACCGCGGAGATCGCTGTCGTCGGCACCGGCCCGGCGGGCATCACCCTTGCACTCGAGCTCGCCGACGCCGGCCACCAGGTTCTGTTGGTCGAGAGCGGAGGCAAGTCCTACTGCACCAAGATCCAGCGCCTCGCCGACACGGTCGGCGACGACCCCGCGCACGCCCCGATGTCACTCGCCACGCGCCGCCAGGTCGGCGGCACCTCCAATCTGTGGTCCGGGCGGTGCGTGCCATTCGACCCCATCGACTTCGAGCCCAGGGAGATGGTGGGGCCGGCGCGCTGGCCGGTGAGCTATTCGGAGCTCGAGGGTTACTTTGGGCGAGCCTGCGAGTGGTTCAAATGCGGCCAGCCGACGTTCGACGTCCGCCTTCTCAGCGGTCTGGAGCGGAAATGGATCATCCCGGGTTGGCCCGGTGGAGACATCGGCGAGACGGCGCTGGAGCGTTGGTCGTTGCCGACGAACTTCGGTCGTCTGTATGGGTCCAGGCTCGATCGCTCTCCGCTTCTCACGCTCGCAACCAAACTCACGTGCACGGAGATAATCTGCCGTGCGGACGGGAACAGCGTGGAGCACCTGACCGCGCGCACCCTGGACGGCAACGAGGTGCAGATCCGGGCAAAGCGTTACGTGCTCGCGGCCGGCGGCCTCGGATCCACCCGTCTGCTGTTTGCCTCCAATCGGCATCATCCCGGCGGCATCGGCAATCACTCCGGCCATCTGGGGCGGTGGTACATGGGCCACCTCGCGGCGATCGTCTCGCGGGCCCACTTCACCACTCCGCCGGAGCAGACGACATACGACTACGAGCGCGACCCGGAGGGCGCCTACATACGCCGCCGCTTCACCTTCTCGCACGACTTCATGATCGAGAACGATCTGCCGAACATCGCCATGTGGACCGACAACCCCGACTTCAGCGACCCTTCCCACGGCGATGAGAACCTCTCGCTCATATATCTGATCCTGGCCTCACCGCTCGGCCGCTATGTCATTGCCGAATCCATCCGTCTGAGCAAGATCAAAATCGACGACCCACCGTCTACGTGGTTGCACGTCCGCAATGTCCTTCGTCATTTCCCGAGCGCGGCGCGGTTCGCTGTGACGTTTGGATACGGGCGCCTGCTCAAGCCGGGGCGCAAAGTGCCCGGCTTCATCGCACAAAGCCGGTCGAATGTCTACCCGATCTACTATCAGGCCGAGCATCTGCCGAGCTTCGACAGCTACATGACGCCGACCAGTGAGACAGATGCGCTTGGCATGCCCCGGATGCGCACGCATATGCGTTTCGGCGAGCAGGACATCCAACACGCCATTCGCGCTCACGAGCATTTCGATCGCTATCTGCGCCGCCATGGCCTCGGTCACCTGGAGTACCTCTACGAGGACCTGGAGGCCGGCCTTCGCAAGCAGCAGCTCGGCCACGGCGGCTATCACCAGGCAGGCACCACGCGGATGTCGGAGCGGCCCGAGGATGGTGTGTTGGATCCACACCTCGCGGTGCATGGCTTCGAGGATCTGTACGTGGCCAGCGGCTCGGCATTCCCGACCTCAGGGCAGGCCAACTCGACGTTCATGATCGTCGTCTTGGCCCTGCGGCTCGCCGACCACCTTCATCGCGACCTGAGCCTCGACGGCGGCGCGCCGGCTCCAATCGTCCAGACCGACCAGCCGACTGCAGACGCGGCCGCCTGACCGGCCCCAGCCTGCCAGAAACAACCGGCTTCAGCTCACCGGCGCGCGCCGATCGTGCCACGGGTGGGCCGCCTCGATCTGGGAGGCGAGCGAGAGCAGCTGCGCCTCCTGCGCCGGACGAGCGACGAGCTGGACTCCGAGCGGCAGCCCGTCCTCTCCCTGGAAGAGCGGCAGCGATATGCCCGGCTGGCCGGTCGCGTTGAAGATCGGAGTGAACGGCGTGAACAACCCGGAGCGGGTGAACGTCTCCATCGGCCGCTCGGGGTCGGGAACGAGTGTGCCGAGCGGCAGCGGCCTCTCCGCGAGCGCGGGCGTGAGCAGAGCGTCGTAGGGCTCAAGGAAGGAGATCAGGCCGCGCGCGAAGGCCTGCAGCTGCGTCGTGACCGCGAGCCCTTCGATCGCGCCGAGCTTGCCGACCATCGAGTAGATCGCGAAGCTGAGCGGCTCCATCTCCTCCGCGGTGGGCTCCCGGCCGGCGACGGAGGCCGAGAAGGCGATCGAGAGCGCGATGTGGATGCAGAAGACCGACCCGAACAGCTCGCTCAACCCCTCCACCTGCCAGGGCGGATCCACCTCCTCGACGACGTGGCCGAGCCCGCGCAGCAGCTCCGCCGCATCGCTGACCGCCTGTCGGCTGGCCGGATCCACCACCGCGTCGGCCACCGGCGGCAGCGTCGTGGCGGCGATCCGCAGCGGCTCCGGATGGCGCGCGGCGGCGCTCGCGAACTGCTGCGCGGGCGGCGGCGCCCACGTCGCATCGCCGATCTCATAGCCGGCGAGCACGTCGAGAATCGCGGCGGTGTCCGCGACGGTCCTGGTCAGCACGCCGTCGGCGACCAGCAGCGAGTCGCCCAGTTCGGGGAGCTGGAGACCCTGCCGCGCTGGGGCTTCAGTCCCACCAGCCCGCAGCAGGCGGCGGGGATCCGGATCGAGCCGCCGCCATCGTTGCCATGCGCCACGGGCAGCATACCCGCCGCGACGGCTGCCGCCGCGCCGCCGGAGGAGCCTCCGGGCGTGCGCTCCGGATCCCACGGGTTGTGCGTGGGACCGAAGATCTCCGCCTCGCAGGTCGGCAGGATCCCGTACTCGGGCATCGTCGTGGTGCCCACGATCACAAAGCCGGCGTCCCGCAGCCGCCGCACGAGCGAGTGGTCATAGACGGCGACGTGCTCGGCCATCAGCTTGCAGCCGAAGCTCCAGCGCAGCCCATCCACCGGCCGGTTGTCCTTGATCGCGATCGGCACGCCCGCAAAGGGGCGCTCATCGCCGGGCGAGATCTCGGCCGCGGTCGCGAGCGCGCGCTCGTCGTCGATCTCCACGAAGGCGTTGATGCGCGGGTTGAGCTCCTCGATCCGCCGCAGGGAGATCTCGACCAGCTCACGGGCCGCGATCTGCCCGGAGCGGACCATCTTGGCCAGCTCCAGCGCGGGCTTGAACATCAGATCGCCGTCAGCCACGGCCCCTCCTCACAAGGACGCTCTGCCGCGGCGATCCGCTGCACCGGCCGGTGCGCTTCAGCCGCGGCTGGACCGGCGGAGCCTATCGTCCCCTTTCTTGCGACGATATGCGCCTGCCCAAAAGGCAGCCGGGTCGGTCAGGCTGAGATCCAGCAGGGCCGACTCCATACCCGGTCACCAGCCAGAAAGCGAGTCCAATGAGCGAGGTTCAATCCCCTCCTGAGCAGCCCTCGGTCCCAAGTGCATCGTCTCCAGCCGCGCCCACGCCCGCCGAGCATCCCGAGGTGCAGTCCGGTCTGGAGGGCGTGCTCGCCTTCGCGACCGAGATCGCCGAGCCCGACAGGGCCGGCGGGTCGCTTCGCTATCGCGGAGTCGACATCGAGGAACTGGTGGGCAAAGTCTCCTACGAGAAGGTCTGGGGCCTGCTAGTCGACGGCCACTTCGAACCGGGGCTGCCGCCGGCGCAGCCTCATCCCCTGACGGTCCGCTCGGGCGATCCGCGCGTTGACGTGCAATCTGCGCTTGCGATGCTCGCACCGGAGTGGGGCTTTGGCCAGCTGATCGACATCAGCGACGAGCAAGCGCGGGCCGATCTCGCGCGCGCGTCGGTGATGGCGCTCTCCTTCGTGGCCCAGTCCGCGCGCGGCAGCGGGCAGCCGCCCGTGCCCCAGGAGGAGATCGACAAGGCCCGCTCGATCCCCGAGCGCTTCGTGATCCGCTGGCGCGGCGAGGCCAACCCCGATCACGTGCGCGCGATCGACGCCTACTGGATCTCCGCCGCCGAGCACGGCATGAACGCCTCGACGTTCACCGCAAGGGTCGTCGCCTCCACCGGCGCCGACTGCGCCGCCGCGCTCTCATCGGCGGTCGGCGCGCTCTCGGGGCCGCTGCACGGCGGCGCGCCCTCGCGCGTGCTGAAGATGATCGACGAAGTGGAAGTGACCGGCGACGCCGAGGGCTGGGTCAAGCAGGCGCTGGACCGCGGCGACCGCCTGATGGGCTTCGGCCACCGCGTCTACCGCGCCGAAGACCCTCGCGCGCGCGTGCTGCGACGCACCTGCCGCGATCTCGGCTCGCCCCGCTTCGAGGTGGCAGAGGCGCTGGAGAAGGCGGCGCTTGCGGAGCTGCAGGCGCGCCGGCCCGACCGCGTGCTGGCCACCAACGTCGAGTTCTGGTCGGCGGTGATCCTCGACCTGGCCGAAGTGCCGGCCGAGATGTTCACCTCGATGTTCACCTGCGCCAGGGTCGCGGGCTGGTCCGCGCACATCCTGGAGCAGAAGCGCGAGAAAAAGCTGATCCGCCCGACCGCGAAGTACGTCGGCGAGCCGCCGCGGCCCGCCGGCGCCGTCTCCTGAAGAAGAGCACGGTGCAGCCGTTGCTAACGTCCTCGGCCCAATATCAAATAAGACTAGGCTTAGCTAAGACGTGCTAGGATCGTCGTCATGGCCCGCGTGGGAATGCACGACGCCAAGACTCACCTATCCAGACTGGTGGAGCGCGCCGAAGCTGGCGAGGATGTCGTCATCCAGCGCAACGGCAAGCCGGTTGTAAGGCTTGTGCCCGTTGTGGAGGAACCGCGCTCGCTGGCTTCAGTACGGGGCGCTTGGCGCGGCCGTGTGCATATGGCCGATGACTTCGAGGAGCTGCCAGAGGACATCGCAGAGGCCTTTGGCGCCCGGTGAGGTTGCTGATCGATACTCACGCGGCTCTCTGGCTGCTGAGCGAAGACGAGCGGCTGAGCTCGACCGCCGATCAGATGCTGACCGACGCATCCAACGAGGTGCTGCTCAGCGCAGCGGTGGCGTGGGAGGTCGCGATCAAGCGATCGCTCGGCAAGCTCGATGCGCCGGACGGGTTCGCAAGGATGCTGCTGGATGCCGGGGCGATGCCCTTGGCCGTAAGCATTGACCACGCATCTGCGGTTCGCTCCCTGCCGTGGCATCACCGCGACCCATTCGATCGTCTGCTGGTCGCTCAAGCAGCTCTGGAGGACGCGGTCCTGGTCTCAGGCGACGGCAGACTGCGCGCTTACGACGTGCGGGTTGCTTGGTAGCGACCCAGAACGAGCGAGGGCCCGGCATGAATGCCGGGCCCTCGCCAACGACCATCGCTCTGGCGAACCAGAGTCGAATCGCTCCGACTTACATCATCCCGCTCATGTCGGGCATGCCGCCGCCACCGCCGCCCATGCCTTCCTTCTCGGGCACCTCGGCGACGATCGCCTCCGTGGTGAGGATGTTCTTGGCGATCGAGGCTGCATTCTGCAGCGCCGAGCGCGTCACCATCGCCGGGTCGATCACGCCCGCCGCGACGAGATCGACGATCTCGTTGGTCGCGGCGTTGAGCCCTTCGCCGGCCTTGGCCTTGCGGACGTCGTTGACGACGACCGAGCCCTCCAGGCCTGCGTTCTCGGCGATCTGACGCAGCGGCTCCTCCAGCGCGCGCAGCACGATGCGAGCACCCGTCTTCTCGTCGTCGTCGAGCTCGTCGACCTTCACCTTGGTGGAGGCCTGCAGCAGCGCCACGCCGCCGCCGGGGACGATGCCCTCCTCAAGGGCGGCCCTAGTGGCCTGCAGCGCGTCCTCGACGCGGTGCTTCTTCTCCTTCATCTCGGTCTCGGTGGCAGCGCCGACCTTGACCACCGCAACGCCGCCGGAGAGCTTGGCGAGCCGCTCCTGGAGCTTTTCGCGATCGAAGTCCGAGTCGGTGTTCTCGATCTCGTTCTTGATCTGGGTGATGCGGCCCTTGATCGCATCGCCGTCGCCGGCGCCGTCCACGACCGTGGTCGTGTCCTTGGCCACGACGACCCGACGAGCGCGGCCGAGCTGGGAGACCTGCGTGTTCTCCAGCTTGAGCCCCATCTCCTCGGTGATCACCTCGGCATTGGTGAGGATCGCGATGTCCTCCAGCATCCGCTTGCGGCGATCGCCGAAGCCCGGCGCCTTGACCGCGACGCCGGTGAAGGTGCCGCGGAGCTTGTTGACGACCAGCGTCGCAAGCGACTCGCCCTCGACGTCCTCGGCGATGATCAGCAGCGGCTTGCCGCTCTGGATCACCTGCTCCAGCACGGGCAGGATGTCGCGCACGGAGCCGATCTTCTGGTTGGCGATCAGGATGTATGGGTCCTCGAGCACCGCCTCCATGCGGTCCTGGTCGGTGACCATGTAGGGCGAGATGTAGCCCTTGTCGAACTGCATGCCCTCGGTGAACTCAAGGTCCATCCCGAAGGTCTGGCCCTCCTCGACGTTGACCACGCCGTCCTTGCCGACCTTCTCGATCGCGTCGGCGATCACGTCGCCGATCTCATCGTCGCCGGCCGAGATCGTCGCCACGCGGGCGATCTGGTCCTTGCCGGAGACCTCCTTGCTCTGGGCGCCGATGTTGGCGACGACCTGGTCGACCGCCTTCTCGATCCCGCGCTTGAGCGCCAGCGGGTTCGCGCCCGCCGCCACGTTCTTCAGACCCTGCTTGACGATCGCCTGCGCAAGCACGGTCGCGGTGGTGGTGCCATCGCCGGCCACGTCGTTGGTCGCGGTTGCGACCTCGCGCACCAGCTGGGCGCCCTGGTTCTCGAAGACGTCCTCGACCTCGATCTCCCGCGCAATCGTCACGCCGTCGTTCGTGATCGTCGGCGCGCCGAACTTCTTGTCGAGCACGACATAGCGGCCCTTGGGGCCGAGCGTCACCTTCACCGCGTTTGCGACGGCGTCGACGCCCGCCTCGAGCGCCTTGCGCGCTTCGGCGTCGTACTTCAGCTCCTTATGTGCCATATCTCCTTCAATCTCCTTCGCATATCGGGCTGGGGGCTAGGCGACCTTCGCGAGCACGTCGGACTCGCGCAGGACGAGCAGCTCCTCGCCGTCGATCTTGATCTCGGTGCCGCCGTACTTGCTGTAAAGGACCTCGTCGCCCTCGGCAACGTCGAGCGGGATCCGCTTGCCGTTGTCGTCGAGCTTGCCGTCGCCGACGGCCAGGACCTTGCCCTTCTGGGGCTTCTCCTTCGCGGTGTCGGGAAGGACGAGGCCACTCGCGGTCGTCTCCTCCTCCTCGACTGCCCGCACGATCAGACGATCGCCCAGGGGCTTCAGTTTCATCTCTTGACCTCCGCTTCGTGAAAGAACACTGTTGGCACTCTCCGGTTGAGAGTGCCAGCGCTCCTCAATATACATACCCACCGGCGCATGCGCCGGTGGGCCGGGCGGCACATGTGCCGCCCGGGGCAGCGCCACATGTGGCGCTGCCGATCAGTTCTGCGCCCCGCCGAAGCCCTTCATCGCCTCGGTCATGCCCGAGGGCTGGTCGACGATCTGCGAGAAGCGCACGACCGTGACGGTGTCCTGCATCGAGACCTTGCGCCCGTAGATCTGCTCCAGGAAGCTGGTCAGCTCCTCGTGGCGGCGGAACTCGGGGTTGTCGTGCTTGATGTCCCGCGGCGAGAGGTCGGCCACGCGCGTCACCTCGACGTGGTCGATCACCGCCTCGAAGATGCGTTCGCGCGGCGAGTACTGGTAGCCGATCGTGACCAGCACGAGCTGGTTCTTGCGGTACTTGCCCGACTTGTCGCCGAGCCGGATCGTCGCGGTCTTGCGACCGCGCTTGAGCTCGTCGGCGAAGATCGTGGAGTAGAAGTTGAGGACCTGCACCGCCGCAGAGGCTACCGGTCTTTGCCGGCGAGCAGCGCAATCGCGCGCTGCACCATCTCGCGTTCTCCCGGATAGGAGAGCGATCGCTGCGCATCCTGCAGCGGCATCCAGCGAGCCTCCTCCACCTCCTCGTCGTGGTCTTCGAGCTCGCCGGAGAGGTAGGCGAACAGGAAGAACTCGACGGCCTTGGCGATCCGGCGCCCGCCGCGCGCGTACCAGTAGCGCACCTCGCCCAGATCGGCGATGTGCTCGACCGTCACGCCGGCCTCCTCGCGGACCTCGCGGATCGCCGCCTGCAGCGGCGTCTCACCCGCGTCCACATGTCCCTTCGGCAGCGCCAGCACAGATTTCCCGTCGGCGGCCCGGCGGGTGGGGACGATCGCGATCATCTCCTGCCCGCGCACCACGACCCCGCCGGCCGAGAGCTCCGAGGAGGCCTCAGTAGACATAGGCCTCGAGCGCCTGCGGGTCGTGGACGACCAGCCGGCCCCGCCCCTGCGAGATCACGCCGGCACGCTCGAGCACCGCCAGGAAGCGGCTGGCCGACTCGCGCGAGGACCCGGCCAGCTGGGCGATGTCGGCCTGGGTGGTGGTGACGGGCACCTCGGTGCCGGCGGACCCTTCGGCGACGGCGCGCGCGACCATCTCGCTCAGCACGACCGCCACCCGGCTCTGGACGGTCTGAAAGGACTGCCGCGCGAGCCGCTCGTTGCTTTCCCGCAGGCGCCTGCCGAGCGCGATCGCCAGGCGCATCGAGATCTGCGGATGGATCGACATCAGACGCCGCATGTCCGGCCCGAGCACCGCCACGGCGCTGGTCTGCTCGATCGCCTCGACCGTGGCAGAGCGCTGCTCGTCCTCGAACATCGCAAGCTCGCCGAAGATGTCTCCGGGACCGAAGGTCGCGAGCGTGATCGTGCGCCCGTCCGGATGCTCGCGCACGGCGCGCGCGTGCCCGGAGCGCACGATGTAGCAGGTGTCGCTCTGATCGCCCTTGCGAAAGACGACCTGGGAGGGCTCGAACTGCCTGGGCACCGCCAGCATCGCGATCCGCTCCAGGTCCTCGCGCTCGAGCGTCGCGAACACCGGCACTGCCGCCAGAAGGTCGACCACCTCGGGCGATGATGGTGCGCTGGACATCCGACGAGGGGATATCACACCGACCCCCCGCTATCGTCTAATGATGCGCGCCCGCAGAGAGGGCGCGGGGGAGAGATGACGCTCAAGACGATTTCCGCAACGACCGCACCGAGGAGGCTTGCGGCTCTGCTGCTGGCCCTGCCGGTCGGCTTCGCGCTTGCGAGCGCCGGCCACGCCGCCGCGGCGGGCACGTCCGCGGCCGGCTCGACGCCCACCAAGGGCGATCGCACCTCCACGCCGCCCGCGCTCTCCAACGGGCACGAGCTGTGGGCGACGATCGACGTCTGCGCCTCCACGCCGAGCCCGCTCATCGGCGTCCGCGGCTCGATGCCATCAGGCGGCAACTCGCAGCAGACGATGTACATGCTCTTCAAGGTCCAGTACCTGGACGCCAAGACCGGCCAATGGACGGACCTGCCCAAAGGCGGTCAGTCGAGCCTGGTGAAGGTGGGGACGGCGAGCGCCACCCGCCAGGCGGGGCGGACATTCGAGCTGGCGGCCCCGCCCCACGGCAGCTCCTTCGAGCTGCGCGGCGAGGTCGAATTCCAGTGGCGCCAGGGCGCCAAGACGACGCTCTCGGCGACGCGGCCGACCACCGGCGCGCACCCGACCGCGGCGGGCGCGGTGCCGCGCGGCTTCAGCGCCGCCACCTGCACGATCCACTGATCGGCCCCGAGCTCACGGCCGCTGCCCTGCCGAGCACGCCCTCCGCACCCGCGGCTCAGCCGGCGAAGAGGCGGGGATCGTTGGTGATGATGCCGTCCACTCCCATCGCGGTCAGGCGGCCGATCAGCGGCGCCTCGTCCACGGTCCACACATAAAGCTCTCCGCCGCCTTCGCGCACGGCCCGCACGAGCGCGTCGCTGACCAGGCGCCAGTGGGCCATGATCGCGTCCAGGCGACCGGCGCTCAGAGCGGCACGGGCACGGGCCGGCAACCACGCGCGCAGCCCGTGCAGCAGCGCGAGCGCCGGCAGCGCGGTCCACGGGTGGGCGGTGTAGTCGCGGCGCGCCCGCGGCACCGACCAGCCGACGCGAATCTCCGGCGCCTGCGCGCGAAGCAGATCGAGCTCGCCTATATAAGTGCAGCTGACGAGCGCGCGCCGGGCAAGGCCCGCCTGGCGCAGCGCGAGCGCCACCTGGCCGGCGTAGCCGGGCAGCTTCATATCGACGTCGAGCTCAACCTCGGCAAACTCGGGCCGGGCGAGGTGATCGAGCGCCTGCTGCAGGCTCAGCGGCTCCTTGGCGAGTCGCAGAGCCCGATAGTCGTGGGCGACCAGCAGCCGCCCGCCGCCGTCCGGCCGTTCGCTGAGCACGTCGAACTCGATCATGTCGACGCCCGCCCCCAATGCCGCGTCGAACGCCGCCAGCGTGTTGCCGGGCGCCAGCAGCGCGGCGCCCTTGTGGCCGACCCTGCGCACTCGGCGCGCCTTCTCGCTGCGTGGCTGCAGGGCTGCGCTTCCCATCTTCGCACCCACGATGGCACACCTTGCCCCGCAAGCGGGCAGGCGGCTGCCCGCCCGCTGCGCCGCCGTCGGTGCTCAGGCGCTCTCGCCCGCGCCCGCGCCCGCGCCCTCGCCCTCGAACATCGCCTGCCCGCCAGGCGGCGCCGGCAAGCCGGGGGGCTCCACGCAGGGCGCCGGCGTCGACGAGGACCGCAGGGCGCAGGTCCGCGCGCCGCCGAGCTGGCGGCCGCTCGCTTTGCCGACCGCCTCTTCGATCGCCTCGATTGCCGCCCTCGGTCCCGTGTATGGAGCGAGCGCCGTGAAGACGAGGTGGTCCAGCGTCGCCGGCAAGAACCGCATCCGCCCGCTGGCCACCGAGCTGCCGACCACCGCCCACAGAGCGCCGGTGAGGGCCTCCAGCGCAACGGTGGGCGCGCGCTGCGGAGTCGCGCCCGTCTCTGCGAGGAAGCCCGTGAACGCCTCGCCGACCGACATCACATGGCCGGCCGCTCCGGGGCCGGCCCCGAAGAGCTCCACGAACGCGATCCGCGAGACGCCGGGGTGGCGCGCGATGCAGTCGAGGTAGCCCGCCATCCCGAGCCGGACGCCCTCGGTCCACGAGGAGCCCTTGCCGGCAGACCGCGCGACCGCATCGCGCAGTTCGACGCAGAACTCGTTGACGATCGTCAGCAGCGCCTGCTCCCTGGTGCGGAACTGCTTGTGGAAGGCTTCCGTGGTCATGCCTGCGCAATGGGCGATCTGCGGGTCGGTGAGCTCCTCGAAGCCGTACTCGAGCGTGAGGTCGATGAGCGCCCTCATCGCCATCGCGCGCCTGCTCTCCCCGGAGAGGAAGCGCGGCAGGCGCCCGACCTGCTCGCGCGGCAGCGGCTGCTGCTGGGGCAGGCCGGCCAGTCGCTCGACCGCCGGGCTGCGACTGCAGGCGATCCAGTCGAGCAGTTCGTCGGTGAGCCCCGGAATCCGCTTCCAGCGCGTCGTGTCGATGCGCCCGTGCAGAACCTGCCGCACGCCGCCGACGATCGCGCGCGGAGCCACGGGCGAGCACATCGCCCCGTCGGGGCAGAGCACGAATCCGGTCACCACCGAGCGCTCGAAGAGCGCGTTGTAGCCGCGGATGCAATCGTACGCCTTTCGTCCCAGGCCAAGCACGTCGACCATCACCAGATGCGAGCTCTTGGGGTGCCGCTCGATGTCGCTCAGCAGCGCCTTGCAGGACGCGTGCAGCCGGTTGGCCCAACCCCGCTCGGATTCCCAGCCGTGAAGCAGCGCCTTGCTCGTGCGACGCGCGGCGATGTTGTGCGTCGCGACGAAGCAGGCCTCCTTGTTGGAGAAGTGTTCGTAGAACGCGCGCCGCGAGACGCCGGCGAGCCCGATCACATCCGCCACCGAGGTCTTTACGTAGCCCTTGCTGGCGACGGCCTCGATCATCGCCCCGTACATGCGCACGCGCTGGTGGCGCGCCACCGCGCTGCGCTCCATCCCATGCGGCCCGTGGGGAAGCTTTTTGTAGAGAGCAACTCCCCTGCCGCATTGCAGCTTCTGATCCCGGGCGGCGCTCTCACCGTCCCTAACGTCGATCTCAGTGACCTCGCTACCGGAGAGCTCGGCTGCGCTCGCAGCCTCCCTGTCGGTTCCCTCCCCGATGCGCGCCGCTGGTTGCTTGTCAGCGTCCATCCTGGCCTCGCTCCCGATTCGGCTTATCCCGACGATTCCACCTTAACGCACTTGCTTGCCGGAGTCAAGATCTCCGCGGAGAACGTGCCCACTGTTTCTGACTCGCCCCGCGGTTGGAAACGCTCCTCGTTGTTTCCGACTCCCTTCGCCCGCAGCCGCCGTGTCGGAGACATCCGACCCAACAGATCTACGCGTTTGCAGGCGATTCATCTTTCTGTCACATATTCGGATTTGCCGTGCACATGCAGTCTCCCACGAATCCCCTCGCCACGCGTTAAGAATCGTCGAAGCCGACTCTGCGAGACGAGTGGCCCCGAGTCAGGCTCAGAGCCTTCGGACGGACTCTCAGGATCCCGCGCGCAGCGACAGGCGCCGGGGGCCGGCGCTGAAGCCGAGCTCGATCAAAGCGCCCTCGATCGCAGAGCCGAGCACCGGCTCGCCGTCCACGCGCTCGATCGCGAGCTTGCCCACGAGCCCCTGCCGCGCCGCGTCGGCCAGCGCGGCCAGCGCGGCGGCGAGAACGGGCGCGAGAACGCCCGGCGTCTGCTCGGGCTCGCCCGCCAGGCTGAGCAGACCGCGAGCGCCCCGCTCGAGGTAGAGCACCGGCGCGCCTGCGACCAGCACGACGTATGCGCCCGGCACCCTGACCGGACCCCGCCCACCCCCCCGCCCACCCCTGCCCGAACGCCGCGCATGTGCGGGCCACCGCAGGGCGGCGCCATATGGCTGGGCCGGGTCGGTCGCAGCCAGCACGAGTGTCGAGGGGCCGTCGGGGCGCGCGGGCGTGTCGTGGCTCGCGGGCGTGCCGGGGCGCGCGGGCGTGCCGAGGCTCTCGGGCGTGCCGGGGCGCCCCGTCGCACCCGGGCGCTCCCGCGCCTGGCGCAGCCGCTCGACCGCACCGGGAAGCGCGAACTGGGCGCCGCCCAGCCCCTCGACGAAGTAACCGCGGCGGGCGGCGCCGACGGTCTCGAGACGGCTCAGCTGGTCATAGAGCGCGGCGAAGCCGCCCTCCACGCCCTCGCTGAGGACAAGCTCGCGGGTGAGCACGCCGTAGCGCTCGAGCAGCAGCTCGGCGTTCGCCCGCCGCCTGCCGGCCGGATCGGCCGCGAAGGGGCCTTCGAAGAGCGCCTCGGTCAGCGACCAGCGCCCGGGCGGATGCGACGCGCCACCGATCGTCCGGCGCGCCGCGAAGCGCCCGCCCGAGCGTCGGGGGCGGCTCGCATGGCGCTCCAGGGAGGCGGGGCGCGGGCGCCCGGCGCGCAGCACCGCGAAGGAGTCGTTGGTGAGCATCCCCGCCCAGGCGAGATCCCAGAGCGCGTCCTGGATCTCCCCGGGAGCGGCCGCCGCGATCTGCTCCGCCGGCCCGCCGCCACCGGTCTGCTCGGCGGCGAGCAGGTCGGTGAAGAAGCAGGCGCCCGCGCGCAGGCGCTCGCAGATCGCTGCGTGCAGATCTCCCTCGGGGCGCCCGCGAGCGCCCGGAGGCGGCCCGAGCGCCGCTGCATCCTCGCGGAAGTAGAGCGCGACCTTGCCGTCGGTGCGACCGAGCGCGCCCGCGCCGACCCAGACCAGCTCGCCGCTCACGCACAGCGCGTCCATCCATGCCGGGGAGTAGGCGCCGAGGCGGCGCGGCAGCACATCGCGCTCCCAGGTCGCGGCGCTCAGCGGCAGACCCTGCAGGCTGACCAGCGTCTCGCGCAGCCGCTCGATCCCGGCGCCTGTCGGCGGGTGGGAGTCGATGCCCTGCCAGGAGGCCTGGAAGGCCGCGAAGGCGCGCGCGTCGACGGGCTCGATCTCCTTGCGAAGCGCGGCCAGCGAGGCACGGCGCAGCCGGCGCAGGACATCCACCTGACACCACTCGCGCTCGCCCGGCGCCCCGCCGGGGGCAGCTCTCCCCGCACCAGCTCGCCCGCCGCCTCCAGCTCGCCCAGCGCGCTCTCGATCACCGCCCGCCCGAGCCGGTAGCGCTCCGCCGGCGCAGCGGTCGCGAAGGGACCGTTGCAGGCGGCATAGCGTCGCAGCAGCAGCTTCAGCGCGTCGGGCCGCTCCGCAAGGAAGGCCGCCGGCAGGCCGCCGGGCGGCGCCGCGCCCAGCGCGTCGCGGTAGAGCCCCGCGTCGGCGGCGTCGATCCAGCGCTCCTCCCCGCCGATCCGCAGAGAGATCGCCCGCCGCTGCCGGCGCAGCGCGCGCAGCGCGGCGGCCGCGTCCAGTTCGGGGGCAACGCGCCGTGCCACATCGGCGGCGCTGAGATCGCCGATCCGGCGCAGCAGGTCGTGCAGCTCATCCGCGCCGGCCGCGGCCGCGCCGGGGGTGAGGCCCTGCAGGCTCGCCTGCACCTGCGCCAGCGCGCCGGGGTCGATCAGCTCGCGCAGCTCCTCCTGGCCGAGCAGCTCGCGCAGCAGGTCGCGATCGAGCGAGAGCGCCGCCGCGCGCCGCTCCGCACTGGGCGCATCGCCCTCATACATGTGGGTGGCCAGGAAGTCGAAGAGCAGCGAGGAGGCAAACGGCGAGGCGGTCGGCGTCTCCACCTCGACCACGGCGATCTCGCGGCGGTGGATCCGGCCGAGCAGCTCGCGCAGGCCCGGCAGGTCGAGCACGTCGCGCAAACACTCCCTGTAGGTCTCCAGCACGATCGGGAACTGGCTGTGGCGCTGGGCGACCTGCAGCAGCGACTGGGCCTTCAGGCGCTGCTGCCACAGCGGCGTGCGCCGGCCGGGCATCGCGCGCGGTATCAGCAGCGCCCTGGCGGCGCTCTCGCGAAAGCGCGCGCCGAAGAGCGCCGAGCCGGACAGCTCGCCGACGATCATCTCCTGCACCTCGTCGGGCTCCAGCAGCGCCAGCTCGGCGCGCGGCGGCTCGTCGGTGTCGGGCAGGTGGATCACGATGCCGTCGTCGGATGCGATCGCGTCGCACTCCAGGCCAAGCCGCGTGCGGATCGCCGCTGAGAGCGCAAGCCCCCAGGCGGTGTGGATGCGCCCGCCGTACGGGGAGAGCACGCACAGCCGCCAGTCGCCGATCTCGTCGCGGAAGCGCTCGACCACGATCGCCGTGTCGCTCGGGATCGCGCCCGTGGCGGCGCGCTGCTCTGCCAGCAGCTCGAGCAGGTTGGCCGCGGCGCGAGGGTCGAGGTCGTACTCGCGTTCCAGCACCTGCGCCGGCTGGTCGACCGCCCAGCGCGAGAAGGCGCCGATCGCCTCGCCGAGCTGCTTGGGGCGTCCCACCCCGTCCCCCTTCCAGAATGGCACCGCGCCCGGCGCGCCCGGCGCGGGCGTGACGATCACGCGGTCGCGGCCGATCTCCTCGATCCGCCAGGTCGAGGCGCCGAGCATGAACGCCTGCCCCGGCCGCGCCTCGTAGACCATCTCCTCGTCGAGCTCGCCCACCCGCCGCCCGTCGGGCAGGGTCACCAGGTAGAGGCCGCGATCGGGGATCGTGCCGGCGTTGGTGACCGCCAGCCGCTGGGCGCCCCGCCTGGGCGCGATCGTGCCGCCGATGCGATCCCAGACGATCCGCGGCGAAAGCTCGGCGAACTCGCTCGACGGATAGCGGCCGTCGAGCATGTCGAGCACGTTCTCAAGCTGGGCCAGGGAGAGCTCGGCGTAACTGTAGGTGCGCTGCGCCCTGCGGTGAAGCTCGGCCACGCTGATCTGCTCCTCGATCGCCGCCGAGGCGACGATCTGCTGCGCGAGCACGTCGAGCGCGTTGCGCGGCACGACCGTGGGCTCGATCTCGCCTTCGCGCATCCGCTTGGCCAGCACCGCGCACTCCAGCAGGTCGCCGCGGAAGCGCGGGAAGATCCGCCCCTTGGACGCTTCGCCGACCGAGTGGCCGGCGCGGCCGATCCGCTGCAGGCCCGAGGCCACCGACTTCGGCGAGGAGATCTGGATCACGAGGTCGACCGCCCCCATGTCGATCCCGAGCTCGAGGCTGGAGGTCGCCACCAGGCAGGGGAGCTCGCCGGCCTTGAGCATCTCCTCGGCGAGCGTGCGCTCCTCCCGTGAGAGCGAGCCGTGGTGCGCGCGCGCGAGCTCCTGCTCGGCGAGCTCGTTGATCCGCACAGCCACGCGCTCGGCCGTGCGCCTGCTGTTGACGAACACGATCGTGGAGCGGTGCTCCTGCACGAGCTCCAGCAACCGCGGGTAGATCGCGGGCCAGATCGAGTTGCCAAGCGACTCGCCGCCGGCCAGCGGCGCAAGGCCCGGACCGCCGCCGGCCAGCGGCGTAAGACCCGCCCGATCGCCGAGCAGCGGGTCCTGCGGGCCACCCGCGCGCTGCGCGGCCGCCGCGGCGGCCGGACCACGCTCGCCGGGCGCGCTCATCGACTCGACCGGCACCTCGATGCGCAGGTCCAGCGGCTTGCGCGTGCCGGCATCGAGAATCGTGCACTTGCGGTGCGGCCCGACCAGGAAGCGCGCTACCTCCTCCAGCGGCCGCTGCGTGGCAGAGAGGCCGATCCGCTGGACATCGGCGCCGACCAGCGCGTCCAGGCGCTCGAGCGTGAGCGCCAGATGCGAGCCGCGCTTGGTGGAGGCGAGCGCGTGGATCTCATCGAGGATCACGCTCTGCACGCCCTCGAGCATCTTCCTGGCCTGCGATGTGAGCAGCAGGAACAGCGACTCCGGAGTGGTGATCAGGATCTGCGGCGGCTGTCGCGCCATCGCCGCCCGCTCGCGCTGGGGCGTGTCCCCGGTTCTGATCGCGACGCTGAGGTCCGCCCCGATGCCGCGCAGCGGCGTGCGCAGGTTGCGCTCGATGTCATAGGAGAGCGCCTTCATCGGCGAGACGTAGAGCAGGCGCGTGCGATCGCCCTGCGGTGCGCGGCGCAGCGCGTCGATGCCCCACAGAAAAGCGGCGAGCGTCTTGCCCGATCCGGTCGGCGCGCAGAGCAGCACGTGCTCTCCCGCCGCGATCGCCGGCCATGCCTGCGACTGTGCGGGGGTGGGGTGCTCGAACGCGCCCTCGAACCAGCTGCGCACCGGCTCGCTGAAGGCGGCGAGCGGATCGGTGCTCTTCGCGCTCACGCCGTCGAGACTAGCGCCGCCTCGGGGATGGGGCCCTCAGGACCCGCGTCAAAATAGATGGTGGGTTGAGGGTGCCGGGCCGTGGATGGCAGGCGTCGCACGCAAGCGCAGGCGTACTGGTGGTACGGCGAGCATTGCGGGTGGCGGCTGACGCCGCGGAACGGCGGTCTCAATCCCGGCAGATATTTTGACGTGGGTCCTCAGGCACCGGCCGGGTCCTCGCCCGCTCGACCAGGCCCCGCCCGCCCGAGCCCCGCCATCTCCCGGCCCTTGTGCAGCACCTCGTCGAGCATCGCCTCGGTCAGGCGGCCGGTGAACGTGTTCTGCTGGCTGGGGTGGTAGCAGCCGAGCAGCGAAAGTCGCGCGCCCTCGCAGATCGCGCCGTGGGCGAACTTCGGCCGCGCGCGCGGCCGGACCGCCGGCGCTGCGTCCTGCGCTTCCAGGCTCCCTCGCAGCCTCAATGCGGCGTCCCAGGCGAACGCGCCGAGGCAGAGCAGCACCCGCGCCCGCGAGAGCAGCGAAAGCTCGCGGACGCTCCAGGGCAGGCATCGATCGGCCTCCTGGCGGGTGGGCTTGTTCGCCGGCGGGGCACAGCGAACCGCCGCGGTCACCCACGCGCCCCGCAGCTTCAGCCCGTCGTTGCGAGACGTCGAGGTCGGCACGTTCGCAAAGCCCGTGCGCCAGAGCGCGGCGAACAGGAAGTCACCCGAGCGATCGCCGGTGAAGACGCGCCCGGTGCGATTGCCGCCGTGGGCGGCCGGCGCCAGCCCGAGCAGGATCACTCGCGCGCGCGGATCGCCGAAGCCGGGAACGGGCCTGCCCCAGTAGGCCTCTTCCCTGTAGGCGGCCCTGCGCTGCCGCGCGACCTGCTCGCGCCAGCAGACCAGGCGCGGACAGCGCCTGCAGGAAGTCACCTCGGCGGCGAGCGCTTGCAGGTGCTCGGGCACGGCCGCACCGTAGCGCATACACAGGCTTCGGCAACGCCGCCGCCCACGGCTGTGACGAGGGCCGCGGCCCGCTGCCTTGAGCACGGACCGCGGCCCCCTGGCGGAGCCTCGGCACGTGGAAGAGGAGATCACGTGCCGGGGCCTCCTTGAGCGCCGCTGGAGAGGTGAGGGCGACGCTCAAGGAGCAGCCGATTTACAAGTTCCAGAGATCAGGCCAATCTTTGGTTGCGGGAAGATATCAAGAACGCCTGCGTCTGCGATGGATTCTGCCGATCGAACTACTGCGTGCTCTTACAGACGGAAGTCTGTAGACATGCCGTCAGCAGTCTGCGACAGTTGACTTCATGAGCTCCGCAGGTCCTGAGCCGGAGATGTCCGCAGAGCAGGTGCGACGCCGCTTCGCGCAGAACCTCCGACTCCTGCGCGAGCGGGCGGGCGTCTCGCAAGAGTCGCTGGCCAGAGCGTGCAATCTGCACCGCACCGAGGTGAGCCTGCTGGAGCGCTGCCTGCGCTCGCCCAGGCTGGACACGATGATCATCATCGCCGAGGGTCTGCAACTCGAGCTCGCTCGCAGACCTCGTCGATGGCATCGAATAACGGCGCGGTGCGGCGACGCTCAGCCGCCGGCGCGCAGCGCGTCGGCGTGCTGCTCCGCGGATGCGATCTGCTCCTGCGCGGCAAGCGCCCAATAGGGGTTGCGCAGCAGCGGCCTGCCCACCGTGATCAGGGTGGCGCCCGCGGAGCGCAGCAGACGCTGCGCCGAGGGTCCGCTTTCCACGCCCCCGCCGATCGCAAGGGCGAGTTGCATCTCCATCTCGGCCGCCGCCGCGTGCAGCGCGCCGGCGAAGGAGAGGATCGTCCGGGAATCGACCGGCCGCCCCTTGAAGAGAGGCGAACCGCCGGATATGTCGATCAGGTCGGCCCCGCAGGCCAGACACGCCAGCGCCACGTTGACCATCTCGGCCAATGTGCTGCCGCCCTCGACGCCGTCGCCCGCCGGAAGCCTGACCAGCAGCGGCCGCTCCTGCGGCCAGCTTGCGCGCACGGCCCGCACCACCTCGAGCAGCAGGCGGGCCCTGCCGGCGGGCGAGCCCCCGTAGTCGTCCTGGCGGGTGTTGATGAGCGGACTGAGAAACTGGTGCAGCAGGAAGCCGTGCCCGGCGTGGATCTCGACCGCGTGCAAGCCGGCGCCGTCCGCAAGCTGCGCCGCGGAGGCGAACGAGGAGACCACGCCGGCCATGTCCGCCGCCGCGGCGACGCGCGGGGCGTGCCATCCGGGAGCGAACTCCTGCGCGGTGGGGGCCAGCATGCCTTCGGCGCCGCGGGTGTCGCGCAGCGCCTTGCGGCCGGCGTGGGCGAGCTGGACCCCCACCGCCGCGCCCTGCCCGCGGCAGAAGGAGACAATGCGCGCGAGCTCATCGGCCTGCTTCCGCGTGTAGAGGCCGAGCGATCCGCTGCTCGTGCGCCCCTGCGGCGCGACCGCGGTGTCCTCGAGCATCAGCAGGCCAACGCCGCCGATCGCGCGCGAGCCGTAGTGGACGAGGTGCCAGTCGGTCGCGACCCCGTCCGCAGTGGCCATCCGCTGAGTCATCGGAGACATCGCGACGCGGTTGCGCAGCCGGCAGGACCGCAGCTGGAAGGACTCAAAGAGGAGCATAAGCGACCAAAATTAGTTGCTTTTCAACTATTTGCATATCGTAGGCAGCCCTCCGGCGCCGGGCTCCGCGGGCCGGAGAAAACGATTGCCTCGAAACGGCGCCGGTCTTCGATACTCCGCATCGTAAAGCCGGTTTCGAGCCCTTGGGCTATCGGCTCATGTTCTATCGCGATGCGCTCGCCGACGCGTCGCGGGTGGGCAGCGAGTTCGGGCGATCTTCGACGGTGCGGTGAAACCTCACCGCAAGCATGTCTATAATCGCCGTCGCTGCCAATGCATAACCGTTTTGGCTGATCGTTGGCCGATCGTCGCGGCTGTGAATGGCAGCAACGTCAAGACTCCACGTACGGAGCACCAGCACCTATGGATGAGGGCCGCAAACAATGCCAAGAATGAGTTCCAAACCCCTAAAGCGCCGCGGCATCGACGGTGAGGAATTATGGTCGGTGCCGAGCCTGCGGGAGCCGCGCTACTCGCAGTCGCTCGAGCGTGGTCTGGCGATCCTCGGCTGCTTTACGCCGCAACGTCCCGTGCTCGGCATCGCCGACATCGCCGACGAGCTCGGCATGAGCCGCAGCACCACGCACCGCTACGTGATCACGCTGGTCGCGCTCGGCTATCTCGAACAGGGCGCATCGCGCAAGTATCGGCTCGGGCTGCGCGTCACCGACCTCGGGATGTCGGCGCTCTCCTCGACCGGCTTGCGGGAGCATTCGCACGCCTACCTCGAAGAGCTGCGCCAGCAGACCTCCTACACGGTCAACCTCGCGATCCTCGACGGAGTCGAGATCCTCTACGTCGACCGCGCCCGCAGCTTCAGGCGCGGCCAGAGCAAGATCGATCTCAACCTCCGGCCCGGTTCGCGGCTGCCCGCCCATTGCACGGCGATGGGCAAGGTGCTGCTGGCCTACCTGCCCGATGAGGATCAGCGCGAGCTGATCGCCAAGATGCAGCTGACCAAGCACGGGCCGAACACGATCACGAGCAAGAAGGGCCTGCGGGCCGAGTTGGAGCAGGTTCGCGAGGAGAGCTTCGCCGTCAACGACGAAGAGCTCGCTCCCGAGCTGCACTCGATCGCGGCGCCGGTGCGCGCCGCAAGCGGAGACGTGATCGGCGCGGTCAACATGGCGGCGCACACCTCGATGATCCCGCTCGAAGAGCTCGTCGGAGCTCTCGGCCCGCATCTGGTGGCGACCGCCGACCGCATCTCCGCCCGGCTTGGATTCCGCCGGCAGGACGAGCGCGACCAGGTGGTGCAGCCGGCGGTGCCGCAGGTCTAGGAAGGACCGCGACACCGCCCACGGCTGCGCTTGGTGGAGCCTTCGCCATTGGGGGATGGCGGAGGCTCCACATCGTTGGACGCACGCCGCGGTGCGATCTCGCATAACCTGCGCCTCTCGAACGACGATGGCACCCAGAGTCCTCATAGCTCCCGTGGCGGCTGTTTGCATCGCGCTTGGCGTCTCCGCCTGCGGCGAAGCGTCATCGACCGGCAGCTACAAAGGCGAAAGCCAGAAAGTCGCCCAGACGATCACCAACCTGCAGAGCGACGCCACCAGCGTCGACGCGAGCAAGGTTTGCAGCCGCGACCTGGCGGCGAGCGTGGTCAAGAAGCTCGAAGGCGACGGCAGCACCTGCAAGAAGGCGCTCGAAGATCAGCTGCGCGAGATCGACACCTACAGCCTCACGGTCGAAACGATCTCCGTCCACGACGCCACCGCCACCGCGAAGGTGAGGAGCACCTGGTCAGGCAAGGAAAAGGTGCACGAGCTCTCCTTCGTCAAGGAAGGCGGCAAGTGGAAGGTCTCGGGCCTCAGCTGAGCGTCAGCTGAGCGCGCGGCCGTACTGGCGCTCGTAGTAGTCGCGGTACTCGCCGCTGCGGATCGGCCGCCACCACCACTCGTTGTCGCGGTACCAATCCACGGTCGCGGCGATGCCCTCGCCAAAGCGCACCCGCGGCTCCCAGCCCAGGCCGCGCACGCGGTCGCTGGAGAGCGAGTAGCGGCGGTCGTGGCCGGGCCGGTCGGCCACGTGCTCGATCGAGTCCCGGCTTGCGCCTGTGAGCTCCACGATCGCCTCCACGACCTCGATGTTCGGGCACTCGTCGGGGCCGCCGGCGTTGTAGACCTCGCCGGGCGCCCCGTCTTCCAGCACGCACCCGATCGCCCGCGCGAAGTCGGTGGCGTGAATCCAGTTGCGGACCTGCATGCCGTCGCCGTAGACGGGCAGGCGCTCGCCCTCCAAGGCGTTCAGCACCATCAGCGGGATCAGCTTCTCGGGGTACTGGTAGGGGCCGTAGTTGTTGGACCCGCGCGCGATGCTCGCCGGCAGCCCGTGCGTGTGGGCGTAGCTCTGGACCAGCAGGTCGGCCCCAGCCTTGCTGGCCGAGTAGGGCGATGAGGGCGCAAGCTGCGAGTCCTCGGTGAACGTGCCGTCCTCGATCGAGCCGTAGACCTCGTCGGTGGAGACCTGGACGTAGCGCAGGTCGTGCGCAAGCGCCGCGGCGAGCAGCACGCTCGTGCCGACGATATTCGTGTTGACGAAGTCCTCGGCGGCGGAGATCGAGCGATCGACGTGAGTCTCGGCGGCGAAGTTGACGATCGCGTCCAGGCCGCCGGCGCGGACGGCGCTCTCGATCGTGGCGCGCACCGCCACGGCGTCCTCGATCGCGGCGTGCACGAAGCTGAAGCCGGGGTCGCCGTCGAGGTCGCGGAGGTTCTCCTCGCGCCCGGCGTAGGTGAGCTTGTCGAGCACGATCGCCCGATCGCCGTGCTCGCGCATCCGGATCCGGGTGAAGTGCGAGCCGATGAATCCGGCGCCGCCGCAGATCAGGATTCTCATGCCCTCATCATTCCATCCCTGGCCGCGAGGTAACCGGCCAAGCCATCGCGCCAGTCCGGCATCGGCAGCACCTGCTCGCGTTCGCTCTGCAGCACCGACCACTGCGGCCGGGGCGCGGGGCGCGCCATCTGCGCGCTGTCGACCGCCTGGACCTCGCAATCTCGACCTGCCTGGCGGAAGATCTCCTTTGCGAAGCCGTTCCAGGTCACCGCGCCCGCGCCGGTGAGATGCGTCAGGCCGCGCACGTCGCGTTCGATCAGGCCGACCAGGGCCGGCGCCAGGTGCCCGGTCCAGGTCGGGCTGCCGGTCTGATCATCGACGACGTCGATGCAACTGCGCTCGCCGGCAAGCCGCAGCATCGTGGCCACGAAGTTGGCGCCGTCCACCCCGAAGAGCCAGGCCGTCCGCACGACCAGATGAGCCGCAGAGGCGGCCAGCACGAGGCGCTCTCCTTCGAGCTTGCTGGCCCCGTAGACCGACAGCGGCCCGGTCGGGTCGGACTCGAGGTATGGACGCGGCCGGCCCGCACCGTCCAGCGGGGGGTTGCCGTCGAAGACGTAGTCGGTGGATATGTGCGCCAGCGGGACACCCGCGTGCGCGGCGGCCTGTGCGAGGTTGCCGGCGCCGGCGCCGTTGACCGCCGCCGCCTGCTCCCGGTGGCACTCGGCGCCATCGACGTCCGTCCACGCCGCGCAGTTGATCACGGCGTCGGGCTGGCTCTGCGCAAGCGCACGCTCGACGGATCCCGGATCGGCGATGTCGAGCTCGGGCATGTCCATCGCGATCGGCGTGTGCCCGGCGCGTTGCGCGGCGCGCTGCACGTCGCGGCCGAGCATGCCGTTCCCGCCTGCGATCAGGATGTTCATCGCTCTCGCGTGCAATCGGCGGCGGGACGGGCCATCGGCTAGAGGATCGAGATGTCGGAGTTGTCGCCGACCATGAAGCGGTACGCGCGCGGCTGGCGCTCGCCGCGGCGGACGGTGACGTTGCGCCCGAGCAGAGAGGACTCCATCCGCCCGTCGAGGTCGCAGACCGAGGAGCCGGCGAGCAGGATCGAGTGCTCGACCTCGGCGCCGGTGACGGTGCAGCCATCGCCGATCGCGGTGTAGGGGCCGATGTAGCAGTCGCGGAGCTTCGCGCCGGCGCCGATGATCGCCGGGCCCCTGACCGTCGCGCGCATAAGGCTCGCGCCCGCCTCGATCGCCACGCGGCCTTCGACCTGCGAGTCGATCAGCTCGCCGTCCATCCGTGCGTCGAGGTTGTCGAGGATCAGCCGGTTGGCTTCGAGCATGTCCTGCAGGCGGCCGGTGTCCTTCCACCAGCCCTGGACTATGTGCGGCTCCACGCGCATGCCGGCGTCGAGGAGGTGCTGGATCGCATCGGTGATCTCCAGCTCGCCGCGCGCGGAGGGCTCGATCGCCCGCGCCGCGTCGTGGATCTGGGCGGTGAACATGTAGACGCCGACCAGCGCGAGGTCGCTCCTCGGCTGCCTCGGCTTCTCGACCAGGCGCACGACGCGGCCAATCGCGTCGGGGTCGGCGGCGTCGGGGGCCGGGTCGGCAAGCTCGGCGATCCCATAGCTCTGAGGGTCCGCCACCGGGGTGAGCAGGATCAGCGCGTCCGGCTCGCGCTCGCGGAAGGACCGCACCAGCTCGACGATCCCGCCCTGCAGCAGGTTGTCGCCGAGGTACATCACGAACGGGCTGGCGCCCAGGAACGGCTCCGCCGTCAGCACCGCGTGCGCGAGGCCCAGCGGCTCGTCCTGGACGATGTACTCGATGCTCAGCCCGAAGCGGGAGCCGTCGCCGAGCGCCTCCCTGATCTCATCGCCGGTCTCCGGCGCGATGATGATGCCCACCTGCTCGATGCCGGCCTGCGCCATCGCCTCGATGCCGTAGAAGAGCACGGGCTTGTTGGCGACCGGCACGAGCTGCTTGGCGCTCGTGTGCGTGATCGGGCGCAGGCGCGTTCCCTTGCCCCCCGAGAGGATCAGTCCCTTCAACGGCTCCATCTAAGGGTGAGCCCTCATCCCGCGCAGCCTAATAGATGCCCGCAAGCTTGCGGTGATCCCAGGTGGCGCGGCGGCGCTCCATGAACTGCAACCCCACGCGCTTGGGGGCCTGCGCCGCCACGGCCGCCGCCGCCTGCGGGTCGAGCTCTGCGATCGGCGGCGCGCCGCGCGGGACGGCGTTGCGCGCCAGGATCTCGATGCCGAGCGCGGTCACGATCTCGATGTCGCGATGGATCGCCACGTCGCACTCGAGCACCACGCCGCGCAGCTCCTGGTAGGCCTCGCCCGTCTCGACCTGGAGGCTCGCCCGCGGGTCGCGCTCCAGGTTGCGGACCTTCTGCGAGGAGCCGTAGGTCCAAGCCCAGATCTCCGGGCCGCCGCCGGCCGCCTCCCGCAGCACGTACCACAGCGGCATCAGGTGGGGCCATCCGCGCGGGCCGATCGTGCCGCAGGTCACCGTCCGCTCCTGCGCCATGAACGCCGCCGCCTCTGCGGGGCTCATCTCGATCCGATCGCGCCTGCTCATCGCCTTCGCCAGGCGCCGGGCTTCAGGAGACGACCGCCGCGACCGGCTCGCGCTCGGCAAGCTTGGCCGCCAGCTCGTGGACGGCCTCGCGCGCGTCCTGCGGCTCCAGCACGACCGCATCGCCCGCTTCCTTGAGGATCTCGCGCACGAGCCAGTCTGTCCCGGCGAAGCCGAGTTCGACCACGACCGAGCCATCCTTGCGCTCCTCCAGCACCCGGCGCGACTCGCGCGCCCACCTGGCCCGCTCGGGGGAGATCCACACGCGCGCGGTCCTGGAGGCGGGCACCTCGCCGGTGCGCATCCAGCCGTCGATCCCGGCGGCCGGGTTGACCTCCGGCCGCGGCTCGAATCTCTCATCGCAGATCTCGGCGCGCTTGATCCGGTCGAGCCGGAAGTGCCTCATCGCGTTCTTCTCGGGGTCGAAGGAGGCCACGTACCAGCCCTCGCGGCCGTTGACCAGCGCGTAGGGCTCGACCCGTCGCAGCGAGAACTCGTCTTCGCTCTCCTTGTAATAGTCGATCTCCACTAGCCGGTGCTCGACGATCGCCGTGGAGATCGCGCGGGCCAGCTCGGCATCGTCGCCGCCGCCGTGGGCGACCTGCAGCCCCTGCTCCATCGGGTCCTCGCCGAGCGCGTCCACGATCCGCTTGCGCGCGGAGGCCAGCGAGCCCTCCGGGATGTGCTCGCCGATCAGGTCGATCGCCGCGACCAGCGCCTTGGCCTCGACCGGCAGCAGCCGCGCGGGGCGATCGAAGTTGTCGCTGTAGGGCTCCGGGTCGACGTCGATCTCGCCCTCATCGTCGAGGATTTCCGCGTAGAGCACGTAGGAGCCGCCGCCGAAGTTGACGACGTTGAGCACCGCGATGTCCTCGCGCAGCTCCTCCTCGGTGATCTGCAGGCTCTCGCATACCTCCACGATCGAGAGCCGGCGCGCGGCGCGGCCAGCGTCGATCAGGATGCCCGCGAGCGTGACAAGGCGCGCGAAGCGCTCGGGCCGGATCACCGTGTCCGCCCGGCTCTCGCTCTCCCCGCCCCGGCGCGAGGAGGAGTGGCGCGCGCGGCCGTGCTCGCCGCCGCGGGAGCCGGCCGCCACTCGCGGCGCCAGATCGGGCATCTCGGCGTGGCGGCTGAGCAGCAGCGAGATTCGGTGCCGCATCTCCTCCAGCAGGCTGGGCGGGCCGAGCAGCTGGGCCTGCTCGCCGAGGCCCAGCACCCAGGAGAGGATCAGCCGCTCCTTCGCGTAGGGCGTCAAGAAGAGCCGCTGCTCGCGGTCCCCACCATCAACCCTCCTCATCTCCCCATAACGACCGAAGTGGCGTTCGATCTGCCAAACGATCCTGCCGGAGAGCAGAATCTCAGCCGTTCCCTGCTCCTGCCCGAGTTGCCACGCGGCTCGGTCGGCGTAGGCGCGCGGGTCGAAGTCCGCCGGCCGCCGGAAGTCGTGCTCGGCCTTGGTCGCGTAGGAGACCTTGCCCTGGATCCGCGAGAGCCGGAAGACCCTGATCGCCTTGCGCTCGTGGGCGTAGCCGAGCAGGTAGAACTGGCCGCCCTGGAAGAGCAGGTGGTAGGGATCTACGCGGCGAGCGCCGACCTCGTCTCGCTCCATCGTGTAGTAGTCGAAGGTGATCGTCTTGTTGCGGAAGATCGCGGTCTCGATCTTCGCCAGCCGCGCGGAGAGCTCGTGGCCGCCGGCCGAGGCGGTGATCCCCAACGCGACGGTGCGCTGCTCGGGCGCACGCAGCGGCGAGGGGCGCCCCCAGGTGATCTGCTGCAGCGCCAGCCGCAGCGGCTCGGCGTAGGCGAACTCGCCGTCGAGCAGGTGCAGGGCCGTGCGCAGCGCCGCCAGCTCCTGGTCGGTGAACGCGATCGGCTTCAGGTGAAAGCTCTCCGAGCGCAGCGAGTAGTTCTCCTGCTCGGCCGCGCCGTCGGCGGCGCGCTCGACCGTCAGGCGGATCCCGAGCGAGTCGAGCTCTGCCCGATCGGCGTAGAAGCGGCGCGCGAAGGCGTCCTCGTTCATGCCGCTGTATCCCTCGACGTCGCGCCTGATCTCCATCGCGGTGACGGGCCGCCGCTCGGCCATCAGATAGGAGATCAGCGACAGTTGCCGGATCAGCTTCTCGGTGTCCTTTGCCACTGACACAAGATAGAACCCCGGCGCGGTCGGCCTGCGGGCGGCGCGGCGCGACGCCCGCTATTTGCGGGGTGGGCGGTGCGGCCCACTAGGACTCCAGCCGATTGGGGCGGCGGGGGAACCGGCTCAGGGACTGAGCCGGTTGGGACCTCGATACAAGAAGGTGACCTCGCGCACGTTCTCCTGGCCGAGCATCTGCATCAAAAGACGGGTGAGCCCGAAGCCGAAGCCGCCGTGCGGCGGCGCGCCGTAGCGGAAGAAGTCGAGGTAGTAGCCGATCGGGCCGATCTCGACGTCCTTCTCGCGCGCCTGGGAGAGCAGCTGCTCGTAGCGGTGCTCGCGCTGGGCGCCGGTGGTGATCTCGATCCCGCGCCAGAGCAGGTCGAAGCTCCTGGTCAGCTCCTGGTCCTCGGGGTGGCGCATGTGGTAGAAGGGCCGCACCGTGCTCGGGTAGTCGGTCACGAACACGAACTCGTGGCCGTGCTCGCGCTTTACGATCGCGCTGAGCGCCCGCTCGCTGCCGGGGTCGAGGTCATCGTCTGGACCAAGTTCCCGCCCACCCCGCTCATGATCGTGTGCGCGCAGCAGCTCCTTGGCCGCTTCCAGCGCGATCCGCGGGAACGGCAGGCTCGGCACCACGACCTGCGTGCCGAAGGTCTGCTCGATCTCCTGGCCGTGGCGCTCGGCGACCGCGGTGAAGACCGCCGCCAGCCAGCGCTCCTCGAAGGCCATCACGTCCTCGTGGGAGTCGACCCAGGCGATCTCGACGTTGACGCTCGTGAACTCCGTGTCGTGCCGGGAGGTGAAGGAGGGGTTGGCCCTGAAGACCGGGCCGATCTCGAACACCTTTTCAAAGCCCGCCGACATCGCCATCTGCTTGTAGAACTGCGGCGACTGCGCCAGGTAGGCGGTGCGGTCGAAGTACTCAACTTTGAAGAGCTCGGCGCCCGACTCGCTGGCCGAGCCCATGAACTTGGGCGTGTGGATCTCCACGAAGCCCTGCTCGCGCCAGTGCTCACGCATCGCGTGCTCGATCGTGCTCTGGACTTCGAAGATCAGCCGGCGGTCGGGCCTGCGCAGGTCCAGGTAGCGCCAGTCCATCCGCTTCTCCAGCGACGACTCGGCGCTCACCGGCAGCTCCGGCTCGGCCGCGGACTCGATGTGCAGGCCGGTGAGGCGCACCTCGACGCCGCCGAGCTTCACGCGCTCGTCGGCGACCGCCTCGCCCTCCAGGACCACAGCCGACTCGGGCGTGAGCGCCGAGACCGCGTCGTTGAGCTCGCTCGGCTGCTCCGGCTTCTCCAGCACCACCTGGGCAAGGCCGGTGCGGTCCCGCAAGATCACGAACTGGACCCGCTTCTGGTCGCGCACCGCCTGCACCCAGCCCTGCAGCTGGACGGTCTCTCCGACGTGCTGGCTCAGTTGTGAGATCTGCACCCGTGTCACCGCGCGTGAGCCTATCTCAGCGCGCGTGCGGCGGCTCGCGCCACATCGGCCAGATCGGCGGCCCGCCTCCCGGCAGCGGCAGCTCGTCGAGGACCCTGAAGCCGAAGCGGGCGTAGAAGTCGAGGTTGCGCTCCTTGGATGACTCCAGGTACGCGGGCAGCCCCTCGGCATCGGCGAAGGCCAGGCCGGCGGAGATCGCGGCCGAGCCGACGCCGCGGCCCTGGGCGCTCGGCTCGGTGCCGAGCACGCCGAGGTACATGTGTGGCTCGCGCGGGTGCTTGCGCTCCAGCATCGCGATCGATGCGCCCACGCGCGGGAGGCGCAGCGCCACCGCGGGAAACATGCTGACGGCCAAGCGCAGCCCCTCTCCCGGGCTCTCGCGCCAGCTCTTCGGCAGCGCCCAGATCGCCGCGCCGAGCGCGTCGCCGGCCACGTGGACCTGTTCGCCCGGCAGCAGCCGTCGCAGCTGCCAGGCGAAGAAGCGCCGCGCGTAGAGCTCTCGCTTGCGCGGAGCGATCATGTAGCGCATCACCGGGTCATCGTCGAAGGCGCGCGCGAGCATCGCGGCGAGGCGATCGACATCGGCGGCGTGCGCAGTGCGAACCTCGATCTGCTCCATCGCCGTGAGTATCCCAGCCGGGGGCACGCCCGCCGAAGACGGGGACTCGCATACCATCGCCGTGCAAGGCGCACGCCGCAGCACACCACATCCTCAGGAGGGGCGACGTTGAAGGCGATCCAGATCGTGCAGGAAACCGGGCCGGACACGGGACTGGCGGCCGTGGAGATTCCGGCGCCCGACGCGGGCGCGGGCGTCCTGATCGAGGTGCACGCCGCCGGGGTGTCCTTCCCCGAGCTGCTCCAGACCAGGGGCCTCTACCAGCTCAAACCGCCGGTGCCGTTCGTGCCCGGCAGCGAGGTCGCCGGGTTGGTGATCGAGGCGCCCGAGGGTCTCGGCCTGCAGCCGGGCGATCGCGCTTTCGGCTTCTGCGGCCTCGGCGGCTTTGCTGAGACGGCGCTATGCCTGCCGCATCTGACCTTCGCGCTCTCGCCGCGCCTTGCCTACGCGCAGGGCGCGGGCATCGCCCTGAACTACCACACCGCCTACTTCGCACTGGCCGTGCGCGGCCGGCTGCGCAGCGGCGAGACGGTGTTGATCCAGGGCGCGGCGGGAGGGGTCGGCACCGCCAGCATCCAGGTCGCCAATGGCATGGGCGCCCGCACGATCGCGCTCGTCTCGAGCGAACGCAAGCGCGAGGTCGCGCTGCAGGCCGGAGCCGACGAGGTCGTGATGGCCACAGAGGGCTGGAAGGACGAGGTCAAGCGTGTCTCCGACGGCGGCGTCGATCTGGTGCTCGACCCGGTCGGCGGCGACCGTTTCCTGGACAGCCTGCGCTGCCTGCGGCAGGACGGCCGCCACGTCGTGGTCGGCTTCACCGGCGGCGCGATCCCGGAGCTGAAGGTCAACAGGCTGTTGCTGAACAACATCGAGGTGATCGGCGCCGGCTGGGGTGCCTACGCGCTCACCAAGCCCGAGCTCGGCCGTGAGATCCAGGACGCGCTCGACGCGATGATCGAGCAGGGAGTCGTTGACCCGATCGTCGGCGCGCACTATCCGCTGGAGCAGGCGGCAGCCGCGGTCAAGAGCCTTGAGACCCGCGAGGCCGTGGGCAAGGTCGTGCTCGACGTGCGGCTCGGCGGCTAGCGAGCCGCGCCGATCCCTTCCAGCAGCATGTTGCAGTAGCGGTCTGCGATCTGCTCCGGCGTGAGCCGGCCGCCGGCCGCGTACCACTGCGGCGTGTAGTTGACCGCACCGAGCAGCATCAGCATCGCAAGCTGCTCGTCTGCGATCTGAAAGCTGCCCTCGGCGCGGCCGCGGTCGATCACCTGCGCGAGCATCTGCTCGAAGCGCTTGCGCGCCTCGCGCACCTCGCTCCACCCGGGCCCGTGTGAGAGCGTGCGCCGCTCCTGGCTGAAGACGATCATGTGGTGGCGATGGCTTGCGACGTGGCTCAGCCACAGGCGCATGAGCCGGCGCAGGTGCAGCTCCGGCGGCGCGGGCTGCTCGACGACCTCACGCGCCTGCGCCAGCAGCGGCTGCATCAGCTCGTCGATCACGGCCAGCAGCAGATCGCGCTTGCTGGCGGTGTAGTGGTAGAGGCCGCCGCGCGTCATGCCGCTGGCGACGATCAGGTCCTCGATCGTGGTCTCGTGATAGCCGCGCTCCGCGAAGACCTTCGCGGCGGCATCGATCACCTCGCGGCGGCGGCGCTCATAGCGCTCGCGCAGCGCAGGGCTCTTCGGGGGCGCAGCCATCGCGACTATCCCGTCTGCGTGGCTGCCGCGCGCTGTGCTGCCAGCGCGACGAAGTAGTCGAGGCGCCTCCGGGTTGGCCAGCGCGTCCCGGCTCACCGCCTGCGCCGGCGGCACGCCCTCAGGATCCGCTTCACCGGCACCTCGAGACCTTCCCCGAGAGCGCGTGCGCGGGATCGCGGGAACGCTCTGGATCTCGTCGGGGACGTGGCGCGGCGAGCAGTCCTCGCGCACGCGGCGCCTGATCTCGTCGGCGAGCTCGCTCGTCAGCTGCCCGCCCTCGCGCAGGACGACGAACAGCGACAGCCAGCCGTCGGCGTCCTCGCGCGGAAGGTCGACTGCCAGCGCGTCGGCGATCTCGTCCAGCGAGAGCACGGCCCCGTAGATCTCGCTCGTGCCCATCCGGACTCCGCCGCGGTTGATCGTCGCGTCGGAGCGACCGTAGATGATCGCCGTGCCGCGCGAGGTGATCTCGATCCAGTCGCCGTGGCGCCAGACGCCCGGGTAGACCGAGAAGTAGCTCTCCCGGTAGCGGGATCCGTCCGGGTCGTTCCAGAGCTCGATCGGCATCGACGGCAGCGGCTCGGTCAGCACCAGCTCGCCGACCTGGTCGATCAGCGGCCGTCCCTGCTCGTCAAACGCCTCGACCTTGGCGCCGAGCGAGCGTGCCTGAAGCTCGCCCTCGTAGACCGGCAGGGTCGGGACACCGCCGACGAACGCCGTGCAGACATCGGTTCCGCCGCTCATCGAGAAGAGCCAGGTCTCGTCGCCGAGCTCGTCGTAGATCCAGCGGAAGCCGGCGGCCGAGAGCGGCGAGCCGGTGGAGCCGACGGCGCGCAGCCTCGACAGGTCGCGTCCCGCCGCGGGAATCAAGGCCGGCCTTCATGCAGGCGTGGATGTAGGCGGCGCTCGTCCCGAAGCAGGTGATCCCGGCGTCGCTGCGCGAGGTCCCAGAGCACACCCAGGCCCGGAGCGGCGGGGCTCCCGTCGTAGAGCACGATCGCCGCACCGGTGAGCAGCCCGCCGACCAGGAAGTTCCACATCATCCAGCCCGTCGTCGAGAACCAGAAGAGGCGGTCGCCGGGGCGCGCGTCGGTGTGGAGGTGGAGCGCTTTCAGGTGCTCGAGCAGGATGCCGCCCTGGCCGTGCACGATCGCCTTCGGCAGCCCGGTCGTCCCGGAGGAGTAGAGCACCCAGAGCGGGTGGTCGAACGGCAGCTGCTCGAAGCTCGAGCGGCGCGGTTGCTCGAGCAGACATGTCCCAGGGGACTGTCCCCAGGACATGGCCTTTTGGGTCGCGATAGGGCAGCAGCACCACGTGCTCGAGGCTCGGGACTCCGCGCGCGAGCTCCGCGACGACCTCGCGCCGCGCGGGAAGTCGCGGCCGCCGTAGCGGTAGCCGTCGACGGCAGAGCAGCACCTTCGGCTCGATCTGCGCGAAGCGGTCGACGACGCTGCGCGCGCCGAAGTCGGGCGAGCAGCACGACCAGACCGCGCCGATCGAGGCGCAGGCGAGGAAGCGCCGCGACCGCTTCGGGGATGTTCGGCAGGTAGCCGGCGACGCGGTCGCCCGGCCCGACGCCGAGCCCGCGCGAGCCCGGCCGCGAGCGCGCCGCTCAGCTCACGCAGCTCGCCCCAGGTAGAGCTCGGCCCGCGGTCGCAGCTCCGAGGCGTGCACGATCGCGACCGCATCCTCGTCGCTTGACCACGCGAAGACGTGCTCCGCGTAGGTGAGCTCGCGCGCCCGGGAACCACTCGGCTCCCGGCATCGCGCGTCGGCCGAGCACCCGTTCGTACGGCTGCGAGGCCTCGACCTCGAAGTAGTCCCAGATCGACTCCCAGAACGCCTCCAGCTCGCTCACCGACCAGGCCCAGAGCTCGTGGTAGCCGTCGAAGCGCAGGCCCTGCTCGCTCTCGAGCCAGCGCTATGTAGCGCGGCGAGGTTGGCGCGCTGGTCGCTCGGCGAGCCGGCCCGGGTCCGCGGCTGGCCACGCTGGAAGTAGAACCGGATAAATCGGCGTACGTTGCGGTCGTGGTCTTCGACCTCCCGAAGAGCACGAGCGCCCTTCGCGCAACCGTCCGCGAGTTCGCGCAGCGCGAGGTCGCACCCGTGGCGGGCGAGCTCGACCGCACGAAGGCCTTCCCGTACGAGATCGTCGCGCAGCTGGGCGCGCTCGGATGATGGGCATCCCCTTCCCCGAGGAGTACGGCGGCGCCGGTGCCGACACGCTCGCCTACGCGCTGACGGTCGAGGAGCTCGCGCGCGTCGACTCCTCCGTCGCGATCACGCTCTGCGCGCACACCTCGCTCGGCACGCAGCCGATCTACCTGTTCGGCAGCGGAGGCGCAGAAGCGCGAGTGGCTGCCGCGCCTCACCGCCGGCGAGATCCTCGGCGCCTTCGGCCTGACCGAGCCGGACGCCGGCTCCGACGCCGCCAACCGTCACGACGCGCGCGGCCTCGAGGACGGCGACTGGGTGATCGACGGCGCCAAGCAGTTCATCACGAACGCCGGCACCGAGATCTCCGGGGTCGTCTCGATCACGGCGGTCACCGGCGAGCGGAGACGGCGCGCCGCGAGATCTCGAACCTGCTCGTCGCCAACGGCACTCCCGGGCTCGAGGTCGGCGAGCCGTATCGCAAGCTGGGCTGGAACGCCTCCGACACGCGCCCGCTCGCCTTCGCAGGCTGCCGCGTGCCGGAGGCCAACCTGCTCGGCGAGCGCGGGGCCAGGGCCTTCGCCAGTTCCTCCAGGTGCTCGACATCGGCCGGATCGGCCTGGCCGCGATGGGCGTCGGGCTTGCGCAGGGCGCCTTCGACCAGGCGCTCTCCTACGCGCAAGCAGCGCGCAGGCGTTCGGGCGCCCGATCTCGAAGTTCCAGGCGATCCAGGCGAAGCTCGCCGACATGTCGACCGAGATCGAGGCGGCGCGGCTCCTCACCTACAAGGCGGCGCTGGCTGAAGGACGCGCGGCCGCCGCTTCTCGCTCGCCGCCGCCCAGGCGAAGCTGAAGTCCGGGCTCGTCGCCTCTGCACGCCGCCGACGAGGCCGTCCAGATCCACGGCGGCTACGGCTACATCGAGGAGTACCCCGTCTGCCGCTTCTACCGCGACGCGAAGATCCTGACGATCGGCGAGGGCACCGACGAGATCCAGCGATGGTGATCGCGAGAGCGCTCGGCGCCTAGGAGCGGCAGGCCGTGGCGCAGCAGCTCACAACGCAGGTCGACCCCTCCTCGGAGGAGTTCGAGGCCAACCGGCGCGAGCACGAGCAGCTGCTCGCCGATCTGCGCCAGCGCACCGAGCGGGCGGCGCAGGGCGGCGGGCAGCGCGCGCGGGATCGCCACACGGCCCGCGGCAAGCTGCCGCCGCGCGAGCGCGTGCGGCGCCTCTGCGACCTGGAAGCTCCCTTCCTGGAGCTCTCCCCGCTGGCCGCGGAGGACATGTACGACGGGCAGGCGCCGGGCGCGGGGATCGTTGCCGGGATCGGCCTGATCGGCGGCAGGCACGTGCTGGTGATCGCCAACGACGCCACGGTCAAGGGCGGCACCTACTACCCGATCACGGTCAAGAAGCACCTGCGCGCCCAGGAGGTGGCGCTGCAGAACAGGCTGCCGTGCGTCTACCTCGTGGACTCCGGCGGCGCCTTCCTGCCGCTGCAGGACGAGGTCTTCCCCGACCGCGAGCACTTCGGGCGGATCTTCTTCAACCAGGCGCGGATGTCGGCGGCCGGCATACCGCAGATCGCCGCGGTGATGGGCTCCTGCACCGCCGGCGGCGCCTACGTTCCGGCGATGAGCGACGAGACGGTGATCGTGGCCGGCCAGGGCACGATCTTCCTGGGCGGCCCGCCGCTGGTGAAGGCGGCTACCGGCGAGGTCGTCACCGCCGAGAAGCTCGGCGGCGGCAAGCTGCACGCGCGCCGCTCCGGCGTCGTCGATCATCTCGCGACCGACGATGACGATGCGCTCGCGATCGTGCGCTCGATTCTCGCCACCGTGCCGGCGCCTGCCGCGCCGCCGTGGCAGCGGATCGCCGCGCGGAAGCCGCGGGTCGGCCTCGACACCCTCTACGGCGCGATCCCCACCGGCATCAGGACCAGGTATGACCCGCGCGAGATCCTCGCGCGAATCCTCGACGCCAGCGAGATGCACGAGTTCAAGGCCGAGTATGGCAAGACGTTGGTCTGCGGCTTTGGCCACATCGAGGGCCACCCGGTCGGCGTGCTCGCAAACCACGGTGTCCTCTTCAGCGAGAGCGCGCTGAAGGCGGCCCATTTCGTGGAGCTCTGCGACCAGCGCGGCGTGCCGCTGATCTTCCTGCAGAACATCAACGGCTTCATGGTCGGCAGCGCGGCCGAGGCCGGCGGCATCGCCAAGGACGGCGCGAAGATGGTCGCCGCGGTGTCCACCGCACGGGTGCCCAAGCTGACGGTGATCGTGGGCGGCTCCTTCGGCGCCGGCAACTACGGCATGTGCGGCCGCGCGTATGACCCGCGCTTTCTGTGGATGTGGCCGAACGCGCGGATCTCGGTGATGGGTGGCGAGCAGGCGGCCACTGTGCTGGCCACAGTGCGAGAAGAGCAGGCGGCGTCGCGGGGCGAGCAGACGCCGGCGGCCGAGCTGGATCAGATGCGCGAGCAGCTGCGGCAGCAGTACGAGCGTCAGGGCAACCCCTACCACTCCACCGCCCGCCTCTGGGACGACGGAATCATCGACCCGATCGAGACCCGTCGCGTGCTCGGCCTCGCCCTCGACGTGTGCGCCAATGCGCCGCTTGCGCCACGGAGCACGCCGGTCTTCAGGATGTGAGCGATCACACTGTCACCATCACCATGACGATGAAGGCACCGACAACAGAGCAGGAGTGGCGGGAGGCATACGCCGCCACACCTGAGCGCGAGGCGCCGTTCACCACGCTCTCGGGCGAGCCGATCGACCCCCTCTATACGGCAGCCGACCTGCCCGCTGACCCCGAGGCCGCGATCGGCCTGCCGGGCCAGTACCCCTTTACGCGCGGCGTCTATCCCTCGATGTACCGGGGCCGGCTCTGGACGATGCGCCAGTTCGCCGGCTTCGGCACCCCCGAGGAGACCAACGAGCGCTTCCGCTACCTGATCGACCACGGCCAGACCGGGCTCTCCACCGCCTTTGACATGCCCTCGCTGATGGGCCACGACTCCGACCATCCCCGCAGCCTCGGCGAGGTCGGCCGCGAGGGCGTCGCCGTGGACACCGCGGAGGACATGGAGACGCTGTTCGCCGGCATCGATCTCGGGCAGGCGACCGTCTCGATGACGATCAACGCGCCGGCGCCGATCATGCTCGCCTTCTACGTGGTGGCCGCGCAGGCGGCAGGCGTGCCCGCGCAGCAGCTCGGCGGCACGATCCAGGCCGACATCCTGAAGGAGTACATCGCCCAGAAGGAGTGGTGCTTCCCGATCGACCCGGCGATGCGCTTCCTCGGCGACATGATCGAGTGGTGCTCGTCAAACATGCCCCGCTGGCACCCGGTCTCGATCTCCGGCTACCACATCAGAGAGGCAGGGGCGACCGCCGCCCAGGAGCTCGCATTCACGCTCAAGGACGGCCTGACCTACGTGCAGCAGGCGGTGGAGCGGGGCCTGGACGTCGACGACTTCGCGCCGCGCCTGTCCTTCTTCTTCAACGCCCAGATCGACTTCTTCGAGGAGATCGCCAAGTACAGGGCGGCCCGCCGGATCTGGGCGCGCGAGCTCAAGGAGACCTTCGGCGCCAAGGACCCGCGCAGCTGGCTGATGCGCTTTCACACCCAGACCGCGGGCGTCTCGCTGACCGCCCAGCAGCCGCTGAACAACATCGTGCGGACCGCGATCGAGGCGCTGGCCGGCGTGCTCGGCGGCACCCAGTCGCTGCACACCAACAGCTACGACGAGGCGCTCGCGCTGCCGACCGAGGAGGCGGTGGCAATCGCGCTGCGCACCCAGCAGATCATCGCGCACGAGACCGGCGTGGCCAACACGATCGACCCGCTCGGCGGCTCCTACTACCTGGAGGCGCTGACCGACAGGCTCGAGCAACACGCCTACGAGTACTTCGCCAAGATCGACGAGCTCGGCGGGATGGTGGCGGCGGTGAAGGAGAGCTACCCTCAGCGCGAGATCGCCGACGCAAGCTTCGAGCTGCAGCGCGAGATCGACGCCGGCCGCCGGATCGTCGTCGGCGTCAACGCCTTCACCGAGGGCGATGACGCGCAGACCCCGATCCTGCGGATCGACCCCGCCTTGGAACGCAAGCAGATCGACCGATTGCAGTCCGCGCGCGCCGGACGCGATGCCACCGCGGCGCAGCAGAGCCTGCAGGCGCTCAGCGAGGCCGCGGCCAAGCCGCAGGCCAACCTGATGGAGCCGCTGCTGCACGCCGCGAGGGCCTGCGCCAGCGAGGGCGAGATCGTCGCGGCGCTGCAACAGGTCTGGGGCTCCTACACCGAGACCCCGGTGTACTGACAGCGGCTCGATCAACAGATAACGAGCGTTATGATAACGTCCGTTATCTGATGGTGGCCCTGACCGCAAGAGAAGGAGTGCCCGATGGAAGCTGACCACGTTGACGTGCTGATCGTCGGTGCCGGCCTCTCAGGCATCGGCGCCGCCTGCCATCTGCAGCGGATGTGCCCGGAGAAGACGTTCGCGATCCTCGAGGCGCGCGAGTCGATCGGCGGCACCTGGGATCTCTTCCGCTACCCGGGCATCCGCTCGGACTCCGACATGTTCACACTGGGCTACTCCTTCCGCCCCTGGGAGGAGGCCAAGGCGATCGCCGACGGCAGCGCGATCCTCAACTACGTCAGGCAGACCGCCCACGACCACGGCGTCGATCGGGCGATCCGCTACGGACATCGGGTGATCGGCGCGCAGTGGTCAACCGATGAGGCGCGCTGGACAGTCCAGGCGCAGCGCAGCGACACCGGCGAGACGGTCGCGCTGAGGTGCAGCTTCCTCTATGCCTGCACCGGCTATTACCGCTACGACGAAGGCCACACGCCCGACTTCGCGGGCAGCGAGCAGTTCGGCGGCCGGATCGTCCACCCCCAGCATTGGCCGGAGGACCTCGACTGGTCCGGCAAGCGGGTCGTGGTGGTCGGCAGCGGCGCCACCGCGGTGACGCTGGTGCCAGCGCTCGCGCAGGACGCGGAGCACGTCACGATGCTCCAGCGCTCCCCCACCTACATCCTCTCCCTGCCGGCCCGCGACCCGATCGCCGACGTGCTGCGACGCAGGCTGCCGGCCAAGCTCGCCTACGCGATCGTGCGCTGGAAGAACGTGCTGCTGGCGATGGCCAACTTCAATCTCAGCCGCAGGGCGCCGCGCCAGATGCGCAAGCTGATCGGCAACCTCGTGGCCAAGCAGCTGCCGCAGGGCTACGACGTGGACACCCACTTCAACCCCACCTACGAGCCGTGGGATCAGCGCCTGTGCCTGGTGCCCGACGGCGACCTCTTCAAGGTCCTCTCCGACGGCCGCGCCTCGGTGGCCACAGGCAAGATCGAGCGCTTCACCCAGAGCGGAATCGAGCTGTCCTCCGGCGAGCACCTGGACGCGGACGTGATCGTGACCGCCACCGGCCTGAACCTGCTGCTGCTCGGCGGCATCGAGCTGACCGTGGACGGACGCGGCATCGACACCGGCAGCACCGTCGCCTACAAGGGCATGATGCTCTGCGGCGTGCCGAACATGGCGCTCGCGCTCGGCTACACCAACGCCTCCTGGACGCTGAAGGCCGACCTGGTGGCCCAATACGTCTGCCGGGTGCTTGCGCACATGGACGCGCAGGGCGCCGCGATCTGCACGCCCCAGGCGCCGCATCCCGCGCTTTCCACCGACCCGATCATCGATCTGAAGTCCGGCTACGTGCTGCGCTCGATCGAGAAGCTGCCAAAGCAGGGTCCGAGTGCCCCCTGGCGCCTGCACCAGAACTACGTCAAGGACGTGCGCCTGCTCAAGCGCGGACCGATCGACGACGCGATGTCCTTCTCCAACCCGCCGGTGCAGCACGCCGGCCTGAGCACCGACCAGAGCACCGAGACCGACGCCAGGATGGCGATCCCCGCCTAGCGATCCCCAGACCGATCGAGGAGCCGAAATGAGCACCCCCCTCGCCGCCCCAGAGACCGCCACCCACAAGACCACCACCGCCGCCATCGACGGCCTGCCCTTGGGCCCGCGCCCGCCGATCGCGCTGCAGACGCTGGCGATGAGGACCCGCCAGCGCCCCTACCTGGAGCGCGCTCGCCGCCGCTACGGCTCGATGTTCACGATCAAAGTGGTCGGCCTCGGCAACACGGTCATCCTCTCCGACCCGGCGCTTATCAAGCAGGCCTTCCGGGCCGACCCGGCCGCGCTGCACGCCGGCACCGGCAGCCCGCTGCGCACGATGCTCGGCGACAATTCGCTGCTCGCGATCGACGAGGACCAGCACATGCAGCAGCGCAAGCTCCTGCTGCCGCCCTTCAAGGGTCAGCGGATGAAGAGCTACGAGTCGCTGATCGAGGAGATCGCGCAGGAGGAGATCGAGACCTGGCCGCAGGGCGAGGAGTTCGAGACCTCCAGCCGCATGCAGCGGATCACGCTGCGCGCGATCCTGCGCGCGGTCTTCGGCGCCGAGGGCGCCCAGCTGCGCGAGCTCGAAGAGCTGTTGCCCCCCTGGACGGTGCTCGGCACGCGCCTGGTGCTCACCCCCTGGCTCTGGCACGATCTCGGCCGCCTCTCGCCGTGGAACCGCTTCCAGCGGCTGCGCAGGCGGATCGACGAGATCCTCGCCGAGATGATCGCCGCCGCCAAGGCCGACCCCCACCTCGAGGACCGCAGCGACGTGCTCGCGCTGATGGTTCAGGCCCGCCACGAGGACGGCAGCCCGATGAGCAACCCCGAGATCTGCGATCAGCTGGTCACGATGCTCGTCGCCGGGCACGAGACGACGGCGAACACGCTGGCCTGGGCGGTCGAGCGCCTGCGCCGCAACCCCGAGGTGCTGCGGCGGCTCGCGCAGGAGGCCGACGAAGGCGGCAAGGCGCTGCGCGAGGCCACGATCAGGGAGGTCCAGCGGATGCGGCCGGTGATCGCGTTCGCCGGCCGGGTCGTGCGCAAGCAGCCGTATGAGATCGGCGGCTACGCCCTGCCCGTGGGCACGCGCATGCTGCTCGCTGCCTGCCTGACCCACTTCGACCCCAACCTCTTCCCGCATCCCGATCGCTTCGACCCCGACCGCTTCCTGGAGAGCATGCCCGACACCTACTCCTGGATCCCGTTCGGCGGCGGCATCCGCCGCTGCATCGGCGCCACGTTCGCGCACATGGAGATGGACGTGGTGCTGAGGGTGATGCTCCAGCGCGTCGAGCTGCTGCCGACGCAGGCGAGCGATGAGCCCTGGGCGTTCCGCGGCATCGTCTGGGCCGCGGGCCGCGGCGGGCAGGCCGAGATTCGGCATCGGCGCTCGCCGGAGCCGGTTGGCGCGCGGGAGCCCGTGCTCAGCGCGGCCGGCTGACCTGCTCGCGCAGCAGCGCTCTGCGCACCTTGCCGCTGGAGGTCTTCGGCAGCTCCGCGACGAAGTCGACCACCCGCGGGTACTTGTAGGGGGCGGTCACGCCCTTGACGTGATCCTGCAGCTCGCGGGCAAGCGCATCGCTGGCGCCATAGCCGGGGCGCAGCACCACCACCGCGCACACCACCTCGCCGCGCTCGGCGTCCGGCGCCGAGACGGCCGCGGCCTCAGCGACCGCGGGGTGGGCCACGAGCGCCGACTCGACCTCGAAGGGGCCGATCCGGTAGCCGGCGGAGACGATCACATCGTCGGCGCGGCCCTCGAAGTGGATGTAGCCATCCTCGTCACGGCTGACACGGTCGCCGGTGCGCCAGAGCCCCCGGTGCGGCCCCTCCCCCAGATAGCCAAGGAAGAAGGTCGGCACGGTGGCGGGATCGACCAGCAGCTCGCCATCCTCGATCGTGAGCGAGACGCCCGGCAGCGCGAGGCCCATCGACCCGGGCCGCGGCGGGACGCCGGGCGGGTTGCCGGTCAACTGCCCGGTCTCGGTCTGCCCGTACCCGTCGCGGATCGCAAGGCCGGTCGCCTCCTGCCATGCGCGCAGCACCTCGGGGTTCAGCGCCTCGCCGGCCGCGACCAGGCCCCGCAGATGCGGGATCGGGCCGAGCGTTGCGCGCTTGGCGATGATCCGGTACTCGGTCGGCGCCATGCACAGCACGTCCACCCGCTCGCGCGCGAGGATCGCCAGCCGCTCCTGCGGGTCGAAGCGCGCGTCGTGGAGCAGCGCGCTCGCGCCCATGATCCAGGGCGCGATGAAGACGTTGCGAGCAGACTTCGACCAGCCGCTGGCGGCCGTGCACCAGACCAGCCCGCCGCTCGGCGGCGCAAGCCAGTGCTCGCCTTGCAGGCGCTGGCCGAAGAGGTAGCGCTGCGCGTGCAGCACCGCCTTCGGCTCCCCCGACGTGCCGCTCGTGAACGTGATCAGGGCGGGATCCTCCGCGCCCAGCGCCACGGCCGGCGTCGGCGGCTCAGCCGGCTGCGCGGCGAACAGGCTCTCGTCCGGAATCAGCAGCACGGGGATCTCACCCACGCCGGCTGTCTGCAGCTCCGCGCGGTTGCGCTCGTCGGCGAGGATCGCGACCGGCGTAACGGCATCGATCCGCGCGCGCAGGTCCTTGGCTCGCAGCTGCTCGGTGCAGGGCAGCACGACCGCGCCGATCCGAAAGCAGGCGAGCATCGAGAAGACCCACTCGCTGCGGTTGCCGATCAAGGTCATCACGACCTCTCCCCGCTTGACGCCAAGCCGCGTGAGCGTTCCGGCAAGCGCGGCCGAGCGCTGCGCCACCTCGCCAAAGCTCCAGCTCCGCCGCTGCCCCGCGCGTGTCAGCTCGATCAGCGCGACCCGCTGCCCCGGCGCCGCCTCGACGATGTCGCTTGCGAAGTTCACAACGCCGGCATCGTATGCCGCCGCGCAGGAGCTAAGTTGCATGGCGAGCTCCAGCTCGACGCTGGAGGCAATGCCTGGCCAAAGGAGATCCCATGTCCAGCTTCACTACCGTCAACCTGCTCGAGGTCGAGAACGCCGTCGGAGACCGCGCCCCCGGGATCGAAGGCCGCTTCGGCCGCAAACACCTGAACTCGCGCGATCTCGGAGTCAGCCTCTTCCGCTACGCGCCGAACGTCCGCAGCCCGTTCGCGCACAGCCACCGCGAGCAGGAGGAGGCCTACCTCGTCGTGGCCGGCTCCGGGCGCGTCCTGCTCGACGATGAGGTCCACGAGCTTGCCCAGTGGGATCTGATGCGAGTCTCCCCCGAGGTCGTGCGCGCATTCGAGGCCGGCCCCGACGGTCTGGACCTGGTTGCGGTCGGCGGCCCCAGGCCAGAGGAGGGCGACGGGGTGATGGCGGAGGCGAACTGGCCAGACGCCTCTTAGGAGATCTTAGAGCGAGCCTGCGCCTATAAGGAGATCTTAGAGCGGGCGGCCCACGCGACGCCGGGACGCCCCCGTTCGGAGCGCTGGCGCAACCGGGGAGGCGACTGTAGGCTCGCTGAGCTGATGGGCTCCTCCGGCGTGCAAGACGTTCTGGGCTCCGCCGAGGCCGGCGGCAAGGTCGTCCGCGGCGCCGTCTGGCGAGTGGCAGGCAGTCTGACGGGAATACTCGCCGGGCTGGCGACCGCCACCCTGCTGCTTCGCCATCTCGGCGTCGTCGAATCGGGCCGCTATGTGACGGTGCTCGCCCTGGTGGCGATCGGATCGAGCGTCGTTGACATCGGCCTGAACGTCAGCGCCAGCCGCGAGCTCGCGCTCCGCGACCCGAGCAGCCGCGGGCCGCTGATGGCAAACGTCGTCGGCCAGCGGTTGTGGGTCTCGCCGATCGCCGCCGCCGCGATGGTCGCCTTCGCGCTGCTTGCCGGCTATCCCACGAGCATGCAGATCGGCGCCCTGCTCGCCGGTGCCGGCCTCTACGTGGTGGCGGTCGCAGACGCACTGCTGCTGCCGCTGACGGTCGAGCTTCGCAGCGCCAGCCTGGCCGTCGTGGACATCCTCAAGCCGGTCGTGACGCTCTCCTGCGTAGCGGTGCTCGTCGCGCTGGGGGCGCATCTGACGCCCTTCTACGCAGTCATGATCCTCGCCGGCCTGTCCGTGATCGCGGTCACCCCGGCGCTCGCGGGCAGGAGGGCGTTCGTGGCGCCGCGACTGGATCGCCGGGAGCAGCGCGACCTGCTCAAAAGAGCGCTGCCGCTGGCGATGGCGCTCGTGCTCAGCCAGGTCTATTTCCGGCTGGTGATCCTGATCATGTCGATCGTCTCCGATCCAAAGCAGACCGGCTATTTCGGAGGCTCGCTGCGCGCGATGGAAACATTGGTCGGCATCCCGACGATCGTCGCCGGCGTCGCGCTGCCGCTGCTTGCGGCCGCCGCGCGCGATGACCGCGCACGCATGCTCTACGCGATCGAGGGCCTCAGCGAGGGCGCGCTGATCGCCGGAGTGCTCGCGGTGCTGCTCGCCTCCCGCGGCGCCGTGCCGGTGATGCAGATCATCGGAGGCCAAAGCTTCGGCCCCGCCGGCGCGGTGCTGCGCATCCAGATCGCCGCGCTGATGTTCGGCGCGATGGTCCAGATCTGGGCGGTCTCCCTCGTCGCCCTGGGCCGCCAGCGAGACCTGATCCTGATCAACGCGGTCGGACTGCTCGGCCTGGCGGTGTTCGTCACCGTGCTGGTGCCGGCCTTCGGCGCGCAGGGCGGGGCCGCGGCAAGCGTGCTCGGCGACGCGCTGCTTGCAGCGCTTACCTGGTGGCGGCTGCGCGCAGGCGGCGTGAACGTGCAGCTCCATCTGCACTTCCTCGGTCGCCTCGCGCTGGCGGCCGCGGCGGCCATCGCGGTCCTGGTGCTGCTGTCGGGCCTGCCGGGCCTGGCGGCGGCGACGCTGGCCGGCGTGCTCTTCCTCGGCGTCGGCCAGCTGGTCGGCCTGGTGCCGCAGGAGCTGCACGATGCCCTGCGGCGAGGAAACCCCCCAGGCTGAGGAGCTCAGGAGAGGCTCGGCTCCCGGTCGCGCTCAGCCTCGGAGCTCTGATCCTCCGAGCCGGGGACGCGACCCTGCCGCTGGTTTATCAGCGCGATCTCCTGCAGCAGCACGGTCACGCGCCGCTCGAGGTTGCTGACGCGCACCGAGAAGTGCAGCAGCATGAAGACGACGAAGATCAGGCCGAAGAAGTAGAGCGTGCTGGCCTGCGAGATCGCTCCGATCCCGTGGGTCAGATCGCGCAGCAGCCCTCCCCACACCGACAGCAGCAGCAGCGCCACGGCTGTGAGCACCCACAGCACCGAGTACTCCTCCTTCAGCCGCCGGCGACGCACGAGCTCGACGATGAAGACGAGCAGCCCGAGGCTGCCGACGATCGCGAGGATCCGCAGGTTGGTGCTGATCATGGTGCGAGCTTGGCCTCTGGCCTGGCCTCCGTGCCCTTGCGCAGCAGCGTGACGAAGATCGAGAGCAGCATCTTGTACATGTAGTACGGGCTGCTGTAGCCGGAGTGCATCGACTTCCCCGGCGAGGGCCGCATCTGGACCGGTATCTCACAGACGCGATAGCCGCTGCGATGAAGCAGGATCAGCATGTCGGCGTCGGGATAGTCGGTCGGGTAGACCTCCGAGCAGAATAATCGCGCCACGCGGCTGCGCATCAGCTGAAAGCCCGAGGTGGGATCGGAGATCTGCCTGTGCGTGATCGTCGAGGCCAGCCGCGCGAACAGCCTGATCCCGATCGCACGCGCGAACGGCGTCTTGTAGTGGCCGTCGTCGCCGAGGAAGCGCGAGCCGACGATCAGGTCGGCATCCTGGCGCTCCATCGCCTCCAGCATCGCCGCCAGGTAGATCGCACGGTGCTGCCCGTCAGCGTCGATCTGGCCGATCGTCGCATAGCCGGCGCGGACGCCGTACTTGTAGCCGGTCTGCAGCGCCACGCCGTAGCCGGAGTTCACCGGCAGGCTGAGCACCTGCGCTCCCGCCTGCGCGGCCTCCAGAGCGGTGCCATCCGTGGACCCGTCGTCGACCACCAGCACGTCCACGCCCGGCAGGGCGTCCTTGACGTCTGCGATCACCCCGCCGACGCGCCCGCGCTCGTTGTAGGCGGGGATCACGACCAGCAGATCCTCGCCCTGCGCCTTGGTCTCCCCCGCGCTCGCCTGCATGCGGGCAGCGTAGATCGCGACGCCGCGTTGCCCGCATACGGAATCCATGCCGCCCACCGCGCGCGGACAAACCCACGCCGGGCGCCCTTTGGCCATCCCGTTTTCGGGCTTGGCGGCCCGCAGGCTGCGATCGTTGCGTTGTCTCTTACTCCGGGCTTTATGTCCTGGAGCGGCTGGGGCATCTCTGCGCATGCTGGGCGCTGCGAGCAACACGCGCCGTGAGCGCTCCTCTCGCCGGCAGGGCCAAGAGACTAAACTGGCAGCACGACCTCCAGGGAGAGGTGGCCGAGTGGCTGAAGGCACTCGCCTGCTAAGCGAGTATGGGGGTTAAACTCCATCGCGGGTTCGAATCCCGCCCTCTCCGTACAGCCAGATAGGTGGCGTACCGGCCCGTCTTGCGTTGGGGTCATTCTGCTGTTGATCTGCAGCGCGCTCCGCTAGTGTTTTGAGGCGATGGTCAAGCCCATGGTCGCAAGCAGCGTCGAGGACCCGCTTGGGGAGCAGATCCGGCGGCTGCGCCTTCGGGCTGATGGGCAGCGGCCGCTCGCGGTGAACCTCAGCGAGACGATCGTGCTGACACGCAAGTTGTTCGAGTTGCGCGAGGCGGCGCAGCGCGCCCGTTGACCGCTCCGACCTTCGATCAGCTTCTCGCGCGCCTCGTCCACGCCGATGTCCATTTCGTCGTCATCGGCGGCTTGGCGCTCGGATCGTGGGGTGTCGTGCGCGGAACGAAGGACTGCGACATCGTGCCCGATCCGGCACCGGAGAACCTGGGCAGGCTTGCGCATCTGGTAGCCGAGCTTGGTGGCCATGTCCAGCTGGGCGAATCGCTGCTCGGCTCAGAGCATTCCATCGCTGCACTGCTACGCAGCGGCGAGCGGGCCTTGATCACCACGCAGCTCGGAGATCTTGATGTCGTGCAGGGGCTTGATGGCGTGCTTGCATACGCCGAGCTTCGTGAGCGCGCGATCGATGTCAAGATGGCAAGCGTGCTGATCCCGATCTGCTCGCTAGAGCACTTGCGGGCCATGAAGCGAGCCGCTGGGCGGCCACGTGATCTCGTTGACCTGGACGATCTCGACGCAGCTCAGCCACCCGAAGGCTGATCCTGGTCATCGTCTACGAGAAGCCTTGCGATAGATAGCTGCCCTGCCCATTCGCAGATGGCCTCATCGCCGCTGCTACGCGATGCCGGACGGCAGTATTTGGCACGGCAAGGCGAGGTACCCCGTGAGGTACTGCGCTTTCTGCCTCACGAGGTCGATGACCTCAATGCGCGCGAAGCGTTGCTGGTGGCCGGAACGGTCTTGGTGGACGAATTTCGCGATCACGTGCTTCAAGGTCGTGGGATCGAATACGCCGAAGGCTTGGTGCCGCCAGCTTTCGAGCAAGCGGTCACCGAGCGCTTGGCACTTGATCTTTTCGCCGCCGCCGTCGCACTGCTGGCGCGGCTCTCTGACGGACGCCCTGCCGGCTGCGTAGCCGAGGAGATTCTGGCCGTTGGTCTCATCGAAGGAGCCAAGCACAGCTGGAGATTCGGGCCGACCGCGGCGAACTCACGGAGGCTGAAGCCACTGCCGCCGCCACAGCAGCCACCAGCGGCCTATTTGAGTCTGTTTGAAGACGACGATGTTCTCTACCTATTTGACATGAGGGAGCCGGCCGACGCGGCAATCGCGAGCCAAAGCCCCATCAACCGGGAAGCAGGAATCGCCGATCAGCGTCTGGAGAGCTGGTTCGAGCCCTTTACCTGGACGATCCCGACGGGCTATCTCGGGAAATAAGTACGCGCGCGTCATTCGAAGCGCCGAGCGTGCAACGCCCAGATGCGCTCCCACACGTAGGCATGTTTCGAACTTCGTCCCTCTTTCCCCGTGTCTTTGATCAAACGCCTGAGCGCTCAGCGTTGCGGCGAGACCGCCGCCTCGGCCGTCGCCCGCCGCACGATCTCGGCCACCAACTCGTTGAAGCTGATGCCCGCGGCGTCCGCGGCCGCCGGCGTTATGCCCGTCTCGGTCAGCCCCGGGATCGTGTTGATCTCCAACACCTGCGGCTGCCCGTCCTCCGGCAGGATCACGTTGACGCGCGCGAAGTCCCGGCAGCCCATCAGCGAGTAGCTGCGCAGCGCGACCTGCTCCACCCGCGCTCTCACCTCATCATCCAGCCGGGCCGGCACCTCCAGCGCGACGCCGCCGATCGTGTAGTGCGCCTCGTAGCTGTAGAAGCCGCCGGGCGTGTGCAGCTCGACGATCGGCAGCGCGGTCGGGCTGCTCGCCGGGCCCATCACCGAGACCGCGAGCTCGCGGCCCACGATCCGCCGCTCGACCAGGACCCGGTCGCCGTAGCCGAAGGCGCCGAGGATCGCGGCCGGGAACTGCTGCGCCGACTCGACGAACTTGATCCCGATCGCCGAGCCCTGGGCGACGGGCTTGACGACGACCGGCATGCCCAGCTGCTCCAGCAGCCGCGGGAAGGTGCCCGCCCCGCCCATCTCGCGAAAGGCCGTTTCGCTGAAGGAGTGAAAGTCGGGCGTGGGGATTCTCGTGCTGCACGAGCATCCGCTTGAAGAGCGCCTTGTCCATGCACAGCGCGCTTGCCAGCACGTCGGAGCCGGTGTAGGGGATCGCGAGCGTCTGCAGCAGCTCCTGCAGCGTGCCGTCCTCGCCGCCGCGGCCGTGCATCGCGATGAAGACGAAGCCGGGATCGAGCGCCAGCACCGACTCGATAAAGCGCGCGTTGACGTCGAGCCCGTGCACCTCGTGGCCGAGCTCGCGCAGCGCCCGCTCGACGCGGTGGCCGCCGCGCAGGCTGATCTCGCGCTCCAGCGAGGACCCTCCCATCGCGACCACGACAGGCCTTGCGGGCATCGCGCCTCAGCCCTTGCCGCCGCCCGCGCGCTGCGCGAGCAGGTTGGTCGCAAACACGGTCGTCGTCTTCGACTTCTCCGCCTGCTCGGCGAAGGCGATGTCGAGCAGCTCGTCCATCAGATCCACGAAGGGCAGCCCGGCCGGCTCCCATAGATAGAAGGAGAAGGAGCCGGGAATCGTGTTGCACTCGTTGACGTAGATCTCCCCGCCGGCGTCGATCAGGAAGTCCACGCGGCTCACGCCCGCGCACCCGAACGCCTCGAAGGCCTGCCGGGCGAGCTGCTGGACGCGCTGGGTGGCCTGCTCTCCGATCGGCGCGGGGATCAGCCGGCGCGCGCTCTGCATGCCGGGGCCGCCCTTGGCGCCTTCGGAGGCCTTCGCGCCGGCCGGCGCGGCCACGGGCGCCGCCGGCCGCTCTTGCTTGCCCTCGCCCTTGCCGCCGCCCATGTACTTGTCCTCGAAGGAGAGAAAGCCCTCGGCGGCGACCGGCTGCTCGCAGACCGAGACGCGCGAGGGCGCACCGGGCCGCCCCAGCACAGCGCAGTTGACCTCGACGCCGCCCTGCACCGCCGGCTCGACCACGCAGGCGCGATCGAGCTCGAAGCAGAGCTCCAGCGCGTCCTGCAGCTGTGCGGCCTGCTCGCAGCGGCTGACCCCGACGCTCGACCCGAGGCTCGCGGGCTTGACGTACACCGGCAGCGAGAAGCGCTGCGTGATCGCCGCGACGCTCGCTGCCGGGTCGCGCTCGAAGCCCTCGCGCCGCAGCGCGAGGTGCTCCAGCACCGGCAGGCCCGCTGCCCGCAGGATCGCCTTGGTCCCGATCTTGTCCATCGCCGCCGCCGCAGCCCCGACCGGCGGACCGACGTAGGGCAGGCAGGCCAGCTCCAGCGCACCCTCCAGGCAGCCATCCTCGCCCTGGGTGCCGTGCGTGGCCACCACGATCACGTCCAGCTCGATCGGCTGGGGCCGGCGACCCCCGCGCAGCCGCGAGACGCCGCCGCCGAGCGGCATCAGCCGGCCGCGGTGCAGGTCGAAGCTCACCTCCGGAGCGCTCGGCGGCTGCCCCGTGCGATAGGCAGCCAGGTCGCGCAGCTCCGGTCCCGCATACCAGCTGCCCGATCGCGAGATGTAGATCGGCAGCGGCTGATGGCGCTCGCTCAGCACCTCGACGGCCTGCACGCCCGTGATGATCGAGACGTCATGCTCGACCGACCTGCCGCCGAACGCGACGCCCACGCGAAGTCCGCTGCCTGGCATAGGCGCCTAAGCCTATTGATGGCTATTGATGGCCGTTCTCGGCGTAGGCGTCCGGCAGGTCGTTCTCGAAGCGCTCACTGCCAGAACGTGCAGATCGGCAGCGCGAACACGCGCTCGGCGAGCGTGAAGGGCCGTGGACCGGCGTGCAGCACGGCGCCTGCCAGGAAGAGCGCGCCAAGCTGGTCGCGCAGCCACTCCAGGTGACGCGCGTCCGCGCGCTTGGGGGACGCAGTCGCCTTGATCTCGATCGCGACGATGCCGCCCGCGGGCATCTCCGCGACGAGGTCGATCTCGTGGCGGCCGTCGCGTGTGCGCAGGTGGTGCAGATGCGGCGCAAACGAGGCCAGCTCGAGCTCGGGCGCAAGCTGGGCCAGCACGAACGTGTCGAGAATCCGCCCAAGCATCTCGCCGTCCGCCAGCAGGGCGAGCTCGTCGAGCCGCAGCGCGGCAGCGGCGAGAGAGGGATCGACCAAGTAGCGCTTGCCGGCCTTCGCGAGACGCAAGAGCCTGTTGGTGCTCCACGCGGGAACGATCTCGAGCACGAACAGGTTGATGAGCAGCCGGTCATACGCGAGCGCGGTCTTGCGATCGATGCCGGCAGCTTCATACAGCGTCCTGTGCTGCGGCAGACCGGCGGTGCTGAGCGCGAGCGCCTCGAAGTAGCGCGCCAGCCGGCGAGGATCGCGCGGACCGTGAAGGCTCTCCGCGTCTCTGGTGAAGAGCTGGTCGAGGTAGCCCTGCAGCCATGCTTGGCGCGCATCGACTGAGAGCCCGAGCGCCGCTTCAGGGAAGCCGCCACGCAGCGCGAGCTCGAGGTAGCCGACGAGGTCCGGCGGATCGGCCGGCGCGAGAAACCCGTCCATGTCCGCGGCCGCGAGTCGAAGCAGGAATGGCTCCGCCGCGAGCGAGCCGCGCGTCTCGCGCACAGTGAGCGGATGCATGTGCAGCGGAACGATCCGGCCGGTCCCGGGCCAGGTCTGGGCGTGCAGGTCGGCAGACACGCTGCCGGTGAGCAGGAAGCTTCCCGCCCCGGCGCCTTCGTCCACCGCCCGCTTGACTGCTCCGAGCACTCCCGGCACCGCCTGCCACTCGTCGAGCAGCACAGGCAGCCGCAGAGCCATCAGCGCCGCGTCGGGATCGGCTGTGAACGCCGCCGCCTGCGCCTCGACGTCGAGGCGCACGATGCTTTGCGCATGACGGCGGGCAGTCGTCGTCTTCCCGGTCGCACGCGGGCCGGTGAGCATGAGCGCAGGCAGCTCCCGCAAAGAGGCTCCCGATGCGCTCCTCGAGGAGACGGGGGACGTAGACAGAGGCTGCGATCACTACATACTACCGCTTTTGCACGCCTCTCAATCCCGATTTTGCACGCCCTGCAATCCCGATATTGCACATGCATCGATACCGATATCGCGCACGCGGCGACCATTTTCCGCATTTGCAGATGAGCCTCGGTGCCGCCAGAGCTATTGGCGGCCGTTCTCGGCGTAGGTGTCCGGCAGGTCGTTCTCGAACAGGATCACGTCGCCGCGCTGCCTGATCTGGCCGAGCAGGGTCGTCGCCTGCCCGAGATCGGCGACCACGTGGACTGTCTCGCTTGCCATGCCCGCAGAGATCAGCCCCTCGTATATCGGCTGCGTGCGCTTGGCGCCGACCAGGACGACGACATCGCAGACCTCCGCCGCCTGCTCGCCGAAGCGGCGGTTCAGCTCCTCTTCCAAATCCCCCAGCTCGACCATCCCGGGAGTTACGAGCAGCCGCCGCCCGGCCTCGTGCTCGCGCAGCACCGCCAGCGCCGCGGCGGCGCCCTCGGGGTTCGAGTTGTAGGCGTCGTCGATCACGACCACGCCCGCGGCCGCGTTGTGGATCGGCGCGAGCCGGTGCTCGGGCGGGCTCGCCGACCCCAGGGCGCGCGCGATCGCCGCCGGCGCCACGCCGAGCGCCTGCCCCACCGCCGCGGCCGCGAGCATGTTGTAGACGTTGTGGCGGCCGAGCAGCTGCGCGGAGACGCGGATCGACTCCCCGCCGTCGAGCTGGATGTCAAGCGCGGTGCGCCCGCCGGCGAAGCCGACGTTCAGCGCGCGTACCTGCGCGTCGGGGCTATCGACCCCGAACAGGGTCACCGGCGCCTGCGAGCGCCCCGCAATCGCACGACACCGAGGGTCATCCGCATTGGTGATCAGCCGCCCATCCGCGGGCAGCGCCTCCATCAGCTCCGCCTTGGCGGCCTCGATCTCCTCGATCGACCCGAGCCGCTCCAGGTGCATCGGCCCGATCGCCGTGATCACGCCCACCTTCGGCTTGACCAGCTCGCAAAGCTCGGCGATGTCCCCGCGCCGAAACATCCCCATCTCGACCACGAACGCCCGGTGCTCGGGACGCAGGTGCTCGTTGATCGTGCGCACCACCCCGAGATAGCTGTTGAAGCTGGCCGGCGTCACGAGCGTCGAACGATCGGCGGCCAGGACCGCACCGAGACAGAACTTCGTGCTCGTCTTGCCGTAGCTGCCGGTGATCCCGACCACGAGCGGGTCCACGCGGACCAGCGTGCCCCGCGCGCCGGCAACGAAGCGCCGGTTCACAGCCCTCTCCACCGGCCGCAGCGTGAAGTTCGCGCCGCTCAGCACGAACGGCGCGAGGCCGAGCAGCAGCCACCCAGCCACCAGCACAACGGCAAGCGCGATCCACCCAGCGCCGATCGCCGCCAGCGCCGCCGTAGCCACCACCGTCAGCACCGACGGCAGTACTGCGACTGCGAACAGCCGCTTCGCCCGCGTGGTGAACACGAGCGGCTTGGCGGCCGGCCGCCGCCATTCCCGCAGTCCGAGCACCGCGATCGGAAGCGTGACAAGCAGCAGCGCGCCCGCAGCCCAATGCTGTCCCACGGCCGCGTTCGCGATCGCAGAGGCGTAGAGCGCCCCCACCGCCACCAGCTCGACCGGCTGGAAGAGCTCGCCCCGGCGCCGCAGCCACAGCGTCAGACGCGCCGACTCATAGTGCTCGATCTGTAGCAGATGCAGCAGCCTGTGCTGGCGGCCCGCCACCCGGAGCGCGAGCGCAAGCATCGCCAGCGCTGCCGCGACTCCTTGGAACTCTCTGGAGAGCATTCGAGGAAGGGTATCGGCAGCGCAGCCGCCTCAGTGCGCCCGCGCGAGCCGACTCACAGCACCCGCATCAACCGTCTGCCCTGCGGCGTCGGCAGAGGCCGCCGCGATCCGCGCGGCGCTCGGCCCGCACTCGGGCCTTGCCGTCCAGACCGCCGCGCAGCGCGAAGCGCAGTGGCGCGCATCCAGCCGCGAAGGCCTCTCACGCCTCTCGATGATCGCCCTGCTGGTTCTGCTCGCGGCCGTGGTGGCGGAGGCGGCGCTGGTGGAGGCAAGCTGACCGCGCATCCGCCGGCGTCTGCGCGCGCCCGCTTCTCGCTCTCGCTGCAGCGCGGCCTCGCGATCCTCGGCTGCTTCACGCCGGCGCAGCCCCGCCTCGGCGTGGCCGAGATCGCAGGGAAGCTGCAGATGAGCCGGGCCACCACGCACCGCTACCTGAGTACGCTCGCGAAGCTCGGCTACCTGCGGCAGGACGACTCGCGCAGGTACGCGCTCAGCTTCGACGGCGCCGAGGCGCCCTCGCGCGAGGGGCCCACCTGACACTCGGCGGCTCAGCGCTGCTCGCTCAGTCGCGATTGGCTTGATGCTCCGGCTCAGTCAGCGCCGCGATGTCCGCGAGATCGACGGGCCTGCCGCTGGCTCGCTTCATGCTGATGAGATCGTCTCGCCCGGCGACCGGGATCCGGTAGTCGCCGAGCGCGATCACGAGCGCTCGCTCACGCAGCTTTCCAAACGGCGCGGCGCCGGGCGCGTCATGGAGGACATCGATGTCGCCATGAGCGGTTGAGAGCTGCCAGAGCGTGGCTCGGGGCAGCATCCTCGCATCGATCGTGAGGTGCTCGGAGCCGGGGTTGAGCACGCGCGCATGCATCTGCCTCAGCGCTGCGGCCAGGCGCTTGAGATTCTCCGGCGTTGGTGCGGGGATCAGATCGACGTCGTTGGTCATCCGCACATGGCCGTGCGCCTGCACCGCGATGCCGCCCACAAGGACGTATTTCACCTTGTGCGCCTGCAGAGCGGCAAAGATGCGTTCCGGGTCGAGCGGCTGTGCGTTCACCGTGCGCGACGTGCGCTCTTGCCTGCGCCGGCGATCTGGCTGGCCATCCTGTTCCATGAGAGCGCGAGCGCGAGGCGCTCCTGCGAGCTGCGGGCAAGGGTGCTCTGCATGTGAACTGGATCCCATTCGGTCGGCAGCCGTCGGGCGGAGAGCACAGGCTCCTCCCCCATCGCAAGCATCAGCTCACGCACGGTTGCGAACGTGGGCGATACCAGCCCGCGCTCGACCCGGCTGACCTGAGCCTGGGTGGTGTCGGCGCGCAGCGCCAGGCGCCGTTGGCTCAGACCGAGGCGCTCGCGCGTTAGGCGAATCAGTTCTCCCGGTTCCACGACATCGTAAATGATATCAAGCTCTGCTCGCTGCGAGAACGTGCGAACCATCCCGATCTGCGCGGATGATGGTCTCATGGAGCTGCAGACCTATCGCGAGGGCGAGCTCGTGCCCTGCGAGCTGGCGGGCGTGACCGATCTCGATCTCGCCGGACTGCTGGCAGAGATCACCGGCTGAGCGAGCCCGGATCACCCACCGCCACCCTCGCCCTCGCCGAGGAAGTGACGCGCGATCCGCGCAAAGCGCTCCGGCTGGTCCAGGTAGCTGTAGTGACCGGCGCCCTCGAAGAGGACCAGCCCGGCGTCGGGGATCAGCCGCTCCATCAACTGGGCGTCGGCCACCGGCGTCGCGGTGTCCTGCTCACCCCAGACCAGCAGCGTGGGAACGCGCACCTGCGGCAGCAGATCGCGCAGATCGGCGTTCACCAGCCGCACGAACGTGGCCCTCATCTCCGGCGGCGCCGCCACGTAGTCGGCCGAGGCCGCCCTGCCGAGAAGCGCATCGCGCAGCCGGCGGCCGGGGGCGCCCAGCCGCCTGGCCGCATGCTTGCCCACCTTCGCCATCGAAACCTTGCGGTAGTAGGCGAAGCCCCGTTTGGGCCTGATCCCGGCGCTGTCCACCAGGATCATCCGCGAGACGCGCCCCGCCTCGCCGGCCGCCATCGCGATCGCCACGCGGCCGCCGTTGGAGTGCCCGATCAGCGCCGCCGGCCGCGAGACGCCGACCGCGTCCATGAAGCTCGCCAGGAAGCGTCCATAATCCTCCACCCCCCAGGGCTCGCTCGGCGCCTGGCTCTCACCGAACCCCGGCAGGTCGAGCGCATGAACCTCGGCGATCCCGCTCAGCGCCGAGACGATCGAGGCGACCGTCTCGATGCTCGCGCCCCAGCCGTGCAGCACCACCACCGGCGGCCCGGCGCCCTGCCGCAGGTGCCGTACACGTAGCCCGTCGATCTCGCTCATGCTGGTCGCCAGGCCTGTCGAGCTCATTGGCCAAGGGTATAGTCGGCGGTGCATGAGGGCGATCACCGCGCCGGAGGGCACGGACGAGGCGACTTACCGCTACGGAGTCGTCCTGTCTCTCCTCCTCGTGCTCGTCGCGTTCTCGATCGTGGCGCCGACGGCGACCTGGTCGCGCGCGATCGGGTTCTCGCTGGAGGTCAGCGCACTCGTGGTCACGGTCGCCACCTCCCGCGCTGCGAGGGCGATCCGCGGGCGGCGGGCGGTGGTCGTGGCCGTCGTTGGTGCGGTCCTGGTCGCAGCGGTCGCCCTGCACACGCTCCCGATTGCGGTCACATTCGCGATCAGCGGCCTGATCTCCGCGGCGATCCCGGTGGCGCTCGCCGGCGGCGTCGTGCGCCTGCTGCGCGACCGCGGCGTCACGATCCAGGCCGTCGCCGGCGCGCTCAGCGTCTACCTGCTCGTCGGCCTGCTGTTCGCCTGGATGATCGGCTTCATCGCCAAGGTCCAGGGAAGCTCCTACTTCGTCCAGCAGCACGGCGTGGACACCAGCAGCGCCACCTACTACAGCTTCACGGTGATGACCACGACCGGCCTCGGCGACCTCACCGCCGCCACCCGTGTCGGCCGCGCCCTGGCGGTGCTGGAGATGCTGATCGGCCAGATCTACGTCGTGGTCGTGATCGGGCTGCTCGTTGGCAACGTCAGCGGCAGACGGCGGGCCGCCGCCGGCAGCGAAGCCCAGTCCCCGGCCGAAGGCGCCTGAGCCTCACCCCTCGCTCGACCGCGCCCAGATATTGATGCCGCTGTCGACCGCGTAACGCTCTATCTCCCCGAGCTCCTGCTCGCTGAAATCGAGGTTCGAAAGCGCCGCGACGTTCTGCTCCAGTTGCGCCACGCTGCTCGCGCCGATCAGCGTCGAGCTCACCAGCGGATCGCGCAGCACCCACGCGATTGCCATCTGCGCAAGGCTCTGGCCGCGCGCCGCCGCGATCTCGTTCAGGGCGCGCACGCGCGCGAGGTTCTCCTCGCTGAGCAGGCCCTGATCGAACGCCTCGCCGCGAGCGACCCGCGAGTCCTCCGGAACCCCATGCAGGTAGCGGTCGCTCAGCAGGCCCTGCGCCAGCGGCGAGAAGGCGATCGCGCCGACGCCGTGGCGCTCCAGCGCGTCGAGCAGATCCTCCTCGATCCAGCGGTTCAGCAGCGAATAAGAGGGCTGGTGGATCAGCAGCGGCGTGCCGAGCCCGCTCAGGATCTCAACCGCCTCCTCGGTGCGCCGCGCCGAGTAGGAGCTGATCCCCACGTACAGCGCCTTGCCCTGCTGCACCGCGCTGTGCAGCGCCCCCATCGTCTCGGCCAGCGGCGTGTGCGGATCGAAGCGGTGCGAGTAGAAGATGTCGACGTGGTCGAGCCCCATCCGCGCAAGGCTCTGATCGAGGCTCGCCAGCAGGTACTTGCGCGAGCCCCACTCGCCATAGGGCCCCGGCCACTGGTCATAGCCGGCCTTGGTGGAGATCACAAGCTCGTCGCGGTAGGGCCGGAAGTCCTCGGCGAAGAGGCGACCGAAGTTGCTCTCCGCGGCCCCGTAGGGCGGCCCGTAGTTGTTGGCCAGGTCGAAGTGCGTGATGCCGAGGTCGAACGCCCGCCGCAGGATCGCCCGGCTTCCGGCCAGCGGGCGGTCGTCGCCGAAGTTCTGCCAGAGCCCCAGCGAGATCGCCGGCAGCTGGATGCCGCTGCGCCCGACGCGCCGGTAGGGCATCCGCTCGTAACGCTGCTGCGCGGCCACATACGGCGGGGTGGCGCGTCCGGGGTCGAAGGGCATCGCTACGCCGCCGCGGCCCCGTCGCCGCCCGCCTGCTCCCGTGCCGCGATGCGCGCACGCTTGTACTCGTTGACGACGATCTCCGTCAGCTCCTCCACAGAGGTCTCCGCCGTGGGCTTGTCGAGCGCGATCGCGCCGTCCTGGATCATGCTCACGCGATCGCAGGCCTCCAGCACGTGCACGTAGTTGTGGAGGATCATGACGATCGAGACCCTGCCCTCCGCCTTCAGGCGCGCGACCAGGTCGAGGATCATCGCCCCCTCCTTGGCGCCCATCGCCGCCAGCGGCTCGTCCAGCAGCAGGATGTCCGCCTCGGAGTTGACCGTCCGCGCGACCGCGATCGCCTGACGCTGGCCGCCGGAGAGGCGCGCCACAGCGACGTCGATGCGCGGGATGTTGATCCCGATCTCATCCAGCGCTGCGCGCGCTTCGCGCTTCATCTGCCTGTTGGCCAGCAGCGGCAGCGGGCGGTGAACCCGCTCGCGCCGCAGGAACAGGTTGTGGTAGACGGAGAGTTCGTCGATCAGCGCAAGGTCCTGGTAGACGGTGTCGATCCCCTGCGAGCGGGCATCGTCGACGCTCTTTGGCCGGTAGGGCTTGCCGTGCAGGAACATCTGGCCCGAGTCCTGCTTCTGGAAGCCGCTGAGGATCTTGATCAGCGTCGACTTGCCCGCGCCGTTGTCGCCGAGCAGGCCGAGCACCTCGCCCTTGCGCAGGTGCAGATTGATCTCGCGCAGAGCGGTGACCGGACCGAAGCGCTTGGCGAGGTGCTCGACGCGCAGCACGTCATCTTCCGCCGAGCTTGGCGGCACCACCGGCTCGATCGGCTCGGGCTCAGCCACTGCTGTACCCCCTGCGCGCGCGCTGAACGAACACATGGACGGTCATGGCGACAAGGACCGCCAGGCCGAGGTAGAGCAGATCGTAGTTCGCATTGACACCCTTGAGGATCAGCCCGTCCTTGAGGATGCCGAGGAAAAGCGCCCCGATCAGCGCGCCGACGACGGTCCCCGAGCCGCCGGCCAGCAGCGTGCCGCCGATCACGGCGGCGGCGATCGCCAGCAGCAGGATTTCGTTGGATCCCGCCGGGTCCGGCTGCACCGATCCCGACCTGACGGCCTCGAGGATCCCCACAAGGCCCGCCGTCAGCGCGCACAGCACGAAGTTGCGGATGCTCACGAGCCTTGACCCCGACGCCGGCCTCCGCCGCACCGAGCTTGTTGGAGCCGATCGCGACCGTGTAGAGGCCCCAGCGGGTGAACGTCAGCACGACCTGCAGGATCACCACGATCGCCAGCGCCCAGATCAGCTCCGAGTAGGTGCCATGGCCGAAGACCTGAGCGAAGGCGCCGACTTTGATTGACGGTTTCGGTGAGCACGATGTGATGCCCATTGATCACATGGTGCACCTTCACCGTGCTCTGAGTGTACTGCGGCACCCGGCGTTTCCACCGGCGCGCCGTGGGAGACGATCAGGCTCAGCCCCTCGAAGGTGAACAGCGTCCCCAGCGTGGTGACGAACGAGTTGATCCCCACGATCGCCACGAAGAAGCCGTTGATCAGACCGACCGCCATGCAGCAGAGCAGCGCGATCGACCACGCTCGGCACGAGCCCGAGCCCTGCCGAGTGATAGAGCTTGTAGAAGAGGATCGGCGCGAACAGGTAGACGGCGCCGATCGAGAGGTCGATCTCGCCCAGGATCATCACGAACACCTCGCCCGCGGCGAGGATCGCGTACGGCGCGAAGTAGGGCAGCAGCGTCTTGAAGTTCGGGCCGGTGAGGAAGCTGCTCGTGTTCAGCGAGAAGTAGATCGCCGTGATCGAGGACGACGATGATGATGCTGCCCTCGCGCAGCGCGAGCACCCGCGCGAGCAGCTGTCGGACTGCGGTGAGGAGGGCCCGGCGCTCTTGCGCTGAGCCCTCCCCGCTGGTAGCGCCGCTCCCAGTCGATGAGCCCCTGCCGCCCCCCCTGTCACGCTAGACACGGCTCATGCCTCAGGCAGGAGTGCCCGCCTTGATCGGCACCACCTTCGCTTCGGTGGAGGTGCCCTCGTAGCGCGTCTTGGATTCCACGTACGGCGCGACGGTTTCCTTGTTCAGGAACTTCAGGCCGGTGTCAACTTCGGCGGGACCAGACAGCGAGCCCGAGACCGGCCAGAAGAACAGCTGCAGTATCGGCAGGAATCCCTGCTGATAGGGCTGCTGGTCGATCGTGAATTCGATGTTGCCTTCCTTGAGCAGTTTCTGCGTGCCTTCGGTCAGGTCGAAGCCGCCGGCCTTCACGCCCTTGGCGGCCAGCCCGAACTTCTGCATCACTCTCGCGAGGCTTTCGGTGACTGCCGCCGTCGACCGCAGTACATGCCCTTCGTCTCGTGTGGCCGACCCAATAGGCTTCGATCGCCGAGAGCTCGCCCGGGACCGCCGCGCCGGTGGCGACGGTGTGAATGCGTGATCGGCTCGCCCGAGGCCTTGATCGCCGCTTCGGCGCCTTCGATGCGGGGCTGCAGATTGGCCGAGCCCGGCGTCGCGATGAACAGCGCCACGTCACCCGATTTCACCGCCGCGACGATCCGCTCGCCCATCATTTCGCCGGCCAGCTTCAGGTTCTGCCCGATGTAGGACGAGCCGCTTGTTGGTGGGCGCGTCCGCGTTGTAGGCCACGACCGGGATGCCGGCCTTCAGCGCCGCTTCCACCGGGGCGTTGAACGCGTGCAGGTCGATCAGCGACACCGCGATCCCGTCTGCGCCGCTGCTGACAGCGCTGTTGACCGCGTTGATCATCTGGTTGACGTTGCTGCTTTCCGATCCTGTCCACGTGTAGGAGCAGCCGAGCAGTTTGCATGCGTCCGCGATCCCGTACTGGGTGGGGACGAAGAACGGGTTGGTCGTGACGTGGTTGACCACCACGAATTTGTATTTGGGGTGTTTGCCGAACACTTCTTCGGATCCGCCCGAGCTGCTGGATGCGCTCGAACCGCAGGCGGCGAGCAGGGTGCTGGCGCCCCCGACCGCTGCGCCCGTGATCGCCGTCCGCCGCAGGAACGCCCGCCGATCGAATCCCGGGGTTGCGACTCGCTCCTCGATCTCTGTCATGGTCTCACTCCTCCTATGTGCGGCGCGGGCCTGGAGTTGCCCGCCGCCGTTTGCCTCTGCGTGCATAGCGTTGCGCTCGGCAAGACGCCAGTCAACCCAAACCCCTGCGGATATCCCGCAATCCACGCCAGGGAAACTACCGCTCGCGGTCGCAAATCGCAATGGCCACCGCGCCGGCGTTCTCGGCGACGCGCGCCGCGGCGCGTGTACGCTCATACGATGGCAGCCGATGGAGCGCCCGGACCGCGCCGCCGCCGCGCCGGCCGACCGCCGATCCGACCGAGCGGCCGGAGGCAGGTCGGCGAGGACCGGAGCGCTACGGCCCCCTCGCGATCGGCCCGACTATTCAAGGACGACGGGCGCGCGCTGCTGCTCTACGCCACGCTCGACGCGCGATCTCGATCGAGCGAGCTGCGCTTCAACGAGCTGCGCGGCGAGCAGGTGGACTATGCGATCCACCGCCAGGAGCGCACCTTCCTGCCCTCGCGCGAGCACTGCCCGCTGTGCCCGACCCGGCCCGGGCAGCCGCCGACCGAGATCCCGTTCGCCGGCCTTCGAGATCGCCGTGTTCGACAACCTCTTTCCCGCCTTCCAGGCACCCCGCGGCGCCGCGGAGGTCGTGGTCTACACCGACGACCACGACGCCAGCTTCGGCTCGCTGCCCGCCGAGCGCGCCGGGATCTGATGTGGGTCTGGCGCCACCGCTACCTGGAGCTGGGCGCGCGCGAGGACATCGACTACGTGTTCGTCTTCGAGAACCGCGGCGTCGAGGTCGGCGTCACCCTGCACCACCCCCACGGCCAGATCTACGGCTTCCCGTTCCTGCCGCCGGTGCCGGCGCTGGAGCTGGCCGCAGACCGGCGCCTCGGCGGCTGCGCGCTCTGCACGCTGCTGGCCCGCGAGCTCGCCGACGGGCTGCGGATCGTGGATGAGAACGACGCGCTGCTCAGCTACGTGCCCTACGCGGCGCGCTGGCCCTACGAAGCGCACGTCGTCATGCGCGCGCACAGGCCCAGCCTGCTGCACTGCGACCCAGAGGAGCTGCCGCTGCTGGCCGCGGCGCTGCAGCGGCTCGCCCGCGGCTACGACGCGCTCTTCGACCGACCCCTCCCCTACATGATGGTCGTGCATCAGGCCCCCACCGACGGCTGCGGGCAGGGTCATCTCCACGTCGAGTTCTACACCCCGCTGCGCACCGCGACAAGCTCAAGCACCTCGCCGGCTCCGAGCAGGGCGCCGGCACCTTCATCTCCGACACGCGGCCGGAGGAGTCGGCGGCGGCGCTGCGTGAGGCGATCGCGCGTGCCGGGTGAGCGCAGCGCCGCGTTCGCGCCCGGGCGCGTCAACCTGATCGGTGAGCACACCGACTACAACGAAGGGCTCGCCCTGCCGTTCGCGATCCGGCAGGGCGTGACGGTCGGCGCGCAGGCGATCGAGTGCGAGCCGGCGCGGATCTTCGCGCGGGCGAGCGATCTCGGCGAGAGCGATGAGTTCCCACTCGCCGATCCGCCCCGTGCCGAGGGCTGGCGCGCATTCGTGCGCGGAGTCGTCGCGGAGCTCCAGCGCGGGGGCGTGGCGCTGCCCGGCGCGCGCCTGGAGATCGCGGGCGAGGTGCCCCGCGGCGCCGGCCTCTCCTCCTCCGCTGCTATGGAGGTCGCGATCTGCCTCGCGCTGATCGGGCTCTGCGGCCCGACATCGCTCGATCGCATCGGATCGCGCGGCTGTGTGCGCGCGTAGAGAACGACTGGGTCGGCGCCCAGACCGGCCTGCTCGACCAGCTCGCCTGCCTTTGCGGTGCGCCCGACACGGCGCTGCGAATCGACTTCAGGTCGCTCTCGGTACAGCCGGTGCCGCTGAGCCTCGGCGACTGGCGGCTGGTCGTGCTCGACTCGGGCGAGCGCCACTCCCACGCGAGCTCGGGCTACAACGAGCGTCGCCGGGAATGCGTGCAGGCATGCCGCCTGCTCGGCATCCGCTCGCTGCGCGACGCCGATCGCGATGCAGTCGCGACGCTGCCCGAGCCCCTGCGCCGCCGAGCGAGCCACGTCGTCGAGGAGAACCTGCGGGTCGATGCCGCGGTGAGCGCCCTCGCCGAGCAGAACCTGCCGGCGCTGGGCGCACTGCTCGACGCCTCCCACGCGAGCATGCGCGACTGCTACGAGGTCTCCACACCCGCCGTCGAGGCGGCGGTGCAGCGCCTGCGCGAAGCCGGCGCGACCGGTGTGCGCCTGATCGGCGGCGGCTTCGGCGGCAGCGTGCTCGGGCTGTTCGATCCAGACGCGGTGCCACCCGCGAACGCTCGCGAGGTGCGACCCGGCGCTGGCGCGCACACGACAGAAGTCATAAGATCGCAACGAGCCATTCCATGACGAACGTGCCACCCGCCCTCTCCAATACGCTCAGGCCCCCGGCGCGACTCATCGCCTCCCAGGCCCGGTGCAGCCCTTCGGCGTGGTCGAGGCGATTTGGGCCGTGATCGCGTTGAAGCGCTACCGTTCGAATCGAACGACGCACGCGCACTCGACGGAGAGCCTGATCGTGCCCTCCGCCACATATGAGCTTGTCAAGGGCGATCTGCACCGTCACGGCACCCTGCGCCACGCCCACCCACACACCGGGCCACACGAACATCGCTCTCATCACCGCCATGCGCACCCCCACGACCACCACCACGAGCACGGTCACTCTCACGGCCTCGTGGACGAGAGCATCAAGCGCTCCCGCGAGGGCGTCCGGACCGTCGCGCTCGCGCTCGCCATCCTCACCGTCACGGCCGCGGTGCAGGCGGTCGTATTCGCGCTCAGCGGCAGCCTCGCGCTGTTGGCCGACCTGATCCACAACGGCGGGGACGCACTGACCGCGATCCCGCTCGGCATCGCATTCGCGCTGCGCTCCCAACGCGCCGAGCGCCTGGCCGGCCTTGCGGTCGTGGCCGCCATCTTCATCTCCGCGTGCGTCGCCGCATACGAGTCGATTCTGCGGCTGCTGCATCCATCCACGCCCGGCCACCTGTTCGCCCTCGTGCTCGCCGGAGCGACCGGGTTCGCCGGCAACTGGCTCGCCGGGCTGGTACGCAGCCGCACCGGGCACCGGCTGAAATGCCCCGCGCTGATCGCAGATGGCGATCACGCCCGTGCCGACGCATACGTCTCGCTCGCCGTCATCGCCAGCGCCATCGCAATCGCCGCGGGCGCCCCGATCCTCGATCCAATCATCGGCCTTGCCATGACGGCCGTGATCCTGCGCATCACCCGCGAGAGTTGGCGCACAGTGCGCGGACACTCACACCGCTAGAACGCGTGGTGTGAGTACACACAGGACGAACGGCTGCCGGCGAGCGTCTCCGATCAGGAGGCAGGCGCGATCGAGCAGCCGTTTTCCGCCGCAGCGCGTCTGAGCTCGTGGTCCCGCTCACGAGCGTGATATCGCTGCCGGTCTGAAGCGCGCTGGCGAGATGAACCGCGTCGTAGCCACGTAGCGCGAACTTCTCAGCAAGGGCACCGGCTTCGCGGGCGAGTTGCATGTCGATCCCGATCAGCGACAACTCGCCCTGCAGCGACTCGAAATCTCCTAGGGCGCGGCTGTGACTGGTGGTGGTTAGGCGCCCGCCGCGCAACGCAGCCGCCAGCGCCGCGCGACCCTCGGGGTAGCAGAGGATGCTCGAGATCGCTGGAAAGGAAGTGCCCCACAGTTCGCTGGCCACGTCAGAGCCTTCCTCGGCGATGATGAGCTTGACGAGGGCCGAGGTGTCGAAGTAGAGGATCAGCGGCGTTGCTCTGCGACCAGCTCGCTCACCGACCCGTGCGCCTTCATGGCGGCTTTGCGCGCGGCGCGCGGTCGATCCGGCGGCGTCACGAGGCCGCGTCGCACAAGCTCGGCGAGTGGGTCGGTGTCCTTGACAGCGGACAGGCGCGCGATCGGTCGTCCGCGGCGGGTCACGAGAACCTCAGCGCCGTCCTTCACTGCCTCCAAGTGCTCGCTGAGGCGGTCGTGAAGCGCTCGCACACCGACTTCATAGCCCTGTGCATGTAGCGTCATGGGATGCAGCATAGCAGCTACATCGAAGCCCCTGGCGGCAGCGAGCCCTAGCCGGAGCGAAATGACAGCCGCTCCGGCGGTACGATGCGATAGCCCCAATGCCGACGTAGCTCAGATGGCCAGAGCACCGCTCTCGTAAAGCGGGGGTCGCCGGTTCGACTCCGGCCGTCGGCTCTCGATTCCTTACCGCTGTGGTACCCGACGGACGGCTCGTCGCGGATACCGCTCCGGCCAGGCCCGGCGGGGCCTCAAACCCCGCCCAGCGGCGCCCCGTCGAACCGCTCCAGGAACGCCAGCTCCTCGACGAGCCGCCGGCGCAGATGGCGCGGGAACGGCCGCGCAGGGTAGCCGATCGCGATGTGGGCCGCGGTCGCGTAGTCCGCGGGGATCCCGAGCAGTTGCTTGACCTCAGCCTCGCGCGCGCACAGCAGCGTCGTCAGCGCGCTGGCGACCCCCTGGTCGCGCAGCGCGAGCATGAAGTTCTGGGCGATCGGATAGACGGAGGCGCCGCCGACGATGCTCAGACGCCCAAGCCCTGCGTCGGTCGCAAGCAGGCTCTGCAGGTGCGCACAGACCACGACGATCGCGGGGTGCTGCCCGAACGCGCGGGCAAACGCATCGACGCTCCCGCCGCCACCCGCGGGCACGTAGGCCTCCCACTGCTGCAGGTAGAGCTCGCCAAGGCGCCGCTTGCGCTCGGCCTCGCGCACGATCACGAACCGCACCGGCTGGCGGTTGCCGCCCTGCGGCCCAAAGCGCGCCGCGTCCACCGCCTCATACAGCACCGCATCCGGGACCGGCTCGTCCCGAAAGCTGCGGCAGGTGCCGACGCTCTTCATCGCCTCGATCAGCCTCCATCCGCTCACATCCTCGCAAGCTGCTCCAGCAGCGAGTCGCCGTGCTTGGCGCAGAACGCCGGGCCGACGCCCTTGATCGCAAGCAGCTCTGCCTCCGAGGACGGGCGCGCTCGCAAGACCTGCTCGAGCACCGCGTTGGTAGCGACGGTGTAGGCCGGCTTGCCCTCAGCGCGCCCAGCCCGCCACTGCCGCAGCCGCTCGAACTGCTGCTCGTCCACCGGCTCGGCATCCGTCGGCGGCAGCGCCGCCCCGACCCGCCCCCGCGAGCGCGAGCGCGCGGCAGGCGCAACCTCAACCGCGCGCACAAGCTCCGGGTCCGGATCGCACACATCGCAGCAGCGCCCGAGCGCCGGCACCCGCTGCGAATCGCCGAAATGCGCAAGCAGCTCGCGCCGCCGGCAGACCTCGCCATTGGCCACAAACCGCTCGATCGCCCGATAGGCCTCCCACCCGCGATCCTGCGCCGCCTTGATCGCAAGGTGCGCAGCCCGCGGCGAGCCGCGACCGGTCAGCTCCACAAGCAGCCCGCCGCCGGCGCCCGGCTCGAGCACCGCCGCCCCCGCGCGCTCGGCGATCGAAAGCAGCGATCGCCCGCGGTCATCCAGCTCGCCGCGCTCGATCTGCGCCGTGCCACCGTCCGCCCCCGCGCGCAGCCTGCCCACGAACTCGCGCACCTCCGCGACAGTGATGTTCCGCTCGGTGTTGAAGCGGATCAGCCGGCCGAGGTCCATCCTGGCCGCCAGCAGCAGCGCCCGCGCGGGCTCGCCGTCGCGCCCGCCCCTGCCCGCCTCCTGGTAGTAGCCCTCCAGGCTGGTCGGAAGCGCCCAGTGCGCGACGGTGCGCACGTCGGCCTTGTCGACGCCCATGCCGAACGCAGTGGTCGCCACGATCGCCTCGACCTCCCCGCCCATGAACGCCTCCTGCGCGCGCCGGCGCGCCTGAGCGGCCATCCCCGCGTGGTAGGCCACGACCGACAGGCCCCACCCGGCGATCTCCTCGGCCAGCGCGTCGGTGTCCTTGCGGGTGCCGGTGTACACGATCGCGGGCCTGGACGCAGGGTCGGCGAGCACGTGCGACAGCGCCACCCGCTTGCGCGCAAGCGCACCCTTTCCCTCCACCGTGACCACGTCGAAGGAGATGTTCGGCCGGTCGAAGCCGCCGCTGATCGAGATCCAGTCGCGCAGGCGCAGCCGGCCCGCGATCTCCGCCGCCACGCGCGGGGTCGCCGTCGCGGTGCTCGCCATCACCGTCGGGCGCCCCAGCGCCTCGATCGCCCCGTGCAGCCGCAGGTAGTCGGGCCTGAAGTCGTGCCCCCACTCGGCCACGCAGTGCGCCTCGTCGACCACGAACAGGCTCACCCTGCGCTGCGAGATCGCCTCCCGGAACCCACGCGAGGCGAAGCGCTCGGGCGCGACCAGCGCGATCTGCGCCTCGCCGCCGGCGATTCGCGAAAGCTCGGCGGCGTTCTCCCCGGGATCCGCGGTTGAGGCGAGCATCGCCGCCCGCACCCCCGCGGCCAGCAGCCGGCTGCGCTGGTCGTCCATCAGCGCGATCAGGGGGCTGACGACCAGGACCAGGCCATCCCCCTCGACCAGCGCCGGCAGCTGATAGCAGAGCGACTTGCCGGCGCCGGTCGGCATCACCACGAGGCTGTCGCGCCCGTCGAGCGCCGCCTGCACGGCCTCCCGCTGCCCGGGCCGAAACGCGCTCAGCCCGAACTTGGCCAGCAGCTGCTCGGGCGTGGGGCGCGCGGGCGCCCCCGCGGGCGGTGACTCAGGTATGCGCAGAGCGGCTGCGGACACTACCCAGGACGCTACCCCGCGCTCCGGTCGGCGTGCGCGGGCGGCCGCCGCAATCCTGGTCGTCGAGCTCGTCCTGCGCCTGGCGCGCGAGCACTGCGTCCTGCACGCGCCGCGCCGCGAGGCCCACCTCGCGGGTCCCGAGCCGCCGCTCCTGCTGACGCAGATGCCGCAGCAGCATCCGCGCCGGCAGCACCCGCACGCCCTTGCGCCGCGCAAGCGGCCGGTTGACCCATGCCCGGCTGTAGACGATCAGCGGCTGCACCGGAATCTCCACGACCCTTTCCAGCAGCTCGCGCTGAGCGTTTGCCTGCCGCAGCACCGCCCCGTGCACGCGACCGACGGCGATCGGTCCCGGGTGGCTCTTGGTCTCGATCGTGTAGACGCCGGCGGGCCCGATCGCGATGTGATCGATGTCGCCGCGCCCGAGGCTCGCGTCGTGGATCACCTGCCAGCCCTCCTCGCCCAGGCGTTCGAGCAGCCCGCCGACGTGCTCCTCGCCCGTGGCGCCGCGGTCATGCCGATCGACCAGCGGCAGCACATACCGCGAGATCACGAGGATGCAGAACAGCAGCAGCAGCTCCGAGCCGATGAAAAGCGGACTGCGCAGCCCGAACGCGCGCCCGGCGAAGGTCGTCTGGATCGCCAGCAGGCCGAGCGCGATCAGCGTGCGCATCCGCAGCGCCAGCACGATCGTGCGCGCACGCCCGCCGGGGGCGCCCGGCTCCGGTCTTTGGATGCTGACGATCGACATCTGCGCCTGAGTGCCCATCGGTCCAGCGCCAGCCGTGCTTTAGGCAATGGCCATTCCCGCAACAAGCGTCATAGAGCCGACAACCGCGCCCGACAAGGGATGGAGTTGCCGGCGGTTTGCTAAAGCGCTGCAGGGCCCCCGCCGAATCCAGACGTGCGCAGCAACCGTTCCCCGGGGCGCCAAGAGCTATCAGCATGTCCGAACACATCAACAAGATCGAGGCCCTTCCGGCCGATGTCAGCCTGATGCTGCGCGCCCACGCGGAGCTGCGCTGCCTGCAGGGCGAGGTACTCCCGGTGCTGCACCAGGTGGAGACGGGAGAGGGCCTGCCCGAGGACCAGTACGGCGCCGCGATGGCCTACCTGGAGGTCTGCTGGCTGACGGCGCTGGCGCGGGCACACGAGACCGACACGGCCCACCGGCAGCTGCGCGACTCGCGCGGGCTGGATGAACTGCGCGCCGGCGCCTGCCGCTACTACGAAGCCGCGAGAGCTCTGCGCGGCACCATCGAACGGCGGGTCAGCTGCTGGCTGCAGGGATATTCAAGCCGCTCCGCGGCGGATGGTTCGCTGGATCGGGTGCCACCGCGAAGTCTGAGAGTCCGAGGAGATCGCGGCGATCGCCTGGGCGACTTCGGCGCGGCCCTGCACGTCAAGCTGCTGGGGCCGGCGCGAAAGCCAGTCGAGTAGGTCGCGGCCCCGCACGAAGGCGATCCGGCTCGACTCGGCCACCGCCTGCGGGAACTCGCACCAGAGCACCACGACCGGGCTGACCTGCGGTCCGCGGCCGGTGCGGGCGCGGATCTCCTTGTGCAGAGCTTTGGCCGCTTCGAGCACCTGCCGGTTGATCGCGCCACCCGCTTTGTCCGCGCGCGGGTCGCCGCCCTTGCGCAGCCAGAGCATGCCGTCCTTGACGCGCGCGACGCCAACGCCCTCGGGCATCCGCGAGGCGATCGCGAACACGCCGCCGGGGCCGACGATCACATGGTCGACGCCGTGACGGGGATCGACGCCCGCGATCACGTCCCAGTCGCGGTCTGCCAGCCGGGCCAGCAGGCGATCGGTACGCTGCGAGGCGTCGCCGCCGGCGGCGGGTGATGGCGAGACGCCATGGCGCCTGCGCAGTTCGATGCGTCGCTGCATAGCTCCCATTACATAGGCTCCGCCGGATGCCTTCCAGCCTCTCCCCAAGGCAATCGGACCGACCAACTCATCGTATCCCTTAGGAGCCCAGGACCCCATGACCACCATCCCGCGCTTCGATCTCCAATCTCATTCCACCCGCTCCGACGGCACGCTCGAGCCCGCAGAAGTGGTCGCCCGCGCGGCCGCAGAGGGCGTGGAGCTGCTGGCGCTGAGCGACCACGACACGGTCGCCGGTGTCTCCGAAGCGGTGGCGGCCGGCGCCGCGGAGGGCGTGCGCGTCGTGCCCGCGGCCGAGATCTCGGCCCTGGACGACGGCGGCTCCTCCCCCCGCGAACTGCACATCCTCGGCTACCTGATCGACCACGAGGACCCAGCCTTCGCCGCCCGCCTGCAGGACTTCCTCGGCGACCGCGAGCGCCGCACCCTGCGGATGCGCGACGGCCTGCGCCAAGCCGGCTTGCAGCTCGACGAAGCGGAGATCGAGCAGCGGATCGCCGCGGGCCGGCCGATCGGCCGGCCCCACCTGGCCGGGGCGGTGCTGGCCGCGCCCGCCAACGCCGAGCGCCTGAGCGCAGAGGGCATCGAGGACATCGGCGGCCTGATCCGCGGCTACCTGGTCGAGGGCAAGCCGGCCTTCCGCCTGCGGCAAACCCCGACCGTCGCCCAATCGATCGAGGCGATCCACGCCGCCGGCGGCGTCGCGATCTGGGCGCATCCGTTCTGGGACCTGACCGACCCGCAGGAGACGATCGAGACCGTGGAGCGCTTCCAGGCGCTCGGCATCGACGGCGTCGAGGCTTTCTACATCACCCACACCCGCGCGCAGACGCAGCTGCTCTTCGAGCACTGCGAGGCGCACGGCCTGCTCAGCACCGGCTCGGCCGACTTCCACGGCCCCGACAATCGCCTGTTCTCGAAATTCCTGGCGTTCGAGACCTACGGCCTGACGCCGAACCTCGGGCCGATCGCGGCCTGACCTAGCCGGCGCCGAGCAGGCTCGCCAGTCGGTAACAAGCGCCTCCAGCGCCGAGCTCCTCGGTCACGTTCTGGGCGAGGCTCAGGCGCGTCTGGCCGACCAGCTCGATCGCCCGGAGCAGCCTGGTCGGGTCGCCCAGCGCCGCCAGGTCGGCCTGCAAGGACTCGACCTCGTCGAGCGCGTGGACCAGCTCGGGGGCGCCGTCTGCCAGGCAGAGCATGTCGCGCAGCCACAGCTCGGCCAGCCGCAGCCCGTCGTCGAGCGCCCGCGTGCGGCGGCGGCGCTCGGCCCGGCCGGCGGCCTGCCCGCCTTCGCGCTCGCGGCGGCGGCGCTCCTTGGCGGGCAGCAACTCCAGCTCGGCCGCCACCGCCGCGGTCACCTGCTCGCCGGCGGCGGCGCCGGCCGCCGCGGCCGCGTCCAGCAGCGCGCTCCACGGTCGCGGCCCTGGCCCGCCGTGCAGCGCCGCGGCGATCAGAGCGTGCGCGGCGCGGCGCAGCTCCGCGCCGCCGGGCCCCGCCAGGCGGCGGGCCAGCTCGGCATCGCCGAGCGCCAGCCGCGAGCACGCCGCCGCGGCCCGGGGCTCAGGGGAGCCCTCGTCCAGCAGCAGCCGCTCGATCGCCGCGGGCGTGGGCGGGTCGAAGCGGACCAGCTGGCAGCGCGAGACGATCGTCGCCAGCACGTCTTCGCGGCGATCGGCGAGCAGGATCAGGTGCGCGAACGCCGGCGGCTCCTCAAGCGTCTTCAGCAGTCGGTTGGCGGCGCGGTCGTTCATCGCGTCGGCGCCCTCGATCACGAACACCCGGCGGGCGGCCTCGAACGGCGTGCGGGTCGCCGCCGCCACGACCGGCTCGTCGATGTCCCCCACCAGCATCTCCGCCGCGCCCGTGGGCCGCACCCACGTCAGGTCGGGATGGGTCTCGCGCGCGACCCGCTCTGCGACCAGCGCGTCCTGCCCCGCCGGGCCGGCCAGCAGCCTGGTCGCGAACGCGCGCGCGGCCGTGCGCTTGCCGCTGCCCGGCGGGCCGTGGAAGAGGTAGGCGTGCGAAGGCTCGCCGTCCGGCGGCAGTGCGGGACCCAGGACCGCCGCTGCGTGCGGCTGGGACTCGGTGCCGGGGAGCGTCATGGAGGCGATGGTACATTCCGCCCCGCTCCCCGCTAGCGTGCCGTGGCCGATGGCAAGCGGGCGGCTGGTCAGCATCGAGGGTCTGGACGGCGCGGGCAAGACCACGCTCGCACAGGCGCTGGCGTCCGAGATCGAGCGCCGCGGCGCGAGCGTGCGCCTGCTGCGCGAGCCGGGGGGCGTGCCGCTCTCAGAGCGAATCCGGGAGCTCGTCAAGGACCCCTCGGCGCAGGTGAGCCCGCGCGCCGAGGCGCTGCTCTACGCCGCGGCGCGGGCGCAGCTGCTCGCGAGCTGCTGGCGCCGGCGCTGGCGCGGGGGGAGCTCGTGCTGCTCGACCGCTTCGTGGACTCCTCGCTGGCCTACCAGGGCGCCGGCCGCGACCTGGGGATCGAGCAGGTGCGTGCGATCAACCTGTTCGCCACCGGCGGGCTCACGCCGGATCGCACGCTGCTGCTGGCGATCTCCCCGCAGGCCGGGAGCGCGCGCCAGCAGCGCCGCGGCGAGCAGCCGGACCGCCTGGAGCGCGAGGACGCGCGGTTCTTCGGCGCCGTCGCCTCCGCCTACGACAAGCTCGCCGAGCAGGAGCCGGCGCGCATCAGGACGATCGACGCGACGCTCGCGCCGGCCCAGGTGCTGGCGCAGGCGCTGGCCGCGCTGGCCGACATCATCCCGCCGGGGTGATCGGCTTGGAGTTGCCGATCACTTCGCCGGCGGAGTTGAGCGCCTGAACCGCCACGTAGGCGGAGGATTGGCCGTGCAGCGTGGTCTCAAAGCCGCTGCTGGAGGCGCTGCCGATCGGGGCCAGCTGCGTCGGGGAGCTGCCGCCGAGCAGGCGCCAGGACGCGACTTCGGTGGCGCCGTTCCAGCTGGCCCACGCTTCCACGCCTTCGGCGGTCTTCTGCGCGGCGATCGAGGGCGGCCAGTAGGGCGTCGCATTCCATTCGAACTTGTAGGTGCGGTAGGACTCGGTTTCGAATTGAGGCTTGGTCGCCCACATGTGCTCGTCGTAGATCAGCTGGCCCGAGGGCGTGAATTCGCTGACGTACGGTTCCTGGCCCCAGCCGACGAGCCAGTTGCCGTTCGGCATCTGCTGCACGCTGCCCTGGCTGCCGGCCTGCAGCGGCGAGGGGTGGCGCAGTTCCGCCACCAGGCGGTCGCGGCCCTGGCTCACTTCCACGATCGCGGCGCGCGACTGATTGTGCGATTCGGGCTGGCCGAAGGGTGCGCCGCCGTTGTCGAAGATGCTGATCTGGCCGTTTGGCAGCGTCATCGCGTCGTGCTGGAAGGCGGTCTGGGCACCCGGTTCCATCTTCACGCTCGATTTCCTGCCGCCGATTTTTTCGATCACCTGGCCGGTCTTGTCGTCGATCAGCCACAGCGCCATCGTGTTGCGCGATGAGAGCAGCGTGGTGCCATTGCCGCGCGGGTCGATCGTGTTCAGGTGAAAGTAGTCGAAGGGCCATTCCGTGCTGGATTTTTCGCCTTCGGAGTAGGATTCGCTCAGCGCGACGTGATCGATGCTCGTCCACTCCCGGCGCACCAGGCCGGTCTTGACGTCGAGTTCCTGGAAGCTCGCGTCCGTCACCGCGGCGTCCTTGGGCCCCTTGATCGAGGTGAGGTCGCAGTGGATCGTGCGAAAGACGGTCAGCAGCGCGGTGTGATTTGACTCCAGATGGAAGTCGTGCAGGTCGGCGAGGTTGCCGTTGCCGGCTTTGATGCGCAGGATCTGCTTGTAGGAGGCATTGGCCACGATCTCTTCGCCCAGGCCAAAGCCCTGCGGGGGGATGTAGCCCTGCCACCAGGTCAGCACCGGCTTGCCTTCCCAGCTCTGCACCTGCAGGTTTGTCGCCTTCATTTCGCCCGGCAGCACGTTCATCCAGACAAGCTGACCCTGCCGGGTCATGATCATCGGGCCGTCCGGCCCCGGCCCCGAATAGGGCGCAAGGAAGAGATCCCCGGGCGAGACGCCGGGCGAGTCGGTGCTCACTTCGACGCTCGGCGGCTGCAGCTGCGGCGCCGAACGGAAGCTCTGCACACTGCCGGCGGGCGGATTGCGAGGCGCAGGGAGCTGGGTCTTGTAGGGGATCGGGTCGGGGTAGGCGACGCTGAAGCTGTAGGTGAAGGGCACCGTGCCCGGCCCCGAGCGCACCTGCCCGCTGACGGTGACGGTCTCGCCGGCCTTGAATGGCGCTTCGGGCACGAAGCTCGCCCCGTCGCCCTGCGAGTAGGACTCCAACCGGCCGGGGTGCGAGCCGGTCAGCGACCCGTCGGCGCTGACGTCGCTGATGTCCCCTGCCGGCACCCCGAGGAAGCTGATCTGCGTCTGCGGCATCGCGTCGTAGGAGCCGGGCAGCGGCGAGACCTGCAGGCCTGTGTGCGGCAGCACGTCGGAGACGTTCAGCTGGGCGGGCACGCACTGCGCATCGTCGGGGCCGCTGTAGGCCGCCGTCTCGTCGGCGATGTGCCCGCCGGCGACCGCGAGCGCGCCGCCGCTGCACACCGCGAGCGCGAGCACGATCCAGATCAGTGACCGCCGCAGCCGGCGCGAGGGCATGCTCACGTGTGCGCCGCCGCAATCACCTTCGATTCACCGATCACTTCCCCGTCCGCGTTCAGCGCCTGCGCCTGCAGGTCGTTGGCGGCCTGCGCGGGGATCGCCGTCTCAAAGCCGGTGCTCGGCACGGTCGCGACCGCTTCCAGGGCGTGCGGCGTGGGTCCGGCGAGCAGGCGCCAGGCGACCACGTCGGTGGCGCCGTCCCAGCTGACGTAGGCGGTCGTGCTGGTGCCGCTGGTGTTCGCCAGCAGGTTCGCGGGCGCGGAGGGCTGGCCCTGCCAGGGCTCGCGATAGATGCGGTAGCCGACCTCCTGGGCCGGGAACCGGGCGTCGTAGATCACGTTTCCTTCGCTGTCGTATTCGGTGAAGTTCGGCAGGCCGCCCCAGCCCACCAGCCAGTTGCCGTCGGCCAGCGGCTGGACGCTGCCCTGGCCGGCGCTGCGCGGCGCGCCGAAGCTGCGCTGCAACTGCCCGCCGGAGGCGAGGTTCGCTTCCTTCTTCGACCATTCGAGGTCGATGACCTCCCCGCGCGGCGAGGTGGCCGAGCTCGCGCCGCCATCGTAGAGCGCGAGCTGTTCGGTCGGCAGCATCTGCGCCTCTTCGGGCCAGGCGAAGCGCACGCCGGCGCCGAGCGCGAGGTTGCTGTGGCGGGTGCCGAGCTGCCAGGCGATCTGCCCGGTGTGGGGCGCGATCGAGTAGACGCCCCAGACGTTGCGGGCGCAGATCAGCAGGTTGCCGCCGGCAAGCGGCTGCAGCGAGTCCACGTGGAAGTAGTCGTAGGGCGCGCTGCCCGCCGGCGCCTTCATCCGCGATTGGGAGAGCGCCACGTGACCGAGGCTCTGCCATTCCCACATCGCCAGGCCGGTCCTGACGTCGATCTCCTGGACCACGGAGTCGAGCACGACCCCGGGGCGCCTTGCGCCGCCGCCGTCGGGGATCGGCCCCTGTGCGCGCACGGGGTAGTAGGCGGTGATGTAGGCGGCGCCCGCCGGGGTCAGCTCGATGTCGTGCAGGTCGGCCTTCAGGCCGTTGCCGGCCCTGATCCGGGCAACCTGTTCGTAGGCTTTGTTGAGGATCACGTCTTCGCCGGTGCCGAAGCCGAACGTGTTGATCAGGCCCTGCCAGAAGACGAGGTCGGCGTGGCCGTTCCAGCTCTGCACCTGCAGATTTGCGATGCCCCAGTCGGGGTTCGGCGGGCGGTGAAACCAGATCAGCTGGCCCGAGCTTTCGAAGATCATCGCCCCGTGTTCGGCCGGACCGGCGTATGGGGTCGCGAAGAGGTCGCCGGGCGCCGAGTTCGACCCCGGCCTGCTGGTTGACTGTGACCACCGGCGCTTTGAGGTCGACGGAGTGGTAGGCCTGCGCGTCGCCGCGGGTGCCGGGGTATTCGAAGGGCGTCTGGTATTTCAGGTGCGCCGGCGTGGCGATCGAGAAGCTCGTGGCCACGCGGCGCATGCCTTTGCCGGTCGCCACGCTCGCGCAGACGCTGACGTGCTCGCCTTCCTGGAAGGGGACTTCCGGCAGGAAGCTGGCGCCGGTCTGCGCGTCATAGGAGCGCAGCTTGCCGGCGTGGCGGCCGCTCTGCGACCCGACCACGTAGATCGAGCGCAGCTGGGAGGCGCCGACGCCGAGGAAGCTGATCTGCGTCTGCGGCGTGGCCTCCGGGGTGCCGGGGAGCGGGGAGACGGTGACCTGCGACAGATGCGCGCCGGGACAGGTCGGGGACTGGGGCCGGCTGGGGTGCCGGTGGGTGCGCTTGGCGGCGCCGGCAACGGCCGGGGATGCAAGTGCAAGCGCGCACGCCAGCAGGCCCGCGAGACGCGCGGGCCGGCGTACTGCGATGCCTGAAGGGCGCATCCGTGGGCTCATTGCTCTCCTGTCGATTCGGCAGCCGCCGCCCCGCGGCGCTCCCCCAACCGCTGCGCCAGATGATTGATCCTAACGCCAGCACAACATGGAAACGCCGCTCGAGTTGCGCCGGCGGCAAGCGGCGGCCGCTATTCTCACGCCGCTTGCGCGCCGCCAGGACACCTCTTTGCATCCTCATCCTCTGCGCGCTGCTGTGCGGCTGCGGGGGATTCTGCGGGCTCCGGCAAGGCGCCGTCGCACCTGGTCAAGGCGACGCTGATCCTCGACTTCGTGCCAAACGCGGTCCACGCCGGCATCTACAGGGCGCTGGCCGAAGGGCTGTACAAGCGCGAGGGCATCGCGCTGAAGGTGATCGAGCCCTCTGAAACGCAGGACACCCTCAGCCTGATCGACGCCGGCAAGGCCGACTTCGGGCTGGCCGACGGCAGCGACGTGGCAACGCTGATCGCCAAGGGCGGCGATGCCCAGGCGATCATGGCGATCGCGCAGCGCCCGCTCGGCGGGCTGATCGCGCGCGCTTCGGAGCATCTCGCCTCGCCGGCGGCGCTGCAGGGCAAGAGCGTGGGGATCACGGGCGTGCCCTCCGACAGCGCCGTGCTCGACACGGAGGTGCGCGCCGCGGGCGGGAACCCGAGCCGGGTCCACGTCGTGACGGTCGGCTTCAACGGCGCCCAGGCGCTGCGCTCGGGCCGGATTGCGGCGTTCACCGGCTTCTGGCCGGCGGACGGGGTGGCGCTGCAGGTGACCGGTGAGCCGGTCAGGTCTTTCAAGCTCGACGACTGGGGCGGGCCGCCGTATCCTGGTCTGGTCGCCTTCAGCAACCGACATCTGATCGAGTCCGATCCCGCGCTCGTCAAGGGCTTCGTGGCGGCGACGGCGCGGGGCTATCGGCTGACGCTGCGCGAACCCCGGGTGAGCCTGCACGATCTGATCGCGATGAACCCGGAAGTGCAGCCGAAGGTGGCCCGCGCCTCGCTTGCCGCCTACCTGCCGCTGTTCACCGAAAAGGGCAGGGTGCCGTTCGGGACGCTGCAGCCCGCGCACGTGGAAGCGCTTTCGCGCTGGATGGTCGGCCACGGCCTGATCGGCGCGCCGATCTCCTTTGCGCGCTACGGGACCGATCGCTTCCTGCCGCCCGGCGGCTGAGCGGCGCTGCATCTCGCCAGCCATCCCCAGCCGCAACTACGGTGTCGTGCATGCACGCGGTTCGATCCAATCGAAGACGGCAGCGGGCGCTACGCTGTGGAGTCGATGCGCACGTTGCTTTCAGACCCGCTGCCGCAGGAGGTGCAGGAGCTCGTTGATCCGCCGCCGGCAGTGGGGCGCCGATCGCCACGACGAGGTGTGGGAGGGGGTGCTGCACGTGGTTCCCGCGCCTGATTTTCGCCATGCGGCGCTCAGCGCGCAGGTCGCGCATCTGCTCGCGGCGCCCGCGGCCGCGGCCGGGCTCACGGTCACCGATGCTTTCAACCTCGGCGACTCCAAGCAGGACTTCCGCGTCCCCGACGTCGGTCTGCACCGGCCCGGCGCCGGCGGCGTCTGGCTGCCGAGCGCCGCGCTCGCCGTCGAGGTGCTCTCGCCGGACGACGACACCTGGGAGAAGCTGTCCTTCTACGCTGCGCACAGCGTCGAGGAGCTGCTGATCGTCGATCCCGAGGAGCGCTCGCTGGAGTGGCTCGGCCTGGTCGAGGGTCGGTATCGGCCGATCGAGCGAAGCGGCGTGATCGACCTCGGCACCGACGCGCTGGCGCGGCAGATCGAGTGGGTCTAGCCGCCGGCGACCTGCGCCGAGCGCTGCGCCGGGTCGTAGGGGCTGAGCACGTGCTGGACGTCGCGGCCAGCTCTCCTTATAACCATGACGCCACAATCGCCTCGGGCCTTCGCGGTCAGGCTCAGCTGGCGGTCCGGCCGGGAAGCACCGCGGAAGTCGCCGAGACCGTGGCAGTCCTGTACGAGCTGGAGGTGCCGATCGTGCCGCGCGGCGGCGGCAGCGGGCTGGCGGGCGGCGCGGTGCCCTCGCCGGGGTCGGTGGTGTGCTCGCTGGAGCGGATGACCGCGGTGCGCGAGCTCTCGCCGCGGCTGTGGCGGATGCACGTCGAGGCGGGGCTGAGGACCGCGCACGTGCATCGGCTCGCGCGCGAGAACGGCCTGCTCTTCCCGCCGGACCCGGGGGCGTCGGAGCAGTCGCAGATCGGCGGCAACGTCGCCACCAACGCGGGCGGGCCGCACGCCTTCAAGTACGGGGCAACCCGGGAGTGGGTGACCGGGATCGAGGCGGTGGTCGGCGGCGGCGAGACGATCGAGGTCGGCGGCATCTGCCGCAAGGACGTCGGCGGGTACGACCTGCGGGGGCTCTTGATCGGGTCGGAGGGGACGCTCGGGATCGTCACGGCCGTGCACCTGCGGCTGACGCCCGCGCCGGCGGAGGCGATGGCGATGGTCGCCTTCGCGCGCGAGGAAGATCGCGGCTGCGAAGCGATCCTGAACGTGCTCGGCGTCGGGATCGTGCCCGCGGCGCTCGACTTCCTCGACGGGGAGACGCTGCGGATCGCCGCGGAGAGCTATCCGGGGGAGATCCCGCCGGAGGCGCGCTTTGCGCTGCTGCTGGAGATCGACGGCGGCATCGACGAGCTGCTGGAGCTGCGCGATGCGCTGTTCGTCGAGGTGCTGAGCCCGTACTGCATGGCGATCGACCAGCCCGCGCCGCGGGATCTCTGGCGCTGGCGCGATCGGATCAACGGGCTTGCCGCCGCGGTGAAGGGCGGCAAGGTGGGAGAGGATGTGGTCGTGCCGGTGGAGCGGCTGCACGAGCTGCTGCGGGGCTTTGAGCAGATCGCTGGCCGGCACGGGCTTTCCAGCTGCGCCTGGGGGCACGGCGCAGACGGAAACGTGCATGCGAATGTGCTGATGGATCCGGCCAGCGAGCGCGATCGGCGCGCGGTGGCGGCGGTCGGGGACGAGCTGATGGATCTGGTCGTGGGGATGGGCGGGGCGATCAGCGGCGAGCACGGGCTTGGCCTGATCAAGGCCGGCCAGCTTTCAAAGCAGTGGAACCCCGCTGCGGTGCGTCTTCACAGTGAGGCCAAGCGCGCGTTCGACCCGAAGGGCCTCTTCAACCCCGGCAAGAAGTTGCCGTAAAGGTCAAATATCGCGCAGGCAAGCCATTCTCCCGGTAAGAGCGCTACTCTCCGCGCTCGCTGTTCCCACACGTCCATCACCCGAAAGGAAGTCCCTGCAATGAACAAGACCCAGCTCGTCGACGCGGTCTCCGCCGACAGCGGCCTTACCAAGGCAGACGCCCAGCGGGCGATCGAGTCGTTCGTTGGCACTGTCAGCAAGACCCTCAAGAAGGGCGACGAGGTCGCTATCACCGGCTTCGGCAAGTTCTCGGTCGTCAAGCGCGCTGCGCGCCAGGGCGTCAACCCGAGGACCGGCGAGAAGGTGAAGATCAAAGCCACGAAGGCGCCGAAGTTCACCGCCGGCGCGGGCCTCAAGCAGGCGGTGAGCGGCAAGAGGTAAGAGGCCCCGCCCTCCCGAGGACTGCTCGCCGCGCGCCCCGCCGACGGGGTGCGCGGTGAGACCGTCTGAGAGCAACGGCTGGTAGCGTCGGGGCGGCGATGATGCGCGTGGAGGAGCTAGAGGGTCTCGCCAGCTTCGACTACACCGACCCTGCGATGCGCGGCCCGGCGTTCCACGCCGCACTGGCCGCGCTGCGGGCGCAGGGGTGGCTGGCGAAGGGGCCTTACGGGTACGTGGTGCTCGACCGGGAGGCAGGCGAGCACTTCCTTCGCAGCCGGGATGCGAGTTTTCCGGGGGGCGCGATCGCAGAGCTGTTTCAGGTGCAGGAGGGGCCGCTGCTGGAGGAGATGCGGCGCAACATCCTGCATCTGAACGGGGCGGATCACTCGCGGTTGCGGAGTCTGCTCAACCCCTCGCTCTCGCCGCGGGCGGTGCAGCGGCACCGGCCGGCGATGCGGGCGCGGCTCCAGGCGCTGTTCGGGGAGATGGTTGGAGACGCTCGGGTGGGAGACGGCGTGCGGTGCGAGATCGTCGAGGGCCTGAGCAAGCCGTACCCGGCGCAGGCGATCGCGCAGGTGATGGGGGCGCCGCTGGCGGACGCGCCGCGGCTCAATCACTGGTCGCAGTGGATTCAGCGGCAGTTCGATGCGCAGAGCATGATCGAGCAGCGCGCAGAGATCGAAGCGGCGGTGGCCGAGTTCTACGAGTACGCGGAGGCGCTGCTTGCGGATCGGCGCGGCGGTGGCGGCGAGGATCTGATCTCGATGCTGCTCGCGGCCGAGGAGGAGGGGCAGCGGCTCTCGGAGGTCGAGTGCGTGAACCTCGTGCTCAACGTGCTGATCGGCGGGGTGGACACGACCCAGAGCCAGCTGGCGCATGCGCTGCGGCTGCTGGCCGAACATCCGGAGCAGTGGGAGCTGCTCGGGCGCGAGCCGGGGCTGGCGGGGGCGGCGGTCGCCGAGGCCTTGCGGTTTGAGCCGGTGACGCCGTTCTCGGCGAGGATCGTGGAGCGGGAGATGGTGTTTCGGGACGTGGTGTTCGGAGCGGGGACGATCGTGATGGTGTGCGCGTTTACGGGGAATCGGGATTTGGAGGGGGACGGGGGCGAGTCCTTCGACATCGCGGCGGAGCGGCCGCGGGCTCGGAATCTGACCTTTGGCGCCGGCATCCACTACTGCGTGGGGGCGAACCTGGCCCAGGCCGAGCTGGAGGAGGCGCTTGGGTTCCTGGCGCTGCGGATGCGGGGGCTGCGGCTCGACGGGGAGCCAGAGTACGGGAGCATCACCGGCATCTACGGGCTCTCATCGCTGCCGGTGGGCTTCGAGCTCGCCGCGCCTTTGTAGACAGAACGCCGCGGACGAACATTCGGCGTTCTGTCGAATGATCGAAAGGCGGGGGACGCGCGGCCGATGAGCAGGCGTGCCGTTAGACGGAACCCATAAGTCGGTGGGGGGTCTGCGGCCGGCACCTGACGACATGGAAGTCGAAGGGCCTTCCACATCACGAAAGGAGTCGCGATGCTCCCGCGAGTTTTGGTCACTTGGGTCACGGTAACCGGAGCAGCGCTCGCTGCGCTGCTCCTCCTGGCGCCGCGCAGCGTTGCGGGCGTCTACCACGTCTATTCGTGCCGGATTCCGTATGGGGCGGAGATGGGGGATGTGGCGCCGGTGCAGGCGTCTACGGAAAATCGCGAAGCCCCAGGCATGTGGAGTCATATCGGCAGCGGCTCCGCGCTTTACGGCGACGACTGCGCATCCAATGGAGCCTTGTCTACTTCACTCGCGGCCAACAGCGCACACGCAGACACCGACCTCATGACTTGGGAGTTCACAGCACCCGCAAGCGAGACAATCCGTGATGCCAGGCTGTGGCGCAGCGGCGATGCGGACGGTGGATCGGGATATCTCTTCTGGTTCGCCACACCAACCAATCCGTCTGCTCGCGAAGCGATCACAAGCGAAAGCGAGTTCGACGGATGCGCCTATATCGCCGGATGCACCAAAGGAATTGGTACCCCCAGCGAACCGCTTGCCAACCAGAACAAGGTCGAAGTCCCAGCAGCCAACCTCGGCGGCTCCCACCTCTACATCAACGCCTCCTGCTCATCCGCGTCCTGCCCCAGCGACAGCGGCGATGAACAGGGCCACGCGGTTGTCGTCTACGTCTACGCCGCCGACATCGCCCTCGAAGAGCAGGCGTCCCCCACGATCAGCGAACCCAGCGGGGAACTCGATGGCAGCGAACCGCTCAGCGGCACCGCGTCGCTCTTCTTCAAGGCTTCGGACTCGGGCTCCGGCGTCTACGAGGAGACCGTCACCGTTGACGGCAAGGCTCTGACAAGCCAGGTCATCGACGAAACCGAACTCTGCAAAGAAGTGCCGGTGCCCGCCGAAGACGGTCCGGCCTTCCTCTCGGCGCAGCCGTGCCCGGCCTCGGCGAACGGCCACGTCTCGCTCGACACCACCCAGCTCTCCAACGGCGTCCACCATCTGCTCGTCGAAGTCACCGACGCGGCCGGCAACGCGACCACGGTCCTCAGCAAGACGATCGAGGTCGCCAACGCGGGCGCCACCACCGGCGGCCAGCAGTCCCAGCCGAGCACGGCCGGGCAGCCGGGTGGCGGGCAGGCCGCCAGCCCGCAGAGCAACGGCACCCCGGCCTCCACGCAAGCGAGCCTCACCGCCTCCTGGGTCGCGGCTCACCGCGCACAGCTTGGGGACGCCCACACGCTGCTCACGGACGGCTTCGGCCAGGCGGAGACGATCGCCGGGCGGCTCACCGGGTCTGGCGGCCAGGCCATCGTCGGCGCCAGGATCGAGATCGACGCCCGCGAGAGCTACGGCGGAGCGCCGTCTGTCGCGATCGGGTCGGCAAGCACCGGCCGGCAGGGCCGCTTCACGTTCCATCTGCCAAAGCAGAGCCCCTCGGAGCAGCTGACCCTGACCTACTCGCCGAGCATCGGCGGGCAGCCCGTGGCCTCGCAGACCGTGCGCCTGCGGGTGCACGCCGGCATCGAGCTCCACATCAGCCCCGGCTCGGTCAGCGCCGGCGAGAGCATTCGCCTGCAGGGCAGGATCCTCGGCGCGCCGATCCCCTCGGCAGGCAAGCAGGTCGTGCTCGAGGCACGCTCGAAGGGCACCCCCTGGCTGCAGTTCCTCGTGCTGCGCAGCGGTCGGAGCGGTCGCTTCACGGGCACGCACCGCTTCCGCCTGCCGGGGCCGGTGCGCTACTTCTTCAGAGCGGTCTGCCCCGAAGAAGCGGACTTCCCGTACGCGAAGGGCATCTCCAATCGGGTGAGCGTGTGGGAGCGGTGACGTCCTGCCAATGCGCCACCACCGGCGCATGATGCGCCGTGGGTGGCGCATATACTGAGGTGGTGGCACGGCAGCGAAGCGGAGATCTCTTCCCCACGGATCAACCGATCCCGGCGAGCCAGATGATCGGGCGCGACATCGACGTGCGCGAGATCACGGCGACGCTCGCTGGCGGCAGCAGCGTGGTGCTCGCCGGCCCCCGGCGGACCGGCAAGACGAGCGTCTGCGAGGCCGTCGTCGGGCGACTGGCCCGCGAGGGCCGCTACACGGTCTCGGTCGATCTGTTCAGGATCGCGACGGCGGCCGAGCTCGCGGAGGCGCTCGTCGCCGCGAGCATCGCCAACCGCTCCGGACTGAGGCGCGCCCTGCACCAGACGCGCAGAGCCGGCCGCTTCGTCGCCGACGCGCTGCAGACCTCGGCCGTCGTGCGCTCGAAGGCCCAGCTCGGCGAGGAGCTCGAGATCGCCTTCTCTCCCGGCATCGCGGCCCGCGACCCGGACCGCTACCTCGACTACGCGCTTTCGCTCCCTGAGCGCATCGCGAGCGCGGACGGCAAGGAGATGGTCGTCTTCTTCGACGAGTTTCAGGAGGTCGCGGGCCCGCAGCAGCCCTACGGCGATCCCGATCGCCTCACCAAGCGGATGCGCGCGATCTTCCAGCGCACAGGCGCAGTCAGCTATCTCTTCGCGGGCAGCCTCGAGCACATGATGCGCGACCTGTTCGTCCCCTCACACCGGGCGCTGCACCAATTCGGCGGCTTCCACGACCTGCGCCCGATCGACGGCTCGGCCTGGGCGAAGGGGATCGCGGAGCGCTTCGCTGCCGACGACTGCACGCTGATCGAGGGAGCGGTGCAGCGGATCGTCGAGTATGGCGAGCTTCACCCACGGACGACGATGCTGGTCGCCCAGAAGAGCCATCTCGCAAGCGTCGAACTCGAGACCCGAGAGATAGATCTGGGCATCGTCGAGCAGGGCATGCTCGGTGCGCTTCGCAGCGAGCGCGCAAGCCACGAGCAGATCGTGGAGCGCATTCGCAGTCAGCATAAGCTCGGGCTCGTCGTAGCGCAGCGGCTGGCGCGCGGCGAAACCGTGTACACCAAGCTCCCGCGCGGGGCGGTGCGGCGCGCGCTCGAAGGCCTGCGGGACACCTCGATCATCGAGAGCCATGGGCGGGCCGATTGGCGCTTTACGAGTCCTTTGCTGCGGCGGTACCTGGCAGATGCGGGGGCTGTGGGTGGGTAGACCGGTGACATGCGCCAGGATTGGCGCATCATGCGCCGCCGTCGGCGCATTGTGGAAGGCCCACAGGAGCTGCAGGCCTGTATCGGTTCTAGGCGCTTCTGCAATGCGTATCGCTATGCTCTATGAATGACGCAGCTCGTTGCGAGAGTAGACGACAGTCTTGTTGCGGCGGTCGATGACCTCGTCGCCGCCGGCGTGATCGCCAGCCGCTCGGAGGCGATGCGCATCGGTCTTCAGGCGCTAGTTGACGAACACCGCAAACGGATGGTCGGGGAACGCATCGCAGACGCCTACCGTCGCCGCCCACAAACCGACGACGAGCTCGCCGGCCTCGACGCCGGCACACGCGCCCTGGTCGAAGAGGAGCCTTGGTGAGCATCCCACGGCAGGGAGAGATCTGGTGGGCGGAGACCGAGGACAAGCGACGGCCGGTGCTCGTGGTCACCCGCTCGGAAGCAATCGAGGCGCTCAGCAGCATCGTCGTGGCTCCGGTCACCCGCACCGTCCGCGAGATCCCAACCGAGATCCCGCTCGGCGAACGCGAGGGCCTGCCGGTGCAGTGCGCCGCATCCTTCGACAACCTCCAGCGAGTGCGGCGCTCCGCTCTGGCTCAGCGCGCTGGCGAGCTGGGCATACGGCGCCGGGAGATATGCGAGGCGCTGCGGGCCCTCAGCGACTGCTGAGCGGCTGCGTCGCAGTCTGTGCGGAGGCCGCTTCGTCCGAGCGCTGCTGCCTCAAGTAGATCGTACCCGTATCGAACAAGATCGGTCCATGCGCAGCTCAGGCGTGGACGAGCGGTTGGATCTTCTCGAGAGCCGATCCAAGCCTGTCCCGTTCGACTTCGATGTCGTAGCGATCCTGAAGGTTCACCCAGAAGCGCTCGCTGGTCCCGAAGTACCGCGCGAGTCGCAGGGCTGTATCGGTGCTGATGCGCCGCTTGCCGTGGACGATCTCGTTGATGCGTCGTGGCGGAACGCCGATCGCAACGGCCAAGCGGTGCTGGGTGACTTCGAGCGGCTGCAGGTACTCCTCCATCAGCACCTCGCCAGGATGGATCGGAGACATGATTTGGTCGGTGGCCACGGGAGCTCCCTTCTCGCTTTCAGTGGTAGTCGACGATCTCGACATCCTCGGGTCCGGCGGCCGTCCATCTGAAGCAGATGCGCCATTGCCGGTTGATGCGGACGCTGTAGGTGCCGGCCCTGTCGCCCTTGAGCTTCTCCAGCCGATTACCGGGCGGGACCCGGAGATCATCGAGCGCCTCGGCGGCGTCCAGGATCAGAAGCTCTCGCAACGCCACGCGCTGCGTGCCCTGGTCGAGCTTGCGTACCGCCCGTCGCTGCCAGACTCGCTCGGTCTCCTTATCCGCGAAGGGCTTTGCCGGGGCGAGCGCACGCGCGATCGCCGGCGAGGGGGACTTCAACCAAGCGTTGATCTTCCTGCGCCAGCTCGGCTGCTGCTGGGCGTCTCCGGCGCAATCTGTAGGCTCCCCGCTCATGTCTGAACGCCAATCCGCTTTGATCACCGGCGTCACCGGCCAGGACGGCTCCTATCTCGCCGAGCTGCTGCTCGAGAAGGGCTACGAGGTCCATGGCATGGTGCGACGGTCCTCCACCGAGAAGTTCGACCGCATCGAGCACCTGCGAGAGAAGATCACGCTCCATCAGGCCGACCTGCTCGACCATCGCTCGCTCGTCGACGCGATGAGAGCAGCAAGGCCGACCGAGATCTACAACCTCGCCGCGATGTCCTTCGTCGCGGTCTCCTGGATCCAGCCGACGCTGACCGCTGAGTTCACGGGCGTCGGCGTGACGAGGATGCTTGAGGCGATGCGGGAAGTCTGTCCCGAGGCCCGCTTCTATCAGGCCTCTTCGAGCGAGATGTTCGGCAAGGTGCTGGAGGTCCCCCAGACCGAGACGACGCCGTTTTACCCACGCTCCCCTTACGGCGTCGCAAAGGTCTACGGGCACTTCATTACCGTTAACTATCGCGAGTCATACGACCTGCACGCGACCAGCGGGATACTTTTCAACCACGAGTGCGTGGCAGCCAACACGCCGCTGATCGTCCGGCAATTCGGCATAGTCGCAGTCAAGACCGCAGCCGAGCTGGTGCCGCTGCGCCGCAAGGAGACGAGCACGCAGACGTTCACTCCGGACAACCTTCTCGAAATCTGGGACGGAGAGGAGTGGACATGCGTGAAGGCGATCACTGCCACCCGCAGAAGGCGCACCGACCCCGACCATCGGCTGCTTCGCATCCACGCACGCGGCGGGGTCGTCGATGTGACCGCCCACCACCAGATGCTGGATGCGGCACGCGAGCAGCTCAATGCCTGCGACGTGGAAGCAGGCGACGAGCTCGCTATCGCCGAGTCCATGCCCGAGGCCCCGGGGTGGACCGCTGTAACTCCCGAGCTTTCAGAGTTGCTCGGACTGCTCGCCGCAGATGGCTACATATCGCGCGATGGACGTCATGTGAGCCTCAAGAACAACGACTTGGCGATCCAATCGCGGGCGATGACGCTGTGGTCGCAAGTCTTCCTAGGCAAGTCGCGCAGCCGAACCGGGACCTCCGGCTTCGACCCAGAGGCAAGCGCCGAGGGTGTCGGCTTCTCCGGCGCTCCGACCATCGGTCCGTGGCTGCGCGAACAGCTCTATACGCCTACCGCCTTCAAGCAGGTGCCGGCGCTCGTGCTGAACGCCTCGCTCGAGGCTCAGACGGCATTCCTGACCGGCTGTTACGCCGGGGATGGCCTGAAGAAGGGCAATGGAGACTCGGTGAAGACGAATAGCGCCGTGCTAGCCCAAGGCCTCTGCCTGCTGTACTTCAACCAGCACCAGCCGGCTTCGGTATATGCCGAGCAGCGCGACGGGCGGACCTACTACCAACTGAACCTGCGCTCTGCCGCCAGAGTCGGCGCCAAGGGAGCACATCTGGCGCGCAGCCCACATGAGGTGCGGCGCGTAGAAGCCGCAGCCGTCCCGGACGACGAATGGGTCTTTGATCTGGAGACCGACAGCGGCGTCTTCTGTGCCGGCGTCGGACGGCTTGTGGTGCATAACTCCCCTCGCCGCGGGCTGGAGTTCGTCACCCGCAAGATCACCTGGCATGCGGCCGCGATCAAGCTCGGACTGGCAGAGAAGCTGGGGCTCGGCAACCTCGATGCCGAACGAGACTGGGGCTATGCCAAGGACTATGTCGAAGCCATGTGGCTGATGCTCCAGCAGGAGAGGCCGGAGGACTACGTGATCGCCACCGGTGTTGCGCACTCCGTGCGGGAATGCCTGGAGATCGCCTTCGACCAGGCCGGCCTGCCGATCGACGACCACGTCGTGATCGACGAGTCGCTGAAGCGCCCGGCCGAGGTCGATCATCTAATCGGCGATCCGTCGAAGGCGAAGCGCGACCTCGGCTGGGAGCCCAAGACCAGCTTCGAGCAGCTGATCCGGCTGATGGTCGATGCGGACCTGAAGCTCCTGAGCGCCGGTCGCGGCTGATGAGCGCCCGCCGGGCGCTCATAACCGGCATCACGGGCCAGGACGGCTCATTCCTGGCTGAGCTGCTGCTGGAGAAGGGATACGCCGTCGTCGGCACGGTCCGCGGCAAGCCCAACGACCCGCTGGGATGCTCAGAGCACCTGCGCGACCGGCTGGCGCTGGTTGCGGCCCACCTCGCGCCGCCCCAGAGCTTGCGCTCAGTGGTCGCCGAGGTGCAGCCGGACGAGCTCTACCACCTCGCTGCGCCCTCTTTCGTGCCGTACTCGTGGCAGCGCCCGGCGGCGACCATGGCAGCCATCGCCGGCTCCACGGCGGCTCTGCTGGAGGCCGTGCGCAGGCATTCGAGACATACCCGCACGTTCGTGGCAGCCTCGGGGGCGATGTTCGGCGACGCCCACGAGAGCCCGCAGCGAGAGAGCACGCCCTGCCGGCCGCAGACGCCCTATGCGGCCGCGAAGCTGGCGGCGCACCATCTCGTCGGGCAGCTGAGGGCCCACGATAGCCTCTTCGCCTGCTCGGGGATCCTCTACAACCACGAGTCCGAGCGCCGGCCCGAGCGTTTCGTGACCCGCAAGGTCACGCGCGGGGCGGCGCAGATCAAGCTCGGGCTCGCGGATGAGACTCTGCTGGGCGACCTAGACGCCGTCCGGGACTGGTCCTTCGCCGGGGATGTCATGTACGGCGCGTGGCTGATGCTCCAGCAGGAGGAGCCGGACGATTACGTGCTCGCCAGCGGCGTCGGGCACACTGTCGCTGAGCTGGCGCAGGTCGCATTCGCGCACGTGGGGCTCGACGCGAGAAAGCACATCCGGATCGACCCCAGCCTGCAGCGCGGCGCAGACGCAACCCCGCAGGTCGGTGACCCCACTCGCGCGCGCGCGCAACTCGGGTGGCAGGCGACGCTCGGGTTTGAGGATCTGGTGGGAAGGATGGTGGACCGAGATATGGAGGCGCAAAAGCAGCGCATGAACGAGGCGTGCCGATGAACGATGTCGCCGCGCGCATCGAGTTCCGGGCGCTCTCTGATCTGCGAGAATCATGGTGAGCTAAAGCACCGATGGCCACGATATATGGACGACTCGTCGGCTCGCTACGCCGTGCCGGCGCACACCCGCGCGTGCTGCCCGTGACCGCGCTTGTGCTGCGAGCGCTTACAGTGCGCGGCACGGCGATCTTTCTGCTTCGGGAGCTTCTCGGCGGCAACGGTACAGCGGTATACGCGCTGCGTGACAACGGCCTGCGAATTGCCATCCGGCATGGCACCGGCGATGTCGTGACGCTTGGCGAGGTGTTCCACGAACGCACATATCAACCGGTGGATCAGGTCGCCCCCGAACTGCAACAGGTACGGACCATCCTCGATCTCGGTGCAAACATCGGCATGTTCGGAGCATTTGCCGCAACACGTTGGTCGGCAGCTAAGATCGTCGCCTTCGAGCCCGATCCCGACAACGCCGCGATACATGAAAGGTTTATCGCGGAGAATCGTCTCGAGAATCGATTTACCTTCGTCCGTGCCGCCGCGGGTCCTCGAACAGGAACGGCCGCGTTTGCTGCCGGCGAAGTCGCTCTCTCGCATTTGATCGAGGACGGTGATGGGCATGCATTCACAGTCCCGATGCAGGACGTCCTGCCCCAGATAGCAGAAGCTGACCTGGTCAAGATGGATATCGAGGGAGGCGAGTGGGCCATTGTCGGCGACCGACGCTTTCGCGAATCGCCTCCACGCGCACTTGCGCTGGAGTATCACCCACACCTATGTCCCGGTCCCGATCCGCATGCCGCCATCGATGCCGCCCTGAAAGCAGCGGGCATGCGCATGCAATGGATCTCGCGACAGCCCGAGGGATACGGAATGCTGTGGGCATGGTGGAGTCGAGCATGGCCGGGGACCGGCGACCGACGCTCAGCTTCGAGCGTCTGCTCGATGCGAGCCTCAAGGCGTTGCGGGAGCGCTGGCCTCGCGATCGACCACGGTGCATGGCTCAGGCACCGCGTCCGCCGGCAACGAGGCGGGCGCGAGCCTCCGTTCCCAAAGCTTGAGCTCGGCGACCAGCCAGTAGCAGAAGGAGAGCAGCGCGACGGTGAGCCCGTAGCGGCCGCTCCGATATCCACGCCGTCCTACGTAGAGCTCCGCGAAGCGCAGCATCGGCATGCCAAGCAACCGCAGCACGCTCGCAGATCGGCCTTCGCGCAGCAGGCGATCGGCCTCCAAACTCGTGTAGGTATTCATCGAGCGCAGCCAGTCCGCTACCGACGGAACGCTGTGATGGACGATCGCATTCTCTGGACGCGCCGGTGCTCGCACCACACGACCGGACACCTGCGCGCCCACGTGCGTTCTATGGCCCGGCCAGACCGTGCGCTCCGCCCGAAACAGCCGCAACTGCCAATCCGGCCACATGCCCGATCGGGGAGTCCACCAGCCAAACCAGAAGTTCTGGCGGGGCAGATGCACCCCTGCGATCTCCTCGCGCGCGACATATTCCGAGGCGATCTCGGCAAGGGCCGGACCTGGGCGCTCGTCCGCGTCCAGCACGAGCACCCAGGGCTGCGTTGCGGCGTCGATCCCGGCCTGGCGTCCAGGCTCGGCCCAACCGGCCGCGGGCACGGTCACGACGTTGGCGCCCGCGGCACGCGCGACTTCGCAGGTCGTATCATCGCTTTCCATGTCCACGACAACGATCTCGCTCACCCATGGACGCACGCTCTCGATGCACTCACCGAGCTCCGCCTCGGCATTCCGAGTGCTTATGCACAGCGTGATCGGCAGGGGACGCACGGCGGTATCGTAGCCAAACGAGATGAGCCCGAGAGAGCGCGCAAGCGAAATCCTGCTTCGATGGACTCCTTTGCGGCACCGGGCAACGCGAAAGCGGCTGCTGCACGCCAGGCGGCGGCTGTACGAGCTGTCAGGCTCTCAACAACATTCACGACCGGCTCACGACGAACTGGATGCGAAGCTCGAACGCTACCTGCCAGAGTCCGGGACCTTTCTCGAGGTGGGAGCAAACGATGGCTACACCTGGAGCAATACCTACTATCTGGAGCGCTTCAGGGGTTGGAGCGGAGTGCTGATCGAGGGCATCCCCGCCCTTTACGAGGAATGCTGCCGCCGCCGCTCGCGCTCGCGTGTCTATAACTATGCCCTGGTCGGTCCTGCCTTCGTAGATGGCTCCGTGACCATGACCTACTCCGACCTGCGTTCTCTGGTCAAGGGCACAGATCGGGCCATGGAAGCAGAGGTTCAGGCCGCAGGCGAAGCCACATATGAGATCGGTGTGCCCGCCCGCACGCTGGACGAGGTGCTCATCGAGGACGGCGACCGGCACATCGACTTTCTCTCACTCGACACCGAGGGCAGCGAGGCGGCGGTGCTTCGCGGACTCGACCTGGAGCGTCGTGGTCCAGATTGGCTGCTCGTCGAGGCCCCGACCGCTGGGCGTCGAGGAGCCGTCGAGGAAGTTCTCGGCGAGCACTACGAAGCGGTTGCAGCGCTCACGCCAGGCGACATCCTCTACAAACGGCGGCGTTGACCGGTGATCTTTGACGTGTCTATCAGCGAGCGGCAGCGTTGCCGACCCTGACGCTGCCGGTGAGCTTGCTTGCACGCCAAGCCGGTCTCATAGCTCAGACCTGGGGTCGGGTGAGGTGAACATGAGCGAAGCCCTTGCCGCGGCGGCCGACAGGCCCGACATCCTGGATAGCGGCCAGGCAGGCGGCCACCTGGTCCGCGGTGGAGTGATGCGCTCGGCCGGCTTTGTTGCCACAGCCGTACTGTCACTGATCCCCGCGGTCTTGCTCACCCGCCACCTCGGAGTGGCCCGCTTTGGCGAGTACACAACCGTGATCTCGCTCGTCACCGTCATCTCAGCCATCACTGACGCTGGGATGTCCAACGTCGGCACGCATGAGTATGTGGTGCGTGCCGGCACCGACCGCAGCGCCCTGATGCGTAACCTGCTTGGACTACGTCTGCTCCTGAGCATCGTGGGATTGATGCTGGCGGTCGGCTTTGCGCTGGCCGTGGGCTTCGACGCGGCGCTGCTTGCTGGCACGGTTGCGGCCGGGCTCGGCACCGTGGCCATCGTGTGGCAGCACACTTATTCGATCCCCCTCGCAGCATCGCTGCGGTTGGGTGTGCTCTCCGCCCTTGAAGTCGGACGGCAGGCCGTGACGGTGGCGATGATAGTCGGTCTGGTGCTGCTTGGAGCAGGCGTGTTCCCGCTGCTTGCCGTGATGCTCCTCGCGAACGCGTTGCTCATACCTGCAACCGCCGTGTTTGTCCGTGGCGAGATCCCATCTCTCCCGTCTGCCCGACTGCATGCGTGGGGCTCACTTCTTCGCCCTACAATCGCGTTTTCGTTGGCGACTGCCGTCGGAACCATCTACATATACACAGCGCAGATTCTCACGAGCCTGGTGGCCGGCCAACACCAGAGCGGCCTGTTTGCCGTGTCCTTCCGAGTTTTCATCGTGATGGCCGGCGTCCCCGGCTTGCTCGTCAGCGCGGCGCTGCCGGTGCTCTCCCGCGCAGCGCGGGACGATCGCGCGCGACTGGCATACGCCGTGCAGCGGATATTCGAGGTTTCGATAATCATGGGTATGGCCTGTGCGATAGGTCTAGCTGCCGGAGCGCACTTTGTCGTGGAGGTGGTAGCAGGCAATAAGTACGCCGGCGCGGTGCCCGTGGTTCGCATTCAGGCATTGGCGCTGCTTGCCACCTCGGTGCTCACCGGCTGGGCATTCGCGCTGCTCTCGCTCGAGCGCTTCCGCGGTTTGCTGATCGCAAACGGGATCGCTTTCACCGTAAGCTGTGTGCTCACCGTCACCCTGGCAAGTGCGGACGGCGCGCGAGGAGCCGCGATAGCCAGTCTCAGTGGAGAGTTCGTGCTGGCAATCGGCTACCTGACCGTGCTCACCCGCTCGGATCCCGAGATGCACCTGAAAGCGCAACCCATGTTTCTGCTGAAGATCCTTGTGGCAACGCTGCCAACCGTCGTGTTGATGCTCGCAACGGACCTGCCAGCGGTGTGGATGGCCTGCGCGGCTCTTGCGATCTACGGCTCGGTGCTCTTGATCACCAAAGCACTCCCGCCGGAGCTGGCCGACTCGCTGCTGCACCGCGGGCGCGCCAGCCGGGCCGCCGGCCGTTGAAGACCCTACACGCGACCAAGCGCTCGCAGGGTGCGCTGCCAGATCCGCACGGCCTCGATCCATGGCATGTACGCCCGCGCGGCTCCAACGGCTCGATCGATGCCCCCAGGCTCGAACGCCTTGAGCTGGTTGACCATGCGCCGAGCCACCCCATCGAGATCGAGTTCCTCTCGCACGTGCCGCTGGCCGGCATTCGCGATGGTCGCTAGGGCTGCCGGATTCTCGACCGCCCACCGCATGGCGCGCCTGACCTCGGCAACCTCGACGCGCGCCCAGTGCTGGCCGGCATAGAGGTGCGGCGCCGCCTTTACGAGGCGCGTATCCACGGGCTCGAGCTCATTATCGGGGTGGATCAGCACGCTGTTGCCCTTGTGCATGAACTCCGTGCAGCCACCCCAGTCGATCGTCGCGGCCGGCACGCCCAGCGCCATGGCTTCCTGGCACGGGACTCCCCAGCCATTGGCGCGATCGGTCGAGATGTAGAGGTCGCAGGTCTGATAGAGACGCTTAAGCTCAGCGGCGGGCAGAGCCTGCGTCATTACTGTTACCTCAGGGCGCTCGTGTGCCGGCTTCTCCAGACCACCGTCCACTGACTCATACAGCACGCGCTCCACTTCATTTGCGGCCACGCCCTGGTAGTTATTGCTGAAAACGCGCATCACAAGCCGCGCTTCACCAGGTTTGAACTCGTTGATGAAGGCCTCCAGCAGCAGATCCAGCCCCTTGCGCCAGTTGAACTCGCAGATGTAGAGGAACGTAAAGGGACCATCTGGGCGCTGCCTCGGTGAAGGCTCATACGCTGCGATATCGATTCCGTACGGGATCACTGTGAGCTTCTGCGCCTGAACGCCCGCGCCGGCAAAGGTCTTGGCGTTGAAGTGAGACGGAACCCATATCTCGTCCATGGTGTTGCACAGCTCCGCCCAACGCCGCGGCAGGCCGTCGGTCTCGAAGATCGTGCATCCGATCCGCCGGACGAAGCCACGCTTTGGCGCAATTCGGAACATCTCGGGGGTAGCGTGGACGACCAGGGCCGGCGAACTGCCCACATGGGCACGCTCCAGGAGGCGCAGCCTCTTTGCCACCTCACTGTCGATCTCGGCATGTCGAGGTCCGACAGGCACCAGCCGCACGGGAAAGCCGACCTGGGCCAAGCCACACACGTAGTTGCGCGAAACGGCCCCATAACCGCCGCGATCGTATGCCGGACCCACCCACACGACGCCGCTTGCCGTGCGAGAGCGTTGTTGCTGGCCGGGCGGCATCCGCGAGGAAGCTAGCAGCATCGTTCTCCGCAGGCCGACCGGGCCGAGGCTTCGGTGAGGATCCTCGCCTCGCCGCGCCGAGATCCTGCAAATCCCGGTAGCTTCCGGCCCATGAACGTCCCAGAGCGAGTCGGGATAAACGCCGTGTTCCTCGAGCCGGGCATGGGAGGGCTCGACACCTACGTGCGGGCCCTCGTGCCCGCGCTGGCGCATCTGTCCCCAAACACGCGATTCAGCGTGTTCTGCAGCCCTGGCGGGCAAGCATACCTGCGCCAGGAAAGCTGGAGCGATGCGGTCGAACTCGTGACGCACGGACTGCTGGGCAGGCGTGGCACCAAGGCAGTGAGCGAGCTCAGCCTCCTGGGCGCGCTGGCATCCCGCAGGGTCGACCTGCTCCACAGCGTCGCGATGACCGCGCCCTTGCGCACGCGGGCGGTCAACGTCGTGACCCTGGCGGACGTGACCTGGATCTTGGCACCGGACGAGGATGCACGTGGGACGACGCAGCTTTGGCGTCTGGTCATCCCGCGCGTGGCACGTCGCGCGGATCGCCTGATCGCCTTCTCCGAGGCGGCTGCCGACGACATCGTTCAGTACCTGCACGTACCCCGCGGTGGAATCGACGTGGTCGCCCTGGCCGCCGGCACCGGGGGTCCCCGGAGCGCTCCGACACCGCCGCAGCGGTTGCGCGAAAAGCTCGGCCTGGGCAGCGGCCCGCTGGTCCTCACCGTCTCTGCGAAGAAGACGCACAAGAACCTCGGGCGGCTGATACACGCGATGGCTGCCGTGGTGGCGCAGAAGCCCGAAGCGATGCTCGTCCTGCCGGGCAGGCCCACTGAGCACGAGCGTCAACTCAGGGAGCTGGCGCGGGAGCTCGGGATCGCAGACCACGTCGCCTTCCCAGCCTACGTGGACACGAGCGACCTTGAGGGCCTCTATGCGCTTGCGCAGTGCTTTGTGTTCCCGTCGCTCAACGAGGGATTTGGGATACCGATCCTTGAGGCGATGCGCCACGGCGTGCCGGTGGCCTGTTCGCGGACATCCTCGCTGCCCGAGGTGGCTGGCGACGCCGCTCGGTACTTCAATCCCTGTAGTGTCGATGAGATCGCCGGCTCGGTCCTCGAGCTGCTCGAGGACCGAGCGCTCGCGGCTCGCATGGTCGGGCTGGGACACGAGCGAGAGGCCCGCTTCACATGGGAGGCGACCGCTCGCGGAACCCTGGAGAGCTACGCTCGCGCATGGGCGCAGCGGCGAAGCGGCGCCTGAGTGCAGCCCTCAGCTGGAGCTACGGCCGCCGGCGAGGCAGTGATCCATTGTCACGGCCTGCTGCCGCCTCCAGCGTATGCAAGGTCATCTGGGCAAAACGGCTCCATGTGAAGTCGCGCGCCCGCGCCCGCGCCAGCTCGCTCAGCTCCGCGCGGCGGTCGGGCGATCGCAGAAGACACTCCAGGCCCTGCGCGATCGACGCCACGTCGCGGGGGTCTACATACTCGACTGCATCGCCTCCCACCTCCGGCAGGCACGAGAGGTTTGAAGTCACCACCGCCGCTCCGGCGGCCATTGCCTCCAGCACCGGTAGCCCGAACCCCTCGCCGAGCGAGGGATAGCAGAACACGGCGCAGCGGCGGTACAGCTCGGCCAGCGGCGCATCGGAGAGGTAGCCAAGCATCTTGCAGCGATCGTCAAGCGAATGCAGCGCCTGCAGCGTCTCGTCCATCTGCCAGCCGAGGGCGCCGACGGCGACCAGCGGGTGGCGGCGCTGAAGCCGCTCATCGAGGGAGCTGTAAGCGGCGACGAGCCGAGGGAGGTTCTTGCGCGGCTCAAGCGTGGCGACCGCGAGCACGAAGCCCGGCGGCGGGAGCGTCGCCTTTTCCTGCACATCGAGTTCGCTCGCCGGGGTCAGCGCCACGCCCAGAGGAGCAAGGATGACGCGACCTGCGGCAGCCGGAAAGCGATCGACCATGGCATCCACCGTCACCTGCGTCGTGCAGATGAACGCCGCGGAGCGACGGACCGCCGGTCCCATCGTCAATCGCTCTATGACGCTGGAGCGAGGGTTGGGCCGCATCTCTGGCTCGAAAGCGATCATGTCGTGCACGATCGTCACCGCCGGTATGCGCAGGAACCAGACCGTAAGGTAGGAGTTCGTAGACAGGTAGACATCGCACTCCCGGTTGGCGGCGCGAGCGCTCAGCACGTGCCACCAGGGATCACGGGCGTTGATCAGCCGCCACGAGAAGCGCTCGCCGAGGTCGATGTCGGCCCATGCCTCACGTGCATAGAGCACGTAGCGGTGATCGGCGTCGTCTTGCGCCGCAAGCGCCCGCAAGAGCTCGCGCACTACGCGACCGCGCCCGGCCGGAACCTCCACCGCCGCACGTGCGTCTATGCCGATCCTCATTGGACGTTGAGCGCTCAAGGCAGGGGAGCCTTGCACATCCTCGGATAGCCTTCCCCGCACGCGATGCACGTCGGCCTGAACCTGATCTTCCTCGTCCCTGGCGAGACGGGCGGCATGGAGGTCTACGCCCGCGAGCTGATCCCGGAGCTGATCGCGGCGGCACCGGAGGTGCGCTTCACCGCGTTTGTCAACCGCGAGTCCGCCGCGGCCGGCGACAGCCCCTGGGGCGAACTGCTGCCCGCGGTGACGGTGCCAGTCAACGCCAGCAGCCGCGTGCAGTGGGTGCTCGGCGAGCAGGTGCTGCTGCCGCGTCTGGCCGCACGCGAGGGCGTAGACCTCATGCACAGCCTTGCCAGCACCGCACCCGGATGGGGGCCCTTCAAGCGGGTCGTCACGGTTCATGACCTGATCTACCTCCGCTTTCCAGAGGCCCACACGGGACTGCGGAGCCTGGGCATGCGAGTGCTGGTTCCTGCGGCCGTGCGGCGGTCGCACCGGGTGATCGCCGACTCGCAGAGCACAAGCCGGGACCTGATCGATCTCCTGAAGACGCAGCCCGGCCGGATCGATGTGGCGCCGCTGGGATATGGCGCGCCGAGGCGCAAGCCTCCCGCAGGTGAGGCATCCCTGCGCAGGGAGCTCGATCTTGGAGACCGTCGTCTGCTGCTGACCCTCTCGGCGAAGCGGCCGCACAAGAACCTGCTTGCGTTGATCGGCGCGATCGCACGGATCCCTGCCGAGCGTCGGCCTCTGCTGATCCTGCCGGGTTACCGAACGTGGCACGAGTCGGAGCTTCTGGAGCGCGCAATGGCTCTCGGGGTGCGCGACGACGTGCGGTTCCCGAGCTGGGTATCCGAGGAGGAACTGGAGGGCCTCTGGGCGATCGCCGACGCCTTCGTCTACCCCTCCCTCTACGAGGGCTTTGGGCTCCCGGTGCTCGAGGCGATGGCGCGGGGGGTGCCGGTCGCGTGCGCGGACGCCTCCTCGCTGCCGGAGGTCGCGGGCAACGCGGCGCTGCTTTTCGACCCCCGCTCGGAGGCCGAGATCGCTAGGGCGATCGAACGGCTGCTGGCCGACACCGAGCTTCGCGTAAGGTTGCAGGAGGCAGGCACCGCGCGAGCAGCCCAGTTCACGTGGGAGCGCACGGCCCAGCTGACGCTCACGAGCTACGCGCGGACGCTCGGCGTTAGCCTGTAGCAACCCGTGCCCGTCCCCCTCTTCGACACCAACACCCCGCTCGCTCCGCTGCGGCAGGAGATCCTCGCTCGCATCGGCGAGGTAGTAGAGGACTCGCGCTTCATCCTCGGCCCGAACGTCGCCGCCTTCGAGCAGGAGTTCGCCGCCTACTGCGGAGCCAGGCACGCGATCGGCGTCGCCAACGGGACCGATGCGATCACGATCGCGCTGCGCGCCCTGGATGTCGGCCCCGGCGACGAGGTGGTCGTGCCGTCGTTTACGTTCTACGCGAGTGCCGAGGCGATCGGGCCGACCGGCGCGACGCCTGTCTTCTGCGACATAGACCCGGACACCTTCTGTGTCACGGCCGATACCGTCAAGCAGGCGCTGACGCCGCGCACCAAGGCCGTGATCGCTGTGCACCTCTTCGGCAACGTAGCGCCGATCGCCGAGATCGAAGCGCTCGGGGTCCCCGTGCTCGAGGACGCCGCCCAGGCCGCCGGCTCGACCTCTCAGCAGGGCCGACCGGGCGCCCTCGGGACCGTCGCGACCTTCAGCTTCTTCCCCTCGAAGAACCTCGGCTGCTTCGGCGACGGCGGTGCGATCACGACCAACGACGAGCAGATCGCGCAGCGCGTGCGGATGCTGCGCTTCCACGGCTCCCACGACAAGGTCACCTACGAGCACATCGGCTTCAACTCGCGCCTGGACGAGATCCAGGCGGCGATCCTGAGGGTCCAGCTGCCCCACCTGGAGAGCTGGGCCGACGGCCGCCGCGCCGCGGGCGCGCACTACGAGGCCGCCGGCCTCGGCGAGCTCGTGCGGCTGCCGACCCCGACAGCGGGATCGCGACCCGCCTGGCACCTGTACGTGATTCGAGACGAGCAAATCGACGCCGTCGCAGCCGCCATCTCAGAGGCCGGGCACGGCCAGAAGGCTTACTACCGCCTTCCCGTCCACCGCCAGCCGGCGATGGCGGCCTTCGCCAAGGACCTCTGCCTACCCGGCACCGAGGAGGCGGCCAGAACCCACCTCGCAATCCCGATGAGCCCCGTGCTCAGCGCAGAGCAGGCGGCTGAAGTGACCGGCGCGATTCGTCAAGCGACCGCTGCAGCCCCTCCAGCACTCTGACCACGCGCAGGCCGCTCTCCCCGTCCGAGCGGGGCGTGGCGCCCTCGCGGATGCAGCCGATGAAGTGCTCGCACTCCAGCCGCAGCGGCTCGGCGTTGGGGACCCGCGGGCAGCGGATCTCGCCTGCGCGGGTGATGTACTCGCCGTAGCTGTCGGCCTTCTCGTCGAAGCCCTTGTCGTAGATCGTCAGCTTGCGCTCCAGCTCCATGTCGTCGAAGGTCGCCATCCGCTTGGCGCCCACGACCGTGAAGCGGCGTTCCTTGTGGGGGTCGAGCCAGCTCAGGTGCAGGTGGGCAGCCAAGCCTGACGGGAAGCGCATGAACGCGAAGACGACGTCCTCGATGCCCTCCTGCATGTAGCACTCGCCGTGGGCCACGAGCTCGGTCGGCTCTTCGCCTGCGAGGGCGAGCACGACCGAGACATCGTGGGCGCCGAGGCTCCAGAGCGCGTTCTCCTCGCTGCGAAGCTGCCCCAGGTTCAGGCGGTTGCCGTAGATGTAGCGCGTCTGCCCAAGCTCGCCCGAGTCGACGATCTCCTTCAGCAGCCGCACCCCGGGGTGGTACTCGAGCAGGTGGCCGACCATCACGATCCGATCGGCCTCGCGAGCGGCATGCACCACCGCTTCGGCGTCTGCCGCAGACTGCGCGAGCGGCTTCTCCACGAAGCAGTGCTTGCCGGCGCCCAGCGCGCGTTCGGCCAGCGAGGCGTGGGTCGGGACGGGCGTCGCCAGCGCGATTGCGTCCAGCGTCGGGTCTTCGAGCAGGTCCTCGAAGTGGTCGGTGAAGCGGGTGGAGCGATGGATCGCCTCCAGGCGCTGGCGGCGCTCGGAGCGCTCGTCGCAGCACCAGGCCAGCTCACAGCCTGGGAGGGCATCGAAGTTGCGGGCGAGGTTCGGGCCCCAGTAGCCCAGGCCGACGACGCCGAGGCGGACCTGCGAGTCGCTCATCTGAGAGGCAGCCTAGCGCCTGTAGCTCGCCAACACGGCGCGCAGCGAGGACTCCAGCGAGAGCTCATCGGCGTGCTCGGCAAACCAGCTCGCGGTGCTCTGGCGCATGCCGAGGCCCGCCTCGTGGACGCGGAGGATCGCATCTGCGATCGCCTCGGGATCGGCGCCTGCGGCGATCACGCCGTTGACGCCGTCCTCGATTAGCTCGACCGCGGCGTTGTCGCTCGCCGGCACGACGACAGCGGGGGTGGCGTGGACGCAGGCCTCCACGACGACCATGCCGTAGCCCTCGCGGATCGAGGGCAGCAGCACGCAGAGCGCCCTGGCCATGTCGGCATCCACCTGCTCGCTTGCGGCGAACCCGGGGGCCGCGATGAAGTGCTTTGCACGGTGGTCCTCGATCGCCTGCAGCAGCGCATCGCGCTCAGGACCATCGCCGTAGAAGACGCCCTTGAGATCAGAGATGCGCCGGGCGGCCGCGGCAACGGCAGCGACGCCCGTGGTCACGCCCTTCTCCGGGATCAGGCGGCCCGCGAACAGGACCAGCAGATCGGCCGCCCTGGGCTTCGCGGGCTCGGTGCCGCCGGCGTAGAGGCCCCGCAGCACGGTGATCTCGCCGGCAAGAAGACCTTCCTGCTCGAGGCGCTGCGCGTGCAGGCGCGAGAAGCAGAATGCGCGCTGGGGCACTCTCGCGCACAGCCGCTGCACGAATGCGCCGACGCGCCCGCCGACCCCTCCGAGGTAGGAGCGCCAGTAGTCCTCGCTCCACACCTCAAACCAGTCGACGACCAGGCCAAAGCGCGCCACCGGCCGCACGAGCGCCGCCGCCAGCAAGGAGAAGTAGGGAAAAGAGCACGTGTGGACCACATCGTAGTCGCGGCGGTGGCGCAGCAGATGGACAAGCACGCCGACGCCGAAGAGAAGCGGCGGCAGTATCCGCCGCCTGCCGCCGGCGGTGTAGAGCGCCATCCGGGGCCCGGCGACCACAACCCGGACGTCCTGCTCCATGTCCGGGCGCGTCCCGCGGTCCCACTGGCGCAGCGTCAGGTAGGTGACCTCGTGCCCGTCGGCCGCCAGCCGCTGCGCGAGGTTGCGGTACCAGCGCTCGGCGCCCCCGACGGTGTGGGGGAACAGGCAGTCGTAGACCAAGCAGATTCGCATGGCGGCAAAGGATGCCGGTCAGGGCGCGATCCTGCCGCGTAGGGCAGCGCTCGTCAGGACAGACCCAGTATCTCGACCAGTGCCGCCGACTACGCAGGCACAAGCACGCACAGCGACCGCGTCGCGACCTCTGCGGCTGGATGACGGACGCTCTCGCCCGCCCGTTGATCGCCATTGGAGTAGAGCAGCCACGCCTCGCCTATGGCCTCGACGAGTTCGTCCATCGTCTCCCCCGACGCATACAGGCCAGGATGGCTCGGCACTTCTGCCCAGTACATGCCGTCCTCGCGATGGACAAGCGCATGCAGCTCAATCTGCTCCGATGTATCCACGATCGCGCTCCTCATGATAGACGGGCCTGCCGCAGGATCGATGCTGTCAGGCCGGGGCCATAGTCGCGGCCCCTGTGCATCGGAAGCGTGATCGGTCGCTGCCCTGGCTTGGTCATCTTTACGACATGCTTGCCCCCGAGTACACACGTCCAGCCGTACGCTTCGAGGAGTCGTCGCATCGACTTCTGATTGTGGACTGCAGCCATCCCCGCCAACCTACGCATGACTTGGGATGGCAACGCCGCCCGTCGGGTCTGCCCGCCGCTCAGCCCTCAGGCAGGATCCCCTCGCCCGCTGCCCAGGTCACAAGACGGTCGATGCAACGGTCGAGCTGCTCGAGCAGCGTTCGCACGCCGTCATGCAGAGCACGCCACGCGGCAGGCGGGTAGGCGTGAGCCAGCGCGTCGCGCATCTCCATCGCCTCCTGCAGGCGCGCTGCGCTGCGGTGCGAGATCGCGCCGAGCGCCGCGAGGCGCTGCCAGGGATGGCCCGAGCCCTTCTCGATGACTTTGAGGCGTTGGCCCTCGGCGAGAGTCCTCGCCGCGAGCTCGCTCAGCCAATTGAGCAGCACCTCGTACTGTCGCTCGATCACCGCAACCTTGTTGCGCTCGCGTGGATCCGCCGATTCGGCTGCCGCAACCAGCGCCCGGAGGTCGAAGTCAGGCGAGAGATCTTCCATGGCCACGAGCAGCTGCTCACGCGCCGTGGGCACCTGGCTGAGGATCGTGTCCAGCCGGCGGACATTCTTCGAACGCGGCACCGAGGGCAAGTCGTCGGGCTCAGCCAACCGGCTCACTTCGTGCGCGCCCTCGCTGCCAGCACCATCTCGCGCGCTCTGGCCGCAAGCGCGGCTTCTTCCTCGCGCGCCTCGCTGAGGATCTCCTCGCGCCGGTCCAGCAGTCCGCTCCACAATCGGTCGCGATCGAGCAACGGCCGCCCCTCGAGCAGGATGTCGGCCAGCAGCAGCGGCGATGCCTCCGCCTGCTCCAGGTCGACCAGGTGGACGGTCCTGGAGAGCGCCTCGCGCAGCCGCATGCTCAAGGCTGCCCGGGTGCGGGGACTCGCACTGCGCCGAAGTACGAGCACGTCCAGATCCGAGTCCAGGCGATCCTCGCCGGTAGCAACAGATCCGAACAGGACAGCCAAGCGCACGTCACGCTCGGTGCGCAGTGCCTTCTTCAAGCCGGAGATCAAGCCCCAGTGATCGCCGATGTAGCGTCGCTCTTGTGCTGAAAGCTCGCGCCGTCCGGTGCCGAGAGACCGCGAGCGCAGCAGACCTTCGCCGACGTACCGTCGCACCGTGCGCTCGCTGCAGCCGAGGTCCCGCGCCACGCGCTGGAATTGTGCGCTCATGCGTCAATTATATGTGGTGGTGTGTCCAGACTTCTACGAGGCGGAGCAGCCGCCAGCTTCGGTAGCATCAACGGTCGCAGTGCGTGCGCCACTTTCGACCTCCTGGCGCGTTTAGGCCATGACTCGACCGCGCCAAATGGGCGTGCGTCGGTCATCGACACGATGAGCACCGTCGAGCAGACAACGCCCACCGCCCCGAGCGGCTCCGACCGTTCGCAGCCGACTCTCCTGGTCTCGGTCGTGATCCCCTGCCTCAACGAGGAGGAGAACATCGAGCGGTGTGTGCATGCCGCGCTCGCCGCGATCGACGGCATGGACGGCAACGGCGAGGTGCTCGTCGTCGACAACGACTCCGAGGACGGCTCCGCCGAGCTGGCGGCCGCCGCCGGCGCGCGGGTCATCCATGAGCCCCGCCGCGGCTATGGCAGCGCCTATCTCGCGGGCTTCACGGCCGCGCAGGGCGCCTACATCGTGATGGCCGACGCCGACCTCACCTACGACTTCAACGAGATCCCGCGATTCGTCGCCGAGCTGGAAGACGGCGCCGAGCTGGTGATGGGCGATCGGATGGAGAACATCCACCCGGGGGCGATGCCCTGGATGCACCGGTACATCGGCAACCCGATCCTCACGGGCCTGCTCAACGTGCTCTTCAAAACCGGCGTCAACGACGCGCACTGCGGCATGCGCGCGCTGCGCAAGGACGTGCTGCCGCGCTTGGACCTGCGCACCACGGGGATGGAGTTCGCCTCCGAGATGGTGATCCGGGCCTCCAAGGAGAAACTGAGGATCGCCGAGTTCCCGATCGAGTACCACCCCCGCGGCGGCGAGAGCAAGCTCTCGAGCTTCAGGGACGGCTGGCGGCACCTGCGCTTCCTGCTCGTGCACAGCCCGACCCACCTGTTCATCATGCCGGGCGCCGTGATGGCCGTGCTCGGCACGCTGATCGTGGGGCTCGTCGGCGGGGGCCTGGACCTGTTCGGGCGCACGTGGGGCATCCATGCGCTGATCGGCGGTGCGCTGCTGATGATCGTCGGCACGCAGGTGCTTGCGCTCGGGCTCTGCGCACACGCCTACGGCACCTATTTCATGGGCGAGCGGGACTGGTGGTTCGATCGCGCCAGAGCGCGCTTCCGGCTCGAGCATGGATTGATGCTCGGCGGCGCCTTCATCCTCGTAGGCGTCGTGATCGGGGCGATCATCATCGCGACCTGGATCTCGCATGGCTTCGGCTCGCTGTCCGACGAACACCTCGCCGTGATCGCGGCATCGCTGCTGATCGTCGGCATCCAGATCTTCTTCTCGTCGTTTCTGCTGTCCATCCTTGGGCTGCGGCGCAACCGCTGAGCGCGCTTTACGCCCTGGCCTGCACCAGGTCGTCCTCCCGCAGCGCCCAGCAGAGCGCCGCCAGAACGCAGACCGGAACGCCGAAGGCGACCAGGATCGCGAGAACCCATATCAGCGCTACCGGGACCAGCCCGTCCGTCAGCGCCGAGGCATGGCCGAAGACCGTGTCCAGCCCGTCGAGCAGCGAGCGCCGCGGCCGCTCCTGGAACGCAAGCGCCACATCGCCGACCACCGACGCGCCAGCAAGCACCGTCGGAGATCGGCTCACGGTGCGCGCTTCGCTTGTTCCTTCCAACGCGACGCCGGCGCTGCCCTTGTTGATGAAGCAAGCCTGCCCGATCACCGCGTGCTTCGGCGGATCGATCGCGACCGACAGGCTCTTGTATCCGTGTCCGCCTGCCGCCACGCCGCTCGCCGCATAGCCGGGCGCGGTGAGCGAGAGCTCCACCGGCGGGCGCCAGCCGGACGAGGCCCGCTTGGGCGGAGCCGGCTCCTCTGCTCCGCCGGCGGCAGGCACAGGCGAAGGTCGCGCCGCAAACTCCGCGATGCGGCTGTCAGGTTCGATCGCCACCGAGCTCATGCAGGCGCTGGCACCCGGTGCCAGCGCGTATTCCGTGGCCGAGAACAGAGCGGGTGGAGCCGGGACGCCCCCACTGAAAGCCCTGTCACGCACCAGATACGGAACGAACACGGCCAGCGCGCCGGCCAGCATCAACAGCCCGGCCAGCAAGGTCGCGCGTCCGGCGAGGCTCACCTGGCGCCAACGATCAGCCATAGAAGCGCACCGCCGTTATCCCGATGCCGGTGAAGGACAGCAGCACGCCCGCCGCAAGCACCCCGGCGGCCGCATACCCGCCGAGCCTGCGCGGCAACGAGCCGATCGTGAAGGCGATTGCCAGGCCGAAAAGCGAGACGATCGGCAGCAGATAGCGCCCCACGATCAGCGGATCGCCGCCGCCGTCGCCTACCAACGCACGATAGGAGACGTAGTGCAGAAAGACGACCGTCACGATCAGCAGCGACAGCATCACCGCTACCTGCGGCCATGAGCTTCGCAGCATCCGACGGCGCACCACGGATGTCGCAACCAGCCACATCAGGCCCACGACGGATGCCAGACTCCAGCACGTCGTATATCCGCGGTTTGAACCTGACCTCCAACCAGCCGAACGCGCCGTAGAAGGTTTCGATGAAGACTTGCCGGAAGCCGAACGCCGGCCCAAGCCGAGCGCCCATACCCGGCAGTCGCGGAAAGTAGAACCGCCATACGTATTCGAGGAAGCCGCGTACGCTGAAGACCCCGCCTCCGTTGAGCTGCGCGACCTGCCCGCCGTATGCGCTGCCCGCACCCGCGGGAGTGCCGAACAGGAAATAGAGCAGCCCGGCCGTGCCCAGGGTGCCGGCGGACGCGGCCAGCTGCCTTGCGGCCTCGGCACGCCCGGGACGGTGAGCGACCCAGCCTGCCACGAGCGCAACGGCAAGCACCGGCAGCGTAACAAGACCGCGACCGTGGGTGAGCGCGGCCGCCGCAGCCAGCAGGCTCATCACAAACGCCCTCTGAAGCGTCGGGCCTCGCATCACGAACCGCAGCGCCGCCAGCAGGAAGGCCGTCGTCAGCGCGATCAGCAGGTTGTCGGCGTTGATGACGGCGCTCATGAAGGCGAGCTGCGGCTCGAGCGCCACGGCCCCGGCCGCGAGCGTCTGCTTCCAGCGAACCTTGCCGAACAAGTCTCCGGCGATCGTCCAGGTCAGAGCGATCGTCGCGAGGTAGAGCAGCGCATTGAACAGGCGCAGGACGAAGATCATCTTCAGCAACGGCAGGCCGGAGAAGATCCGGTACGGGATGGACATCAGCGCGTAGTAGAGCGGCGGGTTCTGGCCGACCGCGTTGGGTCCAGAGCCGTTGGCGCGCGATCCCAGCGGCATCGTCCTTTCGAGCTGACGCCAGAGCGCGAGGTCCGCCGTGCTCCATGCTGGCCGCGCGCCCAGCACACCTCGCAGCGGAAACAGGTTGAGGTAAGTGAGAGCGTCATGCTCCTGGATGGACACGGGAGATTGCCCACCGGAGGCGCTCGGCAGTTGGCCGGTTTCGGCGAGGCGCTGAACGTAGGCGAAGTGCGCGTCTTCGTCGGGGCCCTGGAACGCCGGGAGGGCCAGGTTCCATGCCACTGACTGCAGTGCGGCGACGGCGAGGATGAGCACGAGCGCCCGCGGCGCCCGCCCAAGCCAGCCCCTCAGCCGGCCGACCCCGGCAGGCCTCGCGCTTTGGGCGGCCTGAGACCTGAGCTCGACACTCACAGCGAGACGCCTATCTTTCGCTGCTGCATCGCCAGAGCCTCCCGCACCGCCGCCTCGACCTGTCTGCCGGCCCGCTGCCAACTGCACGTGGCCGCCGAGCTCCAAGCCTTCGCTCGAAAGCCGCGCTCTAGCCTGCGGGTCGTCGAGCAGGCGCTCGATCGCCGCGCACAGCTTCAGTGGATCGGGCTCGACCAGCTGCAATGGCCCATCGCTGCCGAAGCAGGAGGTCATCGACTCGCTGGCCAGCTCGATGCATGGCAGACCGCAGGCCATCATCTCGAGGCCGATCAGCGACGGGTTGGTCAACGAGAAGACCATGCCCACGGCGGCTCGCGAGTAAAGACTCGCCAGCGAAGCTTCGTCGAGCACGCCCAACTGGGAGTGAGATGGGCCATCGCCTCGCGACTGCCTCGCCGGCGTTTCGCCGAACGACTCTATCTGCAAGCTCGGGCGGCGCGCCGCGAGCTCGGACAGAGCCGTCAACCCCAGCGGCACCGCACGGCGCGGAGTTGCGGCGCGGGCATAGAAGATCACGAGATCGTCCCTGCGGTGCTCGCCTGCGGGCGCGTAAACGGAGTGGTCGACGCCCAGGTCGAAGTGCGTGGCGCAGGCGCCGTATCGCTCCCGCAGCAACTTCGCAAGCCAGGAGCTTGCGGCGATGCAGTGCAGACCCGTGCGATAGGTCTGGGCGGCCCAGATCGCTTCGGCCGACGCGGGATAGAAATCGGGCTCGTGGTCTTGGACCAAGTAGGCGCGAGCCCCGACCTCGGGCAGCGTCATCACGCCCGGGACTGTCTGCCAACCGGTCGCCAGCACGACGTCTGCACCCGCCCAGCCCTCCAAATCGCGATGAAATGGCAGCTCGGCCGCATCGAAGCAGGCCGCAAATCTGCGCTTCGTCTCGGCAACGGACTCGTGCGCGTGCCAGCCTTCGTTGTCCTGGAGCCAGACGGACACGTCGTGTCCCATGCTGCGCATCTGCAGCAGCAGGCGCACGATTGTGCGGTGCCCGCCACTGCCGCGCAGAAACGATGGAATCACCGCGGCGATCTTCAGCGCGTCGGCCGAGGACGCATCGCAAGCCGCGAGTTGTGCGGGTCCCGAACGGGCGAGCGCAAGCATGCTTGCGGCGGGCGCCGCCTGCGCACGAGGGCGGACCAGAGATCGGCGCAGCCTCCGCATCGCCGCCTCGCAGATCTCGCGCGGACTACGGACAGCCATCAGGCGATCCATCCCCTCAGTCGGCGCTTGATCGGCCGCAGCGGCCGTACGGCCAGCCTCACTACGCGGTGATGCCGCAAGCGCAGCACCCATCGAATCGGCACCGTGCTGGCGATCCGCCGCAACCTCCGTTCAACCCGCTGCATCCGGCCGAGGAGATCCGAGCGTTCTCGCAGGAGATCCTGGTAGATCTCCAGTCCGCCGCGCAGGTCGGCCAGCAGGCGCGCCGTGCCGGCAACGTCAACTGGCCGGGGCGCGTCGGCAATCGCCAGCAGCGCCTGCGCCATCAGCTTGCTCGACTGCTCCCACGAGGGCCACGCCCGCGCCGTCTCCAGCGCGTTGCTGCGAAGGAAGCTCAGCAGATCGCGATCGCGAGCCAGCAGATCGAGTTGCCGAGCGGTGCCGCGCAGATCTTCCCAATCGGCGATCAGCCCGTTGAAGCCGTGCACCACGTACTCCTCGTGGCCGGTGACCGGCGTCACCACGCAGGTCGCACCGCAGTGGAATCCCTCCAGCGGCGGGCCGAACATCCCCTCGACGCTCGAGAGCTTCAGCACCACGTCGCTGCGCGAGTAGGCAGCCACCATCTGAGCGTGGCTCAAGGGCCCGACGATCTCATCGGCCTCGACATCGCCAAGCGCCTCACGATCGCCGGTCACGACGGTCAGCCAATGCGGCTCGCGCATCGCATCCGCGGCGTAGATCGCCTCGTGAACGTGCTTGAACCATGCGCTCGGCGAGCCCTCCACGAGCACGCGCAGCGGGCCGTCGTCATTGCGTGGGACTTGATCGGGGATAGCGAACACGTCCTTGTCGATGCCGTTGCGCACCAGGTGGCATGCGGCGTCAGGACGCAGAGCGGCCAGCGTGTCGGCGATCCAGCGCGCCTCGGTGATGAATGAGACAGGCAGGTCGAGCGTGAGGCTCGCGCCTAGCCGCTCGGCCTCGTCATGGCGGTAGAAGCGGTCCTCCAGGCTCTGCACGAAGTAGACGTAGCGCTCTGCGGCAAGCTCGAAGAGGGTGAACGTGGTCTCCCACCAGGTGGCAATCGCGACGTCAAAGCGCTCGGCGAGAGCGTGCTCGCGCGAGCACACATGCAAGTGGGGCAGGTGGTCGTAGCCGTGCCAGCTGATCTCCTCCTGATCGCGCACGAGCACGAGCGTGACGTCCCAGTCTGGGAGCGTGCTCAGCAGGCGCGCGTGCTGCAGGACCACGCCGACGCCTCCGGAGAGCTGGAGATCGTTGACCAGGAACGCGACCTTCACCGCAGCACGTGACTCTCGTCGCCCCCGAACCGAAAGCCAAGCCCTCGCTTCAAGGCATGGGCAACCGGCCGATGTCGAAGCTCATGCCCAACTCCGGTGATCGGCGCCGTATCGCGCGGGGTTCGCTCTTGCCATTCGCACATGCAAAGGTCGGCCTCGAGGCGCAGCTATCGTACCGGTGCCGATGAGCGGCAACCTCGCAACCAGTCTCCCCACCCTACAGCGGCTCGACGGCGATCTGCGACGGGTTGCCTTCGTCGGCCAAGCCGCACGCCTGAACGCGCACGTGCCGAGCGAGATGTCCGGCATGGCGAGCATGCGTCTCGATGTGGGCCGGGGCAGCCGCGAGCAGCATCTCTCGTCGGTGCGCGACTTCGATGCAGACGCTCTCGTGCTGATCGACCCGCCGTTGCTGCCTGCAGCGACGCTGATGGAGCTGTGCTCGCTGCCGGCGCTCACACTCGGGCTTCTGCCCGGGGAGCTGCCGGACCAAGCCGACCGCGTCGCGCTCGGCGGCCTGGACAGGGTGGTCTGCTTCGACCCTGCCCTGGTGGGCGCGGCGCTTGGCCAGAGCTCGCTCTGGCGGGCGGTGCCGCCGCCGATCAGCGACGCTCTCTTCGGCCAGGCACGCCGGCTGCAGCGCCGGCCTCGGGCCATGTCGATCGGCCGCTCGACCGAGCATCGCGAGGCGATGCTGCTGCCCACCAAGCACCATCACGACTTGCTGCAGCTGATTCATGGCGTATGCGGCGACGAACTGACCGAGCTTCTGCGCGAATACGACGTCGGGGTCTACGTGACGGCGAGCCCGGGCGAGGGGTTCGGAACCCAGGCGGCGATCCATCTGGCCGCGGGCCATCTGCTGCTGGCCGAGCGCCTTCGTCCGGCGCACGGCCTCGAGCGCGACATCGACTACCTGGAGATCCGGTCCCCGGCCAACCTCGAGTGGACGCTGAAGCGCATAGGGCAGTTCCCCGAGATGTACTACCGGCTGCAGGTGCGAGGGCGGATGAAGGCCGAGCAATTCCGCGCATCGCGGATCTTTGCAAGGCTTCTGCACGATCTGTTTGCCGACGTGGCAGCGTTTGGGCGCTCGGCGAACGGGCCGAAGCGCAGGACCTGAGCGCCGTCAGCCAGCGTGCCGGCAAGCGCCGACCGCGAAGTTGACGATCCTGGCGCTCACGAGCGTCTTGTTCACGTACCTGACCTCGCCATCGACGTGAATCGTGATGCTTGCGAGCACGCCCCCCGGCACCCTCGTCGGATACAGGCGCACGCCGATCGGACGCGTCTGGCCTCCACGGAGACGTCCTCGTACGAGTTCGCGGGGACCGCTCCTGACCAAATAGGGCCAGCTGCCGGAGAAGGTCGGCCCATAATAGGTCGCAGGCGCAACCAGCGCGAAGCTCGCGCAGCGGGGGCCGTCAGTCAGGCCCCCTTCGAAGACAGTGGCGCTTGCAGCCTGCCCAGGGGCCATGAAGCCTTCGATGGAGATGTCGTTGATCGCCCATTCGAGCCGTGGCGGACCGGTCAGATGCACCAGGCTCAAGGGAAGCAGAGGGTCGTTCGCCACGAGCTTGTCCACGAATCCAAAGGGATTCGTTGCCTGCCGCGGGAGCAGCAGGTAACGCGGCATCGGCTCCTTGGGCGCAGCCGGCGTCGGCAGGTCTGCGGTCAGCCTCCCACTGGGACCATGTGCCGTGACCATCAGAGACAGGTCTCCGAATGGCAGCGTCGGCACGCCCCACGGCTGAAAGGAAAAACCGCTCTGTATAGCCGTGTTCCAGAACTCCGACGTACGCCATATCGACACGTATTCGGCCGACTGACCAAGTCCGATGCCCACTGCCGATGCATTCGCGCCCTTTGGCAGCACCCGCTCCAGCCATGAGCGCGCAGCAGCACTTGTGCCGTCCGCCGTAGCGGCCGGTGTGGCTGTGAACTTGTTCAGAGAGTAGACGAGCTCCGTAGCGCAGACGCCGAGAACGAGAATGGCCATCAAGGCGGCCGCAGGTCGCATGAGCCGGCGAGATCGCCCAGCCAGCAGCCACCCCAAGGTCAAGGCCGCGATGACGAGATCCACCACAGTCAACGGGGTCAGCGGACCCGGCAGCGACGCCAGCCGAGTGAGAGCGATCCGCGAATAGAAGGTCGCAGCGGGATAGGTGAAGAATTCATATTCCCCTGTCGCAGGAGGCCAGGTGGCGGCATTGAAGACGACGATGACTGCTGCGGCGGCAACAACGGCGCTCAGCACCCCTCCCGACGCCCGCAACCTCTGTGCAGCGCGAGCTCGAGTCCAACGACTGTCGAGCTCGGCCGCAAAGGCGAGACCGACCGGCACGGCGCCGTACAGGATGTAGCGCTCGTCAGGGCCGGCCTGCAGCAGCGAAAGCAGCATCACGCCCACTCCGAGCACGGCCACGACAGACAGCGCATGGACGGCGCCGTCCCTCGGCCGGACGATCGTCCGCAGCGCCCACGAGAGGCCCAGCACCGTGGCGATGCCACCCGTGCCGACGATGACCCGCGAGAGGTAATAGTCGTAACGGCTCAGCAGCCCGGACAGAGCCGTCTGCTGCGGGAGCCCGTAGTTGCCGGTGAGCGCTGCCACACCGCCACCCGGCACCAGGCCCACGATGCTGAGCAGGAAGGCTGCAAGCGCCAGCGCGCTCACCGCAGTTACGATCGGGTACTGCGACCACAGCGCTCCGGGCAGCGCGCGAAGGCGAGCGCCCCATCGCAGGTTGCGAAGCTCCCAGCGCCACTGCTGCCACAACAGCGCCACCGGCAGGATCGGCGCCATCGCAAGCAGCGCCGTGCGCGAGAAGGCAGCAACGATCAGAGCCACAATTGCGAGCAGTTCGCGCGCACGTGAGGGTCGGCGCATCGTCCACCAGGTGCTCCAGAGCACCCACGCGTAGGCCGGATAGGCGGCGCTCTCGGCCAGGAATGAGGTGCTGACGATCGCCCACGGGATCGCGAGCGCAATCGTCGAGGCCAGCATGCAAGCCCACCTGCGCAGCCCGGAGCCACGAGCCAGCAGCCACACGGGGATCGCGGTGCTCGCAAAGAGAAACGCCTGGATGCCATGCGCCACTTCGTAAACGCTGGCGCCGCGGAGGAATGCAAACGGCGCCGCAAGCACCAGCTGATCAAGCCGCTGAATCCCCCGCCAGTAGATGCCTTCCGCCCACAGACCGCTGGGGAAGTGGCCGGCTATGTAGCGGGCCAGTTCCATGTAGTACCACTCGTCCGGCTGGAAGCTGCCTATGCGCAGTGCGTAAACCATGTAGAAGCAGGCTGCTGCTACGACGAGCAGCGCAAGCAACGCCGCGTCGACCAGGCGCGGGTTGACGCCTCCGGCGCGCTCGGTCCCCTTCACATCTGGCGTCGGCGCGACATGAGCACGCGTATGGGATTGCAGGCTCACAAGCCTGATCTCACCGTCTCGTGAGTCAGACCGCTGTGTGCCCGCCCTCCGTTACCACGCACGTCCCGCAGCGCCTCGCGCATCAACTCGGGGTACACGTGCGAGGCGCGGAAGCGCTCGGCGGCGGCGCGCCCTTGCGCCTGGACGTCCAGATGCAGCCCGGGCCGCTCGACGATCGCATCCACGAGACGGCGCAGCTGCTCGGGGGTGCTCACCTCCAGATAGTCGAACGTCTGGTCGCAGGCCGTGGTTGGGACTGAGCGGCTCCGAGATCACCAGGTGGCCGGCCGCCAGTGCCGTGCACACCCGATTCTCGAAGGTCGGATAGGGATTGTTGTGCAGGTTGAGCTGGACATCGGCGCGCTCCATCACGCGCTGCAGAGGCTCACCGAACAGGCCATGCCCTATGTGGACGATCTGATGCGAACGCTTGACCGGCGCAAGCAGCCTCTCGCGGTGCTCGGTCGAGCGGCCGATGAACAGCAGCCGCGGCGGATCGCTGCGAGCAGCGACATCCATGAAAAGGCTGTCCGCGACAGGGAGAGGGAGCGAGCGCCACACGGGCAGAACGCTCCCGGCGGTATCTGCGATCAGCGGATCGAAGCACACCACTCGATCGAAATTGCCAGGGTCCACCTGCTCGAGCCACCACATGCGCCCGTCGAGGTCGGGGTGCTCCACCCCGCCCGCGCGCGGCAACGGCTCAGTCAAATACCCGAGCGTCACCGCCCGCAGACCGGCAAAGAGCCCAGCCGGCACGATCTCCGGCCTGAACACGAGCACGAGATCCGGATCAAGCTCCTCCAACGCGCCAAGCAGCGCCGGCCCTGATGCCGCCGCCCGAAAGTCGACGAAGAACGGCTCCACGCCATCGGCGGCCTGCTCCATCGCGCACTGTCGAAAGTAGACGCCCTGCCCCACGAAGGCCACGCGCAGCGGCCGCTCAGAACCGTCGCTCTGCGCAGCCACTAGAGGCGCTCGGCGACCTTGGGCGCCTGACGATCGAAGACGAAGAACCCGAACACGATCACGGCAAGCGCCACGCCGATCGGGATCATCAGCATCCCGTAGCCGCCGATCGCTTTCACCGCGCTCGGGTAGCTCGGGTCGATCAGCACGTGCCTGGCCTCCACCAGGAACGTGACGAACGGGTTGACCATCAGCAGATGGGCGATGTTGATGTGCAACCCGAGGATGTCGTAGACCTTGTCCACCTTGGTGATCGGATAGAAGATCGGCGAGGCGTAGAAGGTCATCTGCAGCACGACTTCCCAGATCGGGCGCACGTCGCGGTAGCGCACGTACCCGACCGACAGGATCGTCGCAAGGCCGCTCGCGAACAGCGCCAGCAGCGCCACCAGCACCGGCAGCTCGACCCAGCTCAGCCTCACCGAGCCGCCGGTGGCAAGCAGGAACGCCACCACGGGGATCAGGTTGAGGCTGAAGTTCATCAGCGCCGTGAGCACGATCGAGAGCGGCACCGCCAGCCGTGGGAACTCGATCTTGCGCACGAGGCTCTCGCGGTTGAGCATGCTCGTGACCGCGCCGCCGCTCGATTCGCTGAGGAAGTTGAAGGCGACGATCCCGAGCAGCACCGAGACCGGGAAGAACTTCAGCCCTGCGCTGATTTTGCTGTCGACGACGAAGATCACGCCGAAGATCACGCCGAAGAGCATCAGCGGCCGCATCAGCTGCCAGAAGTAGCCGAGCACCGAGCCGAAGAAGGCGAGCTTGAACTCGGTCTTCGCCAGCGCCCAGGTCAGCTGCCACAGCCGGCCGGGATGGGAGCCGAGCGCCGATGGTCCCTTGATGCGATGCCCGTAGGCGGCCGAACCGTCGAGAACGGCCGCGCTTTGCTCCTCATCCTGAGCGAACACGTGCGCGCTCATCGCGCGACCTCGATCGCTGGCGCGACAGCGACGTCCGGCTGCACCGAGAGCTCGAAGGGAAGCTCGATCAGGCCGCCCGACCTGTGGGTCCCGGTGACCACGATCGAGAGCATCGCCTCACGCCGATCCATCCACGACCCCGCCCGCCGCGCGACTCCAGTCGTGAGGTGGTAGCGGTCCGGCGCGAGCACGTTCTGGAAGCTGACGCGGAATCTCGCGACATCGCCGCCGCAAAAGTCGACGCGCGCAGAGTCCTGCGGTTGACCTTCGAGGGTGAGGACGTTGTCGCGATGGCTGTTGTGGAGCGTGAGCGCGAACACCGGGCTCTGCACCTGCTCGTTGAAGCGCACTGAAACGGCCAGCGTGCAGCGCGTGCCGACCGGAAGCGTCTCGGTGCGCTCGCCGCGCTCGTCCTCGAACCATGCCTGCAGGATCTCGGCGCTGCCGTCGCCCTCGCGGCGCCTTGCCGGCTCGCCCGGGCGCTGGCGCTCGGCGTCGTCGACCGACGCGCTCTGCACCGGCTCCGGCTCCGCGGGCTCGCCCTGCGCGTCGCCCGCCGCCTCGGCCTCGGCCTGGCGCGCCTGCTCGGAGAAGTTCAGCTCCAGGTAGCGGTTGCCGACGCTCTCGGGGTCCCCGAGGGCGACCGGCCGGCCGTGCTCGAGCAGCAGCGCGCGGTCGCAGAAGCGCTTGACCGCGCCCATGTCGTGGGTGACGAACAGCACGGTCGCGCCGCTGGCGCGGATCCGCTCGAACTCGTCGAAGCACTTCTGCTGGAAGGCGGCGTCGCCGACGGCGAGCACCTCGTCGATCAGCAGGATCTCCGCGTCGACGTGGATCATCACCGAGAAGGCCAGGCGCACGAGCATGCCCGAGGAGTAGTTCTTGATCTTCAGGTCGACGAAGTCGCCGAGCTCGGCGAAGTCGATCACGCTGTTCAGCCGCCGGCGGGCCTCGCGCAGGGCTCAGGCCGAGCATCGTCGCGTTCAGCAGCGCGTTGTCGCGGGCGGGAAGGTCGGGATTGAAGCCGACGCCGAGCTCGATGAACACCGACATGCGGCCGTTGACGTAGATGCTGCCGCTGTCCACGCCGTAGATGCCGGCCAGGCACTTCAGCAGCGTCGACTTGCCCGAGCCGTTGCGGCCGACGATGCCGAAGAACTCTCCGGGAGCGACCTGGAAGGAGATCCCGCGCAGGGCCTGCAGGACGTCGACCTGGCTGCGCCGCAAAGGGTGCAGCATGCGCTCCTTGAGCGTGCTGACCTGCTCACGGGGAATCTCAAAGCGCTTGTGGACGTCGTCGGCGACGACGGGGGGCAGCATGCTCTTGCGCATCACTAGCCCTAGAGGGTATCTGCGCGTGGAGCGCCACACGCCTCGCACAGTCTCTGAAGGGTAGGCAGGTGGATCCGTGCACCGCGTATGCTGAGCGCGTTGGAGGCCACCGACAGGATTCATGGCTGCACCGTCGCGAGCAACGCGTACATCGCTCACGCCCGCGTTCTGGCGAAGTCCTTTCTCGCGCACAACCCCGAGGCGACGTTCTGGGTGTTGGTGCTCGACGACGACCCCGCGGCAGCGACCAATCGCCGCGATGAGCCATTTGAGGTGCTCACCCCGGAGCAGATCGGCATCGATCGGGACGAGCTGCATCGAAGGGCCACGATGTACACCGCGCAGGCGCTCGCGTGCTCGCTCAAGCCGGCGCTGGCACGCGCGCTGGTGGAGCGTGTGCGGGGACCCGTTCTGTTCTTGGACGCCGACAGCTGCGTCTACGCTGACCTGAGGCCGCTCGCCGACGCCTGCAGCGGGGCACAAGTGCTGCTCAGCCCGCACATGCTCGACCCTCATCCACCGATGGGGCTCGACAGCCCGGAGCAGGTGATCCTGCGCGTGGGGGTATTCAACGGTGGCCTGCTGGGTGCCGGTCCCGACGCAGCGGGCGCGCTGGAGTGGTGGGCGCAGCGGACTGCGCGCAGATGCATCTATGACGAGAGCCTTGGCCTGGTATTCGACCAGACCTGGCTGACGCTGATGCCGCTGTATTTCGAGCACAGCATCCTGCGTGACCGCGGATGCAATGTCGCGGGCTGGAACCTGCACACGCGGGATGTCGAATGGGAGGCAGACCGGCCCCACATCGACGGCGGGCCGCTGCGCCACTTCCATTTTGCGGGCAGCTTCGATCCGGAGCACCCCGAGACGATCACGCCCATAGAGCACCTGGCGAGCTGGTGGGCAAAGTTGGAGCAGCGCCCGGGAGCGGCGCGGCTGGTGGTGCAGTATGCGCAGGACCTGCTGGCCAACGGGTACCGGCAGGTGCGCTCCGTGCCGCCGTGGCACAACCTGATGCCGGACGGCACGCCGATCGCCGATTGGATGCGAGAGAGCTACCGGGCGGCGCTGATCGAGGCCGAGGAGAGCGCCGCGGCCGAGCCTCCGAACCCGTTCTCACACGGAGCCGAGCGCTTCCGGGACTGGATCGCGCAGCGAGCCGCCGAGGCTGCGAGCTCTGCGTCCATAGACGCGGAGAATCGGCTCGGCCGGCCGGCGCTCGCGGCGGCGCTGCTGGACGGGTGCAAACTGCTTGCCAGGATCGACGAGCTGGAGCAGATCCGTGACGAGGCGATCGGCTGGGCGCAGCGGGCGAGCAGCGAACTGGAGACCGTCTGCGCCGACCTTCAGACCGAACGCGAGCACAGCGCGGCAATGATGGAGAGCATCCGCCAATCGCTCAGCTGGCGCATCACCAGCCCGCTGCGAAGAGCCATGTCGGCGCTGCGGCGCAAGCCGGAGACGCAGACGCGAACCTAGCCACCGGTCGGCGGCCCGGCGGCGGCCACCTCGAGCCCGTCCTGGCTTGTGCAGCGGCCCATGGACTGCTCGACGAGCTCCGCGACGCACTCCGCAAGGCAGGCCACGTCGGGCTCTCGCAGCATCGAGCGATGTGTCCCCCGCACACGGCGCTCGACCACGCCGGCCGTCTCCAGCACGTGCCAGCGCTCCAGCAGCGGCTGCACCCCGAACTCCTCCGAGCGGACCAGGGTGACGGTCCCGTCGTAGGATCCGGCGCGATAGTCGTACCAGGCGCGCAGGCTCATGTCCCGCACGCGCGCCGCGCGCCGCGCCGCTGCCTGCGAGCCGTGTTCGCGCGTGGCCAGATCGAGCGCCTCGCGGGTGCGCCAGGCCAGGGAGCGCCTCATCTCCGCCAGCCGGCCGCGCAGCCCCTTGGGCACGATCGGCTTACGCCAGCGCGGATCGGCCGGCGGCGGCAGCAGGCGCTCTGTGAGCTGCAGTTGCTGGCGACCGTTGGTCCAAGCCCAGCCCAGGAACCAGAGCGCGTCCTTGCCGGCGAGGTCGGGGTATATGTCGCGGACATCGCTTCGCATGCTGTAGACCTGCTCCAGATAACGGTTTATCGGCGTGCCGTCGCTGCCCTCCAGCACCGTCTCCGAGAGCCAGCACAGCAGTGTCTGGGTGCCCTCTGCCGTGAACGCCTGCTCGATCCCGATCGGCGCCTCCGGGCGTCGCAGCGCGCTGTTCATCACCTCGTCGAAGGGAGTGCCGTCTGCCAGCTCTCGCGGTCGCCAGAGCGGGCCGCCCGAGTCGAGCGCCAGCAGCAGATCCACCCGAGCTCCGCCCGCTCTCAGGCGCCGCGCCATCTCGTAGGCGACAAGCGCACCGAGACAGCGACCGCCCAGCAGGTAGGGACCGTCGGGCTCGACCGCTCTGATCGCGCGCAGATAGTGCTTGGCCATCGCCTCCACCGAGCCGTGCAGCCTGGCGCCGCCGTCGATCCCGCGCGGCTGCAGCGCATAGAACGGCTGGTCGGGGCCAAGGCGCCGGGCCAGCGCGCCGAAGCCCACCGAGTTGCCGTCGCCCGCCGCCACGAAGTACAGCGGCGGCCGGCGGCCGGCGGCCCGCAGCGCCACCAGAGAGCCCCGCGGCGAGTCCCAGCCCTCCTGCCGCAGCAGCGCAGCCAGCTGCTGCACGGTCGGCGCTTCGAAGATGCTCGCGAGCGGCAGGCGCATGCCAAGCCTGCGCTCGATCGCGTCGAAGAGCTCTACGGCGAGCAGCGAATGCCCGCCGAGGTCGAAGAAGTCCTGGTCGGGGTCCACCTCGTCGATCTCCAAGGTCTGGCGCCACAGCGCCAGCAGCTTGCGTTCCAGCGCATCGGGAGCGCCGGCATGCCGACCTGCGGGCGCAGCGGCGGCTTGCGTCTGCTCCTCGCCACCGGCCCGGCCCGTGCTGCCCGACCCCCAGCGCAGGCTCGGGCAGCGCCGAGAGATCGACCTTGCCGTTGCGCGTGAGCGGCAGCCGCTCGAGACTGCTCCAGGCGGCGGGCACGGCGTATGCGGGCATCAGCCGCGCCACGTGGGCCCGCAGATCGGCCGCGTCGGGAGCGCAGCCGGCGCGCGGCACGATGTGCGCGGCAAGCAGGCCGGCCCCGCCGGCCGAGCGCTCGGCGCGCATCGCGGTCACGCAGGCGTCCGCCACGTCCGGATGGCTGCGCAGCGCGTGCTCCACCTCTCCCGGCTCCACCCGAAAGCCGCGGATCTTCAGCTGGCGGTCGCGACGGCCGAGGAATGCGATCGTCCCGTCTGAGCGCCAGCGGCCACGATCGCCGCTGCGATACATCCTCGCCTGCGGATCGCCGGCGAACGGATCGGCCAGGAAGCGCTCCGCGCTCGCCTGCGGGTCTGAGGCGTAGCCGAGCGCGACGCCGGCTCCGCCGATGAAGATCTCCCCGGCCACGCCGACCGGCGCGGGCTCCCCGCTCTCCTGCAGGATGTAGATGCGCCTGCCCGCGACCGGGCGTCCGATCGGCACCGGGCCCTCGATCGCATCGCCTGGCCGCATCGGATGGGCGCACGCGAACGTGGTGGTCTCCGTGGGGCCGTAGCCGTTGATCAGGACGCCGTGGTCGGGCAGCGCCTGCAGCGCGCGTGCGACGTGGTCCGGCGAGAGCGCCTCGCCGCCGGCGAGCAGCTGGCCCACGGTGCCCAGCAGCTCGGGGCGATCGTCGACCACGCGGTTAAACAGCCCTGCGGTCAGCCACATCACGCTTACGTTCTGCTCGCGGACCAGCGTGGCGAGCTCTACCGTGCTCAGCGGACCCGGGGGCGCAAGCGCCAGCGTGGCGCCGTTCAGCAGCGCTCCCCATATCTCGAACGTCGACGCGTCGAACGCGACCGGGGCAAGCCCGAGCATCGTCTCACCTGCGCCGAGCCGCACGTAGTCGACGTCCCTGACCAGGCTCACGACCGCACGATGAGGAACCTCGACGCCCTTGGGATCACCGCTGGAGCCGGAGGTGAACATCACATAGACGGGGTCCGCGGCGCCGGCCCGCACATCTGGTGGGGAGTCGGGCTCGCGCGAGAGGTCGAGTTCGTCGTCGAGGCACATCACCTGCGCAGCCGACACCGGCACTCGATCGCGATTGCGCCGCAGCGTGAGCAGCAGCGTGATCCCCAGGCCGCCCACGTGCCTGCCCAGGCGCTCGCTCGGGTCGGTCGGGTCCAGCGGCACATAGACCGCGCCGGCCTTCACGATCGCCAGCAGCGCCACGATCAGCTCGAACGACCGATCCATGCAGACGCCGACGCGCGTGCCGGGCGCCACTCCCGTCGAGAGCAATCGGTGCGCGAGCCGGTTGCTCCAGCGCTCGAGGCGCGTGTACTCGAGCGCCTGTCCTTCGAAGGTCACGGCGGTTGCATGCGGCCTGCCCGCGGCCTGCGCCTGGAAGAGCTCTGCGAGGCTTGCCGCGCGCTCGCCGCCGCTCGCGCCGGCGAGCGCAAGCGTCGCGCGGCGCTCCGGCTCGTCGCAGATGGCGAGCGTGCGCGCCGTGCGCTGCTCTGCACAGGCGAACTGCTCCAGCAGCCTACGATAGTGCCCGAGCATCCGCTCGGCGCTGGCGCGCTCGAAGAGGTCCTCGTTGTACTCCCAGACGACGGTCAGGCCCTCCTCGCTTGGCCGGTGGCGGCCAGCCTGTTCGGCCGGCCGGTCCGGTGAGCCGGGACGGTCGATCACCACGACCGACAGGTCGGCCTTGGCGGAGCCGTTGGGGAGCGCGTCGAGCGGCACGATCACCGCTCCTGGCACGGCGGTGCTTCTCACGGGAGAGTCGTGAAAGGAGAAGAGCGCCTGGTAGAGCGGGGCCACGTTCGCCGCGCGAGCGGGCCCGAGATGCTCGACGACCCGCTCGAACGGGATGTCCTGGTGAGCCTGGGCGTCGAGCACGGCCTCGCGCACGCGAGCGAGCACCTGCTCCAGGGGCGGATCGCCGGAGAGGTCGATCCGCAGCGCGACCGTGTTGACGACCATCCCGATCAGCTCCTCAGAGCCGAGCGTGCGCCTGTTGGCAAGCCCGGAGCCCACCACCACCTCCTCGGCGTCGGCGTAACGCGCGAGCAGGCAGCAGTAGGCGGCGAGCATGACCATGAACGTGCTCGCGCCCCACTGCCGGCCACGGCGTCGAAGCTCCTGGGCCAGATCCTCTGGCAGCGTCAGCCGCAGGCTCTGCCCGCGATATGTCTGACGCGCAGGCCGTGGCCTGTCGAGGGGCAGCTCCAGCGTCTCGGGAGCCCCGGCCAGGCGCGTGCGCCAGTGATCGAGGGTGTGCCTCCCGCGCTCGCTCTCGACCAGGCTCGCCTGCCAAGCAGCGAAGTCGCGGTACTGGACCGAGGGGGCAGGCAGCGCCGCAGCACGCTTCTCCACCTGCGCTGTGTAGAGGACGGCCAGCTCACGCAGGAACAGGGCAGTGGAGGCGCCGTCGTGCACGACGTGGTGCTCCACGGAGAGCAGGACGTGCTCCTGAGCGCCAAGGCGCAGCAGCGACCAGCGCGCCAGCGGCAGGCGGGCCGGATCCAGGCGAGCTCTGCACAGCCGCTCCACGACCTGCCACATGGCGGTATCGACATCGGCGGCGCCGCTGAGGTCCTGCACCGGCAGGGTCACGGCGGTGGGCTCGTGGACGATCTGCGTCCAGGTGCCGCCGCGGCGCATGAACGTGGTGCGCAGGATCTCGTGTCTGCGGACCATCTCCGAGAGAGCGCGCTCCAGCGCCGCAAGGTCGAGCGACCCCAGAACGCGGAAGAGCGCCTGGCTCTGATAGGGCAGGCTCTCGTCCGCGAGCTCACCGATCAGCAACGCCTTTGCCTGGCCCGGCGTGGCGGGAACGGGCGCCGAGCCCGTGCGTGGCAGCAGTGGCGCAAGCGCTGCCACCGACGCGGCGGCACCCTGCTGCAGACGCAGCCGCCCTGCCAGCTCGGCGGCGGTGCGCGCCTCGAAGACGGCGGCGATCGGCAGATCGGCGCCCAGGCGCTCCCCCAACCGCACGAGCACCTTGACCGCCAGCAGCGAATTGCCTCCGAGCTCGAAGAAGTCCTCGTCGGGATCGACGGCGTCGAGGCAGAGCACCTCCGCGAAGGTGCCGGCCACCTGCAGCACATCCTGCGGCCACGCCGTCAGGAGATCGCCGGCCGCGCGCACTTTGGCGGTGGGAGCTGGAAGCGCCGCGAGGTTGACCTTCCCATTGGCGCTCAGCGGCATCTGCTCCAACATCACGAAACTCGAGGGCACCATGTAGGAGGGCAGCCTCTGCCTGCTGAGCTCTCGCAGCCGCGCATCGTCGAGGCCGGCGCCGGCGTCGTCCTCGGTGCGCGTCACGTAGGCGACGAGCCGCCGCTGGCCGGGGACGTCCTCGCGTGCGAGCACCGTCGCTCCACCAACGCCGGGAGCGCCGGCCAGCACGGCTTCGATCTCCGCGGGCTGGACTCGGTAGCCGCTGATCTTGACCTGGCGGTCGATGCGGCCCAGCAGTTCGATCGCGCCGTCGTCGCGTTCGCGCGCAAGGTCCCCGCTGCGATGCAGACGCTCGCCGCTGATCGGGTCTGTCGCATTCGCCGCGTGGGTGCGCCGCGGTCGGTGCAGGTATCCGCGCGAGAGGCCGGGACCGCCGATGCACAGCTCGCCGGTCCTCCCGCGCGGCACCGGCTGCAGCCGCTCGTCGAGGATCCATAGCCGCGAGCCGGCCACAGAGCGCCCGACCGGAACACGCTCCTCCTCGAAATGCGCATCGCTCTCCACCTCGTGCGCCGTCACCAGGACCGTGGTCTCTGCCGGGCCGTAGATGTTCAACAGCCTCGTGGCCGGGCATGCGGCCTTCAAGCTGGCCGCAGAGCGCGGCGACATCGGCTCGCCTCCGACGAGCAGCATCCGCAGGCAGGCAAGCGGCCCTGGCCCGCTCTGCACCAACTGCTCGAAGATGCTCGTCGGCACGGCCGCCCATCGGACTCCGTGTGCCTGAATCGTGGCAGCGACCTCGCGTGGATCGGGGCGCCCGGGCGCCTGGCATACGAGGCTGGCACCCGAGAGCAGGGTCGCCCAGATCTCATATGTCGCCATGTCGAACTGAGGGGCACAGACGTGCAATGCGCGCTCGCCCGGCCGCGGCAGGAGATCGGGGGCGCCGGCCAGCAGGTTCAGCAGGTTTCGATGCTCGAGCGCGATCGGCTTGGGCATACCGGTCGAGCCAGACGTGAACAGCACGGCGAAGAGGTCCTCGGGCCGGCTGTCAACCCCCACGCGCCGGAAATCCTCGGACTCCAGCGTACGCCTGGTGCCATCCAAGATGAGCAGAGCACGCCCGTCCGCCGGCACGCTCGTCGCGAGATGGGCGGGGGCCAGCAGGACCTGGGCGCCCGCGTGCTCCAGCAGTTGCAGCGTGCGCAGGCGGGGAGACTCGGGGTCCAGCGGTATGTAGGCGGCACCGGACTTGAGTGCGCCGAGGACGCCCACGACCGTCTCGATGCCGCGCTCCGCGAGCACGCCGACGAGTACGCCGGCCCCGACGCCGCGCACCATCAGCTCGCGCGCAACGCGGTTGGCGTGCGCGTCGAGCTCGCGGTAGCTCAGTGTCCGCCCGGCCGAGCGCACGGCGAGCGCGTCACCGTGGAGATCGGCTTGCCGCTCGAACGCGCTGAGCACCGTGGCCTGCGGGCGTGTCGCGACCCGCTCCACCATCAGCGCCCCGCCTGTCCGCTTGGGAACACGAGCCGTATGCTACGGCGACTGGGGAACTTGTGATCGAAGGCCACCCGACTGCACCACAGCGATGAACCAGCAAGATCCAAGCCACGACGAGACGCTATATGCCGCACAAGCCGATCGCGAAGGCACGACGATCGGTCACCTGGAGGCAATGCGTGAAGATCACCTTCAGCGCCTGCGCGACAGGGGGCCAGCCGCCGAGATCGAGCGGCTCCGCGGCGCGCTGGAGGAGCTTGAGGCCGAGAATCTGGAGCTGCTGAAGGACCGACAGCTATCGCAGGAGCGTGTCGTCGATCTCGAGCGGTCGCTGGAGCTCGCACGGCAGACGATCGACGCGGCCGAGGCGGGCACCGATCGCGCCGCCGAGGCGATCAAATCCATGAAGGCGAGCGTGAGCTGGCGGATCACGGCGCCTCTGCGACTCGCCGCCGCGGCCGCCCGCAGGCTCCGCGGCCGCGCGGCCCCACCCGGATGAGGCTCTGCATCCCACTGGACGGCGACGCCGGCCCGCTGCACCGGCTGCTCGCGCAGGCGATCGCCACCGAGGCCCGCACCCTGGGCGCCGCCGCGGAGGTCACGTTCGATCCAAAGCTCAGCGCCGACCCCGACGCCGTGTACCTGGCCCTGATCGACGCCCCGTTCGACTTCTCTGCTCTGCACAGGTGCGAGGACCCCGATCTGCTCGCACGCACGATCGCCCTCTGCACCGAGCCGCCCGGCGCCCCGTGGTTCGAGGGCGCCGCAGGCCACGCGCTGAAGGCCGCCCGCGCGCTGCACTGCCATCCAAGCGGGGCCAGAGAGCTCGCGCGGCGCGGCATCGCCGCCGAGCACTTCCAGCTCGGCTACTCGACGGCGTGGGGCAGCTGGGAGGACGACCGCGGCTCCAGGGACATCGACATGCTCTACCTCGGCACGCCCGATCCGAGGAACGAGCGCGTGCGCGCCGGCTGGGCCGACTCGCTGTGGCGCAGGCGCTGCCTGTTCGCGGTGCCGCAGACGCTCTCCCGCCAGAGCGCCCAGCTGGATGCCATGCTGAGCGATGGCGTGCCGGGCGCGCTCGCTGCCGCCAAGGCGATCGCGATCCTGCACCACGCCGAGCGCAGGCACCTCCAGTGGCCGCTCGTTCTCGCCGCGATCGCAAGCGGCTGCGTCCCGATCTGCGAGCGGCCGCTCGACGCGCACCCGCTGCGACCGGGGGAGCACTACCTCACGGGGCGCGCGGCCGACCTGCCGCTGATCCTCGCGCAGTCGCTCGAGGACGAGCAACGCCTCACGCGCGTGCGGCGGGACGCGCGCGAGCTGCTCGCAACGGAGATGGGGATGGACGCCTCGATGCAGCGGCTGCTCGAGATGGCGCAGGAGCTCGCAACGCAGGCGGCAACGCGACCCGCGCGGTCCGCACCGCCGGCGCCGGCACCCGACCACCGCCGGCAGGTGCAGCAATCGGCGGCGGCCGCTCCGGCCCAAGCCCCCGATCTCGACCGCGTGCTCGGGGCGCTCAAGCGGCTGACCACCGAGACCGTCGCCCTGCGCCGGCGGATCGATCTCGTCGAGCACCGGCTGAGCTCCGAGACGCCGCCCGAGGAGCCGATCTCGATCTGGCGCACCGACGCCTACGCCGCCGCCCCCGAAGTGTCGGTGATCGTCACGGCCTGGAACTACGAGCGGGAGCTGGAAGCGTGCCTTGCGAGCATCGCCGCCTCGGAGGGCTGCGAGTACGAGCTGCTGATCCTCGACGACGCCTCCGATGACAAATCGCTCGCCGTGGCGCGGGACTTCCTGGTCGAGCACCCGTGGCTGCCCGCGGAGCTGCTGCGCAACCCCGTAAACCGCGGAGGCAGCGCCGCCCGCAACGTCCTGATCCCCCGCACCCGCGCGGAGCACGTCTTCGTCATGGACGCCGACAACCTGATCTTCCCAACCGCGCTGCGCCGTCTCCTCGACGCGCTGCAGCGCGACCCGCAGGCGAGCTTCGCCTACCCGATGCAGGCCGCGATCGACAGCGGCGGGCCGCGCGCGGTCCACAACCTCTGGCCCTGGGATCCGGCGCGGTTCGCCTTCTCAAACTACATCGATGCGATGGCGCTGATCCGCCGCGAGGTGCTGCTCGAGCACGAGGGCTACTCGACCGATCCAAGGCTCGACAGCAACGAGGACCACGACCTCTGGTGCCGGATGGCCGAGCGGGGTCAGTACGGCGTGCACGTACCCGAGATGCTCGGCGTCTACCGCATCCAGGCGCACTCGAAGCTGCGCACGCTCGGCGGCATCGAGAACACGCAGACGCTCTCGCTGATCCACGCGCGCGTCCCGGAGCTGATGCGTCGCCTGGCGGCTTCGCGGCCGGCGTAGTTGCTACCCATCCGTGTAGCGGCGGCCCTGGGAGTCCGGCAGGGCGATCCAACTTATCTGCTCCTCGCTGGCAGTGGCCAATACGTGTGGGTCGGCGGTGGCCAGCCGATCCTGCTGGCTGGTCATGGCGAGCAGCAGGCAGTCTCCCAATGACAGCGGCCGGCCGACGCGGTGGTAGTGCTTGACCCGCAGCTCCGCCGCTCGCCATGCGTGTGCTTGCTCAGCGGCGCGCACGCGCAGATCGGTGGATTGCTCGAGCGACTCGACGGCAGCGCGCGTGCGCTGCACAGCTATGCCGTGGATGCGACCGAGCCGATCCGCAGCCTCCGCGAGGTTGGGAGCAGCAACGACGGTGGTGCCGGCCGCGATCAACTGTGCCACCTCGCCTGCTGCCGGCTCCTCCGCGAGAAGCGCAGTCAGTGCATAGGCGTCGAGCAGAATCACCGCCGCCGCGCCCGCCGCTCCAGCTCAGCGTCCTCCTCGCGCGCACCGGCGCGCAGTTCGTCGATCGTCGGGCCGCCCCTCATCTCCTCCGCGAAGATGCCGCGCACCGCCTCGATCGGATCGTCCGGCGCCGGACGCAGGACGAGTTGGTCCCCCCGATCCTCCGCCAGGACCGAGCGCGTTCCCCAGCGCTTTCGAACGGCCGCCGGCACCGAAATCTGGCCACCGCTGGAGATCGCAAGACGCTTTATCATGGCCATGACAGACTAGCATGACGGCTGCAAGCGACCGTACCGACGATGCTGCATTTGCCGCCCCATCGATCCCCTTCAGGTGCCGAGCCTGAACCGCTGGACACTCACCTGGTGCCGGCGCTCAGCCAAACGGATCGCGCGCCTCAATGCCTGCATAGCGACGAAAGTCGCGGTCGCGCGTGTAGATGACACCGACGCCGTGCTCGCGCATCAACGCGACGAGATGCGCATCGGGCACATGGTTGCCCGCGGTGTCAGACCCGGCGGTGAGGCGGTAGAGCTCCCAGAAGCCGGATCCCTCTGAGGGAGTGCGGACGTTTGGCCGCTGCACGAGCGCCGCGATCGCCTTTGCGGCCTGCGCGGGCGAGAGCGGGTCGGGAAAGACCGCAGGATGTGTGGCAATCCGCAAGAAGCCCATGATCGTCGGCCAGAAGATGTGGAGCAGGGCCGGGCCGCCGGCGAAGCCTGCTCCACAAGCTCGCGGGCCGGCGTATGCAGCCGGTCGTCGGCGTTTGCCGCGTAGAGCAGGATGTTGGTGTCGACCGTGACGCTCAGACGCCTGCACCGCTCCTATGGCTTGCGCGAGCTCTGGCCAGGACCATCGATGCCCTCGTCCCGGCGATCGAGAAGGCGGCGGAGGGCTTCCTTGTCGTCGAGGTCGACCTTTGGCGCCCCCATGCGCCTGCTCGGCCACGCCAGCGGCGTCGGTCCCTTGGCCGGATCCTCGCGCAGAGCGCCAGCAAGCCGCTCGGAGGCCAGCGCCCCCATGCTCTTGTGCTCGACACGTGCTCGGCGGCGCAGCTGCTCGAGCACGGAAGCGTCGAGATCGAGCGTGGTCCGAGGCATGATGATTGATGCTAGCAGCAGTCGCATCAGATGCGGCCTCTCAGGCGGTCCCGCCAGCCGCAAGAGCGCAGGTATCCTCCCCGCCGATGCGCGTCTTCCCCACCCGCCTGGACGGCCCGGTCCTGATCGAGCCCGCCGTCCACCCCGACGATCGCGGCTTCTTCTGCGAGACCTACCGTCGCGAGTGGCACGAGGCCGCCGGGATCCCGTCGCACGAGGAGTTCGTCCAGGACAACCACTCCCGCTCGAGCAGGGGCGTGGTCAGGGGCATGCACTTCCAGATCGGCGCCGGCGTGGCCAAGCTCGTGCGCTGCAGCGCAGGCGCGATCCTCGACGTGCTCGTGGACCTGCGCCAGGGCTCGCCGACCTACGGGCAGTGGGAGGGCTTCGAGCTCGACGACGTATCGATGCGCCTGCTCTACGCGCCGGTCGGCTTCGCCCACGGCTTCTGCGTGCTTTCGGATCTCGCCGACGTCGCCTACAAGCAGACTCGCTACTACGACGCCGCCGTGGAACGTGGCATCGCCTGGAACGACCCGGACATCGCGATCCGGTGGCCCGCGGACCTGGATCTCTCGGTCTCGCCGCGGGACGCCGCCGCCCCCGGGCTGCGCGAGATCGAGCAGGAGCTGCCGTTTCGCTGGGCAGCCGGCGCTGCGCGCTGAGCCCGACCTTCGGCCCCCGGGTCCGGCAGACCGCAAGTACCCTGTTTAGTCGCTTGACCGTGCGAATCCAAACCTGGACTTTCGATTTGCACGGTTGAGGACCCCGCCTCACTCGCAAGCCCAGTGCCTGAGCTGCACCGCCGCCGGCCCGCCGCTGAGCGCCAGCGCCGCGAAGGCGCCCTCCCCGACGGCGATCGGCGTGACCCACAGCTCGCGCGCTCGGGCCCGCCGCGCTCGAGCCCGTCGGCGGCGTCGCCCGCGCGGCGCTCAAGCCCGTGGCCCAGGCACTTCACCCGCGCCTCGTAGGCGACCCATGCCGCGAGGAACTCGCGTGTGCGCCGTGGCGCCGGCAGCGTCTGGAGCCGCTGGGCGAGCGGCTGCCCCAGGAACCGCCGCGCGATCTCGACCTCGTACCCCGCGCCGGAGCGGCCCGGCCGCTGCACCTCGACATCGACCCCGACCTCGCGCTCCCAACCGATCGCATAGAGGGCAAGCTCGCCGGAGTGGGACATGTTGAAGCTCGGCGTCTGCCCCGGCAGGGCCCGCAAGGCGCGGCTTGCCGTGCGGGCCCTGCTCGAACTCGAGCGCCGCCGGGTCGACGCCGGTCGCCCGCGCCAGCAGCTCCCGAAGCAGTCCCCTGGAGACACTCCAGCGCAGGCGCAGACGATCGTCGCGCAGCTTGCGGGCGCGCTCGCGCTCTGCATCGCAGAGCAGGCCCAGCAGACGCTCGGGCGCGCCCGAAAGCTCGGCAACCCAGACCTCGACAGTGCCGGAAGGCGGCATCGGCGCACGATAGCGTCGCCTCGCAGGCGACTCGGCGGCTTGCCGACGGGTGGTGTTCATTGTTTGAATCGTTTCGGCGAGGAAGCCTTCTGTCTTCTATCTCGGTTATGGTTTTCTTCCAACATAGGTCGAGGGATTGGAACCATCAAGGGAGCAGGTCACAGGATGCGCTCGATGGAGCATCTGGTTGGCAAGCCGTTGCCGCCGCTTCGTCTGCCCTCAACCGCAGGTGGCGAGGTCGGACTCACACAATTGTCGTCAGGGCCGGCAATCGTCTACCTCTATCCGGGGGATGATTGCCGTGATGGCTCGCCGCCGACCCAGCCGAGCAGCTGCGCCGTGCAGCGCGCCGCCTTCCGCGAGTACGCGCTCGACTTCGCCGCACAGGGCGCGCGGATCGCGGGCATCTCCAGCGAGACGCCCGAGACCCAGACGGAGACCGCCAAGCGCGAGCACCTGCCGTTTGCGCTCGTCAGCGACCGCGAGTGCCACCTCGCGCAGGCGCTCGAGCTGCCGACGTTCCTGGAGGTCGGGATCAGGCGCTTTCGCCGTCTCACGCTGATCTGTCAGGACGGGCTCGTCGCAGCCGCCTTCTACCCGGTCTCCCCGCGACGCAGCGCGATCCAGGCGCTGCAGTGGCTGCAGGGCGGCCCCGAGCCGAGTTGAGCGAGCGGGCTGGCAGGCGCCTGGCAGGCATGCAGGCCGCGTGGCTGCATGCAAGACGTCCTGCGGGACCGCTAGCCTTCTTCGATCGACCACACCTCAGGAGGGTGCGATGACGAAGAACGAGTTGGCTGACGAGGTTGCACAGCGGACGGGTCTGAGCTCAGGCCAGGCACGACAAGCGCTCGATGCGGCACTCGAGTCGGTCTCAAACCAGCTGGCCAAAGGCAGCGAGGTCTCCCTCGCCGGATTCGGCAAGTTCAGCGTCAGCAGGCGCGCCGCGCGCGAGGGACGCAACCCGGCGACCGGCGAGACGATCGCGATCGCTGCCAGCAACAGTGCGAAATTCTCGGCGGCGAGCGCCTTGAAGAAGCTCATCAACTGACGCAGCGAAGCGAGGGACAGCCAGAGCACTCGGGCGCCGGCTGGCGCCTTCAGCGGCGGCAGCGCCGGCAGCAGGCCACGCGCCGGCGCAGGCGTGCGGCCGCGCTGGCCGGCGTGCTCGTCGCGATCCTCGCGGTGGTTGCGATCGCCGTCAGCGGCGGCGGATCCAAAGGCGGTGGTGGCGGCTCCGGCTCTGGCACGCACAAAGGCGGCATGCTGGCCAGGTCGCATTCGCGATCGCGCGGCGGCGGCAGCAGCAGCAGCAGCAGCAGCGAGAGCGTGATCCCCGCGGGCGTGGCGGCCGCGCCGCGCGAGGTCTCGGCGCCGGTGCTGATGTACCACGTGATCAACCCGCCGCCGGCGGGCGCTCCGTTTCCCGGCCTCTACGTTCCCGCGCCGGAGTTCGCCGCACAGATGCGCTCGCTCGCGAGCGCCGGCTTTCACGCCGTCACGCTGGAGCAGATCTGGCGCCACTGGCACGACGGCGCGCCGCTGCCGGTCAAGCCGGTCGTGATCACCTTCGACAACGGCTATCAGTCGCAGTACTCAAACGCGCTGCCGATCCTTCGCGCGATGCACTGGAAGGCGGTGGAGAACATGCAGCTGACGGGTCTGCCCCCGTCTCAGGGAGGGCTCTCGCAGCAGCAGATCAGGGGCCTGATCGCGGCCGGCTGGGAACTGGACACCCAGGGCATCAGCCACGCCGACCTGATCACGCTCACCCCTGAAGAGCTGCACGAACAGGTCGCGGGTGCCAGACAGACGATCCAGCGCCGCTATCACGTCCCGGTGCAGTGGTTCTGCTACCCCTCCGGCCACTACGACGCGGCCGTGGTCGCGGCCGTCAGGCAGGCGGGCTTCCTCGGCTCGACGACGGTGGTTCCCGGCTGGGCGGGGCCGAGCAACGACCCCTACAGGCTGCCGCGACTGCGCGTGCTCGGGGGCACGAGCGGCGCGGGACTCGTGGAACTGATCGACGACGCCGAGCATGATCCGCCACCGCCGCCGTCCTACTCCTGAGCAGCCGGCGCCGACTGATCGCGCCTTGCCGGCAGCATGTATAGGATTGCGCCCGTGATTTCCGCAGCGCACCACGCAGTTGCCGCACTGAGCGCCCACCACGGGACCGCCGGCGGCAGCGACCGCTCGGGCGGCAGCCCCCCCGGCTGGGGCTCCTGGACCTTCGAACCGTGGGTCGTGGCGATCCTGGTGGCGGCCGTCGGCCTCTACGTCAACGCCTACAGGCGTGCGCGACGGCGCTCGGACGCGGTCGGCGTGGGGCACTGGATCTTCTATGCGGCCGGCATCCTTACGCTGATGCTCGCGCTGTGCTCGCCGCTGGATGCGATCGGCGACAGTTGGCTGCTCTCGGCGCACATGGCCCAGCACGTGCTGCTCTCCGACGTGGCGCCCGCGCTGCTGATCCTCGGCCTGCGCGCGCCGCTGTTGCCGCTCGGCCTGCCGCGCAACGCGCTTGCGGCGATCGCGCCGGGCGGACGCTACGGCCGGGTGCTGGCGACGCTGACCTCGCCTTGGGTGGCGCTGCCGCTGTGGGCGGCGGCGACGCTCGGCTGGGCGATCCCGAGCGTCTTCGACTTCGCCGCGCAGCACCCGGTGGTCCACGCGATCGAGCACGCGACCCTCTTCTACACCGGCCTTGCGGTCTGGTGGCTGATCGTCGACCCGCTGCCCCGTGCGCGGCTTCGCCCCAACGGCCAGCGCCTGGCGATGCTCGGCTTCACGCGGCTTGCCTCAGCGGGCGTCTGCCTGCCGCTGACGTGGCTGAGCACGCTGCAGTACCCGCTCTACGCGACCGCGCCGCGCGGGTATGGCATCTCGGCGATCACCGATCAGCGCCTGGCCGGCGCGGGCATGTGCTTCATCGAGTTCCTGGTCTTCGGCATCGCCTTCGCGGCCGTCTTCATCAGCATGCTCGAGCGCTCCGACGCCCACGACGCGCTGCTCGAACGCGCTGCCAGTCAGAGCTAGCTCGCTGCACGTGAGCGCGGATAGCGCGGAAGGCCATCCTCAGGCACCGGCTCCCAGACCGCCGCGGAGTCCACGAACTGCCTGTACTGCGGCCGGACGCCCGGATCGCGATCGAACGCGCCGAGCCTGACCGCGACCTCCGCATCGGAGAACGGGTCGCCGCTGAACAGAGCCGATCCGCACCGCGAGCAGAACAGCTTCGGGACCCCCGTCGGCGGCTGAAAAGAGGCGAGCACCTCAGCTCCGGCGAGCAGCCGGAAGCCCTCCTGGGCCACGCGGCAGTTGGCCGAAGATCCCGTCCCGGTGCGCTTCTGGCAGTGAGTGCAGTGGCAGTAGCCGGCGGAGAGGATCGGCCCGCCGATCTCGAAGCGAACCGCTCCGCACAAGCACCCGCCAGTCAAGTGCGGATCCACTACAACGCCTCTGACGGTCGAGGGCCAAGCAGATCAAGGACGCAGCGAGCGTGGCGTGCTTTGCACGCGAGCGAGCGAGGACGCAGATATGCGCCGGCCATCGGCCGTCAGCCGCAGCCGGTGTTGTTGCCGCAGCTGCTGCATGTGTAGCAAGAGCCGGTGCGCTGCATCATCCCTCCGCACTGGCCGCAGGCCGGGCCGAGGTCGAGGCCCTGCAGCTTCGCGGGCACGACCGGCGGGGTGTCGGTGATCGCGCTGGCGGCGGGAGCGCCGTTGCCGGGCGCCTGCGCGGCCGGGGCGGCGGCGCTCGGGCCGGCGGTGTCGGAGGCGGCGATCGCCTGACTGGTCTCTTGCGCGGCCTTGCGTGCCCTGACCTCTGGCGTGAGAATGCCGAGATCCTCCTGCACGTCGGCGGGCAGGAAGCGGGAGGCCAGCCAGCGCATGATGTAGTCGGGCATCGACTTCGCGAACGGGATCTCCGGGTTGCCGGTGATGCCCTCGGGCTCGAAGCGCATGTAGCTGAACTTGCGCACGAGCGTCTCCAGCGGCACGCCGTACTGCAGGGCGATCGAGATAGCGGTGGCGAAGGAGTTCATCATCCCGCGCAGCGTCGATCCCTCCTTGCCGATGTCGGTGAGGAAGATCTCTCCGACCGTGCCGTCCTCGTACATGCCGGCGGTGATGTAGCCCTCGTGGCCGCCGATCGAGAACTTGTGCGTGATCGACTGGCGCTCCCGCGGCATCCGCTTGCGCATCGGGCCGGCCTCGGCCAGCGCCTTGGTGACGGCCTGCTCGACGATCTGGTCGACGTCGGCCGGCTGCTGCGCCTCCTGCTGAGCGTCGGTGCGCAGCGCCTGGGCGGTCTTTGAGCCGTCCCTGTAGATCGCAAGCGCCTTGATCCCGAGGCGCCAGGCCTGCGTGTAGGCGTCGGCGATGTCCTCCGCAGTGGCGCTCTGGGGCAGGTTGACTGTCTTTGAGATCGCGCCGGAGATGAAGGGCTGGATCGCTCCCATCATCTTCAGGTGTCCCATGTGGGAGATCGCACGCTCGCCGACCGCGACGTCGAAGACCGGCAGGTGCTCCTGCGCCAGGCCGGGGGCGCCGAGGATGGTGCCGTGCTCGGCGACGTAGGCCTCGATCTGCTCGATCTGCGGCTCGGTGTAGCCGAGCGTCGCGAGCGCGAGCGGGATCGTGCGGTTGGCGATCGTCATCTGGCCGCCGCCGACCAGCTCCTTGTACTTCACGAGCGAGAAGTCGGGCTCGACGCCGGTCGTGTCGCAGTCCATCAGGAAGGAGATCGTGCCGGTGGGCGCGAGCACCGTCGCCTGCGCGTTGCGGTAGCCGAAGCGCTCGCCGAGCTCGACGGCCTCATCCCAGGAGCGGCGGGCGGCCGCGAGCAGCTCGGCGTCGCCGCAGTGGGCATCGGCGATCTCATGCGCGGCGTCGCGGTGCATGCGCATCACGGCGTTGTGGGGCTCGGAGTTCTCCGGATAGTGCTCGTAGGGGCCGAGCGCGGCGGCGACCTGCGCTGAGCGGCGGTAGGCGCGGCCGGTCATCAGCGCGGTGATCCCCGCGGCGATGCCGCGGCCGGCGTCGGAGTCATACGGCATGCCGTCGGCCATCAGGTAGGCGCCGAGGTTGGCGTAGCCGAGGCCGAGCTGGCGGAAGGCGCGGGCGTTGACGCCGATCTCCTCCGTGGGATAGCTGGAGGGCCCGACCACGATCTCCTGCGCGAGCAGCATGATGTTGACGACGTGCTCGAAGCTCTGCACGTCGAAGCTGCCGTCCGCGCGGCGGAACTTCATCAGGTTGATCGAGGCGAGGTTGCAGGCGGAGTCGTTGACGTGCATGTACTCGCTGCAGGGGTTGGACGCGTTGATGCGCCCCGACTCCGGGCAGGTGTGCCAACGGTTGATCGTGGTGTCGTACTGCACGCCGGGGTCGGCGCAGCGCCAGGCGGCCTGGGCGATCTCGCTCATCAGCTCGCGCGCGGAGACGGGCTCTCCCACCGGCTCGCCGGTGGCCCGCGCGAGCAGCCGCCACTGGTCGTCTTTCTCGACGGCCTCCATGAACTCGTCGGTGACGCGCACCGAGTTGTTGGCGTTCTGGTACTGGATCGAGAGGAAGCCGGAACCGTCGATCGACATGTCAAAGCCGGCGTCGCGCAGCGCCTGCGCCTTGTCCTCCTCCTGCGCCTTGCAGGCGATGAACTCCCTGATGTCGGGATGGTCGACGTCGAGCACGACCATCTTGGCCGCCCTGCGGGTCTTGCCGCCGGACTTGATCGTGCCGGCCCATGCGTCGGCGCCGCGCATGAAGGAGACCGGACCCGAGGCGGTGCCGCCCTTGGCCAGCGGCTCCATCGAGCCGCGGATGTTGGAGAGGTTGATGCCCGAGCCCGAGCCGCCGCGGAAGATCATCCCCTCCTTGGTGTTCCACTCGAGGATCGACTCCATCGTGTCCTGGACGGACAGGATGAAGCAGGCCGAGCACTGCGGGCTCTCCTCGAAGCCGACGTTGAACCAGACCGGCGAGTTGAAGGCCGCCAGCTGGTGCAGCAGGATGTGGGTGAGCTCGGCCTCGAAGGCCTCGCCGTCCCGATCGCTTGCGAAGTAGCCGCGCTCGCGGCCCCAGCCGGCGATCGTGCCGGCGACGCGGCCGATCATCTGCTTGACCGAGCTCTCCCGCGCGGGGTGGTCGATCTGCCCGCGGAAGTACTTCTGGGCGACGATGTTGGTCGCGTTCTGCGACCAGCTCTTGGGAAACTCGACGTCCTTCTGCTCGAAGGCGACGCGATCGCCGTGGCCGATGCGCGCGTCGCGCACCTCCCACTCGACGGCGTCGAAGGGGTGGATATCGGGTGAGGTGAAGACGCGTTGCACGCGCATCGCCTCGCCTGCGACTGTCTGATCTACGGTGGCGGGCTGCGTGACTCGATCCATCGGTCTTCCTCCTGCGACGTCCGTGGAAGCTGTGTTGTGGGGTCGAGCATCGTTGCGCGACCATCGGACGGAAAAACCTCGCAGGCGGGGCGGGTTGGGCGGGAAGATCTCTACCGGGCGCGGGCGAGCGCGCCTCTATCTCATTGTAGGAGCAAAGAGCCTCTCGCCAGGAGCGATTTCAGCGGCCCAGCCGCAGCCAGTCGCCGAGCTCGGCGAAGGTCTCCGACGCCCTGAAGCCGGCCTCGGCGAAGGAGTGGCGCAGGGCGGGCATCCATGAGGGTTCGTAGGCGAAGGCACGCGCGAGCGCCCAGGCTAGGCTGATCAGAATCAGTGTCGCCGCGATGGCCGCCAGCACGATCGCAGGCGTGGAGAGCGTGGTGGAGCCGGCGGCGTGAGCGTGGGCGCGCGCCGCGGGCGCAAACGCCGCGCCGAGCCTGGAGGAGGTCACCGGACTTGCCTGGGCGAGCGCCACGAGCCACATGCTATAGAGAGATATGGCCGCCGACGCACCCACGACGCAGGAGCAGGAGATCGCCTTCGCCGGCCTGGCCGCCCAGGCCCAGCTGCTGGCCGCCGGCCAGATCGGCTCGACCGAGCTCGTCGAGCTCTCCCTGCGCCGGATCGAGGAGCGCCCCGAGCTCGGCGCCTTCAGGTGCGTGCGCCCAGAGCAGGCGCTGCAGGAGGCCGGGGACGCCGACGCGCGCCTTGCCGCCGGGGAGCGCCTCCCCCTGCTCGGCGTGCCGGTGGCGATCAAGGACGACGTTGACCTGGCCGGCGAGCAGACCCGGTTCGGCTGCCCCGGTCAATTCGATCGCAGCGCCACCGATTGCGAGGCGGTCAACCGGCTGCGCGCGGCCGGCGCGGTGATTCTCGGCAAGACCAACACGCCCGAGCTCGGCCAGTGGCCGTTCACCGAGGGCCCGGCGTTCGGGGTCACGCGCAACCCGTGGAGCCTTGCGCACACGCCCGGCGGCTCCTCCGGCGGGGCCGCGGCCGCGGTGGCCGCAGGCCTGGTGGCGGGCGCGCTGGGCTCCGACGGCGCCGGCTCGGTGCGCATCCCCGCGGCCTGGACGGGTCTCGTGGGGATAAAGCCCCAGCGCGGCCGGATCTCGACCTGGCCCGAAGCGGAGTCCTTCAACGGCCTGACCTGCATCGGGCCGCTGACGCGCACGGTGCTCGACGCCGCGCTGCTGCTCGACGTGCTCGCCGGCAACCGTCCCGGCGACCTGCACCGCCCGCCCGCGCCGGCCCGGCCCTTCGCGCAGGAGGCCGCTCGCACGCCGCGCAGGCTGCGCGTCGCGCTCTCGCTGGCAATCCCGTTCAGCCTCGCCCCCGCCAAGCTCGATCCGCAGGTGCGCAGCTCGACCGAACGGATCGCGCGCGCGATCGAGGGCCTCGGCCACGAGATCGTGGAGGCGGACCCGCCCTACGGAGCGATCGGCCTGACCTTCTTCCCGCGTTCGACCGCCGGCCTGCACGAGTGGATGCAGCGCGTCCCGGACCGCTCGCTGCTCGACCATCGCACGCGCCACAACGCGCGCATGGGGATGCTCTGCAGAGGTCCGGCGCTCGCGCTCAGCCGCGCGCTGGAGCGGCCGCTGCGGCACTCGATGTCCCGGATCTTCGGCAAGGCCGACGTCGTGCTGACGCCCACGACCGCCAAGCCGCCGCAGCCGATCGGCTCGCTCGACGGCCTGGCGCACTGGGAGACCGACAAAGTCGTGGTCGGCGCCTGCCCCTACGCCTGGCCGTGGAACGTGCTCGGCTGGCCGGGCATCAACGTGCCGGCCGGCCTGACTGCGGAGGGCCTGCCGCTCGGCGCGCAGCTGCTCGGCCCGGCCTGCTCGGAGCCGCTGCTGATCGCGCTGGCGGCGCAGCTGGAGCAGGTCGAGCGCTGGCAGGACCGCCGCCCGCCGGCGCCGCAGCCGGCCTAGAAGACCTGCGAGAAGCGGCAGAAGACTACGCAAAGCGCAGTCAGAAACAATCTCAAATGGTTGCCTAGACGTTTTTGCACATTTAATGTGCTAGATAACGGCTCATATGGGTAGTGCCCTGGCAAGTAATCCTTGGACGACTATCGACCCGGGCGCGCGCGCGAAATCATGACGTACATGGCACCGATTCACCAGAAGATCACCTCGGGGACAGCCGGCTGCGATAGCGATCCGGGGTCCCGCAAGCACACCGGCCAGCGCGTGCCACGCCCTGCCCGCCGCGCCGGTGGACGGCGCCAGTCACGGAGGATGCACTGATGGCCAGACGACGGCGCAAGCCCACCACGCCCGCACCTGCACAGCACGGAGAGCATGCCGCCCATCGGGCGCAGAGCCTGGAGCGCAGGCTGCGGCGCCCGAGCAAGATGCACGCGGCCAAGCGCGAGCGCACGGTCGCCGAGGGACCCCGGCGCCGCACGCGCGGGGAGCTGCACCACCCCTATGCCGAGCTCGAGCTCGGGGAGATCGACGGGCTGGCCGAGATCGACGAGGTCGTGTTCGTGGCCGGCCGGACGGGCGGGAGCGGCGGAGCCCTCGCCCTGGCGCCCGAGGTCGACGCGACCCGGGAGCTTGCGGTCGCCGACGCGCTGCTGCGCACGCCGCTGCCCGCGCTGGAGCTGGAGTGGATGCCGGGCGAGTGGCTCGACGTCCAGGCGCTCGGCTCAAAGCCGCTGGTGCTCTACTGCCATCCCGGCGCCGAGCCGGACGCGCTCGCGCTGGAATCGGAGCTGCGCCGAGCACCGGGACAGGAGCTCGCCGGCGACGACGACGCGGCGGAGTGCCGGGACTTCGGCGAGCACAGCCTCCAGTTCGCCTCGATGAACCATCGCGTGATCGGCGTGAGCTCGCAGGGCGCCAGAGCACAGCTTGCGCTTGCCACGCGGGAGGCGTTGCCGCACATCGTGCTCAGCGACGACCGGCTCGAGCTGGCGCAGGAGATGGGCCTGCCCACCTACGAGGCCGACGGCGCCTGCCTGTATGAGCGGCTGACGCTGATCGTCAGGAACGGCCGGGTGGAGAAGGTGTTCTATCCCGTCCCGGACCCGGCCACACACGCCGCCGAGGTGGCGGAGTGGCTGCGGGAGGGACAGGCCTGAGGCGATCCGCGACGGCGCCCGGCGAGGCCACGGCCACGGGCGCGAACTCCTCGCCGGCCGGCTGCGCCTCGCCGTGGCGGTAGCGCCCGCCCCGCATCAGCGAAGCCAGCGCGGCGACGATGCAGGCGAGGATCGCGAACGCGAACGCCTCGTGCAGGCCTTTCTGGAACGGTCCCGATATCAGACGCGGCAGGAAGGAGTGGCCCGTCAGCACCGCCCGGTTGTGCGCGCCGATGCCCGCAAGCACGCTCTTGCCGGCCAGATGCTGCAGCGGGTTGTAGCCCAGGAACGCGGCGAACAGGATCGAAATCGGCGGCAGCGCCGCGACCTTCTGCGCGCCGGCGCTGCTGAGCCCGTGCGACAGCAGGCCGCTTCTCAGCGCGTGCGGCAGGCCGGCGGCCAGTCCGAGAACCATCAGCGTGAAGAAGATGCCGACCGAGAGCACCTGGGCGGAGTTCTGGAAGGTCTGATTCATCCCGCCGCCGGCGCCGCGGTCCTCGGGCGGCAGGCTGTTCATCACCGCCGCCCGGTTGGGCGCGGCGAACATGCCCATCGAGACGCCGTTCAGCCCCAGCACGACCGCGAAGACCGGGTATGAGAAGTCGATCGGCAGCAGAATCAGAAGGCCGAAGCTGACCGCGGCGCCGATCATCCCGCCGGTCGCGAACGCCCGCGCGCCGAAGCGGTCGGAGAGATAGCCGGAGGTCGGGCCGGCGATCAGCATGCCGAATGTCAGGGGCAGGATGTAGATGCCCGCCCACAGCGGCGTCTGCGTGAAGTCGTAGCCGTGCAACGGCAGCCAGATGCCCTGCAGCCAGATGATCAGCATGAACATCAGCCCGCCGCGCGCGACCGCGGAGAGGAAGGTGGAGAGGGTGCCGAAGGTGAAGGCCCTGATCGCGAACAGCGGCAGCTTGAACATCGGCTGCGCCACGACCCGCTCGACCAGCCCGAAGCCGATCAGGCAGGCCGCGCCGCTGGTAAGCAGCGCGATCGTGAGCGGGTTGCCCCAGCCGGTGGCGGAGCCGCCGTAGGGCCTGATGCCGTAGGTGACGGAGACCATCACCAGGATCAGCCCGGCGGCGAACAGGAGGTTGCCGGCCCAGTCGATCTTCGCCGGTTTGGGCCGCGAGCGCTCCTCCAGCTTCAGGTAGGCCCAGACGGTCCCGAACAGGCCGACCGGTACCGAGATCAGGAACACCAGGCGCCAGTCGATCGGGGCGAGGATGCCGCCGAGGATCAGGCCGATGAACATGCCCGAGACGCCGACGATGTTGTTGATCCCGAGCGCCATCCCGCGCTGGTCGGCGGGGAAGGCGTCGGTGATGATCGCCGCGGCGTTGGCCAGCAGGAAGGCGGCGCCGACGCCCTGGAGCACCCGGAAGGCGATCAGATACAGCGCGCCCGCCCTGCCGGTCATCCAGTTGACGGTGAGGATCAGCGAGGCCAGCGTGTAGATGACGAAGCCGAGGTTGTACATCTTCACCCGCCCGAACATGTCGCCGAGGCGGCCGAGCGAGACGACCAGCACGCTGGATACGACCAGGAACCCGAGGATCATCCACAGCAGGTAGAAGCTGTTGCCGCTCTGCAGCGGGTCGAGCTTTATGCCCCGGAAGATCGCGGGCATCGCGATCAGAGTGATCGAGGCGTCGAGCGTGGCCAGCAGCACCCCGAGCGTGGTGTTCGACAGCGCGATCCACTTGTACTTGTCGGCGGGCGCCATCCTCCTCACCCTAGCAATCTGACGATTACGTAAGGATCAGCGCGCCAGTCGCAGGTACGTGAGCACTGCCAGCACGCGACGGTGGTTGACCTCGCAGGCGGGCAGGTCGAGCTTGGCGTAGACGTTGGTGATGTGCTTCTCCACCGCTCCGGGAGTGACGACCAGCGACTCGGCGATGGCGGCGTTTGAGCGGCCCTCGGCCATCAGCTCGAGCACCTCGCGCTCGCGGGCTGTGAGCGCGCTGAGCGCATCCTCAGAGCCGTTTCGCTGTGAGAGCAACTGGGTGACGACCTGGCGGTCGAGGACGGTGCCGCCGGCGGCGACGCTCTCCAGCGCGTCCAGGAAGGCGCGCACGTCGCCGACGCGCTCCTTCAGCAGATAGCCGATCCCGGCCGTGTTCTCGCCGATCAGTTCGCTTGCGTAGGCGGTCTCGACGTATTGGGAGAGCACGAGCACGCCCAGCTCGGGCTGGCGGTGGCGGGCCTCGATCGCGGCGCGCAGGCCCTCGTCGGTGAAGGTCGGCGGCAGGCGCACGTCGATGATCGCGAGGTCGGGGCGGTGGCCGGCGATCGCGCGCAGCAGCGCGGGGCCGTCCTGCACCTGCGCGACGACCTCGATCGAGTTCTCGCGCAGCAACGCGACGATGCCCTCTCGCAGCAGCGCGAGGTCCTCGGCGATCACGACCCTCATAGCAGGCTGCCGGAGGCGGGGCTTGCGAGCGTCGGCGGGCTGGGGGGCCGCCGCTGCATCGTGACGGTCGGCAGGCTGACGAGCACCGCGGTGCCCGCGCCGGCCTCGCTTTCCACGGTCATCGTGCCGTCGAGCGCCTGCACGCGCGCGCGCAGGCCGGCCAGGCCCGAGCCCTCGGGGTTGGCGCCGCCGCAGCCGTCGTCGCCGACGAGGATCCGCAGCGCCTGGCCGTCCTCGACCATCTGCACCCAGCTGCGGGTGGAGCGGGAGTGCTTGGCGGTGTTGGTCAGCGCCTCGGCGATCACGAAGTAGGCGGCGCTCTCGATCGCCGGCGCCAGCGGGCGCGGGGTCTCGGCGTGGACTGTCGTGCCGAGGCCGTAGCGCGCCGCCAGCGAGCGCACGGCGGCGAGCAGGCCGCGCTCGGCAAGCAGCGGCGGCACGATCCCGCGCGCGAGGTCGCGCAGCTCGGCGATCGCGCTGTGCGCTTCGCGGCGCGCCTCGTGGATCAGCGCGAGCACGTCGGGGCGGTCGTCGAGCTTGAGCTCGGCGCGGCCGAGCTGGAGCGTGACCGCGACCAGCCGCGCCTGCGCGCCGTCGTGCAGGTCGCGCTCGATCCGGCGCAGCTGGATGGCCTGCGCGTCCACGGCCTCGCGTCGGGTGCGCGTCAGCATCTCGATCCGCGCGCGCAGGGCGCGGCGCCCGCGCGCGACCAGCACGCGGTCATGCATCGCGATCAGCGAGTAGCCGGCGCCGACGGTGCCGAGGCCGAGCAGCGCCCATGCCGGCCAGAACTCGGTCACGCCGTCGAGCAGCCGCGTCAGGATCCAGGTGAAGACGAGGATGCCGGTGGCCACCAGGATCACCGCCCACACGCAGGCCACGCGGCGGGAGGCGCCGCGCTCGTGGCGCCACGCCCAGCGGCCGGCCAGATCGAGGCTGACCGGCACTGAGAGCCCCAGCCACACCCACGCCGGCCAGAAGTAGCCCTGACTGCCGATCGCCCAGATGCCGAGCACCAGCAGGCCGACCAGCGCCGCCATCCGGCGCATCAGATGGCTTGCATACTCCCCGATCGACAGCCCGGCCGCGAGCGTCGGCATCCACCGCCGCGCGCGAGATCGCGAGGGGGTGGAAGCGGCGGCTGCGGGCCGCGCCGGTTCGCTCATGCACAGATGGTGGCACGAGTGCGCGACGCGCGCGCGGGCAGGCGCGGGCGCGCGGCGGGCGCTCGAAGTCGGACGCCCCTAGGCGATCGCCTTGGCGGCTTGGCGCTCGGCGCCGATCCGCTGCACGTCCCAGGCAAGGCCGGTGCGCTCCAGCGCCGCGATCAGCAGGCCGGAGAAGTCGAGCTCGTACTTGCGCATGCCGTGGAAGGCTGAGGTGGGGAAGGCGTGATGGTTGTTGTGCCAGGACTCGCCGAAGGAGAGCGGCGCGAGCCAGAGCAGGTTGCGCGACTCGTCGTCGGTTGCGAAGCGACGGCGGCCGAAGAAGTGGCAGAGCGAGTTGATCGAGTAGGTGACGTGGTGGAGCACGAACATCCGCACCGCCCCGCCCCAGAGCAGGCCGGTGAGCGCGGCTCCGAGCGTGCCGCCGAGCAGGTAGCCGAGCCCGAACGGGATCGCCAGGCCGAGCAGCGACCAGAACAGGAAGGTCTTGTCGATGAAGGAGATCGTGGGGTCGGCGAGCAGGTCGGGCGCGTAGCGCTCGTGAGAGCCGCGCTGCACCTGCTCGAAGAGCCAGCCCAGATGCGCGTGCACGAGCCCCGAGAGCGCGCCGTTCCAACCCTCGCCGTGACCGACGTGCGGGCTGTGGGGATCGCCGAGCTTGTCCGAGTAGGCGTGGTGCTGGCGGTGGAAGGTGACCCAGTCGATCACCGGGCCCTCGACCGCCATCGTGCCGCAGATCGCAAACAGCGCGCGCAGCCATTTCGAGGTCTTGAAGCTGCGGTGCGTGAGCAGGCGGTGGAAGCCGACCGTGACGCCGAGGCCGCAGGGGATGTACATCAGCGCGAAGATCAGAACGTCGCGCCAGTGCACTCCCGGTTCCAGGTCTGCCAGACGGCGACGCCGAGCAGCAGGAACGGCAGCAGGGTGATCGTGGCGGTGGCGAAGCGGTCGACCCCTTTGACCTCGATCGGGGTGCCGAGGCCGTCGAGGTGGCTGCCCTCCGGGCCGGGGGCTTCGAGGCTTGGCGGTGGCGTTTGCGGCTTGCGGGCGGGCGGGGCGGGTGCGATCGTGCTCATGCCCAAAGCGTGCCAGCGCGCGAGGGCGCTTTCATTGGAGGCGGCCACCGAGCTTGGGGAGTGCGCCGGAGAACGTGAGGTGGGGCTGGCCGCAGAGGGTCGCGGTAGGGTTAACCAGAGGATCTACCGACAGAAGGAGGCCCGCATGGCCCGATCCGGTTGGAAGGCAACAAGGGAGCGCAGGGCCAAGAAGGCGCTTGCGCTCGTGGTCGCCCGCGCGGTGCTAAGGCAGATCGGGCCGGAATCGCCGAGCCGTCGCGGCCATCGCAAGCGAAAGGGCGGCGCCGGGTCGCTGGGCGCCGGATCGGTCGGCGCGCTTGCGATCGGCGCGCTCTCGGCGGGAGCAGGCGCGATCGGCGCGCTTGCGATCGGAAGGCTTGCGATCAAGCGCGGGAGCGTCGGCTCGCTGCGGATCGAGGATCTGCAGGTCGGGAGGCTGCGCGTGGAGGAGCTGACGGTCCTGAGCAGATCCGAGAGCCTCTGAGCGCGGGCGGCTGCCGGGCGATCGCCTACCGCCACCCGGCAGCGCCTGCCGCGCGCTCTATTTGCCTTTGCCTTTCATCGCGTGATGCTTCATCGCGTGTTTGTTGTGATGCTTCATCGCGTGTTTCATCGAGTGGCTGGCGGCCGCGGCTCCAGCCGGCGCGAGCGCGAGCAGGGCCGATACTGCGAGGACCGGCAGCGCGCGAGCTCGTGTGGGGATGCTCATGTGACTCCTCCTTGGGCAGTGGACTGTTCTCAAGCACTTCATCGCGCCGGGATTACGGATCTCTTACGGAGCGCTGTAATGAACCCGCAACATCTCGGCGTCATGCTGATCGACATGACAAACGCCCTGCCCGCGTGCTGAGACGCCGATGCTGCTGCTGATCCTGTTCGGATTCGTCGCCGGAGCCGCCACGGCGGTCTCGCCATGCGTGCTGCCGGTGCTGCCCGTCGCGCTCTCGGCCGGCGTCACCGGAGGGCGTGCGCGGCCGCTCGGAGTCGTCACCGGGCTGGCGCTCTCGTTCACGTTTGCGACCGTCGCGCTCGTCTACATCATCTCCGCGCTGGGGCTGCCCGACAACCTGCTGCGGGAGATCGCGATCGTGGTGCTGATCTGCTTCGGCGCCAGCCTGCTGATCCCGCCGCTCGGCGACCGGCTGGAGGCGCTGCTCACGCGGATCGCGCCGCAGAGCACCAGGCGCGGCGGCACGGGATTCTGGTCGGGGCTGCTCGCCGGCGGCGGCCTCGGCTTCGTCTATGCGCCCTGCGCGGGCCCGATCCTCGCCGGCGTGATCACCGTCTCTGCCTCCCAGAGCCTGAGCGCCGGGCGGCTTGCGGTCGCGCTGGCCTACGGGCTCGGCTCAGCCGTCGTGCTGTACGTGCTGATGATCGGCGGGCGGCGCCTGACTTCGCGGCTGGCAAAGCGCACGCCGAAGTTTCAGATGGCGATGGGCGCGGTGATGATCCTGGTCGCGCTGGCGATGCTCGGCAATTACGACACCCGCTTTGAGACGGCGATCGCAAGCGATCTGCCCTCCTTCCTGGTCGATCCCTCTCAGAGCCTTGAGACCAGCCATGCGGCCGCGGCCGGGCTTGCCGAACTGCGCGGGCACAAGGCACGCGCGACCGGCGGCGTCGCGCAGGCCCGCGCCGGGCGCGCGCTGCCGGTGATCGGCGTGGCGCCGGAATTCGTGGACACCCAGCACTGGTTCAACACGCCGGGCGATGCACCGCTGTCCCTGAAGGGTCTGCGAGGCCACGTGGTGCTCGTGGACTTCTGGACCTATAGCTGCATCAACTGCATTCGCACCCTTCCCTACCTCAACGCCTGGTATCGCAAGTACCGCAGCAAGGGCTTCGTGATCGTCGGAGTGCACACACCCGAGTTTCCCTTCGAGCACTCCGCCGCCAACGTCGCGGAGGCCGTCAGCCAGAACGGGATCGAATACCCGGTGGTCCAGGACAACGACTACGGCACCTGGGACGCCTACCACAACGAATACTGGCCGGCCGAGTATCTGATCGACGCGCAGGGCCGGATCCGCCTGGCCGACTTCGGCGAGGGCGACTACGAAGCCAAGCAGGAGGCGATCAGGGATCTGCTCGCCGAAGCGGGCGCGAGCGGCCTCGGCAGCACCGCGGTCGTGCACGCACAGGCGCCCTCAGAAGAAGAGACCACGCCCGAGTCATATATCGGCGCCGAACGGGCCGAACGCTTCGTCAACGGCCAGATCACCGAAGGGCTGCACGACTACGGCGAATCGACCGCGCCGCCACCGGCTGAAGGTCTGCGCTACTCGGGCACCTGGCGGGTCGCGCGGCAGTCGGCCACGGCGGTTTCCGGCTCGCGCCTGCAACTCAGCTTCAACGCCCGCCGCGTCTTCTTCGTGCTCGGCTCGCCGGGGCATCCGCGCAAGGTCAGGGTGCTGCTGAACGGGCGGCCGATTCCGGCGCGGCTCTCCGGCGCCGACGTGCACGGCGCGAGCGCGACCGTCGCCTTCCAGCGCCTCTACAGGCTCGTCGAACTGCCGAGCGTGCAGCACCATCTGCTCACCCTGGAACTGCCGCCGGGGGTCACCGGCTATGCCTTCACCTTCGGCTGAGAGCAGCGCGTATGTGCTGGTCGTGGACGACGAGCCCACGATCGGCGAGGTGGTCTGCCGCTACCTGCAGCGGGCAGGCTTTTCGGCGGGCTGCGCGGGCGATGGCCCGCAGGCGCTTGCGATGAGCGCGGCGCAGCGGCCCGATCTGGTGATCCTCGACATCATGCTGCCCGGCATCGACGGCCTGGAGGTGATGCGGCGCCTGCATGAGGATGCGAACCCCGCCCACCCGCGGCCCGCAGTGATCCTGCTGACCGCCAAGGGCGAGGAGTCCGACCGGATCGTGGGGCTGCGGCGCGGAGCCGACGACTACGTGGTCAAGCCGTTCTCTCCGGGGAGCTGCTGGCGCGCGTGGAGGCGGTGCTGCGCCGCGCGCGGGGCGGCTCCGAGGAGGAGAAGGACGCCGCGCCGCTGAGCTTCGACTCGCTGCTGATCGACCCGGCGGCGCGCGGGGTGAGCCTGGCCGGGGAGCCGATCGGCCTGACCCAGCGCGAGTTCGACCTGTTGCTGTTCCTCGCCCGCCATCCCGGCCGGGTCTTCTCGCGCGACCAGCTGATCGACCTGGTCTGGCGGCTGCCGTTCTGCAACGACAGCTCGACGGTCACCGTGCACGTGCGCCGCCTGCGCGCGAAGATCGAGCCCGACCCCGGCCGCCCGCGGTTCATCCAGACGGTGTGGGGCGTCGGCTACAGGTTCGCGCCATGAACAGGTTCGCGCCATGAATCGGCCCGCCGCGATCCTGCGCTCGCTGCTGGTGCTCGCGCTCGCGCTCGGGGTCGCCGTCGCGGTGACGGCAAGCGTCGGCGGCAGCGCCGGCGCCCGGGTCACGGTCGAGATCCTGCTGCCGATCGGCCTGCTCGCGCTGGCGCTGGCGCACCTGGCCGCCGCGGGCGGGCGCTGGCGCGGGGGCAGCCTCGGCCGCCGCTTTGACCTCGGCCTGGCGATCGCGCTTGGCCAGCTGCTGCTCGCGGTCGTGATCGCGGCGATCGTGATGTACGTCTCCCACCACGACGCCTGGGCGACGATCGGGATCGTGCTGTTCGCGGCGCTCGTGGCCGGGCGCGCGGCGCGGCTGCTCTCCGGCGGCGTGCTGCTGGACGTGCGCAGCATCCGCGACGGCCTGCTGGCGGTGCAGCGCGGCAACCGCGAGGTGCGGGTGCAGGCGAGCTCGAGCGCCGAGCTGGTGGAGCTGGCGCAGGCCGCCAACCGAATGATCGCCTCGCTGCAGGCCGAGGAGCGCTCGCGCGATGCCGCCGACGCCGCGCGGCGGCAGGTGATCGCCGCGGTCTCCCACGACCTGCGCACGCCGCTGACCTCGCTGCGGCTGCTGGCCGAGGCGCTCGGCGACGACCTGGTCGACGAGCGGACCCAGCAGCGCTACATCGCCACGATGGGCGCGAACGTGCGGGCGCTCGGCACGCTCGTGGACGACCTCTTCGAGCTCTCGCGGCTGGAGGCCGGCGACTACGCCTGGAGCACCGAGGCGGTGCCGCTCGCGGAGCTGGTGGGTGAGGCGGTGCTGGCGATGAGCGCCGAGGCGCAGCGCCACCGCGTCGCGCTGCACAGCGAGGTGCCGGCCGCGCTGCCGCCGGCGCTGGCCAACCCGGAGAAGCTGCAGCGCGCGCTGTGCAACCTGCTGCAGAACGCGATCAGGCACACGCCGCCGGACGGCAGCGTGCAGGTGCGCGCCGAGCAGCTCGGGGAGAGCGTCGAGGTCGAGGTGGCCGATACCGGCAACGGCATCGCCGCCACCGACCGGCCGCGCGTGTTCGAGGCCTTCTACCGCGGCGGCGAGGAGGCCGCGCGCACGGGCGCGGGCAGCGGGCTCGGCCTTGCGATCTGCCGGGCGATCGTCGAGGCGCACGGCGGGCGGATCTGGCTGGCCGACGCCGGGCAGGGCACGCGGGTGCGCTTCACGCTGCCGCTGGCGGCGGGCTGAGGGTCGCGGCGGCGGGGAGCGGGGCCGATTGGCGCGCGGGGCGGGTCAGCGCGTGGCCGCGCGCGGCTCGGCGGACAGGAGGCGGTCCTGCGAGTCGGCGTAGATCCAGGCCAGCGTGCCCGCCGCGGCCGCGACCAGGATCACGGCGGGCCAGGCGCCGATCGCCAGCCCGAGCACGTGGGCGAGCACGAAGCCGACCAGGCCGGCGCCGCCGAGCGCGGCGGCCGTGCGGTTGCCGCGGCGGCGCCGCCAGAGGGCGATGCACCAGAGCCCGCCCGCGGCGAGCACGAGACCGCCGGCCGTACGCGAGCCGCTGGCCGCGACCACGCCCCAGCCGGCCAGGAACGATGCGGCGGCAACCGGGGCTGTGGGCACCCTGTGCACGAGTCGCAGACTAGCCCACGCTCTGTGCCGCCAGCAGCAGCGGATTGCCGGACGGGTCGGCGACCTGCACCCCGCCGGCGATGCTGACCGGGGAGAAGCCCGCAGCTGCCGCAGAGTCGGCGGCGCGCTGCACCGCGGCGGGGTCGTCCAGCAGGATGCTTGCGCGCAGCAGCCTGGCCGAGCCCTCCGGGGCCTGGCCTGCGCCCGCGCTCTCCCATGTGTTCGCGCCGATGTGGTGGTGGTATCCGCCGGCGCTCAGAAACGCCGCCTGCCCACCCAGCGCGGCCATCAGGTCGAAGCCGAGCACGTCGCGGTAGAACGCGATCGTGGAGGGCACATCGCTGACGCGCAGGTGGACGTGCCCCATAGTGGTGCCTGCGGGCAGGCCCTCGAAGGGCTCGGCGGCCGGATCGGGCAGCTCGTCGAGCAGGCTGCTGACGTCGAGCGGGAGCGTGGTCATCCGCTGCGCGACCTGGCCCTCCCAGACCTGACGCGGCCGGTCCCAGTAGATCTCGATGCCGTGCTCGTCGGGGTCGCTGAGGTAGATCGCCTCGCTGACGAAGTGGTCGGAGAGGCCGGCCAGCGGCACGCGCTCGCGAGTCGCGTGCGCAAGGAATCGGGCGAGGTCGATGCGCTGCGGCAAAAGCAGCGCGAAGTGGTAGAGGCCGCTGGCGCGGCGAGCCGGCTTTGCGCCGGGCTGCTCGACCAGTCGCAGCAGGTCCTCGCCGCCGCCGGCGCCGAGGGCGGCGCGAGCCTCGTCACGGTCGTGCACGCGCAGGCCGATCGCCTGCTCGTAATAGTCGATCGAGCGCTGCAGATCGGCGACGACCAGCTCGACGGCCCCCATGCGCGTGCTCGCGGGCAGCCCCGGCCTCGGCGTGCCCTGGAGGGGAGTCCGCGTGAGCGGGGTCTGCGCCTGAGCTATTAGATCGCCGAATGCCATGCTCCTTGATATTAGGACGGCTGATATCCGCCGGGACAGCGATCTCTAGGCTGCCGGAAGATGAGCGAGATCGAGGATCTGCTTGTGCGCGACGCCGCCGCCTGGCGAGCCTGGCTTGCCGCAGGCCACGCCGAGGAGGGCGCGGTCTGGCTGGTGCTCGCCAAGAAGGGCACCGTCGAGCCGACCAGCCTGACCTATGACCAGGCGCTCGATGAGGCGCTCTGCCACGGCTGGATCGACGGCCAGGTCCGCCGCCGCGACGAGATCACCTATAGGCAGCGCTTCACCCGCCGCCGCGCGCGCAGCGCCTGGTCGAAGCGCAACGTGGCCCACGCGCAGCGGCTGATCGGGGAAGGCAGGATGCAGCCGCCGGGCCTGGCCGAGGTGCGGCGAGCGCAGGCGGATGGCCGCTGGGAGGCGGCCTACGCCGGGCCGGCCAGCATCGAGGTGCCGGACGAGCTGGCCGCGGCGCTGGCGGCCAACCCCGCCGCGAGCGCGATGTTCAAGACCCTCAGCGGACAGAATCGCTACGCGATCCTTTACCGGATCGAGACGGCCAAGCGCCCGCAGACGCGCACCCGGCGCATCGAGCAGTTCGTGGCGATGCTCGCGCGCGGGGAGACGATTCATCCGCAGCGCGATCTCGAGCGCAGCTAGATTCGGGGAGGCCGTGCCGAGCGCGCAGACCGGCACGGCCCCACCCGATGATGGGATGCTCAGCTCACGCTAGGCCCGATCTGAGCGCGCCGCATCGGATGTTTTGCCTATCTTTCACGAGAGATGGACAGCTTGCGCCGCTCAGAGGAGGAGCTGCTCGCGAGCATGGCCCGGGGGCTGTGGGAGCTGGACTGCCTCCCCAGCTTTCGCACGGGAGTGCTCAGCCACCTGCGCGATCTGGTCGGCTGTGACATCGCCTCCTACAACGAGATCGGCGACGGCCCGGACGAGGTGTTCGTGGTCGCCGACCCGATCGACAGCGTGCAGGGCAACCCGCACCTCGACGCATTCGCGGAGCTCGTCTTGCAGAACCCGCTCGCGGCGCACTACCTCCAGACGGGCGACTCGCGAGCGCTGCGGCTCTCGGACTTCATCGGCCGCCGCGAATTCCACGCTCTCGACCTCTACGACCTCGTCTACCGGCACATGGGCATCGAGCATCAGATTGCCTTCACGGTCCCGGACTCTGGCCAGCTGATCGGGATCACGGTCAGCCGCGGCGGCCCCGACTTCGACGAGCGTGAGCTCCGCCTGCTGGAGACCAGCCGCGGCATGGTCGTGGCAGCGTTTCGCAATCTGCACGACCGCGCGCGCCTGGAAGTCGTCGGCCAGGCGCTCGACCGCGCACAGGGAGGCCCGCTTGCGATCGTCCTGGTCGAGGCCAGCGGCACGCTGCGCGGCGCACACGGACGCGCCGAGCAGCTGCTGCGCGGGCTGCAGCGCGAGCCGCTGGCGCTCGGGACGCTGCGTGCATGGGCGCAGGAGCAGCGTCATGCACGGGTCTGGGCAAATCCGCGCCCGCTGGAGCTTGCGTGCGGCCCCGGCCGGCTGCAGGCCCACTACGTGCATGGCCAGCCCGGCGCCCTGGATGCGATCGCGCTCTGCCGGGTGGCGATCGAGGTCGTGCAGGCGCTGCGCAAGCTGGGGCTCACGCGCCGGCAGTCCGAAGTGCTGGAGCTGATCTGGAAAGGCGCGACGAACGCCGAGGTCGCGCTGGCGCTGTGCATCAGCGAGCACACTGTCCGCCACCATCTGGAGGACATCTACAGGCGGCTGGCGGTCAAGACGCGCGCCGGGGCCGTGCACGCGGTCGGCGCGGCTCTCTCAGCCGGCGAGATCCTCGACTGAGACTCGCTCGACGTCGCTCAGCGTGCCGGTCTCCGGGTCGAAGATCAGGCCGCGGATGTGCTCGCGATGCGGAAGCTCTGGGCTCGATCGCAGGCGCGCGAGGCCATGCAGCAGCGTCGAGCGCAGATCCTCGAAGGCGCCGATCCGCCACGCCGGCATCGCCCCGTCGGCGGCCAGCGCGTCCCTGAAATCGTCCTCGGAGGCACCGCGCAGGCCGCAGCCCTCGTGCATCACCACCAGCACCTCCTCGGTGCCGAGCAGCCGCTGAGAGACGCTCAGCGAGCGGATCGCGTCGTCTGTCGCAAGGCCGCCGGCGTTGCGGATGATGTGGGCGTCGCCGCGGGCAATGCCGAGCATCGGGAACAGGTCTATGCGCGTGTCCATGCACGCAAGCACCGCAACTCGGCGCCGGGGACGCGGGCTCAGGCCGGCGGCCGCGAGCTGCTCCGCGTTCGCCGCTGCATGCGCGAGCATGTCATCTGCGCTGCTCATAGGGCGATCATATGAGACGGGATGTTGGACGCCGTCCCGCGAGTGCTCATGCCGCCCGACGGCCTGCCGATAAGGGCCCAGCCCACAGATCTCGAGTCAGAGCACAAACCAGGAGAGTGCAGAGCGATGCAGATTCCAGAGCCGGTCGCCACCAGCATCCGCGACGAGACATTCGCGGGCGTGACCTACCACATCAGGGGAGAGCTGGTCCCTGAGCTTCAGGTGCAAGTCGGTGACGCGAGCGTGATGTTCGAACACCACGTCCTGCTCTGGAAGCAGACGAGCGTGAACGTGGAGCTCCGCAAGCTCTCCGGCGCGGTCAAACGCAAGATCGCCGGCCTGGACTTCTTCGTGACCAAGACCTCGGGCTCGGGCAGCATCGCCTTCTCGCGCGACTCGGCGGGGCAGTGCCTGCCGATCCACCTGCGCCAAGGCGAGGGCGTCGACGTGCGCGAGCACCAGTTCCTCGCGGCCAGCGAGACCATCGACTACGGCTTCGAACGGGTCAAGGGCGTCCAGAATATGCTCATGGGCGGCAGCGGAATCTTCATTGACAAGTTCAGGGCGACGGGCGGCGATGCGATCGTCTGGCTGCACGGGCACGGCAACGTCTTCGAGGTCCAGCTCGACGCCGGCGAGCAGCTCGACGTCGAGGCCGGCTCCTGGCTCTACAAGGACCCGACCGTCAGCCTGGAGGCGGTCACGATGGGGCTGAAGTCGGGCATGTTCGGCGGCGGCGGCAAGCTCACCTGGAACCGCTTCACCGGGCCGGGGCGGCTCGCGATCCAGACGATGTTCATCTCGCCGGCCGAGGCGCAGGAGGCCGGGAGCGCCGGCTCTGGCGCGGGCAGCGACGCGGCCGTAGGCGGCGTGGCGGGCGCGATCATGGGCGGCTTGTTGAAAGGCTGACACCCGCGCCCCGGCGCGCCGATTATTTACGGGCGCTGCGATCGTCTCGGCTATATAAGCGTTGACGATCCCCGAGACGTGAGGAGCCCGCGATGCCCGAGACCGCTTCAAGCCGCACCCGCTGGGTGGCGCTCTACGTGCTCTGCCTCGGCTCGCTGATGATCGTGCTCGACACGACGATCGTCAACGTCGCCCTGCCCTCGATCCGCTCGGACCTGCACTTCTCCTCCACCTCGCTGGCGTGGGTGGTCAACGGATACCTGCTCACCTTCGGCGGTTTCCTGCTGCTCGGCGGTCGGCTCGGCGACCTGTTCGGGCACCGCAAGCTCTTCATCGGCGGGATCGCGCTGTTCACGCTGGCCTCGCTGGCGTGCGGGCTATCCAGACTCTCAGGGGCTGCTCGTGGTCGCGCGCACGATCCAGGGCTTCGGCGGCGCGGTGGTCTCGGCCGTCTCGCTCTCGCTGATGATGTCGCTGTTCGTGGAGCCGGCGGAGCGGGCAAAGGCGATGGGCGTCTTCGGGTTCGTCGCCGCCGGCGGCGGCACCATCGGGGTGCTGCTCGGCGGCATCATCACCGACCTGCTGAGCTGGCACTGGATCTTCCTGGTCAACGTGCCGATCGGGATCGGCGTGTGCCTGCTCTCGCCGCGGCTGCTGCCGGCGCGCAGACCCGGCGCGGAGCGCGCACGCCTGGACGTCGCGGGCGCGGTGCTCGTGACCGCTGCGCTGATGCTCGCCGTGTACGCGATCGTCAACGGCAACCAGGCCGGCTGGACCTCGGGCCAGACGCTCGGGCTGCTGGGCGGCTCGGCGGCGCTGCTGGGCGCCTTCCTGCTCACCGAGTCGCGGGTGGCCGCGCCGCTTGTGCCGCTTGCGATATTCAAGCTGCGCAACCTCGCCACCGCGAACGTGGTCGCGGTGATGTGGGCGGCCGCGATGTTCGCGTGGTTCTTCCTCTCGGCGCTCTACATGCAGCTCGTGCTCCACTACAGCCCGCTGCAGGTGGGGCTCGCGTTCCTGCCCGCGAACCTGATCATGGGCGCGTTCTCGCTCGGGCTCTCGGCGCGGCTCGTGATGCGCTTTGGCCTGCGGCGACCGCTGGCGATCGGCCTCGCGCTGGCCGCCGTGGGGCTGGCGCTGTTCGCGCGCGCGCCGGTGCACGGCGGATTCGCAGCGGACATCCTGCCCAGCATGCTGCTGCTCGGCTGCGGCGGCGGGATGGCGTTCAACCCGATGCTGCTGGCCGCGATGAGCGACGTGGAGCCGGCGCAGTCGGGCCTCGCCTCCGGCGTTGTGAACACCTCGTTCATGATGGGCGGCGCGCTCGGGCTGGCAATCCTGGCGAGCATCGCCGCCTCGCGCACGAACAGCCTGCTCAGCTCCGGGCACGGACAGCTCGCTGCACTCGACGGCGGCTATCACATGGCCTTCCTTGCGGGGGCGATCTTCGCCGGGCTGGCGGCGCTGATCGCCGCGACGCGACTGCGCGCGAGCGCGGTGGCGATGCCGATGCCGGGCGACGCCGAGAAGATTGAGCCGCATGCTTATGAGCACGAGGGGGTCGGGGTCTCGGCGTAGGGCCCCGACAGGCCGCTCAGGCCGGCGCGAGCGCTCGCGCCGGCGCCGAGCTCCGTGACTGCAGGCGCACCTTGGTCCCGTGCCGCGGCGAGAAGGTCACGTTGCGGCGCGCGATCGCTTCCGCTCGCCGGCTCGCCGGCGCGAGCACGCAGCTGGAAAGCAGGACCTGCAGCACGATCCGCATCTCGAATTCCGCGAACGACGCCCCCAGGCAGCGACGCACGCCGCCGCCGAACGGGATCCATCCGTATGTCGTCGGTGCCTCTCCGAGAAAGCGCTCGGGCCGGAACTCGTATGGCTGCGGATAGAGGTCGGCGCGCGTGTGCGTGAGCCAGATCGCGGGCGTGACGTCGGTGCCCGCGGGCAGATGCAGGCCCTCGACGTCGAGGTCGCGGTTGAGCCGGCGTCCGGCCAGCGGCACGACCGGCCGCAGTCGCAGCGCCTCGGTGACGGTCGCGCGCAGGTACTCGTCCTCCTCGCCGTCCTGCACCTCCTGCTTCAGACGACCAAGCACCGCAGGGTTGCGCAGCAGCAGGTTGACCGTCCAGGCAAGCGCGGTGGCCGTCGTCTCGTGGCCGGCCAGCAGGAGCGTGAGCAGCTGGTCGCGGAGCTCGCGATCGCTCATCTGCGTGCCGTCCTCGAAGTGGGCGCCGATCAGCAGCGAGAGGATGTCCTCGCGGTCGGCCAGCGTGGGGTCCGTCCGGCGCTCAGCGATCTCGGCGAGCAGCAGCTCGTCGATCTGCTCCAGCTGCTCCTGCAGGCGCGAACGCGGATCGCCGCGGCCCTGCCTGCGGGAGGAGAGCAGGACGCGCAGCTGCAGCCAGATCGAGGAGTTTTCGCTGAGCAGCAGCGGCAGGCGCTCGCTGAGGAGCCGGCGCCGCTCCTCATCCGCTACGCCGAACACCGCGCGCAGGATCACCTCGAGCGTGATCGCCTGCATTCTCGGGTGCAGCGCAAAGGTCTGCCCGAGCGGCCAGCTCGCGATCTCGGCCTGCGCGACCTCATGCACGATCGACTCGTAGGAGCGCATCCGCTCGCCGTGGAAGGGCGGCAGCATCAGGCGCCGGCGGGCGATGTGCTCGGAGCCTTCGAGCAGCAGCACCGAGTCGGCGCCGAGGATCGGCAGCAGCGCAACCGTGCGCCCGCGCGGCAGGCCGTGGGCCTGCTCGGTGTAGAGCGCTTTGATCGCCTCGGGATCGGTGAGGAACACCGTCGGGCGCTCAAAGCCGACGAAGCGCAGGCTGAATGCGTCTCCGTAACGCCGCCTACAGGACTCCATGAAGGAGACCGGGCGCGCAAGCCACCGCATCGTCTGAACGATCGATGGCTCTGAGGGTTCGGGGGGAAGCTCGCTCACGCTCATCGCCATAGGGTGACAGGTTTGGCTGGGTGGCCAAACGCTGCGCGGGCGGCCGTGGCATCGCGCCACGATGAGCGCTCGCCTTCGGATCTCAGGCGTCCAGCGCAGGAGGAGGCTCCGGGGGTGCGCCCGGCGCCTCCGCACTCGGCTCGCTCGTCTGCACGTCCTGGACCGGCACCGCACGCCACTCCACGCCGTCCCACCAGGTGTGCCCGTCCTCGGCGAGGATCACGTCCGGCGGCAGCTCCAGCTGCGTGTCGCGCCAGCGCGAGCCATCCCACCACCACTGCCGATCGTCCGACCAGGTGGCACTGGAGACAGCGCCCAACCCAGGGTCGGCGGAGGCGACCTTGATCACGATCATCTCGTCGCTCTGGGTCGCGTAGACGATGCTGTAGACCAGAAGTGGCAGTAGACACAGAAAGAAGCCAATCACCGCCCAGAGGACGTTGAACTCCTTCTTCTTGAACAGCGTCACCGATTCGGCAGAGCGATTGGAGACGGCAAAGCCCTGCGCGATGTAGCTCATGATCGCGCTCTCCAACTCATCCTGGGAGGCGACATTGATCTGTTGGACGTTTGCGGCCACTTCTTCTCCTTGCTCGTGGGCTATATCAAGAGGTCTCTTGCCGACGCGTCAGGGCCAGTGCTGCAATTGCCCACAGCAGCGGCGCAAGCGGGTGCAGCGCCATCGCATTGCCAATGTCGCCGCGCGTGAGTGCGCGCGTAGCGCGGGTGAGCCCGCAAAGCGGGCAGCGAAACCCCGTCATGCGCCGGAAGGGACACAATGACGGAAGCCGCGTGAGAGGGGCGAGCGCGGCGAACAGGACGTAAGCTCCGGCCAAGACCCTGAGCAGCGCCAGCCGGCGAAGGGCGGCCTGCTCACGCATTCGCGAGCGCCGCGATGTAAATGAGCAGGTAGATAGCCATTATCGCCAGCCCGATGTAACCGATGATCAGCCCGGCCGTAGCCAGGCTGTCTCCCGACTGGCGTCCCTGCGAGCGCGCTATCTCGCGCTTGGACATGTGCCCGAGCACCACGGCTCCAATCGATCCGAGCCCCCCCAGCCAGACCAGGCTCAAGACGAGCGAGCCGATCGCCATCGGGTTGGTGCTCGGCCGTGTCCACACATCCCTCACCGCCGGCCCTTCGGCGCGTGCGGGCGGCACAGGCGGAGGCGGCGGACGGCGTTCGGGTGAGGAGGGGTCCGCGTTCATTTGAATCCGCCTGATGGTACTTTAAGTTCCACTCCCGTGCACTTCCGGTAACGAAACATTTGTCGAGTAGCCAGAGTCGATGAATCACCGTGCAACGCGCTGTCCAAGTGCGATGCTCGGGTGACAGTCAAGGCCCGTGATCGTGCGTCCCCCTCCCGGGAGAATCGAGACCTGGATCATGCCGGTGAGAGGGAGCGAAGCGAGCGTGGCGGAGTTGACGATGGCTTCGCGCTCGCGCGTCTCGGCGACCGAGTACTGTGCACCGCCTCCAAGCGCCTGCGCATAGGTGCGCGAGCGTGCGAGCGAGCCGGTGAGCGAGGGGTTGAGCCCAAACGACATGCCGCCCGAGATGTCCCTGCTTTCGCCGATGGTGCGCGTAAGCGTGCGGCTAACGGACGCCGTATGACTGGATTCGATCCATTGATGCTCGGAGCCGATGAAGTCGCTCGCCTCCGCGGCCTCACGGTGGTTGGCGAGTGCCATGAAGGCCGCCGTGCCGCCCGCGCCCACCATCTCAATCGCGTCCCGACGCAGATGCTCGAACATCAAGACAACCGCGGTGCGCGTGTGCGCGGCGTGATCGATCAACGTCTCCAGCGCCTCGCGGCGGATGCGGTCGGCTCCGAGCACGATCACCGCGTCCACCGACGCAGACCCCGAGCGCACGCGGCGCGCGAGCAGCTGGAAGAGCAGGTTGACCAGGAAGTCGTTCTCGAGCTCTTCGGCGCGCTTGTTGACACCGATCACCTGCAACTGCGCGCCGCCGGTGCCCGCCACGTCCGGGTCGCCCCGATCTGCCGTGCCCGGCTTTGCGGCACCGGCGGGGCAGACAGGATCGGGCAACTCGAAATCGCGCAGCGCACGCTCGATGTCGATCACCCGCTCAAACACGCCGCCATGGGTGCGCTGAACTTCGTTGAACAGCACCGACAACCGCTCGCGCTCGCCGGGGTCGATCCGTGCTGTGCCGTTCGCGGCGCCCTGCACCACCAGCAGCGCCGAGCGTAGTCGCGCGATCGACACCGGGCCGGACGGGTCCAAGCAGTCGGCGACCTCGCGGATGATCGCGCGGTCATTCTGGCGTTCGCGACGGGAGACGTCGGGATCGCGCTGGCGGGAATGAAGCGCCTTGACCAACACGGTGGCGAGCTCGGGCCAGTCGATGTCGTCGAGCAGCTCGCACTCCAGGTCCGAGACTGAGAGGACCGTCTCGCTGCTGCTCACGCCCGCAGCGCCCGCGAGGCCCAAGAGCACGTCCACGGTGAGGCGCCGCGACAGGTCGCACACCATCAGCCTGGCGCCCGCGCCGAGCAACGATGCACCAAGTGTGGTGAGCGCGGCCGTCCATCCCAGTGCGGTGCCGCCGAACATGCAGGCGACGCTTCCATTGCAGTCAAAGCACACCGGACGCCAGAGAGGGGTCGCCTCGGCGCGCAGGTGCTCGGCTTGCTCGAATTGAGCGACACGCTTCTGCCAGGCCGCAACGGCGGCGGCGTAGTCGGTCTCGGCGCGACGGGCCTCGCCGGGATGCAAGACGAGCTCGCCACGCTCGCGACGGATGCGCCGCCAGCCGCGCATCGCCTCCACCGGAAGGACGAGGTAAGGGGAGAGGAAGGCGAAGCCGGCGTTCACCAGCGGTGCCACCCAGAGCCTGCCCGCCTGCGCGGGGAGAGCCGTCAGTACCCTGTTCTCCTGCGGGGAGCGATACCACGCCCGTGCCGCGAAGAAGGCGATCACGGCCGCCACCGAGTTGGTTGCCAAAACCCGTCCCGACGCCGCCCCGTGAGCGCCGCCCGAGAAGAGGCCAAAGTTGAAGTCCAGCGCGAGCGCAAAGACCCCTCCGACGGCAGCCAGCGCCGTTGCCTCCCACAGACCGGCTGCGCGCGAGCGCGCAATCTTGCGCACCGGTCTACGCGTGGGTGGGCTCTGGCGCTCCCGCGAGGGTGCCGGCGGTGGCGGTTCGACTCGCTCGTATCCCCACCGCGGCGGCGGCGAGCACAGCAGCGCGAGCGCATCTCGGTCGATCGGATCGGGCGAGCCTGGCGGCCGCCGGATTCTCTGTGGCGCCTTGAGCGTCGCGTTCGGAACCGCCGCCATCCTCGTTCATGTCGCCCTCCGACCTCACCACGGCGGCTGCACCAAGCACAGGCGCACTCCGCGCCGGTCGCCTCGCGCAGTCCGACTGACGCGCATCAACCGACTTGACGGACCATCGTGCCCACCCGGCCGCTTGTGGGAGGCTTGTCCAATCACCCTGGAAATCGTATGCGTTGCCGACTTCGGATGGCGCTGACCGTGTGGGGGGTGTGTGAACCGGTCGTCCAGGACTTCCTCGGGCACTCGCGGATCACGACCGAGCAATATCCGGCGCCGCGCTTCCTCGATGTCGAGGCTGCCGCAACGCGCGCGGTGTTGCGCGGCGAGATCGGCGAGCTGCTGGCCTACTACGGATACAGCGATCTCGACGTGGCCACGATCCGCGGCGGCGATCACTCGCTGGATCGGGCGCTGGGCGCGCCAGCAATGCGACGCAGACGACCGGCCCATGTTCGCCGGCATCCGCTACCGCAATCGCGGCGCGCACGCGGGGGTAAACGACGGGAGCGACGGGACTCGAACCCGCGTTTGGCACCACCCATCGAGGTTCGTGCGCGGTGCGCGGGCGATGGTTTCTAGGGGTCTCTATCGCTCCGAGATCATTCGATAGAAAGCACTAGAAAGACGACTTCGGTGCCGGTTCGGCGGCACTTCGGCCCACGCTGTGAGCCACCCGTCGGCCTCGGACCGGCGTTCCTCCTGGTCGCCTCGCTCGACGATGCGAAGATTCTCTGCACGACGCGCTCGCTGCCAGGGATCGTGCCACCGGGCGCGCCGCGACCGGCTGCCGCACTTCGGGGTTTCCGCAGCCGGCGCTGCTCGTCGAGTGGTCTGACTCCTCCGTGCCCGCAACATCGTCACAATCCTTGTCGTCCGTGCCCGCTTCCCCATCCTCACCCAAGTCCGACACCGGGCCGCCCGGTGTACCGCTAGACACACTGCTCGATGCCGCCGAGCACGCCGGGTACGTCGTTACGCTCAAGCAGGCCGTGTCGGCACGCGGCGGACCAAACCCTACCCGGGTAGATCTGCGCCGTGGTCCGTTGCTGGTCAAGCTCCTCATCTACTCTTGGTACATCACGCTGGAGGGCAAGGGACGGGCGAAGGACGACTTCCGCATCCAGACGACGCGGACGCACGACGGGCCGCTTCGGTCGGAGCGGGGTCGCATCAGCGTCGGCATCGGCTGGCGGGTGCAGGACAAGCTCTTCGTCGCGTTCGACGCCTGGGCGAAGCGCTACACCGGCTCGTCGTCCAGCGTGCATACCAAGCGCGCGTTCATCGACGAGGTCGCGCAGCAAGGCTCAGCCATCAGCGGCGGCGAGTACTTGCACGATCCCCGCTGCGGCTTCGACGAGGCGCACGTCGGCGACTTCATCAGGTGGGCACACAGCCTCGCACCGGCCCGCCGGGTTGGCCTGGTGCCGGTGCGTACCACCCCGATCGACGCCAAGCACAAGATCATCACTGGGAAGATCCGATGCGACGCAGGCGACCGGTCGCTTGCGCGAGAGGGACACGATCATTCTGTTCGACAAGAAGCGACAGATCGCGGACCCCGGGTTGTGGCGAGTGACGAGCCTCGCCCCGGTCGAGGAGAAGACAGCCGCCGGGCGATCTCGCTGGTTGGTGGACTTCTCGTGTCAGCTGGTGGGAAGCGTAAGCGACCTTCCGCAGAGGATCATTGACGACCTGCTATGAGCACCAACCCACTCGCAGGCGCGGCCTCCGGCGCGCTCAAGCTCTACGACCACATCGGTGAGGAGAACTATCGAGCCGCAGCGTGGCTGGCCGACAAGCCGCTGATCGTCCCCGACGTCGGTGCCCTGATCGCGACCGTCAAGGGTGCAGTCGAGGCGCGCGGCTTGCTGCTGCCGGATGTTGACGCCTTGATCGAGCGTGTCGTCATCGCGCTTCTCGGTGGACATCTCATCCTGGCCGGGCCACCCGGTACGGGCAAGACGACGCTGGCCGGGATCATCGCCGACGCGTTCGGAGCGACCTACGACACCGAGACTGCTACCGCCGATTGGAGCACGTTCGACGTCATCGGCGGCCTGCAGCCGGCGATGGGAGAAGTCGGGACGGAGGTGCTGAAGCCCTGGCTCGGTCACGTCCCGCGAGCGGCGCTGCGCTGCGCCGACGCGATTGCGCTGCACGAGAAGGACGCGGCGACCAACCCGGAGCAGGCACACTGGCTCATCGTTGACGAGTTCAACCGGGCCGAGATCGACAAGGCCATCGGCCCTCTCTACACGGTGCTGGGTGGCGGTGGCGGCCCGGAGCGGCGCCGTCTCCCCCTGTGGTTCGGCGACAAGCCCGAGACCCAGGAGGCGTGGATTCCGGATCGCTTCCGGATCATCGGCACACTCAACTCCGTTGACACGGCCTACGTCTACACGCTGTCCCAGGGGCTGCAGCGGCGCTTCCAGTTCGTGCATGTTGGCGTCCCGGCGCGCGACCAGGTGACCGATGAGACGTCCACCGCACTCGCCCAAGCGGCCGCTTGGTGGGTTGACACGTACCGACCGGATCTCGACGCGGTTGCCGCCACAGCGGAGACGTCGCGCCTGACCGGCGACGAGTCAATCGGCGCCGCGCTCGCCCGTTTGGCGGACTTCATCGCGTTTCTCCGCTACGACGACGCAGTTGCCTGGCCGGTTGGCACCGCGCAGGTTTTCGACGTCGCCCGGCAGATCGTCGTGCGCGCCGCGGCCGGATCGACCGGCGATCTGACGCCCGCGCTCGATCTGGCGCTCAGCGACACCCTGATCCCGCAGACGAGCCAGCTGCTGCGCACGCAGCTCGACGCCATCGAAGCGCACCTCAGCGATGCTGGTGACCTGCCTCGCGGCGTCGCGGCACTCGGCCGTGTGCGACGGAGCCAACAAACGTCGTTCGGCTGATGCTCGGGGCTGAGGAGTCGATCCCTCCCGGCCAACTCAGCCCGGAGAGCAGACGGGCCGCCACCCAGGCCGCGGTGCGGTTGCTAGGGACGTATTTCGCCGACGCGCCCACATGGGACTTGGAGCACCGCGGCGAGGTTGCCACCGGCGCAGTCGAGGAGGACGAACTCGCCCAGGCGCTGCGGCTGCGCGTGGCGCTGGCGGCAGCGCGTCACCTTGACGGGCTGTTGCGCGAGATCGCCGCCGATCTCAGCTTCCGCTACCGGCGGACGCCTGATGAGACCGTCGGCATGGTACGTGGGCGACTTGACGTCCAGCGCTACCTGCGTGCCCAGGGCAGACGAGAGGCGCCACGTCGCTACCCGGTGAACGTCGTCGAGCGCTCGCACGCCACCCCCGAGAACACGTTGGCGCTCTACGCCACCGGTTGGGTACTGCGCGAGCTCGACATCGGCGACGCCATCGCCCTGCCCCAAGGTGCTCCCGAGCTGCGGGAGCTTCGCGAGCGTCGTGCTTCGCTCGCGCGCACCCTCCATCATCCGGTGCTCAAAGAAGCCCGTGTGGCGGCAGAGACCGTCTGGAGTCGCGGTGGGCTGGACAGGCTCCTCGATGCGGTTGAAGCCCGCGTCGAAGGCGGTCACCTCGCCCGTCCGGAGCCCTATGCCCAGCTGGCCGCCTGGGTGCGGCAGTTCGATCCCAGAGCGCTGCCAGAAGCCGACGACGTGGAGTGGTCCTTCTACGACGAGCGGTTCGACACCAAGCTCTTCGAGATCTGGATGCTCGACCGCCTCGAGCGCACGCTGCGGCCGAAGCTCGGCGAGCCGGTGGTGCGTCCGCTATGGGAGCGCGGCGCCACACCCACCTTCCTCTGGAAGCAGGGTCCAGCGACAGTTGCCCTGCACTTCCAGCGCGGACTGACCGGAGGCAGCGCCGGGGCCGAGTGGCAGCGAGTTGACCCGCCTGGCCCGTTCGAGGGCGTGCCAGACATAACGGTGGCAGTGTTGACTGCCCGCTCAGGCGAGTCGCTGGCCTACGTTGACGCCAAGCTGCGTCAACGCGATGCGCACCCCACCGAGGAGATGTACAAGCTGCTCGGTTACTTCGACAACACCGGCAGCAAGGCCGCTCGGCGTGGCGCCATCGTCTACTACAAGCCCGGCGGCTTGGCGGTCGAGACGTTCCAGGACAAGCAGGCCGGGCCGCAGCAGGGCCGTATGCTGGCGATCGGCGTCGAGCCCGGTAGCAGTGACCACGAGGCGGGGTTCGCGCAGGTTGGCGACCTGGTTCACGCCATGATCGCCGCGTCAGACCCGGAGGCGTTCTCCACTCCAGCCACGGCAGAACCGCCAGATGAAGCACAGGTCGCAGCCATCCAGGAAAAGGCTGTCGCCGATCTCCAGGTGCAAGCGAACGCGCTTGCACCAGGCACGCTGACGCCGTACCGGCAGATGCTCTCCTCCACTATCCCGGCCACGTGGCCGAAGTTGGACGGCGATCTGCAGACGATCCTGGTCACGGCGGAGTACTTCGGCGCGGCAGCGCCCGACGGCGCCGATCTGTCTAGTCCGCTGCTCGGCTTGTCGGCAGCGTGCGAGCGGCTACTGTGTCGGCCGGGCTCATTGTTCGTCCGTGTGGCGAGCCAGGCTGGCGGCATCCTGCGCACACCCGTCACGCTCGGGACCGCCGCCATGTGCTTGAAGTGGTGCCGCAATCCTCGCAACGCAGATCAGCGCAGCATCCAGGCGCTAGTTCGCGCCGAGCCAATGATCGACTTCGACGCGCTGCTGGATTTGCGCCGTGACCTATTCACTCTCAACGGCTATCGCAAGGCGGCGGCACACATCGAGCTCGTGTCGCAGGCCGACTACCGGGACGGTCGTGCCCTGATTCTCGGCTCCGGGGATCAGGCGACACCGGGGCTCTTGGCTCGTTTGGTGGCCGCGCTCGGGCTCTCCTGACACCAGCGGCCGTCAGCATCGACCCGGAAGTGCCGTTTGCAGATGCGGCGTACCAGCGCGTAGTGGCCGACCTCCAGGCCGATGTTGCCGTTGAAGTGCTCCCGGACCAGCAGCGAGTGCAGGAAGGGCAGCGTCCGCTGCCGATCGGCGTTGTCGTCGGTCCCGATCTCGGGCAGTGTTGCCAGGTGGGCGCGCAGCACGGCGGCGGCGTCGCTGAGGCCGCCGGGCAGCTTCGGCTGGCGGCGCGTGGCCCCCGGCTTATGCAAGTTGAGGACCACGTCGAACGAGGCGACGTCCTCACTGCCCGAGCGCCCCTTGTAGCCCTTGTGGGATTGCTGGGTCTTGTCGAGGTAGCTTGCACTGGCGAGGTCGAAGCCTGCCTCCTCGACGGCAGCCCGCAACGCCGCCCACACCTCAGCATCGGAGGACTGGAAGACGACGGTCGCCCATGCGTTGGGCTTGAGCACGCGCTGCACCTCGCGAAACGCGCCTTCCATTAGGGCGGCATAGTCATCGACCGTCTTGCCGCCGGACGCAGGCTTGAGAGAGCGGTTGACGACCGCCTCCTGCGTGACCGGCGTCGTCTCACCGAGCCATGACTCCCACACGGTTGCGCAGTCAGCGTAGAAGATGTTGGAACCGAATGGCGGGTCGGTGAAGCAGTAGTCGATGCTCCGATCCGGCAGAGCTAGGGCGTCGGCGGACCCGCGTAGTACGCTGAGCTTCGAGTCGTGCTCCAGCGGCTGCGCGTAGAATCGGGCCAGCTGGCCAATCTTGTGCACGAAGACGTACGCAGGGTTGACCTCAATCGAGAGCTGCGGAATGTAGAGCGTGCCGGTGAGTGGCCGCTGCCCGCCTCGAGCGTTGTAGCGACGCATCCGGGTGCCGTGCCACGCGGTGTTGGTAAAGGCGAACGACAACGCCTGGCGCAGGCGCCGATCATCGACAGCCTGAATCTCCCGCCACAGCCGGGCGAGAGCACGCCGGTTGCGCGACGTCCAGAAGTCGGCCACGTTCCCGACACCCTGCAGGTGCAGCGCGCTGCGGATGAACATCTCGCGGTCCGGGCCGAGCGGCACGCTGGGATACCACTCTCCTGCGTCCGTCCGACCGATGCTCCGCAGGCGCTTCAGGTCGACCGGGCGCGGGGCGCGCTCGAAGGTACCCGCCTCATCCTCTATGAGCATCCAAGCGGGCTCAGAGCCGACCACACGCGCCGTGCGCTTGTCAATCGGTTCGCCACACGTCGGACAGGACCACTGCCTGGCGACGGTTCCACCGTCGTAGTCCGTGGCGTCGTCCCAGAGGCGCGATCGAGCACCGCAGGCAGCGCACGCAACGACCGTCGAGTACAGCGTCCAGCGGATCGTGCCCTGCTGGCGGCCCCGTCCGGGGGTGGCGTAGAGCGCGGAGAACTCCTCGCGCACTGCGTCCAACACCTGGCGGGCCGCTTCTCGGAGGTCGTCTGGATCGCAAGGCTCGCAGAGGTTCCACGCTAGGTGGGCCGCGCCGAAGCCGAGGTCATTGAGGACGGCATCGCGGCCGAGCCGCCGAGCCGCCAGTCCGGTCATGCCGGAGCCGCAGAACGGGTCAAGCACGAGATCGCCGCGCCGGGTGTGATGCGCGATGTACGGCTCGATGGCCTCGGCCGGCACCTTCGTCGGATAGGAGTGCGTGTTGTACGCCGGAGTGTTCTTGGTACCGCGGGTCGGTTGCGTGAGCGGCTCGACGTCCGGCGGCTCGACGTCTGTGGGCGTGCTCGCCAGCGTGCCGATGCGGGGGTAGAGAGAGGCGAAGGTCGTCGGCTGGCTCGGCGTGTGCGTCATACGTGTTCGAGGAGCTCGCGGACCTTGCGGATGCCGACCGGGCGGGCGGAGCCGCGCAGCAGACGGGCGTTGACGTCGGCGAACAAAGCTCCGGCGCTGAGCGAGCGTCCGGCGGCCATTGCCGCCTGTAACGCAGCCCGCACCGCGTCCTCTGCCGTGATGACCGGCGCGAGGTGACGCGGGCTGCACTCGCGGCTGAACGTCAGCACGACATCGGTTTCGGCGACCATCTCGCCTTCCCTCTGCCCCTTGATCTGCTTGAAGGACGGCTGGCCCTTGCTGAGGGTTGTGGCCTCGATGAACCCGAGCCCAGCGCGAGCCGCAGCATCGTAGACAGCTGACCAGGTGTCCGGGTCGCTGGCTTGGAAGACGACGGTGGCCCGTGCGCCGGGTCGAAGCAACCTGCGAATCTCGCTGAACGCGCCGTGCAGGAGCGCACCGTAGTCATCAATCGTCTTAGCCTTGTTACCACCACGAACGACGATCGCCTCTTGCTCACGATCGGTCAGGTCATCCAGCCACGCCTCCCAGAGCAGCGAAGCGTCGCTGTAGACGATGTGAGCGCCGAACGGCGGATCGGTGAAGCAGTAGTCAATGCTCTCGTCAGGGAGCGGCAGCGCTGTCGCACTCCCCTGGACTACCTCGACCGCGCCGGCCTCGGCTACGCGGGCAGCAAACAGTGTGGCGACGGCGCGGGTCTTCCGTTGCCACAGCGAAAGCACGTTCCACTCGTAACGCAGGCTCGAGATGTAGAGCGTGCCGCCGAGGACATTCGTGGGTCGCTTGGCATTCCACTGATAGCGGCGACTCGCCCGGTTGGCGATGGCCGTCAGGCTGAAGCGGAGCGCGGAGCGCAGCCGTTCATCGGGCTCGCGGCTGGCGGCGTCCCATAGCAAGCTGAGCGCCGTCAGGTTGCGCTCAGAGTAGAAGTCGGCCACCGATTTGATGCCGAGGTCATCATGCCCGCGTCGCCACATCGGACGCAAGGCGTCGAAGGGTATGTCGGGATACCACGGCAGATCGGAGCGGCTCAGATCGGGCCGCAGGTCGGCGTGGACTGCGGGCCGCACGATGCGCTGACGGCGGGGCTGGCTCAAGTTCGCTTCGACGGCGCGCTCGCCGACGACGGGCAAATCGGCCTTGGCGGTTTCGAAGCCGCAGCGAGGGCACGTCAGGGTGCGCAGCCCGGCTTCCCGCACGTCCCACAACAGCAGGTCTTCTCCGCACTCGATGCACCGCCGAATCTCACTCCAGACCAAGTACTCGATCGTGGCGGCGTGGCCGTCATGCGTGCTGCGGTAGAGATCGGCGACGCGATCACCGACCCGGTCTAGCACCCGTCTCACGGCATCGCTGAACGCCGCAGGGTCGCACGGCGTAGTGTAGTTGCCCGCGATATGCACGGCGGCGGGACTGAGATCGTTGAGGACGGCTCGCCGCCCGACCAGCGCGGCGGCCACACCGGTCATGCCGGAGCCGCAGAACGGATCGAGGACGAGGTCGCCGGGCTCGGTGTGTGCCGCGATGAAGCTAGCGATCGCCTCGGCGGGGATCTTCGTGTGGTAGGCGTGGACGCTATAGAGGGATGAGGATCGCCGAACAGCTACGCCTATATCCGACCTGACGAAACCGTCGAGCACCAGTTGGCCGGACGCCGTCACGGGGCGAAACCTAGCTGGTGGATCGGCGGACCCATATGAGGCGAACACATGTTCGACGATATGTGCCAGGCCGGACGGATGCAGCGACATTCGTCTGCGGTGCCGGCAAGATAGAGGCAAGATGAGCCGCACCGTCAGCCCATCACGGAGGCTGCCGCGCTTGGGCCTTGCCAGACGCGCGCCTCACGCTGCGCGCGTCCGAAGCCGGCCAGCTGTCACCGCTCGTCCTCCTGGCGGTCGGGCCACTCACGAGTGGCACCGCCTACAGACTGCCGGTGATCTTGTCGGTGTGGCGAGCGGCGAGCGTCGGGAAGAAGAAGTCTCCGACGCGGTGGATCAGGCCCGCCTGGACGAGGCGACGGGTAGCGTCGATCGCGTCGTTGCGGTTTTCGATCACACCGGCGATCTCGTTGATGCTCCACGGCCCGCCGGGCTCGTCGAGCATGAACATCAGCACGGCGCGGTCGCACTGCTCGTCGGGCCGTAGCTCCCTGTCCTGGTGATCGTCGCGGCTTGGGTCTGGGGCGTTCATCTTGGCTCCTTTTCGGTCTGCGAAGGAGCACACCCGACGACCTCCCGTGAAGCGGAGAGCTACGTTTCCGGTCGGGCATCGAAGGCTGCTTTCCTTCGCTGTCCACAAGCCGGGCGGGCGCTACCAACGCCCGTCCGGCTGCTTCGATTTCGGTTTGGCCGCCGATCAGAGCAGAACTCGCCGCTGATCTCAAGCGGCTGCCGCACGGCTTCCAGCGCAACGCCCAAGTAGAGGCGCCCCGCACTGCCCGCTGCGCCGTCGCGGGCAGCGGCGATTCGTCCTCCGATAGGTCCTCCGATAGGTCCTCCGATCCGTCCTCCGATTAAGAACGGAGGACCCCCACGCAGCTGCGATTCCTTTCTGGGACTGCAATTGGGGCGACTTGCGCGTCCAATAAGGAACCCCGATAAGTACATGAAACCAAGTAAATCTCACCGTCCCGCTACCCGCGAGCAGGCGTAACGGCTGCGCGAAGCTGACCAGACACGAGGGCGCTACCGGATTACGTTGACCTCGGCTGGCGTGTCAGCTTGCTGCCAGATGCGGTCGGTGGTCAGCACGGGCACGCCGAGGCGAGCGGCGAGCACCAGGCACGCACGATCTGCGAGCGAGAGCCCCCAAGCCGTGGTCTTGGGTCGCAGCTTCGCGATCTCGATGCAATCGGCGTCGGTGATCGGTTCGATCCGCAGCGACATGTCGGCAAACTCGGTGCCAAGCAACCGCTCGGCTGCCTGCTGGGGGTCCTGCCCGTTCGCGGCGACGTTGGAGAGGACCTCGGCCCAGTTGGCGACGCTGATCGCCGCGCCGAGGCCGATCGCCTCGACGACTGCATCGGCGCCGTCCTCGTCTTGTAGCCACGCCATGACCGCGGAGGCATCGAGGACCGACCTCGCCTCCGCAAGCGCAGGGTCAGCGTTTGGCAACGGGACGACGCGCGGCGTGGTCCTGCACTTCAGCCCGCGCTTCGACGCGCCGCTGACGGATCAACTCATCGGCAAGGCTGCGGCCCTGCCCTAGACCGGCGAGCATCCCGCGCGCGCGCTGTGCCGCCACGCGCCGTCGCTCGACGGCGCTCTCGGCTTGATGCGCTGCTTTCAACGTTGGCGCCATGCCTGGATTCTAATCGATGGCGTAAGCGACGCGGGATCTTTCCGCGTCGCTGTACCCGTAGAGGGTCCTGCAGGACGTTCTCTTTATTGCATGGGCACCCGAACCACGTTTTCACGCTTGATTGACGATGACCGAGGGGCGGCCGACCGGCGGTTGAGCACACAGCGAAACCGCGAGGTCTGTCGATCCGGCAGGCACTCGGATCGAGTCTGTCAGGACCTTGCGATCGGGCGCGGGCTCTGCTCTGATCGAGAGCCAGAACGATCCCCAAGGAGGACGCGATGACTACCGTCAAGGAGCGTCGAGCGCGGCGCTCATCGACTTCGCCGACTGGTTCGCGGACTGGTGGCTGCGCCGCGGGCGAGACCTCACTGCCGCGCGGCAGACGACGACCGCATAGGCCGCTTCGCGCGGTCGCCTACGTCCGCGAGTCGACCGAGGAGCAGGGCCAGGGCTTCTCGCCCGACGCGCAGCGGCAGGCGATCCGCCGCTTCGCGCCAGAGAACGACCTCGAGCTCGTCGAGCGACTACTGCGACTTCCATTCCGGCTGGCGCAAGCCGACGGCCGACCCGAGTTTCAGCGGCTGATGGCGGACGCCGCCGAGCGCCGCTTCGACGTGGTGCTCGTCTACCACACCTCGCGCTTCGCTCGCAACCAGGTCGAGGCGCGACGCTACAAGCAGCTGCTGCGCGAGCAGCTCGGCATCCGCGTGATCTCGGTCACGCAGCCGATCGGCGACGACCCCACCGACCCGTCCGCGTTCCTCGCCGAGTCGATCCACGAGATGTTCGACGAGTACTACTCGGTCTCGCTCTCCTTCTGGACGAAGCACCGGACTGCGCGAGAAGGCCCGGCAAGGCCATCTCGTCGGCACGCTCCCGTGGGGCTATGTCCGCGACGCGACACGGACTCGCGGTCCCCGACCCGGAGCGGGCGCCGCTCGTGCGCGAGCTGTTCGAGCGCTACGCGACCGGCCACGAGTCCGACCGCACGCTCGCCGCGTGGCTCAACGCAGCGGCGCGCGCACCGCGAAGGACCGGCTATTCGGCAAGGACACGGTGCGCGAGATGCTCGTCAACGCCGCCTACTGCGGCTACGTCTGCGGGCTGCGCAGCAAGGACCGCTCGATCAAGGGCCTGCACGAGCCGCTCGTCGAGCGAAGAGCTGTTCGACCGTGTGCAGGAGATCCGCGCCTGGCGCACCCGCGTCCTGAAGCCCGGCCGGCCATCCGAGGATACCTGCTGCGCAAGCTCGCTGCTACTGCGAGCGCTGCGGCGCGCGGATGCACGGCACGCGCGGCTCGACGGCCGGCGATCCGCCGCTACCTCTGCTCGACCCGCCGCTACTCCGCACGGCTGCGGCCAGCCGATCACCAAGGCCGAGCCGCTCGAAGCGCAGCTCGTCGATTGGCTGCACGACTTCCAGCCCGACGAGCAAGCTGCGCAGACGTGCTCTCGACACGCCTGCGCCGACAGCGGCGCGACCGGAGGCCGACGAGCGCCGAGCGCCGCGCGCGAGCTGCACGACCAGCTCGACCGGCTCCGCGACCTCTACGTCCTCGGCGACCTGACCAAGAACCAGTACATCATGAGGCGCCAGGCGATCGAGGAAGAGCTCGCACGCCTCGCGCCGCCGGCCGATCCCGCGACCTCGACCAGGCCGAAGCGATCCTCGAAGACTTCGCCCGCTTCTGGGACCGAGAGCCGCCACGCCGAGCGCCGCAAGCTGCATCTCAAGCTGTTCGAGCACGTCTGGCAGCGACGACGGCCGCATCGTCGCCGTCCAACCCCACGACGACTTCCTGCCGCTACTTCCAAACGCCGCAGAGCGCAACCGCGGTCGCGAATGCGCGGTGTAAAGGCGGGAGCGACGGGACTCGAACCCGCGACCTCCGGCGTGACAGGCCGGCGTTCTAACCAACTGAGCTACGCCCCCGCGCAGGCGCGGGGGCAACGGCCAGCCTCCACGCGCGAGAGGACAAGTATGCCAATACCCGGCCGACGTCGCGGGCCGCCGGGGCATTCCGGCTGCCTGCTGTTTCCTCGACGCCCCACCCCTTGACGAATGGACTATCGCGATATATCGTAGACATATCGTAAGCGAACCCAGGAGGAACGACATGTACGCCGAGGCGACATATCGACATGGAAGGTGCGGCGGCGGCGCCCGCGGCATCGATGAGCGCGCGCTTGCTCTGCTGCGCGCGATGATGGGAGACAGGGAGCCCGGCGAGCGTGAGCGCGGCTACGGGCCACGCAGACGCCACGGCCGCAGCGGCTTTGGCGAGTACGGGCCCTTCGGCTGGCCGCCGCAGCGGCCGGGCGGGCGGTTCGGTCGCGGCCGCAAGGCCCGGCGGGGCGACATTCGCACCGCCGCGCTGCTGCTGCTCGCAGAGGAGCCGCGAAACGGCTACCAGATCATGCAGGAGGTCGAGCAGCGCAGCGAGGGCGTCTGGCGCCCGAGCCCGGGGTCGGTCTATCCGGCGCTGCAGCAGCTCGAGGACGAAGGGCTGATCCGCTCGGAGGAGAGCGAGGGGCGAAAGCTCTTCCATCTCACCGACGCCGGGCAGGCAGAGATGGAGAAGCGTGATGCGAACGCGCGCGCGCCCTGGGATGAGATGAGCAGCGACTTCGGCCAGAGCGCGCAGGAGCTCGGGCAGGCGTTCCGCTCGGTCGCCGTCGCCTTCGGGCAGGTGATGCGAACGGGGCAGGAGGCCCAGATGGAGCAGGCCCGCGTGGTGCTGGCGAACGCCCGCCGCGACCTCTACCGCATCCTGGCCGAGGCGGACGATCTCCCCGATCGCCAGGAGCCGGCGGGCGAGGAGAGCCGGGGCGGAGAGTCCGCATAGCGAAGGGACCGAGAGCAGGCTGAGCGGGCCGGTCACGACCTGACTGGCCAGCCAGCCAGTTCTTGGGGTAAGGTTGCGGCATGGCGATCCCACCGCCCCCGCCGCTGGAGCACGAAAATCCGTTTCTGATGGTGCTCAGCGACCTGCGCAAACAGCGCTCGCCGGAGGTTCCCTACCCGCCGGGGGACACCGACTTCTCGATCGCGCGGACCCGACGCTTCGCCGAGGACCCGCTGCCGATCCTGCTCGACGCCTATGAGCGGCACGGGCCCGTGTTCTCGCTGCGGGTCTTCCACGGGCTGGTCGTGTTCATGCTCGGGCCGGCGGCCAACCACTACATCACCGTCTCGCACGCGCAGAACTTCATCTGGCGGGAGTCGCACTTCAGGGACCTGACGGTGCTGATCGGCGATGGCCTGCTGACGACAGACGGCGAGTTCCACCGGCGCTCGCGGCTGATCATGCTGCCCGCCTTTCACCGCGAGCGGATCGCGTCCGCGATCGGGGTGATGCAGGATGAGACAGAGCGGGCGCTCCAGCACTTCGAGCTCGGCAGCCGGATCGACCTCTACTTCTGGACCAGGCGCCTTGCGCTGCGGATCGCGATGCGGGCGCTGTTCGGCCTCGATCCGGACGGCGAGCGCTCGCGGGCAATCGACGCCGCCGGGCTCTTCGAGGAGGCGCTCGCGTTCTACTGCACCCCCTATCCGGCGCGGATGCTGCGCGGTCCGCGCACGCCGTGGTCGCGCCTTACCAACGCCTCCAGGCGCCGAACCGGATGATCTACTCCGAGATCGAGGAGCGGCGGCAGAGCGGGCGGCGCGAGCAGGACATCATGAGCCTGCTGCTCGACGCGACCGACGATCACGGTGCCGTGCTCGGCAAACAGCCAGATCCGCGACGAGGTCATGACCCTGCTCTTCGCCGGTCACGACACCACAACCTCCACGATCTCCTTCCTATTCCATGAGCTCGCTCGCAACCCCGATGCGTCCGCGCAACTGCTCGCCGAGCAGGACGAGGTGCTTGGCGGCGCGCCGGCGCAGGCAAGCCAGCTGAACGGGGAGGCGCTGCCGCAGCTGGAGATGGCGATCGAGGAGACGCTGCGGATGTATCCGCCGGCCTGGATCGGCCCGCGCCGCTGCATCGCGAGCTTCGAGTTCGAGGGCGTTCCCGTTCCCGCCGAGGCGTACGTGAACTACTCCTCCTGGGCCTCTCACCATCTGCCCGAGGTCTTTCCCGAGCCGGGGCGCTTTGAGCCGCAGCGATTTGCGCCCGAGAGCAAGGCCCTGCTGCCCAAGGGCGCCTACATCCCCTTCGGCGGCGGGTCGCGGACCTGCATCGGGATGCGGTTCGGGCAGATGGAGATCCGCACTGTCGCCACGGCGATCCTCAGCCGCTTGCGCCTGGAGCTGCCGGCCGACTTCGAGCTCCAGGTCCGGCAGATGCCGACGATCAGCCCGCGCGAGGGGCTGCCGATGATCGTGCGCGAACGCGCGGCGCGGCCCCGGTCGCTGCAGCGCAGCCGCGCCCGCAGCCTGAGCATCCAGGCGCTCTGAGCGCCGCCGCCATCGCCGCCCACGGGCGTGGCGCTGACCGCGAGGATCGCCATCCGCGGGTCCGAGAACAGCGTGATCCGCGCAAGCCCGGCAAGCAGCGGGGTCGTGGGCGAAAGCAGCAGCTTGCCTTCGACCGCTTCCACGTCGGCGTAGAGCGCAGCCCTGAACCCGAACAGCTGACCGCTGGCATGCACCTGCACGCTGCCGCCCTGCCCGGCGAGCACGCCGACCTGGACGCCTTCGGGAAGCGCCGCCTGCAGAGCGGACTTCTTCAGCAGCGCGTCGATCTGGAGCGTTTCTCCGCGCTTTTGCAGCACCGCGTCCGACAGCGAGACCGCGCCGGCGCCGAAGCCGGGGTCGAGCAGATCGACCGTGCCTCGCCTTGACCGTCAGGTCGCCGAGGGCCTTGGATTCGCTCAGCAGCGCCACCAGCCGGTGCGGCGAGATCGAAAGCCGCCCGGCATCCACGCGCGCCGAGTCGGCGCTGCCCCACAGCAGTTGCACCGCCGGCAGCGCCGAGACGCTGGCGCTGCGCACCTGCCCGTACTTGGCGACCCGGTCGCGCAGCACCCGCGCGGCGATCCGCGGCAGCGCCAGCTGCGATGCGCCGAGCACGAGCACGAGCCCCGCAAGCCCGACGCCGAGCAGCCCCCGCAAACCGATCCTCATGCCCCAAGCATCGCATGCCGGGCGCGAGCGGCAAGCCGGCGCTTGCCATGTCCGGGTCGCTAGCCTTAGAGTCACTGCTTGGAGGCCCACCCACCCAGGGCGCGTAGCTCAGCTGGCCAGAGCACCTTGTTTACACCGAGGGGGTCGCCCGTTCGAGTCGGGCCGCGCCCATCCCCCTCAGATGACAGACGAGCACCCCATCCGCATAGCCGTGATCGGCTCAGGCCCGGCGGGCTTCTACGCGGCCGGCCACCTGCTGAGCGCGCGCGATCGCAACATCGAGGTCGACATGATCGAGCGGCTGCCGACCCCGTGGGGCTCGTGCGCTCGGGCGTGGCGCCCGACCACCCCAAGATCAAGTCGGTCACGCGCGTCTACGAGAAGACCGCCGCCCACCAGCGCTTCCGCTACTACGGCAACGTCGAGCTCGGCCGCGACGTCGAGCGCGAGGATCTGCTCGCGCACTACCACGCGATCGTCTACGCGACCGGCGCACCCGGCGATCGGCCGCTGCGGATCCCCGGCGAAGAGCCTGCCCGGCAGCTGGGCCGCGACCGACTTCGTGGGCTGGTACAACGGCCACCCCGACCATCGCGATCTGGACTTCGACCTCTCCTGCGAGCGAGCGGTCGTGATCGGCAACGGCAACGTCGCCCTCGATGTCGCGCGGATGCTGACGCTCTCCCACGACGAGCTGCGGCTCACCGACACCGCAGACCACGCGCTGGAGGGCCTGCGGCACAGCGGCCTCGCCGAGGTGGTCGTGGTCGGCCGCCGCGGGCCGGCCCAGGCCGCGTTCACCAACCCGGAGCTGCTGGAGCTCGGCGAGATGGACGATGTGGATGTGGTGGTTGACGAGCAGGAGCTCGAGCGCGCGCTCGCCATCGCCGACGAGAACATGGACCCGACGGCGCAGCGCAACGTCAAGGTGCTGCGGCAGTACGCAGCCCGCGCGCCGCAGGGCCGACCGCGCCGGATCGTGTTGCGATTCCTGCTCTCGCCCGTCGAGCTGGTGGGCGAGGGCGGCGTCGCAGGCGTTGTGCTGGAGCGCAATGAGTCTGATTGCCGACGAGAGCGGCGCGCTGCGCGCCAGGCCCACCGGCGAGACCGAGACGCTGCAGGCGGGCCTCGTGCTGCGGGCGATCGGCTACCTCGGCAAGCCGCTGCCGGGCGTGCCCTTCGACGCGCGCAGCTCGGTGATCGCCAACGTGGGCGGCCGCGTCACCGGCGCCGACGAGCAACCCCTGCCCGGCGAGTATGTCGTCGGCTGGATCAAGCGCGGCCCCACGGGCGTGATCGGCACCAACAAGAAGGACGCTCAGGAGACCGTGGATGCGATCCTTGCGGACATCGACGCGGGCACGCTGAACGCGCCCGCCGCAGCGGACGCGGACGCCGTCCACGACCTCTTGCGGCAGCGCCGCCCCGACCTCGTCACCTACGAGGGCTGGTCGGAGATCGACCGCCACGAGCGCGCGCTCGGCGAGGCAGTCGGCCGCCCGCGCGTCAAGCTCACGGACATCGAGCAGATGCTGCGCATCGCCGCCGCCGAGGAGCCGGTGGACGAGCCGCTCGACACGCTTGGCCTGCGCTGAGCCTTCGCTCAGCCTTCCCTCTCCGTAGCAGTTAGAAACATCGCGGGCCGAGTTGTCTAAACGTTTGTTCTAAGAAGTTCCACAAAGTGGGCCGATCTCGATTTGGGTGTCGTACTTGTTTCGTAACTGCATACGAATAAGGAGCAACGTCGATGCACTCACGTCTGATCCGCTGCGCAGCCGCCGCGCTGTGCGCCTCTCTGCTTGGCCTGCTCGCCGCGCTGCCGGCGTCTCCGGCCGGCGCGAGCACGGCACCCGTGACCAGGAGCGCCCTGGCCTCCTACGAACTGAGCAAAGTCTTCTCGGCGCAACAACTCGAAGAACTGCTCGCAAAGCTTCCGGTCAGCGTGGACGAAAGCCCGCTCACGCCCCAGGCGCTGGCGGCCGCGCTCTCGCATCTGCCGGCGCTCGAAGGGCTCGAAGTCGAGCACCTCGAAGAAGCGCTGAAGAAGGGCTTTGAAAAGCTCGGCACGGGCACGACGCTCGGCGAAGCGCTGCAGAATCCGACCGTGCTCGCCTCGAGCGTCACGCAGACGGTGCAGGGGCTGCTCTCGCCGCTGGAACTGACGCTGCTGGAAGACCTGCTGGGCGAGTCGCTTGCCGCGAGCCTGCAGGAAGCGCTGGGAGAAGTGAACTCGGGTGAACTGCTGCAACGGCTGCTCGGCAGCGGCTCCGAAGGTCCCGCGAAGACGCTCGAAGGGCTGCTGCAGGCGCTGCCGAGGTCGACCGTGGAAAAAACGCTCGGCAGCGGCCTCGGCAGCACGCCGGTGACCGAACAGACGGTCTCCGAACTGGCCGAAGAAGTCGGCATGACATCCAAGGAACTCGCCGAATCGGCCGGTGAGAGCACAACCGAACTGCCGGCGACCGCCAAGGCGCTGACGGCGCCGCTGTCAAGCAAAGCCGCAGTCAGCGTGCTCGACGGGACCGACAAGGCGGTGCTCGACACGCTCAGCTCGCTGGTGCCGGGGGCCGGCTCCGGCGAAGGAGAAGGCTCGGGCAAAGGAGAAGGCTCCGGCTCGGGTGGCGGCAGCGGTTCCGGGTCGGGGTCGGGCGGCAGCGGGTCCGGCGGCGGATCGGGGGGCACAGGCTCCGGCGGATCCAGCGGCGCCGGCGGCAACGGCGGATCCAGCGGCACGACCGTGATCGTCAACGTGCCCACGCAGAGCTCGAGCGGTAGCGGCGCGGCGAAATCCTCCGGCGCCCGCACCGGCCGCGTGCGGGTGATCGGCCACCGCGTGCGTGGCGACATCGCGACGATCACGCTCGCAGCGCCCGCCGCGGGGACGATCGTGCTGCGAAACGGAGACATAGAGTCGATCGCCCGCAAAGTCGGCCACGCCGGCCGTGTGAGCATCGAGGTCAAGCTCTCCAAGGCCGGCATCGCAGCGGTCCGCCGCCGCCGCCGGCTGCTGCTGCACCTCGGCGTCTCCTTCAGGCCCGCCAAGGGCGCGGGCTCTCGGGTCGGGGTGGCGCTGCTCTTCAAGTAGCGGGTCGATCTGTGACGGGGCGCCCAAGGCACGGGCGCCCCGTCACACCGTGCTGCGCCGTGTGCGACACTGCCTGCGCACGCGCCGTTAGCTCATCGGGTAGAGCCCCGGACTTTTAATCCGGTGGGGCGGGTTCGAGTCCCGCACGGCGCATATTGGGCTTCGCGCCGTCGCTGCATCTGCAACAATGCTCGCGATAACGTTCGTTATCCCAATCCCGGACCGCGTCCGATCGGAGAAAGCATGAGCAAGGCGCAGCGCTTCCAGCTCGCAGGCAAGACCATCTTCATCACCGGCGCCGCGCGCGGCATCGGCGCCGGCGCCGCCGAGCGCCTCCACGCCCGGGGCGCTAACGTCGCGCTGGCGGGGCTGGAGCCCGACCTGCTGCACGCGCTGGCAGAGCGCCTCGGCGAGCGGGCGCTGGCGATCGAGGTCGACGTCACCGACTTCGACGGTCTCCAGGACGCCGTCGCCACCACGGTAGAGCGCTTCGGTGGCATCGACGTGGGCATCGCCAACGCCGGCATCTCCTTCACCGGCCCACTCGCAAGCGCCCCGATCGAGCAGGTCGAGCGCACCTTCGCCGTCAACCTGCTCGGCGTTTGGCGCACCGACAGGGCTTTGATCCCGGAGATCACGGCCAAACGCGGCTACCTGCTCAACATCGCCTCCCTGGCCGCGGCCTCCCACGCCCCGATGATGGGCCCCTACTCCTCCACCAAGGCGGGCGTCGAGGCGCTCACCGACGTGCTGCGGCAGGAGCTCCACCCCTCGGGCGCCAGGGTCGGCTGCGCCTACTTCGGCTTCATCGACACCGACCTGGTCAGGAACGGCTTCAACCAGCCCTCCGCCGGCGCGATCACCGCTTCGGCGCCGAAGTTCATCAGCGAGCCCGCGCCGCTCTCCAAGGCGATCGACGCGATCGAGCGTGGCGTGAGCGAGCGCGCCGCGAAGGTATGGGCGCCGCGCTGGGTCGGCGCCGCGCTGTACCTGCGCACCGCCATCCAGGCGCTGACCGAACGGCGCGTGCTCTCGGACCCCGCCGGCCTGGCGGAGGCGATGCGCCTGGCGCAGGACAGCCACGAGACCGACACCCAGGACCCGCTGCTGGGGGTGGCGGTCAAGGCGCACAGCGGGGCGGTGGCCGTCGACTGATCCCGCACCCGCCGCGGCTGCGCTCCGTCGCCGCTGACGTGACGCCTGGACGCGGTCGCGTCCCGGCTGAGGCTCATGGTCGGATGAATGGAGGATGGCAGTTGCAAGCATCCTCAGCCCAGGTGTCCGCGCCGCCGCCCGCGCACGCCTGCAAGTCGTATCCGCCGGGGCGGTATCGTGAGCCCATGGCCGCAGAGCCGGCACAGACACCGTTGCCGCTGCACCGCCTCGACGTGCAGACCTACAACCAGATCGTCGCCTCCGGCGCACTGGAGGGACGGCACGTCGAGCTGCTCGACGGCGTGCTCGCACAGATGAGCCCGCAGAGCCCGGCGCACTCGGCGGTGATCGAAGCGTTGACGGAGCATTTCGCCGGTGCGAAGGCGCGCATGCGCGTGCAGCTTCCGATTGAGGTGGCCTCCGACTGCGAGCCCGAGCCCGACCTCGTCCTGATTGCACACAGGCCGCCGCCGGGCCGGCATCCGCGCACCGCGCTGCTGGCGATCGAGGTCGCTGTCACCTCGCAGACGATCGATCGCAACGTAAAGGCGGCCCTGTACGCGAAGGCAGGCATACCGACCTACTGGCTGGTGGACGTCCCGAGCCGCTCGGTCGAGGTGCGCACCGAGCCTGGCCCTGACGGGTATGGGCATTGCGAGACCCGCAGGGAACCGGCGAGCGTGCCCTGCCCGCTGGACGGCGTCGCCGACCTCGACATCGCCGCGTTGCTGGCAGAAGTCAGCGCCTGATCGACCCGGAGCGGATCTTCGCCGGCCGAACAGCTCTCAGGCTCCGTGCGCTCGCGCCTCTACGGCGATCTTCCGCTCGACCGCGCGGCCTCTGGAGGTCAGCCTCCAGGCGTTGGCGGCGCCCTTCGACGCGCCGCCGGCTGCGTTCTCGATCAGGCCCAGCCGTCGCAGCCGCACCAGCATCTTCGAGGCCTGGCCCTGGTCCTCGATGCCTGCCAGACACGCGATCTGGCGGTTGGAGGATCCCGGACGTCCTCCCACCGCCAGCAGCACCCGCATCGTCCTGTAGGTGATCCTCATCGGCAGCTGCTCGAGTGGCTCCGCTGCCGGCAGCCTGCGAGAGCTCTCGGCGCCGATCGGGCGCGCAAGCTCCCTGCGCGCAGCGGCAGCACCGATGTATGGCCCGACGATCATGCACATCAGCGGGTTGACGAGCTCGCTCAAGCGCGGGCTTGCCTGCGTCGCAAGGCGGTCGTGAAGAACGGCGAGCACCGCGCCGACCATTCCCTCCCCGGTCAGCGGAGACGGCGCCGGCTCCGCCGCGCCCGCCGCGCGGCCCCTGCCTGCACTGCGACCCCGATCCAGCACCGCGGCCAGCGCCGTCAGCGCCTGCCGACGCCGCGCCAGCGCCTCTGGCCCGGCACACTGAGCCTGAACCACCAGCGCCCGCCCGGCCTCCGGCTCCTGCTCGAAATATGCCAGCAGCGCGCCGAGACCCGCCCTCACGCCCTCGCGCCAGCCCTCGCTCTCTTGGTATGCCCGACGCGCGATGACGCTTGCCGTGCTCAGGCAATCTTCCATCGCGGCCAGCACGCACTCTCCACGTCCGGAAAGCATTCGTAGAACGTGCGCCGAGAGACACCCGCGCGGTTTACGACGCCCGACACCGTGGTCTTGGACACGCCCCTTGCCGTGCACTCGCGCAAGGCCGCAGAGGTCAGCCGCGCGCGTTGCAGGCTCTCCATTGACGGCATCGAAAGCCGCACCGGGTCCTCATCGCGCGCCCACGACCGGCGAGGAGGCTTCGCTGAGGGTGGAGTGGTCAAGAGGTTGCTCCTGTGGTTGGCGACGCGTGCGTCCACCGGCGCGGAGGCCGGAGCGCTTTGAGAGGCCCGCGCCCCGACCTCCGCCCTTTCTCGCGCGCCCTGAGGGGATGGGAGGAGGGCACGCAAGCTCTACACCCGCGCCTTTACCTTCTTCTTCTTCGGGCAGCCGACGGCGGTGACGTGGGTGTCCGTGTGGATCACCGTCCCGTTCTGTGCGGTGAAGGTCGTCGGCATCGTGATCGCCGCCCGCACCCTCTTCTTGATCCTGCGCGTCCTTCTCACCCTGTGGCCCTTGATGGTGAGCGTCACCTTGCGCTTGACGGTGACCGTGCGCATGGGCGCGCAGAGGTTCCCATTCGCGGCCAGCGCCGGGTTGGGACCCTCCGGCAGGGTGATTTCGAAGTTGCCGACGGGCTCGTCCGGGACCGTCTTGAACGTGGTGGTCGTATCGTCGGTGTTTTCGGCGATGAACGTCGAGCCCACGAGGTCGATCGTCACGCCGTAGCCCTGCAGGACGAGGACCAGGCTCGGGAATTCCGCTCCGCCGTGGCTTACGAAGATCGCGGGACCCGTGAGCGGGACCGGCAGGATCGGAGTGCTCGCCGTGGCGTGGCCGACGATCGACGCCTTCGGGCAACCGGCGGGGTTCGCGGCGAACTGCGTCTGCAAGCATGCCTGCTGCAGCGTTTTCTGCTGCGCGGGCAGTTGCCGCGGCAACTGCACCTTGACCTCCTTGATGTTCGATTCGCTGCCAAGCCTGCCTTTCATCGTCAGCTTGACCGAAAGGCTCGCGCCGAACCTGCGACTCGTTTTGCCGCTGGTGCTGGCCGTGAGCTTCGGGCGGAAGGCCAGTTCCCTGCAGCCGCCGTCCTGAAACGGCGTGGATACGGTCGCCGAAGCGCCGAGGCTGCTCGTCAGCGTGCTCGTGGCCGGTTGGGGACTGCAGCTGGTGGGGTTCAAGGTAAAGCCGGGCCGGTCGATGCTGACGCGGATCGTGCGCACGTGCGTGACGATCCCGTCGATGATCGTCGGGATCGGTTCGGAGCCTCCCGGGTCGATGCTGACGCGACCGGTTTCCGGGTCTATGTGCAGCCCGAAGCGGATCACGATCGTGCCGAGGTCGAACGGGCCGATCACCGCCGAGGTGACGCTCACCACCGAGAACGGGTCGCCGCGGAACGGCCCGGCCAGATACAGCGCGCCGGGGACGTAGTCGAGCACCGAGCCCACTCCGGTGCCGACGAGGGTGTGCCCGATCAGGCTGCCGGCGGGACACGACGGGTTCGCCAGCTCCTGGCTGCCGGTCACCTGCCTTGCCGCTTCGATCCCGGACTGCGGGCAGAACGGCACGCCCGTGAGGTCGGCGGTGAGGCCGACGGGCAGGCTCGCGCTGTAGGAGGCGATCTCCTGCATCGCGTCGCTGCGCGAAAGTTCGACGTAGAAGGGGCTGAACACGCCGGCCTGCCCGTTGACCGTGCCGACCTTGATCCCCGGTTGGAAGGGCGGGAGCGCCCCCGGGCACGGGCCGCCTTCAGAGCCGGAGGTGATCTGGAAGGACGCGGTGTCGCTCAGCGTCGCTTCGGGTTCGGAGAACGGGGTCAGCTGCGCTTGCGTGGAGTAGGCGCCGCAGGTGGCGGGGCTTATCAGCGGGGCCTGAGCGCCTTCGCGGAAGTGAAAGTTGAAATGCGCGAACGGGAGCTCCGGGTCGCCTTCGAATGCCACCGTCAGCTGGCCGGTGACCGGGTTGGCGCTGACGCGACCCGCCAGCTTGACGAGGATCCCACGTTCAGCGCGGCTTCTGGCGATCACGTAGAGCGCGATCAGCGACCCGTTCGGGTGGCCGGGTTCGGGGAAAGGGTTTTCGTAGGGCTGCGCCACGTACAGCGAGCCGTATAGCGTCGTGAACAGCAGCGGCGTTTCGATTTCGACGGTGCCGAGCTTCGAGTCTTCGGGGCATCCCACGCCGTTTGGCGAGGTGAGCGTGGCATCCGCGTACTGCGCCTGCGTGCAGGCGCCGAGACCCACGCCTGCGGAAGGGTCGATCGTCAGCCCTTCGGGCAGCGTCACGACGGTGTCTTCCAGATCGGACTGCGCGAGCCCGGTGCCGCTGAGCAGACCTTCAGTGGCGAAGTTCAGGTCGAGGGCGAAGCCGCTCGGAGAGGATGCGGAATGCGTCGTGGGGATGGTCGAGATCGACGGCGTGAACGCGAGCCGTTCACAGCCGGTCAGCGCCCGCCACGGTTCGCGCAGCGCGAAGGATTCCTGCTTGCCTGAGGCTTCCCATGAGTCTCCCAGCAAGCTCGACTGCAGCGGTCCCGCGCACGCGGTTGGCAGCGTCACGAAAGCCGGCGGACTGGACTCTTCGACGCGCGCACACGGTTCCGGCGTCACCCCGATGCGACCGCGTGCTTCGGCCAGGCAGGCCCACCCGCGCGAGTCGTCGTGGCTGCTGCGCCCCGGCACGCCCCAGAAGGTCACCCTGGCGCTGATCAACCCCGCGTTCTGCGGAATTTCGCTCGCGTAGAGATCGACGCCCCAATCTTCTCCCGGCCCGCTGCGCACGGCGGTGTCGAGCATCACGGGCACGCCCGCGATCGGGACATAGAATCCGAATCGCGCCGGTTCGCCCGCTTCCGGTTCGACGTTGAAGATCGGCGCCGGCAAAGTCATCGTTCCCACGCCCGGCCGGTCGAAGGTGACGGACGCGACGCCGACCGCGCTTTGATACGGGCATTCGTCGAGTTCGCCGTTTGAGTTGTCAGTGAACTGCCAGGGCAGGCAGCGCTGGGCCGCGCCCGGATTGGCGATCAGCCCGGCAGGCAATTCCGCGGTGAGGCTCTTTGCGGCCGCCGCTGGCGCAACCTGCGGCGCGCCCGTCAACGGGCCGCTGTCGGGACCCTGGTCGAGTGCGATCGTCCCTGTCACCTGATAGGGGTGGGAGCCGGCTTGGGAGACGGTCCCGCCGCCTTCGCCTTCGACCGTCAGTTCGTAATCTTCGATCCCGAGACCGCCGGGTTCTTCGCCGACTCTGATCCGGCGCGAGGCGGCTGCGGTCGGGGCGCCGCCACCGGAGACCTCGACCGTATTGACCTCGCCGCTTTTTGCACCCGAGAGCACTTCCACCTCGATGCGAACTTCGATCTGGTCGTACGGCGCCAGCGCAACCGAGGTTTCGCAGTCGAATCTTCAAGCGAGCAGGAGATCGGCACGGTGGCGCCCTGTGCGCCGCCGTGAGCCGGCGCCAGACCCGAGACGCCGATCGCGCGCAGGCCCGCAGGCAGCGTGTCGCTGATCGTCACCGGACCGCGTTCGCCTCCTTTGGTGCCTTCGCTGAGCGTGGGCGCGTTGCCCACGTTCTCGGCCGTCACCACGATCTCACCATCGCCCGCCGCCGGCAGCCCGCTCGGCCGCGAGCCCGAGCCCAGGTGCCACCACGGCGCTTCCGCGAACGCAGGTGCGGCGACCACGAGCAGGGCCACAGACGCGAGCACGAGTGCCAGCGCTGTCTTTGTCAGCCGCATGGGCACTACCGCATCAACACCGTGACGTGTGCCGATACCTCCTTGCCGCTCTTGGGCGTGAATCCGAGGTTCACCCGCACCTTCAGCCGGCGCTTGGGGTGCTTGGCCAGAAGAAGGCGATCCTTCTTGGTGAGCGTTACATGAACAGTAGCGGTGTGTGTGCCGCCAACCGCCTTTACCGCGCGCGAAACGCCGCGGCCGGTGGCGGTCAGCGTTCCGGCGGAGGAGACCCGCACGACGATCGTCGCGGTTGCGCCTTTGACCGCGTGCTTCAGGACTTCGATCGTAGGTCCGCAACCGGAGACGGCGATCTGCGTCTTCTGTTCGAGCAGGCCGCCGTTTTGCCCGACGATCCTCGTGGGCATGTAGAGCGGTTGGGCGCAGAAATTGCCCTCGCCGGCCAGGGCTGGGTGTTCTCCCGGCGGAAGCTGCAGGCTGAACGCGCTCACCGGCACATCGGGAATCGCCGGGAACGTCGATGTCGTGACCTTGGTCTTTTCGCTGATGAACGTTTCACCGACGAGCGTGACGGTCACCCCGTCGCCCTGCAGCACCAGGTCGAGGTTCGGGAATCCCGCTCCGCCGTGGCTGACGAAGATCGCCGGGCCGGATATCGGCACCGGCAACAGCGGCGTGTGCGCGACCGCGGTGCCCACGACCGAGCCCGCCGGACAACCGGCAGGATTGGCTTCGAACTGCGCCGCTGTACAGGCCAGTTTGAGGGTGGCAAGTTCCGCGGGCAGCTGCGTGGGCAGCGTCACGTGAACCTCATGGATGTTCGCTTCGCCGGCGCCGGTCGCAACGCTCACGCCCACAAAGGCGCCGCCTCTGCGCGTGTGGTCAGCGTGCGTTTCGGCCTTGAAGACCGGTTTGAACGGCAGGCTGGCGCAGCCGCCTGCCTGGAAGCGGTCCGAGAGCGAGGCCGCCTGGCCACTCGTGCTGGTGGACGAGCCGGTGATCGCCATCGCGTTGCAGCTGGTCGGGTTGAGCGTGAAGTCGCTGCGGTCGATGCTGACGCCGATGCTCCTGATGTCCAGCGGGATGCCGTCGATGATGCTCGGGAACGGGTCGCTCTTCACAGTCACCTGTGCCGTGGTCGGGTTGATGAACAGCGCGGCGCGGACGACGACGGTCCCGAGATCGAACGGCCCCGCAAGCGCCGGCGTGACGAAGACCAGGCTGAACGGCGCGCCCTCGTAGGGGCCGGCGAAGTACGCATGTCCGCCGGCGTAGAACGGGTTGCCAGAGCCCAGGCCAACGTGCAGCGTCCCGACTTCGGAGGCAGCCGGGCAGGACGGGTGCGCCTGCTCGAGCGCGCCTTCGCCTTCGTGGCTGCGATGTTCGGCCGCTTCGATGTCGGACTGCGGGCACTCTTCCACGCCGGCGACCTTGCCGAGCAGACCGGGCGGCAGCGTGACGTTCAGGCTGTGGAACCGCTGCGAGCCGTCTTCGCGAGTCAGCTTGAGCTGAAACGGCGAGTAGGAGCCCGCGATCGGCGAGGCGGTGCCGGCTTCGAAGCCCGGGCTGTTCGGCGCCTGCCCTTCGCTCGGTGCGCACGCACCACCACCGGGAGCCTGGGCAACCTGGAAGGGATGGCTCGACGGTGTCAGCACCGCGTTGCCGTCCCACGGCGTCAGCACGCTGGTCAGCACGTAGGAGCCGCAGGTCTCAGGTGTCGTCAGGGGAGCGCGTTCTCCCTTGAAGAGGCTCACCTTCAGGTCTTCGAACGGCAGTTGCGGGTTCTGGTCGAACGTCGCCGTCAGCTGTCCCGTGCTCGGATTCGCCCCCACCAGCCCCGGCAGCTTCACGACCACGCCGGTGACCGGGTCGTTCACGGTCAGGTATACCGCCAGCAGCGACCCAAACGGGTTTTCGCCCTGCTTTGCCAGGTACATCGCTCCCGGCAGCGGGTGTTCGATCAGCGGGGTGTCGATCTGTACCGACCCGATCTTCGACGCATCCGGGCATTCCGGCGCGCCCGGCGTGAACTGCGCCGTCTTGACGCCCGGTTCGCCGGTCGGATCGAGTTCCGTGAAGCCGGTGAAGCCTGCCTGCTTCTCGGAGCACGCCGCCAACCCGTCGGCAGAGGACGGGTCCACGGCCACGCCGGCCGGGAACGTGACGGTCGCGTCCTTCAGCTCTGACGTGGCCGTGCCTTCCGGTTCTTCGCTCTGCGGCACGTGCAGGTCGACGTTCATGCCGGTCGCCGAGTCGGCCTGCGTGTTGGTCGGCTGCGCTTCGATCGTCGGAGCGAAGGCCAGCTCTCCGCAGCCGGTGACAGCCGGCATCTGCTGAGCGGCCGAGGCGAAGTCGCCCGGTTCCTGGAAAGCATCGGCTTCCCCGATGGCCGTCTGAGGACCTCGGCACGACGTCGGCATGCTCAGAAACGGCCTTTCCGGCGCTTTGGAGGCGCAGCCGAAGGTGTACCCCAAAGTCGTTTTCGCGCAAGCGCGCTCCACGGTATGCATCGGGCTGGCGGGCACGCCCCACATCCGCACCACGACCACGCTCGGTTTGCCCAAACTCGTGATCGCCAGGCTGTCGGCGTCGATGCCGTAGTCGCTGCCGGTGCGCACGTGCGCGTCGATCGTCGCGTTGACGAAGCCGTTGAACTTGGCGCTGAACCGCGCCGCGACGCCGCGCGGCGGCACGATGTTGAACAACGGCGAGTTTTCGGCGACACCATATTTGCCGCCGTGTTCGTTCGCCCTCACTTCCATCGTGCCGATCTGATCTTCACCAGAGCAATCGTGCTCTTCCGAGGCCAGCTGCGAGCACTTCGGCGTCGCCGCCGGGTTGCCGATCAGCCCCGGCGGGAGACTGACCTTCACGTCCTTCAGCGTGGCGACGGAGTGATATTCGCGTTCTTCTTCTTCGCCGCCACCTCCCTCTTGCACGGCGTTACTGTTGATCATGAAGACAGTGACGAGTTCGTAGGGATGCGCACCAGCCAGAGCGACCGGTTCTCCTGGCAGGGGTTCCTCTTTCGGTCCCACCAGCGGAGGCCCCAGCGCGTCGAATGCGAAAGATTCGAACCCGAACGTCACGAATGCCGCTTCCGGCGCGGTGGTCGTCCCGGCAGCGCTCGTGGCGATGAAGCGATACTCGTACGAGGTGTTGATCGTCAGGCCGGGGACGTACACGAACAGAGACCGTTCGATTTCACCGGCGCCGGCCGGCTCGGGACATGCGATGGTCTGAGCTTCGCTCCAGCCCGTGGCGCGAAAGTCTGCTTCGGTCACGTACTGCATGGAGCACGTCGTGGCTGATCCGTTCGGATCGATCTCGACTTCTGCCGTGGCCGAGGTGACCCCGGCAGTCACCTGCTCCCTGTCGATCGAGGGCGGACCCACTGCGAGCGCCGTCGCGGCCTGCGCACCAAGGCAGACACAGGCGGCTGCGATCGTGCCGAGGAACACGCTCACAGACGAACGCCTGCTCGACCTGGGCGGTGTCCGGGTTTCAAGCTTGCTCATCGCCGCGCCCCTCTCTTGCTCTTCTGCGCCTTGGTCTTGGCTTTGCCGCCGAACTTCCTGCGAGCGGCGGCTTCGCATGAATGTCTGCGGCGCTTGGGCTTCCTCCGACACGCCTTCAGCGCCTTGGCGAGCTTCTGCGCGCGTGTGGCGCCGGGCTTTTTCGGCGGCGGCTGTACCACCGGTTCGGGCGGCGCGACGAGGTTTCCCGGGCCGGAGAACACCGATGACGCGGAGGACAATTCGGCGGGTGGTTCGCCGGCCGACGGGCCGCACGCTTCCGTGCTTTCACAGGCCGGCGGTTCGACGAGCGCTCCGGCAAGCCCGGAAAACCCGCCTTCGACACGCGCGTCGTAGAGGCTCATTTCGTTGTCGGTGTCCGACGCCAGCAACGACTGCTCCGTCGTGAAGAACACATCGCCGCCGCTTTCGCTCGCGTCAGCGAAGTACGACGGTTCGGGGCTGATGCCACTGGAGATGAGGTAGAGGCACCCGCCGGACTGCGAGTTGTAGCCTGCGCTGACTTTTTCACACACCGCCACGCCAGCGGGCGTCCACTCGTACGCGTCGTAGGAGGCATTCGTGTCCTGGAGCAGCAGCGGGGACGGCGTCGAGAAGAACACGCGGCCGTTGGCCAATAGCTGACGGCGTGGGTCGATGCCGGCGGGCGGCTGGAGCGCCGTGCTGCCTGCGGGCCTGCTCCCAGGCTGTCCGCACGATACGCAGTTCAGGCCGTTGCTTTCGGCGTCGTAGAGAAAGATCTCATGACAGCCTCCCTCGCACTCACCCGCACTGACCGGCGCGTTGTTGTAGCCGGTCAGCGGCATGACCGAGTTGAACGCGAGAAACTGCCCGCCGGACGCGGTCTCGGTGGCACGAAATTCGAGTTTCTGTTCGGGCCGCCCCGCGGTGGCGGGAACACCCCAATCTTCACCATCGCTGGGATTCAGGGTGCCGATGAACGTTGTTGCACCGGCATGGCGCACGTACAGGTTGTCTTCGTACTTCTCGGCTGTCGCGCCTTGACCGTTCGGCAGCGTGGTCAGCACCCCCTTCGCGACGAAGTAGACGTAGGAGCCGTCTTCGGAGACCCCGGCGACGCCCTGCACGTTCGCCGGTTCAGCGGCATTGGCGCTCAGGTCGGTCAGATCACCGTCTTCGCGGTCGTATTCGTATAGATCCCGCTGGCTGGGCGTCGTGTGCGCGTTCGCGGTCAGCTCGCTCGTATCGGTGAAGAAGACACGCGAGCCTTCCGCAGACGCGCCCCAGAACTGCCCGCCGCCGCTCGCCCCAGAGCCGCCCTGCGCAGCGTCGAGCTGCACCGTGCACGCCTTCGCCGGTTCGGCGCACTGTTCGCCGTTGACCTTCGTGCTGGCGGGAACGATCGGGCTCTGCGGCTGATCCACGTTCTCGCGCAGGTATAGCGCTCCGCCGGATTCGAAGACGATGCGTTCCCCGTCCGCGGAGATCGCGTGGGCTGCCATCGCGGGAGCCCGCCCGAGTTCGCCCGGGTTCTCTGAGCGCCCGGCAGCCATCGTCGCCTGGACGGGAGCGCCACCCGGCAGGTACGCCGCCAGCCGCAGCGTGCCTTCGTGCCACACGTACAGGTCTTCGCCTGCGGGTGCGCCTGCAACAAGCGCCGCGGTCTCGCTGAAGAAGATGCGGCTGAAGTCCTGCGAGGCGCCCTGGAAGATCGCGATCGCGTCATGCACCCCTTCCGGCGTCGAGTTCATCAGCTGATAGGACACCGGTTCGTTGCCGCGTCTCAGCAGATATTCACCTTCCGTCGGTTCGCCCGTGACGACCGGCGGTTCCGGCACATTGCCGAACGGGTTGAGCGCGATGATGTCGGACGTCAGTTCGGCCGATGCCCATGTGGTGGCGACTTCGATGTATCCCGCTTTGTCCGGCCCCAGCGTCGGGTCGAGCGGCGAGGTCTGCCAGCCATCTTCCACGCGCCTGGCGACGAAGGTATGACCGTCGCTCTCCGCGGCGGCCGGCGAGTACCACGAGTGAAACGCCACGGCGCCGCCGCCAACGGCCGCCTGCGTCGCTGGGGCTTGGCTACCTTCGCTCACGGTCGGCGCGCCTTTCGGTTCGGTGACGAGCTCATACGCTCGGCATTCCGGCAGCGCAAGCGCCGGGGCGCCCTGCTGGGCGCGAATCGCTTCGTTGCCGCATTCGGCCGCGACGCTCGGAGACGGAGCCACCGCGGCCACGACACCCATTGTGAGCGCCACCGCGCAGATCACCGCGACCGACCGCTTGACGCGTGCGTCGACCTGCTCACTGGGACCCATGCTCTGCCTCTCTCTGTGTCGATGTGTCATCTGATGTTCCGCGATACACGTGCTCGAAGTCCATACTCGCCTGTCGCCCAATCGCCTCTTGGGCAGTCCCCGGGGCGAACTCGCCGCCCCGGGGCCCATGGTCGATGCGCGACCAGTCACGCCTATTCTTCGGCGGTAAGCACCCACACGCCAGATGCGTACCCTTCCGGTGCGGTCGCGTTGTACAGGGGGAGCACAAACCCTGTTTCGTTCGGGCCGATCCTGACGGATTCCACGAAATTGTATTCCAAGCTTGCCGGGAAGGCCCGCAACGGGTAAATGCAGAGGTTGCCCGGCTCGGCTTCGGATCCTCCTTGTTCGCCCGCAGTGGGACATTCCGCGCTTGTTTCACCAGGCGCCATGTAGTGGACCGCAAGATGATTGCGCTCTTCACTCGTGAGCGGGACCGGGAATGTGATCGCCGCGAAGCCGACGTACCCAAGACTTGCGTCGCCGACATATTTCACCGACGGGACCGTCAGCGCCCACGTGCCCGACTCGCTCTTGTGGTTTTCGAGCGTTCCCCCCGCCGACTTCCCATTGCAGGCGCTCGCCGAGCCGCTTTTGTCGGAGAATTCCGAGCCGCCTTCGGCGCAGCCGCCTTCTTTGCCAGTCAGTTGCTTGACTGTGACGCTTTCGCCTTCTTTGCCCGCCGGCCCGGCAGGTCCGGGTTCGCCTTGGGGTCCGGTCGGCCCGGTGGCGCCTTTGGCGCCCGCGGCGCCGGTTTCACCCTTCGCGCCTCCGGCTCCGGTTTCACCCTTCGCCCCGGCTGCGCCCGCGGTCCCAGCCTGCCCGGCCGGCCCCTGCTTGCCCTGCTTGCCCTTCAACGACTTCAGCACCTTTGGGCTGATCTGTTTCGTCGAGGTGATCAAGTATTTGCTGGCGGCGTATGCCCCGCCACTGAGCGCGAAGAACACCGCAATCGTCGCTGCGATGTTGGCGTAGCTCATGCGTCTGCGTATCGAGCCGAACATCAATCCATCCCTCCTTCGATCCAACGCCCCGCCGCAAGCGCAGGCGCCTCCTTGTCCTTGCGAGCGCACTCGGAACGAGCGTGGCTGGCGAGCACACGCGCCGCGACAGTCACAGCGACGCCTCTCTCATCCCCTCAGTCATCTCGTCCGTCACCCTCACTCAGCTTGCCGGGCGCAGTTGCCACCCGCCACGGCGCTCTCGTCGCCGTTTGATGCAGCCATCATCTGCCTTGCCGCGACTCCAGACAAGCCACGACCCAGAAAGTTCTAGGTTGTGAGTACCCGATGTGTCCAGATGTCATGCCGGGGGCCGAGCATCTGCCGCACGCCGGCGCGGCGGGGCTCTGGCGGGGGCTCGCTGTATCGCGAGTACGTGGCCCTAAGGCCGGCGCAGGCGCAACTGCGCCTCGCCGGGCCGCCTCGACGTGGAGGCCTATCCGTCGCTGCTGGAGGCGCGCTCAGCGCCTTGTACGCTCCCGACTCGAGAGCGGGCGCTCAGCGCCTCCGCTTGCCCGCCTTCGGACACGCCACGACAGCGCTTGCCTGCGCGGTCGTGCCGTCCTGGAAGCTGAATTCGGCGTGGAAGGGGAAGCCGCCCTTGGGACAGCGTTCCGGCACCGCGATCCCGCGCGGATGGAACGACCGCAGCTTGCCGTGCACGCGCGTGTGGTAGGTGACGTCGTTGGGGCCGATCGCGGCGTTGGCGCGCACGATCGAGACGTCGGGACCGTCCGGGACGCTCGGCACCAGCGGGATCACCGTGCTCAACTGGGATCCGAAGAGGCCGCTCGCGGGCAGGACTTCGCCGGTGAAGATGTACTGGCCGTAGACGGGCGTGACGCCGTCAACGTAGAACAGAACCACCATGTTGCCGTTGTGCGTGGGCCCCATGAACGCGGTGATCTTCGGCAGCTCGTGGCCGGCGCCCTTGCCGAACGGGACTTCGACGTAGGCCGTGCCCGTCCCCATCCGCGAGTTGCCCGGGCAGGCGGAGGCGCCGAGCGCTTCGAGGGTTTTCTTGGAGCATTCGGCCAGGCCAAGGGTCGTTTCGGTGTAGTTCATGCCGGCGGGCATGTGCAGGTCCATCCCCGTCAGCGGCGGCGGCGCCAGGCCGTCGGCCGTTTTGACGGTGAAGCTGAAGCCGATCGTCGTGCCGGCGCCGAGGCGGTCGGGGCTGAAGGAGGCGTGCAGGGTCGCCTGCTCGGGTTCGCTCTGCGCGCTCGCGGCCGCGGGCAGCGCGCAGCAGAGCACGCTCACGCATGCCGCGGCGGCGAGATTGCGCAGTCTCATCACTTGTAGAGCGTCCCGTCGAGGGTGACCGTGACGGCGTCGCTTGAGCGCGAGATCTTGCCGGCGAATTTGAGGTTGCTGCCGTGCGCGCCTTTGTAGCTGCCGCTGCCGCCGGTGATCGAGAGCGAGCCGGAGAATTCGGCGTTGGCGCCGTGGACGTGGTAGGCGGACGATCCCGAGCCGTAGATCGAGCCGCCGCTCGGGGAGACGGTCACTTTTGCGGTCACGCGGTTGGTGGCCACCACGTCGAGTTCGAGCGAGATGCCGCCTTTGATCGTGCCGCCGACCGAGCCCTGCTCATAGAGCTTGAAGCCGTGTTTGCCGGTGCGGTGCAGGCTCGCCGACTCTTTGATGTAGCTCCCCCCTGTCAGATGGGCAGGCATGGCCAGGGCGCCGGCGGCCAGGGCGCACAGCGACGCGGCGGCCACCCCCATCAGAGCTGCGATGCGAATCCTCATTTCCTCTCTCCCTTCCTTCTCATTTGTAGACATCCATACGTTGACACATCAAGCCTTCAGTCCTGGAGCGCCAGTGCGGCAGGGACCCGCGAGGCCAGCCAGCCCGGCGCGGAGACGATCGCCACCGCGGCGGCGGTGACCAGGCCGAGGCTGACCAGGGCCGGCAGCACCGCGACAGACGGCACGACCGGGTAGTTGATGACGTGCGAGAGCGCCCTGTCGAGCAGCTGCTGCCCCAGCAGGCCGGCGAGCGCGCCCGAGAGGCAGCCGACGCCGAGCAGGATCGCGCTCTCCAGCAGCACGGTGCGCCACAGCTCCGCGGGCGCGAAGCCCTCGAGCTTGAGCTTGGCCAGCCGCGGGCGGCGCTGCCAGACCATCGCGCCCATCGCCGCCGCCATCGCCAGCACGGCGGCGATCAGGATCAGCGTCGCGATCTGGGAGAGGCGCGTGAGGCCCTGGCGGCTGACCGCGCGCAGCCCGGCGGCGCGCGCGGCGGCGCTCTGCACCGCAAGGCCGCTGCCGCTGCCCAGCGCAGAGCGCACCTCCGCTTCCACATGCGCCGTGGAGGCGCCGGGGGCCAGCAGCAGGTTGTAGGCGCTGGCGTCGTCGCTGCCCTGCGCGCGGGCGTAGTCGGTTGCGTTCACGATCACCGCGCCCGGCGCCCAGCCGATGTTCGTGGAGAGCGCCGCCAGGCGCAGGCGGATCGGGTCAGGAGCGGGCAGCGTGAAGGCCTGGCCGATGCGCAGGCGGAGCTGGCTTGCGATCGCCTGCGAGAGCACCGCCCAGCCGCCGCTGCGCACGCGCGCGGTGGCGAGCGCCCCGTTGCCTTCCAGAAGCTGGGAGCCCGGCAGCAGCGGAGTGGCGTTCTGCGGCGGCGCGATCACCCACACGCGGCGGTCGCCGATGTTCAGCAGGCCGCCGCGGTAGATACGCGCTTGCCGTACGCCCGGCAGCCGCTGCAGGCTGGCCAACGCGGTCGGGGCGAAGGGGGCCGTGAATAGGCGGTTGTAGGAGCCGGTCGGGGCGACCCAGAGGTCGGTGATCGCGTTGGTTTCCTGCGCCGCCTCGTCGAGCCCGTGCAGCAGGTCGCCGTGGGCGCCCTCGATCGCGACGCTGCCGAACACCGCGATCGCGCCCGTGGCGGCGATCGCCAGCGCGCGCGGACCGGAAGAGCGCAGCTCCATCGTGGCGACGTGGGGCACGGCGCTGACGATCATCGGCGCCAGGCGCCGCACCGCGGCCACGCCCGCGGCCAGCGGCAGCGCCAGCAGCGCCAGCAGCGCCAGCGTGAGGGTCACCATCCCCAAGACGGCCTGCGCCGGCGCGGCCAGCAGGATCGCCACGGTGGCGCCCAGCAGCGCCAGGCCGCCTGCGGCCAGCAGGCCGACCTGCGCGCCGGAGCCGCCCTGCCGCGGGGCGATCGCGGCCAGCGGATCGCGGGAGAGGATGTCGCGCAGCGGGCTGAGCACGGCCACGCAGGCGGCGATCATCCCGCCGGCGATCGCGACCTCGATGCTCTGCGCGCTGACCACGCGGGAGGCGCCGATCGCAAACGCGGAGGAGAGGTATCCGGGGGTGGCGTGGAAGAGGTGGATCGAGAGCTCGTCGCCGAGCAGCAGGCCGACCGCGCAGGCGATCGCGCCCAGCAGCAGCGCGTCGAACATCAGCACCGCGATCACCGCGCCCGGTGGGTAGCCGTCGCGGCGCAGGTCGGCGATCAGGCGCCGCCGCTGCGGCACGGTCAGCAGCACCGCGTTGAACGCGAACAGGAAGCCGACCAGCGCGCTGATCGCGGCGAACAGGTCGGTGGACTGGTTGGTCGCTTCGGCGGCGCGCGAGAACAGCTGCTGCTCGAAGCTTGCGGGCTGCACGTCCAGGCGACCGGCGGCCAGGCGCAGCAGCGAGGCCCGCACCGCCGACGTGCGTCCGGGCGCGGGCGCCACCAGGATGCGTGAGAGCGTGTGCCCGTAGCCGGTCATTTCCTGGGCGAGCGCCAGCGGCGCGACCGCGATCGGGCTGGCCGCGAGCCTGCCCGATCTGCTTTGCCCGCAACTCGGTGTAGAGACCCGCTTCGGCGGTGTGCCCGGCGATCTCGAAGGTCACCGTGTCGCCGAATTTCGTGACCCCGATCTGCTGCGCGACCGGGCTTGGCAGCACGACCGCTTCTATGCCCGCAAACGGCGTCAGGTTCGTCTTGCGCACGAGCGCGCCACCGAGCTGGGCGAGGCTCGGGTCGGCGCCGACGAGCTGCACCGAGGCGCTGCCGCGCGGGCCGCTTGCCTGGGCGCCGACTTCGAGCAGCGGCGCCGCGACGCGCACGCCCGGGATCGCGCGTACCCGGGCCAGCAGGCTCTCGGGGAAGCCCTGGGCCGAGCGCGCGCTCAGCTGCAGCTTCGCGTCGCCGACGATTCCCGCGTTCAGGCTGGAGACCGAGCTGGAGAGGCTGCTCGCCGCGATCTGGGAGGCCAGCAGCAGCGCGACGCCGGCGGCGATCCCGACGACCGCGAGCGCCTCCTGCAGCGCCCGGGCGCGCAGGCGCACGCGGTAGAGGTGGAGGATGTTGCCGGGGCTCACAGCGCCGCGCTCGTCGCATATCCCACATCGGGGTCGTACCCGACGAGCTTGCCGTCGCGCAGCGCGTGCACGCTGTCGGCGTAGCGGGCGGCGATCGGGTCGTGGCTTACGAGCACGATCGCGACCTCGTGCTCGCGGCAGAGCTCGCGCAGCAGCTCGAGCACTTCGCGGCTGCGCTGCGAGTCGAGGCTGCCGGTCGGCTCGTCGGCCAGCAGCAGCCGCGGCCGCGTGGAGAGCGCGCGGGCGATCATCACCCGCTGGCGCTCGCCCATCGAGAGCGGCTCGGAGCGGTGCTGCAGGCGCTCGCCGAGGCCAAGGCGCTCCAGCAGCGGGCGCACCTGCGCGTGCGCCTGCTTCCAGCGCGTGGTCTTCAGCAGCTTCAGCACCGCGTTGTCGATCGCGCTGACGCCGGGCAGCAGGTCGAAGTTCTGGCGCACGAATCCGAGCTCGGAGAGCCGGTAGGCCGAGGCCTCCCGCTCGGAGAGGCCGGAGACGTCGCGGCCGCCGACGAGCACCTGGCCGCTCGTCGGTTCCAGCAGCGCCGCGACCATCAGCAGCAGCGTCGTCTTGCCCGAGCCGCTTGGCCCGTAAAGCGCCACCATCTCGCCGGGCGAGACCGACAGCGAGACGCCATCGACCGCGCGGATCGGCTCGCCGCCGACCGCGGGGTAGTGCTTGACCAGATCATGCAGCTCGAGCACGCATACCTCCAACCTTCGTCGCAGATTCTAGGCAGGCGCCGACCAGGCGGCGCGCCGCGAACACCGACAGCGCGGCTCTGGCCGAGAGCCCGGCCGAGTCCAGGATCGCCGCGCGCGCCTGTACTAACTGCGGCGTGGCCGCCTGCGGCTCGGACATGTAGAGCGCGGTCATCGCGGCAAGCACCAGCCGGTGGCGGCTGCCGTCGGGCAGCGCGACGGCCTCGGCCCGGCAGCGCTGCGTCAGCCAGCGCATCCGCGTGGCGATCTGCTGGGAGTCCTCGTAGTAGGCGGCGAGGTTGCGCTGGCCGGTGCTGGCGTCCTCGGCGACGTCAACCAGGTTGTCCAGCAGGGAGTGGAACGCGCCGATCCAGGGGAAGTAGGCAGCTTGCAGCGCGCTCACCTGGCCGGGGCACAGCGAGCGATCGGCGGCGGCGGCGATCAGCACGTGCACGCCGAGCGAGGACCCGGCCGCCGCGCCGGTCTCCCACCAGCGCAGCGCACAGCCGGCCGGCGTCGCGTCCTGCCCGAAGCGAGCCAGCTGCTCGTGGGTGCCGTTGCGTTCTGAGAGGTTGAAGGCCTGGAAGGCGACCACGCGCTGCGCCGCGACATGGGCCGCAGCGGACATCACGCGCCCCGAGGGCAGGTATGCCAGGCGCTGGCGGCAGCCGTCGACCATCGCGCGCAGGTACCCGCCGTCGTCGGCGTCGCAGCGCAGCGGGCCGTAGTAGTCGAGGTGGCGGGCCTGCGGGGCCAGCGCGACCACCAGCGAGCTGTGCAACCGGCCGACGCTCGCGACGGGATCGCTGCAGGGCCGCTCGCCGACCGCGTCCAGGTAGTTGTAGGCGGCCTGGAACGCGACCGCCGCCCGCGCCGCCGCGGCGCGGGCGCGGCGCGGCGCGAACGTCGCGAAGATCGCCGCGCCCTCCATGTTGCCGCGCTTGCCGGCCGCCTGCAGCGCGCAGGCCCGCAGCGCCGCGTCCGGCATCGCCACGATCCGCCTGCGCCAGCAGCGCAGATCGCCGCACACCACGGGGAACACGGCCACCCAGTAGCGGCGCGCCGCGCCCACGAAACAGACGGCAGTCTGTAGCCTCTCCCTCCACATCTCCCGACCAGCATAACTTTCGGATTCAATTGTGTGAACGGTTGCATTTAGCACACGATTGTGACTACGACAGCCATCCAACGGTCATCATGTCACGCGCAAATCGCCCGTGCGGCGCCTCGCATTTAGAGCTTTATAGTTTGTGAATGTCAACACGGGACCCTCGATCGGCGATACTCTCTACTGTAGGATGGGAGGCAGGGAGGCGATCGACAGGAGCGCCTCGGCGATGCGTTCGCCGGTCAACTGGGCGCTGTTGGGGCTGGTGATCCAGCGCCCCAGCTACGGCTATGAGCTCGTCCAGCGCTTTGAGCGCACGTTTGCGCAGGCGCTCGAGTCTGTCAAGCCCCTCGCAGATCTACACCGCGCTCGACACGCTCGCCCGCCGCGGGATGATCGAGGAGGTGGCGGGCCCGGCCGAGCGCGACGTGGTGCGCCAGCCAAAGCCCCACTACCGCGCCACCGAGACGGGCGTGGCGCGCTATTCCGACTGGCTGTTCTCGCAACTCGACGACGAGCGCCGGCGCTGCCGGCTGCTGGCACAGCAGCTCGTGCTGCTCGATCCGAGCACGGCGCTCTCCGTGATCGAGCGCTGCGAGCAGGCATGCCTGAAGGAGGCCAGCTGCATCTCGGCCGCGGGCGCGCAGGGCAGTGGCGCCGATGCGCCCTCGGCGCTGGTCGAGCGGCTGATAGGCGAGGAGGACCGGCTGCGAGTCGGCGCACGCCTGGCCTGGATCCAGTACGCCCGGCACGAGCTGAAGGCCCTTTCGAGGGCGTGAGGGGCGGCCGCCCACATGACGATGCGCAAGGTCCGATGACCGCCGAGGACCAGTGAGCCTGCTCGAGCTGCACCGCGTCAGCCGCCACTACCGCCAGGGCGCCCACCGGCACATCGTCCTGCGCGAGGTCTGCCTGCAGGTGGAGCGCGGCGAAATGGTCGCGATCTGGGGGGCGCGCCGTTCCGGCCGCTCGACGCTTCTGCGCGTGGCGGCGGGCGTCGAGCCGGTCAACGGCGGCGCCGTCCGCTTCGAGGGCGCCGACGTCTGCGCTCGCCGGGGCCAGATGCTCGGCAGCGGCATCGGCTACTGCCAGCGCACGATGCGCGGCGCCGAGGCGCACGGCGTGCTCGAGCAGCTGATGGTCGGCCAGCTCGCCCGCGGCATTCCCGCGCGCGTGGCGCGCGAGCGCGCGGCGGGGGCGCTGGAACGCGTGGCGGCGGGGCAGTGCGCCGCGCGCGAGCTGCAGGGCCTCGACGCCGCCGAGCAGGTCCGCGTCGCGCTCGCGCGCGCGCTCGCGCTGGCGCCCCGCCTGCTCGTGATCGACGAGCCGGTCAAGGGGGTCGACCTGCTCGAGCGCGACGCGATCCTCGCGCTGCTGCGCAGCCTGGCCGACGAGGGCATCGCCGTGCTGATCAGCGCGGGGGAGGCGACGGCGCTTGCCGGGGCGGACAGGGCGCTCTCGCTGGCCGACGGGGAGCTGCGCGGCAGCCTCGCCCCGGAGCTGGCGGAGGTGCTGCCCCTGCGCCGCCGCCTCGCGCTCTGATGGACCGGGGGAGCGGCCGGCTCGCGACATCGGGCTAGCGTGATGGGAATGCTCGAGCTCGAAGGGGTCGTCAAGCGCTTCCGCTCCGGGGGCGAGGAGGTGTGCGCCGTCGCGGGCGTGGACATCGAGTTGCGCGCGGGAGAGATGGTCGCGCTGCACGGCCCCAGCGGGTCGGGCAAGACCACGCTGCTGCTGCTGATCGCGGCGCTGCTGCGGCCGGACGCGGGCACGATCCGCTTCGACGGACGCGAGATCTCGCGCTTTTCCGAGGCCGCCGCCGCGGAGTACCTGCACCGCGACGTCGGCTTCATCTACCAGAGCCCGCAGCTGATGCCGCGCGTGCCGGCGATCGAGAACGCGGCGATGAAGCTGATGGTCGGCGGGCTGAGCATGCGCCGCTCGCAGGAGCTCACGCTGCCGTGGCTTGCGCGCGTCGGCCTGGGCGACCGGCTCCACCACACGCCCGAGCACCTCTCGACCGGCGAGCGCCAGCGCGTCGCAGTCGCGCGCGCGCTGGCCGGCAGCCCGCGGCTGATCCTCGCCGACGAGCCGACCGGCAACCTCGACAGCGCACGCAGCAGCGAGATCGTGCAGCTCCTGCACGACCTGGCCCACGAGCGTGAGGCGGCGGTGCTGCTGGTCACCCACGATCTACAAGCGGCCGCGATCGCCGACCGCCGCTTCACGCTGCGCGACGGCCGCCTGATCGAGGGCGAGGACCTTGTCCGGCTCTGAGGCCATCGGCGCGCGGACGGTGATGAGCCCCTACGCGCTGCTCTGGCTCTACCGCCGCCGCCTGCGCGTGCATGGCATCCAGGAGCTGCTTGCCGGCGTCGGCGTCGCGGTCGCGGTCGCGCTGATCTTCTCCACGATGGTCGCGGCCGAAAGCATCGCCGGCTCGGCGGCCGAAGTCGTGCGCGCGGTCACCGGTCCGGCGAGCTTGCAGATGCACGCCCGCGGATCCGAAGGGATCTCGCAAGCGCTGCTTGCGCGCACAGAACGGCTGCCGGGGGTCAGGCAGGCGGCGGCGCTGCTCGAAGAGACCGCGACCGTGATCGGGCCCGGCGGGCGCGCGGCCACCGTCGAGCTCGCCGGCGCGGACACGAGCCTGGTCGTGCTCGACGGGCTGGCGCACACGATCCCGCGCGCCACGCTCTCGGCCGGGGGCCTGGGCCTCAGCACCGCGACCGCGGGCCAGATCGGCGGCCGCACGGACGCGCCGATCGCGCTGCTGCTGCGCGGCCGCAGGCTGCGCCTGCGCGTCTCGGCGGTGCTCGGACCCGAAGCGTTCGGGGCGCTCTCGCAGGCGAAGATCGCGGTGATGCCGCTGGAAGAGCTGCAGCGGCTCGCGGGCCTGCCCCGCCGTGTCTCGCGGATCCTGGTGGCGCCGCAGCCGGGGCGCAAGGCGCAGGTGCGCGCCGAGCTGGCGGCGCTGGCGGCGGGCCGGATCGACGTCGCCCCCGCCAACCAGGACGTCGGCCTGCTCCGCCAGGCGCTGCGCCCAAGCGACCAGGCCAACGCGTTCTTCGCCGCCGTCAGCGGCCTGCTCGGCCTGCTGTTCGCCTTCAACGCGCTGCTGCTCACCGTCCCCGAGCGCCGCCGGGCGATCGCCGACCTGCGCATGATCGGCGTCCGGCGCAGCGCGATCGTGCAGATGCTGCTCTTCCAGGCGCTCGTGCTCGGTCTCGCCGCCTCGCTGGTCGGGCTGCTCGCCGGCTACGAGCTCTCGATGCACGCCTTCCACCAGTCGCCGCGGTACCTATCCGAGGCGTTCACGCTCGGCAGCAGGACCCTCGTCGGGGTGCAGCCGCTGCTGCTGGCGCTGGCCGGCGGCATCCTCGCCGCCTGCCTGGCCTCCGCGGTGCCGCTGCTCGATCTGCGTCGCGGGCGCGCGCTCGACGCCGTCTACCACGAGCACGAGACGCCGGGGCAGGAGCTGCCGCGGCCGCTGCTGATCGCGCTTGCGGCCGCGTCGCTTGCGCTGCTTCTCGCCGCAAGCGCGCTGTATGCGAGCGACCGCTCGCAGGCGCTGCTTGCAAGCTGCCTGCTGGCGCTGGCCGCGGTGCTGCTCGTGCCGCTCGCGTTCGTGGGCGTGCTGGCACTCGCGCGCGCGCTCTCGCGCCGCTTCCAGCGGCTGACGACGTTGCCGGTCGCACTCAGCGCGCTGCGCGCCACGACGCTGCGCTCGCTGGCGCTGGCCGCCACCGGTGCCGTGGCGCTGTATGGCAGCGTCGCGCTCGGCGGCGCCCGCGCCGACCTGCTGCGGGGGATCGAAGGCTTTGCCGCCGGCTACTCTGCGGACGCGCCGGTCTGGGTCGGCAGCCCCGGCGATGACCAGGCGGTGGTCGCCTTCGCCCCGGCCGGGCTTGCGCGGGCGATCGCGAGCGTGCCCGGGGTGGCCGGCGTGCAGGCCTTCCAGGGCGGCTTCATCCAGCTGGACGGCCGGCGGGTTTGGGTGCTTGCGCGTCCGCCGGGCGGCGCGCGCCACGTGCTCGAAAGCCAGATCGTGCAGGGCAGCGTCGCCGGCGCGATCGCGCGGCTTCACAGCGGCGGCTGGACCGTAGTCTCCAGGCAGATCGCGCAGGCCCGGCACACCGGGCTGGGCGGCACGATCGCGCTGCCGACCCCGAGCGGCGTGGAGCGGCTGCGGATCGCGGCGCTGACCACGAACCTGGCCTGGAGCCCGGGCGTCGTCTTCCTCGGCAGCGCGCAATACGCGCGCCTGTGGGGCAGCGCGCTGCCGACCGCGCTCGCGGTCGCCCTGAAGCCCGGCGCCGACGCGAGCAGCGTGCTGCCCCGGATTCCGGCGGGCGCTCGGGCCGAGCAGCGGATTGCAGGCACAGAGCGCAAGCGCCCGCGAGCGCAGCATCGACAGACTGACCGGCGAAGGGCTCGGCCAGCTCAGCGAGATCTCGACGCTGCTCACGCTCGCCGCGATCCTGGCGATGGCGGCCGCGCTGACCTCCGCGATCTGGGAGCGGCGCGTGGCGCTGGCCAGCCTGCGCCTCTCGGGGGTAAGACCCCGCCGCCTGCGGCTGATCCTGCTGGTCGAGTCGACGCTGATCTTCGGCGCCGGCTGCGTCACCGGCGCGCTGGTCGGCGTCTTCGGGCAACTGATAATCGACGGCTACCTGGCAAACGTCACCGGCTTCCCGGTCGCGAGCCTCGGCGCGAGCCTGCGGCCGATCGAGATCTTCGCGCTCGTCGGCGCCGCCGTGCTCGCGCTCGTCGCGGTCCCCGGCTGGATGGCCTCGCGCGTGTCCCCGACCGTCGCGTTCAATGAGTAGGGCGGGCGGGCGCCGCGGAGCGGTGAGCACTCGCCTGGCCGCGCGCGCGGGTCTCGCGCTGCTGGTGGCCAACGTGCGCTACTGGCGCGGCGTGGCGCCCACGGTGCGCGGGCAGCTCGCCGGCTGGCGGTGGGCGGCGCTTGCGATCCCGCAGCCGGCGCTGCGCCGGGCCGCGATCTTCAAGATCGATCGAGAGCGCTTCAACGTCGAGCTCGCCGCGACGCTTGCGACCCTCGCCTCGCCTCGGCAGCGCGTGCGCAGCACCATCGCGATGGTCGCCCTCCAGGTCGCCTACGACTACCTGGACCTGCTGACCGAGTCGCCGGCGTGCGGGAAGCGCGACGCCGAGCGCCTGCTTGCCCGCCTGCGGGAGGCGATCGACGTGCAGGCCGGCATGCCGCCGGGGCACGCCTATCTCGACTGCCTTCTGGAGACTGTCGCCGGCTCGCTGCAGTGCCTGCCCGCCGCCGGCCGGATCCGCCCCGTTGCGATCGGCAGCGCAGAGCGCTGCGCTGCGGGCCAGGCGCTCGGCCATGCCGCGCTGGACGGCACCGGCGAGGCGCGGCTGCGGCGCTGGGCACAGCAAGGCGCGCAGGACGGCCCGCTCGGCTGGCGGGAGCTCGCGGCCGGCGCGAGCGCCTCGGTGCTGTGCCTGCACGCGCTGATCGCCGCGGCGTCGAGGCCCTGCACCACCGCGCAGGACGCGCGCAGGCTCGACCGCCTCTACCTCTCGATCGGGGCGCTGAGCATGCTCGACAGCCTCGTGGACCGCGAGCAGGACGCCGGCGGCGGGCAGCGGGGACACCTTGCTCGCTACCCGGACGCGGCGGCGATGGCGGCCGCGCTGGCGAGCGTGGCCAAAGGCGCGCTCGCCGAGGCCGACACGGTTCCCCACGGCGCGCACCACGCGATGACGCTCGCCGGCGTGATCGCCTACTACGCATCGGCGCCGCAGGCGACCCGGCCGCCGGCCTCGATCGCGGTGCGGGGCCTGCGCGAGGAGCTGCGCCCGCTGCTGGCGCCGCCGCTGGCGCTGATGCGGGCCTGGCGTTTGGCCAAGCGCCTGCGCCGCGGTCGGGCTCCGGATCCGGCGACCTTGATGACAGTTATGCCACAGCGTGTATCTTCGATAACAGCCCCGGCGCGCACCGATCGAGCGGCAGGCGTGTTGGGCAGATGAGGAAGGAGGGTTGACAGTGGCATCGAGATGCAGAGCGCGCGGGGGAGCGGCGGCGTTCGCAGCGCTGCTCGCCTTCGCGATGCCGCTGCCCGCACGCGCCGCGCGCGTGCTGCACGCAAGCGACCAGGCCCACCTGCACTACGTCTCCGCCTCCGGCTCGACGCTGTATGAGACCGGCAGCGCATCCGGGACCCTGCCGGGGTCGATGCACGTTCACATGCGCATCGCCTCCACCTTCTCGGGCAGCTTCGTGATCTACGCGCAGGGCGGCACGATCGTGGGCCACGGCAACGCCACCCCGCATGGGTCGGGCGTCTACGAAAGCTTTGCCGGCACGCTGATCGTCAGCGGCGGCAGCGGGCGCTACAGCCACGCCCACGGCAGGGCGGGTCTTTACGGCACGTTCAACCGCAACACCTACGCGCTTGTTGTCAAGACGACTGGCAACCTCCATTACTGAACGCGCAGGCGTGCGCAGGCTGGCGCTGGCGCTGGCGCTGTCCTGCGCGCTCGCGCCGCTGTGGACCTGCCCGACGGCCACCGCGCAGGGAACCACCGCCACGCTCAGCGCGGCGTTCAGCCCGCTGCGGCTCGGGCAGCGCACCACGCTCGACTTCGGCTTCTCCTTCTCGGCGCCGGCCGGCCAGGTGCCGCCGCCGCTGACCCAGATCGAGTTGCTCTATCCCAGCAACCTCGGGATCGGGCTGAGCAACCTCGGGCTCGAAACCTGCACCGCGCAGATCCTCGAAGCCTCGGGACTGCCCGGATGCCCCGCCAACTCGATCATGGGCTACGGCGTCGTGCTCACCGGCATCGTGCTCGGCTCCACCAGGATCGACGAGACCGCGCCGATCACGATTCTCAGGGCGCCCGACCAGCAGAGCCGCATCGCGCTGCTGTTCTTCTCCGAAGGCACGACGCCCGTCGCGACCACCGTCGTCTTCTCCGGCCTGCTGCTGCCCGCCTCGACGCCGTTCGGAGGCAGGGTGAACATCGGCGTGCCGCTCGTGCCGACGCTGCCGGGCGCCCCCGACATCTCGGTGATCCACCTGCAGGCGACGCTTGGCCCCAAGGGAGTCACCTACTACGAAAAAGCCGGTGGGCTGACGTTCGCCTTCCGCCCGCGGGGGATCCTGCTGCCGCCGGCATGTCCCCGCGGCGGCATGCAGTTCGCGGCGAGCTTCGCGTTCGCCGACGGCACGCACGCGAGCGCCCGCACCGCCGTGCGCTGCCCGCGGCCGCGCCGCCGCTGAGAGAGCGCTTTCGCTGCCGTTTAGGCTTGACTGTTAGCGTGGGTCTCGATGAGGAGGGGAGCAGGGATCTTCGTCGCCTTCGCGGTGCTTGCAGCGCTGCTCGCCGGCTGCGGCGGCAGCTCCGCGCCCAAGGCGACTTCCAGCACCGCGCCGGTCACGCCCGGCAGCAAGCCGGCAAGCTCCAGCGTGCCCGCGGTCGCCTACGTCGCCGGCACGCCGATCTCCAAGGCCAGCTATGAGCACTGGCTGACGATCGAGCGCGCGCTCGGCGCCGGCGGCAACCTCGGCCACCGCGCGCTCGCGTTCCTGCTCACCTCCAGCTGGATGCTCGGGGAAGCCTCCGCTCGCCACGTCTCGGTCTCCGAAGCGGAAGTCCACAAGCGGTTGGCCGAACTGGAGCGCCGCAGCTTCCCGAAGGCCGGGCAGCTGCAGCACTTCCTTGCCACCTCCGGCGAGAGCACCGCCGACCTGCTCGCCCGCATCAGAGTCGAACTGCTCGCAAGCAGGATCGCCGGCCAGCTCGCGGGCAAGAAGCTCACCGGCTTCGAGCGGAGCTTCCACGACCACTGGAAGAGCCTCACGAACTGCCTGCCCGGCTACGTGATGGAAGACTGCAAGCAGTACCGCGGCGGCGGCGAACCTCAGCTCTCCAAGCCGAGCAAAGCCGCTTCGAGCTCATCCTCGCAGAACTCCAGCTCCAGCGGCGAGGTCTACTCCCGGCCTGGCGCCTTCTCGATCTCGAGCCCCGCGTTCGAACGCAACGGGGCGATCCCCGCGAAGTACACATGTGACGGCGCGGGCATCTCGCCGCCGCTGTCCTGGACCAAAGTGCCCGCGCACGCGGCCGAGCTCGTGCTGTTCGCGATCGACGACTCCGCGCAGGGCGCAAATGGCGGGATCAGGTGGATCGTGGGCGGCATCGACCCGGCCAGCAGCAGCGTGGCCGAAGGCAAGCTGCCCCAGGGCGCGATCGTCGGCACCAACACCGCCGGCAAGGCGGCATACAGCCCGATCTGCCCCGCCGCCGGCCACACCGACACGGTCGAGTTCGTGCTCTACGCCCTGAAGAAGCCGATCTCGCTCTCACAAGGGTTCCAGCCGGCCGTGGCCGAGCACGATTACGGCGCGAGCAAAGACCTGCTCGGCGAAGCGGCCGTCACCTACGCCGTCTACCACCGGCCGTAGGCCGGTTCTACTGACGGCTGGAGGGCAAGCCTCGCAAGGACGCAGCGAGCGTGGCGTGCTTCGCACGCGAGCGAGCGAGGACGCCGCGAGGCGCCGCCATCCGGCCGTCAGTGCTTGAAGTGGCGCACGCCTGTGGCGATCATCGCTATACCTGCGGCGTCAGCCGCCTGAATCGAAAGCTCGTCGCGGATCGAGCCGCCGGGTTGGATGATCGCGCTCACTCCCGCGTCGATACCGATCTGGGGCCCGTCGGGGAACGGGAAGTAGGCGTCTGAGGCCAGCGCCGCGCCGGCGAGAGTGTCGGGTTGGAACTCCTTCGCCTTCTCCACGGCGATCCGGACCGCGTCGACGCGGCTCATCTGGCCGGCGCCGATGCCGACGGTGGCGCCGTCCCTGGCGATCACGATCGCGTTGCTTCGCACCCGCATGCAGACCTGCCAGGCGAAGAGCATGTCGCTCCACTCGCGCTCGCTCGGCAGCCGCTTGCCCATCGCGTGCATCTGCCCGCGGCGCTCGGCGACCGAGTCGCGGTCCTGGACGAGCAGGCCGCCCTGGACGGGCCGTGACTCGAGCGGCTCATCCGGCGCGACGGCATCCTCGGCGAGGTCCAGCAGGCGCACGTTCTTGCTTTGCGTGAGCACGTCGAGCGCGTCCCGGTCGAAGCCCGGAGCGATCAGCACCTCCACGAACTGCTTGGCGATCGCCTGCGCGCAGGCCGCGTCGACCCTGCGGTTGAGCGCGATCACGCCGCCGAAGGCGCTCATCGGGTCGCATGCGAAGGCGCGCTCGTAGGCGGAGAGCGAGTCGTCGCCCAGGGCGCAGCCGCAGGGGTTGTTGTGCTTGACGATCGCGCAGGCGGGGCCCTCGAAGTCGAATGCGAGCGCCCGCGCGGCGGCCAGGTCGAGCAGGTTGTTGAAGGAGAGCTCCTTGCCGTGCAGCTGGGTCACGCCGGAGAGCAGGTGGCAGGGGGCGCCCACCTGCGTGTAGTAGGCGCCGCGCTGGTGGGGGTTCTCGCCGTAGCGCAGCTCCATCGAGCGCTCGTAGGAGGCCGCGATGCGCGACGGCAGCGGCGAGTCCTCGCCGGCGGCTTGCCGCTGGGCAAACCAGATCGAGATCGCGGCGTCGTAGCGGGCCGTCAGCGCGAACGCCTTGGCAGCGAGCGCCCGCCGGGTCGCCTGGGACAGGCGCCCGTCGCTTGTGCGCAGCTCGGCGAGCACCGCCTCGTAGTCGGCCGGGTCTGTGAGCACCGCGGCGTAGTCGTGGTTCTTGGCCGCGGCGCGGATCATGCTCGGGCCGCCGATGTCGATGTTCTCGATTGCCTGCGCGTCGGTCGCATCGGCCCGCGCGACCGTCTGCTCGAAGGGGTAGAGGTTCACGCAGACCAGGTCGACCTGCTCGATGCCCTGCTCGGTCGCGGCCGCTATGTGGGACTCGTCGTCGCGGCGCGCGAGCAGACCGGCGTAGAGGCGCGGGTGCAGAGTCTTGACGCGCCCGTCCATCATCTCCGGGAAGCCGGTGAAGTCCTCGATCGCGCGCACGGCGATCCCGGCGTTTGCCAGCTCGCGGGCGGTGCCGCCGGTGGAGACGATCTCGACGCCCAGCTCGGTCAGGCCACGGGCGAGATCGACCACGCCGGCCTTCTCGGAGACCGAGATCAGCGCCCTGCGCACGCGGGAGCGCCCCGCCGCGGCGGGCTGCATGCCGGAGTGCTCGCTCTGCGATGCCATCTCCCGCGCAGCCTATCCCGCGAGCAGGACTCTGCGAGGGTTGGCCGGGTCGAAGCTGACCGCGCCCGCCGCGATCAGCCTGACGACCTGCGCGAGCAGTTCGTGCTCGATCGGGTGCAGCGCCTGCAGGACCGCGTCAGGGTCCTGCGCCCCGGGCACTCGATCGCGCGCTGGGCGATCACCGGCCCGGTGTCCACGCCACCGTCTACGAAGTGGACGCTCACGCCGAAGAGCTTGGCCCCGTAGGCGAGCGCCTGCTCGATCGCATGCAGACCCGGGAAGGCCGGCAGCAGCGAGGGGTGGACGTTGATGACCGCGCCCGGGAAGCGGCTCAGGAGCTCGTCGCCGAGCAGTTCCATGTAGCCGGCGAGCACGATCAGCCGCGCGCCCTGCGCTGCCAGCCAATCGGCGAGCGCGGCGTCACGCGCGGCGCGATCCGGGTAGGCCGAGCGTGGGAAGGCCGCAACCGGCACCCCCGCGCCTTGCGCGCGCGCCAGCGCAGGGGCGCCCTCGCGGGAGGAGGCGACCGCCACGATCTGCGCCTCGCGGCCGTGGACGGTGTCGAGCAGCGCCTGCAGGTTGGTGCCCGCGCCGGAGACGAGCACTGCGATCGGCAGGGGCGTGGGCGGCATCGGCTGCGGACGATACCGGCGCGACGCGATGCAGCGGATCTTGCGGTGTGACGCAGTGCACAGAGCCCGGCGCCTCGGCTGGATTCAATCTGTTCATGCTCACATCGATCCTCGTCACGCTTGTGATCGCGCTCTCTCTGGCGCTTGCGCTGCGCTCGCCCAAGGATGAGCAACTGATCGCAAAGCGCCCCTACAACAACCCGTACAGCGACGCCACCGCGGCCCGCGAAAGCTGGCTCGGCTAAGTGCGGTACGGTGACCGTGGCAGGTCATCCCCGAGATGAGCTGCATCCCAAGACACAGGCCAGCATCAGGCGGCCTGACCGGCCTCAGGCCTGCACGAGCGGCAGCGGCTGCTCCTCCAGCGCGAACTTGCCGTTCGCGTCCTCGGTCCCGGTGAGCGGATAGTCGCCGGTGAAGCAGGCGTCGCAGTGGGTCTCCCGGCCGGCGCCGACCGCCTCGTAGACGCCCTCCAGCGAGAGGTAGTGCAGCGAGTCGCAGCCGAGCTCGGCGGCGATCTGCCGGGTGTCGCGGCCGTGGGCGATCATCTCCTCGCGGGTTGACATGTCGATGCCGTAGTGGCAGGGATGCTTGATCGGGGGCGCAGAGATGCGCAGGTGGACCTCGGCGGCGCCGGCCTCTCTGAGCATCTGCACGATCTGCCTGGTCGTGTTGCCGCGCACGATCGAATCGTCGACGACGACCAGCCGCTTGCCGGCAATCACCTCCGGCAGCGGGTTGAACTTCAGGCGCAGCCCGTGCTTGCGCAGCTCCTGTCCGGGCTGGATGAACGTCCGTGCGACGTAGCGGTTCTTGACGAAGCCGTCGTCCTGGGGCAGGCTTGCCGCGCGCGCAAGGCCTCGCGCGGCGGCGTTGCCGGAGTCGGGCACCGCGATCACCAGGTCGGCCTCCACGGGCGCCTCGCGCCAGAGGATTTCGCCCATCTTCGAGCGGGCGACCTGCAGCACCTGCCCGTTCATGCGCGAGTCGGGGCGGGCGAAGTAGATGTACTCAAAGACGCAGAACGCCCTGCGGGCGGGGCTCTGCAGGCGCCTGCTCGTAAGCCCGCGCTCGTCGAGGATCACGATCTCGCCCGGCTCCACTTCGCGCAGGTTGCGGGCGCCGATGATGTCGAACGCACAGGACTCGCTGGCCACGCAGTAGCGGTCGGGGTCGCCGGGGTCGCTGCCCTCCAGCACGCCGATGCAGAGCGGGCGCAGCCCCTGCGGGTCCCGGAAGGCGATCACCCTGTCGCGGCCCATCACGACTATCGAGAAGGCTCCCTTCAGGCGCGGCAGCACCGCAGCGATCGCGTCCTGCAGCTGCTCCGCCGGATGCGCGGCGATCAGCGCCGCCACGATCTCGGAGTCGGAGGTGGAGCTGAAGGTGACACCCTGCTCCAGCAGCTCGGCGTGCAGCTGCACGGCGTTGATCAGGTTGCCGTTGTGGCCGAGCGCGATCTCGCGCAGCGAGCCGCCGGTGCCCTCCGAGCGCTGGACCGGCTGGGAGTTCTCCCAGGCGTTTGAGCCGGTCGTCGAGTAGCGCACGTGCGCGATCGCCAACTCCCCCGCGAGCGTGCGCAGGTCGTTCTCGCTGAAGACCTGGTTGACGAGACCGAGCTCCCGGCGGGTCATGATGTGAGCGCCGCGGTCGGCGGCGGCGATGCCCGCCGACTCCTGGCCGCGGTGCTGGAGGGCGTAGAGGGCGAAGTAGGAGAGCCGCGAGACGTCGTGGCCGGGCGCGTATATGCCAAAGACGCCGCACTCGTCGCGCGGTCCGTCGCGGCCAGTCGGGCACGCGTCCGTGCCGGCAGAGCCTTCGGAGGGCATTGCCAGGCTCACGCTAGCAGCGCGGGTCACTGGAACAGCTTTGCCAGGGCGGCATGAGCCTGACCCATCTCGGCGAGCGTGGCCTCCAGAGCCGTCTCGCCGGCGGCGATCCGCAGGCTCTGGCCGCCGACATGGCCGATGATCTGCACGAGCACGCCGGTGAGCTTGCGCAGCGCTTGCTCGGGGCCGCTGAGCAGGAAGCCGCCGGAGGCCTCGCCAAAGAGCAGCCGCTCGATGTCCACGTCCTGCGGCTGCATCGAGACCTGCGCGCCGATGCCGCCGGCCAGGCAGCACTCCGCCAGTGCGACCGCGAGGCCTCCCTCGGCAATGTCGTGGGCGCTTGAGAGGGCACCTGCGCGCACAGCGTCCCGGACGACCTCGATCGCAGCCAGCGCCGCCGGCAGATCGAGCTCCGGCAGCTCGGTGGGCAGCGGCCGGCCCTGCAGCTTGGCCAGCTCGCTTGCGAGCGGCGAGGGAGCAAACGCTCCGACCAGCGCGATCGCGTCCCCCTCCCGCGCGAAGCCGAGCCGGCCGGCGCGGCGCACGTCGGGCAGCCTGCCGACCATGCCGATCACGGGGGTAGGGTAGATCGGACCCGAGGAGCTCTCGTTGTAGAGCGAGACGTTGCCGCCGACGATCGCCGTCTCCAGCGCCCGGCAGGCGTCGCCGAGGCCGCGGACGGCGCTGTCGAGCTGCCAGGCGACGTGCGGCTTCTCGGGGTTGCCGAAGTTGAGGTTGTTGGTGACGCCAAGCGGCTCGGCGCCGACGCAGGCGAGGTTCGCCGCGCACTCCAGCACGGCCGCGACCGTGCCCCGATACGGGTCGGCGGCGACGCGCCTGCCGTTGCAGTCGATGCAGGCCGCGATGCCGGGCGGCGGGTCCTCCTCGGCGCTGCCGAGCGGATGGATCGAGAGCACCGCCGCGTCGGCGCTCTCCGGGCGGCGCACCGTGCGCGACTGCACGACCGGGTCGTAGTGCTCGAACAGCGGGCGGCGCGAGGCGATGTTCGGGCTGGCGAGCAGGGCAAGCAGGCTCTCGGTCGGCGAGGCGTTCTTTGAGAGGGAGGCGGCTGGCGCCGAGTAGGTTGGGCCGGTCGGGCGCTGCGGCTGCAGGTCATACAGCGGGCAGTCGTCCACGAGCGCTGCGACGGGCATGTCGCCGACGCTCTCCTGTCCGCTGAACACCCTCACCCGGCCGGTGTCGGTGACGGTCCCGATCGCCGCGCCCGCGAGATCCCAGTGCTCGCAGCGCGCCAGCACCTCATCGACCCGATCGGGCGCCACGACGCAAAGCATCCGCTCCTGGGACTCGGAGACCATCGCCTCGAAGGGCTCCATGTCGGCCTCGCGCAGCGGCACCTTCGCCACATCGATGTCAACGCCGACGCCGCCCTTGGAGGCCATCTCGGCCGCCGAGGAGGTCAGGCCGGCCGCGCCGAGATCCTGCAGGCAGACCAGCAGCCCGCGGTCGAGCAGGTCCAGCGAGCACTCCAGCAGCTTCTTGCCCTCGAAGGGGTCGCCGACCTGGACGGTGGGGCGCTTGCCGCCGTCGTCCTCTCCGAGCTCGGCGGAGGCGAGCACGGAGGCGCCGCCGATGCCGTCGCGGCCGGTCGCAGCGCCGAAGAGCACGAGCAGGTTGCCGGGGCCGGCGGCGGCTGCGCTGATCAGCCGCTCGCGGGGCGCGATCCCGAGAGCCATCGCGTTGACCAGGCAATTCTGCGCGTAGGGCGCCTCGAAGTAGACCTCGCCGCCGACGGTCGGCACGCCGACCGAGTTGCCGTAGTGCGCGATCCCCGCGACCGCGCCGTCGAGCAGGTAGCGCGAGCGCCCCTCCGGCTCGCCGAAGCGCAGCGAGTCGAGCACCGCGATCGGCCTGGCCCCGATCGCGAAGATGTCGCGCAGGATGCCGCCGACGCCGGTGGCGGCGCCCTGAAAGGGCTCGACCGCGCTTGGGTGGTTGTGGGACTCGACCTTGAAGGCGCACGCCAGGCCCCCGCCGATGTCCACGGCGCCGGCGTTCTCGCCCGGGCCGAGCACGACGTGTCGGCTCTCGGTGGGCAGCGTCCGCAGCAGCTTCTTGGAGTGCTTGTAGGCGCAGTGCTCGCTCCAGAGCAGCGAGTACATCGCCAGCTCAACCGTGTTCGGCGGGCCGCCCTGCTTCTCGCAGACCAACTCGTACTCCGCCTCGGTGAGGCCGAGCGCGAGCGCGTCTTGCAGGCCGGGCAGCAACGAGGCGTCAGGCATGGATCGCCTGCATGCTCCGGCGCATCGACTCGAAGATGCAGAGGCCGTCTGTCGAGCCGGCGAGCTCGTCCACGGCGTGCTCGGCGTGGGGCATCAGGCCGAACACGTTGCGCTGCTCGTTGCAGACGCCGGCGACGTCGTCGATCGAGCCGTTGAAGTTTTCCCCCGGCGCGTAGCGGAGCACGACCTGCCCCCGCTCGCGCATCTGCGCAAGCGTCTGCGGCGGCGCATACCAGCGGCCCCAGGAGTGCTTGGCCGGGATCGAGAGCCGCGCGGGACAGGCCCGCGTGAAGGGGGTGTCATGGTTTACGAGATCGAGCTCGCACCTGCCTGAAGGTGAAGCGGCGGTTGGCGTTCGGGAGCAGCGCGCCCGGCAGCAGCCGCGCCTCGCAGAGCACCTGGAAGCCGTTGCAGATGCCGAGCACGAGGCCGCCCTGCCGCGCGAAGTCGATCACCGACTCCATCATCGGGCAGAAGCGGGCGATCGCGCCGGCGCGCAGGTAGTCGCCGTAGGAGAAGCCGCCGGGGATCACGACCGCGTCGACCCCTTTGAGGTCGCGGTCGCCGTGCCAGAGGATCTCGGCCTCGCCGACCCGGGCGGCTGCAAGCAGCGCGTCGCGATCGTCGCAGGAGCCGGGGAATCGCAGGACGCCGAACCTCATTGCTGCGTCAGCGAGGCAACGGCCTCGGCGTCGGCGGGGTCGATGCGCTGCAGGCCGGAGATGCCGTCGAAGCCCCGGTCGGGGCTGAGAATCGCGTCGATGTCACGGTTGAGAGCCTGGGCCGCAAAGATCGCGTCGCGCATGTCCAGCCGCTCGTGCTCACACCAGATCTCCAGGGCACGCTCGATGTCCCGTAGCTCCACCGTGTGCAACCGCGACGTGGCCGCAATGTCACGCGCGTCCTGAGCCGCGATCTGACGAGAAACGCCTTTTCTGAGCCGCACGTATGCAAACTCGTGGATCAGCTCCACACTCGCCTCGGATGCGAGCAGACCGCGCCGGCCGTCGTCCATGATGGCACGGCACGGCTCGCGATAGGGATGCTCGCTGCCGAGCGCATAGACGAATACGCCGGTGTCGAACAGAAATCGGCGCACTGCCGCGTTCAGGACTGCTCGTCGTAAAGTTTCATGACTTTCGCATACCTGTCTTCGAGCATCTGCTTCTTCATGGTCGGCCAATCCTCGACGGGCATCGGCTCCGCTTCGAGCAGTTTTGCGAACGCCTCGGCGCGCGTCTCCTGGACGCGCGAAAGCTTCTCCTCTATCGCCTCACGAATCAGGGCGCCGAGCGAGACATCGCGCTCGGCAGCGATCTCGCGCAAGCGCCGATGCAGCTCGTCGTCCAGCAGGATCTGTGTTCGGTGTGTGAGCGTAGGCATATGTGCATGTTAACAGGCGCAGATGGCGGCACACATGTGCGTGCGCATGCACACAGGCGGACCTAAATCGGCGCGATGATCTCGTAGTCCTCGACGAGCGGGTTTGCCAGCAGCTTCTCGCACATCTGCGGCAGGCTCTCGGGGTCCGGCACATCCAGCTCGATCAGGCGGCCGACGTGGACCTCACTCACGCCCGTGAAGCCGAGCGCGGGCAGCGCCTGCTCCACGGCCAGGCCCTGCGGGTCGAGGATCCCCGCCTTGGGGCGGATCAAGACGCGTACCCTCACAAGGTTACGCAGGCGACGTGCGATTCCCGTCCAACCACTCGACGAACGGGCGCTCGACAATACGCTCATAAGCCTCTGTATACCGGGCGCGGGTGCCATCGACTATGTCGTCTGGCAACGCTGGACCCGGAGGCGTCCTGTCCCACCCGGTTGACATCGCCCAGTCTCGGACGAACTGCTTGTCGAACGAAGGCTGCGGACGCCCCGGCTCATATTGGTCAGCGGGCCAGAATCGTGACGAATCCGGCGTCAGCACCTCGTCTGCGAGCTTTATGACGCCTTCGGCGTCAGTCCCGAACTCAAACTTTGTGTCAGCAACGATGATCCCGCGTTGCAGTGCATACTCGGCAGCAAACGAATACAGGCTAAGCGATCGCCGTTCGAGCTCCTCGGCCAAGTGAATCCCGCCGACCAGTTGCCCAGCGGTCCCCAAGTCGATGTTTTCGTCGTGCTCGCCTGTCTCTGCCTTGGTTGCAGGCGTAAAGATAGGCACGGGAAGCCTGCTTCCCTCCGAAAGCCCAGCCGGAAGAGGAGTTCCGCATACCGTGCCCGTATCTCTGTATTCGTTCCACGCAGACCCCGCGAGATAACCACGAACCACACACTCCACCGGAAACATCTTCAGACGCTCTATGAGGAGTGCTCGTCCTCTCACGTTCGGAGGAACGAGTTCCCAGGAAATCAGATGGTTGGGACATATGTGGCACGTCTTGTCAAACCAAAAGACAGAGAGCCCGGTCAGCACCTTGCCCTTGTCGGGGATGTCTGTCTCGTGCACACAGTCATAGGTCGATATATGGTCAGTAGCGACCATTAGCAGCCGACCATCGCCATCCCCAACCTTGTCAGAGCTGCATCTCGTCAGGTTGAACCTGCTGCACCTCGTCAGGCTGGACCTCGTACATCTCGCGCACCTTGCCGCGACTGATGAGCGGATGGTCAGGCAGGAGGAGTTCGTCGACTATCACGGGTGAAGGGTGGCTGATGGCTGGATTGTGCGTGCTGCGGCGGACGGAACAAGATGCGGCTCGAAGGATACCCTCGCTCACCCGAGGCGCGCCGTAGCTGGCCAACGGATGTCTGGTAGGTCAGGACTACAGGACTACGGCACTTCGCTTCAACACTCTAACGCCCCCAGGCTAGGCGATCTCGTCCAGCCGCGCAAGGATCTCCGGCGCGTGGCGGACAAAGTGGCCGTAGTCGAAGATCGCATCGAGGTCGAGTCCGGCCGCGCGCTCGTCAGCGGCCAGCAGGTCCCGCAGCGGCGTGCCCGTGTCAAAGGCGCGCTGCGCGAGCTCCTGCGCGATCCGGTAGGCGTCGTCGCGGGAGAGCCCCTGCTCAACGAGGCCGAGCAGCACCCGCTGGGAGAAGAGCGCGCCGTGGGTCAGCTCGAGGTTTGCGCGCATGCGGTCGGCGTCGACCACGAGGTCCCGCACGAGCGCGGTCGCGCGGTGCTGCAGGTAGTCGATCAGGATCGTGGAGTCGGGCAGGATCACCCGCTCGACCGAGGAGTGGGAGATGTCGCGCTCGTGCCAGAGCGCGACGTTCTCAAGCGCCGCCTGGGCGTTGCCGCGCAGCACTCGCGCAAGGCCGGAGATCTGCTCGCTCTTGATCGGGTTGCGCTTGTGCGGCATCGCGCTCGATCCCTTCTGCCCCACCCGGAAGGCCTCCTGGACCTCGCGCACCTCCGTGCGCTGGAGGTGCCTGATCTCGGTCGCAAGCCGCTCCAGGCCCGCGCCGGCCAGCGCGATCGCGCTCAGCAGCGCGGCGTGGCGATCGCGCGGCACGACCTGCGTGGAGACCGGCTCGGCTCCCAGCCCCAGGCGCGCGAGCACCCGCGCCTCGAACTCCGGCGAGCTCGCCGCGTAGGTGCCCACGGCGCCCGAGATCGCTCCGAACTGGACCTGGGAGAAGGCCTCGCGCAGCCTGCTCGCGTTGCGATGCGCCTCCATCGCGAATCCCGCGAGCTTGATCCCGAAGGTCGTGGGCTCGGCATGGACCCCGTGGGTGCGCCCCACGCAGAGCGTCCGCGCATGCTCGCGAGCCCGCTGCGCCAGCACCCGCGCAAGCTCCGCGGCCCCGGGCAGGATCACCTCGCCGGCGGCCTTGAGTTGCAGCGCGAGCGCGGTGTCCAGGACGTCGGAGGAGGTCAGCCCGAAGTGGATCCAGCGTCCCGCCGGCCCAGCCGAGGCGGCGAGCACGTCGACGAACGCCGCGACGTCGTGGTCGGTCAGCCGCTCGCGCTCGGCGACCGCCTCCACCGTGAAGCTCGCCTGCGCGATCGCGGCCGAGATCCTCCGGGCTCGGCCCCTGCCCCTCGCCGAGCAGCCACGGCAGCTCCTGACAGGCGGCGACCTCGACGCGGCGCCAGGTCTCCATCCGCGCATGGTCGGTCCAGATCTCGCCGAGCTGCGGGCGTGTGTAGCGGTCGATCACAGTGGGATTATCCTTGCTGGCGCGCAGCTCTCGGATTCTCGAACGACGGAGGAGAGAAATGCCTACCTACATCATGATGTGCACCCTGACCCCGGGCGGCGTCCAGACCGTCAAGAACAACCCGCAGCGGATCCTCGAGGTCAACAGCGAGGTCGAGCAGCTGGGCGCGAGCGTGAAGGCGCAATGGGCCACACTCGGCGAGTTTGACTTCATCTCGGTCGTCGAGGCCCCCGACGAGAAGACGATGGCCCGCGTCTCGCTCGAGCTCGGCTCGCGCGGCACCGGCCGCTACGAGACTCTGGCAGCGATACCGATCGACGACTTCGTCGGCTCCCTGTGAGGCTCACGCCATGAAGATCCTGGTCGTCGGCGCAGGCGGGCGCGAGCACGCGATCGTGCGGGCGCTCGCGCGCTCGCCGCAGCGTCCCGAGCTGCTGTGTGCGCCCGGCAACGCCGGGATCGCCGCCGACGCGCGGCTGCTCGACGTGGCGGCCGACGACGTGGAGGGGATCGTTGACGCAGCACAGCGCGAGCGGGTCGATCTGGTGGTCGTGGGACCCGAGGTTCCGCTCGTAGCGGGTCTGGTCGACGCCTGTCTGGCCGCCGGGGTCCGCGCCTTCGGCCCGAGCGCGGCCGCGGCGAGGCTGGAGGGATCCAAGCAGTGCGCGAAGGAGGCGATGCTCCAGGCGGGCGTGCCGACCGCCGGCTTCCACGTCGTCGGCGGGGTCGATGAGGGGATGGCGGCGATCGGGCGCTACCCGGTCGTGATCAAGGCGGACGGGCTCGCCGCCGGCAAGGGCGTGGTGATCGCGCAGGACGAGGCCGCCGCCAGAGCGACGCTCGAGGAGTTCCTGGTAGCCAAACGCTTCGACACGCAGGCGGTCGTGGTCGAGGAGCACCTGATCGGCAAGGAGCTCTCGCTGCTCGCGCTCTGCGACGGGCAGCGGGCGCTGCCGATGGCCTCCGCCCGCGACTACAAGCGGATCTTCGACGGAGACCTCGGCCCCAACACCGGCGGCATGGGCTCCTTCTCCCCCGTCCCCGGCTTCGGCGAGGCGGAGGTGGCGCGGCTGGCCGCAAGCATCCACCAGCCGATCGTCGATCTGATGCGCCGGCGCGGCACCCCGTTCCACGGCGTCCTCTACGCCGGCTTGATGCTGACCGAGAACGGCCCCAAGGCGCTCGAGTTCAACGTCCGCTTCGGCGACCCCGAGGCCCAGGCGGTGCTGCCGCGACTGAAGTCAGACCTGCTGGAGCTGATGCTCGCCTGCACGCAGCCGGGGGGCCTGGCGGGCGCGCATCTGGACTGGCGCGCAGAGTGCGCGGTCACGGTCGTGCTCGCCAGCGCCGGCTATCCCGCCTCCTCCTCGATTGGAGACGCAATCGCCGGCCTGGAGTGCGTGAGCCCGGAGGTCGAGGTCACGCACGCGGGCACCGCCAGCAAGGACGGCGCGATCGTGACCGCGGGCGGGCGCGTCCTGAACCTCACCGCGCTCGGCGCCGACTGTGACTCCGCCCGCCGGGAGGCATATGCTGCCGCGCAGGAAATCCTCTTCGAGGGCATGCAGCTGCGCTCCGACATCGCCGCGGCCGAGCAGCAGGTCGCATCGGCGGGCTGAGCAGGCGGCAGCGAGAGCCAAAGGACACCTTGAGCGACCCCACACCGATCAGACTCGCCGAGAGCGCCCCCGCCAGAGTGGCGGACGTCGAGACGCGCGCGCAGCTGGAGGAGTTCGACGTTGACTCGCCGCTCGTGGGCATCGTGATGGGCTCCGCCAGCGACATGGAGACGATGGAAAAGGCCGCCAGCGAGCTGCAGGGGCGTGGCATCCCGCACGAGATCAACGTGATGTCCGCGCACCGCGAACCGGACACGGTCGCCCAGTACGCCAAGGCCGCCAAGTCGCGCGGGCTGCGCGTGATCATCGCCGGCGCGGGCATCTCCGCAGCCCTTCCGGGCGCGGTCGCCGCCCACACCGACCTGCCGGTGATCGGGGTGCCGCTTTCCGGTCGCCTGACCGCAGCGGGCGGCCTGGACGCGATCCTCTCAATCGTGCAGATGCCCCCCGGAGTACCGGTCGCCTGCGTCGGCTTGGACAACGCGCGCAACGCCGCAGTGCTCGCCGCGCAGATTCTCGGCGCCTGAGCCCCGAACGGCGTAGAGCCCGTCCCGCCAGACGCGGGCCCGTCGGATAAAGGATCGAGGCGCCCCGGCGCCCAGTCGATGCGCCGGTGCTGTTGCGAACTCACAACGCCCTTGGTACGATCCCGCACACGACATCCGAAGAAGCCTGTGGAGGTTGCGCTTGCGCGAGCCGAACGCAGGGGATTCCGCGTCGAGGCGCCCCGCGGCCACTGGGGCATCCTCTACTGCCCCCGCACTGCCGCCGCGCGATGCCCGCCGTTTTCCGTCAACGGCTCTCCCCGCAGCGCGGAGAACGAGGCTCGACGGATCGATCGATACGTAGCCCGATGCCCACACAAGAGCTCATGACCAACGACCAGACGTTCACACTGCGATTCCTGGCGCCGGGCCTCAGCGCAGACGATCTCTCGATCCGCATCTACGAGGCGGTCGAAGATGCCTCGTTGATGGGGCCCGACGATGACGGGTCCTTTCTGCTGGAGGTCTGCCGGCGTACGCCGAGTCTGCCGGCGGCTGTAGCCAATGCGTTCCATGACCTGCGCCGTACAGTCCCGGAGGCGACCGTGCTGCGAGTGGAGGCCGACGACCTGGCGACAATGGCAGACGTCGCCCGCCGCACTGGAAGGACCGCGGAGAGCGTGCGGCTGCTGGTGAACGGCAGGCGCGGTCCCGGAGGGTTTCCTCCCCCGGCGGGGCGTTTGGATGCCCGCACCAAGGTTTGGCGCTTTGCCGACGTAGCAGCGTGGTTTCATCAGACGCTGGGCGAGCCGATCCCCGACACCTCGGAGACCGCATTCATACAGGCCTTCAACGACGCGCTGGAGATCCGGCGGCTCGCAACAGTCCTCGGCGGCCCCCAGCAACGCGCCGTCGCCGAAGCTCTACCGACCCAGCTCCTCGCGGCCTGAGCGGCGCAGAGCCGTTCAGACCACAAGCGCAAGCGGCTGCTGGAGCAGGTCGCGGACCGCGCCCAGAAACTGGGCCGCGTCGGCCCCGTAAAGGATGCGGTGATCGCAGCTCAGCGTCACGTGCATCGTGTGCCTCGCGACCAGTTGCCCCTCACGCACTACGGCGCGCGGCGCGAGCGACCCGACCGCGAGGATCGCCGCCTGCGGCGGGTTGACCACGGCCGTGAAGGCATCGATCCCGAACATCCCCAGGTTGGAGACGCTGAAGGTCCCGCCGGCGAGCTCCGGCGGCGTGATCGTGCCTTCGCGCGCCGCGAGCGCAAGCCGCCGCGTCTGCGCGGCGATCTCCCACAGCGTGCTCGTGTCCGCATCGCGCACGACCGGCACCAGCAGCGCATCGCCGGCTGCGACCGCGACGCCGACGTTCACCCGCGGATGCAGTTCGAAGCGGCCGTCCTTGTAGGTGCCGTTCGCACGAGGGTGCTCGCGCAGCGCCATTGCGCAGGCCTTGAGCACCATGTCGTTGAACGACGGCACCGGCTGCTCCCGGCGCTTCGCCACCGACTTCAGCTGCGCGCGCAGTGCGACGGCATCCTCCATATCGATCTCGCACTGCAGCGTGAACTCGGGGATCGTCGCCTTCGCCTCGGCCATCCGGCGGGCGATCAGCGCCTGCGTGCGGCTGAGCTCTACGAGCTCGGTCTCGCCCTTCGGCGGCGCCGGCGCGCTCACCGTCGCGCCGTTCTTCATCGCACGCTCGACGTCGGCCCTGACCACCCGCCCGCCGGGGCCGCTGCCGGACACCGCGGAGAGCTCGACGCCCGCGCCCTCCGCAAGCCGCCGGGCAAGCGGCGAGGCCTTCACGCGACCGCCCGCAGCGGCGGAGGCAGTGGCCCGCTCAGGGGACGGCGACTCAGCGACGGACGCGGCGGCAACAGGCGCCGCAACGGCGGGTCCCGCCGTTGCCGGCGCCGCGGAGGCCCGCTCCGCCGCCGGCTCGGACGCCTGCTCGCCGGCCCCGAGCAGCTGCGCGATCGGCGCTCCGACCGGCAGCGTCTCGCCCTCGGCCGCAAGGATGTGCAGCGCCCCCTCCGCGTCGGCCTCGTAGACCATCGAGGCCTTGTCGGTCTCGATCTCCGCCAGCTCCTCGCCGCGTTTGATCTCGGCGCCCTCGGCCGCCAGCCAGCGCAGAATCGTGCCCTCCTCCATCGAGTCGGAGAGCCGTGGCATCGAGATCTCGATCATGCGAGCCCCAGAGTGTGAAGCACCGCCGCTTCGATGCGATCCTCGCCCGGCATTGCCGCAAGCTCGAGGTTCTTGGCATAGGGCAGCGGCACCTCCGCCATCCCCACCCGCTGCACCGGCGCGTCGAGGTCATCGAAGCAGGCGCTCTGGATCCGCGCCGCAATCTCCGCGGTGACGCCATAGGAGGGCCAGCCCTCCTCGACGCAGACAGCCCTGTTGGTCTTGCCCACCGATTCGGCGATGCTCTCCACGTCCAGCGGGCGCAGCGAGCGCAGATCGAGCACCTCCGCGCTGACCCCGTGCCGCTGCGCCAGACGCTCGGCGACCGCAAGCGTCCTGACGGTCGCGAACGAGTGCGCGACCAACGTGATGTCGCTGCCGGCGCGCGGGATGGCGGCGCGACCGATCGGGACCACGAACTCGGGGTGCAGCGGCACATCGCCCTTCTCCTTGTAGATGGGGAGGTTCTCGATGAGGAGCACCGGGTCGTCGTCCCTGATCGCCGCCTTCAGCAGTCCCTTGGCGTCGGCCGGACTGGCGGGCGCCACCACCTTCAGGCCCGGCGTGCCGGCGAACCACCCCTCGAAGGACTGCGAGTGCTGTGCGGTGAGCTGGTTGCCCGCGCCGTTCGGCGTCCGGATCACGATCGGGCAGCCGACCTGGCCGCCGAACATCGCCCTGATCTTCGCGGCGTGGTTTATGACCTGGTCCATCGCGATCAGCAGGAAGTTGAGCGTCATGATCTCCACGACCGGCCGCTCCCCCAGCATCGCCGCGCCGATGCCGGCGCCGACGAACCCCTCCTCCGATATCGGCGTGTCGCGCACGCGGTCGGGGCCGAACTCCTGCAGCAGGCCGGCCGAGACCTTGTAGGCCCCTTCGAAGATCGCTACCTCCTCGCCCATCAGAAAGACGCGCTCGTCGCGCTGCAGCTCCTCCCGCATCGCCAGGCGCAACGCCTCGCGGTAGGTCATCCGCTCGACGCCTGTCTCGGCGACCGGCGTCTCCTCGGTGGCGCTCAACGCCCAAGCCCCGCGTCGAAGATCAGCTCCTGCTCGCCGAAGGGGCTGCCTGGGCGCATCCGCGCGAACTGCGCGTCGCTGCCGGGGCTGTACACCCCTTGCGCGAGCGCCGAGAGCTTGGGCTCAGGGCTCTGCTCAGCAAAGCGCACAGCCTCAGTGACCGCATCGCTCGCCCGCTCGCGTGCTTGCATCAGTTCCGCCTCCGTGGCGCCGGCGGCAAGCAGGCTTGCCGCAAAGCGCTCGATCGGGTCCTCGGCACGGTGCGCGGCGATCTCCTCCTTGGTCCGGTAGGCAAGTCCCGCGTCGGCGACCGAATGGCCGCGGTAGCGATAGGTCAGCGCCTCCAGCACGGCCGGCTCGCGGTTCTCGCGCGCCTTTGCAAGCAGCCGGCCCGCCGCTTGCTCCACAGCATCGAGGTCGTTGCCGTCCACGCGCTCGCCGTGCATCCTGAAAGCCGCTGCCCGCCGGAACGCTTCCGGCTCGGCCGAGGCACGCTCCACGCTCGTGCCCATCCCGTACTCGTTGTTGACGACCAGATAGACGATCGGCAGGTGCCAGAGAGCGGCGAGGTTCAGCGACTCGTGCCAGGCCCCGATGTTCACCGCGCCGTCGCCGAGCTCGCACAGCACGGCGTCCTTACGTCCCTGGCGCACAAGCCCAAGCGCCAGCCCCGTGGCGATCGGCAGCTGCCCGCCGACGATCCCCCACCCACCGAGGAAGCCGCGATCGACGTCGAGCAGGTGCATCGAGCCGCCGCGCCCGCGGGCGCAGCCGTCGCGCCGACCGAACAGCTCGGACATCACCGCCTGCGGCGGCACGCCGCGCGCAAGCGCAAAGCCGTGGCAGCGGTAGCTGGTGATGAGCAGATCCTGCTCACTGATCGCGTCTACGGCGCCGACCGTCATCGCCTCCTGCCCGGAGGAGAGGTGGCAGTAGCCGCCGATGCGAGCCGCCTTGTACTGGCGCTCGGCCTCTTCCTCGAAGCGCCGGATCAGGCACATCCGCTCGAACTGCGAAAGCCGCGCCGGCAGAGTGTCGGTTGGCGCCGGCTGGGAGCTGGTCGCCATCCAAACATACTTGCATACCACCGCGATCTCGTTGCCAAATCCCCTCAAACACAACGGGGGAGCGGCAGGCCAGTGGGCCGCCGCTCCCCGCCTTGTTCATCGAATGGATCTAGTTCGGCACAGTGACCGCAGTGCCATGGATCTTGCAGGTCGGATTGGTGTCGAACCAAGCGTGAATCCAGGTCGTGGTACTCGGTCCTTCAACGGTGATCGTCCAAATCCCGTAGTTCTCGATGCTGCTTTCGCTTGTGGCTGCGCTCGTGGTCTGGGCGATGGTGGTTGGGCTGCTGCCGATCGTCGCCACCATAACCGAGCTCTTGGTTTCTTCGGACAGTTCTTTGATGGACGGCGGACGACCAAAGTTGCCCATCGCGTACGACTGCCCGGCAGCACCGTGCGCCGAGAGCACGCCAACGTCGAAGAAGATCACGTTCTGACAAGAAAACGTATAGGTGATCCCATCCGCGCTGAAAAGCGTGATCGGGGCCGGCGTTCCTTCGTTTTCCTCGCTGGCGCTGAATTTGACAGCGGTCTGCGGCTGGCCGGGCGCACCATTGCCGCCATTCGTCCCGTTGGTGCCGTCTTTCCCGTTGGCACCATTTGTGCCATTTTTCCCAGCCGGCCCCTGGGTGTTCCACGAGATTTTCTTTTCGGTTTTCTTGTTGCACTTCGTTTTGGCTGAGACGATGCGGATCGCGCCGCCTTTCTTCTTCTGGCATGCGTAGATGGTCGAAGCGCTTGCGCTTGCGCCTGTGCCAAGCGCGATCAGCAGCAGCGACGCGCCCGCGGCTACCAGCAAGCCCAGCAGCCGTCGGTTGATGGGTCCTGACATCGGGTTCTGCCTCCTAGAGTGCGTGTTGGCCGTTCATGAGGACGATCGTGCCTGCCCAGACCGGCCAGTCCGGTGGCAACGGCATCGTGGCAGATCCATGACGTGAAGTCAGAGACCTGACGGACGAGTGTTCTATGCCGGCGGCGTAACCCCTACACGACGCTTGCTGCGCCGCTGCGCTCAAACACGAGCTCCCCGTCCACCGCATCCACCTCAACCGTGTCGCCTTCCTTGAATTCGCCCTTCAACAATGCGAGCGCGAGGCGGTCCACGAGCTGCTTCTGAATCACGCGCCGCAGCGGCCTCGCTCCATAGGCGGGGTCGTAGCCAAGGTCGCCGAGCAGCTGCTTGGCGGCGTCGGTGAGCGTGACATCCACCCCGCGCTGCGCGACGCGGGCGATCAGGCGGTGGGCTTGGAGGTCGACGATCTCCGAGATCTGCTCGCGCGTGAGCGGATGGAAGCGGACGATGTCGTCGAGGCGATTGATGAACTCGGGCTTGAAGTGGGAGAGCAGCGCCGCGCGGACCTCGGCGTCCGAGACGTGGTCCTCACTGGCGCCGGGAGGCCCGGCGGGAATGTTCGAGGTCATGATCAGGACCGTGTTCTTGAAGTCGACGGTGCGGCCCTGGCCATCGGTGAGGCGGCCGTCGTCCATCACAGCCAGCAGCGTGTTGAAGACGTCGCCGTGGGCCTTCTCGATCTCGTCGAGCAGGACGACCGAGTAGGGGCGGCGGCGGACGGCCTCGGTCAGCTGGCCGCCCTCCTCGTAGCCGACGTAGCCGGGCGGGGCGCCGATCAGGCGCGAGACGGCGTGACGCTCCATGTACTCGGACATGTCGATCCGCACCATCGCCTCCTGGGAGTCGAACATGAACTCGGCCAGCGCGCGGGCGAGCTCGGTCTTGCCGACGCCGGTGGGGCCGAGGAACAGGAAGGTGCCGATCGGGCGGTCGGGGTCCTGCAGGCCCGCGCGCGCGCGGCGCAGGGCGGTGGCCACGGCCTCGACCGCCTCGTCCTGGCCGATCACCCTTTCGTGCAGGCGCTCCTCCATGTGGATCAGCTTCTGCACCTCACCCTCCAGCAGGCGGCTGACGGGGATGCCGGTCCAGCGGGCGACCACCTCTGCCACGTCGTCGGCGTCCACCTCCTCCTTCAGGAAGACGGGGGCGGGAGGAGAATCGCCGTCGCGCGAACCATCCTGGCCGCCCTCAAAGGCGGCCAATCTCTTCTCCAAATCCGGGATCTCGCCGTAGCGCAGTTCGGCGGCTCGCTGCAGGTCTGAGGCGCGTTCTGCGCGCTCGAGCTCGGTCTTGGCCTCCTCCAGCTTCTCCTTGAGCTCGCTTGCGCCCTTGATCGCCTCCTTCTCGGATTGCCACTGGGCCTTCATCGCGGCGGAGCGCTCGCCCAGCTCGGCCAGCTCGCGCTCGATCGCCTCGCGGCGCGCGCCGGAGGCCTCGTCGGTCTCGCGCTCCAGGGAGGTGCGCTCGATCTCCAGCTGCATGATCCGGCGGTCGACCTCGTCGATCTCGGTCGGCAGCGAGTCGATCTCGATCCGCAGGCGCGATGCCGCCTCGTCGATCAGGTCGATCGCCTTGTCGGGCAGGAAGCGGTCGGCGATGTAGCGGTCCGAGAGGGTCGCGGCGGCGATCAGGGCGTTGTCCTGAATGCGGACCTGGTGGTGGACCTCGTAGCGCTCCTTCAGGCCGCGCAGGATCGCGATCGTGTCGGTGACAGAGGGCTCGCCGACCATCACCGGCTGGAAGCGGCGCTCCAGGGCGGCGTCCTTCTCGATGTGCTTGCTGTACTCGTCCAGGGTGGTGGCGCCGACGGCGCGCAGCTCGCCGCGCGCGAGCATCGGCTTGAGCAGGTTGGCAGCGTCGACCGCGCCTTCGCCAGCGCCTGCGCCGACGATCGTGTGCAGCTCGTCCAGGAACAGGATCACGGTGCCGCGGGCCTCGGTGACCTCCTTCAGCACGGCCTTGAGGCGATCCTCGAACTCGCCGCGGTACTTGGCGCCCGCGATCAGGGAGCCGATGTCCAGGGCGATCACGCGGCGATCGCGCAGCGACTCGGGCACGTCGCCTGAGACGATCCGCTGGGCCAGGCCCTCGACGATCGCGGTCTTGCCCACGCCCGGCTCGCCGATCAGGACGGGGTTGTTCTTGGTGCGGCGGGAGAGCACCTGGATCACGCGCCGGATCTCCTCGTCGCGGCCGATCACGGGGTCGAGCTTGCCTTCCTCGGCCACCTTGGTCAGGTCGCGGCCGTAGCGCTCCAGCGCCTGGTACTTGTCCTCGGGGTTCTGGTCTGTGACGCGGTGGGGACCGCGCACCTCGGCGATCGCGGCCAGCAGCTTCTCCTTGGTGGCGCCGTAGGCGCGCAGCGGGTCCCCGGGTGTGCCCTTGGACTCCGAAAGCGCGAGCAGCAGGTGCTCGGTGGAGACGTACTCGTCGCTGAGCGCGCGGGCCTGCGCTTCGGCCGCCTGGAGCACGGCGACCAGCTCGGAGGAGGGGCCAACGGGCTCCGTAGAGGCGGCCGGGTGGGCAGGATCCGATCCTCCGGCGAGTGTTGGCTGCGTGTCGAGCGCGGCGTTGACCTGGGAGCGCAGCGCGTCGGCGCTGACGCCGAGCTTGGCCAGGACGGGCAGTACGACGGGGTGGGCGGGATCCGGTCCACTCTCCAGCAGCACCGCCATCAGGTGGGCGGGCGTGGCCTGGGGGTTGCGGCGCTCCTGGGCCAGGCGCAGCGAGGCGGCCATCGCCTCCTGGGCCTTGATCGTGAAGCGGTCAGCCTGCACTTGGATCCTCCTTCCGCGTTGCCCGCCTGGCGATGATCGAGCGGCGCGCCTGAGAGGCCAGCACGATCTCGCGGCCAGTCTGGCCCGGGCGGGCGGGATCGTCATACAGCACCAGCTCCGCCCTGAAGGAGCGGCGCACCGCCTCCAGCTCCTGCGCCAGGCGCACCTCGCTGGCCAGCGCCTGGGTCTCGAGCTCTTCGATCCGCTGGTGCATGCTCTTGACCTCGGACTCGAGCTCGAGCACGCGTTCGACCCCGGCAAGGTTGAGGCCGAGCTCGGCCGTCATCTCCTGGATGCGACGCAGCCTCTCCACGTCGCGCTGCGAGTAGAGACGGGTGCCCTTCGGGGAGCGCTTGGGGGTGATCAGGCCGCGCGCCTCGTAGGTGCGAAGCGTCTGCGGGTGCATCTGGGCCAGCTCGGCGGCGACGGAGATCATGAACACGCCGCGGTCGGTGGTCAGGCGGATGTGGGTCGCCATCACGCCACCTCTTCGAAGAGCCGCGCGCGCGGGTTGCCGTCGAGCACGCGGGAGAGCGCATCGACGGCCTGCTGCTGCTCGCTGGTGAGCTTGTTCGGGACTTCGATCACGAAGCGGTAGTGGATGTCCCCTCGGGTGGGTGGGGACCCGGTCATTGGCTTCGGCGGCCCCTCGCCGCGCAGGCGCTGGACGGTGCCGTGCTTGGTGCCGGGCGGGACTCGCAGCGTCTTTCGGCCTTCCAGGGTCGGGACCTCGACCTCGGCGCCGAGCAGCGCCTCGGGGACCGTCAGCGGGACCTCGACCTCGAGGTTCTCGCCCTTGCGCTTGAAGACCGGAGAGGGAGTCACGTGGGTGAGCACGTAGAGGTCGCCGGGCGGGCCGCCGCGACGGCCGGGCTCGCCCTTGCCGGGCAGCCTGATGCGCCCCCCGTCCTTGACGCCGGCGGGGATGTTGACGCGGTAGCGCTTGACGGTCCGGATCGATCCCGCCCCCTTGCAGGTCGGGCAGGGGTCCTCGATCACGGTGCCGGCGCCGCCGCAGCGCGAGCAGGGCTGGGAGATCGAGAACATGCCCTGTCCCTCGGTCTCGATGCCGCGACCTTCGCACTTGGGGCAGACCTTGGGCGTGGTGCCGGGCTTGGCGCCGGTGCCGTGGCAGGTGGGGCAGGTGCCGGTGGTGGGCACCGAGAGCGAGACCTGGGCGCCGGCGATCGCCTGGTCGAAGGAGATCTGGACCTCCGCTTCCAGGTCGCGGCCGCGCTGTGTCTGCGCTCGCGCGCGCCGTCCGCGGGCGCCCCCGCCGCCGAAGATGTTGGAGAGGATGTCGCCCACGCCGCCGGCGTCGAAGTCGAAGCCGCCGCCGCCAAAGCCACCGGGCCCGCCTGGTCCGCGGCCGCCCGCAGATCCGAACCCGCCCGCCCCGCCAAATCCAAACGGGCCCGTGCCGGCGTCGTACTGCTTGCGCTTCTCAGGGTCGCCGAGCACGTCGTAGGCTTGCGAGATCTCCTTGAAGCGCGCTTCGGCCTGCTTATCGCCGGCGTTGCGGTCGGGATGGTGCTTGCGCGCGAGCTTGCGGTAGGCCTTCTTGACCTCGTCCTGGGAGGCGTTCTGGGCCACGCCGAGCGTGGCGTAGTAGTCGGGGCGGGCGGCCATGATCTGACGCCTTACGCCGCCACGAGCACTCGCGCCGGCCGGATCACCTCATCGCCCATCCGGTATCCCGGCTGGTAGACCTCGGCCACGCAGCCGGCCGCGACGCCTTCGATCGGCCGCTGGGCCATCGCCTCGTGCTCGGCGGGGTCGAAGCGCTCGCCCTGCGGCGAGAAGGACTCGATCCCGGTGCGCGCCAGGGCGGCGTGCAGCTCGTTGCGCACGAGGCGCACGCCCTCCAGCAGAGGGTCCTGCTCTTGCGCGGCCTCCAGCGCACGGTCGAGGTTGTCCAGCGCCGGCAGCAGCTCGCGCGCGAGCTTTGCCACGCCACGCCGCTGCGCGGTGGCCGCCTCCTTGGCGACCCGCTTGCGGTAGTTCTCGAAGTCGGCCTGCGTGCGCTGGGCCAGCGCGAGGTACTCATCGCGCTTGGTGAGCGCCTGCACGAGTTCCTCGACGTCGCCCTGGAGGGCGTCCTGCTCGGGCCCGTCCGGCGCGTCCTCGGCAGCCACGCTCTGCGCCTTCGCCGGCGCATCGTGCGCCGCGGCCGGCGCATCCTCCGCGGATGCGTCGGCCTGCCGGCGGACCTGATCCTCGATCGCCTGCTGGTCTGTGGTGTCGGACATCGCCTCAGCCCTTCGGGTCCTCGACCACCTCGGCGTTGACGACGTCCTCCTCGGAGGAATCGCCGGGCGGGTGGGCATCGGTTCCCGCGGCACCGTCCGGCGAGGCTTGGCCGGCCGCGGCGGCCTGCTCCTGGGCGCGCTGGTACATCGCCTCGGAGACCGCGTGGAAGGCGCTCTGCAGCGCCTCGGTCTTGGCGCCGATCGCCTCCGCGTCCTCGCTTGTGAGCGACTCGCGGACCTCCTTGATCGCCGCCTCGATCCGCTGCTTTGAGTCGGCGTTGACCTGGTCGCCGAGCTCGGTCAGCTGGCGCTGCGCCTGGTAGGCGGCGTTCTCGCCGTTGTTGCGGGCCTCGGCCAGCTCGCGCGCCTTGCGGTCCTCCTCGGCGTGGGACTCGGCGTCGGAGACCATCCGCTTGATCTCATCCTCGGCTAGGCCGGAGCCGGCCTTGATCTCGATCTTCTGCTCCTTGCCGGTGCCGAGATCCTTGGCGGAGACGTTGAGGATGCCGTTGGCGTCGATGTCGAAGGCGACCTCGATCTGGGGGATGCCGCGCGGCGCCGGCGGGATGCCGGTGAGCTGGAACTTGCCCAGCGACTTGTTGTAGGTCGCCATCTCGCGCTCGCCCTGCAGCACGTGGATCTCGACAGAGGGCTGGTTGTCCTCGGCGGTGGAGAAGACCTCCGCCTTGCGGGTCGGGATCGTCGTGTTGCGCTCGATCAGCTTGGTCATCACGCCGCCCTTGGTCTCGATCCCGAGCGTGAGCGGGGTGACGTCGAGCAGCAGCACGTCCTTGACGTCGCCGGCCAGCACGCCCGCCTGGATCGCCGCGCCGACTGCCACGACCTCGTCGGGGTTCACGCCGCGGTGGGGCTCCTTGCCGGTCAGCTCCTTGACCTTCTCCTGCACCGCGGGCATGCGGGTCATGCCGCCGACGAGCACGACGTGGTCGATTTCGGCGGCGCCCTTGTCCTTGGCGTCGTCGAGCGCCTGGCGCACCGGGGCCACGACGCGATCGATCAGCGCGCTCGTCAGTTCGGAGAGCTTTGCCCGCGTCAGACGGGTGTCGAGGTGCTTGGGGCCGGAGGCGTCCGCGGTGATGAAGGGCAGGTTGATCTGGGTCTCCTGGGTGGTGGAGAGCTCGATCTTGGCCTTCTCGGCCGCCTCGTAGAGCCGCTGCAGCGCCATCGGGTCGGCCGCCAGGTCGATGCCCTTGTCGCGCTTGAAGTCGGCCACGAGCCAGTCGACGATCGCCTTGTCGAAGTTGTCGCCGCCGAGGTGATTGTCGCCCGCGGTCGACTTGACCTCGAAGACGCCGTCGCCGATCTCCAGCACCGAGACGTCGAAGGTGCCGCCGCCGAGGTCGAAGACGAGGATCGTCTGGTCGTTTTCCTTGTCCAGCCCATAGGCCAGCGAGGCCGCGGTCGGCTCGTTGATGATGCGCTTGACGTCCAGCCCGGCGATCTTGCCGGCGTCCTTGGTCGCCTGGCGCTGGTCGTCGTTGAAGTAGGCGGGGACGGTGATCACCGCCGAGTTGACGGTCTCGCCCAGATACGCTTCCGCGTCCGCCTTCAGCTTCTGCAGGATCATCGCGGAGATCTGCGGCGGGGAGTACTGCTCGCCGTTGACTTCAACGCGCGCGTCGCCGTTGGGGCCGGAGACGACTTTGTAGGGGACGATCGACTCCTCCTCGCGGACCTCGCCCTCCTTGCGGCCCATGAAGCGCTTGATCGAGAAGATCGTGTTCTGCGGGTTGGTGACCGCCTGCCGCTTGGCAACCGTGCCGACGAGGCGCTCGCCGGAGGCGGCGAACGCGACGACCGAGGGGGTGGTGCGGCCACCCTCGGCGTTCTCGATCACCGTCGGCTCGCCGCCCTCGAGCACGGCCATGCACGAGTTCGTGGTGCCGAGGTCGATGCCTATGGTCTTGGCCATGATGAAAGGTGCTCCCTTGTCGCTTTGCAAAAAATCTGAGTGCCAGTATGGCAGATTTTTGCCGGGTCCCAAGGGCCGCTAGGCCGCGGCAAGGCGTGCCCGCAGCGCCAGCTCGATCTCGAGCCGCCGCTGCGGGTCATCGAGGTCGGAGCCGAGCAGCTCGCGCAGGCGCGCCAAGCGGTAGCGCACGGTCTGGCGGTGGACATGCAACTGCGCGGCGGCCGCGGGGAGGCTGCCGCGGTGGGCCAGCCACGCCAGCAGCGTCTGCTCCAGGCGCTCCCGCGCGCCCGGCGTCAGCTCCTGAAGCGGTGAGAGCCGGCGGGCGACCAGTTCCGCCGTCAGGGAGGGGTCGCGGTGCAGCAGCAGGGACAGCAGATGCTCCGAGGCGATCGCCAGGCCGCCCGCGGGGAGGATCTCGGCCGCCATCAGCGCGAGCATCTCGCGGGCGCGGGCGAAGCTGGCGGCGGCCTCGCCCGTGGGCACGGTGGGGCCGAGCGCGGCGAGCCGTGGACCCTGCTCGCCCACGCGGGCCAGCGCACGCTCGATCTCGCCCGCCCTGCGCTCGCCCTCGCCGGGCACGAGCACGCACGTGATCTGCTCCAGCCGCGCCCCGATCGCCCCGTTGCCGATGAGGGTGCTCAGGCGGGCGGCGTCGAGGTGATCGCAGGCGAGCACGGCCAGGCGGGCGGGCATCTGCCAGCCGGCCTCGATCGCGGCGGCATGCAGGTCGAGATCGCCGGCGCCGTTCTGCTCGCCGACGATCAGCCGCACCAGTCGTCTGCGCCGACGCTCGCGCTCGCCGGCAAGCTCGGCCTGCGCCTGCGCGTAGCCCTCGACCGAGCTGGCGGAGACCTCCTCGATGTAGGCGAAGATCGACTCGGCCAGCAGCGCCACGGTCTCGGCGTCGGCGCCGCCGTCGCGTGCCAGCGCGGACAGCCGCCGCCAGGAGAGCCGCGCGCCCACGCGGTAGGCGGCCTGCAGCGCATCGAGCGTACGGCCCGAGCGCTGCTCGCCGCGGCCGAGCTCGCGGTAGACCTCGCGGCTGGCGGGCGAGACGCCGCCGGGCCGGCCGATCAAATCCACGAACTGCTGCAGCGAGCGGCGCACTCCCGCGCGCAGACCACGGCCGAAGGCGCCCTCCAGCGGGCGACGGTACTCGGGCACCGCCGGGCCGATCGCCGCGATCAGCTCGTCGGCCAGCGCGGGCAGCTCGGGCTCCAATGTTGCAGCGAGCGCACGGTCGAGCAGCTCCCAGGGACGGTCCCCGGTTGCGTCGGTGCGGAAATCTTGTACAGATCGCATAAGAGTATGGCTTCCCATAGTCGCAGATAAGACGAGAAACGTGCAATTGCATCACCTATGCTCAAAGCGTGACGCGACTGGAGCGCAACGCGAACATCGGCGCCGTCGTGCTGCCCTTCCTCGCCGTGATCGCCGCCGCCGTGCTGCTGTGGCACCGCTTCTTCGGCGTGCGCGCCCTGGTCATCCTGGTCGCGATGTACCTGCTGACCGCGATCGGGATCACGGTCGGCTTTCACCGGCTGCTGACTCACAGGGCCTTCAGGACACATCGGTGGATGCGCTACCTGCTGGCGGCGCTCGGCTCGATGGCCGTCCAGGGCCCGGCGATCGACTGGGTCGCCGATCACCGCAAGCACCACACGTTCACCGACGAGGAGGGCGATCCGCACAGCCCGCATGCGGGGCAGGGCGCGGGGCTGGTCGGGATGGCGCGCGGGCTCTGGCACGCGCACGTCGGGTGGCTGTTCAGCACCCACGGCCAGGCCTCCTCCAAACGCTTCGCGCGCGACCTGCTCGAAGACTCCGGGATGCGGGCAATCAACCGCGCGTTCCCGCTGCTCGTGCTCGCGAGCCTTGCGATCCCGTTCCTGCTCGGGCTGGCGCTCAGCGGCGGATCGCTGGCCGCGGCGCTGGCGGCGCTGCTCTGGGGAGGGCTCGTGCGGATCTTCCTCGTGCACCACGTCACCTGGAGCATCAATTCGATCTGCCACTTCTTCGGCAGCCGCCGCTTCGCGATCGAGGACCATTCCACGAACGTCTTCTGGCTGGCGCTGCCGTCGCTCGGGGAGGCCTGGCACCACAACCACCACGCCTTCCCGCGCTCGGCCTTTCACGGGCTGCGCTGGTGGGAGCTCGATCCCTCCGGGTGGCTGATCCTGGCAATGGGCAGGGTCGGGCTGGCCTGGGACGTGGTCAGGGTCAGCGCCGAGAGTCAGCGCGAGCGGATCGCAGGCGCGGCGTAGCCGGGAGAATCATGCAGGCACGCGCGAGGGGCACATGCGTGCCAGCGCGCAACGTCCGCACGCGGGCGTGCGCGCATGGCAGGTGCGGCGGCCGTGGCGGAGCAGGTTGACGTGGAACTCGAGCTCCTGGCCGGGGCGGGCGATCGCGAGCATCTGATCGTGGAGCTCCTCGAATCCGGCGCCGGGGCGCAGCAGGCGAAGGCGCATCCCGACGCGGGAGACGTGGGTGTCGACGGGCACGTCGCGCAGGCCCCAGGTGAAGAGCAGCACGCAGGCGGCGGTCTTGCGGCCGACCCCGGGCAGCGCGGTGAGGAAGTTGCGGGCGTCCTCGATCGGCTGCTCGCGCAGCCACTGCAGGCAGAGCGGATTGGAGGGGTCAGGCGCGGAGACGGCGATCGCCTCGAGGATCGCCTTGATGCGGGCCGACTTCACCTTGGAGATGCCGCCCGGCCTGATCGCCTCCTCGACGATCTCCACCGGCGCGTCCCGCACGAGCTCCCAGCTCGGCAGGCGTTGCCGCAGGCGCAGGAAGGCAACGTCTCGGTTGCGGTCGTTGGTGCTCTGCGAGAGGACCGTGAGAACGAGCTCGGCGAGCGGGTCGCCATGCGGGGCCATCAGTGGGACGCCGTAGATCAGGCGCAGCCGCTCTGAGAGAGCGTGCACGCGCCGGCGGGTCGGCGGACGCCACGGGGCGGCAGAGCTTCCTGTTGCGGCGCTTGGCACGGGCACAAGCTATCGGGACGCGCCCCAACCGCCGACCGTATCCTCGGCGGGGTGTCGATCTCCACGCCGCTCCGCGCATCTGAGAGCACACGCGCCCTCGGCGAGCTGCCGCCCTGGGCCGTCGGCCTGGCGCTGGCGATCCCCCTGTCCATCCTCTATCTCCTCCTCTCGCCGCCCAGCGGCGACCTGGCCGCCGCGACCTACCGCTCCGAGCTGTTTTCTCGTGCTGGCTTCACGGTATGGGACAACGGCTGGTACGCGGGCCATGCGCTGCCCGCCTACTCGCTGCTCGCACCCGCGCTCGGCGCATGGCTGGGGGTGCGAGTCCTGCTCGTGCTCAGCGCGCTCGTGGCCTCCGCGCTGTTCGGCCTGCTCTGCCAGCGCGCTCTGCCGGCCCCGTCGGCGCGCGCCGCCGCTTTCGCCTTCGCCTTCGGCTTCTGCGCGGAGCTGCCATCGGGGCGCGTGCCGTACGACCTCGGCGTGGCGATCGCGCTCGCGGCGACGCTGGCAATGAGCGCCGCGCCGCGAGCCGGCACGATCGCCGCGAGCGCCGCGCTCGCGATCGCGACCTCCGCGGCCAGCCCCGTGGCGGGCGCGTTCTTCGCGCTCGCCGGGGTCGCCGTTGCGCTCGCAGCGATTGCAGGGCGCCGCAAGGTGCTGGCGCCGCCGGTCGTGGCCGCGGCCGCGGCGCTGGCAACGATCCTGCTGCTCGCGCTCGCCTTCCCGGAGGGCGGCTACGAGCCGTTCGCCGCTGCCGCGTTCTGGCCCGAGCTGGCCGCAGCCATCGCGATCGCAGCGCTGCTGCCCCGCGGCGATCTGAGCGCGACCGGCCAAAGGACGCTGCGGATCGCCGCCTGCCTGTACGCGCTCGCGCTCACCGCCAGCTTCCTGGTCAAGACGCCGATGGGAGGCAACGTCGTGCGGCTCGGAGCGATGTTCGGCCCGCCGATCCTCGTCGGCGTGCTCTGGAGCGGCGCCGGCGTCTCGATCGCCCGACGCGCCGACGCCGGCCGGCTCGTGCTGCTCGCGCTCTGCCCCCTGCTGCTCTACTGGCAGCTCGCCACCGCGATCGACGACCAGGTCGCGCTCGCCGGCGACCCCACCGTGCAGGCCTCCTTCTACGCGCCGCTGCGCGCGGAGCTGCTGCGGCTCGCGGCGGGCAGGCCGATTCGCATCGAGGTCCCGCTCACCAACGCCCACTGGGAATCGGTCTACCTGCCCGGCGGCCCGATCTCGATCGCCAGGGGCTGGGAGCGCCAGCTCGACACCCGCTACGACTCGCTCTTCTACGGGCGGCTCAGCGCAAGCGCCTACAGAAGCTGGCTGCACGCCAACGCGATCGCCTACGTCGCGCTGCCAAATGCCAAGCTCGATTCGGCCGGCGAGCAGGAGCGGCGCCTGATCGCTGCCGGCCTGCCCTACCTGCGCCAGGTCTGGGGCAGCGCCAACTGGCGCCTGTTCGCGGTGCGCGACGCCACGCCGCTGGCGCAGGCCCCGGCCAGGATGCTGGCGATCGGGGGCGACTCGTTCACGCTGCAGGCCCCCCGCCCCGGCAGTTACGAGGTGCGCCTGCACTGGAGCCCCTACTGGGCGCTGAGGTCGGCCGCAGGCTGCGTCTCGCAGGCCCCCGAGGCCTTCACCGAGGTTCGCGTTCGCAACGCCGGCACGATCCGCGTCGCGATCGAGCCCTCGCTCGGCCGCCTGTTCTCGCAGAGCCCGCGCTGTCGGCGCTGATGCGTCGATCGGGCGATGCCGTGCATTACCCTTTCCTGCCGATGGACGGTCAGCCTCGCGAGATGCAGCCTCGCCGACTGCATCTCGCAGCGCTCCAGGACCGGCTGCTGCCAAACGGCTGGCTCGACGTGGTCCGCCAGCTTGCGCTCTTCGGCGCGGCCTACCTCTGCTACAGCGTCGTGCGCGGACTGGCCGAGGTCAACACGACGCTCGCCTTCGAGCACACTCGGGAGGTGATCCAGCTCGAGCGCGCGCTGCACATATTCGTGGAGCCCTCGATCCAGGCCTGGGCGATGGGCAGCCACGCGCTGATCGACATCGCCAGCTGGCTCTACGTCAATGCGCAGAGCACGGTGACGATCGCGGCGCTGATCTACATCTACCTGCGCCACAACCGCTCCTTCTACTTCGTGCGCAACATGCTGATGATCTCGATGGCGATCGCGCTGATCGGCTACGCGGTCTTTCCCACCGCGCCGCCGCGCTTCATGCCCGAATGGGGCTTCGTGGATACCGTCGCCTCGCTCGCCGGCACTCATGTCGGGCATGAAACTGCCTCTATGAGCGCGCTCTTCAACCCGTATGCGGCCGTGCCCTCGATGCACGTCGCCTTCGCGGTGATGATCGGCTGGCGGCTGGTGGGACTGGTCAAGCTGCGGATCGCGAAGCTGGCGTGGGCGCTGTATCCGTTCCTGATCGCCTTCGTGATCATCGCGACCGCCAACCACTTCATCTTCGACGCGCTGCTGGGCGTGCTGACGGCCGGCATCTCGGCGCTGGCCGCGCACCGGCTGGCACGGTTGCGGCCGGGCGCCTGGCGCCCGTCGAGCACGCCGGCGGCGGCGAACGGATAACGTGAGCGGCAATGGCTGACAGTCCCCGCGCACAGCCTCAGCGCAGCGCGACGCCGCGACGCCGCCGCGGCAGCGCCCACCGCCAGCGCCCGCTGCGGGCGGCAAGCCGCACCCCCCTGATCGCGGCGGAGCGGCGCGAGATGGTGCGCAACCGGCTGATCGAGTCGCGCCTGACCCCGAACGCGATCTCGCTCACAGGCCTGATCCTGAACGTGATCGCGGCGGTGCTCGTGTGGGAACGCCTGTTCTTCCTGGGCGGGATCTCCTTCATCGTCGGCTCGGTGATGGACACCCTCGACGGGCGCTACTCGCGCATGTCGGGCAAGGGCACGCCGTTCGGCGCCTTCCTGGACTCGACGCTCGACCGGATCGAGGAGGGGATCGTGCTGACCGCCGTGGCGGCGGTCTTCGCCGCAGAAGGCCGCTCCGGCGCGGCCGCCGCGGTCGTGGTCGCGGTGCTCGCCTCGCTGATGGTCTCCTACACCCGCGCCCGCGCCGAGGCGCTGGGCGTGGAATGCAAGGTGGGGCTTGCGACGCGGCCGGTGCGCGTGGTGATCCTCTCGATCGGCCTGGTCTTTGCGCGCGGCGCCTCGATCGCGCACTTCAGCCTGCTGGCGCCCGCGGTCTACGTGCTGGCGGCGCTGAGCGTCGTGACGGTCCTGCAGCGGATCTGGCACGTGCGCAAGGCGCTCAGCTGACGCTCGCGCGTCACCGCATGCGAGCGTCGGGGTACTCTGGGCGGGCGGGTCCCAGTCATCGATCAAGGAATCTTTACGTGAGCGCACAGCAGAGCAACGGCAGGGCGTACGCGAACGGCGCCACCAACGGCGCGGCGCGGTACGCGCAGGACAAGGTCAGGGTCGCGATCATCGGCGTGGGCAACTGCGCCTCCGCGTTCGTGCAGGGCGTGCACTACTACGCCAAGGCCGATCCCGATCGGCGCGTGCCCGGCCTGATGCACGTCGACCTCGGCGGCTACCACATCTCCGACATCCAGTTCACCGCCGCCTTCGACATCGACCGCACGAAGGTCGGCAAGGACCTCGGCCAGGCGATCTGGGCCGGCCAGAACAACACGATCAAGTTCTCGAACAAGGTCCCCCGAAATATGGGGGTGCCCGTGCATCGCGGCATGACGCACGACGGCCTTGGAAAGTATTTGAAGGAGAAGATCGTCAAGGCCCCCGGCGAGACCGCGGACATCGTCAAAATCCTGCAGGACACGCACACCGACGTCGTCGTCTCCTACCTGCCCGTGGGCTCCGAGCAGGCGACCAAGTGGTACGTCGAGCAGGTGCTGGAGGCCGGCTGCGGCTTCGTCAACTGCATCCCGGTGTTCATCGCTCGCGAGGACTACTGGGACCGGCGCTTCAAGAAGGCGAAACTGCCGATCGTCGGCGATGACATCAAGTCCCAGGTCGGCGCGACGATCGTGCACCGCACGCTCGCGCGCCTGTTCGACGACCGCGGCGTGGCGATCCAGCGCACCTCGCAGCTGAACGTCGGCGGCAACATGGACTTCTACAACATGCTCGAGCGCGAGCGGCTGGAGTCCAAGAAGATCTCCAAGACCAACGCCGTCACCTCGATCATGGACGAGGTGCTGCCCGCCGGCGACGTCTACATCGGCCCCTCCGACTACGTGCCGTGGCTGACCGACCGCAAGTGGGCGCACATCCGCGTCGAGGGCCAGGCCTTCGGCGACGTGCCGCTGAACGTGGAGCTGAAGCTCGAGGTGTGGGACTCGCCCAACTCGGCGGGGATCGTGATCGACGCGGTGCGCTGCTGCAAGCTCGCGCTCAACAACGGGATCGGCGGCCAGCTCGACGGACCGAGCTCCTACCTGATGAAGTCGCCGCACAACCAGCGCGAAGATCACCTGGCCAAGGCCGAGACCGAGAAGTTCATCGCCAAGCACGCCCGCAAGGCGCCGGCCGCGGCCCCGGCCAAGCCCACGCGCAAGGCTGCGCCGGCCAGGCGCGCTGCAGCCAAGCGGTAGCGGCGCGCTTGACGGCAGGCGCGATAATGACGGCGTGGCCTCGCCACGGTTCTCGATCGCGCACGTCTGCCCGCTCCCCTTCGATGGGGAGCAGAGCGATCTCACGCGCTACGTCAGCGAGCTCTGCGGCGAGCTCTCAAGGCGCGGCCATCGCGTCCTGATCCTCGCGCCCTCGCGCTCCGGCGAGCGCGTGCGCGCCAGCAGGCGCCTTTTGCGCGAGGCGCGCGAGGCGCCACAGCGCCTGCTGGAGGGCACCGATGCGGGGCAACCGCGGGTGCTCGCGGTGGGCGAGGCACTGGAGCTGCCCGGCGGCGGCCATACGCGGCTACGGCCCCCGGCCGCCGTGCCCGTCGATGTCTCGCGCACGATCGAGGAGGTGCTTGGCACGGTCGAGCTGGACTTCGTCCATGTTCATGAGCCGTTCGCGCCGAGCGCGTCCAATGCGGCCCTGCGCCACTCGCGCTCGCTGAACGTTGCGACCTTCCACGCGCCCACCGAGCGACTGCTCTCGACGCTGATCGCGCGCCGCTTCGTGGAGACCTTCCTCGGCCGGCTCGACGCGCGCACCGCCACCAGCGCGCAGACGGCGGCGCTGATGGAGAGCTGGTTCCCGGGCGAGTACCGCCTGCTGGCCGGGGAGCCCGCCGACGCGGTGCAGGCGATCTACGAGGAGGTGGCCGCGCGCCGACATTCGGCAAAGGGGGACGGCGCGCTCGCGCGGCGGCTGGAGCGCAAGCCGCTGATCGACGTGGACCTGCACATGCACACCGACCACTCCCACGACTGCGCGACCCCGGTGGAGGTACTGCTTGCGACCGCCCAGGAACAGGGGCTCGGCGCGATCGCGGTCACCGACCACAACGAGATCTCCGGCGCGCTGGAGGCGCGGGAGAAGGCGGCGAGCTTTGGCGTCAAGGTGATAGTCGGAGAGGAGGTCAAGACCGCCTCCCAGGGCGAGGCGATCGGCCTGTTCATCGAGGAGCTGATCCCGCGCGGGCTGAGCCTGGAGGAGACGGTCGCCGAGATCAAGCGGCAGGGAGGCGTGGTCTACGTGCCGCACCCCTTCGACCGCATGCATTCGGTGCCCGACTACGAGCACATGCTCGGCATCCTGGCCGAGATCGACGCGATCGAGGTCTTCAACCCGCGGGTTGCGATCGGCGCCTTCAACGAGGAGGCCGCGCGCTTTGCCGCCAAGTACAGGCTGATCGCGGGCGCCGGCTCGGACTCGCACGTCGCCCAGGGGCTCGGGTCGGTGCGGATCAGGATGCGCGACTTCGACGGGCCGCAGGAGTTCCTGCAGTCCCTGCAGGACGCCGACATCCTGACCAAGCCCAAGAGCCTGCTCTACGTGCAGGCGCTGAAGTTCCTGCAGACGCGGGCCACGCCGCCGGCGGCGCGCCGAGCAAGCCGGGCCAGGCGCGTGCGCAAGGCCACCCAGCCGCGCAAGCGTTGATGCAGCCCCGGCAAGCGTTGATGCACCATCAAGGACAAGCGGGCGGTCTGTCAAAACCATCCGCGTCCATGCCGGTTACAGACGACGAGATCCGCGAGAAGTACCTCGAGCGGGCGATCCGCGAGCTCAACTCGCTCACCCGGGACCTGCAGGGCTGCGAGCTCTGCCCGCGCGGCAACGTGATGCCCGTGCTCGGCTCAGGCCATCCGCAGGCGGACGTGATGCTGCTCAAGCACGCGCCCACGCCGTCGGAGATCGAGGAGGGAGTTGCCTTCTACGGCCGCGCCGGGGGCGCGCTGATGAAGGCGTTCAAGCGCCTGTCGATCGATCCGCTGAGCGTCTACGGCACGCTCTGCGCGAAGTGCCCGCTGGCCGATCCCTCGCTCGCGGACTACGGCTGCCTCTCGCGCGTGGTCGAGGAGATCGCGATCGTGCAGCCGAAGATCGTCGTGACGATGGGGCTGGAGGCGCTGGAGACGTTGAACGAGCTCGAAGTGCCGCTGGCGCGCGAGCTTACGCCGCGGCTCGGCGAGGTGCAGCGACTGACGCCGAGCATCGAGGCGCTGTACGTCCCGAGCATCGACGACGCGCTCGACGAGCAGGGCGCCAAGCGCGAGTTCTGGGACGCCTTCAGGAAGCTGGGCGACTGGTACGCGGCGCAGCCGCCTTATTAGAGCGCCGCCGGCGGCGCGGTCAACGGCGGCTGGAGGCCGCCGGCAGGGTCAAAGGCCGGCCGGATGGAGGCCGAGCACTATCTTCCCCAGCTTGCCGCCCGCGGCGAAGCGATCGTAGGCGGCTGCGGCCCGATCGAGCGGGAACGTCTCTGCGATCGGCACGCTCGCCCTGCCGGCGGCCAGCAGCGGCAGCACCTCGCGTTCGAGCGCCCGCGCGGCGAGCGCCTTCTGCTCCAGCGGCCGCGCGCGCAGGGTCGAGCCGTGGATGCGGGCGCGCTTGCCCATCAGCGCGAGCAGGTTCAACTCGGCCTTGGCGCCCGCGCCGACGCCGATCACGACGATCCGCCCGCCCTCGGCGAGCGCGCTCATGTTGGCGGGCAGGTTGGGAGCGCCGACGAGCTCGAGGATCACGTCGTAGGGACCGGAGTCCTCAAAGCCCTCGGGCGCAAGAGCACGCGCGCCAAGCGCCGCGACCTGGTCGCGCAAAGACTCCTCGCGGACGGTTGCGCTGACGCTCGCGGCAGCGGCAGCCGCGATCTGGATCGCCGCCGTGCCCACGCCGCCGGCGCCGCCGTGCACGAGCAGACGCTCGCCCGGCCGCAGCCGCGCCTGGCTGAAGAGCGCGTCGTGGGCGGTGGTGAACACCTCCGGCAGGCCCCCGGCCTGCGACCAGGAGAGGCTCTCGGGAACCGGCATCAGCTGGCGCTCGTGCACGACGGCAAGCTCCGCTTGGCCGCCACCGCCGACTATCGCCATCACCCGGTCGCCGAGCGAGAATCGTTCTGCACCAGGGCCAAGCGCGGCGACCTCGCCGGCCAGCTCCAGGCCGGGGATCTCCTGCGGGCTGCCCTTCGGCGCCGGGTAGAGGCCGCGCCGCTGCATCATGTCCGCGCCGTTCAACCCCGCGGCGCGGACCCGCACGAGCACCTCTCCCGCACCGGGGTGCGGGTCGGCGTGCTCCTCGATAGTGATCTGCCCATCGCGGACCGTGACAGCGCGCATGCCGGGCAGAGCCTAGCGGGAACTCTTCGCCGGCTGGGACTCTCCTGAGCGCCGGCTTCTCGGCGCCGCCCAGCTGTCAAAGCCGTCTACGTCGGAAACGCTCCTTGGCCCCTTCGGCGCGAAAGCGCGGCGGTCGGTTGCCTACCGCGGACCTCTGAGCCATGATAGGCGCCCGGCGGGCCATGGCTCGCCGGAAATCCCTCAACCGATAGGAGCAGAGATGATCACGATCAGAAGACTGGCCGTCGCGCTCACGATGGCCTGCGCGCTCTGCGCGCTCAGCGCAACCAACGCCCTTGCGGTCTTAGAATTTCAAAGAGACCGGCATGGGCTTTCTGGTTGCGAAAGCGCTCACCAATCAGGTGTTTTCGACCAAAGCCGGCACCATCACATGTACGACCGTTGCTCTGGAAGAAGTCGCGGCAAGCGAAGCGGAGTTAAATCCCGAATGGCAGTTAGGCCTGGCGAAGTACAGCGGCTGCACGGCCTTCGGCATCGTAGCCGTTGAAAGCTTCACGGCGATGCTCGACTTCAACATCACCGGCTTCTTCAGGATCGAAAGCGAATTCCTCATCAAAACCACCGGATGCACGGTCCACGTCGCAGGCTTTCCCGAAAACCAGAAAATCAAAACCGTCGAATACATAAATAAAACAGGCAAGCTGGAACTCAACGTCAACGCCACCAAAATCATGTCCTTTGGCGAAGGCGCCAATTGCACCTACGCATTAGAAGAAGCTGGCACGTTTTCAGGCAAATCCCTGATCGAACTTCCCGGCTTTGAAATCTCTGCATAGAGTCGCTGCTGCATCGGCAGATGCTTGAAGTGGGGGCCGCGCCCAGATGGTTTGGGCGCGGCCCCTTTGTCAACGCATCGTCAGCGAAGCGGGGCGGCCTCGATTGCCCGGCGCAGCTCGCCGGCCGCGGCCTGCGGGTTGGGCGCGCCCGCGATCACCCGCAGCACGCACACCCGGCAGGCGCCCGCGTCGAGCACCGCGTCGAGATTGCCGGTGTCGATCCCGCCGATCGCAAAGAACGGCAGCGCCGCGTGGCCGGCGGCGTATTCGACGAGCTGCACGCCGACCGCGGGACGGCCGAGCTTGGTCGGCGTCTCATGGACCGGCCCAACCCCGATGTAGTCGACCGGCTCAGCGGCAGCAGCGTCGATCTCGCCAGAGGCATGGGTGGAGAGGCCGACCAACATCCCCGGACCCACCAGCTCGCGCGCCCGGGCGGCCGGCATGTCGTCCTGGCCGACGTGGACTCCGTCGGCGCCAACGGCTAGAGCCAGGCGGGGAAAGTCGTTGACGATGAACAGGGCGCCGAGGCGGCGGCAGATCTCGCCCGCCTCGCGCGCGCAGGCCATGATCTCGCCTTCGCCCAGCTCCTTCTCGCGTAGCTGAAATATGTCCACGCCGCCGGCGATCGCGGCGGGCAGCACCTCGGATAGCGGGCGTCCTCCCGGGCGCCCGTCGCAGACGAGGTAGAGCCGCGCCCTGGCCAGGCGCGCGCGGCGGCGCTCGCCGGCGGGGTCAGCGACGGTCTGCAGCGCCATCTCTGCAGTCTCCCACGCGCATGAAATTTAGTCAGGCACTCTGAAGCTCACAGCCCAGGGCTAGCATCAGGACGATGGCATCGCGCGCACACGATCACGATCGCGTTGACATCGCGGTGCTCGGAGGCGGCGCGATCGGGCTTGCCTGCGCCTGGCGTGCGCGCCAGCTCGGCCACTCGGTGCTGCTGGTGGAGCGCGACCGCGTGGGCAGCGGCGCCTCGGGCGTGGCTGCGGGCATGCTCGCTCCGGTCTGCGAGGCGGAATTCGGAGGCGCGGCCGCCGCGGCGCTGGAGATGAGCCTGAGCTCGGCGAGCATGTGGCCCGGCTTTGCCGAGGAGCTCTCGGCAGACAGCGGCGTCGAGGTCGGCCTGCGTCGCAGCGGCACGCTGATGCTCGCCGCCGACACCGATGAGGCGCGCGAGCTGGAGCGCCAGAGCGCGCTGCGCGACTCGCTCGGGCTCCACACCGTCCGCCTGCGCGGCAGCCAGGCGCGCGAGCTGGAGCCGGCGCTGGCGCCCGGGATCAGGCTCGCGCTGCACGCGCCTGAGGATCACAGCGTCGATCCCCGGCGGGTGCTTGCGGCGCTGCGGCGGGCGTGCGAACACGCCGGGGTGCGGCTGCTGGAGGATGCGGGCGCCGCGGCCGTTGAGATCGACGGCGATGGCGGCCTCCGCGGCCTGCGGCTGCGCGACGGCTCGCTGGTCGGGGCGCAAACGGTGGTGCTGGCGGCCGGCGCTTGGAGCGGCGCGGTGGCAGGGCTGCCGCCCAGCGCGCTGCCGCCGGTGCGACCGGTGAAGGGACAGATCCTGCGGCTGCGCGACCCGCGCGGGCCGGGCCTGCTCGACAAGGTGCTGCGCTATGAGGGCGGCTATCTGGTGCCGCGAGGGGACGGTCGCTACGTGCTGGGGGCGACCGTCGAGGAGCAGGGCTTTGACGCGAGCCCGACGGCGGGCGGCGTATACGAGCTGCTGCGGCAGGCGTGGGAGATCGTGCCGGGGATCGCGGAGCTCCAGATCGAGGAGATCTCCGTCTCCTTTCGCCCCGGCAGCCCCGACAACGTGCCGCTGATCGGCCCCGCCGAGCCTACGGGGCTGATCTGGGCGACAGGGCACTATCGCAACGGGATCCTGCTCGCGCCGCTGACCGCGGAGCTGGTGGCGCAGGCGCTCACCGGAGCGGCGGCGGCGTGATCCTGCTCAACGGCGAGCATGTGGAGCTGCCGGCCGGCACCAGCCTGCTGGCGGCATTGCACGGCATCGGCATCACCGACGAGAGCAAAGGCGTCGCGGTCGCCGTTGACGGCGAGGTCGTGCCGCGCACGCATTGGGAGGCATACGCTTTGCACGACGGCGCGCGGGTCGAGGCGCTGACTGCGATGCAGGGGGGGTGATGGGAGCGCTGGAGGAGATCGAGACGGTCGATGACCCGCTGTTGATCGGCGGCCGGACGCTGCGCTCGCGCCTGATCTCGGGCACCGGCGGGTTCGCCTCGATGGACCTGATGGCCGGCGCGCTGGCGGCGAGCGGAAGCGAGATCGCGACCGTCGCGCTGCGGCGAATCGAGGTGCCGACGGGCGGCGCCGGCTCGGGCGGGCCCGGCTCAGGCGGCGGGCCCGGCAACCGCGGGTCGCTGGTGGACGTGCTCGCCCGCGCGGGCGTCGAGGTGCTGCCGAACACCGCCGGCTGCCACACCGCGCGCGATGCGGTGCTGACGGCGAAGCTGGCCCGAGAGGCGTTCGGGACCGACTGGGTCAAGCTCGAGGTGATCGGCGATCGAGACACGCTGCTGCCGGATGCGCCCGAGCTGCTGCGCGCCGCCGAGGAGCTCGTGGACGACGGGTTCGTCGTGCTGCCCTACACCACCGACGATCCGGTGCTCGCGCGGCGGCTGCAGGACGTCGGCTGCGCGGCGGTGATGCCGCTCGGCGCCCCGATCGGCAGCGGAATGGGGATCCGAAACCCCTACAACCTCGCGCTGATCCGGGAGGCGGTGAGCGTGCCGGTCGTGCTCGACGCGGGCGTAGGCACCGCTTCGGATGCGGCGATCGCGATGGAGCTCGGCTGCGACGCGGTGATGGTCGCCAGCGCGATCTCGCGCGCGGCCGATCCGGTCAAGATGGCCGCGGCCATGAGGGGCGCGGTGGAGGCCGGTAGGCTGGCGCGGCTCGCCGGCCGGATCCCGCGGCGGCTGCACGCCACCGCCTCCACGCCCGAGGAGGGCCTGGCCGAGCTTTGAGTCCGCGATCGAGGACTCGCCGCCCGGCCTTCAGCCAACGACTTCGATCGTGCCGTTCATCGTCGTCGGCTCCAGCGTGCACTCGTAGTGGATCACTCCGGTCTTGGTGAGCTTCAACTCGTAGGAGCGGCCTTCGCCGAAGTTGCCGGAGGCGAAGCGCATCGGGCCGCCCTCGCTGGTGACGTTGTGGGGCACCGAGTCGTAGTTGGTCCACTTGATCGTGCTGCCGAGCTTCACCCGCACGGCGTCGGGTTCGATCGCGATGTTGCGGTAGGCGATCTGGACGGTGCCGCTCCGGGTGCCCGCCGAAGAGGGCGCTTTGGCGTACTGGATCGATTTGCCGGCGTCGACTTCCAGGCCCGTTTCGCGCTTGGGCTTGCCGGCCTTGCCCTGCGACGCGGCGGACTTCGTGGTGGTCGAGCTCGACTGGTTGGCGCCCGAGCCGCTGGACCCGCAGCCTGCCGCCAGCAGCGCCAGCGCGACGCAGGCGAGCGCGCTCGCCGTCATGCCCGCATTCTTCTCCAACGTCTCTCCTCCTTGCACTTCAATTTCCCTCCTGAAGGTTTGAGGATATCCGGTGGCGTGCCGGCGGCGATGCGTAGACTGATGGGGTGCCACGCCATTTCCTGACAGGCGCCGAGCTGTCGGCCGCGGAGCTTGCGGGCCTGCTCGCGCGGGCGCAGGAGCTGAAGGCCGATCCGTCGCGCTCGCGCGCGCTCGCGGGATCGAGTGTCGCGCTGATCTTCGAGAAGCCCTCGACGCGCACGCGCATCTCCTTCGAGGTCGGCGTGCACGAGCTCGGCGGGCATCCCGTCGTGCTGCGATCCGATGAGATGCAGCTCTCGCGCGGCGAGGCGATCCGCGACACGGCGCTCGTGCTCTCCCGCCAGGTCGCGGCAGCCGGCATGCGAACCGGGCCGGACGCAGCCCTGCGGGAGCTCGCGAGCCACGCCTCGATCCCGATCTTCAACATGCTCAGCGAGCTTCATCACCCATGCCAGGCGCTCGCCGACCTGCAGACGGTGCAGGAGGCGTGCGGCCCGCTCGCCGGCGTGAAGATCGCCTACGTCGGGGACGGGACCAACGTCGCGCGCTCGCTGGCCGTACTCGGCACGCTTGCCGGCATGCACGTTGCGGTCGCCTCGCCCGCCGGGTACGCGCTCCAGGACGACCTCGCGCTGCCGGGCGAAGCATCCGGCACGCTCACGCTCTGCGAGGACCCCTACGAGGCCGCCGCCGGCGCGCAGGCGATCTGCACCGACGTGTGGGTGAGCATGGGCCAGGAGGAGGACGAGGATCGCCTCCGCGCGCTCTCCCCGTACCGCCTCGACGACGCGCTGCTGGACGCGGCGGCGCCGGGCGCCTTCGCGCTGCACTGCCTGCCCGCCCACCCGGGCCAGGAGATCGCCGCCGAGGTGCTCTATGGAGAGCGGCAGCGGATCTGGGATCAGGCCGAGAACCGCCGCCACGCGCAGAAGGCGCTGCTGGAGCTGCTGCTCGTGGGCGCCGGGGCGCGCGCGTGAGCCAGCCGCTGGCACCGGCGCGCAGACCGGAGCGCGGCGAGGAGATCGAGCTCACGATCGACTCGCTGGCCCACGGCGGCGAGGGCGTGGCGCGCTTCGGGCAGGAGGGCTATGTCGTCTTCGTGGCCGGCGCGATCCCCGGCGACCGCGTGCGCGCGTTCGTGCACAAGCGCAAGCGCGCCTACGCGCATGCCCGTGCGGTCGAGATCCTGGAGCCGGGGCCGGAGCGGATCGAGCCCAGGGCGGCACACCCGGGAGTGCCCTGGCAGGTGCTGCCCTACGAGCGCCAGCTGGAGGTCAAGGCGCAGCAGGTGGACGACGCGCTGCGGCGGATCGGCCACCTGGATGGATTTGAGATGGAGGAGATCGTCCCGGCGAAGCAGCAGTGGCGCTATCGCAATAAGCTGGAGTACTCATTCGGCCACGGCCCATCAGGCGAGCTTATATGCGGCTTTCATGCTCCTGCGGGCTGGAACAGGGTCATACCGATCGAGGACTGCCTGCTGGCCTCAGAGCTCGGCAACCGCGCCCGCGAGGTCGCGCTCGGCTGGGCGCTCGCGCAGCGTCTCGCCCCCTGGGAGCGGGCGGTCGGGCCGGCGCGCGACGCGGGGCGGGCGGGGCTCGATACAAGGATCGGCCCCGGCCCCGACGGCCGTGCGCGCCTGCGCAACCTGGTCGTGCGCGAGGGCCGGCGCACCGGCAAGCTGCAGGTTCGGTTGGTCTCCACCCCCGGAGAGCTGGAGATCGACTCGCTGGCCACCGCGCTCTCGCAGGCGCTGGGCGAGCAGGCGCTCTCCGGTGTGCTCTGGACGCGCACCCGCAGCCTGGCCGAGAGCACCGGCGGTGGTGAGACCGAGCTGGTGTGGGGAGAGAGCCATCTGCCCGAGCGGCTGGGCGAACTCGACCTGCGGATCTCCCCGCAGGCGTTCTTTCAGACCAACACCGAGATGGGCGAAGCGCTCTACGAGATCGCCGCGCAGTACGCGGGCCTCTCCGGCTACGAGCGCGTCTTCGACCTCTATTGCGGCACCGGCACGATCGCGCTCACGCTCGCGTCCCGCGCGGGCGAGCTGTGGGGGATCGAGGTCGTGCCGGAGGCCGTCTCGGACGCAGCCGACGCCGCCAAGCGAAACGGCGTCCACAATGCCCGCTTCGTGGCCGGCGATGCGCGCCTGGCGCTGCCGGCGCTGCTGGAGCAGGCGGGCCGCCCCGACGTGGTCGTGATCGATCCGCCGCGGGCCGGCCTCTCTCAGAAAGTTGTGCGGCGGATCATCGACTGCCAGCCCAAGCGGATCGTCTACGTCTCGTGCAACCCGACGACGCTGGCGCCGAACGCGGCGCAGCTTCAAGACGCCGGCTGGCGGCTGAGCAAGGTGCGCCCGGTCGACATGTTCCCGCAGACCCACCACGTCGAGTGCGTGGCGCTGCTGCAGCGCGAGGGCTAAAAGATGGAGCCGGCGCAGCGAACCCGGGCCGGACCCAGTCGCGACGAGCTCGCGCGCGCGGAGCTGACGCCGCTTGCGCCCGGCGAGCGGCCGGCGTCGCTGCTGGTCTCGGTCGCGCTGGCGGCGATCCTCGCGATCGCCGTGATCGCGGGCGTGCTCAGCAGCCACGACCTCTCCAAACAGGGCGGCTCGGTGCCGGGCGGCGCCTTCCTGGCCGCGGTGCTGCTGCTGCTGGCAGTGAACATGCTCAGGCTTCGCTACTGGGCGGTGCTCGGCTTCGAGGGCCTGCTCGCCTTCCAGGTCCTGATCGCCTGCCTGGCGCTGATCCTGGCAAGGACGCTGCTGGCGGCGGGCGGCTGCCTGCTGGCGATCGCGATCGGCGGCGTGCTGTTCTGGAAGCTCGTGCGGGTGATGGGCCGCATCCAGGCCGGCGAACACGCGGACACGCCGCCCGCTTGACGGCTGCTAGGCTCGCGCCTGCGATGGCCGAGCAGACATTCGATTGCGTGGTGATCGGCTCCGGGCCGGGTGGATACGTAGCTGCGATCAGGGCCGCGCAGCTGGGAATGACGACCGCGGTGATCGAGAAGGATCAGGTCGGCGGGCGCTGCCTGAACTACGCCTGCATCCCCGCCAAGGCCGTCCTGCGCTGCGCCGACCTGCTCACCGAGGTGCGCGAGGCCGGCGACTTCGGCATCAACGTCACCGGCGTCGAGGTCGACTACAGCGCGATCCAGGCGCGGCGAGAGAAGGTGATCTCCACGCTGACCGGTGGCGTCGCGGGCCTGTTCAAGAAGAACGGGATCGAGCCGATCGAGGGCGAGGCCGCGCTTGCGCCGCAGAGCGACGATGGCGAGGGCGTCAGGGTGGTCGTCGAAGGGCGCCAGATCACGGCCCGCACCGTGATCCTCGCCACCGGCTCGGTCAAGCGGGCCATCCCGGGCGTGGAGTTCGGCGGCGCGGTGATCGGCACCGAGGAGGCGTGGGCGCTGAGCGAGCTGCCCGGGAGACTGGCGGTCGTGGGCGCAGGCGCCTCGGGCGCGGAGATCGCCTCCGGGTATGCGCGGCTCGGCAGCGAGGCGATCCTGCTGGAGGCGCTGGATCGGGTGCTGCCGACCGAGGACGCCGACATCTCGCGCCTGGTCGAGCGGGGGCTGAAGCGCCAGGGCATCACGATCGCCACCGGCACGCCGATCGAGAACGTGCAGGCCGGCGAGAGCACGGTGAGCTTCAGCTATGGCGACCAGAGCGCCGAGGTTGACTGGCTCGTGATCGCAGCGGGACGCGGACCGGATGTGGAGGCGCTCGGCTTGCACCAGGCCGGCGTCGAGCTGGACGAGCGGGGCCTGGTCAAGGTCGACGGCACCCAGCGCACCAGCCGCGCGGGCGTCTACGCGATCGGCGACATCGTGCCCGGCCCGGCGCTTGCCCACAAGGCGTCCGACGAGGGGATCATCGCCGTCGAGGACGCCGCCGGCAGGCCAACCCATCCTCTCTCCTATATCGACATCCCCAGGGCCACCTTCTGCACTCCGAACGTGGGCTCGTTTGGTCTCACCGAGGCGCAGGCCACCGAGCAGGGGTACGACGTCGTGGTCGGCAAGGTGCAGTACGGCGCCGTCGGCGGGGGCACCGTCTACGGCGATCGCACCGGCTTGGTGAAGGTCGTCGGCGAGACCAAGTACGGCGAGCTGCTCGGCGGGCACATCGTCGGCAGCAGGGCGACCGAGCTGATCCAGGAGCTCGTCAACCTGCGCGCGCTGGAGGGCGGCTTCCCCGAGCTGGCGGGGATCGTGCACGGCCACCCGACGCTCTCGGAGGCCGTGATGGAAGCCGGCCGCGCGGCCGACGGCTGGCTGATACACGGCTGACCTCGCCGCGGCTACGCTCAGAGCAATGAGCGTCGAGTCCGGCCTGTTCTGCTTCGAGATCGCCGACCCGCTCTGCTACCTGGCGGCAGAGCGCGTGCTGCACGCGGCCCAGGATCGACCGCTGGAGTGGCTGCCCGTGCCTGCGAGCAGCCTGCCGGCGGGGCCGCGGGCAGGCGCCTTGCGGTGCCAGGCCGAGCTCGAGGCCTTCCAGGAGGACGTGGAGCGTCAGGCCGCGCGGCTTGGCCTGCAGCCGATCCGCTGGCCACAGCCGTTTCCGTTCGAGAGCGAGCCTGCGATGCTGGCCGCCACCTACGCCAGGGAGATCGGTCGCACGGTCCCGTTCGCCCAGGCGGCGCTGCGTCAGGCCTTCGCCGGCGGCCATGCGCTCGATCGCGAGGACTTCGTCCTGATCGCCGCCGCGGCTTGCGAGATGCACCCGCGCGCGGTGCTGGGCGCGGTGCGCGCGAGCTCCACGGCGGCGCGCCTGCGAGCAGCCGGCGAGCTGGCCGCGGCACTTGGGGTGGACGACCTGCCGGCCGTCGTGACGCCCGAGCAGACACTCTGCGGCGAGCCAGCGCTCGACTGGATCCTCGCCCCCACGCGGCCGCTAAAGGCGCAGGCCGGATGAGGGCGCGCGAGGCCTACCGGCTGATCGTGCGACGTGGCGGCCTGATGCCGGCGATCCTGGCCCACCACGAGCGCGTTGACCACGTCGAGATCGTCGAGGTGGACAGCGGCGAGGTGATCCTCTACTGGGACTGCCCCGCCCAGCGCGCCCGCGAGCTGGTGCGCATGCTGCGCGAAGAGCTTACGCAGATGGACGCCGAGGACTTCCTGGACCGCTGGATCGCGGTGAGCGACTGACGCGACCCGACTGAAACAACGGGGGTCGCGCGTAGGCTGATGTGTACGAGATGGTCACTCCTACCGACGAGGCCGGTCCGAGGCCGAACGGCCCGGGAAAGGAGGTGATCAGGATGGGATCAGACGTTGAGCTCATCTTGGCGATTGCGCTCATGGTTGCGGTCATCCGCCGCCTGACGTAGCGCCGCTCTAGCTCCGGCGGGAGTCGGCCTCGATGCCCGCCGGAGCGCCTGTCTTACAGACGTGAGCTCATCTTGGCCTGGCTAGTATAGAACGCTGGTGACCGGACAAACTGGGCAGCAAGCGCACGCCGACCAAGCATCCGAGATTTGGGTCTGCCGGCTCGGCACGGTGCCTTACCGAGATGGAACCCAAATCCAGGAGCACGTGGCGACCCTGCGCAGGGCGCAGGAGATCCCGGACACGCTGCTGCTGCTTGAGCACCCGCCGGTCTACACGCGCGGGCGGCGCGCGAGCGAGACCGAGCTCACGCTGGGCGAGGACTTCTACCGCAGCCGGGGCATCGAGATCGTCCCGACCGATCGCGGCGGGCGCGTTACCTACCACGGCCCCGGACAGCTGGTCGGCTACCCCATCGTGGGCGTGAGCGACGTGCTCGTGCACCTGCGCTGGATCGAGACCGCGATCGTCGCGGCGCTGGCACAGGACGGGATCTCCGCGCGCTCGCGCTGCGAGGAGGGGCCAGACTGGACGGGCGTCTGGATCGGCGAGCGCAAGATCGCCTCGCTCGGCGTCCACGTCTCCCGCGGTGTGAGCACCCACGGGTTTGCGATCAACGTCCTCAACGACCTCACGCCGTTCACGTGGATCGTGCCCTGCGGGCTCGCCGGGGTGAGCATGACCTCCGTCGCGAACGAGATTGGCGCGCAGGCGGCCGACTTCGACCGGGTCTGCGAGCGCGTGACCGCGCGCCTAGCCGCGCTGCGCGGCCAACGCGCGGTGCTCGTGGACCCCGACGCGCTGGGCCTGTGGACGGCCGCGGCGGTGGCCGCATGAGCGCCACCCGCTCCCGCGCCAACCCGGGCGGCATGGACGTGCTGAAGGTGCTCGGCCCCGAGGTCAGGCCGCTGCGCGAGCGCAAGCCGCCGTGGTTCAAGGTGCCCGCCCCCGGCGGCGAGCGCTACCGCGCGCTGACGGCGATGATCAAAGCCGAGAATCTGCACACCGTCTGTCAGGAGGCCGCCTGCCCGAACGTCGGCGAGTGCTGGGAGCGCGGCACCGCAACCTTCATGATCCTCGGCGACACCTGCACCCGCCGCTGCGGCTTCTGCAACGTCAAGACCGGCAAGCCGACCTGGAACGATCCGCTCGAGCCCGCGCGCGTGGCGCGCTCGATTGCGCGCATGGGCCTGCGGCACGCAGTCATCACCTCCGTGGACCGCGACGACCTGCCCGACAAGGGCGCCTCGGCGTTCGTCGGCGTGATCCGCCAGGTCCGCCGCCAGGCGCCGGGCTGCCGCGTGGAGGTGCTGACGCCCGACTTCCAGGGCCAGGAGATGCCGCTGGCGAAGGTGATCGCCGAGCGGCCCGACGTCTTCAACCACAACGTCGAGGTGGTGCCGCGCCTGTATTCGATCGCGCGCCGCGGCTCGGAGTTCTCCCGCTCCTGCCGGGTATTGGCCAACGCCAAGGAGATGGGCGGCGATGAGGTGCTCACGAAGTCGGGCCTGATGGTCGGCCTCGGCGAGACCCACGAGGAGATGGTGGAGACGTTCGGCGCGCTGCGCGAGCACGGCGTCCAGGTGCTCACGGTCGGCCAGTACCTGCGCCCATCGCAGCGCCACCTGCCGATCGTGCGCTACTGGCATCCAGACGAGTTCGCGGCGCTGGAGCGGGCCGCCTACGCGCTCGGCTTCGACCACGTCGCCGCCGGACCGCTGGTGCGCTCCTCATACCACGCCGACCGCCACGCCGACGGCGCCGGGGTGCAGCTGCTGCCCGGGCAGGGGCCGCTGGCCGCCCAGGGCGGCGCCTCCCGGTAGGACTCTGCGCGTGGGCGCCCGCGGCGCCGGTAAGCTCGCTCGATCCTCGTTCCGCTGAAGGACAACGCCTTGCGGCAGCGCTTTCCGCTGCTGACCCTGACCGCGATCGGCGTGCTCGCCGGCGCCTGGCTCGGCTCGCTGCTGCACGGCGGCCTGCTGCAGGCGATCCTCTGCCTGGCAGCGCTCGCGATATTCGGCGGCAGCGTCGAGGACGCGCTGGGCCGCCCCCGCTACGCGCTGCTGATGGCGCTCGGCGGACTGGCCGCGCTGGCCGCACAGCTGGCGGCCGGGCCGCACGCAGGCGCCACGACGCTCGCGTGCGCGGGCATCGCCGCGGCCGTGCTGGGCGCGCACGTCGCGCTGCACCCCACCGCCCGCGTTCACTCGGTGCTCTTCGCGCCGATGGTCTCCGCCGTGCTCGCGGTTCCCGCGCTGGCCTTCGTGGCGCTGTGGCTTGCGCTGCAGGTGAGCCTCGGCCTCGGCCTCGACGAACCGCTGGCCGGCATCGGCGGCGCCTGGTTTGCGCATCTGGCTGCGATCGGCGTCGGCCTGCTCGCTGCTCGGCCGCTGGCGCACGGCGGGTGGGCTCACCGGCCGACGGCGCGAGTGGCCGCTTAGGGCGATGCGCCGCCTGGTGATCCTGATCGTCGGCGTCGTGTCCGTGGGCGGATTCGGCTTCCTCACGCTGGCCATGATCGAACGGGCGGGCTTCACGGTCGGCGGCGTGGCATTCGCGGCCCTCTCGCTGCTGGTGCTCGCACTGATCGTCGTTGGCATCGTCGGGGCGCTGCGCAATCCTCATTGAGATGGCCGGCTCGCCATTCATGACGCCAGGACGATCGCCGCGTCACCGCGGCCGCCGCCGAGCCCGCCGCCGCCGCATGATCCGGCGGCCCGGCTTGGTGATCGCCGCCGCCATGCCGATCCTCGCGATCCTCGCCGCGGTCGCGCTGCTCGGCCCGCTCTCCAGCGGTCACGCGCACGGCTCCCCAACCGCGAAGCGCCACGGCGACCGCAGCCGCCACGGGCCCGCAGTCCCCATCGCCCGCTCGGCGATCGGCCTGCCGCTCGGCAAGCTGCTGCTGCCGCTGCGCTTCGCCAGTCCCGGCGCAGACCCGATGCACCTCGGCTTCGCGCACCCCCCGCGCGCGGGCATCGTCGTCAACCTGCAAACCGGCGCGGTGCTCTGGCAGCTGCATCCGCACATGCGCCTGCGGATCGCGAGCCTGACGAAGATGATGACCGCGCTGCTGGCGGTGAAGGCGACCACGCCCGGCTCGCGCATCCTGATCACCAGGCAGGCGGAGGACATGCCCGGCTCCAAAGTGGGTCTGCTGCCGCTCGGCAAGCGCGTGAACGTCGAACCGGTGCTCTACGGGCTGCTGCTGCCCTCTGGAAACGACGCGGCGGTCGCGCTTGCCCAGCACGTGGCCGGCACGGTGCCGGATTTCGTCAATGAGATGAACGAGGAAGCGGCCCGGCTCGGCCTGTCCTGCACGCGCTACTCCTCACCGTCCGGCTACTACGACGCTCACAACTTCTCCTGCGCGGCCGACCTCGCCGAGCTCGCGCACGACGATCTCGCCCAGCCGCGGATCGCGCGGATCGCCGGCAGCGCGACCGCCACGCTGCGCTTCCCGATCAAGGGCCACAAGCTCTATCTGACCAACAACAACCCGCTGCTGCTCTACGGCTATCCGGGCACGACGGGGCTGAAGACCGGCTACACCGAAGCGGCCGGCCCCTGCCTGGTGGCCACCGCGCGGCACGACGGCGTGAGCCTCGGCGTGGTGCTGCTCGACTCGACCGAACCCGGCACGCAGGCGGCCGCGCTGCTCGACGCGGCCTTCACGAACGTCTATCGCCTGCGCCCTGTGCCTCACCCGCCGATCGCGGCCGGCGTGTAGGCTTTCCAGCGCGACGGACTGGCCGTCCAGCCAAAGGAGGCTTTCAGGTGGATCTCGACGACACGCCGGAGCAGGCGGCACACAGAGCGCAGGTTCGCGCCTGGCTGGCAGAGCACGCCGGACAGGCGCCGGTGCTGCGCGGCCCCGACGCGCTCACCGACGAGCAGGAGATGCTGACCGCGCGCCGCGCGTGGCAGGGCAAGCTCGCCGAGGGCGGCCTGGCCGGCGTGACCTGGCCCAAGGAGTACGGCGGCCAGGGCCTCGGGCCGATCGAGCAGGTGATCTGCAACCAGGAGATCGCGGCGGCGGGCGTGCCCGGGATCCTCGACGCGATCGGCGTGGGCATGCTCGGCCCGACGATCATCGCCCACGGCTCCGATGAGCAGAAGGGCCGCTACCTGGGTCCGATGCTGCACGGCGACGAGGTCTGGTGCCAGCTCTTCTCCGAGCCGGCGGCGGGGTCCGATCTGGCGGCGGTGCAGACGCGCGCGCAGCAGACCGACGACGGCCGCTGGCGCCTGAACGGGCAGAAGGTGTGGACCACCAACGCCCAGTTCGCCTCCTACGGGCTGCTGCTGGCAAGGACCGACGCGGAGCTCGCCAAGCACAAGGGCTTGACCATGTTCATCGTGCCGATGGACGCCGAGGGCGTGACCGTGCGCGGGCTGCGCCAGATCTCCGGCGAGGCCGAGTTCAACGAGGTCTTCTTCGACGATGTGATCCTCGACTCCGATGCGGTCGTGGGCGGCGTCGGAAACGGCTGGGGCACGGCGCTGAGCACGCTGATGTTCGAGCGCGTGACGATCGGCCTCGGCGGCGAGGGCCTCGGCTACAACTCCGCCCGCTTCGCCAAGGCGATCGCCTCCGATGAGCACGCCCGCAGAGACCCGGAGGTGCGCGCGCGCCTGGGCGAGCTGGCCAGCGAACTGATGGCGGTGCGCTTCACCGGCTACCGCACGCTGAGCGCGCTGCAGCGGGGCCAGATCCCCGGCCCGGAGGCCGGCCTTGCGAAGGTCACGATCGTCAACGGCGCGATCAAAGCCGGTGAGCTGATCGCCGACGTGGTCGGCCCCGACGCGCTCGATGAGAGCAGCGAGTGGGCCTACATGATCTCCTTCCTGCCGGGGCTGAAGTCGGCCGGCGGAACCGAAGAGATCCTGCGCAACACGATCGGAGAGCGCGTGCTCGGCCTGCCGCCGGAGCCGCGCCTGGACAAGGGCATCCCGTTCTCGGAGCTGCGCGCCAAGGAGGCAAGCAAGGCATGAACCTCGCACTCTCAGACGAGCAGGTGCTGCTGCGCGAGGCCGCGCGCGGAACCCTCTCGCGCTACAAGACCCTGGAAGCCGCAAGGGACGCGCTCGACGGCAAGGGGCAGCTGCCGGACCTGTGGGAGGCCGCCAGTCAGGCCGGCTGGCCGGGGCTGTTGATCGACGAGTCCCACGGTGGCGCGGGGCTGGACGCCTTCGACGCGATGCTCGTGCTGGCCGAGTGCGGGCGCGTGCTCGCCGGCGTGCCGCTGCTCGGGCATCTGCCCGCCACGGCCGCTCTGGAGCAGGTCGGCGCCGGGCAGGAGCTGCTGGCGCAGCTGGCAAGCGGGCAGCGGCGCGCCGCCTACCTGCCCGCGCAGCCGCCGAGCGACGTGGAGGAGCATTGGAGCGGCGACCCCGCCCACGGCGCCGCGCGCGCACCGCTCCCGGTCGCCGAGCAGGGGGCGGACGGCGCTGCGAGCGTGAGCGGCGCGGTCTCCTTCGTGCCCGACGCCCCCGGCGCGGACGTGCTTCTCGGCGCAGCGCTGCTCGACGGCGCGGTGGTCGCGGTGCTGATCGACGCCTCGCAGCCGGGCGTGAGCGTCGAGCAGGTGCAGCGCTACGACGCGACGCGCTCGCTTGGCCACGTAAGGCTCGACGGCGCCCAGGCGCAGGTCTTCCCCGGCGGCGCGGACGCGCTCGCCTCCGCCTGGCACCTGGCCCAGACGCTGATCGCGGCCGAGTCGCTGGGCGCGGTCGAGACGGCGCTGGAGGTCTCCGTCGCCTACGCCAAGGAGCGCCACACCTTCGGCCGCGCTATCGGCTCCTACCAGGCCGTCAAGCACTCGCTGACCGAGGTCCTGCGCCAGCAGGAGAACAGCCGCTCGCTGCTCTACTACGCCGGCTGGGCGCGCCACGGTGCGCCCGCGGAGTTTCCGCTGGCGGCCAACGCGGCCCGCTCGGTCGCCGGCAGGGCGCTCGAGCACGCCGCGCGCGCGATGATCTCCGTGCATGGCGGCATCGGCGCCACCTGGGAGCACGACGCCCCGCTCTACTTCCGCCGCAGCCAGCTCAGCCGCAGGCTGCTCGGGGGCACGGCCGGCGCTACCGACCGCGTCGCCGGCGAGCTTGTCGTGCAAGCCTCCGCCGCTTAAGCGCCTGTGAGCGCCGCCGCGCCTGTGCTTCCCGGCGCGCCTGTGCCCGGCCGGCCGCTTCTTCGGCCTGGATCTGAGCGTCCACGGGCGCGCCGTAGGCAGCCTGGACGGCGCTCACGAGCGCGCTGCTGACGCCGCAGCCGGTGCAGAACCCGTGCTGGGACCAGCCGATCGCACGGGCCAGCACCTGGTCGGCGTAGCTGACGCCGTAGGAGTCGTGGCCGTAGTAGTCGTAGGCGGCCCACCAGGCCAAGTCGCCCAGCGCATAGCCGGCGCCGTCGAGCTCCAGCAGATGCGCTGCGGCCATGATCGAGTCGAAGTCGTCGTAGATCGAGGGATGGTGCGCGGTCATGTGGTCGTAGTGGGCCGGCCGCGGCGCGTAGCGGTAGGAGTCGGCGACCATGTCCCAGGTCGATGTGGCGCCCGCGCTCCCGTCGGTGACGTTGAATTGCATCGGGCCGCCGCAGCAGTGCGCGAAGTTGAGGCCGTGGTAGGTGCTGGGCGCGGTGGAGAACGCGGTCTCCTGGGCATGGATCGAGGCGATCAGCAGCCAGTTGACGCCGAAGGCCTTCTGCGCGGTTTCATAGATCGGGTAGAAGCCTTCGATCCAGCTCACGGGCACGGGGCTGCCGAGGACGTCCTGGACCGCGGCCGTCGAGCCGGCCGCCTTTTCGCGAGCCGCAGCCGCGAGCGCGAGCCGCTCGGCCAGGGTCTCCCGGCTCGGGACGCGGGAGACGATCGCTGCGTGGCGGCGGGCGATGCTCGCATCGGATGCGTACGCGCGCTTGCCGGTCGCGGGGTCGACGGTGCTCGCGGCCGGCGCCGGCACGATCGCCTGCACGGGCACCGCCGGCGGCCGCACGGTCGTGGACCCCACCAGGCCGCTCAGCACCGCAGCCAGCACGAGCGCGCCGAGCAGCGCGGTGGCACCGGCGAGCGCCCAGCTTCCCCGATGCGAGGGCGGCGCAGGGACCTGCCCGTCCAGTTGCGCGCCCATAGCCGTCCTACGCCGGCGTCAGGGCGCCAAGCTTCTCCTCGATGCCCGCCAGCAGCTGCGCGAAGGAGTCGGAGAACTTCTGCACGCCCTCGCGCTCCAGCGTGTCGGTCACGTCCTCGTAGTCGACACCCGCGCGCGCCAGTTCTCCCAGCAGCGCCTGTGCCTGCGGAAGGTCCTTGCGCAGGGTCGGCAGCGGCGCGCCGTGGTCCTGGTAGGCCGCGATCGTCTCCTCCGGCATCGTGTTGACGGTGTCGGGGCCGATCAACTGCTCGACGTAGAGCGTGTCGGGGTAGTCCGGGTTCTTGGTCGAGGTCGAGGCCCACAGCAGCCGCTGCGGAGTGGCGCCCTTGGAGGCCAGGTACTCCCAGCGCGGGCCTTTGAAGACCTCTTCCCAGTGCCGGTAGGCCAGGCGCGCGTTCTCGACCGCCAGGCGTCCCTTCAGGCTCAGGTCGGCGCCGAGCTCGTCGAGCCGACGATCGGTCTCCGCGTCGATCCGCGAGACGAAGAAGCTCGCGACCGAGGCGACGGGCGCGGGGTCGCCGCCCTCGGCGACCAGCCGCGCGATGCCGCGCACGTAGGATTCGGCGACCTCGGCGTAGCGCTGCAGCGAGAAGATCAGGGTGACGTTGACCGATCGGCCCCTGGCGATCACGTCCTCGATCGCGGCAAGGCCCGGGCGCGTGGCGGGGATCTTGACCATCAGGTTCGGGCGATCGACTTTCTCGTGCAGCCGGATCGCCTCGCGGTAGCTCTCAAGCGTGTCGTATGCGAGGTTGGGATCGACCTCCAGCGAGACGTAGCCGTCGCGACCGCGCCCGGCCTCCCACAGCGGGGCAAAGACGTCGCAGGCGTCGGCGATGTTGCGCTCGGCGATCTGCCAGAAGCACTCCTGCGGGGAGAGATGCTGCTGGGCGAGCCGGCGCAGATGCTCGTCGTAGGCAGTGCCGGAGGCCATCGCCTTCTGCAGGATCGTGGGGTTGGAGGTCGCGCCGACGATCGCGTCCTGCTCGATCATCCGCAGCAGCTCTCCGCCGTGGATCATCTCGTGCGAGAGGTAGTTGACCCAGACGCTCTGACCTAGCGCCGAGAGCCGCTGCAACGGTGAAAGCTGTCCGTGGGTCATGGTTGCTCCTCGCGGTTGGACGTAGATCAAGGGTAGGGCGTCCGCGGCGGCCGCGTCTCACACGTCTGCGCCGACGCTGCCGGCCAGACGCCGGCGCAGCTCCCGTGCCCGCTGGGCGATCGACTTGGTGCTCAGCCCCAGCTTCTCGAGAACCGTCTGTCCCGGGGCCGAGGCGCCGAAGCGGTCGATGCCGACCACATCTCCCTGATCTCCCACCCACTTCCACCAGCTCATGGTGGCGGCCGCCTCGACGGCGATCCGGCCCGGCACGCTCGTGGGGATCACCTGCCGGCGGTACTCCGGCGGCTGCGCTTCGAAGAGCTCCATGCAGGGCATCGAGACCACTCGCACCGCCGCGCCCTCGCCGGCGAGGCTCTGCGCGGCAGCCAGCGTGGGGGCGACCTCCGAGCCGGTCGAGATCATCACGAGGTCCAGCTTGCCCTGTCCGTCGGCACTCCCGCGCGAGTCCCAGAGCACGTAGGCGCCGCGGGCGGCCTCCTGCGCGCCGCCGAGCCCGGAGGAGCGGTCGAGCACCGGCAGGTTTTGGCGGGAGAGCAGCAGCGCGACCGGGCCGTCCTGCCGTTCCAGGGCCAGCTTCCAGGCCTCCGATGTCTCGTTTGCGTCGGCCGGCCGGATCACCCACAGGTTCGGGATCGCACGCAGCGAGGCCGCGTGCTCGACCGGCTGGTGCGTGGGGCCGTCCTCGCCGAGGCCGACGGAGTCGTGCGTCCAGACCCACACCACCGGCAGGCCCATCAGCGCGGAGAGGCGCACGCTCCCGCGCATGTAGTCGGAGAACATCAGGAAGGTCGAGCCGTAGGGCTTGACGATCCCGCCGTGCGCAGCGGCGCCGTTGACGATCGCGCCCATCGCGTGCTCGCGGATGCCGAAGGGGATGTTGCGGCCGGAGTGGGCGCGGGAGAAGATGCCCGCGCCCTCGTAGAGCGTCTTGGTCGACTCGACCAGGTCCGCGGCGCCGCCGATCGCGGTCGGCGCGTAGGCGGAGAAGGCTGCCATCGCCTTCTGGCCGGCCGAGCGGGTGGCGATGCCCTTGGCGTCGGCCGCGAAGCTCGGCAGGCTCTGCTGCCAGCCCGCGCGCAGGCGGCCGGCGAAGGCCAGGTCCCAGTCGGCGGCCATCTCGGGGAACTGCTCGCGCCACCGCGCGAAGCGCTGCTCCCACTCGCGCTGGGCGTCGGCGCCCTTGGCGCGCAGGTCCATGTGCGCGTAGACGGACGGGGCGACCGCGAAGCTCTTTTGCGGGTCCATGCCCATCGCCTGCTTGGTCAGCGCGACCTCCTGCTCGCCGAGCGGCGCACCGTGCGCTTTGGCCGTGTCGGTTGCGTTGGGCGCCGGGTAGGCGATGTGCGAGCGGATCGCGATGAAGGAGGGGCGCTCGGTTTCCTGCCGCGCGTGGGCCAGCGCCGAGGCGATCGCGTCGAGGTCCTCGGAGTCCTTCACGCGCTGGACGTGCCAGCCGCTTGCGGCAAAGCGCGCCATGTGGTTCTCGCCGTCGAAGGAGATCGCGGTGGAGCCGTCGATCGTGATGTGGTTTTCGTCGTAGCAGACGGTCAGCTTGGAGAGACCGAACTGGCCCGCGATCGAGGCGGCCTCCTGGGAGATGCCCTCCATCAGGTCGCCGTCGGAGCAGATCGCGTAGGTGCGATGGTCCACGACCTCGGCCCCCGGGCGGTTGAAGCGGTCGGCGAGGAACCGCTCGGCGATCGCCATCCCCACCGCGTTGCTGATCCCCTGACCCAGCGGGCCGGTCGTGACCTCGACCCCGGGCGTGTGGCCGCGCTCGGGATGCCCCGGCGTGCGCGAGCCCCACTGGCGAAACTGCTTCAGATCGTCGAGGCCGAGGTCGAAGCCGGTCAGGTGCAGCAGCGCGTACTGCAACACGCAGGCGTGCCCGGCGCTGAGCACGAAGCGGTCGCGGTCGGGCCAGGCGGGGTCGGCGGGGTTGAGCGCCATCTCCTGCGTGAACAGGGTGTGCGCGAGCGGCGCGAGCGCCATCGCGGTGCCGGGGTGGCCGGCGTTCGCCTTTTGGACTGCATCCATCGCCAGCGCCCTGATCGTGTCGATCGAGAGGCGTCGGAGCTGCTGCTGCTGATCCTCGCGGTCTGGCTCTTGCATCGTTTGGTTTCCTCTGCCCGGAAGCGTCGCGACTGGCGCCTCGACGATCGCATCGAAGGCCTCGCGCTCGATCCTAGCCCCCTTTGCCGGCGAGGGTGTGAGACGCGCGTGACCGGAGCGGGCGCTTTTTCAGCGCCGCAGCTTCACGGCGGTCATCAGCAGCGTCGTCTTGGGTTCGGTGCGCGACGCGTTCCTGACGACCAGGCGCAGGGTGAGCTTCACGTGATGCAGGCGATCGAGCCGGTGGCCGGTGGCCCCGGGGATCGCGATGCTGATCGTGCCGTGCGCGCTCCTGGTGGTCTCCAGCAGCGCGTAGGCGATCACGGTCTCGCGCGCCATGCCGGCCGGCAGGCCCTTGGCCTTGGCGCCCTTGATCTTCAGGCGCTTGGCCAGCCGCGTGGGCAGCAGCACTTCGAAGTGACCGGCGACCTGCTGGTTGACGGAGTAGCGCACGCCCAGGCCGGCTTCCACGGCCTTGTTCAGCGAGGTGGTCGTGACGATCGCGGTCGCCACGGGCCTGGAGAGCGGGGCTTTGGACGCCTTCGATTTGCCGCTGCTGCCGCTGCTTTTGGCCGATTTCGATACGACCGAGACGCCCGGCAGTCCGCCGCCGGTGACCGCGCCCGATCCGCCGCCGGTGAGCGAGGGCGCGGGCGGCCCCGCGACCGTGATCGGCTCGGTGATGCTTGCGACGTTGCCGCCCACATCGGTGACGGTGAGCGTCACGTGGTAGGTGGCGCCATAGGTGTATGTGTGAAACGCGCTGGCGGCGCAGGGGCTCTCCCAGGGCAGTTCACAGGGGGTGGTTTCGGGCGAGTTCTTCGAGGGAGCGCCGGGCGCGAAACCCTTCACGCTGGTGCCGTCGCCGAAGTTCCATTCGTAGGTTGGATAGCTGGCAAGCGGCTTGCCGGACGAGTAGGAGGTGCCCTCGTCGAGGGTGATGTTCGACTCCATGCCGTCGAAGCCGACGATTTCGCCTGCGTTCACATTCGTGGGAGCGGTGAAGCTCGGCGCCAGGGAGACGCCTTTCAGGCACGGGACCCCGGGGTAGTCCACCTTGATCGCGGCGAGGTTGAAGGCGTTGTTGAGGTAATAGTCGCCGCCGCTGACTTCGTCGTTGTAGAGCGTGCCGGCTTCGGTCCCTTCTTCACCGTGGTGGGGTTTCTTCTTGGCCAGCAGTTCGGCTTCTTCCCGCGCCTTTTGTTCGGTGAGTGTTGGCGTGTCTTCTCGCAACTTCTTCGCGATTTCTGCGACTTCCTCCTCCCGCGCAGCCTTTTCTTCGGCGCTTTCCACGCCGCTTGTGCCTCCAAGCGCGGGTGCGAAGAAGTTGCGGCAGAGATCGGTGACCTCCTCCCCCGCGCCTTCGCTGGCGCTTTCAGGCGTCTGCCAAGCGTTCAGCAGCGGGTCGGTGAGGATGTCCTGCTGCTCGGTCGCGATCTGGCCCACGATCAGGTCGGCCAAGCCCCCGTCGTATGAGCCGTCGGGACCGATGCCTTTCTGGTTGGGCTCCTGCTCGACCGGTTCGGCCTCCGGTTCCTCGGGCCCAGATTTCGCGCCGGGCACATGGGGTTCCCAGTCGCCGTCCTGGCATTCGTCGGCCTGCGTCTTCGGGGCGAGGTGGGAGTCGCCGAGCGTGCCGGCCGTCCACGGGATCGCCGCGTAGAGAATCGTCTGCGAACTGCCTTCGGGCGGCCCACCGGGGTTGATGTCCGCGTGGTAGCTGCAGAAGCTGTCTTCGTAGCTTGCGTTTTTGGCGACCGGCGCGCCAGCGTAGTCGGAGCAGTGACCTTCGGCCAGGCAATCGGTCACGCCGGGGGGCGTGAGCAGATAGTAGATCGTGCCCATGCCCCTTGGCAGGGAGTGATCGGCGATGAAGCGTTCCAGCTCTTCTTCGAGCTGCCCTCCCGAGAGGCAGGTTATGTTGCCGATGGTGAGCGGTTCGGGATCTTTGCAGCCCGCGGGGTAGATTCCGACGTTCGTGGGGTAAGGATCGGTGTCGGTGTAGGCGCCGGCGAAGCCCACGTGCGAGGCGGCGTGCTGGCCGGCGGCGTCGGTGTACTGGGTGTCGACCGCGAAGACGTCGCCGAGGGCGCCGCTGGAGTTGGCCATGTTCGCGAAGAACCCGTTGATCGGCTGCTGCCAGTTGCCGTGGTAGACGTCGCCCGGGTCCCAGTAGACCGCGTAGACCTGGGCGGAGGAGACGACCGGCCGGCCTTCCGGGTTTGCGAATTCGGAGGCGCGGGTGCCTTCCCCGATCCAAAGCTCGGTACTGCGGCTCTGCAGGCCGACGGTCTGCGCGCCGACCGTCTGCACCTGCGCGCCGGCGGGCGCGGCGAGCACCATCGCCGCGAGGGCCACGAGCGTGGCGAGCGCGCTGCGCGGAGCCATGGACGGTCTTGGGCGAGAGGCCACGTCGCATTCATCGGCATAGCCCCCGCCCGGCCTTAGCCCTCATGCCCCGCCCTTGGCCAGGCCTGCTCAGGGGCCGACGCTCGCCGCGGTCGATGTCGCGGCGGGCGAGGGCCGAAGCGGCGCGCTACTGAAGCCAGTGGATGAAGCTCGGGTATGGCGGCCCCGCCGCGACGAAGCTCGCTAGGGCGATGAGGAGCGGGTGGACGGAAGCGGGCCCTGCTACAGCTTCACGCGAGCGCGCGTTGCTCGCGACGCCACTGCCGCTCTGCTGCTTCGGCCTGCTCGAGGTTGCGTGCGATGCGCTCGTCGATCTCGTGCGGGTACTCCGCGTAATAGCGCGCCGCGGCCCTCACCTGAGCAAGCGAAAGGCCGCCCCACTCGGCGGCGGCCAATGCCGCTGCCCGCTGTCGGGAAGCCTCCGGAGGTTCGACTAGCCTGCGCCGCGATGAAATGTTCGACCCGCCAGTGGGGCGGATAGCGGATGCCGAGAATAAGCGCGTTTTACGGCATCGTGATCTGGATGTACTACGACGAGATTCACCACCGCGGACGCCCGCACTTCCATGCCAGCTACGGTGGCGACGAGGCGACCATCGACATCGAGAGCCTCGAAATCATCGCTGGCGAGCTGCCACCTCGCGGACGGCGACTCGTGGTCGAGTGGGGCCAGGCTCATCAAGCAGAGTTGCGCGAGAACTGGTCCCGGGCGCGCGCCAACCAGCCGTTGCTCGCAATTGCGCCGCTTCGCTGAAGCTCTACCATTCTCTTATGCGCAGTACGCCGCTTCTCGTGGAGGCCAAGGCGCTGGACGACTACGCCGTCCACGTCCGCTTTGACGACGGCACAACGGCCAACGTCGACCTCTCCTACCTACTGGAATATGGAGGTGTCTTCGAGCCGCTGCGAGAGCGCTCCTACTTCGCCAGCCTCACCGCTGATCGCGAGGCGGGCACTGTCGTCTGGCCAAACGGCGCAGACATAGCTCCCGAGACGCTCTATGCCCGCGCCAGGGAGGGCACCGCGGCAGCAGCGTAGCTCGCGGCTCGGAACGGCTTCTCAACCGGGCTATGGGCAGTCCTGCTCGACGGCGGACGCTGGCCTCATTTATGCCGCCGCCGGACCGGGCTCCGCAAACCTGGAATCGGCTCGTCGTCTTGCCGTACCGGTGCTACGTTTAGTCCATGACACGAGCCGACCTTCATCGCCTTGTGGATGAGTTGCCCGACGAGAGCGTGGACCCCGCCGTGATCCTGCTGACCCGTGCCAAGGACCCGGTGGTGGTGGCTCTTGAGGCCGCCCCTTTTGACGATGAGCCCTACACCGGCGATGACCGAGCGGCTTCCGAGGAGGGCTGGGTTGCCTACCAGCGAGGCGAGGCGATCAGCGTAGCCGAGTTGCGCGCGGAGCGTGGCGCTGACGCCTGAACTGCCCGAGTGGGACGCGGTGATCGCGCCCGCCGCTGCGAAGTCCCTGCGCAGGCTGCCCCGCAACGAACGAGAGCGCATCCTGACTGCGATAGAGCACCTGCCTGCGGGGGACGTGCGCAGCCTCAAGGGCCGACCGGGCGAGTGGCGTCTGCGCGTCGGCGACTGGCGAGCCCTCATCCGTCTCGACTCCAACGCCAGCGTGATCGTGGTGACGGCCGTCAAGCCGCGGGGCGGGCGTATGACCGCTGACCGCTGGGATGCCGTGCGATCAAGACGTTCATCGAGCACGTCGTCGTAGCGGAACTCGACCGCCCACGGGACCATGACGCGGGCCTCGTCCGCCGAGACGGGCGGAGCCATGCCCGCGTCTACGAGCAAGGAGAGCAGCTTGCCGAGGTGATGTATACGAGGCGGCGCGACACCGGCGTGAGCCAAGGCGGCCTTCAGTAGCTTCTCCAGCGCCTGCTGTGCGTGAAAGCCGATGAGATCGTCCGGCACGTCGGGATCGTCGCCGAGCTTCTGGAGGGCGATCTCATCACTCTCGGCCTTGCGCGCGAACCGGGCAGCGAGATCACCCAGGTCAGGTTTCTGCGAGGACACGTCCCTCTGCCAGCGCGTCGTGGACCAATGTGCCGGGAACGTTACCCCACGCCTCAGCCTGCTCCTGCGGCATGACCACGACATCCGCAGCGACCCTCAACGGATCGAGCACGGCGAGGAGCCGCACCATCTCAGCCGCCTTGCTCACGACCGACGGCTCGATCACGAGAAAGTCGAAGTCGCTATCCACGCCAGCGTCGCCACGGCCACGCGAACCGAAGAGGATAACCTTCGACTCAGGCGGTACCGCATCCGCCAGCAGACGCCCAGCACGATCAACGACCTCCGCCACGTTCATAACCATGACGCTACCGTAACCTGAGGCCATGACGCGAGCCGATCTGCACCGCCTTGTTGACGAGTTGCCCGACGAGAGCGTGGACGCCGCCGTAGTCCTGCTGACTCGTGCCAAGGACCCGGTGCTGGCGGCTCTTCAGGCGGCACCCTTTGACGACGAGCCCGAGACCGAGGAGGAGCATCGCGCGGCCGCCGAGGCCCACGCTGACCGTGGGCGGGGCATTGGGCCGGTGCCGCTTGAGAGCGTGCTCGCCGAGTTCGACGGCGGGCAGTAAGCGAGCCCATCAGGCGCCCCGTCACGGATGTGGGAACGAGCGGCCTGAATCTGCCCCTCGGCTGAGATCGGGGCTGCGCCTTGCACGTACGCGCCTTCCCGGCCAAAACCACCGATGGGCGATCCAGGATTCGAACCTGGGACCTCTTCCTTATCAGAGAAGCGCTCTAACCAACTGAGCTAATCGCCCTTTGCCTGCAAATCCGCTGTTTTTGCTAGGCACGACCTAGACGAAAGTGCCCTGCGGGGCACGTTTAGGGCACACCTTGAGCCAAAAGCGTCTTGCATCGCGGCTCGAATGTTATCGACGGGCCGCGTCCGTTGATCGACCGTTGACCTTGGCTTTATCCAGCGCCTTGACGATCCGTACCGTATACCGTAAGGTTGACAGTACGGCAAAGTGATAGGAGTACGGCATGGAGCGAACGATCGGAGTGGACAAGGCGCGAAGCAAGCTCGGCCAGCTCGCGGAAGAGGTCGCGGCCGATGATGAGGCCGTGGTCCTCACACGGCGAGGGCAGGCCGTGGCGGTCCTCGTCAGCCCGGCCGAGTATGACCGGCTGACCGAAACCAGGCGCCGGACGGCTCAGGAGGAACTGCGGGCGCGTTTGGTTCAGGTTCGCCGGAGCGTCGCCGAGGCGGGGCTCGACGTGTCGGTTGTGGATGAGGCGATCACGGCAGCACGGGCTACTGAGTGACGCCGAGGGTCGTCCTCGACACGAATGTCATCGTGTCCGGTCTCGGCTGGCGTGGGGCGCCCGCCGCGATCCTTGATGCTATTGGCGGCGATCGGCTCGTGCTCGTGACCAGCGCGCCGCTGCTGGCAGAGCTGCGCCGGGTGCTGGAGTATCCGAGGCTCGCCAAGGTCATTCACGGGGGCGCGCAGCTCGCGGACCTCGTTGCGGCCAGTGGCGTTGTGGTCGTGCCCAACCGCGTGCTTACCGTCGTCCGTGACGACGACGACAATCGCGTTCTGGAGGCGGCGATCGAGGGCTCCGCCGACTACATCGTTTCCGGCGACGCGGATTTGCTCGACCTGGGCTCCTTTCAAGACATCCCGATCATCACGCCTGGGGAGTTCGCGGCGACGGTGTTGGGCTGGGGCGCCGGCGAGCTGTAGGTGTGTGCCACGGGCTTTGCGAGTGTGTGCCCAAAGCCAGAACCGTTTTAGGCGTTCTCCCGTGCCTCAAGGATTTGTTCGGCCCGGATGAGCAGGTCCGAGAGGATGCCCACTGCGCGACCTCCAACGGGCTATGACCGGCGCGCAGGTAGAGACTGACGAATGAGGCGCGGCAGTCGTATGGAACGGCGGTCGCCAAGCGCTGCAAGGCTTCTTCGCCTTGCGCGAGGCCGCTCATGGTCGGATTCCAAACCCTGTTGCGCCAGTTGTTCCAGTCCGACCGCGACCAGCAATCGCGGTCTGTTGCGGCAAAGACCAAAGCGTCGTCGCTGGGTGCGTTGAGGGCGTATCGAAACTCAGAGAGATCGGTAGCTAGGGGCTGAGCCAATGGAACAGACCGGACGGCACCTGTCTTGGTGGGGCCTTCGCATCCGTCGCTGACGGACTTGTCTACGGCAATCGCTCGGGTGCCGATGTCGGCCCATGTGAGCGCTAGCGCCTCGCCGGGACGCAAGCCCGCGTAGCTGAGCAGGCTGACGAGACACGCATCGCCCATCGCGCGTGTTCCGGTTGGGTCCTTGGTCTCTCGTCGCGTCATGCGAAGCCGGATGCGCTCCACGACGACGGGGGGAAACGGATGCGGGATTCGCTCCCGTGTTCCCGGTGGCTTGCGCATTGCCAGGACGGGGTTGACCGGGATTCGCCTCCACTCCACTGCGGCCGTTAGGACGGCAGACAAAACGACCAACACCTTGCGCTGCGCCGCGTTGCCGACGCCGCGCTCGCGCATGTCGGCGACCAGCTCGTCAAGGAGCTGCGGATTGGATACAAGCTCGTGGATGTCGTGATGGTCGAAGCGACCACGCACATGCGGGCTCCATGCGGCGAGGTACGTGCGCTGTGTCGCTGGCGCCTTGGTCGATCCGCGCAGGCGCCACCACTCGTCAAAAGCCTCGGCGATCGTTTCGTGGTGGGCGCGCGGCAACGTCTCGCCCTTGTACTTGCGCGCCTTCACGTCGGCGTCAAAAGCCATCGCCTCCTGCTTGCTCGTGAACGAGCGAGCACGCATGACGCCATCGGCCTGACGCCATCGAACCTTCCAGCGTGTGCCGTCAGCGATGTTGTGGCGCTGGACCGACATCAGGCGAACCGACCACTTTGGGCGCCCAATGTCCGCCATGAACGTAGATAGTTGTCTGCATGAGACAGCAGAGCGCCGCGCTTCCTCTCGCAGCAGCGGCGGTTGCTAGAACTGCGACCTCGAATCGTCGCCTGCGTGTCGCGGGCGCCGTGCTCATCGGGGCAGCGGCCGTTTCGGTGGTGGGAGACCTGGGCGCGGTGTTGGCTTTGCACGCTGTTCGCGCCATGACGCCCGCTGTAAGGCTCGGGCTGGACAAGGCGATGGGGGTGGAGGGTGCCGTCGCATTGTTCGGTACGGCAATGAGGCTTCGTGCTGGCGAGAACGAGCAGATCGCGCAAGAGCGAGTTGCCGACAGTGGCCGGGGGCTGAGCGCCGGATAGAGCTACGGGCATGAAACTGCTCCTGGGTAGTGTCCGGTCCTGGTCGTAGCTTCGGCTGATCGGGACAGGGGCTTCCTGGAGCAGATGTGAGGGCAGGTCGTCTACACCGTATGGGCTGAGAGCCCGATGAGCTATGTGGCCGCCCCTGCGACTTGCCCGGTTGCGCTGCGAGCGCGAATCCGTAGTTGTCGTTTGCCCTGCGACTGCTCCACTGTTGTCAACCCAGGCTCACAGGAGGAGGACAGATGCGCCAGGTAGCACTCGACGTTCACCAGGGCTTCTGCGAGGTGGCGATCCGCGAGGACGGCAAGACCCGCTCGGCCGGCCGCGTCAAGACGGGCCGCGAGGAGCTTGAGTTGTTCGCGGGCAGCTTGTGTCCGACCGATGAGGTGGCGATGGAGGCGACCGGCCCGGCGATGGAGATCGCCAGGATCATCAGGCCGCATGTCGCGCGGGTGGTGGTCGCCAACGCCCAAGATGTGCGGGCGATCTCTCACGCACGGGTGAAGTCCGACCGCTTCGACGCGCGCACGCTGGCAGAGCTGCTCGCGGCGGGGATGCTCGAGTCGGTGTGGGTGCCTGACATTGTGACCTCGGGTCTGCGTCGCCGGGTCGCTCGTCGTGCGGCGCTGGTGCGTCAGCGCACCCGCGCCAAGAACGAGATTCATGCAACGCTCGCGCGCTGCTTGCTCGGTCGCTCGCCCGTCTCGGACCTGTTCGGCACGCAAGGGCGCGCGTGGCTGTGCGAACAGGAGTTGGGCGGCGAGGAGGCCGAGACGGTCGTGGGCTGCCTGCGCCAGATCGACTTCCTGGATGGCGAGATCACCCAGATCGACCAGAAGCTTGCGCAGTGGGCGTCCTCTTCCGATGACGCTCGCAGGCTGATGAGCATCCCCGGTGTCGGCGCGGGCGTGGCCGTCACGCTGATGGCCGCGATCGGCGATATCTCCCGCTTTGACTCGCCGCGAGCGCTCGTCGCGTATCTGGGGCTCGATCCCAGGGTGCGTCAGTCCGGGGATGAGCCAGCCCGTCACGGGAGGATCTCAAAGCGCGGCAACGCTCAGGCACGCTCGGTGCTCGTCGAGGCCGCGTGGATCGCGCTGCGCCAGCCCGGCCCGCTGCACGCCTTCGGCGAGCGCATTCGTGCGCGCAAGGGAGCACACGTCGCCGCGGTCGCGGTCGCCCGTAAGCTCGCCTGCCTCTGCTGGCAGCTACTGGCCAAGGGCGAGGACTACGCCTTCGCGCAGCCCTCCCGTGTCCGTGCGAAGCTGCGCCGCGCCGAACTCGACGCCGGGGCGCCACCGCTGCCGACACGCCACGGCGGGCGACGGATCTCCGCGAGCGCCGCGGAGCGAGACGCCGAGCGTGAGCTCACAGAACGCGCCGAGGCTGCCTACCGGCGGCTCATCAACGACTGGAAGGCAACAGGACCAACAAAGACAGGCGCCGGCGCGACACGTGGGCGCGCACCTTCAAGGCCGTCAAAACGGCAAGCAGCGCGGCAGGCCCAAGCCCAAACGCCTGCGCTTTAGCTCGTCGTCACCGGCGCCCAACAGGAACTGTTGCACGATCCCGTGCAACACGCTCCGAGATTTGACATTCATCCGTACGGCTTCGCCGCCCGATATGTGCTCAGCGGGGCACATTCAGGGCACACTATAGCGCTGGAATCGGACGGAATCGGCTGATTAAGCCGGAAAATGGGACCAAAACCCCGGAGACTTACTTTATCAGAGAAGCGCTCTAACCGACTGAGCTAATCGCCCGTAGCTGCCATCTTACCGGCGGCACGCCGGGGCTACATCCCGGTCTCGACAGGCACCGGAGCCGTCGGAATATCTGGACATGGACCGCGTGTCCTGATATCGCGACACGCCATGCTTGTCGGCTTATGCCGACAGTGCTACAGTGTCTGGTTATGCCGACGAAGGACACGCCCAAAGGCACGCGACGCTCCTACCGGATCTACTCGCCCGCCTCGCTTGGAGATGCGATCCGCCACTATCGAACGGCCGCTGGGTTGACCCAGGCTCAGCTCGCTGAGATGGCTGGGCTGCAGCGCAGCTACCTATCCGAGCTCGAGAGCGGCAAGGAAACAGAGCAGCTCAAGCGGATTCTGCATGTCCTGAGGCTGCTCGGGGTTCGCATGACGCTCGATGAGGCTGATTGGTAGTGGCTGACGAGCTGGCCGTCTGGTTGTACGGCAACCGGGTCGCCACCATCGACCGGCACCGCGGCCGGCCCCGCCTCCTCTACGCGGAGGACGCCCTGAGTCGCTATGAGTTGGGCACGCCGCTGCTGTCTTTGTCGCTGCCGGTGAGTGAGCGTCGATACACGCAGGGCGTCGTGCGCCCGTTTATCGATGGCCTCCTTCCCGAGGGCGAGTCGCGCAAGTCGATCGCGCGCGACGTCGGCGTGCGCGCGGACGACACATACGGCTTGATTGCCGAGCTCGGGCGCGACTGCGCAGGCGCAATTGTGATTCAGCCGGCCGACGAGGCTGCGCCGGGCACGCCGACGACAGTCACCGCCGAAGCGCTAACCCAGGAAGACGCTGCGACCCTGGTGCGCAACCTGCGGAGCGCACCGCTCGGGGCAGGGGGCAGGGTGCGCGTCTCGCTGGCGGGGGTGCAGGAGAAGCTTCTGCTGACGCGCATGCCAGATGGCAAATGGGGCCGTCCGGTGGACGGGACGCCTTCGACGCACATCCTCAAGCCCGAGATCGCCGCCTTTCCCAAGACGGTGGAGAACGAGGCGTTCTGCATGCGGATCGCGCACAACCTCAGCCTCGCCGTTGCCGGCATCGAGACAACCGAGATCGCAAAGCGCAGGCTGATCGTGGTCGAGCGGTTCGACCGCACCGTCAGAATCCGACGGTGCCCTGGAGCGCATTCACCAGGAGGACTTCTGCCAAGCCACGGGCGTGCCCCCGGACACCAAGTACGAGCAGGACGGTGGCCCCTCGCTGAAGCGGATCGCCGGCATACTGCGGTCCGCGGCCGCCGGGGACTCGTTGGAGCGGCTTCTGCAGGCCGTGACGTTGAATGCGTTGATCGGCAACGGCGACGCCCACGCCAAGAACTTCTCGTTGCTGCACCTCACCTCGGGTGCGTTGACGCTGACGCCCCTCTACGACCTCATGTGCACGCTGCACTATGGCGACGAGCGACTGGCGATGTACATCGACGCCGTGCAACGTACCGACCGGGTCACGGCACAGCGGATTGCCAACGAGGCCGTGAGCTGGGGCATGTCGCGCGAGCGCGCAGTGTCCACCATCGACGACATTCTCGATCGAGCGCCGGCAGCGATGTCGGCCGCGCGTGAGCAGACACCGGGTCTACCGGGCGAGCTGTACGCGACGGTACAGCGTCAGCTCTCGCGGCTGCGTTCGCATCGGCGACCTACCGGGCGCCCTGCAGATCCGCTGCGGCCTCCCCGAGTTCGAACTCGCAAGCCGATGCGCCTCATCGGCCGACTCGAAGAGCAGCTCCGCCCTGTAGCGCCCCTGAGCGTCGCCGCGGACCTTGACCTCCGCTCCGGTCGCCCGTTCGAGCAGATCGGCGATCTCCGCCGATGCGGCCTGCTGGTCGGCATCGGGTGCGGGCTTGCGGCGGCGCGGCGCCTTCGGGCGGGCGCGCTCGCGGCCGTTCTCCTTCCGCGCCTGCGCCTCCACCGTCCTCACCGACCATTCCTCGGCCGCAGCCCGGCGGGCCAGCCTGCGCCGCGCAGCGTGGTCCTCGGCGAGCAGCAACGCTCGGCCGTGGCCCTCGCTGAGCGCGCCCTCCTCGATCAGGACGAGCGCCTCGTCGGGCAGGTCGAGCAGGCGCATGAGGTTGGAGACTGCGACCCGGCTGCGACCCACCCGGCTGCCCACCTGCTCTCTGGTGAGGCCGAGCTCCTCGACGAGTGCGGCGCACGCTCTGGCCTCCTCGATCGGGTTGAGGTCCTCGCGGGCCATGTTCTCGATCAGGGCGATCTCGAGCGCCTCGGCATCGCCGTGGGAGCGCACGATCGCCGGGATCTCGCTCAGCTCCGCGATCTGGGCGGCACGCCAGCGGCGCTCGCCGGCGATCAGCTCGTAGCGGCCGTCCGGCAGCGGTCTGACCAGCACCGGCTGCAGGATGCCCTTCTCTCCCAGCGAAGCGGCAAGCGCGGCCAGGGCCTGCTCCTCGAAGCGCCGGCGCGGCTGGCTCGGGCTCGGCACGATCGAGCCGACCGGGACGTTGCGCAGCTCCTGGCCCGCCTCCTGGTCGGCGGAGACCGAGAGGATCGCGTCCAGGCCGCGGCCCATTCCGCGCTTCGGCGGGCTCACGAAGAGCTCCCCACGAGCAGCTCCCGGGCAAGCTCGAAGTACGCCTCGGCGCCGGCGCTGTGAGGATCGTGGTGGGTGACGGGGAGGCCATAGCTCGGCGCCTCGCCGACCCGCACGTTGCGCGGTATCACCGTCTCGTAGACGAGGTCGGGGAAGTGCTTGCGCACCTCCTGTTCGACGTCCTGACCGAGCCTCGTGCGCGCGTCGTGCATCGTCAGCAGCATCCCGGCGACGGTCAGCTGCGGGTTGATCTCGCGGCGAACCCGCGCGAGCGTGTCCAGCAGGCCGGCGAGGCCCTCTAGCGCGAAGTACTCGGTCTGCACGGGCACGATCACCTCGTCGGCAGCGGCCAGCGCCCCGACCGTGAGCGGGCCAAGCGACGGGGGACAGTCGATCAGGACGTACTCGAAGTCGTCGCGCAGCGGAGCAAGCGCCTCGCGGATTCGCAGCTCGAAGTGCTCGAGGCGGGGAAGCTCGACGTTCGCGCCTGCCAGGCCGGGTCCCGCCGGCAGCAGCCTCAATCCGGGCACAGACGCATCGACAACGGCATCCGCGGCAGCAGCCTCGCCGGCGAGCACGTCGTAGAGACCCGGCTCCTGGGAGCGCGGCACGCCAAGGCCGACGGTGGCGTTGGCCTGCGGGTCGGCGTCGACGATCAGCGTGGCGCACCCCGCCTCGGCGATGCAGGCGCTGAGATTGACGGCGGTCGTGGTCTTGCCCACGCCGCCCTTCTGGTTGGCTATCGCGTAGACGCGTCCCATGAGCACTGCAAGCTAGCGCCGATCGCCCTCGGCCGCGGGTTCGGAGGCGGTGCGTGCGACATTGGGCCGGCCAAGTGGCCGCTTGCGCGCGATTCCGGGGCGACGCGGAAAGCGATCTGGGGTGGGGACCACCTTGCGGTAGACGTGGAGATGCCTGTCGCGGGCGCCCTCGAAGGGCTCGACCCGCCTGATCTCCTGCAGCTCCAGGCCAAGCTGGGCGGCAGCCTCCAGTGCCGCGTGCTCCTCTGACTCGTCGCGGCGGCCGCGCCAATCGACAAGCACGCCGCCGACGCGCAGCAGCGGGGCCGCGTACTCGGCCACCACCGCTGCCGGGGCAAGCGCCCTGGCCAGCACCGCGTCCTGACATGAGACACCCTCCGGCCAATCCTCGACCCTCGCATCGACCACGAGCACGTTTTCTAGCCCGGTTGCCACGATCGCGTTGGTCAGGAACTCACACTTGCGCGACTGGCTCTCCAGCAGGCTGACACGAGACTCCGGCAGCGCAATCGCGATCGGAATGCCGGGCAGGCCGGCGCCGCTGCCGAGATCGGCGATCGCCTTCGAGGCCCTGAGAGCGTTGACGTCGAGTCCGACGAGTGCATCCGCGAGATGCTGCTCGACGGCAGACGCCGGATCGCGGATCGCGGTGGGAGCGCGCGGATCCTCGACGAGTGCCGCGAGGAACATCGACAGGCGCTCGGCCTGGGCGCGATCCAGCTCGTACTGGACGCAAAGGGCGTCCAGGCGACGCGCAACTGATTTCACGTGAAACACTCCCCGCCCGGCGAGCTACTCGCCCAGCGGCGAGATCACGAGGAATCTCTCCGGCTCCTCGCCCTCGCTGTGGGTCTCGACATCCCCGCGCAGTCGCAGATGCTCGTGCACGACTCGCCGCTCGGAGGCCGGCATCGGCTCCAGCTCGATCGCTTCTCCCGACTCCACCGCTTCGTCGGCGGCCTCGTCTGCCTCCTCGCGGAGCGCGGTTTCGCGGCGCTCGCGGTAGCCGTCCGCGTCGATCACCACGCGCGTAGGGCTCTCGCCCGTCTTGAAGACGATCCGGCGGGCGAGATGCTGGATCGCGTCGATCGTCTGGCCGCGGCGGCCGATCAGCGGGCCGACCTCCTCGCCCTCGAAGCGCCCGAGCAGCACCTCCTCGGACTCCTCGACGCTGGTCTGCACGTCGAGTCCGCTGGCCTGCGCAAACACATCCAGTAGCGCCAGCAACTCAGCCTTCGGATCGCCCGACTCGCTCATCGCCGACGACCCGAGCGCTTCTTGCGCTTGCGTGGGGGCGGCGGCGGCGCGGACGAAGGCGAGGCGGCCGCCATCGCCGGCTCGAGCGTCCGCTTGGATGCGCCGCTCGGCGCCAGCGTCCCACCGGCGACCGGCGGCGGGCCGACCCGGCGGCGGATCAGGTACTGCTGGGCGACCGTCCAGAGGTTGGTCGTGATCCAGTACACCAGCAGGCCCGCGGGGAATTTGAAGATGAAGAGCACGAACACGAGCGGCAGGAGCATCATCATCCGGCGCTGGTTCTTGTCGACGGTCGCGCTCATCAGCATCGTGGAGCCCAGCTGGGAGCCGACATAGAGCACCAGCAGCACGATCAGCACGGCGCCGGTGGCGTGGCTGGTGATGTCCGGGATGAACAGGAACTTCGCCGAGTGGGGTGCGACCTGTTCGCAGGTCGTGTTTTCGAGGTATTTCGCCGGCAGGTGCGCCGCGTTGGCGATCGAGGCGTTGTGGATGGCGTTGTAGTGCGTGACCAGGCTCGGCCCGCAGATGTGCTTCTTGAGGTCCGTCCTGAGCATGTAGAACAGCGAGATGAAGACCGGCAGCTGCAGCACGAGCGGCAGGCAGGAGGCAAACGGATTGATTTTGTTCTCCTGGTAGAACTTCATCAGCTCCTGCTGCTGGCGCTGCTTGTCGTCCTTGTACTTCTCCTGGATTTCCTTCATCCGCGGCATGTGCGCCTGCAGGCGCTGCATCGAGTGGAACTGCTTGAAGGTCAACGGCACCATCACGGCGCGCACGACCACGGTCAGACCGACGATCGCAAGGCCCCAACTACCGCCCAGGACGCTGTTGTGCAGGAACAGCAAGATCGCCTGAAAGAGCGTGATCAGGGGCGAGAAGGCGCTTTCGATTATGTTCGTGGCAAGGATGTGGGTCATCTCGGGCACCGCTCAGGCGGCATGCTTGAACAACCGCTGCGCATCGACGGGATCGTATCCGCCGTCGCTGAACGGGTTGCACCTCAGCAGCCTCCACACCGCCAGCACCGCCCCCCGCAGCACACCGAACCGCCGCACGGACTCGATCGCGTAGGCCGAGCAAGTGGGCTCATAGCGGCAGCGGCGCGGCAGCGCCGGCGAGATCAGCTTCGAGTAGGCCATCAGCGGAGAGACGGCGACGGTGCGTGCGATCCTGCCGGCGGAGCTCATGCTGCGTGACGCCTCTGCTCGCGCTGCGGAGGCGTCGCCTTGGCGATCAGCTCGGCCAGCGCCTGCGTGACGCCCTCCAGCCCTTCCGCCTCGAGGATCTTGAGCACGTCGGGCCTGGCGACGATCACGACGTCACTGCCGCCCGGGAGGCGGTCGCTGACCTGCGCCACCGCTTCGCGCAGCACACGCTTGACGCGGTTGCGCTGCACGGCGCCTCCGACCTTCCTGGAGACCGAGAGCCCAACTCGGGGATCCTGCACCGCTGCGTTCGGGAACGTGTAGAGAACCAGATGGCGGTTGGCGCAGGAGCGGCCCTGACGGTAGACGCGCTCGAACTCGGCGCTGCGCGTGAGACGACCGCGGCCTGCGTGACGCGGCTTCATTCCCACGCCGTCACACTGACAGGCGCTTGCGTCCCTTGTCGCGACGGCGCTTGAGCGTGAGCCGCCCCGCGCGCGTACGCATCCGGGCCCGAAACCCGTGGGTTCTCGCGCGCTTGCGTTTCTTGGGCTGATAGGTCCGCTTCATCGAACAGCGGAGTATACCGTCGCCGGACAACCGGGGCGAGGGTGGCCCTTGTGCCGATCTTCGACACACAGGTTCGTTTTTCTCGCCATTTGCGGAGACCGGGCTTCGCGGCCTGCAAACGCTTCTCGGGCGTTGGCTATATTCGCCTGCGCCGGGCTGACCACAGCCCTCCCGCCAAGCTCACAGCGAGGCGCTCCCGTCCAGGAGCGTCGCGTCCCGACACGCCCTCCTACCCCTTGCCTCCCACCGCCATCCGACACGACTCTTGAGCGCCGACGTTGACTACATCTGGTCGCTTGTGCAGAGCCACCTTGGCGCGGCCGTCGACGAGCCCACCTACAGGATTTGGCTAGCCCCCCTGCGGGCAGGCGGCATCGACGGCGACACACTCACGATCACAGCTCCTCCACAGACCTGTGGATGGGTTCGCGACCGCTTCGGCAGGCTGCTGCAGACCGCCGCTGCTGCTGCGCTCGGGCCAGGAGCCACAGTCGAGCTCGTGCCTCACGACCCACAGCCTCGCAAGCCGGTCCCGGAGGCGTCGCAGACGCGCCGCTCCGCGATCGACACGGACCTGCTCGGCGACCCCAAGCTGTCCTTCGACCAGTTCGTGATCGGCGACTCCAACCGCCTTGCCCACGCTGCCGCGCTCGCCGTCGCCGAGATGCCGTCCCAGGCCTACAACCCGCTGTTCCTCTGCGGGCCGCCAGGGGTAGGCAAGACGCACCTGCTGCGCGCGATCGGGTCGCTGATCGCCGCTCACGACCCCACGCTGGCGATCGCCAGCATCACAGGCGAGCA
>CAVSAL010000003.1:0-49093 GCA_963725915.1 uncultured Actinomycetota bacterium | reverse complement strand
CGGGCGCAGCTTTCAGAGCCCAGTTGACCTTGCAGACGCCGGGGCCGTAGCGAAAGCGGGCCAGGGCACGGCGGTTGCGTGCCGGCATCCGGTTTCCCGCGATCTCGAGCAGCTGGCGGGGCGTGAGGTCGAGCAGCGTGAGCCGGCTGCTTGGAAGCTCTTGCAGGTCGCCGACCCGGCGGCCGGTATGAAGACGCCCGCCCGCGGCCTCGATCTTCGCGGCCAGCGCATCGACCACGCCTGTGCTGCCACCCTCCACGACCGGCCAGCCGACGGTGTGGGAGAGCATGCCGAGCAGCAGTGCGAAGGCGCCGGTGCCGGGCGCGCTCAGCGGCTGAATCGAATGCGCTGCGAGGCCCGCGATCAGGGCCCTGGCGTCCTGCGTGTCGAACAGTCGCGCGAGCGCGCTCGCGGGCCAGAGGCCGCGCAGGCCGAAGCGCGCCATCGCGATCGGGTGGGCCGGCGCTCGCAGCATCGGCGCAAGCACGGAGGGCAGGATCTGCTGCACCGAGTCGGCCATCGGACCGAGCAGACGCCGGTAGCGCGGACCGTCGGCGCCGAGCGTTGCTGCGGTCTGCGCGACCGATCGGGTGTACGGTCGAGCAGACGTCATGGGCGAATCCGGGCAGCGTCGAGCTCGTCGGTGCGGCAGCCCCCGCCTAGGCTCTGTGCGCCCTCGTAGACCTCGACTGAGAGGCCGGCGTCGGCCAGGGTCAGTGCGGCCGCGAGCCCGTTTGGGCCCGAGCCGACCACGATCGCGTCCGGGCGGGCGTTGCCGGCACTGCTGGCCATCGTGCTCACAATTGCAGCACTTGGTCCTGCGCGGCCACGATCACGTTGGGCGGGCCGGGATAACGCTGCGCGAGCTCATCCAGTGCATCGTCGGTGCGGTCGGGCCGGTGATGAAAGAGCGCCACGGTCTTGGCGCCCGCCTGGGCGCCGAGCTGCGACCGGATAGTCGGCAAACGCATGTCCGAAGCGCCCTTCTGCGGCGAGCTCCTGCTCGCTGAGCAGCTGCGCGTCGTGGACGAGCACGTCCACGTCCGCGGCCAGCTCCATCGCCGCTGGGTGAAGCGCTCCGCAGCCTGAAGGTCCAGGGCCAAGCTCCGTGGGGCAGTGGTCGGGGATGTAGGCGATGCTCGAATGGCCGTCGCTGATCCGGTAGCCGAAGGTGCGCCCGCCCTTGTGGGGAACCTCGGCCGTGAGCACCTCAAAGCCCTGATGGGTGGAGCGCCCGGGCGCGATGCTCGCAAAGCTCCAGGTTCCGCGCAGCCCATCCGGTCCCATCGGGAAGTGCGGCGGGGACATCGCGCGCGAGAGCACGGACAGCGCATCCGAGCCGTCCTGCTGCTCCGGCAGCAGCAGCGCGACCTGCGAGCCGTCGTGGTCGGCGGCGGAGCAGAACGGCAGGCCCTGCACGTGGTCCCAGTGCAGATGCGTGAGCAGGATCGTGCCGGCGAACGGCCGGCCCGACATCAACGCGGTGACGCTGCGCACGCCGGTGCCCGCGTCGAGGATCAGGCTTGGGGTCGGCGCATCGTCGTGGGCGATCGCCACGCAGGAGGTGTGGCCGCCGTAGCGCAGGAAGTCGGCTCCGGGCGCGGGAGTGGAGCCGCGCACCCCGCAGAGGTGAACCCGCACTGCTGTGTCAGCCCTGCACTGCTTCTTCGCGACGGTGATCCCGGGAGAGCTCGTGCAGCGCGCCACGGTCCAACTGGTCGGCCTGCACCGAGGCGACACGGCACGTCGTCACCGCCACCAGCGTGGAGGTGCGCTTGCCGTCCTCCAGCCCAGCGCGCTCGCCGAGCATCGCGCCGGGGCCGTACTCGGCCAGGCGCTGCCCGTTGTGCTCGACCCGCAGCACGCCGTCGAGCAGCAGGAAGACCTCCGAGCCCTCCTCGCCCTGCCGGACCAGCTCGGTGCCGGCCTTCACCCGGCTTATCTTCGGCCTTTCCCCGCCGTACATGCTGCCTTCGATGGCCTCCGACGAGATCCAGGACAGCGAGGTGATCGAGCTCTTGTGACGCATCTCCGCCTATGCCTGCGCTCTCAACTTGCGGCGAGGCGCTCCGAGTCGCCCGCCTGAGGTTGGCGCGGCAGCTTATCACCATCGACAGCGGCTGTTTCAGATTCGCCGTTCTCCTTTTTCTCGTGCTCAGCCAGGAAAGCGACGGCACGATCGTCGCGACGCTCACCGGCGGCAACTTCGCGGTCTGTCCGCGCCGCTACAAGATTCCGCCGCACGCAAGCACTGCGAGGATCGCCTCAGCCTCCGGCAAGCACGTCGTGCGCAAGCTGTGGGCCAACGCCCACGGCAAGTTCGCGACCAAGGGCAACTCTGGCCAAGGCGCCGCTGCGCAAGGCGCGTCGCCGGCGACGCTAACCGAGGATCTCGAAGCGAAGCGCGGCCGACGCCGAAGGCGTCCCCTGCGGGTCGGTTGCGACGATCGAAAGCTCGTAGCGGCCGGGCAAGAGCTGCTTGGAGTGCGTCAGGTGCCCCTGGAACGCGATGCTGTTGGCGCCTCTGTGACCCGCGAACGAGAGATCGCCCACCGTCGCGACCCGCTCGCAGCGCCGGCCCTTCATCTTCCGGGACGGTTTGGTGCCGCATCGTCCGTGTGCCACCCGTCCAGCGAGGCGAGCGGCGAACGCGAGCTTGACGGTCGCCTGCTCGTTGAGTGTGAACGCGAAAGCCGTTCCGCTCGCCGGCCTGATCGCGTGGCCGTATCCGATGTGCGGCAGGCCGGCGACCTCGCGCCACGCGCGCGAGCTCTGACGCAGCCTGGTCAGCTTCGGCGCCGGCGGGAGCACCTTCACAGGCGCGCTGCTCGCCGGCACGGTGACGTCGAGCACCGGGTAAGTGACGGTCTCCGAGCACGTCAGCGACTTGCCGACGTCGGCGGTGCCGGGCGTGTAGGTCTGGCCCGCGGCGACCTTGGAGCCTTCGAGTGACCAGGAGTAGCCGTCGAAGCTGAAGAGGCTCGCCGAGGGCTGCAGGGAGGCCCATGTGCTCCAGGAGGAGCTCTCGCAGGTCTGCTGCGCGTTCGCGGTCGCGCCCCCGGTCACGGCCGGCGCAGTCACCAAGGGTTCGGAGGCGCCGGTGCCGATGCGCCCGATCGTGCTCGCCTTGGCCTCGCCGAACCACATGTTGCCGTCGGCGCCCGGCGCGATGCCCTCCGGGTCGCCTTCATCGTCGGGGAGCGAAAACTCGGTGATTTCGCCGAGGGGGGCGATGCGTCCGATCTCGTTGGCGCCGTACTGCGTGAACCACATGTCGCCTTCCGGGCCGGCAGCGATGTCGAAGGGCACGGTCTCCTTTGCTGCTATCGCGAATTCGGCGGTTTCGCCGGCTGGAGTGATCCGGCCGATCCTGCCGTCTCCGGGCTCTGCGAACCACATGTCGCCTTCGGCGCCGCGCGCGATGCCCCAGGGGTCGCCGTACGCGTCCGGCAGCGGGAACTCGGCGATTTCGCCGCTGGGGGCGATCCGCGCCACCTTGTCGCCCTTGTACTCGGTGAACCACATGTCGCCTTCGGCGCCCGCGGCGATCCGCATCGGCTCGGCCGCGCTGGTCGGAACGGGGAACTCCGTGATATCGCCGGTGGAGGTCAGACGCCCGACCTTGTCGCCATTGGTCTCGGTGAACCAGAGATCGCCTTCCGGTCCCGCCGCGATCGATTCCGGTTCGCTTTCGGGCGTCGGCACCGGGAACGAGGCGATTTCGCCAGAAGGCGTTATGCGTGCGATCTGGTCGGCCTTGCGCTCGGTGAACCAGACGTTGCCTTCGGGGCCGGCGGTGATTCCTTCGGGTCGCGCGTTGGCCGTGGGGATCGGGAACTCGGCGATCTGGCCGCTGGGAGCGATCCGCCCGATCTTCTCGCCGGCGTACTCCCTGAACCAGATGTCGCCTTCGGGGCCGGCGGCGAGGGTGCCCGGGCCGCTGTCGGCGGTCGGGGTGGGGAATTCCGAGATTGCGCCGAGAGAGAGCGCCGCCGCCGCGCCCGCGCCCGGTGCGCCGAGCATCGCCAAGCCGAGCACGATCGCCATCGGAGGCAAGGTCGCGCGTGTCGCTCTGCGCAGCACGGCCGCGACTCTAGCGTGTTCCAAACCCCGGTGCAGCTGCAATGGGCGGCATCGGCGCGCGGGTATCGGGGCGCCAGTCGAGGCGAGCGCACGAGCGAGCGCCCAAATGCGCGATCATCTGTGCCGTGAGCGCCTCGACCGATCTGACCGCCGCGAGCATCGAGCGCGCCCCCGCGGATGGCGCGGGCGAGTCGGTGATCAGGACGACCGACCTGACCAAGGTCTACGACGGCGCCGACTTCGCGGCCGTCAACAAGCTGACGCTGAACGTCGCGCGGGGCGAGATCTTCGGCCTGCTCGGCCCAAACGGCGCGGGCAAGACCACGACCGCCGGGATGCTGACCACGCGCGTGATCCCGACCTCCGGCGAGGCATGGGTGGGCACGGTGGACGTCGTGGCCCAGCCGGCGCTCGCCAAGCAGCTGATCGGCGTGGTCTCCCAGCAGAACACGCTCGACCGGCAGCTGACCGTTTGGGAGAACCTCTACTTCCACGGGCGCCTGTTCGGGATCTCGGTGCAGGAGTCGCGCGCGATCGCCGATCGGCTGCTGGAGCAGTTCCGCCTCTCCAAGTGGGGCAAGGCGTCGGTCTACGCGCTCTCCGGCGGGATGGCCCAGCGGCTGATGGTGGCAAGGGCGATCTTCCACCGCCCGGCCGTGCTGTTCATGGACGAGCCGACCGCGGGACTGGACCCACAGAGCCGGCTGGCGCTGTGGGAGATCCTCGAGCAGCTGCACGCCGACGGGCAGACGATCCTGCTCACCACCCACTACATGGAGGAGGCAGACCGGCTCTGCCAGCGCGTGGCGATCATGGATCACGGCAAGATCCTCGCGCTCGACACGCCCGAGGCGCTCAAGCAGTCGGTGGGGGCGGACACGATCGTGACGCTGAAGGTGAACGGCGACGCCGAGGCGCTGAGCACACGGATCGCGGCCGAGATCGACGGGGTCACGCGCACGCGCACGATCGAGGGTGGCGTGGAGGTTCACGTCACGGGGGTGGATCGGCTGGCGCCGCGGATGGTGGCGGCTGCGGAGGCCGCGGGCGTGGATCTGGTCGACCTCTCGGTCGCCGAGCCGAGTCTCGAAACCGTGTTCATCCATCTCACGGGCAAGGAGCTGCGCGACTGATGGCCGCCACGACGATCTCGATCTCACCGCAGCGTTCGAGCACGGCCGCAAGCTGGTCGGCGATGAAGGGCCTGGTGGCGCGCGACCTCGTGGTGCTGCGCAAGCACTTCGGCGAGTTCGTCGTGCGCACCGTGATCCAGCCGTTCCTGCTGGTCTTCGTCTTCCTCTACGTCTTTCCCAGCATCGGCCAGGGCGTCGGTGGTGGTGGCGGGGCCGTGGCCGAGTCCCACTTCGCCACGGTGCTGGTCCCGGGCGTGGTGGCGATCTCGATCATGTTCCAGGGCATCCAGGCGGTGGCGCTTCAGCTCTCCACCGAGTTCGGCTACACCCGCGAGATCGAGGATCGCGTGCAGGCGCCCTGCCCGATCTGGCTCGTGGCCGCCTCCAAGGTGCTCTCCGGGGCGGTTCAGGGCGTGATTGCGGCGGTGATCGTGTTCCCGATCGCGGCAGTGATTCACGCTGGCGGGGTGGAAGCGAACCTCGACGTGCACTGGCTCGTGACGCTGACGCTGATCCCGCTGGCATGCGTGGCGATGACCTCGCTCGGGCTGCTGCTGGGCACAACGTTCGAGCCGCGCAACATCGGCCTGATGTTCGGCTTCGTGGTGCTGCCGCTGACGTTCCTCGGCGGCACCTACTACCAGTGGACTCGCCTGGCGCCGGTACAGGTGGACGGCATCCACTGGCTGCAGATCATCGTGCTGATCAACCCCCTGATCTATGTGACTGAGGGGATGAGGGCGGCGCTCACCGACGCCTCGCACATGCCGCTGTACGCGATCTACCCCGTGCTGATCGCCTTCTGCGTCGGCTTCCTGGCGCTGGGGTTGCGCAACTTCCGCCGCAAGGTGCTGCTATGAGGGCGTCTTCGCGGCGCGCGGGTTGCGCAGCGGCGTGAGCGTCTGCTCCAGGCGCTCGCGCAGAGGCTCGAAGCGCGGCGGCAGCGAGAGGCGCTCGCCCAGGTGCGTGGCGTCCTCGTCGGAAGCGAAGCCGGGGCCGATCGTGGCGATCTCGAACAGCACGCCGCTCGGCTCCCTGAAGTAGACCGAGCGGAAGTAGAAGCGGTCGATCACCGGCGTGGGCCGCTGGCCAGCCGCCGCTACGCGCTGGCGCCAGGCGTCGTGGTCGTCCATCGTGGAGGCGAAGGCGATGTGGTGCACGGTGCCGGCGCCCTGGCGGCCCGGCGCGGTGGGCGCGGGGTCGTAGAGGTAGAAGCCGCCGCGGTGCTGGCCGCGGAGGACCCAGCGTCCGTCATCCTGGTGCTCGAAGCCGAGCGTGTCCGCGAGCAGCGAATCGCTGGCGGCCGCGTCCTGCGCGTAGGCGCGCACGCCGTCGAAGCCGCGCAGCGCGTGCTCTGCCGGGACGCCGGGGGTGTCCGCGATCAGCGGCAGGTCGCCGCTCTCGTCGAGGATCAGCTCGTGGTCCAGGCCCTCCGGGTCGCTGAAGCGCAGCGTCTGTCCCTCGCGCTCGGCGGCGGCGCCGGCCGCGGCCAGGCGCTGCTGCCAGAAATCGAGCGCCGCCGGCGAGGCGACCCGCCAGAGAATGCGGTGGATCATGCCGGCGCCCGGCACGCCGCGCATGGCACCCGGATACTCGAAGAAGGTCAGATTCTGCTCCCGGCGAGCCCTGCTCGTCGGCGTAGAAGAGGTGGTAGACGGTCGGGTCGTCCTGGTTGACGGTCTTCTTGACCAGCCGCAGGCCGAGCACGCCGGCGTAGAACTCGACGTTGCCGGGCGCGTCGCCCGTGATCGCGGTGATGTGGTGGATGCCGTCGAGCTTCATGTGCTCCTTCACTGTACCCTCGCCGGCATCTGAACATGCGAGGAATGGAGGCTGCGATGGCAGAGTGGACAGGGGTCGCCGGCAAGCAGGTTCTGATGACTGGCGCCACCGGCGGCATCGGGCTGGCGGCGGCCAAGGAGCTCGCCCGGCGCGGCGCGAAGCTTGCGATCGTCGCGCGCAGCAAGCAGCGCGCCAAGGACGCGGTGGCGGAGATCTCCGCGGCGGCGGGCGAGGCTGCCCAGGTCGAGGTGCTGAGCGCCGATCTGGCGCTGCAGAGCTCGGTTCGCGACTTGGCGCAGGAGGCGCTCTCTCGTTTTCCGCGGATCGATGTGCTGGTCAACAACGCCGGCGCGATGTTCACCGATCGACAGCTGACCGCGGAAGGGATCGAGCAGACCTGGGCGCTCAATCATCTTGCACCCTTCCTGCTTACGAACCTGTTGCTGGAGCGCTTGAAGGCGAGCGCGCCCGCGCGCGTCATAACGACGGCGTCCGACGCGCACAAGGGCGCCCGCATCCCCTTCGACGACTTCGGCGCCGAGCGCTCCTATGGCAAGCTCGGCTTCGAACGCTACGGGCAGACCAAGCTCGCGAACATACTCTTCACCGCAGAGCTGGCAAAGCGTAGTATGGAGGGCTCGGGCGTGAGCGCCTACTGCTTTCATCCCGGCCTGGTGGCCAGCGGCTTCAACCGCAACAACGGCACGCTGATGGGCCTTGCGATGATTGCGATCAAGCCCTTCTCGCGCAGCACCGAGCGGGGCGCGCGCACGCTGGTGTGGCTGGCGGAGACGCCGAGCATCGAGGGCGACGGCGGCTACTTCGTCGACGAGAAGCTCGGGCGGCCGACCAGGGCGGCGCAGGACATGGAGGTCGCCGCGAAGCTGTGGGAGGTCAGCGAGCAGCAGACGGGGCTCGCCCAGCCGGCCGCCTTCTAGGATGGGGCGCGTGACGGTGCCCATCGAGATCGCTTTCTTCACCGATCCGGGCTGCCCGTGGGCCTACTCGGAGAACCCGGCGCTCGCGGTGCTGCGGTGGCGCTACGGCGATCAGCTGAGCTGGCGGCTGGTGACGATCGGGCTGATGGAGGACCCGTCGGGCTACGTCGCCCGTGGGTACACGCCGACCGTCTCAGCGCAGGGCCACGCCCGCTTCCGCGAGCGCTACGGCATGCCGTTCGCGGCGACCCCGCGCGCGCGGGTGCTTGCGACCGCCCGCGCCTGCCGCGCGATCGTCGCCACGCGGCTGATTGCGCCCGAGCGCGAGCTGGCGGTGCTGCGCGCACTCCAGTTTGGCTGGTTCAACTCGACGCTGCTGCTGGATGAGGATGGAGACATCGCCAAGGCGCTGGCCGATGTGCGGGGCCTCGACGTCGCCGCGGTAGTGGCGGCGATCGATGCGCCGGAGACGATCGCCGCATACGAGCAGGACAAGCGCCTGACGCGCACCGCCGAGGGCAGCCCGACGCACTTCCAGGGCAAGGCGCGCCAGACCGACGGGCCGGTGCGCTATTCGGCTCCATCGCTGATCTTCCAGGCGGGCGAGAGGCGGATCGAGGCCGGGGGCTTTCAGCCGGTCGAGGCCTATGACCTCGCAGTCGCCAACCTCGACGCCTCGCTTGCGCGCCAGGCGTCGCCGGAGTCGCCGCTGCCGGCGCTGCAGAGCTTCCCGGATGGGCTAGTCACCCAGGAGGTGGCCGCGATCATGGCCCCAAACAACACGCCGCCGGACCGGGCCGCGGCCGAGGCGGCGCTGATCGCGCTCGTGGGCGAGGGAAGCGTGCGCCGTGTGCCGCTGGGCAACGACGCGCTGTGGGTAGCCGCCTGAGCGCGGCTCGCAATAGATAGCCTGCGCGTCGATGTCGCTGAAGGCCACACTCCCGGACGGCAAAGAGCTCGACCTGCCGGACGGCGCCACCGGCGCCGATGCGGCCGCGGCGATCGGGCCGGGCCTGGCCAAAGCGGCGCTCGCTGTGCGCGTCAGCCACCCCGAGGTGGGAGAGCAGCCGCAGACGCGCGATCTCGCCCTGCCGCTGCCCGACGGCGCCAGGATCGAAATCCTGACCGCCAAGAGCGGGGAGCCGGCGCTCGCGCTGATCCGCCACGACACCGCGCATGTGCTCGCCGCCGCGGTGATGGAGCTCTATCCGGGCGTGAAGATCTCGATCGGGCCGGCGATAGACGAGGGCTTCTACTACGACTTCGACTTCCCCGAAGGCGTGAGCCTCTCCGAGGACGCCTTTCCGGAGATCGAAGAGCGGATGCGCGCGCACGTCAAGGCGGCCGAGCCGTTTCTGCGAAGCGAGCTGCCGGTCGCGCAGGCGCGGGAGCGGTTTCTGGTGGAGGGGCAGGACTACAAGGTGGAGCTGATCGACGATCTCGTCAGCAATGAAGGCACCGAGACCGTCTCGCTCTACCAGAACGGCCCGTTCACCGACCTCTGTCGCGGGCCGCATGCGCCGAGCACCGCGAGCGTGGGCGCGTTCAAGCTCCAGTCGGTCGCCGGCGCCTACTGGCGCGGGGACTCCTCGCGGCAGATGCTGACGCGCATCTACGGCACCGCATTCTTCAACAAGGCCCAGCTGGCCGAGCACCTGGAGCGCCTCGAGCAGGCACGCGCGCGCGACCACCGCCGCCTTGGCCGCGAGCTCGGGCTCTTCACCTTCTCCGAGCTCTCGCCGGGCGGACCGTTCTGGAAGCCGGCGGGAATGGTGATCTGGAACGAGCTGACCGAGCTGTGGCGCACCGAGAACAGGCAGCGCGGCTACCGCGAGGTCAAGACGCCGATCATCTACGACGTCGATCTGTGGAAGCAGTCGGGGCACTGGGAGAAGTACAAGGAGAACATGTACTTCACCGAGGTGGACGGGCGGCCAATGGGCCTGAAGCCGATGAACTGTCCCGCCCACATCCAGATCTACAAGGACGAGCGCCGCTCCTACCGGGACCTGCCGATCCGCTACTCCGAGGCGGGGCTGGTCCACCGCCACGAGGCCAGCGGAGTGCTGCACGGGCTGATGCGGGTGCGGCACATCACCCAGGACGACGCCCACATCTTCTGCACGCAGGAGCAAGTGCAAGCGGAGGTGATCGAGTGCCTGAGGTTCGGCTTTGCGATCTACGACATCTTCGGCTTCACGCCGCGCCTGGAGCTCTCAACCCGTCCCGAGAAGCGAATCGGAGACGATTCGATGTGGGACCGCGCCGAGCAGGCGCTGGCGGCCGCGCTTGAGTCGGAGGGGATCGCCTACGAGCTGAACCCCGGCGACGGCGCCTTCTACGGCCCCAAGATCGACCTGCACATGACCGACTCGATCGGGCGCTCGTGGCAGTTGGGAACAGTGCAGCTCGACTACATGATGCCCGAGCGCTTCGACCTCGCCTACACCGGCGCCGACAACGCAGAGCACCGTCCGGTGATGATCCACAGGGCGCTGCTCGGCTCCTTCGAGCGCTTCATCGGGATCCTGATCGAGCACTACGCGGGCCTTTTGCCGCTGTGGCTCTCGCCCGTGCAGGCGAGCGTGCTCAGCATCTCGCAGCCCGCCGCCGGCTACGCGCGCGAGGTCGCGGAGGCGCTCTCGGAGCAGGGATTGCGGGTGCATCTGGACGATCGCGGCGAGTCGCTGGGGCGCAAGGTCAGAGACGCCGAGCTCTCGAAGGTGCCCTACATGCTGATCGTCGGCGAGCGCGAGGAGAGCGAGCGCACCGTCTCGGTAAGGGAGCGCCGGCGCGGCGATGACGGCAGCGTGGCCTTGGATGAGATCCGCCGGCGACTGCTCGATGAGGTCGCGAGCCGGTCGTGAGCGCTCTTGCGCGGCGAGGGTGGCCCGCTATACTGCGCCGCCTTGACGTCCCGCATCCGATCCATGCGCCGCGCATAGCGTCAGCTTGAAGCGCGACTCTCACAGCTAAGTGCCGGTCCCACGCAGATTCGACCGGCGCCCGCCTGAGCGGGACCTGACGAGGATCAACGAGCGGATCCGCGTGCCCGAGGTCCGGCTGATCGACGACCAGGGCCAGCAGGTTGGGGTGATGAAGACCCCCGATGCGCTGCGCTTCGCCCAGGAGCGCGAACTCGATCTGGTCGAGGTGGCGCCGGAGGCCAGGCCGCCCGTCTGCCGCGTGCTCGACTACAGCAAGTACAAGTACGAGCAGGCTCAGAAGCTGAAGCAGGCGCGCAAGCACCAGCAGCAGATAACGGTGCGCGAGATCAAGTTCCGCCCGAAGATCGCCCAGCACGACTACGACACCAAGAAGGGCCACGTCGAACGCTTCCTGCGCCACAAGGACAAGGTCAAGGTCACGATCATGTTCCGCGGGCGCGAGGTCACACACCCCGAGCGCGGGGTTGCGATCCTCGACCGGCTTGCGGAGGAGCTCGTGGAGCTCGGCGTGGTCGAGCAACGGCCGTTGCAGGAGGGCCGCAACATGACGATGCTGCTCGCGCCGTCGAAGGCGGTCCTCGCGGGCCGGGCCGATGGCTCCCACGACGGCTCAGAGCCGGCTCCGGAGGGCGAGACGGCGGCTCCCGAGGCGGACGCGCAGGCTCCCGAGCAGGCGCCCGAGCAGACGGCTCCGGCGGCGGCCACCGAGGCTCTGCCCAGCATCAACGGCGACGCTCCCGGCGCCGATGGGCAGCGCGTGTCATAATCTTTCGCCGCTGATGCCAAAGATGAAGACCCACTCGGGCGCGAAGAAGCGCTTCAAGCTCACCGGCACCGGAAAGGTGCGGGGCAGGCACGCCTTCACGAGCCACATCCTCGAGAAGAAGTCGCCGAAGCGCAAGCGCGATCTCGGCAAAGCCGCGCTGCTCTCAGATCACGACGAACCGCGCGTGAAGAAGCTGCTGAGGACCTCATGACGAGGGTCAAGCGCTCAGTCCACGCACACAAGAAGCGGCGCGCGACCCTCAAGCTGACCAAGGGCTTCCGCGGCGAGGCGAACTCCGGCTACAGACGCGCCAAGGAGGCGCTGATGAAGGCCGACTCCTACGCTTACCGCGACCGGCGCAACCGCAAGCGCGACTTCCGTCGCCTGTGGATCACGCGCATCAACGCCGCCGCCCGCATCAACGGGATGAGCTACTCGCAGTTCATGCACGGCCTGTCCCAGGCCGGCGTCGAGCTGGATCGCAAGGTGCTCGCCGACATCGCCGTGCGCGATGCCGACGCGTTTCGACGTTTCGCGGAGATCGCCCGCGAGGCGTCGGCTGCCTGATCGCACGAACAGACATCAGCCGAAGCTTCACCGGGCGTCGCTCCATCAGGAGGGCGCCCTTTTTCGTATGACGACGACAATCGCAAATCCCCGCAACCCAAGGCTCCAGGCGCTGCGCCGCCTGCAGCGTCGCCGCGAGCGCGACCGGCTCGGCCGGTTCGTGGTCGAGGGCGAGGATCTGATCGAGGCCGCAGCGAGCGCCGGGCGCACGGCGATCGAGGGGTATCGCACTCCCGATTGCAGGATCGGCGATGCGTCGTTCGTGGAGGTGCAGCCGGAGGCGCTGGCCTCGGCCTGCGCGCTCGGATCGGGGGCGCGGGCGGTCGCGGTCTACGAGCAATGCTTCGCGCCCGCGCCGGTGGGGCCGCTCTGCCTCTATCTGCACGGGCTGTCCGATCCAGGCAATGTGGGCACGTGCCTGCGCTCTGCGCACGCGTTCGGCGCCTCGTGCGTGGCGCTCTCGCCGCAGTGCGCAGATCCGCATTCGCCCAAGGCGGTGCGGGCGAGCATGGGCGCGATCTTCGCGGTGCCGCTTGCGCGGGTCTCCTCGGTGCAGGAGTTGCCCGGGCACACGGTTGCGCTCGTGGCCCGCCAGGGGGAGCCGCTGGAGCAGGCGATCGCGCCGGCTGGGAGCGAAGGAGAGGCCCTGAGCGTGCTGGTCGGCGCCGAGCGCGAGGGTCTGCCGCAGGAGCTGATCGATGCCTGCGAGAGCGTGGCGCACATACCGATCGCCTCCGAGTCGCTGAACGCGGCGATGGCGGCGACCGTGGCTCTATACGAGATCGCCCGTCATTTCACTAGGGTGCGGGCGTCGTGATCGAGCGCGTCAAAGAACTGCAGGAGCAGGCGAACGCTGCGATCGACGCGGCGGGCAGCAGCGACGCGCTGGAGGAGCTGCGGGTTCGCTATCTCGGGCGCAAGGCCGAGCTGCCGATGATGCTGCGCGGAGTGGCCTCGCTGCCGCCCGAGCAGCGCTCGCAGGTGGGGCGGGAGGCGAACCTGGCCCGGCAGGCGCTGGAGGCGCTGATCGAGCAGCGCTCGGCGAAGCTGCGGGCGGCCGAGCTCGATACGCAGCTCGCGCGCGACACCGTCGATGTGACGCTGCCGGGCACGCCGCCGCAACCGGTCGGGCGCCTGCACGCGCTGAGCGCGATGCAGCGGGAGCTTGAGGACATCTTCCTCGGGCTCGGCTTCACCGTGCTGGAGGGGCCCGAGGTCGAGACCGTCCACTACAACTTCGACGCGCTGAACCACAGCCCGACGCACCCCGCGCGGGCGAGGACCGACACGTTCTACGTCTCCGATCAGGTGGTGCTTCGTACTCACACATCGCCGATGCAGGTGCGGGCGATGGAAGCGCATCCGCCGCCGCTGTACGTCGTGATTCCAGGGCGGGTGTACCGGCCCGACAGCGACGCGACTCACACGCCTCAGTTCCACCAGATCGAGGGGCTTGCGGTGGACGAGGACATCACGCTCGCCGATCTGAAGGGGACGCTGCTGGCGTTCGCAAAGGCGGTCTTCGGCGATGAGCGCGACATCCGCTTGCGGCCCCACTTCTTCCCGTTCACAGAGCCCTCGGTGGAGGTGGACGTCTCCTGCTTCAACTGCTCGGGCAAGGGCTTTCTGCGCGATGGCTCGCGCTGCGGGCTCTGCAAGGGCGAGGGATGGCTGGAGGTGCTCGGTGCCGGCGAGGTTGACCCGAACGTCTACGCCTACGTGCCCAGCACCGAGAGCAACGCTCCCGGCTACGACCCCGAGCGCGTGCAGGGCTATGCGTGGGGGATGGGCGTCGAGCGGATCGCGATGCTCAAGTACGGGGTCCCCGATTTGCGCCTGTATTACGAGAATGATTTGAGATTTTTGGAGCAGTTCGGATGAGAGTCCCGCTCGAGTGGCTGCTGGAGTACTGCGACCCGAAGCTCGATCTCGCCACGATCGAGGATCGGCTGACGATGACCGGGACGAAGGTCGAGGCGATCCACCACCACGGGGTGGCGAGCACGGATGGCTTCGTGGTCGGCGCTGTGCTGAGCGTGGAGAAGCATCCGAATGCCGACAAGCTGCGCGTCTGCGAGGTCGATCTCGGCTCTGCCGTCCCGGAGGGCCCGGCCACGATCGTCTGCGGCGCGCCGAACGTCGCTGCTGGCCAGCAAGTCGCTGTCGCGCTGCCGGGCGCGGTGATGCCCGACGGAACCAAGCTCAAGGCGGCCAAGCTCCGGGGCGTGGCCTCCGCGGGGATGATCCTCGCCGAGGATGAGATTCTCGATCGGCCCAGGGCACGAAGGGATCATGGTGCTCGACGCGCTGGCCGCCGCCGGGGCGCTCGGCCTCGAGCCGAAGCTCGATCCGGGGATGCCGCTCGCGGACGTGCTGCCACTCGCGACGGAGGTGATCGAGCTGGAGGTCACGCCGAACCGGCCCGACTGCCTCGGCGTCTATGGCGTCGCGCGCGAGCTGCACGCGGCCACCGGTGCGCCGCTTGCAGACGAGCCGTGGCGGGATGACCCCGGCTCGGCGGGGCCGCTGGTCGGCGTCGAGGTGGAGGTGCTCTGCCCCGAGCTCTGCCCGCGCTTCACCGCCCGCATCTTCGAGGACGTGACGATCGCGCCCTCGCCGCCGTGGTTGAAGGCGCGGCTGATGGCGGCGGGCCAGCGGCCGATCGACAACGTCGTCGACATCACCAACTACGCGATGCTGCTGACCGGGCAGCCGTTGCACTCCTTCGATCTCGATCGGGTGGCCGGCGCGAAGCTGAAGGTCAGGCGCGCGCGGGACGGCGAGCAAGTGATCACGCTCGACGGCCAGGAGCGCACCCTGGACTCCGAGATGGTGCTGATCGAGGATGGGGAGGGCCCGACCTCGATCGCAGGAGTGATGGGCGGCAGCCGCTCGGAGGTGCACGCGGGCACGACCCGGGTGCTGATGGAGGTCGCCAACTGGCACGGCCCCTCGATCCACCACGCCTCCTGGGGCCTTGGGCTGCGCAGCGAGGCCTCTTCGCGCTTTGAAAAGGGCCTTGCGCCCGAGCAGTGCATGCATGCGCAGGCGATCGCCGCGCAACTGATGATCGAGCTCTGCGGCGCGAGTCTGAAGCCGGGCACGATCGACATCGGCGGCCCCGGCCCAGCGCCGGCGAAGATTGTTCTGCGCTCGGCGAAGGTGCGCTCGGTGCTCGGCGTCGCGGTCTCGCTTCAGCGCGAGCGGGAGATCTTGCAAGCGCTCGATTTCGAGACTGCGCTCGACGGCGAGGACCTGCAGGTGCTGGTGCCGCCGCTGCGGCGCAACGATGTCACGCGCGAGGCCGACCTGATCGAGGAGGTTGCGCGCATCGACGGAGTGGAGCGGCTGCCCGCGACGCTGCCGGCGCGCCGCGGCGCCTACGGGCTGCTCAGCGTCGAGCAGCGGCTGCGGCGGCGGGCGGTGGACGCGCTGGTCGGGCGCGGCCTGTATGAGACGGTCGGGTGGACGTTCTGTGCGCCAGCGCTTGCCGATCGCCTGCGGCTGCCTGCCGAGCACCTCTGGCGCGCTCACGCGGTCGCGCTGGAGAACCCGCTCTCCGAGGACCAGTCGCTGCTGCGGCCGACGCTGCTGGGATCGCTGCTGGAGAACGCCGCCCGCAACAACGCGCGCGGGATCGGCGACCTGCGCATCTTCGAGGTCGGCACGGCGTTCATGCGCGACGGTGCTCCCCGGCACGATGTTGACGCCGTCGGCGTGGACGTGGCGCGGATCGCACAGGAAACCGGCGTGGTCGAGCGGCAGGCACTGGCGGTGCTGCTCAGCGGCCGGCTGCTGCCGCGCACTTGGGGCGCGGACGAGTCGCAGAGCGCCGGCTTCTTCGCGGCCAAGGGCGTGCTGGAAGCGCTCTGTGACGCGCTTCGTGTGGGCGTCGAGTGCGTCAGTGAGGTCGGCGACCACGGCCTGGACTTCCTGCATCCCGGCCGCCGCGCCGTGCTCGTGGCCGATGGCCAGACGGTGGGGTGGCTGGGCGAGATCCATCCGCTGGTCGCCGAGGGCTTCGAGCTGCGCGGCGCCTCCTTGGATGGCCCGGGCGCCGGCACGCCGGCTGCGCTTGAGCTCGACCTCGGCCGGCTGCTGAAGATCGCCGCCGCACAGGCCGCCGGAGGGACCTACACCGACCTGATCTCCTTCCCGGCTCTGCGGCGCGATCTCGCGGTGGTGCTCCCCGAGGCGGTGCCGGCGGCGCAGGTTCTTGCGGCTGTGCGCAAGACCGGCGGCGCCCTGCTCGGCGGCGCCGAGGTCTTCGACGTCTACAGCGGCCCCCAGGTGGGCGAGGGTCGCCGCTCGCTTGCGCTCTCGCTGAGCTTCAGGGCGAGCGACCGCACGCTTTCAGAGGAGGACGTAGCGCCGCTGCAGCAGAAGATCGTGGCGGCGCTGGAAGGCCTTGGGGGGCAGTTGCGTGGCTGAGCAGGCGTTCGCTCCCGGCTCGCCGCGAGTGCTCGTCGCCGGCGCGACCGGCTTTGCGGGGGCGCTTGCCGCATACCTGCTCTGGCGTCACCCGCGCTTCGAGCTTGCGGCGGTCACCGGGCGCTCGGAGGTCGGCAGCGCGCTGCAGGAGCTCTACCCGCAGTACCGAGTACCGCTGGAGATCCAGGAGCTCGACGACGCGTTGCTCGACGGCCTCGGCGAGTCTGCACGCGGCGGTTGTCGGCTACCCCCACGCGGCGGCCGCGCCGACCGTCGGCATGCTGCGCGCGCGGGGGGTGCGCGTCGTCGATCTGAGCGCGGACTTCAGGCTCTCCGACCTTGCCGCCTACGAGCGCTGGTACGGCTCCCATCCACGTCCCGACCTGCTCTCCGAAGCGGTCTACGGGCTCACGGAGCTGCACCGGGAGCAGATCGCGCAGGCCCAGATCGTCGCCAACCCCGGCTGCTACCCGACCGCATCGGTGCTTGCGCTGGCGCCGCTGGCCAGGGCCGGGCTGATCGCCGACGTGGTCATCGACGCAAAGCAGGGCGTCTCCGGCGCCGGGCGCGCCGCGCCGCTGGAGACCGTTCACCTCTCCTACGCCGCCGAGAACATCACCCCCTACAAGGTCGCCGCGCACAGGCACACGCCGGAGATCGAGCAGGAGCTCGCGCTGCTGGGCGCAATCCTTCCGGTGCAGTTCCAGGCTCACCTCGTGCCGCTCGATCAGGGTGAGATGGCCAGCTGCTACGTGACCACCACCAGGCGCGTGCAGGCGGCGGAGCTGAGCGAGCTCTACGCCGCCGCCTACGACGCCGAGCCGTTCGTTGAGGTGGTGCAGCGACCGCCGGGGGTCAGAGAGGTGCGCGAGACCAACTACTGCAGGGTGTTTGCTGCCGCCGACGATCACACGGGCAAGGTGATCGCCTTCGGCGCGATCGACAACCTCTGGAAGGGCACCTCCTCCCAGGCGATCCAGAACCTGAATGTGATGTTCGGTCTGGCCGAGAGCGTGGGGCTGTTGTGAGCCAGGATCTCGATCTCAGGGGCGACCGGACTGCCGCGGGCCCGCCATCGCCGTTCTTCGGCTCGCGATGGGTGCCAAGGCCCGAGCACGTTCAGGAACTGTCGCCGGACGCCGGGCTGCCGCAGGGATTTCGGGCCGCGGGCGTCGCATCTGGCATCAAGCCGAGCGGCAACTCCGACGTCGGGCTGCTGATCTGCGACTCGATTGACGCGACCAGCGCCGCGCTGTTCACCGCAACCGGCACGCCCGCGGCGCCGGTGCTGGTCTCCCAGGAGCGCTGCGACCTGCACCGCCTGCGCGGCATCCTGGCCAACTCCGGTTGCGCGAACGCCGCGACCGGCAGGAAAGGCCTCGACGACGCCGCAAAGACGCAGGGCGCGGCGGCGATTGCGCTCGGCATCTCGCCTGAGCTGGTCGCACTCGGCTCCACCGGAGGCATCAGCCAGGACCTGCCCGTCGAGAAGATGCTGAAGGGCATCCTGGCCGCGGGTCGGCAGCTGCGCCGCGAGGGCGACGCCGACTTCCAGCAGGCGATCCAGACCACCGACGCCTTCGAGAAGCGGGCGAACCTGCAGGTGAGCCTCCCGAGCGGCGCCGTGCGCCTGAGCGCCCAGTGCAAGGGCGCGGGAATGATCTCACCCAACTTCGCGACGATGCTCTGCTACGTGGAGACCGACGCGCTGCTGAGCGCCGAGACGGTCGATCTCCTGCTGAGGGTCTGCGTGAAGCGTTCCTTCGATCGCTGCACCGTGGACGGCCAGCTCTCCACGAACGACATGGCCGTGCTGATGTGCTCGGGAGCGAGCGGGGTGGAAGTAGCGCCCGAGAGCGAGGACGAGCGGCTCTTCGGCGAAGCCCTCGACGCGCTGCTGCGCCAGCTGGCGATCCTGATGGTCGCCGACGGCGAGGGAGCTGGACGGATAGCGCGGGTCGTTGTTCGTGGAGGGCATGGCGAGACGGTGGAGCGCGCCGCGCGCGCCGTCGCCAACTCGCCGCTGGTGAAGGCGGCGCTGAACGGCGGCGACCCCAACTGGGGGCGGGTCGTGCAGGCGATCGGCGGCGCTCTGATCGGGACCGCGCCGCTGGCGCTGGACCTGCACATAGAGGGCACACAGGTCTGTGCCGCCGGCACCGCGATTCCGTGCGATGAGGACGCGCTGCAAGAGGCGGTGCAACGCCAGGAAGTCGAGTACGAGGTGATGCTGCCCGGCGAGGGCGCGGAGACCGAGGTCTTCTTCTCCGACCTTTCACACGATTACGTGACCATCAACGCCGACTACACGACATGAACACGTATGGCTGCGCTGGATCGGCGTCCTCGCTCGCTCATGTGCTGTTCGCACACTTCGCTCACTGCGTCCTTGCCCAGCTTGCCCTACGTGTCCATGTGGCCAGATAGGAGACTCCCGATGCGCGACGTAGCCACACTCCTGGAGGCGCTGCCCTACATCAGAGAGTTTCACCGGAAGACGGTCGTGATCAAGTACGGCGGCGCGGCGATGGAGGACGAGCGGCTGCGCGAGGAGTTCGCACGGGACGTGGTGCTGCTCAAGTACGTGGGCCTGAACCCGATCGTCGTGCATGGCGGCGGCCCCGAGATCACCGCGTACATGGAACGCCTCGGGCTCCCGGTCGAGTTCGTCGGTGGCCTGCGGGTCTCAGACCAGAGCACCGTGGAGGTCGCCAAGATGGTGCTCGTCGGGAAGGTGAACAAGGAGATCGTGCTGCGCATCAACCGCCACGGCCAGCCGGCCGTCGGGCTTTGCGGCGATGACGGTTCATTGTTTCGCGTGTCGCGCCGCTCGGCGCCGGGGGGACAGGACATCGGCTATGTCGGGCAAATCGACAAGGTGAACGTGGACGTGCTCAACCACGTCGCAAGCGATTACATTCCTGTGATCGCCTCTGTCGGCGCCGACAGAGAGGGCAATTCTTACAATGTCAATGCCGACGAGGCTGCCGGCGCGGTCGCCAGGGCGCTGTGTGCCTACAAGGTGATTTTCTTGACCGATGTGGCGGGTTGGCTCGGTGATCCCGGCGATGCGAGCAGCCTGATCGCCATCGCGACCGACGAGGACGTGCGTAGCAAGCTGGAGAACCAGGAGGGAGGGATGCGCCCGAAGCTCGCGGCCTGCGTGGAGGCGATCGACGGCGGCGTCTCCTCTGCGCACATCATCGACGGGCGAATCCCACACTCGCTGCTGCTCGAGCTGTTCACCGACGCGGGCATCGGCACGAAGATCGTCGCGGGCGCATGAGCCTCGCCGAGTTGCAGCAGATCGAGGCTGAGAACGTCGTCGGATCCTACGCGCGCTTTCCCGTCGAGTTCGTGCGGGGAGAGGGGAGCAGGCTCTTCGATCGGGACGGCAACGAGTACCTCGACTTCCTCTGCGGCATTTCAGTGACAAACCTCGGCCACTGTCACCCGAAGGTGGTCGCGGCGGTGCGCGAGCAGGTCGGCAAGCTCATGCACGTCTCCAACCTCTACTACACCGAGCCCGCGATGCGCCTCGCACAGAAGCTCTCACAGGGCAGCCTGGGCGGCAAGGTCTTCTTCTGCAACTCGGGCGCGGAGGCCAACGAGGCGGCGATCAAGCTCGCGCGCAAGGCTCGCAGCGGGGGAGACATCGTTGTCGTGGAGGGCGCATTCCACGGGCGCACTTACGGAGCGCTCTCGGCGACGCCACAGGAGTCAAAGCAGGCGCCGTTCGCGCCGCTGGTGCCGGGCTTTCGCGCGGTCGCGCCTGAGCCGGATGCGCTGGCGCAGGCGATTGACGAGCACACTGCGGCGGTGCTGTTGGAGCCGATCCAGGGCGAGACCGGGGTGAATGTGCTCTCCGATGAGTTGCTGCACGCGGCCAGGGAGGCCTGCCATCGGCACGGCGCCGCGCTCATCTTCGACGAGATCCAGTGCGGGATGGGCAGGACCGGCACGCTGTGGGCCTACGAGCAGACGGGCGTTGTGCCCGACGCGATCACCTCAGCAAAGGCGCTCGGCGGCGGCCTGCCGATCGGGGCGCTGATCACCGGGCCGCGACTGGCGGAGGTATTCAAGCCGGGAGACCACGGCTCCACCTTCGCCGGGGGCCCGGTGATTGCTGCAGCGGCGCTTGCCGCGGTGCAGGTCACTGACGACCAGGCACTGTTGAGGCGTGTGGGGGAGCTTGGGCAGCGGCTATTGGCGGGGCTCTCGGAGCTGCCGCATGTGATCGCCGTGAGAGGGCGTGGATTGATGCTCGCCTGTGAGATGGACGTGAGCGCGCCAGAGGTTGTGCGCCGCGCGCTCCTGGAGCAGCGGCTGGTCGTAAATGCCACGGGGCCTACGACGATCCGATTGCTGCCGCCGCTGATATTGGAGGACGGAGAGATAGACGAGGCGCTGCGGCGCTTGGCGACCGTGATCGGAAATCAATAGTCAGCCGCCGGCGGGCAGGTCTGGCGACTTGCCGGGCCTTTCACTGCTCCCCGCCATCTCGTCCAGCCGGTCGAGTATCGCTTTCAATCCGCCCTGTGTGTGGATGTCGAGCCGGTCGAGGATCGTCTCGGCGTCCTCGAAGGTCTTCACCGAACGCGCATCCGCCGCAGCGCTCTGGACGTTCTGCCCAACCATGATCACGGACAGCAGCACGAGCTGCAGGAACGTTTGGGCGATCCAGGAGACGATTCCCTCGCCGCCGGGTTTGAGCGCCGTCGGCAGGCCGATGAGCGCTATCGCTGTGAACAGGTAGGCGCACCACATCGTGCCGACGAGGCTGGTGATCAGTACGGCGACCTTTGCGTTGAGGCCGTCCACCTCGCCCATCGCCTCGTGCAGCGCGCGCGGCGTGGGATGCAGCACCTTCGCCAGGTGATGTCTGGTCTTCACCGGCCTTGCTTGACTCATGTGCTCTCCTCTTTGCGTGTAGTGGGTGGTGTGTAGAGGGATCGCGTTTGCTCTCGCCTGCCATCCCAAGCGGCCCGTATCGTGGCTGCGCATGGGTGTTCAACGCTCGAACGACAATGCCTCTGACACGCGCTGCGCTTGCCGGGGTCCGCGTCGGCGGCGCGCGGGCGTAGATTCGGGGGCGAGCCATGATGCCGATATTGGTGATGGAAGACCCGCCGCCGCACGAGTTGCAGGCGCTGCTGGAGCGTCGCATGCGATCTGGGCTGCATCGCCTGGATGAGGTGTGGGGGGCGTTCTGCACATGGTTCCTGCTCCTTCCGGCGAACACGCATACCTCGCCCAGCAACTCGCGATGCTGCTCGACGGCCCCGCCCGTGCGGCCGGCCTGGTGCCGGCGATGCGCCAATATAGTGGGTATCTAGTGGTATCCTAGTGGGTATGGCTTACGTGGTTGCCCGTCCCAACGGCCGGTTCGAGATCAGGGAGTCCCATCACACATCGCGGGGTCCGAGAGCTCGCACGCTCGCGGGCTTCACCGTGCTGAGCGAGAGCACGCTTGCCCGCGCGGCAAGTAGGGCAACCAAGCCCTTCGACGCTCAATCGGTGCTCGCCTCCGCTCGGAGAGCGGGAGCGCCTGTCGGGGAGGCGCAGGCGCCTAGGCGCGAGGCGCAGGAGGCCCGCAGCGCGTTCGTCGTGGCCTCTCATCGAATGGCCGCGATCGCTGCGCGCCCCCGCCCAGACCGAGCCCGGGTGGACCCAGGGGCTGCGCTGATCGAGTTGCTCGGCTTCGCCGACGCCGTCGCGAGCAGCCGGCCGGCGGCGCCCGGGACGCAGCTCGCCTTTCCCGTGCTCACGAGGTGTGCCGAGCGCGCTGCGCGTCGTGTTCTGCGCCCGGCAGCTGAGAGCCGCTGATGGCGGCAGGCAGGGCGCTCGACGGTCTTGCACGCAAGATCGTCGCTCTTCACGAGATGCTCGACTCGTTGGGGGCGCCACATCAGTTCGGGGGCGCGATCGCCCTTGCGTGGTACCGCAGCCCCCGCGCGACCACCGATATCGACGTCAATCTGACGCTCGCTCCCGAGAATGCCGCACCAGTGCTCGGAGCGATCGAACATCTCGGGGTGAGGATCGCCGAGGCAGACCGGGAGGCGATCGCGCAGGATGGCCAGGCGAGGTTGAATTGGGATGACTCCTACCTCGATGTGTTCTTTGCGACGCTCGATCTGCATCGGGAGATGCTCGGACGCGCGCGGACTGTGAGCTTTGGCCCCGTCGAGATTCCGATCCTCTCACCCGAGGACCTGATCGTCTGCAAGGCGGTCTTCGACCGGCCAAAGGATTGGGTGGACATCGAAGAGATGGTGAGCTTCGGCACGAAGATCGCCGGCGCGACCGTGCTCGGCTGGATGGAGAAGTTGTTGGGAGCCGATTCAGAGCAATCCAAGCGACTTGCCGCCATGTTTGTGGCTGCGCCGAGATCCATGAAGCTCGTGCAGGAATAGTTGCGAAGCCTGCCGGCCGACGGCTAATTCGTCCAGGTCAGAGGTCGTTTAGGCGCGGATGTCCCCGGTCTGGCCCGATCTGCTTGGGCAATCCCAGGCGGCTGCCGATTACGAGACAATCATGGACGACGAGAGCGCCACGCAAGGCCAGAACACACCGCCGGAGCAGTCCGAGCAGGAGCCTGAGGGCGCCGCCGAGGTCACTGGGCAGGCAAGCGCCGTCACGACGGAAGCTCGCTCAGGCGGGCGCAGAGCGCTCTGGGCAGTCGCGGCCCTGCTTTGCGTGCTTGCGGGCGCCGCATGCTCATTGCCGATCGCCCACTCTCTTGCCGGCCACAAGGCCAGCGATGCGCGCAGCGCTTTTCGAGCGCGCTCGGCGCAAATCGCCTCGAACCTCAACAACGCCATCCGGCATCGGGAAGACCTGACGATCGCCGCGAGCAGCTTTGCGGCCGCCGACAGGAAGCTCACCCCGGCCGAATTCGGCGCGTGGGCGCGGTGGGCACGTGTCCTGCCTCGTTACCCGGCGCTTCAGAGACTTGGCCTTATCAAGGTGGTCGGGCATTCCCAGCGCTGTCTGAGCGCGGCCGAAGTCGTGCGGGGCGGCGTGCCTCCTACGCCGGCAGGGGTCGACTATTGCGCGCGTGAGAAGCGCCTTCTGGCCTCGCGGGGCTCCGGCGTGAGCATCCTCAGGACGCCCGCCGGTCACGCCGGCGTCGTGGAAGTGCAAACACCGATATATCGCGGCCTTGCGCCCAGCAGCGTCAAGGCGCGCAATGCGGCGTTCGTAGGCTGGCTGCGCGAAGCGATCAAACCGAGCGCGATGGCGCGGCAGGCGCTTGCAGGCCATTTCGGATACGCCGCCGAGCTGCGCTACGGCCGCGGCCCGGCCGCGATCGCGTTCGCGGGCGGCGAAACCGCCGGCGCCAAGGCGCAAAGTGCAACGACGAGACTGGTCAACGGCTGGAGCTTGGAGAGCATCGGGCCGCCGGCCGCGGCATCGCTGCTCGGCGAAGGCCGCATTTGGATTCTGGTCGCAGGACTCGTGATCGGCCTGATGCTGGGCCTGCTGGCACTCGCCCTGGCGGTGCGTCGCGCGCCGCCCGAGCAGCCTGCGCCCGCCGTCGGTCCGGCGCCGCCGCCGATCTCCGAGCCGCCGGCGCCCGTCCAGGAAGTGCTCAACGACCCCCTCACCGGGCTTCCGGCCCGTGCGCTCACGCTCGATCGTGCCGAGTGCATGCTCGCCCGTGCCGGCAGGCAGTCGGGGATGCTGGCGGGCGTGCTGCTGATCGACATCGATTGGTTCAAAGACGTCAACGAGAAGCTGGGGCGCCAGGCAGGCGATCAGCTGCTGAAGATCGTCGCCGAGCGGCTGGAGGGTGCGATGCGCACCGAGGACACCGTTGGGCGAATGGAAGGGGACCGCTTCGCGGTGCTGGTGCAATGCAGCTCGCGCAGCGCGCGGCTGGACTCGCTGGCCCAGCGCGTGCTCGAGACCCTGCACATGCCGCTCGAGCTCGACGGCTTCGGGCCGAGCTTCTTCATGACCGCAAGCATCGGCGCGGCCTTTGGCCGCTACGAGTCGCCCGAGGACCTGATGCGGGACGGCGGTCTCGCGCTGGAGTCGGCCAAGGCCGCCGGCAGAGACCGTTACATGCTCTTCAATGCGAGCACTCGCAACGTGATCGAGGGTCGCGGCGTGCTCGAAACGGAGCTGAGCGCGGCGCTTTCAGGAGGGCAATTGTTCCTGCTCTACCAGCCGATCTACGACCTCGGCGCGCGCCGCGTCGTGGGCCTGGAGGCCCAGCCGCACTGGCAGCATCCCGAGCGGGGAGTGCTGCCGGCAGCCGAGTTCCTGCCACTGGCGGAAGAGTGCGGGCTGATCGTCCCGATCGACCGCTGGGCGCTGGAGCAGGCGTGCAGCCGCGCGGCGGCCTGGGAAGTCGAGGGCCACGGCGTCGGCGTGAGCGTGAAGATCGCCGCCGAACAGCTCCACCGCGAGGGCCTGATCACCGACATCCGCCGGGCGCTGCAGCAGTCCGGCGTGCAGCCGGCGCTGCTGAGCCTTGCGATCCCCGAGACCGCCGTGATGCACGATGTCGCGGCCGCAGCCGAGCGCCTCGGCGAAATCAAGCAGCTGGGCGTGCGTCTGGCGATCGAGGACTTCGGCGGCAGCGGCTACGCCTACCATTCAGACCTGCGGCTGCTGCCGCTGGACTGCCTGCGAGTTAACAGGAGCGCGCTGGCGGCCTCAGACGACGCGGATTACCGCGAGTGGCTCTTCGAGGCGATCCTGATGGTCGGCAGGGAGCTCTCGCTTACAGTGATCGCCAAGGGAATCGAGTCTGGGGAGCAGTTGAGTGCCGTGCGGGCACGGGGCTGCACGACCGCCCAGGGGGCCTCGCTCAGTGCGGCGGTGCCCGCGGAGGCCGTCGTGAGCGTGTGCGAGGCGGGTCTGCTTGTGGCCGCGCCGCCGGGCGTGGTGCCCGCCGCAGAGCCGGCCCCGCCTGTGGCGCTGCCCGCCTGGGACGCCGTGCAGCCTTCCTGACGCGACCGCTCGTCGCCGTCTGGTTCGTGTCCCAAGCGCTGCGTAGGCTCGCTGACATGCCTCAAGTCAGCTCCTTCTACGGCATCGTGGTGTGGATGTATCGCCCAGATCATGCGCCGCCGCACTTCCATGCCCAATACGGGGATCAGTGGGCTCAGATCGGCATCACACAACGGCGCGTGCTGAACGGCTCTCTGCCGCCACGCGCGCTGCGCATGGTCAGGGAATGGGCTCGTCTGCACGAAGCGGAGCTGCGAGCTAACTGGTACCGCGCGCAGGCCCTGCAGCCGCTGGAGTCCATCGACCCGCTGCCCTAACATCGCCGCCATGACGTTGCGTGTTACGGCAGTCGAGCCTTTGCGGGGCTACACCGTGCGGCTCACCTTCAACGATGGGCTTGTGCGAGACGTGGATCTCTCTTGGCTGCTGCACGGCACTCTCGGGGAGCCGCTCCGCGATCCGAGCTACTTTCGGCGGGTGCGCGTCGACGCGGATGCGCGCACGATCGTCTGGCCCAACGGACTGGACCCCGATCCCGAGATGCTTCACGACGCGCGCCTGCCCGCCGACGCTGCGGCCGCCCATATCTCACGCTAGCCTTCCCGGCCGATGAGTGCCGAGAAGCACACCCTGCCCCGCCCGACCGCAAGCTATGAGGCCGACCCCGAAAACGTCGGTCGCGTGCTGCTGCTCTACTCCGGCGGGCTGGACACCAGCGTGATGCTCAAGTGGATCCAGGAGCTCTACGGCGCTGAGGTCGTCACGCTCACCGTCAACCTCGGCCAGCCGGGCGAGGACTATGCGGTGATCGAGGGCAAGGCGCGCGACCTGGGGGCGCTGGAATGCCACATCGTCGATGCCCGCGAGGAGTTCGCGCGCGACTTCGTGCTGCCGGCGATCAAGGCCAACGCGCTCTACGGCGATGGCTACCCGCTCTTCACGGCACTGGGGCGGCCGCTGATCGCAAAGCTCGCGGTCGACTATGCGAGACGCAGCGGCTGCGACACGATCGCCCACGGCTGCACCGGCAAGGGCAACGACCAGGTCCGCATCGAGGCGACGATCGCGACACTCGCGCCGGAGTTGAAGGTGATCGCGCCGGTGCGCTCATGGGAGATGGGCAGGGAGGAGGAGATCGCCTACGCGCGCGAGCACGGCATCCCGATCAAGGGATCCCACCCAGCCCACGGCACCGAGGTGGCTCCCTACTCGATCGACGACAACCTCTGGGGGCGCTCCTCGGAGGGGCGCTGGATCGAGGATCTCGACCACGCGCCGGATGAGGACGTCTTCCAGCTCGTCACCCCGCCGGAGAAGGCGCCGGACGAGCCGCAGACGCTGAGCGTCGAGTTCGAGCGCGGCGTCCCGGTGGCGCTGGACGGCCGCCGCATGGGTCTCGTGGAGTTGCTGGAAGAGGTGGCCGCGATCGGTCAGCGCCACGGCGTCGGCATCGTCGACCACATCGAGGACCGGATCGTGGGGTTGAAGGTGCGCGACATCTACGAGGTCCCCGCCGCCGCGATCGTGCTGACCGCGCACAAAGAGCTCGAGCGGCTCGTCGGCACGATCCATCAGAACCGCTTCAAGCTCGCCCTCGATGAGCAGTGGGCATACCTCGTCTACGCTGGGCTGTGGTGGGAGCCGCTGCGCAGCGATCTCGACGCCTACATGGACGCTGTCAACGCGCAGGTGAGCGGCACGATCGGCGTCAAGCTCTACAAGGGCAGCGTCCGTGTCGTGACCCGCTCCTCGCCCAACGCCGTCTACGACGCGAGCCTTGCGAGCTTCTCGGAGTCCGGCGGCCTCTTCTCCCAGACCGCCTCACCCGGCTTCATCGAGCTCTTCTCGCTGCAGTCGCGGATGGCCTGGCGGCTGCGCAACCGCGCATAGGCTGCTCGTGCTCGCGTCCGATCGGCCTCGTAGGCTGATCAGACGTGAACGTGCAGGAAGACGAGACCCCGAGCGGACCGCCCTCAGAATCCCGACCGCGACGTGCTGGCAGAACGCCGTGCGCGGCGCGGGGAGCCGCTCGGCGACCCGATCCTGATCCGACGTGCCGAGACCGCGGAGGCGGCGGCTCAGGCGCTCGAAGATCGTCTGAGCGGCATCCAGGCGCGGCTGCACGAGGCCGAGCAGGAGTCCCAGAGCGCCGCCCAGCGGCTGGCGCAGCGCGAGCAGGAGCTGAGCAGCGCCTCCGAGCGTCTCAGCGACGGCGAGCGACAGCTTCGCTCGATCTCCACGCGCCTGGAAGACCGCGAGCGCGAGCTGCGCTGCGTCTCGGAGAGCCTGAGCGACCGCGAGCGCGAGCTGCAGGCCGTCTCGAAGCGGTTGGCCGACCGCGAGCAGCAACTGCATCGTGCAGAGCTTGAGATCAGAGGACGAGTGGAGGCTCTGGAGCAACGCGTTGGAGAAGTCCAGGAGGATCTTGCGCGCGAGCGCACGGCGCGCGAGGCCGCCGAAAGCGAGCTGCAGGCACTGCAATCGGCGCAGTCTGCGGTGGGGCCCCTGATCGGCGAGCTGCGGCAGATCGCGCAGCGGCTCAGGCTCGCCGCCGAATCGGCCGCGCCGTCGCCGGAGCCGCTGCCGGCGGCCCCGCAGGCCGAGGCGGCCAACGCGCAGATGGCCGAGGCCCTGGCTGCTGCGGTCCAGCGCCTGCGCGCCCGCGTCGTTGCGGTCGGAGAGATGCAGGAGAGCGACGTGGAGGAGGCCGAGCCCGACGACGAGCTCGCGGTGGAGAGCACGGCGGAGGCAGCCCCCGCCACGGAGAGCGCGTCGTCGCAGAGCGCCCCGGCTCCCGCGCCCGGCACGCTCTACACCCCGCCGCCCGCGGTTGAGCGCTCGCAGCCGCGCGCCTGGCTTGCCCCCGCGATCCGGAGGGTGGCCGAGCGCAGAGACCCGCGGCTGGCGGCCGAACTGGTGCTCGAGCTGCTGCCGGCGCAGGCGCTCGCGATCGATAAGCCGACCCGCTACCTGGTCAAGATCGCCGAGCTCGGCGCGTACGAGATTCTCGCTTGCCGACGGCCGCGGCTCCGTGCGCGACCTCGCCGGCGCAGGTCTGATCGACTCGCGGACCTTCCTGCTCGAAGGTCCCGCCGCAGCGTTCGCGGAGGTCGCTGCCGGAGGCAGCAGGCTCTCTGCGTGGCGCCCGCCCGCAGGGCTTCGCGTCCGCGGCGGGCGCAGGCGTGCCAAACGCCTGCTGGCCGGCCGCAAGGAGCCGCTCGCTCTGAGCGGGCTGGAGTCGGCAGGCGTGACGGTCTGGCCGGGCCTGCTGCTGCTCGCGCTCGCGGAGGCGATCGACCCGGCCTCCACGACGGGACACTCCTTCACGGTCGTGTTCGCGATCGAAGGACAGCAGAGCGCGGAGCTGCAGGTCCAGGCGCTGCACGGCAGGCCGCTCGCGGTCACGCGGGGACAGGCGCAGCAGGCGGCCGCGGAGGAGCAGCGTGCGGCCGGCGTGCCCGGTCAGACGACGGTGCATCTGAGCGAGCGCGGCTTCGCGCGTCTGATCACAGCACAGGATCTGGCCGGCGAGAGCGTGCGGATCGAGGGCGATCAGGCGCCGCTGCAGACGCTGCTCTCCTGGACCGACAGGGTCCAGGGCATCCGCCGCCTGCCCGCCTAATATCCCTGCCGTGAGCACGCCCGGCTGCGCCCACCTTCACGTCCACTCCGAGTACTCGCTGCTCGACGGGGCGTGCAAGGTCGATGCGCTGGCGGCCCGCGCGGCGAGCTTCGACCAGCCGGCGCTAGCGCTCACCGACCACGGCGTGATGAACGGCATGGTCGAGCTTCAGAAGGCGTGCGCCAAGCACGACATCAAGCCGATCTTCGGCTGCGAGGTCTACTTCGTGGACCCGACGCCGGCGGGAGGCATGACCGAGGCCCGCCCGCCCAAGATCGAGCGCAATCACCTCACGCTGCTGGCTGCCACCGACGCCGGCTACCGCAACCTCGTGCGGCTCACCTCCGCCGGGTTCCTGGAGGGCCTGCATCGCGGCAAGCCGACCGTGACGCTCGAGCAGATCGCCGCGCAGGGCGAGGGCGTGATCGCGCTGACGGGATGCCTTGCCTCGCGCTTCTGCCAGCGGCTTGGCGAAGACCGCCCCGGCGACGCGCGCGAGCACGTCGACCATCTGATCGGCGCTCTCGGCGCCGAGAACGTCTACTTCGAGGTGCAGAAGAACGGGCTGGCGCTGCAGGACAAGTGCAACGAGGGGATCGTGCGGATCGCGCGGGAGATGGGCGGTTCGCTGGTCGGCACCGGCGACGTGCACTACCTGCGCCGCGAGGACTACGACCACCACACCGCGCTGCTGTGCGTGCAGACCAAGAGCACGCTCGCGCAGCCGAAGATGACCTTCGAGACCAACGAGTTCTACCTGCGCGACAACGCTGAAATGGCCAAGGCGTTCGCGGAGTGGCCGGATGCGGTGGCGAGCACGCTGGAGATCGCCGAGCGCTGCAATGTGAAAATCGAGCTCGGCGGACAGCTGATCCCGCGCTTCCCGACGCCGGATGGCAGCGACGAGCGCGAGTACCTGCGCGCCCAGGTGATGGCGGGCCTTGCCGCCCGCTACGGCGACCCGCCGCCGGCGGCGGCGATCGAGCGGATGGAGATGGAGCTCTCGGTGATCGACGGGATGGGCTTCAACGCCTACTTCCTGATCGTCTGGGACTTCGTCAAGTTCGCCAAGGAGAACGGCGTCGCGGTCGGCCCGGGCCGCGGATCGGCGGCCGGCTCGATCGTCGCCTACTGCCTGCGGATCACAGACCTGGATCCGCTGCGCTACGACCTGCTCTTCGAGCGCTTCCTGAACCCCGAGCGCGTGTCGATGCCGGATATCGACATCGACTTCTCCGTGCGTGGCCGCGATCGCGTGATGCGCTACGTGACCGAGAAGTACGGTCGCGAGTCGGTCGCCCAGATCGTGACATTCGGCAAGATGTTCCCGCGCGCGGCCACGCGCGACGCCGCCCGCGTGCTCGGCTACGAGTACGCGACCGGGGATCGCCTGGCGAAGCTGATCCCGGACCCGATCATGGGCCGTGCGCCGTCCTTCGATGACTGCCTGAAGGCCGGGGAACCGCTGCGCAAGGCCTACGACGAGGAGCAGGACGCCAAAGCGGTGATCGACGTCGCCAAGGGCCTGGAGGGGATCGTCCGCAACTCCTCGATCCATGCCGCCGCGGTTGTGATCGCCGACCGGCCGCTGACCGACATCGTGCCGCTGCAGCTCGCCGACGCGGGCATGAGCGAGGACGGCGAGCGCGTCTACCGCACGGTGACGCAGTTCTCGATGAAGCCGATCGAGGAGATCGGCCTGCTGAAGATGGACTTCCTGGGGCTGCGCAACCTCGACGTGATCGAGGACGCGCTGGACATCATCGAGCGCTCCACCGGCCAGCGCCCCGACATGGGCACGCTGCCGCTCGACGACGCCAAGACCTACGAGATGCTGGCCAGGGGCGAATCGATCGGCGTGTTCACCTTCGAGTCCGAGGGCTACATCACGGCGCTGCGCAAGGTCCGGCCCAACGAGTTCGACGACCTGATCGCGCTGCAGGCCCTCTACAGGCCGGGAGCGATGGACCAGATCCCCGTCTACGCCAACGGCAAGCACAACCCCGACTCGATCGGCTACCCCGACGAGCGGCTGCGGCCGATCCTGCGCTCCACCAAGGGCGTGATCCTCTACCAGGAGCAGGCGATGCAGATCTCCAAGGAGCTCGCCGGCTTCTCGGGGGCCAGGGCGGACGATCTGCGCAAGGCGATCGGCAAGAAGAACCGCCAGGCGATGGCCGCGCTGAAGCCCGAGTTCGTCGCCGGCTGTCGTGCCTCCGGGACCAGCGAGCAGGTGATCGAGTTCCTCTGGCAGACCAACGAAAAATCTGCCGACTACTCCTTCAACAAGTCCCACGCCGCCTGCTACGCGCTGATCTCCTACCGCACGGCCTGGCTGAAGGCCAACTTCCCGGCCGAGTACATGGCGGCGCTGATCTCCTCGGTGATGTCCACCAAGGACAAGGTGCCCTTCTTCGTGGCCCGCTGCGAGGAGATGGGGATCGAGATCCTCGCTCCCGACGTCAACCTCTCAGACCACGAGTTCACCGTCGTGGACGGCAACATCCGCTTCGGTCTCGATGCGGTCAAGGGCGTCGGCTACCAGGCGGTCGAGGCGATCAAGCGCGCGCGCGGAGATTCGGATCCCGCCCAACCCACCCCCATCCACCCCGCCCACCCGCTTGCGTCGATCTGGGATTTCTGCGCGCGCGTGGACAGCCGCGCGGTCAACAAGAAGGCGATCGAGGCGCTGGTCAAGTGCGGGGCGTTCGGCTCGACAGGCGCGAGCCGCAAGGGCATGCTCGCGGTGCTCGAGCAGGCTCAGGCCGCCGGGCAGAAGGCCCAGCAGGACGCCCAGATCGGACAGGGCTCGATCTTCGATCTCGGCGAAAGCGATCCCGCGGCGCCGGCGGCGGGTTCCGCGTTTGGCGGCGGCCTGATGCGCCCGACGCACCCGCCGATCCCGGCCGAGGAGTTCGATCACGGCGAGTTGCTCGCGGTCGAGAAGGAGGCGATCGGCCTGTTCATCTCCGCGCATCCGCTGAAGCCGCTGCGCGCCGCGCTGCGCGCGCGCGCGGACTGCAAGCTCGCCGATCTGCAGGAGCGGCGCGACAAGGACTGGGTCAGCGTCGGCGGCATCATCACCGAGGCCAAGCGCATCAAGACCAGGAACGGCGACCCGATGATGTTTGCCACCCTCGACGACCTCGAAGGTTCGGTGGAGATGCTGATCTTCGGCAAGGCGCTGGCCGAGCACGAGGCGGCGCTCGCGGTCGACAAAGTCGTGCTGGTGCGGGGCAGAGTCGACCACAAGGACGCCGACAAGACGGCGCTGGTGGTGCAGTCGGTGGAAGACTTCGCGCCCGACGAGCAGGAGATCGCAAGGGCGCAGGAGCAGGCGGAAAGCGTCCCCGAGCGGGCGCTGCCAGAGGATCCGCTGCACCTGCATGTGGACCTCGCCCGGCTCACCGCCGGCGCGATCGAAGACCTCAAGCATCTGCTCACGGATTTCCCGGGACCCTCCGAAGTCGTGATCGAGCTGCGCACGCGCGGCGGCGCACGCACGCTTCGGCTCGGCGAGTCCTATCGCGTGCGGCACACCGCTGCGCTGCGCGCCGAGGCCGAGCAGGCGCTGGCGCCGGCTGTTCTCGCTGCCGCTTAGCGCCCGCGCTGGGTCAGGCCCTGCTCACGCAACGCGACGGCCTTTTCGACTTCGGCGCGATCGGGTCCACCGCGGTCGCGGCCGGGGGTCTCCAGCACGCACGGCAGATCCTGCAGGCCAGTTGCGGAGAGGAAGGCGGCGCAGCCGTCCTGCCCGAGCTCGCCCGCGCCGAGGTTGGCGTGTTTGTCGCGATTTGAGCCGAGCGGCGTTTGGGAGTCGTTGAGGTGCAGCGAGCGGATCCGGCCATTGCCGAGCGCCGCGAGCGCCTGCGCCAGCACCTCGTCCATGCCCTCTGGCGTGCGGATGTCATAGCCGGAGGCCAGCAGGTGGCAGGAGTCGAGGCATACGCCAAGGCGCTTATCGCCGCCCGCCGCATCGATCAGCTGCGCAAGCTCCTCGAATGAGCGTCCCAGGGTGCCGCCCGCGCCGGCGGTGTTCTCCAGGTGCAGATCGCAGCCCTCGCTCTCGGCAAGCGCCTTGGCGATCGTGGCGCCGGCCCTTGCGATCGCCTGTCCGACATCGCCGGTCTTGGCCGAGCCCGGATGCAGCACCACCCCGCAGGAGCCGATCCGCTGCCCGGTGCGCAGCGAGTGCGTCAGCGAGGCCAGCGACTTCTCGGCGATATCGGGCTCATCGCTTGCGCAGTTGAGCAGGTAGACGGCATGGATCATCACAGCATCGATCTCGCTTGCCTGCCTCGCCTCCCGGAAGGCGGTTACGTCCTCGTCGCTGTAGGTGCTTGGTCGCCACATGCGCGGCGACTGGTTGAAGATCTGGATCGCGCGGCAGCCCCGTTCGGCGCCGCGCTCCACGGCCTTTGGCAGGCCGCCCGCCGGAGATACGTGAGCGCCGATTAGCATGCGCACGATCCTATGCGTCTGAGGTTCGCTCCATCGCCCACGGGCGCGCTGCACATCGGTGGCGCGCGCACGGCCCTGTTCAACTGGCTGCTGGCCAGGAGCAGCGGCGGCCAGCTGGTGCTGCGGATCGAGGACACCGACCGCGAGCGCTCGACACCCGAGAACGTCGCGCAGATCATCGACGCGCTGCACTGGCTGCAGATCGACTGGGACGAGGGGCCGATCCTGCAGAGCGAACGGGCGGAGCGTCATGCGCAGGAGCTCGCGCGACTGCTCGAGCAGGGGCACGCCTACCGCTCCACTGCGACAGCGCAGGACGTCAAGGCCTACAAGGAAAAGCACGGCGCCGACCGCGGGTTTCGCGGACAGGAGACTCCGGAGGGGGCGGTGCGGCTGCGCGTGCCCGACGAGGGCGCCACGGTCGTCCATGACGCGATCAGGGGCGATACGAGCTTTGAGCACATCCATCTCGACGATCCCGTGATCGCTCGCGCAGATGGCTCGGTGCTCTACAACTTCGCCGTCGCGATCGACGATCTCGATGCGGGCATCACCCACGTGGTGCGGGGCGAGGACCACCTCTCCAACACCCCCAAGCAGCTGCTGGTGCTGGAGGCGCTTGGCGCTCCCCAGCCGCTCTATGCGCATCTGCCGTTGCTGCACGGCCCCGACGGCAAGAAGCTCTCCAAGCGCCACGGCGCCGCCTCGGTGCAGGAGCTGCGTGACGCCGGCTATCTGCCGCAGGCGGTGCGCAACTACATCGCGCTGCTGGGATGGGGCAGCGAGAACGACCAGACGATCCTCTCCACGCAGGAGTTGATCGACCAGTTCAGGCTGGAGCGGGTGAGTCGCAACCCGGCGCGCTTCGATGAGACCAAGCTGCGCTGGATGAACGGCGTATACATCCGCGAGAGCTCTGTGGCAGAGCTCGCCTGCGAGATCGGGGACTACCTCGAGCGCGAGGATCCCGACGCCGCTGCGCTTGTGTGCGCCGATCCCGCTCGGCTGCAGCGGGCGGTGAAGATCAGCCAGGAGAAGATCCAGACGGTGGCGGAATTCTGGCCGCTGGCGGGCTTTTTCTTCGCCGAGCGGGAGATCGAGGAGAAGGCGCGCGAGCGCTGGCTCTCGCAGGACGGCGTCGGCGTCGCGGCGCAGGCCGCCGAGGCACTTTCGAGCCTGCCTGGCGACTGCTTCGACGAGTCCGGCGTGCAGCAGGCGCTGGAGGGACTCGTGGAGCGCCTGCAGATAAAGCCTGGAAGCGTCTATCAGCCGCTGCGGGTAGCGATCGCGGGCAGGACGACCTCGCCCGGCATCTTCGAGAGCGTCGCGCTGCTCGGGCGGGAGGAGACCCTGAGGCGCATCGAGCAGGCGTTGCGGATCGAGAGTCCGTAAGAAGCCGGCTCAACAGTTGGCAGGAGGCTGCCGATACCTCCGCAGGTCGCAAATAACGCGTCTGCAACGCCAGTACAGGTATCGACATCGTGCAATCCACAGCCACCAAGCCACTGCCTGCCGCCTCCGCGCAGCCGCCGCCCTACGGCGACTCGCAGCCTGCAGGCGGCGTTCGCCACCACAACGAGGGCCATGGCCGTCGCCTCACGAGCGCGTTTGAGGCGCTGGAGATGTTCCCCGCGCTGGTCGAGTCGCGCAACCGGCTGCTCGCAGTGGTCTCCAAGGACAACGTCTCCACCGCCGAGGTCGTGGCCACCGTGGAGTCCGATGTAGCGCTTATGGTCGCCGTCCTGCGCCTGGCAAATCAGGGTCGCAACGGGCGCAGCCGGGTCGACACCGTGCTCGGCGCGGTTGAGCGGCTTGCGCCCGAGGTCGTGGACGAGCTTGCAAGGCGGGTGCGGACCTTCGATTTCTTCGAGCGCTCCACCGTCTGGGACTCCGCGCCGGAGCGCTTCAGGCTGCATGCGCTGGCCACCCAGCACGCCGCCGACCAGCTTGCGAGCGAGCTCGGCTTCGAGCAGCGCGATCGTTTGGGCGTCGTCAGCCTGCTGCACGACATCGGCAAGCTCGTGCTGATCCACGCCTATCCGGGATATCCCGAGCAGATCCACCAGGGCGCCCAGACGCCTGAGGATCGGCTGCGCACCGAGCGCAGGGAACTCGGCATCGACCACGCGCTCGTGGGCGGCGTGCTGGCCCGCCGCTGGGGCCTGCCCGGCTCGATCGCGACCGTTATCGAGCGCCACCACAACGACGACGCCGGAGAAGAGGTCGCGCTCGTGCGGCTGGCGGACATGCTCGCCCACTACGCCCAGGGCGACGCCGTCTCCCCGGCGGAGATGCTGCGCGGCGCGCGCGAGCTCGGGCTCGGCCCGGCCGAGCTGCGCAGCGTGATGTACGAGCTGCCGGGGTCGGCGCCGCAGCGTCAGCGCCATGTCGATCCCTGCCCGCTCTCCGGACGCGAGCTCGGGGTGCTCCAGCGCCTGGCCGAAGGCAAGGTCTACAAGCAGATCGCGCACGAGCTCACGCTCTCCACCAGCACCGTGCGCACGCACCTTCACAACATCTACGGCAAGCTGGGCGCGGTGGACCGCGCGCAGGCAGTGCTGATAGCAACAGAGCGCGGCTGGCTCTGAGAGGCAGATCGCCTAGGATCGACCGCGTGAGCGGGCGATGATCTCGATCACCAGCAAGTCTCCCTACGCCGTGCGCGCGCTGGCCGAGCTCGGCAGATACGCCGAGAACACGCCCGTGCCGATCGGCGAGATCGCGCGCAAGCGCGAGGTGCCCGTGCAGTTCCTGGAGCAGCTCTTCGCGGTGCTGCGCCGCGCCGGCATCCTGGCCTCGCAGCGGGGGGTCAAGGGCGGCTACCGCTTCGCCAGGGATCCGAGCACGGTCACTGTGCTGGAGGTCGTCGAGCTGCTCGACGGGCCGCTCGGGCGCGATGCCGAGGGAGTCTTCGCCGACGCGGCCAAGGCGGCGCGACAGGCGCTTGGCAGCGTCAGCATCGCCGACGTGATCGAGCGCGAGACGCGCGACGCGGGCGCGTCGATGTACTACATCTGAGCCTGCGAGCCCGAGCCGCTCTGCGGCTCACCTCGGGGCGCGGTTGCGGGTTAACCCGAATGCGCCGCTTCGTATGCGGAGGTAGAACAAGTGGGTGACTAGACGGCCGATGAGCGGCCGTCCGAAGCCGGGAGATGCCCACAATGCTTGCAGTCGTCTATCCGTTCCTCGAAGTCTTCTGGACGATCCTCGTGTTCTTTGCGTTCGTCGTCTGGATCTGGCTGCTGTTCACCGTCTTCGCGGACATCTTCCGCAGACATGACACATCAGGCTGGGTGAAGGTGCTGTGGCTGATCTTCATCGTCGTGCTGCCGTTCCTCGGCGTGTTCGTCTACATCATCGCCGAGCACGCCGGTATGACCGAGCGCACGCTCGAACGCCAGCAGGCAGCGCAGTCGCAGTTCGACAGCTACGTCAAGTCGGTCACCGGTGGCCAGGGCGACGGCGGCGCGGCCAGCGAGATCGAGAAAGCCAAGCGGCTGCTCGACAGCGGCGCGATCACTCAGCCGGAGTTCGAAGACATCAAGCGGCGCGCGCTGGCGCACTGATCATCTGAAGGTTTGGCATGAGAAGGCCGGCGCCGCGAGGGGCCGGCCTTCGTGTGCGCCCGGGCGAGCCTGAGAGCGGCATCGACAGGCGGCCTCTATTGTCCAGAGGCTGATGGGTGCAATCCCGATCAACATTGCGGAACTTGTCGGCGATACGCCAATCCTCAGGCTCACGCGCATCCTGGAGGAGATGCCTGCGCTGACGCCCGGCGTCGAGCTCTACGCCAAGCTGGAGGCGTTCAATCCCGGCGGCTCGGTCAAGGACCGGATCGGGATCGCGATGATCGAGGCCGCCGAGGCGGAGGGCACGATCGAGCCGGGGCGCAGCACGATCGTCGAGGCAACCAGCGGCAACACCGGCATCGCGCTGGCCTTCGTCTGCGCCGCCAAGGGATACCGGCTTGTGCTGACTCTGCCGCAGGGCATGAGCCGCGAGCGAGAGGCGCTGCTGCGCCTCTACGGCGCCGAGGTGCAGATAACGGAGTCGCTCGGCGGCATGCAGGAGGCAGTGCAGGCGGCCAGGGAGATGGCGCAGGACCCGGATGTCTTCCTGCCGGACCAGTTCTCAAACCCCGCCAATCCGGAGACGCATCGTCGTACCACCGGCCCCGAGATCGAGCGCGCGCTGGACGGGCGCGTCGATGTGCTGGTCGCCGGAGTGGGCACAGGCGGCACGATCACCGGCGTGGGGGAGCACCTGCGCGCCGTGAACCCGCGGCTGCGGGTGATCGCGGTGGAGCCGGCCGGCTCGCCCGTGCTCTCCGGCGGCGCGCCCGGCGCGCACCGGATTCAGGGCATCGGCGCGGGCTTCGTGCCGCCGGTGCTGAACACCGACCTGCTCGACGAGGTGATCGCCGTCGCCGACCAGGATGCGATCGTCACCGCCTGGCGCTGCGCCCGCTGCGAGGGCCTGCTTGCCGGGATCTCCTGCGGAGCCGCGCTCTGGGCCGCGCTGCAGGTGGCGCAGCGGCCCGCATCCGAAGGCCAGCGGATCGTCGTGATGATGCCCGACTCGGGCGAGCGCTACGTCTCGCAGGCGTTCTTCGCGCCCCAGGATTGAGAGCGCGCCTGACGCTCTGAGGACTTTGGCGCGCGAAGGCGTGCCGCTACCCTTTGGGCATGCTCGGCCTAGGCACCCTTGCACGGGTCGCGGGAGAGGTGCGGCGCGATGTCGCCGCGGCGCGTGAGCGCGATCCGGCGACGCGCGACGTAAGCCCGGTCGAGATCCTCGCGACCTGGCCGGGCATCCATGCGCTGCTCTGCCACCGGCTGGCCAGCGCCCTGCACGAAGCCGGCGTGCCGCTGCTGCCGCGCACGATTGCTCTGGTCGGCAGGGCTGCGACCGGCGTGGAGATCCACCCCGCCGCGAGGATCGGTCGCGGACTGTTCATCGACCACGGCGCCGGCGTGGTGATCGGCGAGACGGCGGTGATCGGAGACGACGTCACCCTCTACCAGGGCGTGACCCTCGGCGGTACCGGCTTTCAGACCGGCAAGCGCCACCCCACCGTCCAGGACAACGTCACGATCGGCTCCGGCGCGAAGCTGCTTGGCCCGATCACCGTCGGCCACGGGGCCAAGATCGGCGCCAACACGGTCGTCATCAACGACGTGCCGGCCAACTCGACCGTCGTCGGCAATCCCGGACATCCGGTCAAGGTGGAAGGGCGCCGGCCGGAGGGCCCCGACGCCGATTGGATCCACCTGCCCGATCCGATCGCCGAGGCGATCCAGTCGCTTGCCGGTCGCATCGTCGAGCTGGAGCGGCGGGTGAGCGAGCTGACCGGGGAGGAGCCGCAGAGAATTGCGCAGGTGACCCCGCTGCGGCCCACGCGGGGGCGCAGCCCGGCGGGGGGGTAGCTCGGCCGGTCCGCAGGCCGGATACGCATCCGATTGTCCCGTCGCAACGGTGTACGACGGAATCACAAGAAGATGCTTGCGACGCCAGTCGACCCAACCTTGGCCTCATCGCTGCAATCGTTGGCCGAGTGCCAGCTTCAGAGCCAGATATCTCGGGCCGCTGCCCTGGATGCCGGCGCGGTGGGTGTGATGGGAGTAGATGCTGCGATTGCGGCGTCCGTGATCGATCTGAGGTCCACGACGCAGCTTTGGATCATCGCGCTGGCATTGCTCTGCATCGCGTTTGCGGTCCTCTCGACGGCGCTGCTGATGCAGGGGGGCGACGACGTTGGGCCGGCGGTCACGGAGGTCATCGCACGCCGGGGCGTTCGCTCTGACCAAGAGCTTGTGCGCGACCTGCTTCACGATCTGGCCGATCGTGTGCTTGCCAATCGACGCGCTCTTGACCGCAAGGAGCCACGACTGACGGCTGCGCTCGTGCTGACCCTGATTGCGATTCTCGTCGAGCTGGCGGGACAGCTACACTGATGCTTGTGTCGCATGCAGACAATTCGCAGCACGCGCGATCGGATGTCGGTGTGCCTCCGAGCGAGGCGCCGACCAACAGCCCCTACATCTTTGAATCAATCCTGATGCCGTCGATCGGCAAAGACGTGCGCAACTTCGTGCGCAAGCTGCAAAGCCTGCTCCGTTTGAAGCGCTGATCGACCGCTGCGTCTGTCGGGGTCGCGTAACGGTGATCGTGGGCAGCGCCTCAGTAGAACACGCACCGGCAGCGGTGCCGCGGCTTGGCCTTGTACTCCGGCGCCTGGCCACGGCTCCAGAGCCAGTTGTCCAGGACGCGCGGCGGCACGCCGGTGCGCTTGGAGATCAGCTCGCAGGCGTGCACCGCGCAGCCCCTGATCTCGCGCTCGGGGCCGCCGAGTGGCAGCACCTCGCCAGCGTCGATCCTGGCGGCCAGCGCGTCGTCGTAGATCAGCACGCCGTCGCAGCGCAGCACGTGAGGGACGAGGTTGTCGGCGAAGATCGTGAGGCGGTCGAGGTCCTCGAACCGGGCGACGCCGGCGAGCGCCAGGTCGCTCGCGACGATCTGGGCGCGCTTGTAGAAGCCGCGGTCGGCGAACATAGGCATGGCTCCGGCGAGGGTTTGCGCCAGGCGCTCCGCGGAGCCGTCCACGCTCGCGATCACGTCCAGCGCCCGGCTTGCGCCAAGAAACCGGCCGAGATCTCGCAGCGCCTGTGCGTACAGGCTCATCAGCTCGGCCGCGGGATCCTGATGCAGGATCTCGGCGATCTGGCGGGCGCCGACCTGGCGCAACCAGGCTGCGCTCGGTGGTCCGTGCGCGCGAACGTGCTCGGCCAGCGAGTAGGCGACTGTGAAGTACCCGGAGAGCGGACTGCCGTCGAGGCTGCGCTTGTGTAGAACCGGAAACCAGCCGGACCCGAAGTTGATCGCGTCCAGCGCGAGCATGTAGTCGGCGACATCCGCGGGCTCGCCCTCCAGGTAATGGCATCGCGCGTCGAGATCGAGAAGCCCGCCCACCCCCGCCGCGGGCGCGATCTCCTCCAGCGCGTCGAGGTCGATCCGCACGTGCCTGGCGCCCGCCGCAATCGCGGCGCAGTTCGCGCGGACCTCCTCGAGCAGGGCCATGCCAGGAAAGGTAGGCCCTCCGGGCGGGTGGGCTCCCAACTATGCTGAGGCTGGATGCCGCAAGACACAGACTCCGACCGCCTCCAGGCGCTGCTGGAGGGCCTGAACGAGCCCCAACGCGAGGCGGTGACCCACGGCGAGGGTCCGCTGCTGATTCTCGCCGGCGCCGGCAGCGGCAAGACCACGGTGCTCACGCGCAGGATCGCCTTCCTGCTCTTCAGCGGCCAGGTGCGCCCCTCCGAGGTGCTGGCCATCACCTTCACCAACAAGGCCGCGGCCGAGATGCGGGGCAGGGTCGAGCAGCTCGTGGGACACAGCACCCGCGGCATGTGGCTGATGACCTTTCACGCCGCCTGTGCCCGGATCCTGCGCGCGAAGGCCGACCTGCTCGGCTACACCCGCTCCTTCACGATCTACGACCAGGCCGACTCGCGGCGCATGGTCAAGCGCTGCATGGACGAGCTCGGCGTGGACCCCAAGCGCTTCACGCCCGCTGCGTTGCAGTCGCGGATCTCCTCCGGCAAGAACAGGCTGCTCTCGGCCGCCGTGTATCGCAACCAGGCCGACGGCCCCTTCGAAGAGATGATCGCCGAGGTCTACCGCCTCTACGAGCGCGAGCTGGAAGCCGCGAACGCGATGGACTTCGACGACCTGCTCTACAGGACGGTCTCCCTGTTCGAGCAGTACCCTGACGCTCGGGGTGACTACGCCGCCGCCTTCAGGCATGTGCTCGTCGACGAGTATCAGGACACCAACCACGCCCAGTACCGGCTGCTGCAACTATTGATCGGGGGCGGCGAGCAGCCGGCCAGGGGAGAGGCGGTCGCGATCCCGGGGCACCGAAATCTGGCAGTGGTCGGCGACGATGCGCAGTCAATTTACGGGTTCCGTGGCGCGGACGTATCCAATATATTGGATTTTGAGCGGGACTTCCCGGATGCCCGCGTGGTCAAGCTCGAGCAGAACTACCGCTCCACCCAGAACATCCTCTCCGCCGCCAACGCGGTGATCTCACACAACCGCGAAGGGATCAGGAAGCAGCTCTGGAGCGAGCTCGGCGATGGCTCCACGCTGCATGTGCGCAGCCTGCCCGACGAGCACGCCGAGGCGCGGATGATCGTGGGCGAGATTCAGCGGCTGCTGGACGAGGACATGGCTACGCGGTCGGAGATCGCGGTGCTGTATCGGACCAACGCGCTCTCGCGTGTGGTCGAGGACGCGCTGATGCGAAACGAGATCGCCTACCAGGTGATCGGCGGCACCAAGTTCTATGAGCGTGCTGAGATCAAGGACGCGATCGCCTATCTCTCCCTGATCGCCAACCCCCAGGACGCCGTCAGCTTCCAGCGGATCGTCAACTCGCCGCGGCGCGGGATCGGGCAGGCATCGGTCGCCAAGGTGCTCGCGCACGGCGCCGCGACCGACCTGCCGATCTGGAAAGTCGCCTCGGTGCCGCAGGAAGTTCCGGGTCTCGGCGCCGCCGCGATCAAGGCAATCGGCCGCTTCATGGCCACGATGAGCGAGCTGCGCGAGACTGGCAGGCGGCGGCGCGAGCGTCGCCGAGCTGCTCGAGCAGACGCTGCAGAAGTCCGGCTACCTGGAGGCGCTGGAGGCCGAGCGCACGATCGAGGCGCAGGGGCGCCTGGAGAACCTCGAGCAGCTGGTCGACGTCGCCGCCGAGTTCGACGAGCGCGAGTTCGAGCCCGAGGGCGAGGTCGACGCGCTCGACGAGTTCCTGCAGCAGATCGCGCTGCTCGCCGACGCCGACAGCCGCCGCGACGAGGACGGCCTGATCACGCTGATGACGCTGCACAACGCCAAGGGGCTCGAGTACCCGGTCGTGTTCATTGCCGGCTGCGAGGAGGGCGTCTTCCCGCACTCGCGGGCGATCGACGAAGGCGGGATCGAGGAGGAGCGGCGGCTCTTCTACGTCGGCGTGACCAGGGCGATGCGCGAGCTCTACCTCACCCACGCGCGCAGGCGACGCCTGTTCGGCGAGCCGATGGCGAGCCTGCCGAGCTCCTTCCTGGAGGAGATCCCGGAGCAGCTGATCGACTTCGACGAAGAGCAGGAGCGCGGATTTGGCTACTCCGGCGCGCCGTCGGCGAGCATCCGCCCGGCGCTCGGCGGCTTTCCGCCGCTCGGCGGTGGCGTGCGGGCGACCGACCGCCGCAGCGGCAACGGAGACGCGCCGGCCACGTTCCGTCTCGGCGAGGACGTCGTCCATGCCGCCTTCGGCGATGGGGTCGTGACGGCGGTGGAGCCGGACGGCGTGATCGTCGTGCGCTTTGCCGGTGATGGCAGCGAGCGCAAGTTGATCGCAGAGTACGCGCCGGTCAGCCGGCGTTAGACGTACGATCCCGCACGTGAGCGCGAGCATCATCGACGGCAAGGCGGTCGCGGCGCGCGTGCGCGCGCAGGTCGCGCAGGACGTGGCGGCCTTCACGGCGCGCACCGGCAGCGACGCCCGGCCTTGCGACGGTCCTGGTCGGCGAGGATCCCGCCTCGGCGGTATACGTCGGCGGCAAGCAGAAGGCCTGCGCCGAGGTGGGGATGCGGCCCTTCGACGAACGGCTGCCGGCGAACGCGAGCCACGAGCAGGTCGCGCAGACGCTCGCGCGGCTGAACGCGGACCCCGATGTGAGCGGCATCCTGCTGCAGTTGCCGGTGCCCGCGCATCTGGACGGCCCGTCGCTGACCGGGCTGATCGACGCCGGTCAAGGACGTCGACGGGCTCACGCCCGTGAACGCCGGGCTGCTCTGCCTTGGCCGCGAGGGCCTGCGGCCCTGCACCCCGCTGGGCGTGATGGAGCTGCTGCAGGAGGCCGGCGCGCAGCTGGAGGGCGCCGAAGCGGTGGTGATCGGGCGCTCCAACCTGTTCGGCAAGCCGATGTCGGCGCTGCTGCTGGCCGCCAACGCGACCGTGACCACCTGCCATTCGCGCACGCGGGACCTGCCCGGCGTCTGTGCGCGCGCCGATGTGCTGATCGCAGCGGTCGGATGGGCGCGGATCGTGACCGCCGAGTTCGTCAAGCAGGGCGCGATCGTGATCGACGTGGGCATGAATCGCCTGACCCCGGAGCAGGCCGGCAACCGCAGCGGACTGGTCGGCGACGTGGACTTCGAGGCGGTCGCGCCGCGCGCGGCTGCGATCACCCCGGTTCCCGGCGGCGTCGGCCCGATGACGATCGCGATGCTGTTGCGCAATGCGCTGCAGGCGGCGCAGATGCAGATCGTAGAGGAGGCGACATGAAACGCCTTGCGCGAGTGCGGTTGGGCGAGCTGCTTGCGTTTGCGGGCGCGATCTGCGTGATCGTCGCGCTGACCCAGCCCTGGTACGGCGGCGCGAATCCGGCTGAGGGCGCCAACGCGGCCGGGCAGCTCGATGCGTGGTCGAGCTTCGGGCCGACGATCGTGCTGCTGATCATCGCCTGTGTGCTGGCGCTCCTGCTTCTGCTCGCCACGATCTTCGAGCGCTCGACGGCGCTGCCCGTCGCCTCGGCGGTGTGGAGCACGCTGTTCGGGCTGATCGCGACGATCGCCGCGATCGTGAGGGTGCTCGAGCGCCCCGACGGCGCCGGCAACCTGGAAGCCGGCGCCTGGCTGGCGCTCGCCGGCGCGATCCTGATCCTCCTCGGCAGCTGGCAGTCGATGCGCGACGAGCGCACCGAGCTCTACGCCCCGGCGGACGTCGAGCATCGCCGAGCCTGACCGACGCTCGCCGCCTAGAATCCCGCGCGTGATCGACCGGGACGAGGTTCTCCACGTTGCGCGCCTGGCGCGGCTTGCGCTCAGCGAGAGCGAGATCGAGGCGATGCAGGTCGAGCTCTCCAAGGTGCTCGACCATGTCGCAAAGATCGGCGAGCTCGACCTGGAGGGCGTGCCGCCGAGCACCCACGTCGTCGAGGTCAGCGGCGCGCTGCGCCCCGACGAGCCGCGCCCGTGCCTGCCGCGCGACGTGGCGCTGGCCGCAGCGCCGGCTGTGAGCGAGGACGGCTTTCTCGTCCCGAGCCCGCAGGCATGATACCGAAGACGTTCAAGGAGGACCGGATCCTTCGGTGTCAGAGGCGCCGACAGGATGGCGGCGCAATGAACAACCAGCAGATCATTGCGCTCTCCGCGGCGGAGGCTGCGGCGGCGGTGCTCGGCGGCGAGCTGGACTCGCGCGAGCTGCTCGCGGCCTATCACGAGCGTGCGCGCGAGCACGGCGGCGCAGACGCGCTGAACTGCTTCGCCTGGCTGCCGGAGGAGCCGCAGGGTCGATCGGCGCCCGCGAGCCCGCTCGGCGGCGTGCCGCTGGCGGTCAAGGACCTCTTCTGCACCGAGGGCGTGCCCAGCCAGTCGGGCTCGAAGATCCTGGCGGGCTACCGGCCGCCATACACCGCGACTGCCGTCGCCAAGCTGCAGCAGGCCGGGCGCGGTGTTGCTCGGCAAGACCAACCAGGACGAGTTCGCGATGGGCTCCTCGACCGAGAACTCCGCGTTCGGGCCGATGATGAATCCGTGGGACCGCGCCGCGTGCCCGGCGGCTCCTCCGGCGGCAGCGCGGCCGCAGTCGCCGCCGGGCTTGCCCCTGGGCGCTCGGCACAGACACGGGCGGCTCGATCCGCCAGCCGGCGGCGCTCTGCGGCATCGTCGGCCTGAAGCCGACCTACGGCGCGGTCTCCCGCTACGGGATGATCGCGTTTGCCTCCTCGCTGGACCAGGCGGGCCCGCTGACGCGCAACGTCGCCGACGCGGCGCTGATGTTCGCCCACATGGTCGGCCAGGACGAGCTGCGACGCGACCTCGCTGTCCTTTCCGCAGCCGATCGCAGTGCCCGACGGGGTGCGCCTGGACGGCGTGCGCCTCGGGATCGCAGCCGAGCTCGGCACCGGCAGCGGGGCGGCAGGGGCCGGCATCGAAGACGGCGTCGCGGAGGCGTTCGAGCGCACGCTGAAGCTCGCGCAGGAGCTGGGAGCGAGCATCGAGACGATCGAGCTGCCGCACGCGCCGCACGCGCTTGCCGCCTACTACGTGCTGGCGCCCGCGAGTGCTCATCGAACCTCGCTCGCTTCGACGGCGTGAGATACGGGCTGAGGGTCGATCCGGGCGGCGGCGAGGCGGGCGAGGGCGACCGCGGCCTGCTCGGCATGTACACGCGCACGCGCCATGACGGCTTCGGGCCGGAGGTCAAGCGGCGGATCATGCTCGGCACCTACGCGCTCTCGGCCGGCTACTACGACGCCTACTACGGCCGCGCCCAACGTGTGCGCACGAAGATCGCGCAGGACTTCAAGGCCGCCTTCGAGCGGGTCGACTTCATCGTCACCCCGACCTCGCGCGAGCGTCGCCTTCGAGCTCGGCGCGCTGACCGACGACCCGTGGGCGATGTACATGAACGACTACTTCACGGTGCCGATGTCGCTGGCGGGCATTCCCGCGATCTCGATTCCCTGCGGCCTCTCCGGCCAGGGGCTCGGACCCGGCGGGGCCGGTCTGCCGGTGGGCTTTCAGGTCGTCGGCCCCGCGTTCAGCGAGAACCGGATCATGCAGGCGGCCCACGCGCTGGAGGCGGCGATCGGCTTCGACTCCACGGCGGCCTTCGCATGAGCGAGTCTGTGTGGGAGCCGGTGATCGGGCTGGAGATCCACGTCCAGCTCTCCACCAGGACGAAGATGTTCTGCGGCTGCGAGCTCTCCTTCGGGGAGCCGCCGAACACTCGCACCTGCCCGGTCTGCCTCGGGCTGCCCGGAGCGCTGCCGGTAGCCAACGAAATGGCCGTCCACTACGGGCTGATGATCGGGTTGGCGCTCGGCTGCGAGCTTGCGCCGCGCTCGATCTTCCACCGCAAGAACTACTTCTATCCGGACCTGCCCAAGGGCTACCAGATCTCCCAGTACGACGAGCCGCTGTGCCGCGGCGGTCATCTCGGCGAGGTTCGCATCCACCGGGTTCACCTGGAGGAGGACGCGGCCAAGCTCACCCACCAGGGCGCAGCGGCCGCATCCACGGCTCCGATGCGAGCATCGTGGACTTCAATCGCGGCGGCACCCCGCTTGCAGAGATCGTGACCGAGCCGGACATCCGCTCAGCCGAGCAGGCCGGCGAGTGGCTGCGACTGCTGCGCATCACCCTGCGGCGCCTGGGCGTTAGCGACGTGAACATGGAGGAGGGCTCGCTGCGCTGCGACGCGAACATCTCGCTGCGGCCGGCGGGCAGCGAGGAGCTCGGCGTCAAGACCGAGCTGAAGAACATGAACTCCTTCCGCTTCATCGAGCGTGGGATCAAGGCTGAGCTCGCGCGCCAGCAGAAGATCCTCGACTCGGGCGAGCGCGTGATGCAGGAGACGCTGCACTTCGACCCAAGACCGGGTGCCCACCCACCCATCACCTCGCTTCGCTCCAAGGAGCAGGCGCACGACTATCGCTACTTCCCCGAGCCTGACCTGCTGCCGATCGCGATCTCGGAAGAGATGCTGCAGCGCGCCCGCGAGGCGATGCCCGAGCTGCCGGCGGCGCGGGCGAGCCGCCTTGCTCAGCAGCACGGTCTGAGCGTCGAGAGCGCGGAGTTGCTCGCCTTCAGGGACGGGCTCGGCGACTACTTCGAGCAGGCGCTCGTGGAGCCCACCGATCCTGCGCCGCCGCCGCAGGTGCTCGCCAACTGGCTGCTGACCGATCTCCTGGGTCGCTTGGAGGAGGGGCAGGAGCCGGCGCAGAGCAAGGTGGCCCGCATGCGCTCGCCGCCCTGGCGGGGCTTGTGGCCGCAAAGCAGATCAGCGTCGGCGCGGGCAGGCAGGTGCTCGACCGGCTGCTTGCCGATGGCGGCGACCCGGTCGCGATCGTGGAGGCGGAGGGCCTTGGCGCGATCGGCGCGGCGAGACGAGCTGGCGGGCGTGGTGGCAGCAGCGATCGCGGCCAACGCGGACGCGGCCGAGCGCGTGAAGGCCGGCAACGCGAAGGCCGTCGGGCCGATCGTCGGCTACGTGATGCGCGAGACCAAGGGCCGTGCCGACGGCGGCGAGGTCAACCGCCTGATCGCCGAGCAGCTGCGGCGTCTGAGCGGTCGCCGCGGCGCGCGGCGCTCCGCCAGCGCACGTTGCAGCCCGGCATTGAAGAGACTCAGATCGTCTCATATCTTGGACTCCCGTCCAATGCGATCTCCGCCGCCTGCGGGCAACATGCGCTCATGACGAGATCGCACTCACACCAGGCGGCTTCGGCTTCTCGGCGGTTCGTCCTGCTGCCAGAGGATCCGGTGGGCGAGTCAGGCGAGAGACCGCGGATCCGGCGCTACCAGCTCGCGAGCATCGGGCGGCGCTCGGCGTCCGACGGGGCGGAGATCGCAATGGCGCGTCTGACTGGGGAGCTTGGCCGATTCTTTCGCTCCGGCAGGTAGCGACACCCACCGTTCTGTCCCGTGTCTCCCGCAGGGACAGGCGAGCGGTGGCCGGGCGGGTCGCCTCGCCCGCCCGGCCGCCGCGCTCCCATTCGCGCGGCCGCGGGCCCACTGCGCCGAAGAGCGCCGCGCGACCGTCTAGGCTGGGGTCATGAACGAACCTCATCCTTCGACTCTTCGCACACCTCGCGCTCGATCGGCAGAACGGTCCTGGCGGTGCTCGTGCTGGGCGTGGCCGCGTGGTTCCTGCTGCATTCGATCATCGGCGTCGTCGTCTGGCTTGCGGGCGTGCTCGTGGTCGTGGTGGCCGTGGTCGCCGTGATCTGGGCGCTCCGCATACTGCTCTAGCTCGATGGCCTCGCTCGGCTATGTGGTGATCGCCGTGGCGTTCGGCTTCGCCGGCGGCGATCGTCGGCAAGCTGAAGGGCAGCTCGTTCCTGCTCTGGTTCCTGATCTCGGGCGCGGTGCCGATCTTCGGCCTGATGGCGGCGATCGCCTACAGGTTCGAGCGCGAGGAGCTGCGGCGCCGGTGCCCGCGCTGCGGGAAGGTCGTCAAAATCTACGACGCGCTCTGCATGCGCTGCGGCATGGAGCTGGAGCTCCCGGAGGTCGCGGTGATGTCGGAAGCGATGGAACAGCGCCAGCGCAGTAGCGTCTCGCCTCAGCCGGCGGCCGGCAAGCTGGCAGACCCCCCAGACGATTAGCTGCGCATCCTCGGGCGCAAAGCCGGCGGCGCGCGCGCCCGCGAAGGCGTCGGTGTCGATCTGAGGCTCGGCATGTGGAGCATCGGGCCGCAGCGGGGCAGGCAGATTGCGTGGGCGTGGCTGCGCGACTCGAACAGCAGTGCGCCGGTGCCCGTGCTCAACCTGCGCACGAGCCGATGTCTTCGAGCAGCTCTAGCGTCGCATAGATCGTGGGCAGCAAGATGCTCGGCAGGGCGCCGG
>CAVSAL010000002.1:0-469429 GCA_963725915.1 uncultured Actinomycetota bacterium | reverse complement strand
CCCCCGTGCCAATGTCGCGTGAGACAGTCGCCCCTAGAAACCTATGTGCCGATGGGCGGAGACTGGACTGACGACCGTGCCGAAGCCGATGCCCGAGAGAGACGACGAGAAGACGCCTGAGAGCGAGCGGCGTGAGCGCGCCCGTAGCGCAGGCGGCAGCGCCGTGGAAACGGTGCCGAGCCGACCTCGGCGCACGTTCACGGCCGCCGAGAAGCTGCGCATCGTGAAGCGAGCGGACGCCTGCCTAGCGAGCGGCGAGCGGGGGGCGCTGGAGGCGATGTTGCGCGAGGAGGGCATCTACAGCTCGCTGCTCTCGAGCTGGCGGACGCAGCTCGGAGCGCGGGAGCTCGGAGCTCTCGAGGCACGCAAGCCAGGGCGCAAACCGAAGCTCGACGCCAAGGACAAGCGCAACGCCGAGCTACGCAAACGCAACGCCCAGCTCGAGCGCGAGCTGCACATCGTCAAGGCACTCGTCGCACTCCAAAAAAAAAAGCGCACGAGCTTCTGGGGATCGCCCTGCCCAAGAACAACGAAGAGGACTGATGGACCTCATCGAAGAACTCGACGACCCCGCGGTTCCCATCGTCCGCGCCTGCGACGCGCTCGGAGTCAGTCGCGCAACGATCTATCGAAGCACGCGCCCAGCGTCGCCGCCGCGATCGCGTTCGCGTGCCCCGAGCCCACGACGCATCAGCGACGAGGAACGCGCCGCGGTGATGGACGTGCTGCATAGCCCGGAGTTTGTCGACCAACCTCCGCACGAGGTCTACGCCACGCTGCTCAGTCGTGGCGTCTACCTGGCCTCCATCCGATCCATGTACCGATTGCTCGCCGAGCGCGGCGAGACGCAGGAGCGGCGAAACCAGCGAAGGGCGCTCGTGCACTCGAAGCCCTCGCTCACGGCGACGGCGCCCAATCAGGTTTGGACCTGGGACATCAGTGTGCCGCAGAAAGCAAGGTGAGAGATGAGGGAATGACCCTGGGAATGACCCCTCGCAATCGGCTTGCAGGAGCAGGTTGCAAACCACCGCAAGCGGCTTGGGTCAAAAGCCCCGGTCGTGAGCGTTGCGGAAAAGGTGCCTAAAGGCATCAGGTGAGGATCAGGAAGGCGAACACAAGTGAACTGCCGTTCAATTGCCGAAAATGTTCAGACGACGCCAAAACCGGGCGTTTATGTTTAACCCGGGATCAGCGTGGCGGGTGCCTGTCTATTGGCCACGCGGCGTCCGGCATAGAGGCAGCGCCAGCCTGATCCGGGCTCTCATCTTGAACTGCGGGAACCTTCGGTTGCGATGCAAAGGGAAAGGCACAAGCGCAGAACGCGAGGCCGACAATACCGATGCGCGACCAAGGGACGGAGCGACTCGTAGTAGCGCCGAAGCCATCGTAATGATGGTGGAGCGAAGGGGTCGCGTTATCGAGTCAGACGTTCACGTCAACTGCGTGAGCAGGAGGAGCGTGGGCCAATGACAAAGCCCTTCGAGATCCCCAAGATGCTCGTCTGGAAGGCATTCCAGCGGGTCAAAGCAAACGGAGGAAGTGCGGGTGTAGACCAAGAATCGATCGAGGAGTTCGAGCAGAAGGTTGGCGGCAACCTGTACAAGCTTTGGAATCGCATGGCCTCCGGCAGCTATTTCCCGCCGCCGGTCAAAGCCGTGCCGATCCCGAAGAAGAGCGGGGGAACAAGGCTGTTGGGTGTTCCGACAGTCGCCGACCGAGTCGCACAAACAGTGGTAAAGATGGTCCTCGAGCCGATGCTCGAGCCGGTCTTCGATCGCGATTCATTCGGCTACCGGCCGGGGCGCTCCGCCCTGGATGCGGTAGGTTTGGTGAGGCGCCGAAGCTGGGAATATGACTGGGTTGTCGAGTTTGACATCAAAGGTCTGTTTGACAATATCGACCACGAGCTGCTTCTCCGAGCGGTACGAAAACACTGCGGGACGGCATGGGTACTCTTGTACATCGAGAGGTGGCTGAAAGCACCCATGCAGACACGAGATGGAACGCTCGTTGCGCGCGATCGGGGAACCCCGCAGGGGGGAGTCGTGAGCCCGCTTCTGGCGAATCTATTCCTGCACTACGCGCTGGATGTATGGATGCGCCGTGAGATGCGGAGCGTTCGATTCTGTCGTTACGCGGACGACGGGGTCATCCATTGTCGGAGCGAAGTGCAGGCCCGTCTGGTGTTGAGGAAGCTTGGGAATAGGCTTCGGGAGTGTGGACTTGAGCTGCATCCGGAGAAGACGAAGATAGTATACTGTCGAGACGTCAATCGCACATGTGATTATCCAAGTATTCAGTTCACGTTCCTCGGCTACACGTTTCGGCCGCGAAAGGCGGTCGACAAGTACGGCCGCGTCTACGTGAACTTTTCTCCTGGAGTGAGTCGCGAAGCTCTTTCAGTCATGCGGCAAACCGTGCGGAAGTGGCACGTACAGCTCATGAACCACAAGGAGCTGCGAGACTTGTCGAACATGTTCAACCCAATCCTTCGAGGTTGGGCGAACTACTACGGCCGATTCTACGCATCAGCAATGAGACCGTTGTGGCGACATGTCAACGACTACTTGGTCCGATGGATGCAGCGGAAATACAAGCGACTGGCGCGCAGAGTGATCCGTGCGTCCCGCGCGCTTGGACTCCTGGCAGAAAGCGCTCCAAGGTCGTTCGTGCACTGGGAAATGGGGATGGTTCCACGGGCTCGATGATAGGAGCCGGATGAGTCGAGAGGTTCACGTCCGGTTCTGCGAGGGGCTGGGGCTGAAATGCCCCGGCCTACTCACCCGTACCTGCCCGCGTCGGTGCGCGGCACGTTTTTCTACCTGTACCTTTTCGTCGACGTCTGGAGCCGACGCATCATGAAGGCCGTCGTGCTCGCCGAAGAGAGCGCCGAGCACGCGGCTCGCTTGCTCAACGAAGCGTGCGCGGAGCACGAGGTGCAGCCCCAGGTTCTCACGTTGCACTCCGACAACGGCAGTCCGATGAAGGGCTCGACGATGCTCGCGACGATGCAATCGCTCGGCGTCGTGTCGTCGTTCAGCCGACCGAGCGTCAGCAACGATAACCCTTATTCGGAGGCGCTCTTTCGCACCCTGAAGTACGTCCCGTCGTACCCACGCAAACCCTTCGAATCCGTAGACGCCGCGTGGGCGTGGGTTGAACGCTTCGTCGACTGGTACAACCGTGAGCACCGGCACAGCGCCATCGGCTTCGTCGCGCCCGACCAGCGGCATCGAGGGCACGACGTCCGCGTCCTGCTCGCGCGCCGCGACGTCTACGCCGCTGCGCGACGACGGCACCCGGCTCGATGGAGCCGGCACCCGCGGCACTGGAACGCGCCCGCCACCGTGTCCCTCAACCTACGCGACCGGCAGACCAGCGCTCGGGCGACGGAGGCGCTCCGCATCGGAGCGACTCCGGTGCCGAGCATGGTGCCGGCGGCCGCGTCGACATCGTCGATCTCGCGGCCACGGCACCACACCGAATCGGCATCACACCCGTGAACTTCAGGCGGCATCTATCTTGACGGCCTCGTCAGACGAATCTGTGGGTGAGCCAGTCAGGTTCGGGTAGGTCGCCGAGCGCGTGATACAGGGCGATCTCGGCGTGCTCGTAGGTTCGAAAGCCGTAGGCCTTTCGCGTCGTAATTCTCGCTTTGTTGTTGAACCCCTCGGTGGCACCGGCAGCGAACTCGCCGCGGGCGAGGAACCAGTTGAGAAGCTCACGTCCATGGTCGCGAAGCGTCCTCGCGAACTTCTTCATCGGCTCGATGCGCGAGCGCATCGCCATGCGGGTCCAGGCGCGAGGAACCTCCGGCCCGCGTCGAAGGAGCGGTAGGACCAGAAGTGCTGGAACTGCTCTTTGAGGAGGTAGGCGCGGACCGCGCGCAAGTTGATGCCCACCAGCTCGCGCAGGCGAGGCGCTCGTCGCGGCGAAGTTCTTTGGACGCTTGAGCAGCAGCCATCGGGTCTTGGTTAGCATCGTGGCGTGGCCGTGGCGCGAAGCGCCGGAGCCTCCTGTCGACGGGTCTCGTCGATCGCCTTGCTCATGAGCTGCATGACGTGAAACCGGTCGAGGACGTGGAGCACGACCCCGCAGCGCTCGCGCATGACCTTGCGGAACGCCTTCCACATGTCGCTGGCGACGAACGCGATTCTTGGAGCGCTCGTCGCCGAGCATGTCGAAGAAGGCCTCGAAGCTCTTGGCAGTCCGGTCCTTGGCGATGTGCAGCAGTCGGCGGCAGCCGTGGTCGATCTGGTAGACGAGCGTGAGGTACTTGTGTCCCTTCCTCCACGCCAGCTCGTCGACGCCGATGCTGCGGATCTCGTCGAGGTTGCGATGCTCCAGGCCCCAGCGAACGGCGTGCGTGACGGCGCCCAAGACGACGTCCCAGCTCGTCCGGAACCGTCGCGCCGTCTCGGTCCACGACAGCACCTTCGCCCAGCTCGCCAGGAACCAGGCGTAGGCGTGTGTGGTGGGCGACTTGCCCGACGCCCATGGAACCATCTCGACAGTCACGCCGCAGCGAGGGCACTCGAACCCGGCGCATCGCGTAGAGGAGGAAGACGGCCATGCCCCAGAGCGGAACGAACGCGAACTGACGCTCGTCGAGCGTATCGTAGCCGGGCCGTTTCCGACCGCAGTTGCCGCACAGGGCGCGCGAGCCGGCGCGTGGCCGCAGAATGTGGACGTCGACCCCGAGCGGCTGCGTCTTTCGCAGCTCGACCCGGCCGTAGATGAATCCGGGCAGCGGTTGGACGCGACGGAGAATAGACTGGAGGTGCATCGTGCTCGTTGGGTTGGCGTAGGAACCGTCCAGCATGCACGATGCACCCTGCTTTGCCAGCCATCGCCCACCGGGCCCTCGTCTCGCGTGACGACCGACCTGCACGGCGCCAAGGCGCAGGGCGGAAGAGCGGGGCACCCCAATGCCCCGCCCGCACGAGCCCCTGCAGCATGCGACAACTTCCTCGCCGTGCAGGTCGGGCGTCACGCGATACCAGCTACGCGACGAACGCTCTGCGAATAGGGCCCCCGCCGCTATCCACCCACAGATCCGCCGGGAGAGCCTCTTGACGCTCACCGTTGGCGGGCCGTCGCACGCGACTGGCGCTCGGAGCGGTTTGTCGTCGAGGCCCGCCATCTCGCGGTCCGCGGCAGCAAGAAATTCGCGGTCTCCTCCAGGTTTAGTTTAGTTCTCGTCCGGGAAGGCCCATCGGCATGAAAGCACAGGGGAATCGCGGCGGCGCGTTCATGGAAATAAGGGCGGGGGCTCGGGAGTTTCTCGGGGAAATCGCCAAACCTCCCAGAAAAACGAGCCCGAACCCCCGATGCGAGATCTCTACCACGCGCAACTTCCGCTGACAGCCAAGAGCAACCATCCGCGGGCCGAGGAGCTCGTCGTGATGAGCGAAGCTCTCGACGCCAATCTCGCGGTCTTGAAGCGGGTTCGCCAGGACCTGCTCCGACGGCGAAAGGCCGACGCGAAGAAGGGACGCGAAGGCATGAGCGCCGAGCAGGTTCTTCGCGCGGCGCTGATCAAGCAGATGTTCAGCTTCAGCTACTCGGAGCTTTCGTTCCATCTTGGCGACTCGAACCAACTTCGCGGATTCTGTCGCCTGTCGCCGTCGGCCACGACACCGATGAAGTCGGCGCTGCAGTCCAACATCGGCTCGCTGAGGGCCGAGACATGGGAGACCGTGAACAAGGCCATCGTCTTGCATGCGCGCGCACGCAAGGTCGAGGATGGGCGTTGGATGCGCACTGACACCACGGTGGTGGAGTCGAACATCCATCCTCCGCTCGACTCCGCGTTGCTCTGGGACGGAGTGCGCGTGCTGACGCGCATTATGCTGCGTGCGCACGACGAGTACTGAGGTGGACCCCGTCGTTCAGCCCTCATGCCCGGATCTTTTACGCGTAACGTAGCGGGATAATGGAAATAAGTCGGGTCCCCTCGTCGTTGGTTTGGTTGCGACACCACCAAGCAAAAGGACCCGATGAAAACGAGAGCTACCCGCGCGATGGCGCGCCGTCCAGAGCCGAGCACGGAGGCGCAGGCGGTCGAGGAGCAGATGCGGCGAACGTTCACGCCGGCCGTGGTCGACGAGCTGCGCGCGCGCACCGGATACAACCCCCGGCAGCGGCGCGGCACCGCGTTGCGTCTGATGCTCACGGTGGTCGAAGGCTTCCTCGTGGGCCAGACGCTGACGTTCGCGTCGTTGCGAGCGATCTTCGTGCGCCGGTTCGGGTTCATTCGACCGTGCCCGTTCCAGAAGCGATTCAAGCAGGCGTCGGCCGCCGCGTTCTTCCGCGAGGCCCTCAAGCTCTTGGTGGCTTCGGTCGTGCGCTCGGCCGGCTTGGCGTTGACCGGCCCTCTCGGTCGCTTCGCCGACGTCCGGATCTACGACGGGACCGGCCAGCGCGTGCCGCCGCGCGGTCGCGACGCGCTGCCGGCGTGCACCCGGGGCAAGGCCGGCACCCAGTGGATGATGGGCTACAGCCTCAAGACGGGCCTTCTGGAGCACGGTCTCGTCGACGCGGAGACCGCGTCGGAAACGCCGCTCTGGAAGAAGCTCGTCCCCGCGTTCGCCCCCGGCGTACTGTACCTGTTCGACCTGGGATTCTTCGAGCGAGCGATGTTCGCGTCGGCGCGAGCCGCAGGCGCCCACGTGCTCATGCGCCTCAAGACCACGGCGAAGGTCCGCGTGCTCAGCCACGCCTCGGTCAACGGGCGCGCTCCGCTGCCCGGCTGGTCGCTCGGTTACTACCTGCAGGGCGTCTCCAAGAAGCGCGGCACCGTGTTCGACCTGGACGTGTCCTGGGGCAAGGGCAAGGACCTTATCCATCTGCGGCTCGTCGGCTACGCGCACAAGGCGAGCTCGATTCGTTGGTATCTCACGACCGTTCCGCGCAGCCTGTTGACGGCCCACCAGGTCATTGGGACCTACCGCCTGCGCTGGCTCATCGAGCTTCTTTTTCGAGAATTGAAGCAGACCTCGGACCTGGGCCGCTCGTTCACCGCCGACCCGAACGCGATCGCGGCGCTCACCTACGGAGCGATGCTCGCGCACGCCCTGGGCGCTCGGTCCGAATCCAAGCGGCACTGGCCAACGACATCCCGCTCGATGAGCTGCGGCCGCTCGCCTGCCTGCACGTGGTGCGCGCCTACGCCCGCGAGCTCGTCGATGCGCTCGCCGCGCCGGCTCGCGCGGCGTGGGAGCACGTGGTCCGCACCGTCGGCTCCGTGCTCGTCGCCCTCGCCCGCGAACGCCATCCCTCACGCTCCAGGCCGCGGATCGGGCTCAAACTCGGGGCGATCGGGGTTAAGCGATCGGGCATGGCGCTTGGGCACGCTGCGAGCCTATCCTTGCGCATGCGGCATCGTCGAGCGCTCGCGACGTGGTGCTCGCGCAGTCGCTCGGACTTAGGGACGCCTTCGCTGAGGATCTATTCGCACGACCGCGCCGCCGGCTTTGCCGAGCCGTCGCGCCTCCAACTCCCGCGCGAGCTGCGCGACGACGTCCCAACGTCCGGCCGCAGACGCCAGCGGAAGCGCCCCGGCGAGTGCGTCTTCGACCGAGGCAGGCGAGCGAACGGGCGCGGTTTCACTTGGCGCAACGCCGACCGCAGATCGCGGACTTCCATCAACTCGGGTAGCCCCTTCCGTACCCGAGTCGACGTGAATCCCGCGGGAGTTGTGCGGTTCGGGCTGGTCGAGTCCAGCAGTCGGAGCTTCTGTCTCTTTGCCCGATGCGCAGGTGGCTCCGGCGGTCACGGGCAGCCAGGCGATGCGTCGATGCGCGTGATCTTCAGACGATAGGTGGGGCGCAGGTTCTCGTCGAGCGACGCGACTGCATAGAGACGCATCCCGTCCAGCAAGAAGCGCGGCGGGCGCGGCTCGCAGAACGTCACCCGCCGCACGTCGCCGTCGTCTCGTGGAGCGCCGCAGCGCTGGAGCTCGTCGAAGTCGGCGCGCACGCGAAAACCGGCCAACGATGCGTCCTCGCCTGGGCCCCACGCGCCGTCGCCGGCCTGCCGAAGCGTGAAGGCGATGCACGCGCTATGCGGGAAGGCGAAGAGCATCCCCGACTCGAACAAACCGTCGTGCCTCCACGCCCCGAGGTGGCCGAAGACCGGATCGCGCCCTCGCGGATCCGTGCTCTCGACGTGGCCGGCAGGGATCGGCTGCTGGGCCGACTGCGCATCGATCTCGGCGAGTCGTCCTTCGAGGGCGCCCACCGTCACGGGCCTCGAGAGCTGGTGCGGCCACCCGTCGCCGCCGGAGAGATAAGCGAGGGCAGTGCCCGCGATCGCGACCCGGACCCCGGCAACGCGTCCGGGCGCGCGCTTGCGTGCGATGTCCACCGCGGCCATCCCGACGCAGACCATCGCAGCCGCGTATGCCGGGAAGAAGTCGACGAGATAGCGTGTGACGAGGTTGGCTGCCTTCGCGTAGAAGAGAAAGAGAGCCAGCGAAGGCGGTAACGCCCAGACGCCGACGACCGTGGCCACGTGATCGCGGAGGTCGCGGTCGCGGCGCCACAACCGTCCCCTGACGATGCGCACGACGACGACGGCCATCGTCACGACCCAGGCTGCGAAGACCCACAGATCGTATCCGGGGGAGTAGTACTCGCGCCAGCGCTCGCCCACCGCGTACGGAGCCACGGCGGGCGGCAGGGACGTTGGCGCGACCGTCATGATCGGCGCCGCGACAGGCTCGAGCAAAAAGAGCGTCGCGAACATTTCTTCCGCTGCCCTCGGCAGCGAGGTTTGTTGGTACTCGAGGCCCCAACGGTTCAGGCGGTTGACCGACGTCTGAGAGACGATGTTCGCGTAGCCCAGCTCGAACGGGGACCCGAATCGCTCGAAGTTGGTGACGAGGTAGAGCCCCACCACGAAGGCGCCCGCCGCCAGGCCGGCCAGAAGACCGCGAGGCGCGACCCCACGCCGCCAGGCGATGAGGGTCGCGAGGACGACGGTCGTCAACCCGTAGGCGATCAGTGGCGGCCGGAAAAAAGCCGTCATCGCCGCCGCCCCGCAGACGAGCACCAGCCTCGGCGTCGTCGATCGCTCCAGCAGCCCGAGGACTCCGGCGAGAAGGAGAATGGTCCACAGCGCGCCGACGGCGATCGTCTGCTCGTACACGAGAAATCGCGCCGCGATGAGGCCGACGAAGGTCGGAAAGGCGAGGACGAAGGCGGAGACGCCCGCGCTCGCGACGAGAGCGCCGAGCTCCCTGCGCGATACGCGGTGGAGCGCGCGCGTGAGAACGGCCATCGCGACGGCGTAGAGGACCAAGAAGCGCAAGTGGTCTGGAAAGCCGGGGGCCCCGAGCAGCCGCGCGACGAGGTGAAACGGAACGCCGAGGACCGGCAGCCCGAGCCCGAAGTTCGTGTGCATCCCGCCGCGCCCCCAATCGAAGTCGTACCAGGCCCCCACCGGATGCTCGGTCACGGGGAACTTTCCCGAGAACCAGGCCCGCAGCTGCAGCAGGACCGGCGGATTGAGGTCGGCCGCATACCACTCGCCCCATCGCGGAACGAGCTCGGTCCTGGAGTTCAAGTAGGCCGCGCTGGCAATGCCCGCGACGATGTACACAAGCCAGGCTTGCCGTCGTTGCGAGGGGTCAACCCCGCGCTCGGGGGCCCCTTGCTCGTTTTGGTCGGGATCCGACACGCCCTTCACGCCCCTTCACCGTCCGAATACTCGAAGCCGTCCGCGGTGTCATCGGGCCTATCTCGGCGGCCCTCGGGATGCTCGCCCTCGCTCTGCTGCTCCTCTTCGCTCTCCTGTCGCCCGACCGTGACGTGAAGGTGTCCGCACCACCCCCGGCGAGAGAAAATCGTCTTCCCCCGTCAGAGGAAATCGGGCCCTTGCCGCTTAAGTAGTTGAGGGAAGCGCTTCGCAAGGAGCGAGCGACGCACGGTCAATCGGCCGTGACGCTGGTTCTATCGGGAGAGACGCGCTGCCAATGAGCAGCGAGGCTCGTCGAACAAGCAGCGAGGCTTGTCCAACGAGCAGAGACGCTTCGCCAACAAGGAGAGCCGCTGTGCAAACAAGCAGCGACGCGCTGCCATCGAGGAATGACGCTGTGCCGATGAGCAGAGACGACCTTCCAACAGGGAGTGACGCTTCGCTCATTGAACAAGAGGCTCTGCCAGGAAGACGAGTCGCTGTGCGAACAGGACGAGTCGCTGTGCGAACAGGACGAGCCGCTGTGCGAACAGGACGAGCCGCTGTGCGAACAGGACGAGACGCGCGTCGAACCGGGAGAGACGCTGTGCGAAGAGGGATCGACACGCGGTCGAAACGACAAGGCGCGCTCCCAACAGGAACTGCGGCTTTCACGAAACACATCGAGACACTTCAAACTCGCATCGACGCTTTGCAAAAACGACGGTCGACACTTCCAGCAGCAAGAGACGTTCTGACCACCCGACCATCACGAAAACGGAGAATCGCCATGAACACCACGACCAAGTCCATCCGCCGTCCGACGATCGCGCTCGCCCTGCCGAGGAGCGCGCCCGCGCTCATCTCCTACGCCCAGGGCGTCGTGACTCGGATGACGGGAAACCCGTCTTTCCCCGCTCCCGTGCCCGCGCTCGCCGCCGTCACGGCGGCCGGCACCGGCATGATCGAGGCCCCCCTTCCGGCCAGGTCGCCCGACCGCGCGCAACGGATCGGGGCGGGAATCCGGAAGGCAAGACCGGTCACGGCACTGGCCAGCACTCCGAACAATCCCAGCGATGGCTCAGCGCGTCGTAGCTGCAAGTCCCCTGGCCGCCGCAATCGCTGTCGTCGACGCACTCGTCGCATCGCGTATGGCAGTAGTAGCCGTGGCCGCAGCTGTCTCCGCAGGAGCACGGAACGGCCACGCCGTTCACCGAGCACGAATCGCCCGAGTCCCCGCACAGCGTGGTGCCGAGACACTGGCAACGTTCGAGCGCGCTCGGTGAGCAGTAACCGCCAGGGCCGCAATCCGAGTCCACGCTGCAGTTGCCCTCCTGCAGACAGGAGTTGGGGGCTTCGCTCGCGCTCGTGGGGCGGCACTCGCACGGCAAGCCGGACTTGCAGTCGGCATCCTGGGAGCACTCGTCGTAGGAGCACGACCCGTACGGGGTTCCGAAGTTCTCGCACCGGCCGTTGTCCCCCTGCGTACAGTCCGAGTCCTGCACGCAATCGCCGCACGAGCTCGCGTCCGGCGCGTCGCACGTCGACGCTTCGGGGGAGATCGGGGCGCGCTGCTGCGGACACCCGGGGCCGTGCTCGGCGCGGTGGTTCATGGGCACCCGGCCCGTCGCGAGGCCGCCGTCCGCGCCGGCGCTCGCCATGGGACAGCCCCCTGCGTCCGCCAGGCTCGCACCGTCGGGGGGAGCGCCATCCGAAAGACCCGCGTCGCCCGACGACGCGCCGTGGGACGACGCGTCCGGGCTCCCGCCTTCGGCGCTCCCGCCGACAGCGTCGCCCCCGCAGCCAAGGACCAGCGTGAAAATCGCTGTCGGAAGCCACCTCACGTTCATGGGCCCGAAGCCAGTGCAAGGGTCGCACCGGCGTTCGCTCGTACGAATTCGACGGGGAACTGCGTGTGGGCGGCGGGCCATTGTGTGCCGGGTCATGACGCGTTGCCTCCCTTTTCCGTGAGCTCGTTGCGTAGCTCTTTGAGCCGAGGTGCTCCTTGCTGCAATGGCCCGGTACGCGCCCGCGAAGTCGGGTTCATGGGCTCGCGCATGGAAGCGTCGCCGGCACGAGCGGTTCGCCGGTCACGGCCTCGAACGCCGCGGCGGCCTCGGCCCGCACGTCGGCCGGGCAGTGGGTCATGGCCAGGTCCCGCAGCCCGGGCCCCGCGAAGGCGGCCTCCCGTCCAAGGCCATCGAGCGCACGGATCACGCGCCGGATGTCGACGTGCGGCGCTCGCGTGTCCGCCGCGAGGCGCTCGACGGCGCTGTCGCCGCCAATGGCGCCGAGCACATACGGGAGCACGACGTCGCGCAATCCGTCGCTCGCGTCGGCCGCGTCGTTCTCGTCGGCGGCCGCGATGATCGCGGGCACGTACGCGCGCGCCGAGTCGCCCGCGAGCGCGATGTCGAGCATCGCGACGAGGACCATCGAAGGGTGGCGGCTCATCAGGTCGTGCGCGGCGGAGAGGAGCGCATCGGGGGCCCTCGCGACCGCCAGACCGCGTCGAGCGAGTCGGGCCGAGCCGGGACGCGAGTCCTCGAGCGCCTGCGTGAGTACCTCCCGTCCGCCCGGGGCTCCGGCCCAGAGGTCGGCCGTGACGAGCAGCACCTCGCGCCGCGAGGGGCACGCGCTCGAGAGGAGCCCGTAGTCCTCGATGCGCCCGCCCGCGGCCGTGAAGTCTGCCACGGAGACCCTCTTGGCGGGACCGACGGGCGGCGGCTGACACGTGGGAGCGCGGCCCGGGACGTCCGGGGCGAGGGCTGCTGCGGTGCACCCGATGAGCCGGAACGCGACCTCCGGGGCGTACTCCGTCGCGCGGCGCAGCGTGTCGCTGGCGTGAAGCCGCTCGTCGACGCTGCTCTCCGGGCTGCAGAGGACGTCCACGCAAGCCGCCCCGACGCACGGCGAGGCCGGCCCCCGGGCAGGCGAGCACGCTGCCATCAGGAACGCGCACGCCGTCGCCCGAACGCTTCTCGGGGGCCATGGGCCTTGCTGGTTCAATTGGGTCCGCACGTCTCGTGGGAAGGGCCGACGTTGAGCTTTATGTGACCGCCCGCCGTGCTCTGGGGCACCTTGATCGCGCAGGAGCGTTTGGGTCATGCTGGGCTTTTCTGAATGATTCGATTGCTCGCGCTTGGGCGGGGTCGCGGGTGCGCGGGTTCTCGTCCGGGCAGGTTACGCAGGACGGAGGAGGCAAGCCGCCTGCTGGCGCGTCCTGGCGGCCGGTCGTGGCGGTCGGGCGGACGGGGCCTACCCGCGGTCCCTAAAAAGCGCAAGAAGGAGCTCGAGAAGCGGATCCTTGGCCGGCGGAGCGACCTCGGGGAGCGCGCGACGCATCTCGGGGCCTGTCGCCCGTCGTTGCACTCGAGGTCTGCGTCGATGATGTACATCTCTCCGTCGTGGACACCCGACACGTCGACGAAGCCTCCGCCGCCGATCCCCCAGCCGGGAACGAGGTCCACCGCGGACTGACCTTCGGCGCCGAGAGCCCAACGCGTCTCGTGGACGGGGGCATCGTGCGCCCGGGTCGACGCCGACGCGGCCGAACCGGCAAGAGCGAGTGAGCGCGTTCGAGACTCCGGAAGAAGCCAGCGCTGCACCAGCGTTGCGGCACGTGCCGAGGGGCGGGCGTCAAGCCAGCGCCCGGCACGTCCTCGCGGTCTTGCGCGCCGGCACGAACGAGCCTCGTCGTGCGCAGCCCGTCGACGTCGCGCGCGTGCGCGTCAGGGGCTGACGGCGAAGGCGTAGAGCTTGCCGCCCGGCGTGCCGAAGAGCAGACGGCTTGCGTTGGGATATCCGCTTCCCCAGTAGACGGTCCCGTCGGCGCCGATCGCCGGACCTCCGTAGACGGACCCTCCGCTGGCGAACGACCAGAGCACGGCGCCTGTCGCCCCGTCGAAGGCGTACATCGTCCCTTGCGCATCCATCAATCCGCCGAAGACCACGCCGTTCGCGGCCGAGAGCGGACCATTGACGCTCGCGCCGCCTGCCGCCGGCGCGGTCATCGACGGGTTGGCCACCTGCCAGTCCACGACGCCGGTCGACGGATCGAGGGCAGCCCACGATCCCACGCTCGTCGTCTGACCCGCCTGCGGTCCGGTGCCCTGGAGCATGTAGGGGGCCCCGGTCTGGTCGTTGACGCCCACGTAGACGTGGTTCGAGTCGACCGCCGTCCCCCAATGGATGCCGCCGAGGTGGCCGCCAGGACCGACGGGCGTCTTCCACAGCACGCTTCCGGTGTCGGCGTCGACCGCCCAGTAGATCCCGCTCTTCTGACCGGCACCGACGATGTCTTGCGCCTTGCCGCCAATCTGCGTGCGGTACAGGTTCGCGCCGGAGCCGAAGTCCCAGTCGGGACCGCCGCCCGGCGGGCTGAGGAACAGGTCGGCGATGACGAAAGAGTCGCCCTCGGTCATGCGCTGTGACCACTTGATGGCGCCGGTGTCGAGGTCGAGCGACATGATCGACTCGATGTGGTCGCCCGGCGGCAACGTCACCACGCCCTCGGGCGAGGCGTAGTTGTTCCCCGTGGTGACGTAGAGGGATCGGCGTCGGCAATCGAGCGTCGGCGTGCTCCACACCGCAGCGCCGGCGAACCCCGAGAGAGTCCCGCCATCGCCGAAGTACGTGGCGTCGTCAATCGTGTACGTCTTCCAAAGGAGCTTGCCCGTCTTCGCGTCGAGAGAGACCACGCTGCCCCGGAAGGAGCAGCAGGGGTAGTCCGGGATCAGCGAGAACGACTCCTCGCCCGAAGACACGCCCACGTAAAGCTTCCCGTTCTCGAGCAGCGGCGAGGAAGTGACCACCGCGGCAGGGTGCGAATCGACCAGCGTCGCCCACTTGAGCGCGCCGGTGAGGCGGTCAATCGAGACGACGTACGCCACGGGCTGAGACCCGAAGAGAGACCCGAAGACCAGACCGAAGATGACGCTGTCGGCCGTCACGACCGGCGTATCGCGCGCGACGACGGGCGCCGGAGTGTCTGCCGGCGCTCCCCCGTCGGGCGCGCCCGCGTCGGGCGTGGGCACGCCGATGAGAGCCCCCACGGAGATGGACCAGACGGGACGTCCGGTGAGGCCGTTGATGCGGCTCATGTTCCCGCCCCAGTCGGGGACGTAAACGTCTCCATCGACGACGGCCGGCGTGGCCGAGACGTCGCCCGCCGCCGAGTACGTCCACTTCACCTTCAGCTTGGAGGCGGTCTTCGGACCGAGCAGGCCGGCCACGGCGTCGACCTCGTGTTGCACACGTTCTGCCCGAACGAGGGCCACCCCAGCTGCAGCGCCGTGCAGTCTGGCGGCAGGAGCGTGCTGGGGAGGACGACGCTGAAAGCCTCCTCGGTAGTGGAGGACAGCTCCGGACCCGTCGACCCCGAGCTGCACGCGACGGGCAAGCTCGCGGCCAGCGCGGCGGCGATCAAACAAGATGCTGTGACGATCTTCACGACCCCTCCGAATTCGAAAAAACCAGGAATTTCGTCACTAAGGCGGACGGAGCGGGAGCCGCGAACGAGCGGTCCCCCACCGCGCGAACTCGCGTCCGCCGGTCCCTCCGACGATCGTCCTAGTACGATCGTCCTATATCGACTCGTCGGCCGACGACATAGTCATTTCTTCAGCGGCAATTCCCAGTGAGTTATTTCGGACTCGCTCTAACCGCGCACGACAAACATACCCCCACGCGTCAACGGGGCGCGTGACGGACGATCGGATCGAAGTCGATCTCCGTCCCCGACACTTCGTTGACGAACTGCGGCTGAAGAGCTGGAGCGCCGAGGGTATCGGCGTGACGATTCGGGCGCCGAGCTCGCGCGCCGTCTGGCGAGCTCCGCGTCCTCAGGGGATCTCGGGAAATCGACGTCGATGTCGGGCCCGCCCGTCGAGTCGGTCCCGTCGTAGTCGTTCCCCATGTCGCCGTAGGCGTTGCCCCCGAAGCAGTGGACGGACCCTGCGGCGCGGAGCACGCAGGCGTTGGTCGTCCCGGCGGCCAGGGTCACGACGTCCGTCAGGTTTGGATCCGGATACGGCTGCGAGCCGGCGTCCGGGAAGGGCGGCGAGGCGTTCGGGACGAAGATGGGATTCGCCTGGCCCCAGCATTCGAGCGAGCTCGCGCCGACAAGGGCGCACGCGTAGTCGTCTCCCGCGAAGACGGCGCGGGCGCGGAGATGGACTGGGCTCCCTTGAGACCGCCTACGGCGACGGGCGTCGATGACGACGTTCGCGTGCCGTCGCCGAGCTGCCGACCCGCTCGTGCGCGCGGACCTCCTCGCGGTGCGTCGACGCGTCGTCGCCGGGGAGCTGCGCGCGCTCAAGTGGGACGCGGCGACCCGGAATGACGGGCGCCGTGCCTGTCGCTGCTCGCCCGGATGGCCCGGGTCGAAGGACCCGCGACATGGCATGCCGGTCGCGCGCCGCGGACTCTGGCACAACTTGCCTCTCGGCCGACGCCCGGATTCCTGGGCCACACGTCGCGACTCGCGGCGGTATACCCTTTGCTCCGGAACGCCGGAATGCTCTACCGAAAAGTCCCCCCGAGCCCTCCGCGACTGCTCCTTCGCATCGTGGCCACCGCAGGGACGAGCGCACTGCTCGGCGCCGCCGCGTGCTCCTCGACATCCAGCGGCTCGATAGCCGGCGGCTCGATCACAAACATGCCCAGCGACGACACGAGCGACGCGAGCAACGCCGTGATGGGGTTCGGCGCGTATCCCTGTTACGAGGACGCCAGCGCGTGCGTCGACGCTGCGGGCCCCATCACCAAGCCCGACGATGGCGGGCCGTGCAACGGCGGTCCTTGCGGGGCCGTGGGCATGATCATGCCGGGGGGCGACGCCGGCGACGCCGGCGAGCCCGCGATGGACGCGTCGAGCGACGGCGAGAGCCTGGATGCCACCGACGATGGGACGGTGCACTGCGGCGGCGTCTGCGGCGTCATCATTCACATCGACCCGTAGACTCGCATCAGGAGACCCTCACCTCGTGAAAGTACCCTTCGAGCTCGAATGGATGGGCGGCGCGGCCGAGCATCACTTCCGCAGGGCTCGGCCCGCGGTCGAGGAGCTGCCCTGGGGAACGCTCGACCCTTCGAAGTTCGCGCCGGAGGCCGTCGACCTGGCTCGTGCGAACGTGGACGGAGGTCGCCATCAACGAGCTACCGCGCGGTCGCCTCGTTTTCCGAAGTGCTGCGCGCGCTGGTCGACGTGAAGGCGCCGCTCGACCTGCTCGGAATGACGAGCGACTTCCTCGCCGACGAGTGTTCGCACGTGGAGCTCGCGAGCCGGATGGCCATGGAGTCTCGGGGGCGCCGCGCCCCGCGAAGTCGACTTCGATCGATTTACCTCGCGACCCCGCGGTCTGACGCCGCTGCAGCGCGCCAACGAGCTCGTTCTCCGCGTGGGCTGCATCGCCGAAGCGTTCAGCGGAGGGACCGCCACGGTGAGCTTCGGGTCGACCTCGCACGCGCTGCCGCGCGCCGTCTACGAGACGATCCTTCGCGACGAGGCACATCACCGGCGTCTCGGTGGGCTGTACTTCGAGTGGGCGCTGTCGCGCATCGACGACGCGGAGCTGCGCCGCCTCGGCCGGGTCCTGCACACGGCGCTTCGCGGCCTGTCGCCTTTCTGGAAGGCCCGCGTGACGCGATCGGAGACGCCGCCTGGCTGGCCCCGGGACAATCTCAGGGCCCTCGGGTGGCTCCGCCCCGAAGAGTTCGCGCCGATCGCAAAGGAAGTCGTCGCGCGCGACATCCTCGACCCCCTGGAGACCATCGGCATCGCGATCGCCCCGGAGGAGCGCGCGGAGCTGCTCGCGTAGCGTAGCCCACTGCCGCCGGGTGGGCTCCGAAGCGCCAGGTGACGAAGCTCGCCCTCGTCTTTCTTCGCGTCGGCGAGACGAATCCGAGCGTCGATGACCTTTGGGCCGAGGCGTACTCCAGTAACTCCAGTGCGGTGGAGGCCGGAACTTCTGGATCATCCGATGTCAGCAGCGGCGCCGGCGCCTAACCGGTCAGAGCGTCGTGCCGGCGTCGTGGCCGCAGAACATCCCGGACAGGTTGTTGCCGTTCTGGCCGAGTTTCAACGCGCACCCCTTGTACACGAAGGGGATGGGCGGCCCGTCGTACACCGATCCGTCGAAGCCGAACGAGGAGCTCGTGAACTCCAGTGCGGTCGTCGACGACGGCTGGACCGCAATCGTACCTACCTCGGTCACCGTCCCGTCGAGTGTCAGGTCGAATGTTTGCGTCGGGTCCGAGTCGATCTCCGAGTAGACGCACTGGGTGAAGACGTAGGTGAGGTTCACCATCGTCGTGCCCTGATCGGCGTTCGACGTGGCCGTCCCCGACACGCTCGCCGTTCCGCCGAGCGGGCAGGACGTCATCCCACTCTGAGGACCGACCGGGTGAGTCGCGAGCGTCAGGTTGTAGACGAGCTTCATCGCGTCGCGCAGCGCGAGGAGCGCCAGGCCGTCCCGGCATCCGGCGTCGCAGTCAGGTGTCGTGGACGATCCGCCCTTGCTGCCTCCGCACGCGACGAGGGATGCGATCACCACCATCGACGCGACCCTCTTCATCAGAATCCTCCCTCGACGCCCAGGCTCGGGATGGTGATCGGACCCACCAGCGTCGCCTGGCAGCCCTGGAGCGTACAGCTGGTCCCGACCTCCTCCTTGCTGAGAGTCGCGTTCAGCCACTCCGCGACGAAGGAGATCCACGTCTTCCGGCCGAGCTGCCACCGCTTCTCCAGCCGCAGGTCGACGCGAAAGAAGGGCGCGAGGCGGGTCCCCGGATCGGTCGGCTCCGGCACCTTCGGCAGCCCCGTGTAGAAGACGACGCGCGTACCCGCGCGCCAGTTGCGCCCGAGGTCGTAGGCGACGGCGGCGTTCAGCACGTGGGTGCGATCGAAGGCCGAAAGAAAGAGCTGGTTTTCGTACGTGCGCGTCGATCGCGACAGCGTGTACGAGAGGAAGCCCCCCAGGCGCTCGGTGAGCTTGCGCCGGACGAAGAGCTCGAACCCGTAGGCGTTTCCGTTCGTCCGCGCCTCGATGGCCTGGATGGTCGTCTGCGTCCCCATGTCTTCCGCGCCCTGTCCACCGCCGCCGCTGCGATCGTACCCGACCGTTCCGGGCGTGATGCGATCGGTGCAGGGCCGCGGGCTCGACGGCTGGGCGCCGGGGTCGCCGGCCAGCGTGTCGCTGGGGAAGGTGCCGGGCAAGCACCCCGCGGGCGTGGCTTGCATCACGCCGAGCGCGTCGCTCATGTTGAAGAAGCCGTTGTGAAAGACGGTGGCCGTGGCGGTCGCGCTGCCGAGCTCCCACTCGACGCCCAGGCTCTCTTGCGCCGCGGTCTGCAGCCCGCCGCTCAACCCGCCTGGCTGAAAGCCCGGGACGGGAATGGTGAAGGAGGGCGGTTGATGGGCGAGGCCCATCGCCCAGAGCAAGTGGGAGCGGTGGGTCATCGCAAGGCGCGCCGCCAGGCGAGGGTCGACGGCGACGGCGGTGGTGCCCTGCGAGCCGAAGAAATCGAGGCGTACCCCGGGGGTCACCTCGAGGCCGCGCTGGATCGTGAGCACGGTGTCGGCGCGCACGCCCGCCGCGAAGTCCGTCCGCGAAGGGAAGAAGCTCGCGGCCAGCGCCGCCGTGGTGGGCCCGAGCGTCGTCCAGCCCGGTCACGACGTCGTATTTGTCGGCCTCGGTGTCCACGCCCGCGCGCAGGAGCGCGTCGCGCGACAGGCGGTAGGTGATCTCGGTGCGCGCGCCCGTGAGGCGATCGCGAACGGACCGACCGTCGCCGGCGTCGGTGAGGTCTTCGCCGAAGGTGATCGCGGTGCGCAGCGTCCCGTCGTCGGCGAGCCGATGTTCGTAGCGAAGGTCGGCGCGATGGAACTGGGTCGAGAAGAGCGTCTGGGTGCTGCCCGCCGTCTTCTCACCGAGGTAGTCGTCCGCGCCGAACGCGAAGACGCTGACCCGGTCGCGAGGCGTCAGATCGTAGGTCGCGCGCGCCTGGTAGTCCCAGTACGAGAGTGTCGTGTTCGGGGAGATGAGCGACAGGAGCAGGCCCGTGTAGGAGTAGCGGCCACCGAGCAGCAGCGTGCCGCGGCCGCCGTCGAACGGCGTCTCGAGGATCGCGCCGGCGTCGAAGAGGCGAACGTTGTACTCGCCGTGCAGCTCGTCGGCGGGGGCGACCGGCTCCCCGGCCACGATGCCCCCGGCGAAGCGTCCGTACCTCGCCGGATAACCGCCCGGGTAGAGATCGACGCGATCGATCAGCGCTGGATGGATGACCGATGGACCGAGCCCGACATGGAAGAGATAGGGGACGCGGACGCCGTCCACGTAGTAGCCGACGTCGCCGGGCGGAGCGCCGCGGATGTAGAAGAAGGGCAGACCGGAGATGATCGGGGTGACCCCGGGCATGATCTCGACGGCGCGGAACGGATCGCCGAAGACGCCCGGGATCTGCCGCACCTCGGCGCGCGTGAGCGAGACGGTGCGCGACGGCTCCTCGTGCGCCCCGTGCACGAGGACCTCCGCGACGCCTTGCGCAGCGGGCGCCTGCGCTTGGGCGGGCGCCGTGGCGGGCGCACACCGGCCGGCGGCGTCCGGACCGCAGCGGGCCGGCGGGACCGCCGACGTCCCGGAGGGGCTCGCGGTCGCCGGCTCCAGCGGGGGCTCCGGCGAGTGGAAGGCGATCTCGACGCGGATGCGCGCGGCGACGGGGTTGCCGCCGCGCATGGCCGGCTGGTAGCGCCATGCGAGCGCCGCGCGAACGGCGACGCTGGAGAAGGGCTCGTTCTCTTCGGCGGGAACGGCGGAGCGCACCGTCCCGTCGGCGTTCACAGTGATGGTCAGCAGCACGTCGGCGTCGCCGGCGCCGTCGGTCGGATAGGGCACGTCCTGGTCCGAGAGGAGCCGCGGTGGCTCCAGCGTGGCCGGCGCCGGCGCGGCCGTTCCGGGCGCTACGGCTGACGCAGGCGAGGCCGACGAGGCAGGTGAAAGCGGTGTGGCTGCCGCGGGCTGGGCGAACCCGATGAGGAGACCGAGCACCGCGAGCACTGGCAGACTTGTACCGCACTCACGGGGTCGTTCGCGGTGCACCAGGGCCGTTCAAGCCTTGGGGACGCGCCGCGGTCGGTCGTGGATCTTCTCGTGACGGGCGAGCATCGCGACGAAATGCTCGATGCGCTTGGCGCGCGTCTCGGGCTTCTTGGGGGTCTGGATGCGAAAGAGCACGGAGTAGCGGTTAGCCGCGTCGAGTGTGGCGAAGAACGCGGCGGCGCGGGGGTTTGCGGCGAGCGCGGCGGCCAGATCCTCGGGCACGGCGGCGCGGCTCGGCGCGTCGTAGGCCGCGTCCCAGCGGCCGTCGCGCTGGGCGCGCTCGACCTCGGCGAGCCCTGGCGGCTGCATCGCGCCCGCGGCGATGAGCGCCGTCGCCTTGTCGCGGTTGATCTTCGACCACATGCTCCGAGCGCCCCGCGGAGCAGAACTTCTGTAGCCACGAGGTCTCGTCGCCGGGCCGCTTCTGGCCGTCAATCCAGCCCCAGGCGAGCGCGACGCCGATCGCCTCGGCGTAGGTGACTGAAGGGGCGCCGGACGCCTTCTTCGCGAGCCGCAGCCACACGCCTCGCGACGTGGCGTAGTTCGCGGCGAGCCACGTGGAGAAAGCGCGCGGGTCGGCAAAGGCGAGGGTCGGCAGCTCGCCTCCGGGGACCTCGGCCGTGGCGGCCGGCTTTGCCGCAGCTTTCTTCGTCGAGGGCTGGATGCCAGGGGAATTCGTGCTCTCGGTCTTGTTCGTCGTGCGCATGGTTTCTGTCCGCGACGTTGACAGTGGAGCACGGGCCTACGAGCGGCTCGTCCTTGCTGCGTCCGCACCAGCGTCCTGATCTCTGCCAAAATGGCCGACGATGGGACACGTGTGCCAGGAGCAGCTCGGGTCGGAGACTCTGCGGGAGCACGCGGCCGATCTCAGAAAGACACCCGCACCGGAATCGAGGAGTCGTTCATGGTTCCGTCGCCGAGCTGTCCGTACTGGTTGTCGCCCCAGCACTCCACGCTTCCTCCGTCGAGCAGGGCACACGCGTAGTAGGCGCCCGCGCTGATCGCCGTGGCGCGGGTGATGTCGAGGACGTCGACGGGGCTCGACGTGTCGTTGGCGTGGCCGCTCGTGCCGTGTCCGAGCTGCCCGCTGACGTCGAGGCCCCAGCAAACCACGCCCCCGCTGCCGAGCAGCGCGCACGTGTGCAAGAGGCCCGCGGCCAGCTGCGTCGCGCCGGCCAGGCCCGTGACCGGGACGGGGGTCGACGCGTCGTTCTCCGCTCCCGACACGCCGTCTCCGAGCTGGCCCCATTCGTCATTTCCCCAGCAGGAGGACGTCCCGCCGGCGAGGAGGGCGCAGACGTGCTCGTTGCCCGCCGCGAGCTGGGTCGCGCCCGACAGGTTCGAGACCGCCACGGGGGTCGAAGAGTCCTCCGCGGTGCTGCCGCTGCCGAGATCTCCGAATACGTTCATTCCCCAGCATGCGGCGCTGCCGCCCTCGAGGAGCGCGCAGGTCTGGTACGCGGTCGAGCCTTGCGCGAGGGCCGTCGCGCTGCTCAGGCCCGTGACCGCCACCGGGGTCAGCGAGCCCGCCAGCACGCCGTCGCCGAGCTCGCCCAATCGTCCATCGCCCCAGCAGCGGATCGTCCCGTCTCCGATCAGGGCGCAGGCCTGGTTGAAGCCGCCCGCGATCGCCGTGGCGTCGGTCACGCCGGCCACCGGCGCGGGGCCGGACCTGTCGCTGGTCGTTCCGTCGCCGAGCTGGCCGAACTGGTTCGTTCCCCAGCATTCGACCGTCCCGCCCGCGCGCAGTGCGCACGTGCTGTCGTAGCCAGCCGCGATGGCCACCGCGTCCTTCAGGCCGGCGACGGCGACCGGGACCGGCGAATTCGTCATGGTCGCATCTCCGAGCTGCCCGGATTCGTTCAAGCCCCAGCACTCGACCGTGCCACCCGAGAAGAGGGCGCAGGTGTGAAAGCCCCCTGCGGCGATGGCCACGGGCTTGCTCGGGTCGCCCGTCGGCGGCCCTTCGTGGAGGCCGCCGTCGATTGCGCCGCGCGACGCCGCCGCGCCGTCGCTGGCCGCCTGCGCGCCTGGTCCCAGCGCCGCATCGCCTGGTTCCAGGGCCGCATCGCCGGTGGACATCTCGCCGACGTTGGCTTGTCCCTCGAGGCCGCTGCGCCCGCAGCCCACGGCGAGGGCGAGGAGCCAGAGGGACGTTGTCTTCGCGGGCTTCAACGGGCTACTCATCAAAGATAGCGCACCGGCTCGCCGATGGCGTCGGCGTGTCCATATGCACGCGTCGCAGAACCCACTGGGGTCGCGAGCCCCGGCCGTCCGGTGCACGCGACGGCTTGTGTCCCGAACACGCCGGTTCGTAGGCATGCGGGGGGATTCGAAGCTCGCCCGCGGAATCGTTGTATAACCGCGGGCCATGCGCGCTCGATTCGTCGCCACGGTCGCCCTCTCGTCGTCGTTCCTCCTCGCGTGTGGTGGCGCCGAGCCGCCTCCGCCCGCGGCGGCGCCGCCCCCGGTCGCCTCCGCGGCGCCCATCGCATCGGCCGCGACGCCGCCCGCCGCGAGCGCTCCCGCGCCTTCATCCGAGCCGACCCCCGAGGAGAAGAAGAAGGCCGAGGAGCACAAGAAGCTGAGCGACGAGCGCGCGAAGTGGGAGGAAGACAACAAGGCGGAGCTCGCGCGCTGGACGCCCGAGATGCACGCCGCCGCCAAGGCGCTCGCCGACAAGGCCTACCCGAGCCTGACGGCCGCGATCAAGGCGGCGATCGCGGGCAAGGACCGCAAGCCGGGCAACGCCGATCGCGACAAGTACCGCCACCCGCTGAAGACGCTGGCGTTCTTCGGCCTCAAGCCGACGATGACCGTCCTCGAAGTCGGCCCGGGCGAGGGCTGGTACACGGAGCTGCTCGCCCCGACGCTCGCGGCGAAGGGCAAGCTCCTCGCGACGAGCGCCGACCCGAACGGCCCCGAGGACCAGCGCAGCACCTTCTACGGCCAGCGCTCAAGGCGTTCCTCGACAAGTCGCCCGAGCTGTACGGCAAGGTGCAGACGGTCGTCGTCGACGACAAGGCGCCCAAGCTCGGGCTCGACGGCACGGTCGACGTGGTGCTGCTGATGCGCGAGGTGCACGGCATGGTCAACGGCGGGACGCTCGACGCGTGGCTGGGCGAGATCCACAAGGCGCTCAAGCCCGGCGGCATCCTCGGCATCGAGGAGCACCGCGCCAAGCCGGACGCGGATCCCGCTGGAGAGCTCGAAGAAGGGCTACCTGCCCGAGAAGTGGGTCATCGAGCACGTCGAGGCCGCCGGCTTCAAGCTCGCCGGCAAGTCCGAGATCAACGCGAACCCGAAGGACACGAAGGACTACCCGGAGGGCGTGTGGGCGCTGCCGCCGAGCCTGCAGCTCGGCGATAAGGACCGGGCGAAGTACCTCGCCATCGGCGAGAGCGACCGGATGACGCTCAAGTTCGTGAAGGCGCCCGAGAAGGGCAGCGGCGCGACCGGCGCGAAGAAATAGCGGCGGCGGGCAGCATCCAGCGAGGGCGAGTCGACACCCTCGTGAACGTGGCCCAGTAGCCGCCATCCGAGCGTCGAGGTCATCCTGTGCACGGCGCGGGGCGGCGTGCACGGCACCCGCCCCCGGTCGATTCGGCGAATCCTTGGCCCCTTTGGATCGCTGCGGCGTCGCACCCCGGGTGGTAGCGCCTCGTGTACATGCAAACGACCGCCAGCGCTGCGCCTCTCCGCGGCGTTCCCCCCGGCTCATGGCCCTTCCTGGGCAACCTGCCCGACCTGCGCGCGGCCGGAGATATGGCTGCCTGTCGGCCGTCGACGCCGAGACCGGGTCACATTTCGCCAAGGGTTCGCACCATGCCTTCCAGTAAGAGGCATGGCACGAGCCGCTTGCCGTCCCCCGGCGCCCCGAAGCTGCCGCCCCGTCGACCCGGCCTTTAACTCGGCTCGCGTCGCGCGCGCATGAAGCTCGGTCTGTTCTCCGGCGTCGCGCTCGGCGCCCTGGGGGTCGCATCCGCCGCCTCGGCGTCGCCGCTCATCGATCTGACGGGCGGCGCCGACGGGATGGGGGGACTCCAGGCGGGGACCGTGGGCGACGGCGCGTCCGGCGCCTACTTCAACCCGGCCCTCCTCCTGCGGGCTCCGTCCGGGTTGACCCTCGGCATCCTGGCGGTGAGCGAGCAGATCGGGATCACGGTCGGCGGGCGGCCAGGGACCCAGTACGCCGTGCCCGACGGTCTCGCGAACGCGACGCACGCCAACGGCTCGGCGCTCGGCAGCGTGCCGATCGGCACGGGCCTCCTCCAGAACGGCCGCGTCGCGTCGGGAATCCAACCCGCACTGACGGCGCGGCCTCGGCAAGCAGCTGGTACGGGACACCAGACGACGTCGTACGAGATGCTCGGATTCGTCGCCAAGCTCTTCGACGGCCGGCTCGCTCTCGGTCTCTATGGACTCATCCCCAACGGGGATTTCACGGACCTCGACGCGTTCTATCCAGACGAGCGCGAGCAGTACTTCTCGAACAGCCTCCATCCAGAGCTCTACGGCGATCGCCTGAAATCGGTCTCGATCGCGTTCGGTGCCGGCTTTCAGCTCTTGGACAACCTATCGATAGGAGTAGGGGCCACGCTCAACCTGATCGCGGGCGTCGGCGCGCCTACCTTCGTGGCGAACGCGGGAGCGCTCCAGGATCTCCTCATCGACACCGACGCGAAGGTCAACATCGGGCTGTCGCCCAACCTGGGATCTCGTACGACCCGTCGTCTCGATGGCACTTCACCGGGACGGTCCATGCGCCGGAGAAGGTGGAGATGAGCATCAACTTCACGTTCCTCCTGGCGACCGGCCTCCAGCAGGGATCGAGCTTCACTCTCCTCTACGACTACATGCCGTGGCAGTTCGCCGCCGGCACCGCGTACGACCTCGTGAAGACCCACGACGACACCGTGACCCTGGCGGCGACGGGGGTCTACGGCAAGTGGTCCGACTACCTCGATCGGCACGGCGACGCGCCCATCGCCGCGTACGGGTGGTACGACACCATCACGCCGACCGCCGGCGTTCGTTACGTGCATCGCGTCACGCGCGCGTTCGCCGACGTCCAGTACAAGCCGAGCCCCGTCCCCCTCCAGACAGGACGTTCGGACTACGTCGACAACGATCGACTCGGCGCCGGCGCCGGCGTCGACTACGCGTTTTCGTTGCTCCACACCTCCATGCGGGTCGGCGTGCAAGCCCAGGCGTACTGGCTCGTGCCCCGGTACCAGAACAAGCTCCCGACGCCGGCGGAGCCAGACGGTCTCAATCACTACCCGGCGCTCGTGGCCGACGAGGTGCCCGACGACACGGAGGTGGCGGGCGAGCCGCTCGCGGGGACCCAGGGATTGCAAACGAACAATCCGGGGTGGCCGGGCTTCGGCAGCCAGGGAATGATCCTGACTGGCGGCCTTTACCTCACGGTGATGCCATGAAGTGGGGATATGCCGTCTTGCTCGGCGGCCTGACCGCGTGCCGCATCGGCGGCCCGTCGGCGAATCCTTACGATTACATGACGTACCCCGACGCCGCGACGGACGCGACCTCGACGTCCCTGCCGCCCCCCTCCGCAGGAGACGACGGACCCTCGGGATCGCCTGCGGGCGAGGCGGCCTCGGGAGACCTCGACGGGGGGGACCTCGACGCCGGGGACCTCGATGAAGGCGACCTCGACGTCCTCTGCTCGTCCACGGTCATGGTGGCGGTCTGCGATCCCGTTCACAACACCGGCTGCAACCCACTTCAGCAGTGCGACGTCGACCCGTCGCAAACGACCACGCCGACGGGGCTGTGCGTCTTCGGCGGCGGCGCGGAAGGGGGAGCCTGCACCCTTTCAATCTTCACGGAGAGCTGTCCGCCCAAGTCGACCTGCGTGGACGGCGGGTGCCGGCAGCTCTGCTCGTGCAACGCCGACTGCCCCGGCCAGTGCTGCTCGGACAACTCGGGGCCCCCCGGCTTCACCTTCTGCGGCCCATGCGGCGACTGAGTCTCCAATCTCGAGACGCGCGAAAGGAGGACCCCATGCTCGATATCCCCGGTGCGCCCAGACCCCCTTGCGCGAAGCTCGCGCCCGTCCGCGCGTGCCGTCTTCCCGCGACGACGTATGGCGCGTGCGCCTGGCTGGTCGCTTGCGCCGCGGGGCTGGTGGGATGCTTTCCGGACCTGGAGGAACCCGGCTCCTACGCCCCCGACGCCACCGATGCCGCATCGGACGCGTCCTCGCCCGACCCCGGCTCTGCGACGAGTCCCGGAGCTCCCGAAGCGGGGCCGTCCGCCGGCTCCGATCGATCCGCGGCCATCCCGCTGCCCATGTCGGCCCAGCCCTCCGGGCCATGCAATCTGACGGGCCGCTGGCTCGTCGCCTTGCGCACCGTGACGGACGCCCTCGGCACCAGCCAGGCTGCTCACGAGTGGTACTACTATGAGCTCACGCAGTCGGGGACGGAGGTGACCGTCTCCAAGGGCCTGGTGTGCGGCAAGGATGCTCGCGCGCTCAGCGCTGCGTCGGGGAACGCCGACTTCCCGAAGGCGTGGCCCGCCATGATGACGGACATCGTCGTGACCGGTCTCAAGGGATCGAGCGCGCCGGCCTCCGGCGGCTGCCAGGTGTCGTTCGCAACGCACTACGAGGTGACGGGGGCGACGGCGTCGTATTACACGGATCCAAGCCGCGCCCTCCCGACCGTTTCGCAGCAGGCCTCCGGCGGCACGCCGGGGTGGGAGGACTGGGACCAGGACGGTGAGCCGGGCTACAGCCTCATCATCTCGGGACTTGCGACGGGTGAAATCTACATGGCGGATCGAACGAGGTATGCGCTGAGCGGCGCGATCGCCGCGTCCGCGAGCTCCTTCAACCTGGCGGTCGATTGGAGCGACGAACAGGATGTCCTCGGCGTCAACGGTCCCCCCATCTTGTCGGAGACCTCGGCCGCCGTGAAAGACGGCGATCCCGCGCAGCACTTCGCGACGTTCGTGCGTCTGACGGACACGCAGGCCACGGGCGCCGACGCCGCGATTTGCTCCGCCATTCGAACGCTCGCGCCCATGCTGGCGCCGAAGGCAGACAACTAGGGTGCATCGGGGTCGTCGAAAAGGAGGTCCGTCGTGAGCGTGTCTACCGTCATGGTGCGGGTCCTGGTCGACGCGGTGGAGCGCGGCGGCGTTCCCCGCGAAGAACTCCTGCGCTCGCAGGGTATCGACCCTGCCCGTCTGACCGAGGTCGACGGGCGTTTCGACCTCGCAGAGTTCGCCCAGCTGCAGATCCGGGCCATGGAACTGACGCGCGACGAGGGCCTCGGCCTCCACATGGCGGAGCGCACCCCCGACAGCGCGTTCGACTTGATCGCTCATCTCGTCTCCCATTCGCCGACGCTGCGCGAAGCGGTGGGACTGTGCATGCAGTTTCAGGGACTCCTCATGGACGATTCGCAGGTCGCGCTGCGCGAAACGGCCACGACGGCCACGCTCCACTACCGCTTTGCCCGTAGCTTCGAGCGGGCGGACCGGATGCACACGGAGTTCGTCGTCGCCGGGTTCCTGCGCCTCGCGCGCGTGTTCGGAGGGCCCGGAGTGGCGCCCAAGGTCGCCGCGTTCGAGCATGCGCGCCCGGCGCACTCCCCGGAGTACGTCAAGGTCTTCGGGGACGTGGTGCGGTTCGGTCAGTCCACCACGGCGCTCACGTTCAATCGCGCCGCCCTCGACCGCGTACAGATTCACCAGCATCCGGAGCTCTTCACCATGCTTCGATCGCACGCCGAGCGCGCTCTCGAGCGAGTGGCCGTCGGGGTCGGGCCCGCCGACCAGGTCAGGCGATACCTGCTCGCGCGACCCGCCGCGAGCATCCCGGACATCTCCACGGCGGCGCGCGACCTCGGCCTGAGCGTGCGCTCGTTGCGGCGCCGCCTCGCGGCGGACGCGACCTCGTACCGCGCCCTCGTCCAGGCGACGCTCGAGGCCTCCGCCGGTCACCTGCTCCGCGATCCACGACTCTCGATCCAGGAGGCGGCCGGTGCCCTGGGCTTCTCGAACGTCGGCGCCTTCCACCGGGCGTTCCGGCGATGGAGCGGCATGACCCCGACGCAATACCGAGAAGAGCGAGGGGGCCACGGGGCGGCCCCGGAGAAGTGACCGTGCGGGCGAATGGCCACTCCGCCGCGAGCCGCGAGGTCGGAACGGCAAACACTTGGCCGCCTCGGTTCGCTGCGGCAACCGTAGGCTGCGCGGGTCCAACTCGAAAGGAGGGTCCGCCATGAACATCGACATCTTCCGCCCCGTCCCGCGTGAAGCGCGCCGCGAGAACCTCGCCGCATATCACAAATTCTTGATCGCGCGCGACGGGACCGTCGACCTGGAAAGGAGGCAGTTGAGCCGGCGCGAAGAGGGGATGTCTCGCTACGAGAGGCCCCTGTCACGAGTCCGCGAGATGGATCGCGAGCTCTTCGCGACCCAGTACGCCTCCTTCGATTCGAACGTCGAGATGGCGCCCGAGCTGTTGCTCCTCCTCGCGCTCACGAAGATCAACGCAGCCGAGGCCTATGGCGTCAATGCCGGGCTACGAGAGCACCCTCCGCCGCGCCCTCAAGAACGACGACGAGTGCGAGCTCATGGTGATGGTCGAGGAGACGTACCACACGCGAATCCTCGTCAGCACGGCGCTGTCGTACGGAATCGAGGTGAAGTCGGCCTACCAGCCGCCCACCGCGCTGCGCGGACTCATCACCACCATCGTCAAGACGCCGAAGGCCATTGCGCGCCCGCTGACCCTGGCCGCCGAGGTCCTGGCCGTTCTCATGTTCTCCAATCTGCTCGAGAAGAGCCGCGTCGTCCTCCGCCACGATCCGGAGCTCCGCGACTCGGTGGAAGAGCGGCTCTGCGAGATCCTCACCGACGAGATCGGGCACATGAGCTACAACCGCGCCTGCATCGGCCCGGTCGGCATGATGCAGGCGCGCGCCGTTCTTCCCCATGGTGGCCCTCGGGCTGTCCGGCGCGTTCCCGGAAATGACGGCCTTGGGGACCATGTCCTCGGCGTCCGGCGACGAGGTCACGTCGCTCGCGACGGGCACGAGGCTGCCCGAGCAGGTCGTCCGGTCCGCGTTCATCTCCTGAAGCCCGGAGGTCGGGAACATGAAGCAAGCGTGCGATTGGCTTGATGACGGGCGATCCTGGCCGCCGGCGCCGTCGGAGCTCCGCCCGCCTCGTCGGCCCAGGTTTCCATGCACGGACGAAGCCATGCTGTCTTCGACCAAATTTCCCGCCGGACGCCATCGTCGGCGAGTGGTGCACCCAGCGGGAGGAGAACCGTCCGCCCGGGCGGATCAAATTCGTGCGCGCGGACGACGGCACGTACACCGGCATCATGAGCTGGTCGGCCGAGCCGAAGAAGGACGTCAACAACAAGGACCCGAAGCTCCGCGATCGCCCCCTCGTCGGCACCGTGCTCATGTGGCACCTTCGCTACGACGACGGCGAGTACGTCGACGGGCTACGTCTACAACCCCGAAGACGGCGGGACCTACCGCATGAACGCGGAGGTGCTGGGCCCCGATCGCTGAAGGTGCGCGGGTATCTCGGCATCTCCCTCTTCGGGCAGACCAAGATATGGTCGCGCTTCCATCCCTCGTCGTAGAGGGCGTGCCCCGACGCGCGCTACGCTTCGGCGGAAGTCGCGCGCTCGGGCTCGATCGTCCATCCGTTCCCGAGGACGCCGGATCGCTCGAAGCGAACCGACCTGCACTGTTCGAGCGAGTCGCAGAGGACCTCGCCTTCGGCCTGTGAAATTCCGAAACGCTCGCAAAGGGTATCGCGGAAGAGCGTCTTGCCGGGCACGTACGGGGCGTCCACTTGCTTGCCGAATCGCCGCCTGAGCTCCTCGGCGGCCTCTCTCAGATCGATCTCCATGACGGCCTGGCTTCCAATATTTGGCCGTCCAGCGCCGTTCGCAAGAGGCGCGCACCCGTCGCGAACGGGTGCGCCGAGCGTCACTCCCGCCCGTCGAGGCCGAGCTCTGCCAGAAGAGACTCCGCGGCCGCTGTCGGCGTCGTCCGTCCCGCGATGACGTCGGCCTCGACGCCGGGGAGACGGGCCGCCACCCGCGGATGCGCGCGGAAGCTTCGCTCGAGGCGATCGACGATGAGCGACCACATCCACGCGCGCTGCTGCTCGGAGCGGAGGCCGCCGAGCTCGCCCGTCGAGCTCGAGCGCCGCGCGGTGCTCCTCGACGATGCCCCAGAGCTCTTCGAGCCCGGCGCCGGTGAGGCCGGAGATCGCCAGCGCCCGCGGCAGCCAGCTCGCGCGCTTTCGGGGCAGGTAGCGGAGCGCGGCCTTGATGTCGCCGAGCGCGGCGCGAGCGCGCGCCGCTCCGTCTCCGTCGGCCTTGTTGACCGCGATCGCGTCGGCGAGCTCGAGGACGCCCTTCTTGATGCCCTGCAGCTCGTCGCCGGAGCCGGGGAGCGCGAGCACGAGGAAGAAGTCGACCATGTCGGCGACGGCGGTCTCGCCCTGGCCCACGCCGACCGTCTCGACGAAGACCACGTCGAAGCCGGCGGCCTCGCAGAGCAGCATCGTCTCGCGCGTGCGCCGCGCGATTCCTCCCGGGGTGGCGCCGCTGGGCGAAGGGCGGATGAACGCGCCCGGCTCGAGAGACAGCCGCGCCATGCGCGTCTTGTCGCCGAGGATCGAGCCGCCCGACAGCGTGCTCGAAGGGTCGATCGCCAGGACGGCGACGCGATGGCCGAGGCCGAGGAGGAGCATCCCCATGGCGTCGACGAACGTGCTCTTCCCGACGCCGGGCACCCCCGTGATGCCCACGCGGCGGGCGTTGCCCGTCGCGGGCAGGAGCCGCGCGAGGAGCTCCTGCGCGAGGGGCGCATCGGACTCGTGGCGGCTCTCGATGAGCGTGATCGCCTGCGCGAGGATGGCCCGGTCGCTGCGCGCGCACGCCGCGCTCGTACGCGTCGAGCGAGAGGCGCCGCCGCGGCGCCGTCACGGCGGGGCTTCCAGCTTGTCGAGGAGCGCGCCCGCGGCATCGGCGATGACGGTGCCCGGACCGAAGATCGCGGCGGCGCCGGCGCTGCGCAGCGCCGGGTAGTCGTCGGGGGGATCGACGCCGCCGACGACGACGAGGATGTCGGGCCGGCCCAGCGCGGTGAGCGCGGCGCGCAGCGCCGGGACCAGCGTCAGATGCCCGGCGGCCAGCGAGCTCGCTCCGATGATGTGCACGTCGTTCTCGACGGCGGCCCGCGCCGTCTCCTCCGGGCGTCTGGAAGAGCGGCCCGATGTCGACGTCGAAGCCCAGGTCCGCGAACGCCGATGCGATGACCTTCTGCCCGCGGTCGTGCCCGTCCTGCCCCATCTTGGCGACGAGGATGCGCGGGCGACGCCCCTCGCGCTCCAGGAACGCCTGCGTCCGGGCGCGCACGCCCGTCACGGCCGTCGACGTCTCGCCCACCTCGCCACTGTACACGCCGGAGATCGCGCGGATCTCGGCCTGGTGCCGGCCCCAGACCTTCTCCAGGGCGTACGAGATCTCGCCCACCGACGCGCGCGCCCGCGCGGCGTCGATCGCGAGCTCGAGGAGGTTGCCTCCGCGCCCCTCGGCGCACGCGGTGAGCGCGTCGAGCGTCCGCGCGTCGCCGCCGCGTCGTCGCGATCGCGGCGCAGGCGCTCGAGCCGCTCGATCTGGGTCCTGCGCACGGCCGCGTTGTCGACCTTGAGGACGGGGACCGGCTCCTCGCTGCGTCGGCCGGAACCGGTTCACGCCGACGATGGTCTGCCGCCCGGAGTCGATGCGCGCCTGCGTGCGCGCCGCCGCCTCCTCGATGCGGAGCTTGGGGACGCCCGCCTCGATGGCCTTCACCATCCCGCCCAGCCCCTCGACCTCGTCGATGTGGGCCTGCGCGCGCGCCGCGAGGTCGTGCGTCAGCCGCTCGACGTAGTAGCTGCCGCCCCAGGGGTCGACGGGCCGCGCAGTGCCCGACTCGAGCTGCAGGTGGAGCTGCGTGTTGCGGGCGATGCGCGCCGAGAAGTCCGTGGGCAGCGCGAGCGCCTCGTCGAGCGAGTTCGTGTGCAGGCTCTGCGTGTGCCCCTGCGTCGCCGCCATGGCCTCGATGCACGTGCGGACGACGTTGTTGTAGACGTCCTGCGCGGTGAGCGACCAGCCGGACGTCTGGCAGTGCGTGCGGAGCGCGAGGCTCTTCGGGCTCTTCGGCTCGAAGCCGCGCGACGAGCCTCGACCACAGAGAGGCGCGCCGCGCGGAGCTTGGCGACCTCCATGAAGAAGTTCATCCCGATGGCGAAGAAGAACGAGAGGCGCGGCGCGAACGAGTCGACGCTCATCCCGGCGGCGATGCCGGTGCGGATGTACTCGAGCCCGTCGGCGAGCGTGTACCCGAGCTCGAGGTCGGCCGTCGCTCCGGCCTCCTGCATGTGGTAGCCGGAGATCGAGATCGAGTTGAACTTCGGCATCCGCCGCGCGGTGAACGCGAAGATGTCCGCGATGATCTTCATCGAGGGCGCGGGCGGATAGATGTACGTGTTCCGCACCATGAACTCTTTGAGGATGTCGTTCTGGATCGTCCCGGCGAGCTTCTCCGGAGCGCACGCCCTGCTCCTCGGCGGCGACGATGTAGAGCGCGAGCACGGGCAGGACGGCGCCGTTCATCGTCATCGACACGCTCATCTTGTCGAGCGGGATGCCGTCGAAGAGGAGGCGCATGTCGAGGATCGAGTCGATCGCCACGCCCGGCCATGCCGACGTCGCCGAGGACGCGCGGGTGGTCGCTGTCGTAGCCGCGGTGGGTCGCGAGGTCGAAGGCGATCGAGAGCCCCATCTGCCCGGCGGCGAGGTTGCGGCGGTAGAAGGCGTTCGAGTCTTCGGCGGTCGAGAAGCCGGCGTACTGGCGCACGGTCCACGGCTGGCGCACGTACATCGTCGGGTACGGGCCGCGCACGAACGGCGCGAAGCCCGGGTACGTGCCGAGGTGCGAGACGCCGTCGAGATCGCCCGCGCCGTAGAGCGCGCGGTGCGGGATGGCCTCCGGCGTGTCCCACGTGTCGCCGGGGCCGACGTGGCGTCGCCGCGGCGCTGCGGACGGCGTCGAAGTCGAGCGCGGAGAAGTCGGGCAAACGGCGCGTCATGGAACACTTCCAGGAGCTCGGAGAGGAGGGCGACGGCATCGCATCCGGCGTAGAGGAAGCCGTCGACGCCGGCTTCCCTCAGCGAGGCTTCGAGGGCGCCGGGGCGCCCGGCGAGCGAGGACCCGCCTGCATCCGGCGGCCTTGAGCGCGCGGGCACGGTCGCAGCGCTTCGGCCGCGTAGCGCTCGTCGCTCCCGCACAGGCACGCGAGGGGCGCGGCTTCGTCGCCGCGTCGTCTCGCGGACGCGGATGCCCCCGGCGCCGAAGAAGTTGCTCGCGAAGCCGACGCGCGCGCGCGACTCCGCGAGCGGACCGAGCGCCACGAGCAGGGCCTCCGGTCGCGCCGCGAGGCGCCTCGGCGCGCGAGCCGCAGGTCCTCGAACGGCTCGGCGTCGCGGTGCACCGGCAGCGCGGACGCCGCGGACGCCGGAGCCTCGGCTCGTCCCGGCCGGGCGCGGGAGCTTCTCGTCGAGGTTCGCGAACTCGGAGACGCCGACACGAGGCTGGCCTTGCGCTTGGCGATCGGGTCGACCCACTCGCGCCACGACGACTCGAGTCGCGCGCGCAGGCTGCCCGCTCGCGAGCGCCGCGCTCGATGCCCCCGTCTCGCTCGATCGCCTGGAAGCGCTTCCACGCCTCGCGCGCGAGCGCGTCGGTCCGCGTATCGAAGTAGTACGAGCCGCCGGCGGGATCCTTCACCTTCCCGAGCGAGCTCTCCTCGCGCAGCACGAGCGCCCGTGTTCCGCGCGATCGCGCCGGCCGAGCGCGGACGCTGCCTGGAGCGCCTGGTCGAACGGCGCGGGCGTGACGAGGTCGGCGCCGCCGAGGACGGCCGAGAAGACCTGCGTCGTCACGCGCAGCATGTTCACCCACGGATCGCGCTGGGTCATGCGTGCGCGAGGAGCAGACGGCGTGGATGCGCGTCCGCGCCGCCTCCGCCGCGCCGCTCGCGACGAGGACCTTGCGCCAGCACGATCCGCAGCGCGCGCAGCTTGCACAGCTCGCCGAAGGTGTCTCGCCCGGCAGCGACCCGGAGGAGGATGCGACGCGCGGCGGCCGCGGGCGAGAGTCCGCCGCCGATCAGGTCATCGAGGTAGGCCGCGCCGGTCGAAAGCGCGATCGCGATCTCGTCGGCCGCGTCGGCGCCCGCGTCGTGGTAGGGCAGGGTCGAAGCCGTCGCGAGCGAGGCGTCGGGCCATCGCGCTCCGGCGAGGCGGACCGCATGGCCCAGGGCCGCGCGCGCCTCGGCGAGGCCCGACGGCGCGAGGCGCCCTCGCGCGAGGGCCCCGAAGGGATCCACGTCGAGCGCGAAGGCGGCGCCCGCCGGCAGGCTCGCCGACAGCTCCTCGAGCGCGGCGGCTGGCTCCGCCCCGCACTCGACGACGACGAACGTGCGAGCGAGGTCGACGCGCCGCAGCGCCGCAGGCGCCGAGTCGCGATTGAGCCAGAGCGCGTCCGCGCCCCCTTCGAGCTCGGCCGCGGTCAATTCACCCCGCGTGTCGCCCTCGACCCGCGCGCAAAGGCGAAAGGGAGCGGCCGTCGCGTCGACGTCGGGCGCCTCGCCGGGCGGGCCTTCCGTGTACAGGGGCTGCACCAGGAGACCCTCCGGGGTCCGGTCGACGAGGACCTTCTCGAAGGGTGCGCCGGCCAGCTCCTTGTCGACCTGAGCTCGCCATTCCAGGGCCGTGATCTGTGGGAACCTCATGATCCTCTGCGGGTGCGCGCGTTCTTGCACGTTTCGGCGATCGCGAGCGGGCGAGCAGGGCCACTCCGCGCGCGATCGCCCACCGTGCTAATAGAGCGCGCCGCGGCCCGCGCCAAGGCACAGCCCTTGCCGGTCCCTGCAAAACGGCGTTCGCGGACTGGCGGGTCTGCTCTCGCTGATGCTCCTGACGGACGCGCGGCGCGTCGCGCGCACCGGTCCCGCCGGCGAGCTCGTTCCGCTCGACGAGCAGGATCGGACGCTCTGGGGATCGCGCGTCGCCGCGGGCCCGAGGCGTGACCGGTGAGCTCTCCTCACCAGGACTGGGTCGCGGGGCGCAGTACGCGAAGCGACGGGGCGGCCGCGCGACGCTCGCGCCGGTAGGCCGCCGGGGTGCCTCCCGTCCAGCGATGGAACGCGCGAACGAAGTTCGGGACCGTGGAGTACCCGAGGCGCTCGGCCACTTCGTCGAGCGACAGCTTCGGCGACTCGAGCAAGAGGAGCGCCTTGTCGCGGCGCGCGCGGTCGAGCATGCCGGAGAACGAGAGCCCCTGGGCGGCCAGCCTTCGCTTGAGCGTGCACGGCGAGACCGCGAGCGCCACCGCCACGTCGTCGAGGGAAGGAAAGCCGTTGGCGGCGCCGGCATTCGAGATGGCGCGGCGAACCCGCTCGGCGAAGTCTCCGTCGTAGCCCAGCGCTTCGAGCGCGCGTTCGCAGTGCTCGCGCGCCAGCTTCACGGCGACGCGGTCGGCCTGTGCGAGCGGCAAGTCGAGGAGCGCGGCATCGAACACCACCCGCGTCGCCGGCTGATTCCAGCGCGTGCTGGGGACGAGGTGCTTGAAGCGGTGAAGGTACGGCGGCTCCGCGAGCGCGATGTCGGCGCGATCGCCGTCGAAGGTGTGCCCCGTGAGCGCCTTCCCGATCTCGCGCATTCCGACCATGAGGTTTATGATCGCGATGTCGCGCACGCCGCCGAGATCGTAGTGCTCCTCGACGAAGAGCGACGCCAGCCGCCCTTCGACCTGCAAGCGCAGGCTGATGGACGTCGTGAGCGTGGGCGTGAAGCGGACGAACATCTCGAGCGCTTCCCGGAGAGAGCCCGCCGTCATCGCGGCGAACCCCAGGTATCCGTACATCGAGATTCGCTTCTGCAGTCCGAGGTAGAAACCCAGACCGGGCTCTCCGGTGAGGGCGCGCGCGCGATTGAGCAGGCGCCCGAACATCTCGATGGACAGTCTCGCGTGAGGGTCCTGCGTCGAGGCCTCCGAAAGGCCCGCCGCCGACAGCAGCTCCCCCGCCGTGACGCCCCAGCGCCGAACGAGCTGCACGAGCTGGTCCGCGTATGCCGCCGGCACGCTGTGCTGAACGGTGAAACTCGGCTGGGTCATCGGGTACCCCGAAGTGATCCTTTCTGGCATGCGGCCGGCGGGTGACGCAAGGGACGCCCCTCGCCCGAGGCGGGAAAAAGACTCGCTCCCGGGTGCTTACCCCCCGCCTTTCCCCCGAAATGTTGAGTAGAGCGTCCGTCCCTTGGTGTGAGTCGGGGTACGCCGGGGCGGAGCGGAAATGGGCGCAGCGGAGGGCGACGAGCTCGGCGTTGACCCCGATTGGCGTTCACCCCGCCGAGAGGAACTGATTGTCGGGATAACAATAGGCCCAGGTCTCGCCGACCTCGCCCGACGTGATCATCGGGTGGCCCGTCGCACGGTGATGCGCCGTCGCGTGCCGATTCGGCGAGTCGTCGCAGCATCCGACGTGATTGCACGAGAGGCAGATGCGAAGGTGCACCCACCGGCTGCCCGTCTTCAGGCACTCCTCGCATCCAGGCGTGGGACGATGAGCGTGGCGAGGCGTCTCGCGGGTGACGTGCGCGCATGGGTTCGACAGATTCGATCCGGTCGTCGGCTTTCATCGGGTCCTCGCGGGCGACCCTAGCGTCGCGGAGCGCCGCACGAAAGGGCCGACCGGCGGACGCTTCCGGGGAAAGCATCGCCGCGTCGGCCTCGCGCGTGCAGGCATGGCGCGGAAGAGCCAGGCACCGGATCGACGCTACGGCGTCGTCCGGCAAGTGTTCGTCGAAGGGGTGAAGAGCGGCGGCGTCGTGACGGCGCGATCCGAGGGCGGATCCAACTCGACGGCGGTCGCGTCGCGCGTCCAGCGGTCTTCGCAGCTGGACAGCGAGGACGCGGTCTCGCTGGCGTCGCTGTTCATCCAGAGATCGATGTGCCACTTGTGGCTCGACGTCCAGTCGGAGTCGCACTCGACGCAGTCGTCCTCCATGATCACGTACTTCTCGATGAAGGGAACGTAGAGGATGGTCCCGACGGGGAACTCGGCCTTGTCGGTCGCGAACGTGATCGGATCCGCGTACGTGCCCGTGCCGCCGGCCGTCTCGTGCAGCGTCGGGTAGCCGTCGCTCTTGGGATAGGCGATCGCGCCGCCCGGCGGGCTGTTGTCGGCCCACCCATAGAACGTCACGTACACCGACATGACGGTCCCCGCGTCCGCGGGTGCGTCGGCGGCGGCGTCGGGCAGGGCAGGGGGCGCCGCTTCCTCGGGCGCGCCGGCGTCGTCGGGCGCAGCGGCATCGCTACCACCCTCGGCGTCGTCGTCACCCGCGCTGCCGGCTTCCACGGCGGATACCGCGGCGTCGGGTCGCGCGCCCGCGCTGCCGGCGTCGTCGTTCGAGACGCTCCCCGACGAGGAGGAACCGCAGGACGCGAGGAGCAAGCAGGCCCACCCGGCCGGCGCCGCCCCGAGTCGCTTCATGCCATGGTGCTGCTTGCGAGTCCTCATGTCGCCAGCCTATCAGCCCGATCGGCGGCCGAGGTTTGCCCGCCGACCGCGGGCCGGTTGGCGGGAATCGGCCCCACGGGGCAGCGGCTCGACCGCCACACACCGGGTTACAAGACGCTACTGAACTCGTAGCGCGCCGTGATTCCCGCTCGGCCGCAATCCAGCCGAGACGTATCGTGTAAAGGTGGCCGCTCATCTGACGTTCTTGCGGAACTCACCCGCGTCATCGGACTGGGAGGGTACGGACCGCTACCGGGTGGCGCGACGCATCGGCCAGGGCGCGATGGGGGTCGTCTACGAAGCGTTCGACCGCGAACGCGGACAGACCCTGGCCCTCAAGACGCTGACGCACTTCGACCCCGCGGCTCTCTATCGATTCAAGCAGGAGTTTCGCGCGATCGCGGACGTCCATCACGTCAACCTCGTTCGTCTCCACGAGCTCGTCGCCGAGTCCGACCACGCCTTCTTCACGATGGAGCTCGTGGAGGGCGTCGACTTCCTCGCGTACACGCGCGCCGACCCCGAGTCGCGGAAGCCGGGCGCGGGCTCGCCCGGCAGCGCGTCGCCCGCGGACGTTCAGAAGTTGCGTGTCTCGCTTCGCCAGCTCGCGGAGGCCGTGCAGGCCGTGCATGGCGCGGGGAAGCTGCACCGCGACATCAAGCCCCCGAACATCCTGGTCACCGCCGACGGGCGCGTGGTCCTCCTCGACTTCGGCGTCGCCACGGATCTTGCGCGACGCGGCGACGGCGCCACGGAGGACCTCGGGGTGGTGGGGACGATCTCCTATATGGCGCCCGAGCAGGCCCTCGACGAGGCTCCGACCCCCGCGGGCGACTGGTACAGCGTCGGAGTCCTTCTCTTCGAGGCGCTCACCGGGCGATCGCCCTTCGAGGGCGACGCCATGGCCGTGCTCTCCATGAAGAACACGGTCGACGCCCGCCCGCCGTCGGAGCTGTGCCCGGACGTTCCCCCCGACCTCGACGCGCTCTGCAGCATGCTCCTCGCGCGCGACCCCGAGAAGCGGCCGCCGGGAACGGAGGTCCTGCGCCGGCTCGGCGCGACGCGAAGCAGTCGTCCGTTCGCGTCGCCGCTGCCCGTCGCGGACGCGGACCGCAGCGCGATGCTCGTCGGCCGCGAGAGCGAGCTCGGTGCCCTGCGCGCCGCCTTCGACGCGATGGTGTCGGGCCGTTCCATGACCGTTCGCCTCGGCGGCGCGTCGGGCATGGGCAAGTCGGCCATCGTCGGCTCGTTCCTCGATGGGCTCTCCGAGCGCGGCGAGGCGCTCGTCTTGCGGGGGCGCGCGTACGAGCGCGAGTCCGTGCCGTACAAGGCCTTCGACAGCGTGGTCGACGCCGTCAGCCGCCACCTGCTGCAGAACGAAGAGGCGGGCGAGCCCCTGAACCTCCCGCGGGACATCGACCTGCTCGCGCGGCTCTTTCCGGTCTTGCGGCGCGTTCCCAGCATCGGCGTCGGCAGCGCCGACGCCATCGTCGACCCGCACCTCGTCCGCCTTCGAGCGTTCGTCGCGCTGCGGGAGCTCCTCGACGGTCTGCGAAAGCTCCGTCCCGTCGTCCTGTCATTGACGACGTGCACTGGGGGGACATCGACAGCGCATCGCTCCTGCTCGAGCTCGTGCGCCCGCCGACCGCGCCGCCGCTCTTGCTCGTCATGACCCATCGAGACGGAGAGGCGCTCTCGAGCCCCTTCCTGACGGAGATGGACGCGCACTGGCCCGAGCGGGCGGAGCTGCGCGATTTACCCGTCGGGCCGCTCGACGAGGACGGAGCGCGCCGGCTGGCGATCGCTCTCCTCGGCTTCGACGACGAAGAGACCCGGCGGCGAGCCGCCGACATCGCGAAGGAGTCGGGAGGAAGCCCGTTCCTGGTGGAGGAGCTCACCCGCAGCGTGAGCGGGCTGCAGCGCGTGGTCCCCGAGGTGCGCGTCGAGACCGCGCGGCCCTCGTTCACGCTCGAGCAAATGGTGGGTCTGCGCGTGGCGCGTCTCCCCAACGACGCGCGGCAGATGCTCGAGACCATCGCCCTCTGCGGCCGGCCCATGTCGACCTCCGTCATTGGGCAAGCGTGCGAGACCGGCGACGCCACCTACGAGCTGGTCGCGCTCCTGTCGGCGCGCCGCTTCGTGCACATCGGCCTGCGGGACGGAGACGACGTGGTCGAGACGCGCCACGATCGGATCCGCGAGACGATCGTCGCTCAGCTGCCGGCCGACGTCGCGTCCGACTACCACGGCCGGCTCGCGCGCGCGCTCGAGGGGAGGTCCGACACCGATCCGGAAGCGATGACGGTGCACCTGCTCGGCGCGGGCGAGACCGCGCGCGCCACGGAGTACGCGGAGCGCGCCGCCGAGCAGGCCGCGGAGAAGCTGGCCTTCGACCGGGCCGCGCGCCTCTTCCGGCTCACCCTCGAGAACACGGCCCCCTCGTCGCCCGACGTCCGACGGCTGCGCGTGCGCCTCGGCAACATGCTCGAGTGGGCGGGCCGCGGTCACGAAGCCGCGCAGGCGTACCAGCAGGCGGCCGAGGGCGCGCCCGGTCTGGAGCGCGCGGAGCTCGAACGCGCCGCGGCCATCGAGCTCTTGGCGTCCGGGCACATCGACGAGGGAGGCGCCGTGCTCCATCGAGTGCTCACGGCCGTGGGGCTCAAGGCTCCGCGCTCTCCGCTGGGGGCGGTGGTCGGCCTCGTCTTGTACGGTCTATGGATACGCATCCGCGGCCTGAAGTTCGTGGAGCGCGCTCCCGACGAGGTCGGGCGACAGGAGCGTGCCCGCATCGACGCGCTCTTCGCCGCCGCGATTGGCTTCGACATCGTCGACGTGATCCTCGGGGCGTGCATGACCGCTCGCCACCTGGCGGCGGCGCTCGGCTCGGGGGATCGATTCCAGGTGCTGCGCGCGACGTCGCTCCACGCGAGCTTCCTGGCCGCGCAAGGGGGCAAGCCGGGAAGCTCGAGCGCGGCGTCGTGGAGATCGCGCGCCGGCTCGCCGAGAAGGAGGAGCGCCCCGAGGGCCAGGCGTTCTTCGACGGCAGCCACGGCGTCGCGGTCTACCTGCGCGGCCACTGGAGAGAGGCTCTGGCGCTGCTCGATGGGGCGAACACGAGGGTGCAGACCCACAACCACGACGCGGGATGGCAAGCGAACGCACATGTCTTCGGGTGCTGGGCGCTCAACTTGCTCGGCGAGCACGCCGAGCTCGCGCGCCGGCACGGGCGCCTCCTCGCCGATGCCGAGCGACGGGGAGACATGTACACGTCGGTGCAGCTCCGGGACGGGTCGCTGGCGGTCGTGTGGCTCGCGGCGGACAACCCCGAAGCCGCCCGTCGCCACGCGAAGGAGTCGATGGCCGTCTGGCCACACGACCGGTACCTGCTCCAGCACTGGCACAGGATGTTCGGCGAGGCGGAGATCGAGCTCTACGTCGGAAACGGCGTGCAGGCGTACGCGCGCGTCGAGAGGGACACCGTGGCCCTCAAGAAGAGCCTCCTCCTGAACGTCCAGCATATGCGCGCGCAGACGATGTTCGTCAGGGGACGGTGCGCGATCGCTTCGGCGATCGGCGAGCCCACGCTCAAGACCAGGCGCCTGGCCGAAGCGCGCAAGCTGGCGCGGAATCTGGAGAGGGAAGGCATGGCCTGGACCGCCCCGTTCGCGGCCCTCGTGTCGGCGGGCGCGGCGAGCGTCGAAGGCGACGCCGCCGGAGCTGCCGCCCTCCTTCGCTCGGCCATCGAACGCGCCGAGGCGGCGAACATGGCCGGGTACGCCAGCGCGGCTAGGCACCAGCTGGGACTCCTGATCGGCGGCGAGGAAGGACAGGCTCTCGTCGTCGCGGCGGAGCAAGCCCTGCGCGCGCAGGGAATCGTTGCTCCCGAGCGCTTCGCCTCGACGCTGGTCCCGGGGGCGTGGCGGTCGGCCGCGGGCCCCTGAGGGGCGCGCATTCGCCGGCGCGCCGGAGGTCAGGGGCCCAGGCTGACGCCCGCTTCGATCGCGACGTTGCCGCTGGAGACCGCCGCGCCGACCGCGCCGTCGCCGGTGGCGCACTGGATGAGGACCCCGGCCCCGGTCGTGCTCCCCGGGGAGACGCTGAACTTCGCCGAGGTTCCGCTGCAAGGCTCGCCGTCGACATCGAACCCCGAGAGCGTGATCGCATAGCCGTCTCCGGCGTCGATCCCGCCGACGACGAACTCGATCGATCGCGCCCCGCCGAACTGCACGGCGCCCGAGTAAGAGCCCGCGGGCCCCACGATCACCCAATCGAGCGACGCGAAGAACCCGGGCGGGAGATTGAGCACGATGCCCACGGTCGACCCGCCGTCGCTCGGCGCGCCGTCCTCGACCTCGGCGTCGTCGACCGCGCCGGCATCCGTCGGCTCGTGGGTGCCGTCGCCGGCGTCGTGGCGCGCCCCGCCGTCGGCCCCGCCGGTGCCCGCGTCCTTTCCGAGCGAGCCGCCGTCGAAGCGTCCGCCGCCGCTCCCCACGTACCCGATCTGGCCCGGCGGGAGCTCGCCGTAGACCTCGCCCGCCGGGCTTCCGCACGCGGTCAGCGCCACGGCCGCGCCGATGCGCGCCACGGCGCGGTACGCGCAAAGCTTGAATAGCCCGATTCGGCGCACGGGAATGATCCTGTCACCGTCGCATCTATCACACGGGTCAAGACGAGGCGAGACGCGGAAACCACCGCGCCCATGCATATGCCGTCGCACTCCGATTTTCGGAGGCGCCATTCCGATTTCCGGTGACGAATCGGTGAAGACCGTGACGACGCGGGCTCGAGAGACGCGACCTTCGTATCGGAAGGTTCACAGAGCACGGCAGCGCTTGCTGTTATAAGCAGACGACTTGAGGGGGCCGAGCCCCGCACGCGCAGCGCGCCCCGCGAAGGGGCCGCGCGAACTTGAACACCGCGAGTCGCCGTGATCTGGCGAGTCCCCTCGGAGAGGGACGCTCTGCGCGCGGCAAGAGACAAACTCGCTTGATCTAGGCGGCCATCGCCTTTGCTTGCAGGCACCACGGCGCACCGAAGCGGCCAACGTGTTTCGCAGAAGTAGCATCGGGCCTGGACCCGACCGAGTAGAAGATAGCCACTTCGCGCTCGCCAAGAGAGCGAGCCTGCCGAGACGGGAGCCGACGAAATATGGACGTCGCGAACACCGCCGAGAGCGATCGTCCGAGCCGGAAGATGCCGGCCGGCGCCGTTGCCAACGAGGACATGACGCGAGACTCGTCGCAAAGGGCGAGCCAGGGGACCGGCCGCGGGAGCTGGGCTCCCCCCCGGCTCCAGGTCCCCGCCCCCATCCGCCGGCGCGCTCCGGAGCCCATCCGCAGCTTCGGTCGACTCGCGGCTCGGTCGGCGCCGATGCTCGAAGTGTTCGACACGCTGAAGCGGTTCGCGCAGACCGACGTCACCGTCGCCTTCTTCGGAGAGACGGGCGCCGGCAAGGACGTCATCGCCCACGTCCTGCACGAGGAGAGCGCGCGCGCCAGCGGCCCATTCGTCGTGTTCGACTGCGGCGCGGTGGCCGCGAACCTCGCCGAGAGCGAGCTCCTCGGGCACGAGCGCGGCGCGTTCACCGGCGCCGTCTCCGCTCACCCGGGCGCCTTCGAGCGCGCGCACGGAGGGACGCTCTTCCTCGACGAGATCGGCGAGCTGCCGCATCGAGCTGCAGCCGCGACTCCTTCGCGCGCTCGAGAGCCGCAAGGTGCGGAGGGTCGGCGGCAAGATCGAGCGACGCGTCGACGTCCGCGTCGTCTGCGCGTCGAACCGGGACCTGCGGGCCGACACCACGACAGGAAAGTTCCGCGAGGACCTCTTCTTTCGTCTCGCCGTCGCCGTCATCTCCGTGCCCCCGCTCCGCGAGAGGCTCGACGACCTGCCGGAGCTCGTTCACGGCCTGCTCCACGATCTCGGGCGCGGCGACCTCCGCCTCGCGGACGCGGCGCTGTCGGCGCTGCGCGCGCACCCCTGGCCGGGCAACGTCCGCGAGCTGAAGAACGTCCTCGCCTGCGCGGTGCCCTTCGTGGATCCGGGCGTCGCCGCGCTCGAGGCTCATCACCTCAAGCTCCTGCGACCGGCGAACGACGAGGAGTCGTGGCTCAACGGCCTCCCGCTCGGCGGCCAGGCGCTCGAGAGAATCGAGCGCGTCGCGATCCGTCAGACGATGGCGCAGGCCGACGGCAACAAGATGTACGCGGCGCGTTCGCTCGGCATTGCCGTCTCGACGCTCTACGAGAAGTTGAAGAAATACGGATTGTAATGCGGATTCGACGGCGGCGCCGAACGGACACCGTTCGTCTCGCAAACGTAACAAAATAGCTGTTGCAGCCGCGACGCGTTGCAAAGTATCTCGCAGGGCGTTCTCGCGCCCAGCGCGGAGGTAAGGACGATGGATCGACGCAAGCGCCTCTCGATGGCGGCGGCTTTGTCTATGAGCCTCCTCGGTCTCACCACCGCGGTTCACGCGGCGCTGTCTTCGGCTTCGGACTCGCACGTCGAGTTCGAGGCGTCGGGTCCCGCGGGGATGAAGATCGACGGGACCACGACGGATCTGACCGTGCTCGACGACGGCGTGAACGTCGTCACGACCGTGCCGCTCGCCAACCTCAGCACGGGGATAGGCCTGCGCGATCACCACATGAGGGAGAAGTACCTCGAGGTCCCCAAGTACCCCGCGGCGACGCTGACCATCGCTCGCAGCGCGCTGAAGTTTCCCCGCGCCGGGGAGCAGTCGTCGGCCGACGTCCCGGGCACGGTGCAGCTGCACGGGCAGACCCGGCCGGTCACGGTGCACTACGACGCGAAGGGCGACGGCTCTTCGTTCAATGTCCGCGGAGCCTTTCATATCAACATGAACGACTTCGGTATCACCGTGCCGGTCTATCTCGGTGTGACGGTGAAGCCGGACGTGAACGTGAGCGCCAGCTTCCACGTGTCCGGAGCCTGAGACCCCGACGCCTGCGGGGAACGGTGTCGAGCGTCGATGGAAGTTCGTCGTCTATTCCCCTGCGCCGTCGCTCTCGCTCTGGGCTTCGTGCTGATGACGGCGACGTCGCGCGCGAGCGCGTACCCGTGGATGATCCGGCACGGGTACACGGGGTGCATGCCCTGCCACACGGATCCGTCGGGCGGCGCCGGGGCCCTGACGGAATACGGGCGCGCGCAGAGCGATCTGCTCCTTCGCATGCGCTACGGCGCGGGGTCCGATAGCGGCGAAGCCGATTCGACGTCCGGCTTCTTGTGGGGCCTGGTCCCGATGCCCGAAGCGCTCCGGCTCGGCGCCGACTTTCGCGAAGCCTACTTCAGCAACCAGGTCGAGAGCGCGCCGGTGGTGAACCGGTTCATCACGATGCGGGCGGACCTCTACGGCGACATCAAGATTGGCCGCTTCCGCGCGGCCGGTAGCATCGGCTACGTGCCGACCGGAGACCTTCTGGCATCGCTGACGACCGGGTCGCAAGACAACATCGTCTCGCGCGAGCACTGGGTCGGCGTGCAGCTCGACGAAGACGGGGCGTGGCTGCTGCGGGCGGGACGCATCGCGCTCCCTTTCGGGATTCGCATGATCGAGCACAACCTCTGGGCTCGCAGCCTCTCCCGAACGGACATCGATCAGGCGCAGCAATACGGAGTGGCCCTCTCGTACAGCGAAGACAAGTTCCGGACGGAGGTGATGGGGATTGCAGGAAACTTCCAGATCCGGCCCGACGAGTTCCGCGAACGCGGCTACAGCGCTTACGCCGAGTACGCGCCGACGACCACGCTCGCCTTCGGGGCGAGCAGCCTCTTCACGCGCGCGACGCGCGACATCGTCTACGGCGTGACGGACTACTTTTACGCGAACGGTCCGTTCTTGCGCTGGGCCCCGGTGGAGCCGCTGGTGCTGCTGGCGGAGTTCGACTCCGTGTACCAGTCGCTCACCTGGCACGGGCACCGGGGCGGATACGCCGGGTTCCTGCAAGCCGACTATGAGCCGACGCAGGGGTTCCACGTCATGGCGACCACCGAGACCATGAACAGCGGCACGCAGGGCGAGCCCGCGTCGTATGACGGCTGGCTCTCGGCGGTCTGGTTCTGTCTGCCGCACGTCGATCTGCGGCTCGACGGGATCTATTCGGTCCTCGGAGCGCCGGGGGTGGGCGGCACGCCCGCGAGCCACACGAGCGTCACGACCTGGCTCGCGCAATTCCACGTGTTCCTGTGAGGGCGATGCGATGAAGCCGCAAAGCACCGACCGGAGCGCGTGGCGATGAGAGCGCGAGCCCTCGCCCTCGCTCTCGCCTGCGTCGTCGCCGCGATCGGCTGGTGCGCGACCGCCGGCGCCTACCAGGGCTACCCCGACGTCGTCGATCAGTGGCTCGACGCCGACGGGGGCATCATCCAGTCGATCGAGCCGCCGATGGGCTGCCAGCTTTGCCACGTGAGCGACCAGGGGGGCACCGTGGAGCTGAAGCCGTTCCCCAACCTCCTCGTCGCGAGCTACGGGCTCACGAAGACCGCCGAAGAAGATGCGGTTCTCATGGGCGCGCTCGCCGGTCTCAAGGCGGCGAATCCGGTGCTGTATACCGACATGCAGCACGGAATCGATCCGAATACCGATCCCGCTCTGACGGCCCAGGAGCTCCCGCAGCCGGAGTACGGCTGCGCCGTCACCGCGGCAGACGCGGAGGACGATCCGAGGTGGATCGCCCTCGTGGCGATGCTGCCGCTGGTCGCGTTTCTTCGAACGGCTCGCCGCCGCTCCCGCGCGGCGTGAGGTGGCGCGCGCGCCCTTGCCGGCGCGCCGCGCTCAGAAGCGTCCGCGCAGGACGGCCCCGCCGCCGCCGCCCGGCACCATGGTGGGGAGGAGCGAAACCTCCGTGCGACCGGGGCGGTTCACGTAGAAGAGGACCGCTCCGGAGATCAGCGCGATGCCGCCGGCGGAGAACCCGACGACGGCCTCGGGAATGGCGTGGGGTCGCAGGTGCGGATCGCAGACCTGCCCGTCGGGCATGATGTCTTGCACCTTGGTGCTGACGAGCCAGGTGCCGACTCCGATCCCCGCGGCGCCGGCGAGCATCAGCCCGACGCCGGCGATCCGCCCTGCCATCCGTCGATCCGAGGGGGACGCCGGCTCCGCCGCAGGGGCGCCGTCGGCCGTGGCCGCCGCCGGGGCGGGCGTGGAGGCCGGCTCCGCGTCGCCCACACGGACGACCGCCGACGGGTGGCTCGCGTCGACGTGCGCGACGTACGTCCGGGCCGGCTGGCCGTCCATCGCCACCGTCACCACGTGGTCTCCGGGATCGACGGCCAGCGCGCTTCCCCAGAACTCCTGCGCCAGGCTCGCGCCGTCGACGCTCACTTCCGTGCCGGCCTTCGCGGCCTGCGGCGGGGCCGAGACGGTCAGCCGACCGAGGGTGGGTTCGAGCGCCGTCGCGCGCTGCGCGGCGACGTCGGCCCGCTTGTCGTTCTTCGCGCGGGCAAGCTTCTCCGCCTCGCGGAACTCTCCCCAGGCGCTCGCGTTCCGACCGACGCGCTGGTAGCAGTCGGCGAGGTAGAGCGTGACTCCGATGGCGGGGGCGAGCTGCTTGCTCGCCAGGAACTTGGCGCACGCCGCCGCGTCGTTGCCCGCGTTGCGCAGCTCCATCGCCTGCTGGAAGAGGGTGTCGGCCTGCGCGGCGGCGTCGCCCGGCTGAGCGCGGGCGCCGGTCGCACCGGAGAGAGCCACGGCCACGATGGCCGCTCCGAACACGTGCTTCGGTTTCATCGATTTCATTCGCGACCTCCGAACTCTCCGGCGCTGACGGCCTGGTCGGCCCCCGCGGGCTTCGCCGCGGCGAACGTCGAACGAGACGGCTGCGGAGGCGGCTGCGGCGCCGCGCTCGCCCCGGGGGGCGCGGCGCTCACGGTCCCCGAGCTGGCGGCGGGAGCCGTCTTCGCGACACCGACGGGATTGGGTTCGACGACCACCTTGATCTTCGGCGCGGCGGGCGGCGCGCTGACGGGACGTTTCGGGGCCGGCTTCGACGTCGCTTCGGGGAGGGCCACGACCGCCGGCGGGGGCGGACTCGAAGGCATCGCCTGCGTCGCCGGCAAGGTGGCCGCGGTGGCGGCGGGGGCCGCGGCGGGAGCCCCGTCGCGCAGCCCGCGCACGGTGAGAAATCCGAGAAGGCCCGCGGCAACCGCCGCGAAGGCGATCCCCGCGACGACCCTCTGCTGCCCGGGGTTGGCCTTCTCCGCAGGTCGCGCCGATCCAGCCGTCGCCGTCATCGGAGCGACGCTCGAGGGCCGACTCGAGGGTGGCGTCGCCTCGGGGCGTCGAGGCGACGCCGGGATCGCGGGCGCGGGCGCGGGGCGCGTCGCTGCCATGCGTTGCGGGGATGCAGGAGGCGGAGGCAGCGGGCTGCGCGGCACCTGCGGCGGCGGCGGAAGCGGCGGCGGGACCGACGCCGTTCGCGGCGGCGGTGGACTGACCCTCGGGAGGCCCAGCGTCCCGCGCGCCAGCGGCGTGATCCGCGGCGGTCCCGGGTCCGCCGGCACGACCTCGCCCTGCCGGGCCGGCGCGCCGTCGACGAGCGCCGCCAGGTTCCCCGGGACGTTCCCGAGGAGCGCTTCGTCGTTCATGTTCGACGCCCCCGCGCCGAGCGCGAGGCTCGTCTCGGCGTGGCGCCGGACGGCGATCCCGTAGAGACCGTGGAGGATCGCCGGATGGTCCTGCACGAGCGCGAAGAACTCGTCGCGCGGCAAGAACAGCGTCGCCGTGGGCCGGACCGCGACGGCGTCCGCGACCGAGTTCTTGCAGAGGACGAGCTCGACCTCGCCCACCGTCTCTCCCGCAGCGAGCGTCGCCAGGAGCACGCGCTCGCCGGCCTCGTTGGCCACCACGCCGATCTCGCCCGACACGATGAGGTGCAGCCCCAGGGCTTCTTCGCCCGCTTCGACCAGGCGATCGCCCGCTTCGAACATCCGCGTCTCGAAGTGCTCGACCAGCTTGGCCCGCTCGCGCGGCGGAATCGCGACCACCACCGGCGATGCCCAGCCGAGGTTCGCGACGGACTGGCGCCGGCAGTGAGCCGCCAGCTCGGTCGCGACCTCGGGATGCTGGTCGACGACGGACTCGAGCGCCTCGCGCCTCGCGACGAGCAGGATGGAGGGCCGCGTCGCGATGACGCTCGCAGCGCCCGGGAGCTGGGAGAGGAGCGCCATCTCGCCGAAGAACGCGCCGCTCCCCAGGCGCGCCGGCGAGGGCACCAGATGCTCGGCGAGGTCCGGAGCGGGCTCGGGCGCTCCCGCTGCAAGACGCAGTGGCACCACGCCCGCCCACACATCGAGCCCAAGATCCTCAGGCTCGTCCAGCGGCGGGCCGCTGCGGATCTTGGCCGAGCACTCCTCCAGGCTCATCGCAAGCACGCTGACGCGCTTGAGCTCCTTCTCGGTCGGCAGCCGCACCTCCGCCCAGCGACCCGGCACGAGCCGTTCGGTGAACTGCTCGAGCGCGAGCCGGTGCTCCGACTCCTGCTCGACCAGCCGCGCGCTGCCGAGAATCATCGCGCTGCGGTAGTTGACCGACTGATGCACCGCCGAGCGCGCGAGCACGAGCCCGTCGAGCAGCGTGACGGTCAGGCACATCGGCACGCCCGCAGCGAGCACGCGGATCGTGCGGCTCCCGGCGGAGCCGTGGAAGTAGACGTTGTCTCCCACGCGCGCCTGGAGCGTGGGGATCGCGTAAGGCTGGCCCTCGTGCACGAACGCGAGGTGGGCGACCGGCGCCTCATCGAGGATCGCCTCGACAGTGGCGCGCTCGTAGTCGGCCCGCGCCGGCATGCGCCTGACGCGCACGCGGTCGCTCGGTGCGCCCGACCGATCCGTCTCGCCACTGCCAGGTTCGCCGCTCATCTCGCCTCGCAGCATACGGAGCGTCTTGGCGGCCGGCCAGCTCGCTCCGGCAGAATGTCGCGCCGTGAGTGCCCTTGACCTCGTCATCTTCGATTGCGACGGCGTACTCGTCAACAGCGAGCCGATCGCAAACGCGGTGCTCGCGCAGATGCTCGGCGAGGAAGGTCGCTCGATGACGCTGACGCAGGCGCGCGCGGTATTCCAGGGCCGGCGGCTCGACGGCGTGGCGGCCGAGGCCGAGCGCCTGCTCGGTCGCAGCCTGCCCGCGGGCTGGATCGAGAGCTTCGAGCGCCGCCGCAGCGAGGAGTTTCGCGAGCGGCTGAAGCCGGTTGCCGGCGCCGCGGGCGCCGTCGAAGCTGTCCGCGGCGCGGGAGTCGCCGTCTGCGTGGCCTCCCAGGGCAAGGTCGCCAAGACGACGCTCTCGCTGCATCTGACTGGTCTTGACGGCCTCTTTGCGCCGGAGGCGCTCTTCTCCGCCTACTGCGTGGAGCACGGCAAGCCCGCACCCGATCTCTTCCTGCACGCGGCCGCCGCGATGGGCGCCCCGCCGCAGCGATGTGCCGTCGTGGAGGACACCCCCTCCGGCGTGATCGCCGCGGTGAGCGCCGGCATGCGCGTGCTCGGCCTGATCGCAGACTCCGACGAGGCTGCGCTGCGCGCGGCCGGCGCCGAGACGATCGCCTCGTTGGGCGAGCTGCCGGCGCGCCTTGGTCTGAGCTGAGGGCGGGGCCGTGCGGCCCGCCCTCCGGGCTGGCAGAAATCGTCCCCTGCTTGGCATTGCAGACAGCGCCGCGATGCTCGAAGATCGACTCATGCGCCGCGTCGTGATCCTCGCCTTCCCCGACGTCCAGATCCTCGACGTCACGGGCCCGAGCGAGGTCTTCTCGATCGCAGATCGCATCCGCTCGGGCGAGGCCTACACCGTTGAGCTCATCGCCCCTGACGCCGGCGAGCTGCAGAGCTCGAGCGCCCTGCGCCTGATCGCCGATCGCGGGGTCGAGGACTGCAGCGGGCCAATCGACACGTTGCTGATCGCCGGCGGGCTCGGCGTGCGGCAAGCGATCGGCGAGGCGAGCCTGATCGAGTGGGTGCAGCAGGCCGCGGCCCGCTCGCGCCGCGTGGCCTCCGTCTGCACCGGCGCGTTCCTGCTCGCGCAGGCCGGCCTGCTCGACGGCAGGCGCGCGACCACCCACTGGTCGGCATGCCGCCGGCTCGCCGAGATCTACCCATCGATCGAGGTGGAGCCGGATGCGATCTTCGTGCGCGACGGCGACGTCTACACCTCGGCGGGCATCAGCGCCGGAATCGACCTCGCGCTCGCGCTGGTCGAGGAGGACCTCGGCTCGGACATCGCACTGCAGATCGCGCGGACGCTCGTGCTGTTCATGCGTCGCCCGGGCGGCCAGGCTCAGTTCAGCAACGCCCTCACCGGCCAGGCCGCCGGGATGGCGAGCGTGCGCGACCTGCAGGCATGGATCGCCGACCATCTCGACGAGGACCTCTCTGTGGCCGCGCTGGCGCAGCGCGCGTTCATGAGCCCCCGCAACTTCGCGCGGGTCTTCGCCGGCCAGACCGGACAGACGCCCGGCCGCTACGTCGAGTCGCTGCGAATCGAGCGCGCGCGGGCACTGCTGCAGCGAGGCGGGCACAGCATCGAGGGCGTGGCCCACACCTGCGGCTTCGGCACCGTCGAGACGCTGCGTCGCTCCTTCTCGCGCCGCCTCGGCGTCAGCCCGGGCGAGTACCGCGAGCGCTTCAGGGAGCTGCGATGAAGATCGCGATCCCGATCTTCGACGGCTTCACCGCGCTGGACGCCGTTGGCCCCTACGAGGTCCTCTCGCGCCTGCCCGGGGCCGAGGTGATCTTCATCGCCGAGCAGACCGGCCGCAAGAGCACCGACACGCGCATGCTCAGCCTGATCGCCACTGCCACGTTCGAAGAGATGCCCGACCCGGAGGTCATCCTCGTTCCGGGCGGCCCCGGCGTCCGGGCGCTGCTGGATGACCAACCGCTGCTCAGCTGGCTCCGAGCCGCCCACGAGCACTCCGCCTGGACCACCTCGGTCTGCACCGGCTCGCTGCTGCTGGCCGCCGCCGGGCTGCTCGAGGGCTGCCGCGCGACGAGCCACTGGCTGGAGCTCGAGACCCTCCGCGAGCTCGGGGCGCAGCCGGTTGCTCAGCGCGTCGTGCGCGAGGGCAAGCTGATCACCGCCGCAGGGGTATCCGCCGGCATCGACATGGGGCTGGAACTGGCGGCGCAGATCGCGGGCGATCAGGTCGCGATGGCGATCCAGCTGGCGATCGAGTACGACCCGCAGCCGCCGTTTGACAGCGGGTCGCCGGCGCGAGCTCCCGCCGAGGTGGTCGCAGTGGTGCGTGCCTTGGCCGCAAGCCGCAACGTGGGCGCCGGCCCCCAGGCGCCAGGCGCTCAGGCCTGAGCCGCTTCCTGCTCGCCCCCGGCGCGCCAGAGTCCCGGCGGCGCCTCCCAGGCCTCAAGGCGTACAAGCAGCGCGGCCGCGTCGGTCGCGACGAGCAGGACGCTGCGGTGGTCCGCGCGCAGGAAGCCGTCGCGGCCAGCCCGCTCCAGCTGCGCAAGCAGGCTGTCCCAGTAGCCGCCGACGTTCAGCAGCCCACAGGGCTTGGCATGGATGCCGAGCTGAGTCCAGGTCGCCGCCTCCAGCAGCTCGTCCAGCGTGCCAAGGCCGCCGGGCAGCGCAATGAACGCGTCCGCCAGCTCGCTCATCATCGCCTTGCGCTCATGCATCGAATCCACGATCCGCAGCTCACTCAGCGCCTCGTGCGCGACCTCCCGGCGCTTCAGGCCCACGGGAATCACGCCGATCGCTTCTCCGCCGGCGGCCAGCACGCCGTCGGCCACCGCGCCCATCAGGCCGATGCTCGCGCCGCCGTAGACCAGGCCGATGCCGCGGCCGGCAAGCAGCTCGCCGAGATCCCGCGCCGCACGCTCGTGCGCCGGATCGGCGCCTGAGCTCGCGCCCGCGTATACGCACACTCGTCTCATCGCCGCGCAAGTGTAGGCCCCTGCGCAGCACCGACGCGCGAGTGTGTCCTTATTCCTGGAATGTAACAGCAGTGTGTCCCGAGTGTGCCCGCACTGTCAAAACATCGCCAGCCAGTTGAATAACCGCCAAGTCGCTGGTAGGACGAAAAGCACAGACACGAACACGCCGCCCGCGCCGCGATCGACGTCGGCGCGAGGAGGCGAGAAAGGAGGAAACGGATGACGCCAGTGAACCTGGAGAGCGCTCGAGCCGCATGCGGCTCGACGCGAGCCCCGATCAGTGAACGCGAGACCGCGCGCACGATCCTAGGGCTGCTGCTCTGCGAGCAGCACTCCTGGACCCGCGCAGAGCTGGTGCGGGAACTCGGCGGCGAGGCAGTCGCGACGCATGACGCGATCGAGAACCTCGTCCGCGCCGGGCTCGCAAATCGCGAGGGCGAGGCAATCAGCGCCTCGCGCGCCGCCCGGGCCTTCGAGGAGCTCGAACCCTGAGCCGATCGCAGTCCCCGGTGGCGAGGGTGCGCAGTGGGGACGCATCCTCGCCGGCCATCCTCTGCCTGCATCCGGCTGCACCCCGCCGCGAGCACTCAGAGTCCGGACGCCCCGGTAGCTCGGAAAACCCGCAGAGATCGGGCCGCCGCGCATGCGATCATCGACCTGAAACCCGAGATTGTCTCCATTGCAGAAACCCGAACGAGCGAGGCCGCGTTGACTGACCCCTCCAACTCCGAGACCGCGACGAGCGCCGCCGAGGCGGCCTACCACCTGCACCTGGACGGCGAGGAGCCCGCCCTCGCGGCGCAGGCGCTGCGACTGCTGATCTCCGATGAGGCGCACGAGCCGCAGATCAGGAAGCTCGCGCGCGAGGTCCTCGCCGAACTCGATCAGGAGCCGCCGGCCGGCGAGCCGCTGGTCGTTGCGCTCACGCCCGGGGGAATGAAGATCACCCACACGGCGCTCAAGCTGCTACTCGACGACCTGCGCCGCGACCAGGCCGACACCCAGCACATTTTGCGGGCGATCCTCGACAAGCTGCCCGACGAGCACGCGATCAGAGCGATCGTGCTCGAGTAGCCAGGCCAACCGGTCGGTCAGGCCGCTGAGCCAACCAAGGATCCCCAGCCGCCCACGGCGGATCGCCCGGCCATTCCCTCACTGCCGGGCGATCCTGCCGTCCCTCCTGCGGGCCCATCCCTGAGCGCCCACCGACTCGCGCGCACGCAGCCGTCCCACGCCCTCAGATCAGCAGCTCACTCGCGCGAAACGCGGCGCGCGTGACCGCAACCATCTCGCCCTGCAGATGCACGAGACCGCTGCGTTCCAGGTTCGCGAGCGCGTCGTGAACGTCGGCGACGTCGCCTATCTCCTGCTCGATGTCGGGCCGCCACCAGACGCCGGTGGGATCGCCGGACATCAGCATCGCAACGATCGCCTGTTCGACGGCCTCGAGATCGAGCCCGTCGCACTGCGAGCCGGTACCTTGATCCTGCATGGGAAGGGGACCTCCTCTCCGTGCCAAGGCCCCCCGTCAGCTCCTAACTGGCGGGGGGCCAATCGCAAGTATGTAGACAAGCAGCGTAATAGCTGGGACGAGCGCGCCATTCAATACCCATCCCAGAACATTCAGAGGCAGGAAATGTCCGGGTTGGAGTCTCGCCGGCGGCTCGCGGCGCTCACCGCGCCTGCGGCAGCTTCGCCGCCCCGGCGGCATCGGCGGCCGGATTGGACGGCGGCGGCACGACCGGGCCGATGTCGCCGTCAGGCGCCCGATCGAGATCGACGATCACCGGCGCGTGGTCGCTCGGCTTGCTGCCCTTGCGCGCCTGCCTGTCCACCCACGCGGCTTGCACCCGCCCGGCCACGCCGGCGCTTGCCAGCACGAGGTCGATCCTCATCCCCAGGTCGCGATGGAACATGCCGGCGCGGTAGTCCCAGTAGGTGAAGATGCGCTGCGTGGGCCAGCGCTCGCGCACGACATCGCGCAAGCCCAGTTCTCGCAGGCTTGCCAGCGCCTCCCGCTCCGGCGCGGTCACATGGGTGTGCCCGGCATAGGCCGAGGGATCGAAGACGTCGGCGTCGGTGGGCGCGATGTTCATGTCGCCGCACACGAGCGCATCCTGCGCCTCCGCGGCCAGCTCCGTGCGCAGAGCGGCCAGCCAGGCCAGCTTGTAGCGGTAGTGATCGGAGTCCGGGATGCGGCCGTTGGGAGCGTAGACGCTGTGCACGCGGATGCCGCCGCAGATCGCCGAGACGGCACGCGCCTCCGCGTGCGGGAACCCGGGAGCGCCCTCGATCTCGATGGCAACCTCCTCCAGCCCCACCCGCGAGAGGATCGCAACCCCGTTCCACTGCGCCTCGCCATGCAGCGCGAGCGTGTACCCGCGATCGCCAAGCTCCCGGCCCAGAAGCTCCGTGAACGCATTGTCTGAGAGCTTGGTCTCCTGCAGACAGACGACATCCGGGCTGCGCTGATCGAGCCAGGGCAGCAGCCGCGGCACGCGCTGCTTGACGGAGTTCACGTTCCAGGTCGCCACCCGCACCCGGCCAACGCTAGCGATGCTGTCAGCATGCTGCGCGTGTCAGACCGTGACGAGCAAGGCGAGCGCATGCGCCCGAGCGCGGTCACACACCACCAGCTGATGCTCTTCGCGCGGCGGATCGCGGTGCTGCTCAGCCTCGTGCTCGTGCTGCTGCTGCTGGGTGCGCTCGGCCTCTGCCTCAGCGAGAAAGTCGGGTTCTGGTACGCATTTCGGTGGGCGCTAGACAGCGCCGCGACCGTCGGGGGGTTCTCGCAGCCGCACAGCACCGTCGGCCAGATCGTGCAGGTCGCGCTGGTCGTGCTCGGCGTCGGTACGCTCTTCTACGCCCTGGCGACGGTCGCCGAGCTGTTCGTGGCCGGGCACCTCGCCGACCTGCTGGCACTGCGGCGCACCCAGAAGATGATCGACTCACTCGCCGACCACCACATCGTCTGCGGCTTTGGCCGCGTCGGGCGCCAGGTCGCGCGCGACCTGAAGGCGGCGCAGGCCGACTTCGTGGTCATCGACGAGGACCCCGAGAACGGCCAGCTCGCGCGGGCGCTCGGGATCAGCTTCATCGAGGGCGACGCCGCCGATGACATCGTCCTGGAAGAGGCGGGCATCGAGCGCGCCCGCTCGATCGTCGTGTGCGCCGACTCGGACGCCAACAACGTCTTCATCACACTCACCGCGCGCGAGCTGCGAGCCGACATCGCGATCGTCGCGAGGGCCGCGCTCGAAGACACCGAGAAGAAGCTCAAGCGCGCCGGCGCCGACCGTGTGATCTCGCCGTACAAGGCCAGCGGCACCGAGATGGCAAGGCTCGCGCTGCATCGTCAGCTGAGCGGGGTGGTTAACGTTGACGCGCAGTACCGGATGGAGGAGATCGAGGTCGGCCAGGGCTCTGAGGCGCTCGGCAGGACGATCGGCGACATCCGCGGCGGCTCGATGATCGTCGGGCTTCGTCGCGGCGCCGACTTTGCGCCGCAGCCGCCGGCGGAGACCGTCCTGCAGCACGGCGACGTGATCGTCGCGATCGGCCCGCCGCCGGCGCTCGAGCGGATCGAGTCGCTGCTCGAGGAGCCGCACAGGCCCTAGCTTGCCCTTCAGCCTTTTGTCGAGTAGGCGATCGAGGCGTTGCAGCTTTTCGTGAAGACCTTGTTGGTGAAGATGGAGCTGACCTGGCCGCTCTCGGCGCCTTTCTTGCCGAACTTGCCACTCACCACCAGCTTGCCGTTGGTCCTGTGCGCCGGAGCGAAGACGAGGCTGAGCGTGACCTTGAACGTGCCCTGCTTGGAGATCGAGCCGGACCCACCCGTGGCGCTGCCGAACTCTCCGCCCTGGCAGCCGACCGGCGGAGTGGCGATGCTGAAGCCGCTCACCTTCTTGCCGTTGGCCGACACCTTGAAACTCACGGCGTCCGAGGTCTGCCCCTTGAAGGATCCGGAGTAGGTCGTGTCCTTCAGCGGCCGCGCGGCAAGCGCAATGCCGGCGCTGCCGAGCGCGCCCGCGCCCGCGATGGCGCTCGCCCTGACCAGGGGCCTGCGGAGCTGCTTGGCTGAGATCATCTTGTCCCCTTGTTGCTCGATCGTGATCGCCGTCAGGGCCAATGATGCCAGAGGCATGCCGCACAGGCAGGCTCTCCCGGCCAAGGGCCTCAGGCGGCAAGCGAGCGCAGCGAGCGAATCTGGTACCCCTCGCCGCTGAAGTTCTCTGGCGAGAGCCACGCCGCAAAGGCTGCATCGATCGCGGGCCAATCCTTGTCGGTGATCGCATACCAGGCGGTGTCGCGGTTGCGACCCTTGACGACCTGGTGCTGGCGAAAGACCCCCTCGAAGGTGAACCCGAACCGCTCCGCCGCCCGACGCGAGGCGGCATTGAGCGCGTTGCACTTCCACTCGAGGCGCCGGTAGCCGAGATCTTCGAAGGCGTGGCGGGCCAGCAGGTAGATGGCCTCCGTTGCAGGCGTGGTGCGTCTCAGGGCGGCCCCGAACCAGATGTGGCCGATCTCGATCGTGCCGAGCTCGGGCTCGATGCTTAGATAGGAGGCCCAGCCGAGCGGGCGACCCTCGCGCACGATCGCGAAGTAGAGCCGATCCTGCGAAGTTTGCGCCCATTCGAGCGTCTGGCGCAGGTGACCCACGCTCTCGTAGGGCCCATCGGGCAGGTAGGTCCAGATCGCCGGGTCGCCCTCGGGCGGGTGCGAGATCGCGTAGAGCGGCTCCGCGTCGCCGGCGGCATCGAGCGGGCGCAACAGCACGTGGGCGCCGCGCAGCTGCGTGCGCGTTGGCCGCTTGGCCGCTCTCCACTCGAGAGGCTCGCCGAGAGGGAGCTCGGTCGGCATGCCTGCGTCCACGATTTGGCGTAGGTTAGCGGTGTCGATATGTTGCCGGAGACTGCAACTTGCGCCCGCTAGCGCTCGAAGACCTGGCTGCCGCGATCGCCTTTTGGGTGAGCTTTGGCCTGTGGTTCTCGATCGAGATCGCGGTGAGCGCGAAGACCCGCTCAAAGCGGGACTGGAGCCTCTCGCTCGTGATCGCCGCGATGCTGGCCAGCATCGCCGCCGGCGCCGTGATCGCGGGCCGGCACGTCGCGCTGATAGGAGGCCCGGCTTGGTGGCCGGTCGCGGCGGGCCTTGCCCTGATGTGGATCGGCTTGGCCTTCAGGCAGTGGTCGATCGCGGCGCTTGGGAGCTTCTTCACCATGGACGTGCAGATCCATGAGGACCACAGGGTGATCGATCGCGGCCCCTACCGCTGGCTGCGGCACCCGAGCTACTCGGGAGGTCTCGCGATCGTGATCGGATTCGGCCTCGCGGAGGGCAGCTGGCTCAGCCTCGCCGTCACCTGCGCGATCCCGCTCGCCGCCTACCTGCTGCGCATACGCGTCGAGGAGCGCGCCCTGCTCGAGGAGCTTGGCGAGGAGTACGCCGCCTACGCGAGGCGGACTGCCCGCCTCGTGCCTCGGCTCTACTGACCGAGCGCCGCTCAGCCGCTTGCCTGCTCAGCCTGCTCGGCCCCCGGGCCCAGCCCGGGCCGCTCCGCCAGCTCGACGCCCGGCAGACGACCTGCGATCCGCGCGGGCAGCCACCAGTTCCACTCTCCGAAGAGACGCATCAGCGCCGGCACGAGCACGAGCCGCACCAGCGTTGCGTCGATCGCGATCGCGATCGCGAGGGCGAAGCCGAACTCCTTCAGTTCGACGATGCCTGCGGTCACGAAGCTTCCGAACACCGCAACCATGATTGCGGCGGCGGCAGATATCGGCCGTGCCGTGTGCTCGACGCCGGAGGCGACCGCCATGCGATTGTCGCCCGAGGCCTTCCACGACTCGTGGATGCGCCTGATGAGGAAGACCTCATAGTCCATCGAGAGGCCGAAGAGGACGACATACATAGCGATTGGAAGCACCGATTGGATGAAGCCGGGGCTCGTGAAGCCAAGCGGCCCTTCGCCGTAGCCGGACTGGAAGACGAGCACGACGAGGCCAAGCGCCGCGCCCGTGGAGAGCAGGTTCAGCAGGACCGCCTTGATTGGAAGCACGATGCTGCGGAATGCGACCAGCAGCAGCAGCAGGGCGAGGCAGAGCGTGATGCCGACGACCACCGGCAGCTTCGCCGAGCTTTCGTCGGTGAGGTCGGCCGAGGCCGCCGTCCAGCCCCCCACAAGCGGCTTTGAGCCTGTGCTTCGCTGCACCGCAGGCACCAACGTCCCGCGCACGTGGCGCACCAGCGCTTCGGCGGCCGCCGAGTCGATTCGGACCGCTGGCACGACGATCAGCAGCAGGCCGCCTCGATAGCTCTGCATCCTCACCTCGGCGACACGATGGTCTGCGCGCAGCGTGCCCTCGAGCATGCGGGCGCCCTTGCGCGCCGCCTGCCGGCCGGCGCTTGCCTGCGCTGTGAACAGCACGTCCATTGGACCGAGCATCCCGGGCCTGAAGGAGCGTTCGATCACGTGGGCAGCCTTGCCGGATGGCGTCGCCGAGAGCGCAGGCACCGCGAAGTTCAGCCCGTAGCGCATGCCGCTCACGGGCGAGGCCGCGAGCAGCAGCACGGCGATCACGCTGAGGGCGATCGCCAGCGGCCTGCGCATGATCGCAAGCGCCCATCTCGCCCACGGCGCCCTCTGCGCGGACGGCGCCGCGCGCGCATCGGCAGGCTGCATGCGGCCTGGCAGCGAGCCTGCATTTATCCGCCATCCAAGCTGAGCGAGCGTCGCCGGCAGCAGTGTGAGCGCAGCGGAAAGCGCGCAGACGACTGTGATCGAGGCCCCGATCACGAACTCCCTGTAGAGCGGCGCCCTCACGACGAGCATCGATGTGAGCGAGACCATCACGATCAGGCCGGAGTACAGGATCGTCCTGCCAGAGGTGGAGAGCGCAACTCCGACCGCCTCCTCGATCGCCCGCCTGCCGCGGCTCGGGTTCGAGCGCGCGAGCTCCTTGCGGAAGCGGGCGACTATGAACAGCGCGTAGTCGATGCCGATGCCCGTGCCGATCATCGCCACGATCGTCAATATGAACGTGTCGAATCTGACGAATCTACCCAGTACAGCGATCGCGCCGAATGTGAGCAGCATTCCTGCTCCTGCCATGAACAACGGCGCGATCGCGGCCGCCAGCGCACCCAACGCGATCAGCAGGATCACGAGCGCGATCGGCACCCCGATCATCTCCGCTCGCTCCGCGTCAGACTTCTCGACGATCGCCAGGTCCTTCGCGATCGGCGAGAAGCCGGTGAGCGAGGCTTCGATCCCGGCTCGGCGGATGCGCCCGATCGCTTCCTGCAGGCGGCCGGCGTTTTCGAAGCGCTGACGCGCTTGCCCACCGAGGCCGACCGAGGCGATCGCCGCATGGCCGTCGGCTGAGATCGTGCCTCTCGCCCCCCTGCCGACCCTCGAGCCCGCCCGAGCCGGTGGATAGGGGCCGACCACCCGCTCGACGCCCGGCTGCCCGGCAACGACGTCAAGCACCTTCGCGACGTAGCTGCGGTAAGCGCGATCGCCTGCCGTCAGCTTCGCGGAGTAGAAGGCGATCGTGTCCTGCTCGCTGCCCGCGCCGGCGAATCCCTTGCTTGCGAGCGCGCTTTCGACCCGCTGGGATTCGCTGCCTTCGATTGTGTAGTTGGGGGCGCTCAGCGTTTTTTCCAGCGACGGGTAGAGCGCTGCACAAGCCAGCAGCAGCACCGCCCAGAAGCCGAGGAAGAGCTTGCGGCGGCGGGCGACCGTCACGCCCCAGCTTTGCCAGCGGGGCATGCTAGGAAACCGCCTGCTCAGCGAACTTCGCCAGCAGCCATCTCTCGATCGCCTCTGCCGTCGTATCGACGTCGTCTGCCATGGTGCTGAAGTGGTCCCCTGGCACATCGACGATGTCGTCGGCAAGCTCCCAGCATGTTCTCCAGCCCCCCAGGGATCCGGACGCGGGTGTGGGATCGGAGGCGCGCAGGAGCAGGGTCGGCGCCTCGGGCTTGGTCTCCTGCGCTTCCGCGAGCATCTGCACGTAGCCGCCCATCGCCGTCAGCCTGGCGTCCCCGATCGAGATCGGCAGCCGATCCTGCGCCGTCATGCTGGCGAAGACTTCATCGACCAGGCCGGAGGTGGCGACGCTCCTCAGCGGATGGGTGTCGATCAGCACGACCGCCTCCGGCGCGCCGGCGCCGTCCTGGAGGTACTGGGCAAGCGCGACGGCCAGCGTACCGCCGCTGGAGTGGCCGAGGAGCACGTATGGAGCCTCCGAGACGAGTCCGCCGAGCACCTCGGCCATCGCCTCGACGGCAACCTCGAGGCTCGAGGGCAGAAGCTCACCCTGCAGGAAGCCTGCGAGGGCAAGCGAGCTCACGTCGCGGCGGCCGCGCAGGGCACGAGCGAGCCGCGCGTATTGATGAGGGCCGCCGAGCGCGACGACCGACGGTACGCAGACCAGCTGCGGCGTCGCCCGCGAGTCGCTGGCAAGCCTCACCGGGGCGGCTGCCGCGCCGCCCTCCCGCGAGCTGTCGAACTTCGGCCTCAACTCCGCCGCGATGCTCAGCATCTCCATGAAGCGATCGAGCGTCCCGCCCGCCCGGGCGCCGGCAAGCAGCTGGGCAAACGTGCCCACGCTCGTAGGCGAAGGAGCAGGTGCGGCCGCGGGCGCCTGCCAGCCCGCCGGCCCACTGGAGTCGACGGGCACCTGCTCGGGCTGGGACAGGCGCCGCAGCAGCTCGCCTGCGAGCAGGACCGGAGTCGGGTGATCGAGCACGACCGACAGGGGCAGCTGCACGCCGGCCGCCGCGCTGAGCCGAGCGCAGAGGTGCGCGGCGCTCACCGAGTCGAAGCCGAGCTCGAGGAAGCTGTCGCGCAGCCCGACCTCCTCCGACGAGCGATGGCCAAGCTCAGCGGCGGCATGCGAGCGCACAAGCTCGAGGACTGCGGCTCTGCGCTGCTGCTCAGGCAGGCTCGCGAGCTGCGCCGCAAACGAGGCTTCCTCCTGCGCAACCGGGGTGCGATCCTGCGCGAGGGCGTGCGAGAGCGCCGCATCGATCTCGCTCGCGACAGCGCCGTCGGTAGTGGCCTCGCCGTCTCGCTTCGGTGGAGGATCGATCCAGTAGCGGGTGCGCTGGAACGGGTACTTCGGCAACTTCGGCCAAGCGCCCTTCGCCTCGCCGAGAATCGACGTCCAGTCGACTTCCACTCCATGCGTCCAAGCGTCGCCAAGCGAGAGCAGGAAGCGCTCCGCATCGTCCTCGTTGCGACGCAGAGTCGTAAGGACGCAGATATCGGGCGGCTCGCCCGTCAACTCGCCCACAGCTCCAAGTCGAGCGGCCGTCTCCTGCACTGCGACGCTCAGCAGGGGATGTGGGCTCACCTCGACGAAGGCGCGGTGGCCCTCGGCGAGCAGGCCCTCGATCACGGGCTCGAAGCGAACGAGCTCGCGCATGTTGCGGTACCAGTACTCGGCGCCCATCTCAGCGCCCTGCACCTGCTGCCCGGTCAGCGTCGAGACGAGACGCACCTCGCCCTGCCTCGGCGAGATGTCGTCGAGCTGCTCGATCATCTTCTCGCGCAGGGCCTCGATCTGGTGGGAGTGCGAGGCGATCGTTCCCGCCACCCGGCGGGCGCGCATGCCCCGCTCGGCGCAGAGGGACTCGATCTCCCCAAGCGGCTCCAGATCGCCGCTGAGGACAAGTGATCCTGGCCCGTTGACAGCGGCGAGCTCGACGCGACCGTCGCACGCCGCGAGCATTGCGCTCACCTCCTCGCGCCTGGCCGCGACCGAGAGCATGCCTCCTTGGCCAAGCAGCGACATCGACATCTGCCCGCGCACGGCGGCGATGCGCGCACCGTCCTGCAGCGAGAGACAGCCTGCGACACACGCGGCCGCGATCTCCCCCTGTGAGTGGCCGATCACGACGGACGGCTCCACTCCGGCGGCACGCCAAAGCCGCCCCAACGAGAGCATCACCGCAAAGAGCGCGGGCTGCATCACGTCGAGCCGCTGCAGCGGTGGCGCTCCCGGCCTGCCCTTCAGGACGTCTTCGAGCTTCCAGTCAACCAGCGAGGCAAGCGCCTGCTCGCAATCGCGGATGCTGGCAGCGAACTGCGCCGAGGCCTCGAGCAGCCGGCTTGCCATCCCCTCCCACTGGCTGCCCTGACCCGGAAAGACGAACACGATCCCTGCGCGGCCAAGCGCCGCCATGCCCTCGCCGCCCCGGTCAACGACGCCGGCAAGGGGCCTGCCCGCGGCAAGCGCGGAGAGCGATTCGAGCAACTGCCCGCGCTCCCGTCCCACGACCACGGCCCGCCTGCCGAACTGCGGCCTTCGGGCAAGCGCACGCCCCGCCTCGCCAACCCCGATCGCCTCCCCGTCGCCAAGCAGGCCCACAAGCTGTCCTGCCATCTCGCGCAGCGCGACCGGGCTGCGCGCAGAGAGAAGCAGCGGCGTCAGCTCGTCTCCCATCAGAAGGGGCTGCGGCTGTGCGTGTGCTGCCTGCGCGCGCGGCGCCGGCGCCTGCTCGACGATCACATGGGCGTTGGTGCCGCTGATGCCGAAGGAGGAGACCGCTGCGCGTCGCGGCCGCCCGCGCTCCGGCCAGGGCATCGCCTCAGAGAGCAGCGCGACATTGCCGGCAGACCAGTCGATCTTCGTCGATGGCCGCTCCGAGTGCAGGGTCCTTGGCAACACTCCCTCGGAGATCGCCCTCACCATCTTGATCACGCCTGCGATCCCCGCCGCCGACTGGGTGTGACCGATGTTCGACTTCACCGACCCGAGCCAGAGCGGCTCGCCATCGCGGTCCTGCCCATAGGTCGCAAGCAGCGCATAGGCCTCGATCGGATCCCCCAGCGGCGTGCCCGTGCCATGGGCCTCGACCGCGTCGACCTCCGATGCGGTGAGACCCGCATTTGCGAGCGCCCGGGAGATCACGCGCCGCTGCGAGGGGCCGTTCGGGGCCGTGAGGCCATTGCTTGCCCCGTCCTGGTTGACGGCGCTCCCACGCACGAGAGCAAGCACAGGATGCTCGTTGCGCTGCGCGTCCGAGAGCAGCTCGAGCGCAAGGACCGCAACGCCCTCCGACCAGCTGATCCCATCGGCCTCATCGGAGAACGACTTGCAGCGCCCGTCGCTCGCAAGCCCGCCCTGCAGGGCCATCATCGCGAACGGAGTCGGGGTGGCCAGAAGCGCGACGCCACTTGCAAGCGCAAGCTTGCACTCGCCTGCTCGCAATGCGCCACAGGCAAGATGCAGCGCCACCAGCGAGGATGAGCAGGCGGTGTCGACCGTCACCGCCGGACCCTCAAGCCCGAGCGCATACGCGACACGTCCGGATACGACGCTCATCGCGCTGCCGGTGCCCGCGTAGACCTGAAGCTCGAGCGGCAGCGAGCCGGCCCCGAGCCAGCTGTATTCGTGGCCGACGACTCCGCTGAACACGCCTGTCGGCGTGCCTCGCAGCGAGAGCGGGTCGATGCCGGCGTCTTCGCACACCTCCCAGGAGGCTTCCAGCAGCATCCGCTGCTGAGGGTCCATCGTAAGCGCCTCACGCGGACTGATCCCAAAGAAGGCCGCATCGAAGTCGCCGACGTTCTCCACGAACCCGCCTTCGCGGGCGAAGGGCACGCCGGCGTGGCTGCCCGTCTCGCCGAAGCGCAGCGACTCCCAGCCCCTGTCGGCGGGAAATGGGGAGATGGCGTCACGGCCATCGAGCACGAGCTCCCAGAAGATCCTCGGGGCCGCGCACCCCTCCCGGCAGCCGGCAGCTCATGCCCACGATCGCGACCGGCTCGCGCGCTGCCGAGAGCAGCTTGCTGTTCTGCCTGCGCAACCGCTCGACCTCCTTCGCGGAGGCGCGCAGCGCTTCGACGATCTGATTCTCGGTCGGGCTCATCTCGTCTTCGCCTCCGCCGGCGCGGGCTCGCCGTCCAGCGCGGCGGCGTGCTTGCCGTGCACGTGTCTCCAGGCGCCAAACGGGTTGTTCAGCCAGTAGCGCTTGCGCTGGAAGGCATAGGTCGGCAGAGCTGCGCGCATCGCCCGCGATCCGGCGAAGAGACGGGGCCACTGCACCGGCGCGCCGATCACCCACGCCGAGGCGAGCGCCTCCAGCAGCGACTGGGCATCGCCGCCAGCGCCACCGAGCAGCGGCACCACGCTGAGCTCGCCCTGCGCTCCGGAGCGCTGCGCGAGCAGCTCGCGGCAGGCGAGGCTCAACGCGCCGCTGGAGCCGAGCTCGATGAAGCTTGCGACTCTGCGCGTCGCGATCCAGCTGACCGCGTCGCCGAAGCGAGCGCAGCTCTGCTCGGGATCGGCCCAGTGGCCAGGCTCGCTCGCGCTCTCACGGGTGAGGGTCTGCCCCGTGAGGCTGCTGAGGATCGGGATCTGAGGCTCGCGAAGCTCGACCTTCGCGAGCAGCGCAGGCATCTGCGCGCCGTAGGCGCAGACGAGCGCACAGGCGTGCTCGAGCCTGAGCGCCTCCGCGACGTGCAGCGCAGCCAGCTCCCCGATCGCCCCGGCCACGATGTAGTCCGGCTCCAGGCCGACGATCTCCAGCAGACGAAAGAGGGCCACCTCCGAGGCGAAAAGCCAAGCGCCGGCGAAAAGGGTGCTGTCAAGCACGGCAGGTGCCTCGTCGTCGGGTCCGGCGGCGGCTCGCTGCAGAGCCTCGCCAAGAGTCGGGCCAAAGCCGCCGGCGACCTCGTCGAACGCCGCCCTGAAGGCAGGAGAGACGCGATAGAGCTCGCCTCCCGGACGGGGCTGCGGCGCCTCGCCGGCGAACATGAACGCGAGCCTCGACCCGTTGGAGTGGGTCCTGCCCTGCAGCAGGCCCGGCGCGGTCTCCCCCCTCGCAAGGCACCGCAGGCGATCGAGCAACTCGGCGCTCTGCGCTCCTAGCAGCACCGCGCGGTCCTCGAGCGCCGCGCGAGAGCTTGCGAGCGAGAGCCCGACATCCAAAGGCTCGACTGAGGCGGCATCCGACAGGTGATCGACCAGCCGCCCCGCCTGCGCGCACAGCGCCTGCCTGCCGACTCCAGAGAGGATCCAGGGCACGGGCGGCGCGAGCACCTCGCGTCCGTCCCCGTGCTCACGCCCGTCCACGACCACGCCATCGAACGCGAGCAGAGCCTCGGCCTGAGCCGCCTCTTCCCGTTCGCCGCCGCCCGCCGAAGGCGGGGCAGGCTCGCCGCGGGGCGCCTCCTCGACGATCACGTGGGCGTTGGTCCCCGTTATGCCGAATGAGGACACGCCGGCGCGTCGCGGGATCTCGCCTCGCGGCCAGTTGACCGGCTCTCTCAGCAGTGAGACGGCCCCTTCAGACCAGTCGACGCGCCTCGACGGGCGGTCTACGTGCAACGTCCTTGGCAACGTCTCGTGGTCCAGCGCAAGGACCATCTTGATCACGCCCGCGACCCCCGCGGCGGCGAGCACGTGCCCGAAGTTCGACTTGATCGAGCCAAGCCAGAGCACCTCGCCCTCGCGTCTGCGCTTGCCATATGTGGACAGCAGCGCCTGCGCCTCGATCGGGTCGCCGACCATCGTGCCGGTGCCATGGGCCTCAACCGCGTCGATGTCCTGCGCCGAGAGGCCGGCGCTTGCGAGCGCCCGCTCGATCACGCGCCGCTGTGAGGGTCCGCTCGGCGCGGAGAAGCCGTTGCTGGCGCCGTCCTGGTTGATGGCGCTGCCCCTGATCACGGCAAGCACGGGATGCCCGAGGCGCTGGGCGTCGCTCAGCCGCTCCAGCAAGAGCACGCCAACCCCCTCGCCCCAATTCGTGCCCTCGGCGCCGTCGGCGAAGGAGCGGCAGCGCCCGTCCGGCGAGAGCACGCCGCCGACGCTGAACGTCACGAAGAGGTCGGGCCAGGCGAACACGCTGACGCCGCCCGCCAGCGCCATCGAGCACTCGCCCGCGCGCAGCGCGCTGCACGCCAGGTGCATGGAGACCAGCGAGGAGGAACAGGCCGTGTCGACCGTGACCGCAGGACCCTCGAGACCGAGGGCATAGGCGACTCTGCCCGTGACGACGCTTGGCGCGTTGCCCATCGCAATGCTGGCGACCTCCTCGCCTGCCGCGGCAGGGTCTGCGAGGTACTCCTGTGACATCACGCCCGCGAAGACTCCGGTCTCGCTGCCGCGCAGCGAGGTCGGATCGATGCCGGCGCTCTCGATCGCCTCCCAGCCGACTTCGAGCAGCAGCCGCTGCTGCGGGTCCATCAGCAGCGCTTCGCTTGGCGGGAGCTTGAAGAACTCGGCGTCGAAGTCGCCGGGCTTGTCGAGAAACCCCGCTTCGCGCACATAGCAGGTGCCGTTGTGCGCAGGGTCGGGGCCGTGCAGGTGCTCGAGGTTCCAGCCGCGATCGGAGGGGAACGGCGAGAGGCCTGTGCGTCCCTGGCTGAGCGCTTCCCAGAGCTGCGCAGGCGACTCGATTCCGCCCGGCAGACGACAGCTCATGCCGGTGATCGCAATCGGCTCGCGCGTGGTCGCGAGCAGTCGCTGGTTCTGCTTGCGGAGGCGCTCGACCTCCTTGGTCGAGGCGCGCAGAGCTTGGACGATTCGCTCTTCGGTGGTGCTCATGCCTGCTCTCCGGATGCTGCGGTGGCGTCCTGTTGCAGGCTCATCTGCACGAGGCTCTCGACGTCCAGCTGGTCGATCAGCTCCTCGCGGGCCTCTTCGGCGTCTTGCTGTGGCTGCTCGGCGAGTCCCGCCAGTGCCAGCAGCGTGTCCATCACGCCCGCATCGCGGAGGCTGGCCATCGGTATCAGGGAGATCGCCTGGCGCAGCTGCTGCTCTGTGGGCTGGCCGTTCGCATCCTGTTGCGCCAGGGAGGGCGAGAGCTCTTCGAGCAGGAGGTCGCTGAGCGCCGCCGCGTTGGGGTAATCGAAGACAACGGTCGCAGGCAGCTGCACGCCGCACGCACTCGCAAGCCTGTTGCGCAGTTCGACCGCGGCAAGCGAATCGAACCCAAGATCCTTGAAAGCCCTGTCAGGCTCGATCTGCTCGATCGAAGAGTGCCCGAGCACCGAGGCGACTTCGGCGAGCACGAGATCGAGCACCACCCTGCCGCGCTGGCGCTCCGGGACGCCGGCAAGCCTCCTGGCCAGCGACCCGGCATTCTCCTGCTCAGCGCTGGAGGGCAAGCGTACGAGCCCATCGAGCATCGGGGGCATCGCGCCCGCCCTTGCCTGGGCACGCAGCACCTCCATGTTCAGCCGCACCGCCACCAGCAGCGGCCGCTGCTGGCCGCACGCGACGTCGAACAGGCTCAACCCTTCCTGCCCGGAAAGCGCAAGCATCCCGGAACGCCGCATCCTGGCCTCGTCGGCCTCGCTGAGATCGCGCGTCATCCCATCGACGCTCTGCCACCAGCCCCAGGCGATCGAGAGGCCCGCCATGCCACGGGCTTGCCGCCGCGCCGCAAGCGCGTCCAGGAACGCGTTCGCAGCCGCATAGTTGCCCTGGCCGGGTCCGCCGACCACACCGGCGGCAGACGAGAACAGCACGAACGCGCCGAGCCCCATGTCAGCCGTCAACTCGTGCAGGTGCCAGGCGGCATCGAGCTTGGGCGCGAGCACCCCCTCCAAGCGCTCGACGGTCAGCGCACCGATCAAGGCGTCGTCCAGCGCGCCGGCCGCGTGCAGCACCGCGCTCAGCGGACGCTCGGAGGGAACGAGCGAAAGCGCCTGCCGCAACTGCTCACGGTCGCCGACGTCGCAGGCGTGCACGCAGACCTGCGCACCGAGCCCGACAAGCTCGGCCTCCAACTCCTTGGCCCCATCGGCCTGGAGCCCGCGCCTGCTGAGCAGCACCAGGCTCCGCACCCCACGCTCGCGCACCAGATGTCTGGCCACGGCGGACCCGATCGCACCGGTGCCGCCGGTGATCAGCACGCTCCCATCCCAGGCACCGGCCGCAGCCGGCTCGCCGGCAGCCTCGAGCCCACCTGCCCCCAACTCCAGTGCATCTGCGGAAGGCTCGACACGCCGCATGCGCGCAGCCAGGACCTGCCCGCCGCGCACCGCCAACTGCTGCTCGCCTCCGGCGGCAAGCACGGCGGCCAGAGCATCGAGCGAGAGGTCGCCATCGTCAACGTTAACCAGCACGAACCGCCCCGGATGCTCCGATTGCGCCGAGCGCACGAGACCCCACAACGGCGCCGCCGCCGAATCCTCCACGGACTCGCCCTCACCCGCCCTCACCGCGCGCCGCGTCAGGAACACGAGCCTGCCGGCGGCAAAGCGCTCGTCCTCGAGCCACCCCTGCAACAGCTGCAGCCCACGCCGAAGCACAGCTCGCGCACCATCCAGCAATCCATCGCCGGCAGCCTCCGCAACGCCACCACCGTCAAACCCGGCGAATACGACACCAGGCAACTCTCCCTCACCATCAGATCCGGCCAGCCTCACCGAGCCCATCAAGCACCCGACCAACCCCACCGGTCTCAAAGCAACCCGAACCGCCTAGCAGAGCCCACGACCCCGGCCGATCAGGCCCCGACTCGCCAACCCCCAAAGACCCGGCCGGCTCGAAGCACACCTCGAACAGCGAGTCGCTGCCCGCACCCCGCAGACGCGCCAACGCCTCGGCAGGCAACGACGCAAACGCAAGCGAATCGGCGGAAAAGACCAGCCGACCCTGCTCATCGCAGGCCACAAACGAATACTTGCCGCGGTCCGTCTCGCACACGCGCACCCGCAGAGCCGACGTCTCGCGCTCGTGCACGCGAGCACGAGACCACGCAAACGGCATGACGCCAAACTCGAGCTCTGCCGGCCAATCCTCGCGCATGAACACAACCGAGCTCTGCAACACGGCATCCAGCAACGCCGGATGCACGCCAAACCCGCCCAGGCGCTCACCCTCGTGCTCGGGCAAACGCACCTCCGTGAAGACTTCGCCACCACGACGCCACGCCGCCCGAATCCCCATGAACGCCGGGCCATAGTCCAAGCCCACGCCGGCCAGCCAGTCATAGACGTCGTCCACCGGCACCGGCTCCGCCCCGGCAGGCGGCCACACATCGCCCGAAACGCCATCCACGAGAGCGCCGGCGTCCACATCGGTGTCCGCGGGTCCAAGCACACCGCGCCCATTGCGGACCCAACCGGACGCTCCCTCAACATCCTCAAACCGAGAAAACAGTCCGATCGACCGCCGACCCGACTCATCGGCCGCACCCAACACCACCTGCAACTGCGCGACCGACCGCTCTTCAGAGATGACGAGCGGCATTTCATGCACGAGATCCTCCAGCACCTCGCACCCGACCAGGCGACCGACCCAAAGTGCCGCATCGACGAACGTCGCCCCGGGGACGATCACCATCCCCGCCACCACGTGATCCCCGATCCACGGCTGATCACGCAGCGAGATGCAACCGGTGAACACCCACCGATCGTCATCAGCCAGAGCGACGCCACCGGCCACCAGCTGATGGTCAACCTTCACATGGCCCAGACCAACGCCGCCACCGCCGCCGAGCGCATCGAACCAGAACCGCCGCCGCCGAAACGCATAGCCAGGCAGGCCGGCAGCGCTGCCGGCGCCCAGCAGCCCGGCCCAGTCCACGCCGACACCGCAGACCCACGCCTGCCCCAACGAACGCAACCACTGCGCCAAACCACCCTCGTCACGACGCAACGAGCTCAAGACGCACACGGAGGGCGAAGCGTCGTCCTCCTGCTCACCGCGGTGACCGCCGTCGCGCGCGCTCGCGAGCACCTGCTCTGCCGTTTCGTTGACTCCGACGCTGAGCACCGGGTGCGGACTGACCTCGATGAAGCCACGCCGCCCCTCGCCGAGCAACGCGCCGATCGCCCGCTCAAACCGCACCGGCTCACGCAGATTCCGATACCAGTACTCCGCGTCCAACCCAGCCATATCCAGCAACCCGCCGCTCACCGCCGAATAGAAGGGAATCTCGCCCACACGCGGCTCAACCCCGGCCAAGCCATCCAGCAGCACCTCACGCACCGCCTCCACATGCGGAGAATGCGCCGCGACGGTGACAGGCAGGCGCCGCACGCGCACCTCGTCGCCACGACACAGCGCCTCGAGCTCGTCGAGCGCGTCGGTGTCGCCGGCGACGGCGATCGAGCGCGGCCCATTGACCGCAGCGATCGAGAGCCTGCCCTCAAACGGCTGCAAGTAAGAATCGAGCTCCTGCTCGCCAAGCGCGACGGAGAGCACCCCGCCGAGCCCCGATATCTCAGCCAGCGCACTGCTGCGGACCGCGACCACGCGCGCCGCGTCACGCAACGAAAGACCACCAGCCACACACGCCGCAGCGATCTCCCCCTGCGAATGCCCCACAACAGCAGCCGGCCGCACCCCACACGCCACCCACAAATCCGCCAACGCAACCATCACCGCAAACAAAGCAGGCTGCACAACCTCAACCCGCTCAAGCGACGGCGCACCCCCCACACCACGCAACACATCCTCAACCGAAAACCCAACAAACTCCCCAAGCGCCCGATCACACTCCCGCAACCGCCCCGCAAACACCGGACAGCAATCAAGCAACCCAACCGCCATCCCCTCCCACTGCGACCCCTGCCCCGGAAACATGAAAACCACGCCGCTGTCAGCGGGATCCTCTGCGGCCTCGAGCACCGCCCGCCCGATCAGCGCGCCCTTGGCCTCGCCTGCGGCGAGCGCCTCCATCTCCCGCAGCAGCTCAACGCGGCTCTGCCCGACGAGAACGGCGCGATGGTCGAAGGCCGTCCGCCTTGCGAGCGAGCGAGCGAGCGCCTCGGGGTCGAGCTCCGGGTCGGCGGCCAGGAGCTCGGAGATGCGTTGAGCCTGGCCGGCAAGGCCAGGACGATCAAAGCCACTGACGGGCAGCGCGAAGGCCTTCGCCGCTCGCATGTCGATCGCCGGGGCGGGGCCGTCGTGCTCCCGCGAGCGCGTCTCGGCGAGCGCGGGCCAGGCCTCGGCTTCCTCGATGATCGTGTGCGCGTTCGTGCCGCTGAGACCGAAGGAGGAAATGCCTGCGCGGCGCGGTTGCTCGCCCCTCGGCCACGGCCTTGGCTCTTGCAGCAACTCGACGTCGCCCTGCGACCAGTCAACGTTGCTGGTCGGCTGCTCGGCGTGAAGGGTCCTCGGCAGCGTCTCGTGCTGCAACGCGAGCACCATCTTGATCACGCCCGCGACGCCCGCGACCGCCTGGGTATGCCCGATATTGGACTTCACAGCCCCAAGCCACAACGGGCGATCTCGCTCACGACCCTGTCCATAGGTGGCAAGCAAGGCCTGCGCCTCCACCGAATCGCCGAGCGTGGTGCCGGTCCCGTGCGCCTCGACCGCATCGACCTGGTGCGCCTGCAGACCGGCATTCGCCAAGGCGGCGCGAATCAAGCGCTGCTGCGAAGGACCGTTCGGGGCCGTCAAGCCATTGCTCGCGCCGTCCTGGTTCACAGCACTGCCACGTATGAGCGCACGCACGCGCCGGCTCGCCCTGACCGCATCTCCGGCGCGCTCCAACACCAATACGCCGACACCCTCACTCCAGCCGGTCCCGTCCGCCTGCTCCGAGAACGCCTTGCAGCGACCATCGGCCGCCAAGCCACCGATGTTCCCGACCTCTTCGAGCATGGCCGGCGTGACCATCACGTGCACCCCGCCCACCAACGCCATCGAACACTCCCCGGCCCGCAGCGCCCTGCAGGCAAGGTGCAATGCCACCAGCGAAGAGGAGCACGCCGTGTTAACCGTCACGGCGGGACCCTCGAAGCCAAACGAGTAAGCGATCCTGCCCGACATCACGCTGCTCAACGTGCCACTGCCGAAATGCCCCGCAAGCTCCCCCGATACAGCCCCGGCAGAGCTCAACCCATAGCCGCTGGAAGAGCCCCCGACAAACACCCCGACGTCCTCGCCCGCCAAGGACGCAGGATCGACGTCCGCGTCCTCCAGCGCCCCCCACACGCCTTCCAACAACACCCGCTGCTGCGGGTCCATCGCCAACGCCTCGCGCGGGCTGACCCGGAAGAAGTCGGCGTCAAACCCGCTGGCGTCGCTCAGGAACCCACCGCGCCAACCGGCGCCGGCGGCATCGGCGCCCCAACGCTCCCAACCGCGATCGGACGGGCAGGCGCCGACGACCTCGCCACCCATGCTCAACAGACCCCAAAAGCTCTCAGGCGACTCGATGCCATTCGGCATCCGGCAGCTCATGCCGGTGATCGCGATCGGCTCGCTCTGCTTGCGCTCGAGATCGTCGAGACGCGCGCGCGTCTCGTGCAGCTCGACGGTCACACGCCTGAGGTACTCCCGCAGCTTCTCGTCGTTGCTCATGTCTCCGTCCCACTATCGAAGTTACGATCTATCAGTTCGAACATCTCCTCGTCAGAGGCCGACTGGATCCTTTGCAGCATCGTTGCCTGCTCGCCCTGCGGCGCGGAGGCTCGACGGTCGTCAAGGCTCGCGACCAGCGCCTGCAGGCGCTCGGCTGCGCGCCTTCGCTTGGCGCCGTCGCCCACCCCCGCAAGCGCGCTCTCCAGCTTCGTGAGCTCGTCCTCGATCGAGACCTCCGCTTCGATCTCGCCCGTGGAGAAGCCGGCGAGGATGTGCTTGGCAACAGCATCGGGGGTCGGGTGGTCGAAGACCAGCGTCGCGGGGATGCTGAGCCCGGTCGCGACCTGAAGACGGTTGCGCAGCTCGACGGCGGTGAGCGACTCGAAGCCCATGTTCTTGAACGCTCGCCTGGAATCCACCTCTGCCACCGACTCGTGCCCGAGCACGCGCGCGACCTCGGCGCGGACGAGCTCGAGCACGATGCGGAGGCGATCGTGCCGCGGCGCGGCCCGCAGGCGCTCGCCAAGGACCCCGCCGGCCGGCGCGCTGCCCGACTCGCCGGCAGCCGCCACCGTCGTCAGACGCCTCACCTCCGCGATGTCTTCGATCAGCGGACGCCTGCGGCGCGCGGTGTAGAGCGCGGCATACGTCTCCCAGCGGACCTCCGCCACGAGCGGGCAGGCCTGCGCTTGCAGCAACGCCTGCTCGAGCGCGTCGAGAGCCTGCGCCGGGCCGATGAGATCGAGGCCCTGGCGCTGCAGCGCCTCCTGGTCTGCGCCGTCGGCGAGCATTCCGGCGAGACGCAGCGGTCCGAATGCAATCGAGGTGCACGGAGCGCCGCGCCCGCGCCGGATCGTCGCGAGCGCGTCGAGGCTCGCGTTGGCGGCGCAGTAGGCGGCCATCAGGCCCGAGCCCAGGGTTCCGGCAATCGAGGAGATCAGCACGAACGCCGCGAGGTCGAGCTCCCTGGTGAGCGAATCGAGATGCTGCGCGCCCTTCGCCTTCGCCGCGAGCGCTCGTTGCAGCGCGGCGGCATCGAGCGAGGCGATCGGGCAGCGCACGTTGACCCCGGCGGCGTGCACGACTGCGCGCAGCGGCAGGTCCTCCGGCAGCGAGGCGATCGCGTCGGCAAGGCTCTCGCGGTCGGCGACGTCGCAGGCGGCGATCGTCACTTCAGCGCCAAGATCGCGCAGCTCCCGCTCGAGCTCCTGCGCCCCCGGGGCATCTCCGCCGCGGCGGCTGAGCAGCAGCAGGTGCTCTGCACCACGCCTCGCGAGCCGCCGCGCGATCTCCACGCCAAGGCCCCCCGTGCCGCCGGTGATGAGGATCGTTCCCCGCGGCGGGCGCCAGCCGGCTTGCGCGGTCAGCGGTGCCGGCGGGTGAGCGCTGCGCCGCAGCCTGCGAGCGAGCAGGCCGGCGCTGCGCAGCGCCAACTGGTCCTCGCCGTCGCGCTTTGCGATCGCGGCGACGAGCAGCGCTCCCGCACGCTGGTCGAGCGTCTGTGGCAGATTTATCAGCCCGCCCCACTGCTGCGGCTGCTCGAGCCCGAGCGCAAGACCAAAGCCCCAGGTCTCTGCCTGCGCCGGGCTCTCCGGCAGGTCCGAGGGGCTCGCGGCGACACCCCCGCGAGTGGCAAGCCACAGCGGCGCGTCGATTCCCGCCTGCGGCAGCGTCTGGGCGAGAGCGAGGTTTGCGTAGAGGCCCTCTGACACGCCGCAAAGGTCTGCTCTGTCGGCCTGCTGCAGGCCAAGCAGCGAGATCACCCCCTCGATCGCCGGCGCCCCGCCTTCGAGGCCGCCCGTAGCGCTCAGCCTGCCAAGCTGCTCCCGCAGGCTCGCGTGCGACTCGCCGGCTGTGTCGCAGAGCACGCTCAGGACCTCGGCGCCATGCTCAGCCAGCAGGCCGAGCAGGCTCCCCAACCAAGCATCCTCGCGATGCTCGCTCGAGCGCACCACCAGCCACCGCCCAGAGAGCGTCGCCACCTCGATCGCGACCGGCTTCCAAGCGACTTCGTAGGCGTTGCCCGGCAGCGTCGCGGCCTGCTCCGGCCCACCCTCCAGCCAGTAGCGGCGACGCTGGAAGGGGTAGCTTGGGATCGCAACGGCCGTGGCGCCCGCTTCCCGCGCCGGCGCCTGCCAGTCGATCGCGGCTCCCCGCGTCCAGAGCTCGGCGAGCGAGCCGATCAGGCACGAGGTCTCGGGCCGCTCGGAGCTCAGGGCCGCGATCGCGAGCGCGTCGCCCGCCCGTTCGTCGCCCGCCGCCTGCATGCACTCCGAAGCCATTGCGCTCAGCACCCGATCCGGCCCGACCTCGAGGAAGCTGCCGACCCCCTCGGCAAGCAGCCAGCGCATGCCGTCGGCGAAGCGCACCGTGCTTCGCACCTGTCTGACCCAGTAGTCGGCTGAGGCTGAGCTCAGCGGTCGGCTCACCGGTGAGATTCGAGATCACGGGGATCTGCTGCTCGGCGTAGGAGATGCTGCTCGCGACCATCGCGAAGTCCTCGAGCATCGGCTCCATCAATGCCGAGTGGAAGGCGTGGCTGACACGCAGAGCCTTGGTCTTGCGACCGTCGCCCCGCCACGCCTGCGCGAGCTCTTCGACAGCGCGCCGCCCTCCGGAGATGACGACGGACTCGGGACCGTTGACTGCGGCCAGCGCGACGCCTTCGCCGGCGGCCGCCGCGCCATTGGATCGACCGAGCGTGGCGAGCCGCTCGAGCATCTCCTGCTCGCCCGCTTCGATCGCGACCATCGCCCCGCCCTGCGGCAGCGCTCCCATCAGCCTGCCTCTCGCCGCGACGAGCCGGCATGCGTCCTCGAGCGAGAAGACGCCCGCCGCGAAGGCGGCTGAGAGCTCGCCGATCGAATGCCCCATCAGGAACTCGGGCTGGACGCCCCATTGCTCGAGCGCCCTCCAGAGCGCCGCCTGCAGCGCGAACAGGCCGGCCTGGGTCAGCTCGGTGTGGTCGAGGCGCATCGCGGACGCGGAGCCCTCCTCGGCGAAGAGCACGTCCAGCAGCGAGCAGGCGAGGTGCCTGTCGAGCTCTGCGCATACCTGCTCGAGCGCCGATCTGAAGAGCGGCAGCATCCTGTAGAGCTCATGGCCCATCCGTGGACGCTGCGCGCCCTGGCCTGTGAACAGGAGCGCGAGCCTGCCGCCGGCGACGCTTGGCGAGCCCTTGATGAGGTTCGGCGTCGGCTCGCCCTCCCGCAGGGCGCGAAGGCCGCCGAGCAACTGCTCGCGACCGCCGCCGATAACGACCGCGCGATCCTCGAGCGCTGCGCGGCGGGCGAGCGCGAGGCCGACGTCGGCATCGCCTGCCTGAGACCCGGCTGCAAGGAAGCTCGCGAGTCGCCCGGCATGCGCCGCAAGCGCCTGCTCGCCGCGGGCGGAGAGCGGCCAGGCAACGACCTGCGCAGGAGCGCTGGCCGGCTGCTGCCCATCCGGTGGGCGATCGTCGGTCGCCGAGCCGCCGTCGCCCTGGCCATCCTGCGTCGCCTCGGCGTCCTGCGCTTCGGGCGCCGGCGCCTCCTCGATCAGCATGTGAGCGTTTGTGCCGCTGACGCCGAAGGAGGACACGCCCGCCCGGCGGGGCCTGCCGTTGCTCGCCCAGGGGACCTCGTCGCTCAGCAGACGCACGCCTCCCAGCGTCCAATCGACCTCGGTGGACGGCTCGCCCGCGTGCAGCGTCCTCGGCAGCATGCCGTTGCGCAGCGCCATCACGATCTTGATCACGCCGGCGATGCCGGCTGCGTGCTGGGTGTGGCCGATATTCGACTTGATCGAGCCGAGCCACAGCGGCCGCTCGGCGGGACGCTGCTGCCCATAGGTCGCAAGCAGCGCCTGCGCCTCGATCGGATCGCCGAGCGTGGTGCCGGTGCCGTGCGCCTCGACGGCGTTGACGTCCTCGCTTGCCAGGCCCGCGCCTGCCAGCGCCCGCACGATCACGCGCTGCTGGGCGCGTCCGCTTGGCGCGGTGAGGCCGTTGCTCGCGCCGTCCTGATTGATCGCGCTGCCGCGCACCAGCGCAAGCACCCGATGGCCGTGACGGCGTGCATCGGAGAGACGCTGCAGGACGATCATGCCGACCCCCTCTCCCCACCCGGCACCGTCGGCGGAGGCGGAGAAGGACTTGCAGCGCCCGTCCGCGGCGAGGCTGCCCTGCCTCGCGAACTCGACGAATGCGTCAGGCGTCGTCATCACGGTCGCGCCGCCCGCGAGCGCGAGCGAGCACTCGCCCGAGCGCAGCGCGCCGCAGGCGAGGTGCAGCGCGACCAGCGACGAGGAGCAGGCGGTGTCGACCGAGACGGTCGGCCCCTCCAGCCCGAAGGCGTAGGCGATCCGGCCGGAGGCGACGCTGCCAAGCATCCCGGTGAGGCGGAAGCCCTCGACTTCGGCCGCCTTCGCGGCGGCATGGCTGCCATATGGCACCGAGGCCACGCCCGCGAACACGCCGGTCTCGCTGCCACGCAGCGCGTGCGGATCGATGCCGGCGTGCTCGAGGGCCTCCCAGGAGGTTTCGAGCAGCAGCCGCTGCTGCGGGTCCATCGCGAGCGCCTCCCGCGGGCTGATGCCGAAGAAGGCGGCGTCGAAGTCGGCGGCGTCGTAGACGAAGCCGCCTTCTCTGCGACCCAGCGCACCTGGCTCCAGCGCGGCGAGGACGGGCTCCCAGTCGCGGTCGGCGGGCAGCGCGCCGACTGCGTCCACACCGTCCGCAACGAGCTGCCGAAGCTCCTCGGCAGAGCGCACGCCGCCAGGGAAGCGGCAGCCCATGCCGACGATCGCGATCGGCTCCTCCAACGCACGCTCGACCGTGACCGAGGCTTCTTCGAATCGCCGGGGATGCCGTCGAGCAGGCCGAGGAGGTGATCGGCGAGCACGCCGGGGGTCGGCTGGTCGAACACGAGCGTCGCCGGCAGGCGCAGGCCGGTCGCGGCGTTCATGCGGTTGCGGAGCTCGAGCGCGGTGAGCGAGTCGAAGCCGAGATCCTTGAAGGCCCGGCCGGCGTCGATCGCCTCCGCGGAGGCGTGGCCGAGCACGGTCGCGACCTCGCCGCAGACGAAGCTGAGCAACGTCTGCCGCCGCCGTTGGCCCGCGACACCGGCGAGCCTGCGAAGCAGCGGCCCGCCGGCCGCCGTGCTCGAACGGCGCGTCGTCCTGACGAGCTGGCGCATCAGCGCAGGCAGCGCGTCCTGCCGTGCAAGCGCGCGCAGCGCGCCCATGTCGAGGCGGACCGCCGTGAGCGCCGGGTCGGGTGCCCCGCACGCGGCCTCGAAGGCGCTCAGCCCCTGCTCGTTGGAGAAGGCCCCGAGCCCTGCGCGCCGCATTCGCATCAGGTCCGCCTCGCCGAGGCCCGCGGTCAGCTCGCTGCGCTGCTCCCAGCCGCCCCACGCGATCGAGGTGGCGGGCAGGCCAAGCGTGCGTCTGTAGACGGCGAGCGCGTCGAGGAAGGCGTTGGCCGCCGCATAGGCCCCCTGGCCCGGGGTGCCGAAGGTGCTTGCGATGGAGGAGAACAGCACGAACTCACGCAGGTCGATCTCAGCCGTGAGCTCGTGCAGATGCCAGGCGGCATCGAGCTTGGGGGCGAGCACCCGCTCGACCCGCTCAGCGCCCAGCGAGCCGATCACCCCGTCGTCGAGGACGGCGGCGCAGTGGATCAGGGTCCGCAGCGGCTGCCGAGCGGGAATCGAGTCGATCAGCGCCTGGAGCCGATCGCGGTCGCAGACGTCGCAGCCGACGATCCTCACCTCGGCGCCCTGCGCTTCGAGCTCCTCCTGCAGCTCCAGGGCGCCGGGCGCGTCCGTTCCGCGTCTGCTGCCGAGCACGATGCTCCGCATGCCACGCGCGCCGACGAGATGCCTTGCCAGCAGCGCGCCAAGCTCGCCGGTGCCGCCGGTTATCAGGGCGGTCCCCTCGCTCGCCTCGCCCGCCCCTGGCTCTCTCAAGGACGGAGGGATCGTGAGCACCACCTTGCCCGTGTGTCGAGCCTGGCTCATGAACCTGAACGCATCGGGGGCACGACGCACATCCCAGGTCCGCAGCGGCAGCGGCGCAAAGGCGCCCTCCGCGAAGAGGGCGAGCGTCTGCTGCAGCAGCTCCTGGATGCGCTCGGGACCGGCCTCGGGCAGGTCGAACGCCCGGTAGGCGATCCGGGGATGCGCGAGGGCGAGATCGGCGGGGTCGCGGATGTCGGTCTTGCCCATCTCGATGAAGCGCCCGCCGTCGCGGAGCAGCTGCAGCGAAGCGTCGACGTGCTCGCGCACCAGCGAGTTGAGGATGACGTCGACGCCCTGCCCGCCGGTCGCCTCACGGAACTGCGCCGCGTATCCGAGATCGCGCGAGGAGGCGATCCGGGTGTCCGGCAGGCCCATCGCGCGCAGCAGATCCCACTTCCATCTGCTCGCCGTCGCGTAGACCTCGACCCCGAGGTGCCTCGCCAGCTGGATCGCGGCGATGCCAACGCCGCCGGTCGCCGCGTGCACCAGCAGGCGCTCGCCGGGAGCAAGGCCGGCAAGGTCCTGCAGTCCGTAGAGCGCCGTGAGGAAGACGCTTGGCAAAGATGCCGCCTGCGTCAGGGGCCACTCGTCGGGGATCGCGACGATCAGGCGACGATCGACGACCGCCAGCGGCCCGAACGCGCCGAAGATCATTCCCATCACGCGATCGCCGGGCTCGATGTCCTCGACGGCCGAGCCGACCTCGAGCACCACGCCTGCGCCCTCGGTGCCGATCAGGTCGGCGCCGCCGCCGGTCGGGATCAGGCCGAGCGCGACCACGACGTCGCGGAAGTTGATGCCTGCCGCGCCGATGGCGACGCGCACCTCCCCCGGCGCCAGCGGCGCGAGCGCCGCCTGCTCGGGCATCAGGTGAAGCTCGTCCAGAGCGCCACCGTCCCCGCGCCGCAGGCGCCACGCCGGAGCCCCGCTCGGCACCGCAAGCACGGGCGGCGCCTGCGCACGCGCGATCCGCGGCACCGAGACAACGCCCTCGCGCACAGCGAGTTGCGGCTCGTCGGTGACAAGCGCGGCGATCAGAGCCGAAAGCGAGTCAGGTGCGTCGTCGATGTCGGCAAGCACGAGGCGACCAGGCTGCTCGGCCTGTGCCGATCTCACGAGGCCCCACAGCGCAGCGGCCGAGAGGTCCGGCCGCTCTCCCGGGCGGACGGCGAGCGCCGCCGTCGTGACCAGGACGAGCCGGGAGGCGGCCAGACGCTCCTCGGCCAGCCAGCGCTGCAGGAGCGCCAGCGTGCCTGTGACGGCGCCGTGCGCAGCGCAGAGCAGACTCGCCTGCGACAGCATCGGGGGAGGGCTTGGCCTGATGGGCGGCGAACGCGATCGCAGGCACGGGCGCCCCCCGCTCGATGGCATCGATCAGCTCCGCGATGTCGCTGAACGCCCGCCTGCCACCCTGCTCCACCTCGGCAAGTGGCCTGCCTTCGGCGAAGCTCTCCGCATCCGGCCCGAGGGCGACCCAGTCGCCCGCAACCGCCGGCGGCGGCTGCTCAGGCGTTGGCAGCGGCGTCCAGTCGATGCGGAACAGCGCATCCTCTGCGCCGTCTGCGCCGCGCAGCTGCTCTGCTCCTACCGGTCGCAGCACGAACGAGGCAACCTCCAGCACAGGCGCGCCGTTCGCGTCGCTGCCAAGCAGCGAGATCTCGCGCTCGCCGAGCCGCGTGAGGCTTATCCGCAGCTCGCTGACACCGCGCGCGTGCAGCGAGACCCCTCCCAGCGAGAAGGGCAGCTGCGCCGCATCCCGACCGGCGTTCGCGAGCCGATCGAGATCGCTCGCCAGATAGCTGTGCAGGGCGGCGTCCAGCAGCGCCGGATGCATGCCGAACGCCGGGGCCTGCTCGCGTTGCTCATCCTCAAGCGAGATCTCGGCGAAGAGCTGGGACCCCTTGCGCCAGGCGGCGCGTACGCCCTGGAAGGCGGGGCCATAGTCGAGACCGAGCTCCGCAAGTCGCTCGTAGAAGTCGGCGAGGTCAACCGTCTCCGCGTCGACCGGCGGCCAGCAAGCGGGCGATGACCCGTGGCCCCGTCCGGTGGCGGCGTCCGCGGGCAGCGCCTTCGGCGCGAGCGTCGCGCTCGCGTTGCGCGTCCAGGCACGATCGGCCAGGTCATCATCTGCGCCCGCGAAGCTGCCGGTCGAGGTTTGGCTGCTCTCGCCGCTCGCGTTCCGCCCGGCCCTGGAGTAGATGCCGGCGGACCGCGCGCCCTGCTCGTCCGGCTCGCCGAGGATCAGCTGAATCTCGACCGCCTCCTCGGGCACCTCGCTGAGCAGCAGCGGCGCTTCGAGGGTCAGCTCGGACACAGCCTCGCAGCCGAGCTTCGCGCCCGTGTGCAGCAGCAGCTCGAGCATCGCGGCGCCTGGCAGCAGCACGGTGCCCATCACGGCGTGGTCGGCCAGCCAGGGATGGGTGGCAAGGCAGAGCCGGCCCGTGAACATCGCGCCCTCGCCGCCCGCCAGCGAGGTCGCGGCGCCGAGCAGCGGATGCTCGGCCGCGCGCAGCCCGACCGCCGCAAGGTCGCCGGCGAGCGGGGCGGGCTCGAGCCAGTAGCGGCGGCGCTGGAAGGCGTAGCGGGGCAGCGAGACCCTGTGCATCCCCGAGCCCCGATAGACCGCGTCCCAGTCGACTGGCATCCCACGCACCCACGCCTCCGCCAGCGAGGCGAGCATGCGTGCCGGGCCGCCTTCATCGTTGCGCAGAGAGCAGAGCGCGTGAGTCTCCGCGCCGACCGATGGCCCCATCTGCTCGGCCGCTTCAGTGAGTCCGATCGTCAGCACAGGATGGGGGCTGATCTCGATGAAGTTGCGCCTGCCCTCGCCGAGCAACGTGCTGACGGCACGCTCGAACTGGATCGTCTGGCGCATGTTGCGGTACCAGTAGTCGGCGTCGAGCTCAGGCGTGTCGACCGCCGTGCCGGTGAGCGCCGAATAGAAGGGAATCTCGCCTGCTTGCGGCTCGATCCCGCGCGATTCCGCGAGCACGCGCTCGCGCACCGCGTCGATGTGAAACGAGTGCGCCGCATAGCTGATTCGCACTCTGCGCGCCTCGATCCCGTCCTGCGCGCACCGCTGTTCGAGCTCCGCCAGCGCGTCGGTGTCGCCGGCGACGGCGATCGAGCGCGGCCCGTTGACCGCAGCGATCGAGAGCCTGCCCTCAAACGGCTGCAAGTAAGAGCCGAGCTCCTGCTCGCCAAGCGCGACAGAGACCATCCCACCGAGCCCCGATATCTCAGCCAGCGCGCCGCTGCGGACCGCGACCACGCGCGCTGCGTCACGCAACGAAAGGCCACCAGCCACACACGCCGCAGCGATCTCCCCCTGCGAATGCCCCACAACAGCAGCCGGCCGCACCCCACACGCCACCCACAAATCCGCCAACGCAACCATCACCGCAAACAACGCAGGCTGCACAACCTCAACCCGCTCAAGCGACGGCGCACCCCCCACACCACGCAACACATCCTCAACCGAGAACCCAACAAACTCCCCAAGCGCCCGATCACACTCCCGCAACCGCCCCGCAAACACCGGACAGCAATCAAGCAACTGGGCCGCCATCCCCTCCCACTGCGACCCCTGCCCCGGAAACATGAAAACCACGCCACCACCAGCAGCAGCAGGCCCACCACCACACACAACGCCACGCCCAGACCGACCCTCGGCAAGCAGATCGAGTCCCGCAAGCAAACCCTCACGACCATCACCAACAACCACCGCACGATCCTCAAGCAAAGGACGCGACAGCAACGACCGCCCCACATCCACAACACCAACACCCTTATCGCCACGCACAAACCCAGCCAAACGCCGAGCCTGCCCAGCAAGCGCGCCCTGACCCCGCGCCGAAAGCACCCAAGGCACAACACCCAAACCAAACACCCCAGACGACCCACCAGCCGCACCATCGCCATCCGCGCCATCACCATCCGCACCATCAGCAGCAACACCACCACCAGCGACCACACCACCAGACCCCCCGGCCACCACAACAACAACACCACCACCAGACCCGACAGGCGACGGCGCTTCCTCCAAGATCAAATGCGCGTTCGTGCCACTAGCCCCAAACGACGACACCGCAGCCCGCCGCGGACGCCCATCACGCTCCCAAACAACCTCCTCATTCAACAACGCCACCTCACCAGCCGACCAATCCACCTCCAACGACGGCTGCTCAGAATGCAACGTCCGCGGCAACACCCCACGCCGCAACGCCATCACCATCTTGATCACCCCAGCAACACCAGCAGCAGCCTGCGTATGACCAATATTCGACTTCACAGACCCAAGCCACACAGGCCGCCCACCACGACCCTGACCATACGTAGCCAAAACCGCCTGCGCCTCAATCGGATCACCAAGCCGCGTACCAGTCCCATGCCCCTCAACCACATCAACATCGACCGCCGACACCCCAGCACCAGCAAGCGCCCGACGAATCACCCGCACCTGCGCAGGACCACTAGGCGCCGTCAAACCATTACTCGCCCCATCCTGATTCACAGCACTACCACGCACAACACCCAAAACCACACGCCCAAACCGCAAAGCATCAGACAACCGCTCCAACACCACAACACCAACACCCTCACCCCAACCAACACCATCAGCCCCAACACCAAACGACTTACACCGACCATCAACCGCAAGACCACGCTGACGAGAGAAGAGGATGAGAACGCCCGGGCTTGCCATCACTGTCGCTCCCCCTGCCAGCGCAAGCGAGCACTCGCCCGAACGCAGCGCCTGACACGCCACATGCAAGCCCACAAGCGAAGAGGAACAAGCCGTATCGAGCGTGATCGCCGGGCCTTGCAGGCCAAAGCTGTAGGCGAGCAGGCCCGAGGCGACGCTGCCGGCGCTGCCGGCGCCGATGTAACCCTCGAGTGCAGCGGGCAACGCGCGCAGATCGCCACCGTAGTCGTGGTACATGCAACCCATGAAGACGCCGGTGTCGCTGCCATGCAGCGAGGCGGGATCGATGCCGGAGTCTTCCAGCGCCTCCCAGGAGGCTTCGAGCAGCAGGCGGTGCTGCGGGTCCATCGCCAGCACCTCGCGCGGCGAGGCTCCGAACAGCTCAGCGTCGAAGTCGCCGGCCCCAGCCAGGAAGTTGCCCTCGCGGACATAGCTTGTCCCCGGATGGTCCGGATCGGGGTGGTAGAGACGCGCAAGGTCCCAGCCGCGGTCGCTCGGCAGGCCGCCGAGCCCCTCACGACCGGCCGCCACAAGCTCCCACAGGTCCTCCGCGCTCTGGACCCCGCCCGGGTAGCGGCAGCCGATGCCGACGATCGCGATCGGCTCGGCGGCGGAGCTCAGCAGCCGCTCGTTCTCCTGCCTCAGGCGTTCGTTGTCCTTCAGCGAGGCGCGCAACGCCTCGACGACGCGGTCAGGGGGAGCGCTCAACTTGAGACCTTCTCGGTCGGGGCGGTGCCGCCGGTGCCCGTCATCGCCCGCTGCACGAGTTGGTTGACGTCCATCGCGTCGATTCTGCTCGCCTGATTCTCGATCGCCTTCGTGCCTTCAGGCTCTACTGCCTCGCCGTCGGTGCGATCCTCAGCGCCCCGCTCGCGGCCGTTGGGCGCGGCGGCAAGCTGCAGCAGCGGATCGAGCAGGCCGGCCTGCCGCAGGCGCTCGACCGGTATCGAGGAGAGCTGCGCGCGAATCTTCGCGTCCTCGGCGCCAGACGCTTGCTCGCCCTGCTCGAACGCGAGCCGCTCGAGCAGGTGGCGCGCGAGCGCGACGGAGCTCGGATGGTCGAAGACGAGCGTCGATGGAAGTCGCAGCCCCGTCGCACGGCTGATCCTGTTGCGAAGATCGATCGCCGCCAGCGAGTCGAAGCCAAGCTGCTTGAAGGAGCTCTTCGGAGGGACCGCTTGCGCCGATGGATGGCCGAGGATCGATGCCACCTCGGAGCGCACGGCTTGCAGGGCGACGCCCTCGCGATCCTCGGCCGCGGTCGCCGCGAGCGTGCGCGCCAGCCGACCCGCGCCTTCGCTCGGGATGGAGCCGGGCATGTCGAGCAGATCGCTCAGCAATGGCGAGAGGCCGCCGCCCGACCCCGCCTGAGATCGCAGCGCAGCGAGGTTGAGGCGCAGCGGCACGGCCAGCGCACCGTCGAGCTCGAGCGCCGCATCGAAGAGGCGCAAGCCGTCCTCGGTGGAGAACGCGCCGATGCCGAGCCGGCTCGTGCGCGCGAGATCGGCGTCCTGCATGCGCGCGACGACTCCGGTCGCGCCCCACCCTCCCCACGCCATCGAGACCGCAGGCAGCCCGTTGGCGCGGCGGTGAGCCGCGAGCGCATCGAGGAACGTGTTCGCCGCGGCGTAGTTGGCCTGACCGGGACCGCCGAGCAGGCCCATCACGGATGAGAAGAGGACGAAGGCGCGGAGATCGAGGTGGGCGGTGAGAGTGTGAAGATGCCAGGCCGCGTCGAGCTTCGGTGCCAGCGCCTTTGCGAGCTGCTCCTCGGTGAGCGATGCGATCACGCCGTCCGCCAGCACGGCCGCGGCATGGACCACGCCGACGAGCGGACGCTCCGGGGGGATCTCGTCGAGCAGGGCGCTCAGCTGCTGGGCGTCGGAGACGTCGCAGGCGACCACCTCGACGTGGGCGCCAAGCTCGCTCAGCTCGGCCTTCAGGCGCTCGGCGCCGGGCGCCCGGGGGCCGCGCCTGCTCGCGAGGATCAGGCTGCGGACGCCGTGCTCGGCGACGAGGTGCGAGGCGACGAACGCCCCGATATCGCCGGTGCCGCCGGTGATCAGCACCGACCCGGACTCGCAGCCCGACCAAACGCTCGAGCCGGCCCCGTCGCTCCCGCCGGCGTCGCCCGCAGGCTGCGCGACCGCGATGCCCTCCGGCGCGCCGGCGGGCCGCTCGCTGCGAGCCAGCCGCGGCACGAAAGCCTCTCCGGAGCGGATCGCAAGCTGCGGCTCGTTCGCGCGCAGCGCGACATCGAGCGCGTCGAGGGAGCTTGGCTCGTCGTCGAGATCGACGATCGTCAACGAGCCCGGGTGCTCGGACTGGGCGGAGCGCACGAGACCCCAGATCGGAGCCTGAGAGAGGCCTGGCACGTGCTCGCCGGCGGCGACGGCAATCGCGCCTCTGGTCAGGACTATCAGCCTCGAGCCGGCGAGGCGCTCGTCTGCGAGCCACTGTTGCAGGGCCTCCAGCGCGTCGCGCACGCCGGCATGGGATTTGGCGAGGAGGTCCCCGTCCTCGCCCTGCCCGAGCGCGCAATCGAGCAGCACCGTCGCCGGCGCGCTCGCTCCGGCATCGAGCGCCTCGATCAGCGCCTGCATCCGCTCGAGCAGGGTCACCTCGTGCCCGGCCCGCTCGAGCGTGAGAGCCGGCTCCGAGCCCGCCGGACCGAGCACAGCCCAAGGGCCATCGTCGGCGCCGGCCTTCGCCTCGGCGCCCGCCGGCAGCGCGTTCCACCGCACGCCCAGCAGCGAGTCGCGCAGGCTGCGTCGCGCGCCCTGCAGCTGAGACGCGGCAACCGGGCGAGAGACGAGCGAGTCGATCGACGCCACGAGCTCCCCGCTCTCGTCAAAGAGGGCAAGCGCGACCGCACCGTCCTCGATGCGCCTGATCCTTGCGCGCAGGGAGCGGCAGCCGGGGCGGTGCAGCCGTACGCCTGTCCACGAGAAGGGCAGACGAAAGGCATCCGCGTCCGGCTCCTTGGCGCCCGGCGAATCGTCGAGGATCCTTGCAGCGTGCAGCGCGGCGTCCAGCAGGGCGGGATGCATCAGGAACGACTCGCAATCGGCCGCCTGAGCATCGGCGAGCGCGATCTCGGCAAGCGCTTCTCCACCGGAACGCCAGGCTGCCTTCAGCCCTCGGAAGGCCGGCCCGAAATCGGCGCCGAGCTCTGCCCCGCGGTCGTAGAGCAGCTCGGGCGAGATCGGCTCGGCGCCGAGCGGCGGCCACTGAAGGTCAGCCGGCCACTCGGCGCCGCTCACGGGCGCCCCCGCAGCCGGGCGGACGCTCGCCTGGAGCGTGCCCTCCGCGTGAGAGGTCCAGGCCTCCTCGGCATCGGCCGGCTCTGCGCCGCCTGCCTCTGGGCGCGAGTGGATGCTCAGCGTCCTCTCCCCCGCCTCGTCCGGATCGCCGATCTGCACCTGCAGCAGCACCGGCTCGCCCTCATCGAGGATCAACGGCCGCTGCAGCACGAGCTCACCAAGCGAGCCGGCGCCGGCCTGCCGCGCAGCCCGCAGCGCAAGCTCGACGAAGGCGGTGCCCGGAAGGAGCACGACGCCCATCAGCGCGTGGTCTGCGAGCCAGGGGTGCCTCTCAAGGTCGAGCCTGCCGGTGAGCAGCCATCCCGCGCGGCCCGCAAGCTGCACCGTCGCCGCCAGGAAGGGATGGTCGGCCACCTGCAGTCCCGCCGACTCGACGTCTCCAACCGCCGCCGAGGGCAGCACCCAGTGGCGCCTGCGCTGAAAAGCGTAGGTGGGCAGCTTGACGGCTGGTCCCTCCTGCGTCGGGATCACCGCCTGCCAGTCCACCTCGATCCCGGCGACGAACGCCTCCGCGAGCGACTGGGTGAACCGCCGACCGCCGCCTTCCTCGCGTCGCAGCGAGCAGATCGCCGCGAGCTCCTCGGGATCGAGCTCATCCCGCTCTGCTGTTTCGTTGACTCCGACGCTGAGCACCGGGTGCGGACTGACCTCGATGAAGCCACGCCGCCCCTCGCCGAGCAACGCGCCGATCGCCCGCTCAAACCGCACCGGCTCACGCAGATTCCGATACCAGTACTCCGCGTCCAACCCGGCCATATCCAGCAACCCGCCGCTCACCGCCGAATAGAAGGGAATCTCGCCCACACGCGGCTCAACCCCGGCCAAGCCATCCAGCAGCACCTCACGCACCGCCTCCACATGCGGAGAATGCGCCGCATAGCTCACAGTCAAGCGCCGGATCCGTACGTCATCTCCATGACACAGCGCCTCGAGCTCCGCCAGCGCGTCGGTGTCGCCGGCGACGGCGATCGAGCGCGGCCCGTTGACCGCAGCGATCGAGAGCCTGCCCTCAAACGGCTGCAAGTAAGAGCCGAGCTCCTGCTCGCCAAGCGCGACAGAGACCATCCCACCGAGCCCCGATATCTCAGCCAGCGCGCCGCTGCGGACCGCGACCACGCGCGCTGCGTCACGCAACGAAAGGCCACCAGCCACACACGCCGCAGCGATCTCCCCCTGCGAATGCCCCACAACAGCAGCCGGCCGCACCCCACACGCCACCCACAAATCCGCCAACGCAACCATCACCGCAAACAAAGCAGGCTGCACAACCTCAACCCGCTCAAGCGACGGCGCACCCCCCACACCACGCAACACATCCTCAACCGAAAACCCAACAAACTCCCCAAGCGCCCGATCACACTCCCGCAACCGCCCCGCAAACACCGGACAGCAATCAAGCAACTGGGCCGCCATCCCCTCCCACTGCGACCCCTGCCCCGGAAACATGAAAACCACGCCACCACCAGCAGCAGCAGGCCCACCACCACACACAACGCCACGCCCAGACCGACCCTCGGCAAGCAGATCGAGTCCCGCAAGCAAACCCTCACGACCATCACCAACAACCACCGCACGATCCTCAAGCAAAGGACGCGACAGCAACGACCGCCCCACATCCACAACACCAACACCCTTATCGCCACGCACAAACCCAGCCAAACGCCGAGCCTGCCCAGCAAGCGCGCCCTGACCCCGCGCCGAAAGCACCCAAGGCACAACACCCAAACCAAACACCCCAGACGACCCACCAGCCGCACCATCGCCATCCGCGCCATCACCATCCGCACCATCAGCAGCAACACCACCACCAGCGACCACACCACCAGACCCCCCGGCCACCACAACAACAACACCACCACCAGACCCGACAGGCGACGGCGCTTCCTCCAAGATCAAATGCGCGTTCGTGCCACTAGCCCCAAACGACGACACCGCAGCCCGCCGCGGACGCCCATCACGCTCCCAAACAACCTCCTCATTCAACAACGCCACCTCACCAGCCGACCAATCCACCTCCAACGACGGCTGCTCAGAATGCAACGTCCGCGGCAACACCCCACGCCGCAACGCCATCACCATCTTGATCACCCCAGCAACACCAGCAGCAGCCTGCGTATGACCAATATTCGACTTCACAGACCCAAGCCACACAGGCCGCCCACCACGACCCTGACCATACGTAGCCAAAACCGCCTGCGCCTCAATCGGATCACCAAGCCGCGTACCAGTCCCATGCCCCTCAACCACATCAACATCGACCGCCGACACCCCAGCACCAGCAAGCGCCCGACGAATCACCCGCACCTGCGCAGGACCACTAGGCGCCGTCAAACCATTACTCGCCCCATCCTGATTCACAGCACTACCACGCACAACACCCAAAACCACACGCCCAAACCGCAAAGCATCAGACAACCGCTCCAACACCACAACACCAACACCCTCACCCCAACCAACACCATCAGCCCCAACACCAAACGACTTACACCGACCATCAACCGCAAGACCACGCTGACGAGAGAACCACACAAGCTGCGAGGGAGACCACATGACCGCGACTCCCCCTGCCAGCGCAAGCGAGCACTCGCCCGAACGCAGCGCCTGGCAGGCCACATGCAAGCCCACAAGCGAAGAAGAACAAGCCGTATCGAGCGATACGGCCGGCCCATGCAGGCCGAGCGCATATGCAACTCTGCCCGAGGCGACGCTGCCGGCGTTGCCGGAGCCCATAGCCGAGTCGAGCCCCATCTCAGCCGGGCCACGCAGCCCGGTCAGGTAATCGTGGTGCATGATCCCGGTGAAGACGCCCGTGTCGCTGTCGCGCAACCCGGTCGGATCCATGCCCGCGTCTTCGAGCGCCTCCCAGCTGACTTCGAGCAGCAGCCGCTGCTGCGGATCGATCGCCATCGCTTCCTTCGGCGAGATGCCGAAGAAGTCCGGGTCGAAGTCGGCGGCGTCGTGGAGGAAGCCCCCGCCGCGGGCGTAGGTGCTGCCAGGGTGGTCGGGATCGGGGTCATAGAGACGCGAAAGGTCCCAACCGCGGTCGCTCGGCAGGCCGCCGATCGCATCGCGACCCTCACGCAGCAGCTCCCACAGGTCCTCCGCGCTCTGCACCCCGCCTGGATAGCGGCAGCCGATGCCGACGATCGCGATCGGGGCGCTGCTCTGCTCTTCGAGCTCCGCCAGCCGCCGCCGCGACCTGCGCAGGTCGGCGGTCGCCCGCTTCAAGTAGTCGCGCAGCCGCTCTTCCTCGCCCATCAGGCCTCCAGCTCCGCGTCGAGGATCTCGAACATCTCGCCGTCGCTGGCCGAGTCGAGGTCGCGCTGGCCGTCATGAGGATCGAGCGAGGTCTGCCAGCTGCGCAGGCGCGCGAGTATCTGCGTGCGCATCGACTCGTCCTCCGCGGCGACGGCGATCGTGCGCTCGAAGTCCGACAGCGCCCGATCGACGACGGCCGCGGCGTCCTGCCCGCCCGAGGCGAGCATCGCGAGCAGATGCCCCGCGACCGCGCTCGGCGTCGGATGATCGAAGAGCAGCGTCGCCGGCAGGCGCAGCCCGGTGAGCGTCGCGAGGCGGTTTCTCAGCTCGACGGCGGCGAGCGAGTCGAAGCCCATCTCCTTGAACGCCGTCTGCGGCCCGATCGAGCCTGCGTGCTCGAGCGCGAGCACCTCGGCCGCCTCGCTGCGCACGGCGTCGAGGAGCATCTGCTCGCGCTTCTCCTCCTCAGTCGCCATCAGCCGCTGCGCGAGCACGCCGCCGCCCTGAGCCTCGACGGCTCGGGGCGATGAGATGCGAACGAGTCCCCTCAGCAGCGGCGTGACCGAGCCTCGACGCGCCTCGACCCGCAGCGCCGCGATGTCAAGATCGGCCGCGAGCACGACGGGCTCCCGGCCTCCGACGGCCAGGTCGAAGAGCTCCAGGCCGCGCTGTGGGGAGAGCATGCCGATGCTCTCCGAGCCGACCACGCGTCGCACGTCGGCGTCGCCAAGCGCGGTGCCGGCGCCCGCCTGTTCCCAGAGGCCCCAGACAACCGATGTCGCCGGCAGGCCATCTGCGCGGCGCCGCTCGGCGAGTCGGTCGAGGAAGGTGTTCGCGGCCGCATAGTTGCCCTGTCCAGGACCGCCGAAGAGGCCGGCGATCGAGGAGAAGAGCACGAACGCGGACAGGTCGAGCTCGGCCGTGAGCTGGTGCAGGTGCCAGGCGGCATCGAGCTTTGGCGCGAGCACTCGGTCGATCTGCTCGGCCGTCAGCGAGCCGATCATGCCGTTCTCGAAAGCGGCTGCCATGTGCACGACCGCGCCAAGCGGGTGGGACTCGCTCACCGAGCGCAGCAGCCGCTTCAGCTGCTTGCGGCTGCTGACGTCGCAGGCGAGGATCTCGACCTCCGCACCGAGCTCGCGCAGATCCGCTCGCAGCGTCTCGGCGCCCTCAGCCTCGATGCCGCGTCTGCTGAGCAGCAGCAGATGGCGTACGCGATGCTCATCGACGAGGTGCCTTGCGATCAGCGCGCCAAGGCCGCCGGTGCCGCCGGTGATCAGCACGGTCCGCTCCGGATCGAAGGGCGGGGGCGGCCGGTGCTCTGCCCCCTTCGGCTCGGCGCCGGGCAGTTGCGCGACGGATGCGGGCGCGGCGTGCTCGAGCCTAGGCGCGAGCACGGCGCCGTCGCGCAGAGCGAGCCGGGGCTCGCCGCATGCAAGCGCGCCGGCGAGCGCATCCCACGAGGACTGCCTGCCATCGTCGTCGATCAGCAGCAGCTGGGAAGGGCTCTCGGCCTGGGCCGACTGGACGAATCCCCACAGCGGAGCGTCGAGCAGGCCCGGCTGCTCCGGCCCGACGGCAACGGCGCCTTCGGTCAGCAGGACGAGTCGCGAGCCGGCAAGACGCTCGTCGGCGAGCCAGAGCTTGAGCAGCGGCTGCACCTCCTGCAGGTTGCTGCGTACGATCTGGGGAAGCTTGCGGTCCTCGCCACCCGCGGCGTCGTCGCCGGCCCGGGCGCCGTTGCCGGCCGCGGCGCGGTCGTAGATCACGATCGCAGGCGCCACCTCGCCGCGGTCAAGCGCGGCGAGCAATGCCTCATGGTCGCGGTACGTCTCGCCAACGACGCCGCGACGCTCGGCAAGGCGCTCGACCAGACCGGCCCGCGGCGAGCCGAGAAATGCCCAATATTCGCCTCCACCCGAGGACTGCTCGTCGATCGGGATCGGCTTCCAGCGCGGCGCGAGCAGCGCATCCCTGCCGGCCGTGCGAGCGCGATCGAGCTGCTCTCTGTCCATCTCGCGCGTTTGGAGCGAATCGATCGCGATCACAGGCCTGTCCGACCGGTCGCTTGCCTGCAGCGAGATCGTTCCCTGCCGATCGCGCTTCATCCTCACGCGCAGCGAGAAGGCGCCGGCCTGATGCAGGCGCACGCCCGCGAACGAGAAGGGCAGCGCGACGCGATCGCCCGCGCGCTGCTCGGCGGCCTCGAAGCGGTCGTCCATGAGCGCGTGGAACGCCGTGTCGAGCAGCGCGGGATGAATCGCATACGCAGGCGCGTCGGGCCGCTGCCCGTCTGTCAGCGTCACCTCGGCGAAGACCTCGCCGTCCCGCCGCCACACAGCGTCGAGCCCTTGGAATGCGACGCCATATTCCAAGCCGCCCGTCGCAATGCGGTCGTGCAGGTCGTCGATCGGCACTGGCTCGGCGCCGGGCGGCGGCCAGCTGTCAGGCACGGGAGCGCCGTGTCCCGGCGGCGCGAGCTCGCCGGAGGCGTGGCGGGTCCAGCCGCCTTCGCCGGCGTCGAGGTCCGCTGGACGAGAGTGGATCTCAATCGAGCCTGTGCCCCTGCCGGTCTCTATCTCCGACGGACATCTGCAGCAGCACGGCGCCGTTCTGCTCGAACGTGAGCGGAGCTTCGAGCGTGAGCTCGGCAAGCAATGGCAGGCCAAGCTCTCCGCCGGCGTGCAGCGCCAGGTTGACGAACGCCGTGCCGGGCAGCACGACGGTGCCCATCACGGCGTGATCGGCGATCCACGGCTGATCCTGGAGCGAGAGCCTGCCCGTGAACAGCCCGCCGCGGCCGCCGGCGAGCTCGACGCTTGCACCAAGCAGCGGGTGATCGGCGGCAGCCTGACCGGCGGCCCCGAGGTCGCCCGCGCCGCGCCGGGGGTTGAGCCAGAAGCGCTTTCGCTGGAAGGCATAGGTCGGCAGCTTCACCCTCGCAGTCGAGGCTCCGAGCATCGCAGGCCAGTTGACGCCGACGCCGACGACGAATGCGGTGGCGAGCCCCCGCATCAACGCGGCGGCTTCGGCTTGACCTTCTCGCTGCAGCGCGACCGCCTCGAGCTCGACGGCTGGGTCGAGCGCCTCCTTGCAGATCGCGCTCAGCACGGCGTCGGGGCCGAGCTCGATAAAGCAGCCGACGCCCTGTCCCGCAAGCCAGCGGATGCCGTCGCCGAAGCGCACCGTCTCCCGCACGTGGCGCGCCCAGTACTCGGCGGAGCAGACCTGCTCGACGGTGACAGGCTCGCCGGTGAGGTTGGAGACGATCGGCACCGAGGGCGCCTGCGGCGAAAGGCCCGCAAGGACCGCTTCGAAATCGGCGAGCATCGGATCCATCAGCGCGGAGTGGAATGCGTGGCTGACGCGCAGCCTGCGCGTCTTGCGCGAGCGCTCCCGCCAGATGCGCTCGAGTTCGGCGATCGCCTCCTGCTCGCCGGAGAGCACGACAGAGCTTCGACCGTTGACGGCTGCGAGCGAGACGCGGTCATCGAAGTCTGCGAGCGAGGCGATCGTCTCCTGCTCGGCCGCCTGCACGGCAAGCATCGCGCCGCCCTCCGGCAGCTCTCCCATCAGGCGCCCACGCGCCGCCACGAGCGCACATGCGTCCTCGAGCGAGAAGACGCCGGCGACGTGGGCCGCGACGAGCTCGCCGATCGAGTGGCCGATGAGGAAGCTCGGACGCACGCCGAAGCTCTCGAGCAACCGGTGCAGCGCAACCTCGAATGCGAACAGCCCCGCCTGAGCGAGCTCGGTCCGATCGAGGGGACCAAGCGGTGCCGGCCGCTCCCCCTGCTCGCCGTTGGCTGGGGCGTCTGCGATCTCGGGCTGCTCGGCCTCCGAAGCCAAGACGATCTCGGCCAGTGAGACGCCGAGGTGACCGTCGAGCCGGGCGCATGCGTCGTCGAACGCAGCGGCAAAGACCGGGAAGCGCCTGTGAAGCTCGCGGCCCATGCCGGGGCACTGGGACCCCTGGCCGGTGAACAGGAACGCGCTCGCCATCGTGGCGAGGCGAGGGCTGGAGGGGCGGGCAGCAATCACCTGCGGCGCGCTACGCCCGCGAGCGAGCGCATCGAGGCCCTGCAGCATGCGATCGCGATCCTCGGCGAGGATCACCGCCCTGTCGGCCAGGCACGCGCGCCGTGCGAGTGCGCGACCGACCTCGGCGAGCTCGAAGCCCTCGCCTGCATCGAGATGGCGGGCCAGCAGCTCAGCCTGAGCGCCGAGCGCCTCGCCGCCCCTCGCCGAGAGCACCCACGGCGTCGGCAGGACCGCAGGCGATCCGGCCGCGGCATCGGCGGCGGCGGTCCCAAGGCCGACGCCGTTGCTTGCCGTGCGTGGGGCCTCCTCGACGATCACGTGCGCGTTGGTGCCGCTGATTCCGAAGGAGGAGACACCCGCCCTTCGTGGATGCCCGTCGGCCTGCCACGGAACCTCGCTCGCGAGCAGCTCGACGCCACCACCCGGCCAGTCGACCTTGCTCGACGGCGTGTCGGCGTGCAGGGTCCGCGGCAGCACCCCGTGCCGCATTGCGAGCACCATCTTGATCACGCCGGCGACGCCCGCAGCGGCCTGCGCGTGGCCGATGTTCGACTTCACCGACCCGAGCCAGAGCGGCCTGTCGGCGGGCCGGCCCTGCCCGTAGGCGGAGATCAGCGCCTGCACCTCGATCGGGTCGCCAAGCACGGTGCCTGTGCCGTGGCCCTCGATCGCGTCCACCTCGCCGCTCTCGACGCCCGCGCTCGCAAGCGCCTGCTCGATCACGCGCTCCTGGGATGGCCCGTTCGGGGCGGTCAGCCCGTTGCTCGCGCCATCCTGGTTGACAGCGCTGCCTCGCAGCACTGCGAGCACATCCCTGCCGTTGGCAAGCGCATCCGAGAGCCGCTCCAGCAGCAGCACGCCGACGCCCTCGCTCCAGCCGACACCGTCGGCGCGCTCGCCGAAGGACTTGCAGCGCCCGTCGGGGGCGATGCCACGCTGACGCGAGAACTCGATGAACGGCGCGGGCGTCCACATCACCGTCACGCCGCCGGCCAGCGCCAGGCCGCACTCGCCGTCGCGCAGCGCCTTGCCCGCCCAGTGCAAGGCGACCAGCGAAGACGAGCACGCCGTATCGACCGAGACGGCCGGACCCTCGAGTCCAAGCGCGTAGGCAACCCGCCCGGAGAGCACGCTGCCGGCGGTGCCGGTGCCGAGGTAGCCTTCCAAGCCGGCTGCGGTCGAGCTCGTGATCGTGCTGGCGTAGTCCTGGTACATGACGCCTGCGAACACGCCCGTCTGGGTGCCCCGCAGGGCCAGCGGGTCGACGCCGGCGTCTTCGAGCGCCTCCCAGCTCGCTTCCAGCAGCAGCCGCTGCTGCGGGTCCATCGCCAGCGCCTCGCGCTCGCCGATGCCGAAGAAGGCGGGGTCGAACTCGGCGGCGTCCTGCAGGAAGCCACCCTCGAGCGAGTAGCTCTTGCCGGCTCGAGCGGGGTCGGGATCGTAGATGTTGGAGAGGTCCCAGCCGCGATCGGAAGGGAAGCGGGAGATCGCGTCGGTGCCATGCCTGACCAGCTCCCAGAGATCCGCTGGGCAGGAGACGCCCCCGGGCAGCCTGCACGCCATTCCGACGATCGCGATCGGCTCGTTGCTCGCCACGGCAGCCACGCTGCGCTTGCGCCGGCTGCGCCTCGCGAGCAAAGCCCCGAGCAGGTGCTCGGTGAGCGCATTCGCATTCGGATGGTCGAAGGCGAGCGTCGCAGGCAATCTCAGCCCGGTTGCAGACTCGAGCCGATTGCGCAGCTCGACCGCCGCGAGCGAGTCGAGCCCGAGCTCGAGGAAAGCGCGGTCGATGGGAACGTGCTGCGCAGAGGGATGGCGCAGCACTGCTGCAAGCTCATTGCGGACGTACCCGAGCACGATCGCGAAGCGCTCCTGCTCGGAGACGCCCGCAAGACGGGCGGCGAGCACGCCGCCGGCTGCCCGGGAGGCGCTTGACGCCGGCACCAGGTCGCGCAGCAGCGCAGGCAGCCTGCCGCTGCGCGCCTGCAGCCGCAGTGCTGCGTACTCAAAGCTCACCGGCAGCACGACGTCGCGCTGCGAGGCGCAGGCCTCGTCGAACAGCCCCATTGCCCGCTCGGCCGGCAGCTGCCCCACGCCCGCCTCGGCGATGCGAACGCGATCCCCCGCGGCGAGCTGGGCAGCCATCCCGGCCTCGCCCGCCCAGGGTCCCCAGGCGAGTGAGAGCGCGGGCAGGCCTTCAGCGCGGCGCCTGATCGCCAGCGCGTCGAGGCAGGCGTTCGCGGCGGCGTAGTTGCCCTGCCCAGGCCCTCCGAGCACGCCCGCAAGCGAGGAGAAGAGCACGAAGGCGGAGAGCTCCATCGCCTTCGTCAGCTCGTGCAGATGCAGGGCCGCGTCGACCTTCGGCGCAAGCACCAGGTCGAGGCTGTCGGCAGTTTGCGATCCGATCACACCGTCGGCAAGCGCGCCGGCGGCGTGCACGACCGCGCGCAGCGGGCGCTGCTCCGGCATCGAGTCGATGAGCGCCTGCAGCTGCGCTCGATCGCTGACGTCGCACGCGCGCACGTTAACCTCGGCGCCGATCTCGGCGAGCTCCTCCCGCAGCCTGTCGGCCTCCGCAGCGCGCGGGCCGCCGCGGCTCGCGAGCAGCAGGCTGCGCACCCCGTGCCTTGCAACGAGATGCCTGGCGAGCGTCGCGCCAAGAGCGCCGGTGCCGCCCGTGATCAGCACGGTTCCCGAGCCGTCGAAGAGCTGGCCGGGCTGCGCCTGCTCGGGTGCCTGCATCGGGCCCGCCGTCACCGCCCGCACCCGCGGGACCAGGATCCTGCCTTCACGGACCGCGAGCTGTGGCTCGTCAAGATCGAGCGCGATCCCTATCGCCTGCGGCAGCGCCTGCCAGCAGCGATCCCGATCTTCGACGTCGATGACCACGATACGGCCCGGGTTCTCCGCCTGCGCGGAGCGCACGAGGCCCCACTGCGCAGCAGCGGCGAGTGTCGGCATGCGATCGGTCTCATCGGTCGCAACAGCGCCACTGGTCACAAGCACAAGCGGCAGCCCGGCAAGGGCCTCGCTCGCCAGCCACGCCTGCAGCCCGGCAAGAGCGCGTTGGAGCTCTGCATGCAGCACATCGGCCACCTCAGCCATCTCGCCGGCGCCACCCTGCCCAAGCGTCGAGTCCGTCCAGTCGAACGAGCGCCACGGCCGTCGCGCCAAGCGCGGTCCCACCCGCAGCGGGTTCTTCAGTTGCAGCGGGCGGCCCGGCCGCAGCGGGCGCCCCGGCCGCGGACCCCTCCAACCGAGAGAGCGAGCCGACAAGCGCGTCGAGGTCGTCGTGCAGCTGGACGGCGCCGCCCGCCTCGTGCAGCGCTTGGCTCAGCGCCCTCAGCTCACGCCGTGCAACCACATGCCAGTCCTCGACAGCGCCTGCGCCGGAGGGAGCGGGCGCCTCTGTCCACTGAAGCTCATAGAGGGGCGGGGCGGCCGACCTGCCGGCGAGCGCCAGCTGCTCAGGGGAGGCTGCGCGGGTGGCCAGTTCTGTGATGGTTGCTGTTGGTGTGCCTGTTTGGTTGGTGAGGTGGAGGGTGGCTGTTTGGTTGGGGTTGTGTGTGAGGGCGATGCGTAGTGTTGTTGTAGGGGGCTGGTGGAGTTGGGTGTTTTGCCAGGTGAAGGGTAGGTGGATTTGGGGTGGGGTTTGTTGGCTGTTTTGGGTGAGAGTGTCGAGTGTGAGTGTGTGTAGTGCTGCGTCTAGGAGGGCGGGGTGGAGGTTGTAGGTGTGTGCGGTGTGGGTGTTGGCTTTGGGTAGCGTTGCTTCTGCGAGCAGGTGGGTGGGTGTTCGCCAGGCGGCTGTGAGTCCTTGGAAGGAGGGGCCGTAGGCTAGGCCTAGCTGCTGGAGTTCTGGGTAGAGGTCTGTGAGGTCGATCGCTTCGGCGTTTGGTGGGGGCCAGTCGCCGGCGAGCAGCGCGTTGGCTTGCTGGGTGTCGGGGTCGTTTTCCCAGTCGCTGATGGTTTTATCTGTTTGTGGTGCGAGCGTCCCGGTCGCGTGCAGCGTCCAGTCGTGCTGTCCTTGCTCTGTGGGGTGTTGTGGGCGTGAGTGAGTCTTGATTTGGCGGGCGCCTTGCTGGTCTGGCTCTGAGATGGTGAGCTGGATCTGGGTTGCTTGCTGGCTGTCCAGGATCAGTGGTGCTTGCAGCGTGAGTTCTTCCACGATCGGGCAGTGGGTTCTGATGCCGGCGTGCAGCGCCATCTCCAGCAGCGCGCTGCCGGGCAGCACGACTGCGCCCATCACGACGTGGTCTGCGAGCCATGGGTGGCTTTGCAGTGAGATGCGTGCTGTGAAGAGCATCCCGTTCTCGGCGTTCTCGCTATCGGCGAGTGGGACGGCGGCGCCGAGCAGCGGGTGCTCCGCGGCGTCGATGCCGATCGCTGCGAGGTCGCGCGATGCGGGAGCATCGAGCCAGTAGCGTTCGCGCTGGAAGGCGTAGCTGGGCAGCGGCACGCGGGTCGCCTTGCTGTCTTTGAGCAGCTCTTTCCAGTCGATCGCTGCGCCATCGACCCACAGCTCGCCGGCCGCGGCGAGCAACGACTCGCGTTCGCCGAGGCCGCGGCGCGCGACCGCGAGGACCGTTGCTTGCTGCTCGTCTGCCTCTTCCAGGCACTCGTGGCAGCTGGCCGCGAGCGTGCCGTCAGGACCCAGCTCGATATAGCGCTTGGCGCCCTGCTCGTGCAGCCAGCGGATCCCGTCCGCGAAGCGCACCTTCTGGCGCGCGTGGCTTGCCCAGTAGCCAGGGTCGCTGAGCTGCTCGTAGCTAAGCAGCTCGCCGGTCAGGTTGGAGACGATCGGTATCCGCGGCGCCTGGAAGCTCAGCGAGCCGGCGAGCTCGGCGAGCTCGGCAAGCGAAGCCTCGATCAAAGGCGAATGAAACGCATGGCTTACCTCCAAGAGCTTGGTCTTGCGTCCCTGCTGCTTGCAGCGCTCAGCGATCTCGCGCACCTCCTCGCGCTGCCCGGAGATCACGACCGACCCCGGCGCGTTGACCGCGGCGATCGAGACCTGCTGCTCATAGCCGCCAAGCAGCGCCTGCGCCTGCTGCTCTGAGGCCTGCAGCGCGGCCATCGCGCCATCGGCTGGCAGCGCGCCCATGATCCTGCCGCGCGCAGCGACAAGCGCACACGCCTCCTGCAAGCCAAGCGCGCCAGAGACATGCACGGCGACGAGCTCCCCAACCGAATGCCCGATCAGGAAATCGGGCTCAACGCCAAGGCTCTGCATCTGCCTGCACAAAGCGACCTCGAACGCGAAAAGCGCGGGCTGAGTGAACTCCGTGCGATCCAACAGCGCCGCCTCTGAGGACCCCGGCCCCGCAAAAAGCACCTCCCTCAACGGCCGCTCGAGCAAACCATCCAGATGCGCAACCACCTCATCGAAAGCCTCCCTGAAAACCGGCAAGCCCTCACGCAACGACCCACCCATACCCAGCCGCTGAGACCCCTGGCCAGTGAACATGAACACAACACCACCACCAGCAACACCCCGCCCGCCGGCCGGCAGCGAGAGCTGCACCCCGCCACGCAACACGCCACCCTCAGCCTCACCATGTCCAAGCAAACGCAGACCCGCAAGCAGCTCGCCGCGATCCCCGCCAACGATCACCGCGCGATCCTCAAAGACCGAGCGACACGCAAGCGAGGACGCCACATCAAAACGATCAAACCCCTCACCCTCACCCTCTGCGCTCGCGCTCCAGGCGCTCCAGCAGCCGCGCGGCCTGATCACGCAACGCGCCCCGACCCCTGCCCGAGAGCACCCACACAGCCGGCCCTGTGACACCCGGCTCCTCGCCACCCTCGCCGCCAACGCGCGCGTGCTGCCCGGCTGCCTGCTGCGCCGTGGGCGCCTCCTCGAGAATCAGATGCGCATTGGTGCCGCTGATGCCAAACGAGGAAACCCCAGCACGACGCGGCCGCCGCGACTCTGCCTCCCAGCCCCGCTGCTCACCCAACAAGCTGACAGCGCCCTGCGACCAATCCACCTTCGAGGACGGCACATCGAGATGAATGCTCCTCGGCATCACACCCTCGCGCATCGCCATCAACATCTTGATCACGCCCGCGACACCCGCAGCCGCCTGAGTATGACCGATATTCGACTTCACAGACCCAAGCCACAACGGCTGGCGCCCCGAACGAGAACGCCCATAAGTCGCCAGCAACGCCTGCGCCTCGATCGGGTCGCCAAGCGAGGTGCCAGTGCCATGCCCCTCCACAACATCGACCTGCCCCGCATCGACACCAGCATTAGCAAGCGCCTGCACGATCACCCGCTGCTGCGAAGGACCATTCGGCGCCGAAAGACCATTGCTCGCACCATCCTGATTGACAGCGCTGCCACGCACCAGACCAAACACACGATGCCCAAGACGCCTAGCCGCAGAAAGCCGCTCCAACACAACGACCCCGACACCCTCAGAAAAACCCGCACCATCAGCACGATCAGAAAAAGGCTTGCAACGAGCATCCGCCGCCAACCCCCGCTGCCTGGCGAACTCGATGAACACCCCAGGCGTCGAGAGCACCGTCACCCCACCCGCCAACGCGAGATCACACTCACCCGCCCGCAACGCCTGGCAAGCGAGATGCATCGCGACAAGCGAAGACGAGCACGCCGTATCGACCGTGACCGCCGGACCCTCCAACCCCAACGAATACGCAACCCGACCAGATACCACGCTCGTCGAAGCGCCAGTCAGACTATACCCCTCCAAATCACCAAGACCCCGCAAACCAACCCCATAATCCTGCGAGCTGATACCCGCAAACACACCCGTCTGACTACCCTTCAACGACAACGGATCGAAACCCGCGTACTCCAACGCCTCCCAGCAAACTTCCAGCAACAACCGCTGCTGCGGATCCATCGCCAAAGCCTCACGCGGCCCAATCCCAAAAAACCCAGCATCAAACAACATCGCGTCACTCAAAAACCCGCCTTCACGCACATAAGTCGTGCCCGCCCGATCCGGGTCAGGATCATAAAGCCCCCGCAAATCCCAGCCACGATCATCCGGGAAACCCCCAATCGCGTCACGCCCCTGCACAACCAAATCCCACAAAGACTCAGGCGAGGACACGCCACCCGGAAAACGACAAGCCATACCCACAACAGCCAACGGCTCCAAACGGTCGCCCGCAACCAGCGCACGACCAGACACCACAACACTCAAACCAGCAACACGCTCAAGCAAATAGTCAGCCAGCTCCGCCACACTCGGATAATCAAACACCAACGTCGCCGGCAAACGCTGCCCCAACAACCGGCCAACGCGATTACGCAACTCCACCCCAAGCAACGAATCGAACCCAAGCTCCTTAAAAGCCCGCGCCGGATCAACCACACCACCAGACCCAAGGCCCAACACCCCAGCAACCTCACCACACAACAACTCCACCAACACAGACCTGCGCTCCCCCTCACCCAACCCCGCAAGCCGCCGCGCAAGCAACCCCTCCCCAACACGCACACCCCCAGAACGAGCCCGCCCCCGCACAAGCCCACCCAACACCACCGGCAACGCCCCGGACCCCGCCAACTCCCGCAACACACCACGATCAAACCGCACCGGCACCGACAAAGCATCAGCCCCACCACACGCCACATCAAAAAGACGCAACCCCTCCTGCACCGACAAAGCACGCACCCCAGCACGCCGCATCCTCATAACATCAACCTCACCCAACCCACCCGTCATCCCACTCGCAGGCTCCCACCAACCCCACGCCAACGAACTACCCGCCAAGCCACGCGACCGCCTAAACGCCGCCAACCCATCCAAAAACGCGTTCGCCGCCGCATAATTCGCCTGCCCCGCAGACCCCAACACCCCAGCAACAGACGAAAACAACACAAACTCACGCAAATCCAAACCCTCAGTCAACTCATGCAAAAACACCGCCCCATCAACCTTCGCCGCAACAACCCGATCCAACTGCTCAACCGACAACGACTCAAACACCCCATCATCCAACGCACCAGCCGCATGCACCACCGCCGACAAATCACCAATCGACCCAACCACACCCTCCAACGCACCACGATCACACACATCACAACCAACAACCCGCACCACAGCACCCAACCCACCCAACTCCCCAACCAACTCCCCCACACCAGGCGCACCCAACCCACGCCGACCAACCAACACCAAACTCCGCACCCCACACGACACAACCAAATGCCGCGCCAACAAACCACCAAGCACACCAGTCCCACCCGTCACCAACACCGACCCACCACCACCAAAAACACCAACAGAAGGCACACGAAGGACGACCTTGCCGACATGGCGCCCTTGACTCATGAACCTGAAGGCCTCAGGCGCCCGCCCCAAATCCCAAGCCCTCACCGGCAGATGCGAAAGCACACCCCGCTCAAAGAGCCCCACCAACTCGAGAAGCATCCGCTGAATGCGATCGGGGCCAGCCTCGCGCAAGTCGAACGCCCGATATGAAACCCCCGGATGCGCAGCGGCCAGCTCCACCGGATCGCGCACGTCGGTCATTCCCATCTCAACGAACCGGCCGCCATCCCCAACCAAGCCGAGCGACGCATCAATGAACTGATCGGCCAGCGAATTCAAAACGACGTCCACGCCCTCGCCACCCGTCGCATCCGCAAAGTCATCCGCAAAGCCGAGATCACGAGAAGACGCAATCCGCTCACGCTCAACGCCCATCTCGACCAGCAGATCCCACTTCGGCGGACTGGCAGTCGCAAACACCTCCGCCCCAAAATGCCGAGCAAGCTGCACCGCCGCCATCCCCACACCGCCCGCAGCAGCATGCACCAACACACGCTCACCAGCCCGCAAGCCACCAAGATCCACAAGGCCGTAGTAAGCAGTCAAGAACGCCAACGGCACCGACGCCGCCTCCGCAAACGACCAACCATCCGGCACCCTCACAAGCAGCCGCCGATCACTCACAGCAAACGGCCCAAAGCAACCTTCAAACAAGCCCATGACACGATCCCCAACCCGCAGACCATCCACACCAGCGCCAACCTCCAACACCACGCCCGCACCCTCATGGCCAATCACCCGGCCACCATCAGGCCCCACAAGCAAACCAAGCGCCATCAACACATCCCTGAAGTTCAAGCCCGCAGCACGCATACCGACACGCACCTCACCAGCACCAAGCCCACCACCCGCCTCCGGACAAGCCACGAACTCCAACTCATCGAGCGCGCCGCCATCCCCAACACTCAAACGCCAACAGAGCTCATCAGGCGGAGGCACCAGCACACCAGCATCCCCGTCGCGCAGACGCGGCACCCGGATCTCGCCGTCCCTGACCGCCACCTGCGACTCACCCACAGCAACCGCCGTAGCTATCGCGACAGGCAACGCCACCACCGACGCCGGCAACCCATCAACATCAACCAACAACAAACGACCCGGATGCTCACTCTGAGCACTACGAATCAAGCCCCACACACCACTATCCACAAGCCCCGAAAGCTCCTCCCCAGCACACGTCGAAACCGCCTCCCTCGTCACAAACACAAGTCGAGAACCAACCAACGACTCACACGCAAACCACGTCTGGGCAAGACCAAGCGCGCGCCTGATGCTGCCGGCGGCAACTTCGGCCAGGTCGGCCGGGTCGGGCTCGCGATCGCGTTGCGCTGCAAGTCCGCCGGCGAGCACGATCTCCGGCGCTCGACCAGCCTCCGCCACGTGCTCGATCAATGCGGCGAGGTCCGGATGCTCGGTGAGCTCCACGCCTGCCCCAAGCGCCTGGGCGTCGAGCGCCTGGTGCTCGCCCAGCGCCGCCCACCAGCCCTCGGCCGGCCGCGACCCGGCTGTGCGCTCGATCCAGGAGAGCGCGAACAGCGACTCCTCCCGCCCGCGATTGCCGGTGAAGCCCTCGGGCTCGACGACACGCAGCGAGAGGCCATCGACGCTCAGCACGGGGGCGCCCTCGCCGTCTGCGGCAAGCAGCCCGACCTCCCCCTCGCGCGCCGTGAGCAGCACCCTGAGGCTGGAGGCGCCCGCGAGGCCCAGCCTCGCATTCCGCCACGAGAACGGCAGACGCAGCTGGCCATCGTCCTCCTCGATCCACGCGCTCAGCCCGATGCCGTGCAGCGCCGCGTCGAGCAGGGCAGGGTGCAGCGCATAGCCGGCGGCGCCGTCGCACTCGCGCTCGTCGAGGGCGACCTCCAGCAGCAGCTCCTCGCCATGGCGCCAGGCGGCAGCCACGCCGCGAAACGCAGCGCCATATTCAAGACCCCGCTCAGCGAGGTCGTCGTAGAGATCGTCGATCGCAAGCGGCTGCGCCTGCGGCGGCGGCCAGCTTCCGCCAAGCAGCTCGAACCCGCTTTCCTCGCCGGCGCTCTCGAGGCCCTCGGCAGCGCAAAGCACTCCGCAGGCGTGCCTGACCCAGCCCTCCTCCGGCTCCAGCGCCTGCCCTGAGCCGTCCCCGGTCCGCGCGTGGATCTCGACCGCTCGCCGTCCAGAGCCATCCTCCGCGCCGACGGAGACCTGCACCTGCGCGCCGTGCTCGCCCAGCAGCAGCGGAGCCTCGATCGTCAGCTCCTCGACGTTCGCGCAGCCGCTCTGCGAGCCGGCGTGCAGCGCAAGCTCGAGCAAGGCCGTGCCAGGAAGCACCACCGCTCCGAGCGCGCGGTGATCGGCAAGCCACCGATGCTCCCCCTGCGGCGAGAGGTGAGCCGTGAAGAGCCAGCCTCCATCCTCGGCTCGCACGACGGCTGCCCCAAGCAGCGGGTGATGCGCGGAGGACTGGCCAACGGACACGAGCGCCGCGGCTCCGGCCGCCGCCGGAGCCAGCCAGTAGCGCTCGCGCCGAAACGGGTAGGTGGGCAGGGGGACCGGCTTTCGCATCTCGCCGAGCACCGTCTTCCAGTCGACCGTCGCCCCGTGTGCCCAGGCCTCCGCGAGCGAGCGCAGGAAGCGTGCGCTGCCCTCGCCACGTCGCAGCGAGCCGAGCGCAAGCCCGGCGTCGTGCTCAGGCAGCACGGCATCGATCGTCTCCTGGACGCCGACGGTGAGCACCGGGTGAGGGCTCATCTCGATGAAGAGCCGATGGCGATCGGCAAGCAGCCTGCGGGTCGCGCCTTCGAAGTCAACGGTCCGGCGGAGGTTGCGGTACCAGTAGGCGGCGCCCAGCTCGGCGGTGTCGATCGGCCCGCCGACCGCAGCCGAGTAGAACGGCACGCTGCCGGCGCGCGGCTCGATCGCCTGGCAGCCGGAGATCAGCTGCTCCTCGATCTCCTCCACCTGCGCGGAGTGCGCGGCATAGTCAACCGGTATCTGCCTTGCCCGCACGCCCTCGGCCTCGCAGCGACCCAACAGCTCCCGCATCGCCGCGGGCTCGCCCGAGGCGACGCTCGAGTGGGGGCCGTTGAGCGCCGCGATCGAGGCCGGACCCTCAACCGACTCCAGCAGCTCTTCCAGCCGCTGACGGCCGGCCGCGACCGAGACCATCGTGCCGCGCTCGGAGAGCAGCGCAAGCGCGCGGCTGCGCAGCGCGATCACGCATGCCGCGTCCTGCAGCGAAAGCCCGCCTGCGACACAGGCGGCGGCGATCTCGCCCTGGGAGTGGCCGACCACCGCGCCGGGGCGCACGCCACAGCTTCGCCACAGCTCCGCGAGCGAGACCATCACCGCAAAGAGCACCGGCTGGACGACGTTAACGCGCTCCAACCCGGGCGCTCCTGCGGCCCCGCGCAGCACCTGCTCCACACGCCAGGGCAGGAACGGCGCGAGCGCCTCCTCGCAGCGTCTGATCTGCTCCGCGAACGGGGGCGCGCCGTCGAGCAGCTCGACGGCCATGCCGGGCCATTGCGCTCCCTGACCAGGAAACACGAACACCGTTCGCGCAGCCTCGTTCAGCACGGCGCCCTCGATGCAGAGGCCCTCGGCGCTCACGGGCGTGCCGCCGGCCCCGATCGCGACGCCATCGGCCGGCGCCGCGACGTGCCCGACTCCAGCCGCCTGGCTGTCGGCGTCGAGCAGCCCCTGATCGCCGAGTGCGCCGAGCTCGGCGATCATCTGCTCCGTCGAGTCGCCAAGCAGAACTGCGCGCCGCGCAAACGAAGGTCGCCGCGCGAGTGCCCGCCCGACGTGCTCGGCCTCCAGCGGCTGCAGCCGCTCCAGCGACTCCGCGAGGCCCCCCGCCTGCCGCCGCAGGCCCTCGTCGTCGCGCGCAGACAGCGGCCACGCCATCTGCTCGAGCACGAGCTGTTCACTCTCTGCCATCGGCGCCGCGCGATCGCCGGCCTGCAGCGCACGATCGGCCGCGGGCATCGGCAGCTCAGACGCCGGCGTCACGCCCTCAGAGGAAGATGGCGCCTGCTCGACGATGAGATGGGCGTTGGTCCCGCTGACGCCGAACGAGGAGATGCCGGCGCGCCGCGGACGCTGCCTCGAGTCCCATCGCCGCCGCTTCTCCAGCAGCCGCACAGACCCGGACGACCAGTCGATCTCAGAGGAGGGAGCGTCAACGTGCAGGGTGCGCGGCATTACGCCCTCGCGCATCGCCATCACCATCTTGATCACACCCGCCGCTCCCGCCGCGGCGACCGAGTGGCCGATGTTCGACTTGACAGAGCCAAGCCACAACGGATGCTCGTCCTGGCGCTGCCGTCCATAGGTCGCGATCAGCGCCTGGGCCTCGATCGGATCGCCGAGTGAGGTGCCGGTCCCGTGCCCCTCGACGGCGTCAACGTCGACGCCGGACAGGCCCGCGCTCGCCAGCGCCTGCTCGATCACGCGCTGCTGGGAGGGGCCGTTCGGCGCCGTCAGGCCGTTGCTGGCGCCGTCCTGGTTGACTGCGCTGCCGCGCACGATCGCAAGCACGTCGTGGCCGTTGCGACGTGCGTCGCCGAGCCGCTCGAGCACGAGCACCCCTGCGCCCTCGCTCCAGCCGGTGCCGTCGGCGGCGTCGGCGAACGCCTTGCAGCGACCGTCCCTGGCGAGGCCGCCGTGGCGACTGAAGTCCACGAACAGCGCGGGAGAGGTCATCACCGTCACGCCGCCGGCAAGCGCCGTCGAGCACTCGCCCTGCCGCAGCGCCTGGCATGCGAGATGCAGAGCGACCAGAGAGGAAGAGCAGGCGGTGTCGATCGAGACGGCAGGTCCCTCGAGGCCGAGCGTGTAGGCGACTCGGCCGGAGGCGACGCTTGGCATGTTGCCGATCAGGTGGTAGCCGCCGCCACCGGAGGGCGAGTGCACGACGCTCTCGCTGTAACTCGAGGACGAGACCCCTGCGAACACTGCAGTCTGGGTGCCGCGCAGTGCAGCCGGGTCGATCGAGGCGCGTTCGATCGCCTCCCAGCAGACTTCGAGCAGCAGTCGCTGCTGCGGGTCCATCGCGAGTGCCTCGCGCGGGGTGATCCCGAAGAAGTCGGCGTCGAAGGCCGCAATGTCGCCGAGGAAGCTGCCCTGCAACGCCCAGCTCACACCAGGGCGATCGGGGTCGGGGTGGCGCAGGGCCTGGAGATCCCAGCCACGATCGGCGGGAAAGTCGGAGATCGCGTCCGCCTCGTCGAGCACGAGCCGCCACAAATCCTCAGCCGACTCGACACCGCCCGGATAGCGGCAGCCGATTCCCACGATCGCGATCGGCTCCTCCGTGCGGCCCGCGCGCGATGGTCGCGGCGCCGCGGTGGAGGCGCTGGCCAGCTCGCCCAGCAGGCACTCGGCCAGCGCCTCGGGAGTGGGGTGGTCGAAGATCAGCGTGGCAGGGAGCTGCAGGCCCGTAGCGCGCGCAAGCCTGTTGCGCAATTCCACCCCGATCAGCGAGTCGAAGCCAAGCTCCTTGAACTGCGCGCCGACGTCGATCGAGCTGGCGGAGCGGTGCCCGAGCACCGCGGCGACGTGCTCGAGCACGATCTCCAGCACAGCGGCCCTGCGTTCGTGCTCGCCGAGAGCGGCGAGCTGCCGCGCACGGCCGCCACGTGCGACGGCGCCGCGGACGCGCCATGACGGCGCACGCAGAAGGTCGCGCAGCAACGGCGAGATCGTGCCGGCACGCTCCTGCTCGGCGAGCACCGCACGATCGAGTCTCATCGGCAGCGCGAGCGCAGCGCCGCTGCGCAGGCACTCGTCAAACTGAGCGAGGCCCGCCTCGGTCGAGAGCGGCTGCACGCCGGCGCGCTGCATGCGCGAGACCTCGGCCGCCCCCATGCCGGCCGTCATCTCGCTCTCCTGTTCCCACAGTCCCCAGGCGAGCGAACGACCCGCCAGGCCGCGCGCCCGACGATGGCTCGCGAGCGCGTCGAGGAAAGAGTTCGCCGCCGCGTAATTTGCCTGCCCGGGCGCTCCGAACACGCCGGCGGCTGAGGAGAACAGCACGAACTCGCGCAGGTCGAGCGCCTCGGTCAGCTCGTGCAGGTGCACGGCGGCATCGACCTTCGTGGCAAGCACGCGCTCCAGCTGCCCACCGGAGAGAGACTCGAAGATCCCGTCGTCGAGCACGCCGGCGGCGTGCACGACGGCGCTCAGCGGGCGCTCAGCGACGGCGGCATCGATCGCATCTGCGAGCTGGCCGCGGTCGCTGACGTCGCAGGCGACGATCCGCGCGTGCGCTCCGAGATCGCCGAGCTCCGCAATCAGCTCCTCGGCGCCCTCGGCCTCCGGGCCGCGGCGGCTGAGCAGCAGCAGGCTGCGAACGCGATGAGCCTGCACGAGGTGCCTCGCGAGCAGGCGCCCAAGCGCACCGGTGCCGCCAGTGATGAGCACCGTACCGTCCATCTCCGCGCCGCCAGGCGCTGCATCCTCGGCCTCAGTGCCTCCAGGCCGCAGGCCGGCGCCCAAGGTCAACACGACCTTGCCGACGTGGCGCGCCTGGCTCATGAACCGGAACGCCTCCGGGGCGCGCTGCACTCCCAGGCGCTGACCGGCAGGTGGGCGAGCGCGCCGGCATCGAACATCTCGACCAGCGCGAGCAGCATCTCCTGAATCCGGTCGGGGCCGGCATCGAGCAGGTCGAAGGCCATGTAGGCGACGCCGGGGTGCTCCCGTGAGAGCTCGCGCTGCTCGCGCAGGTCGGTGACGCCCATCTCCACGAACCTGCCGCCGCCGCTCAGCAGCCGCATGGACGCATCGACGAACTGCCCGGCGAGCGAGTTCAGCACGACATCGACGCCTTCGCCGGCGGTGGCCTGGCGGAAGGTCTCGGCGAAGCCGAGGTCGCGGGAGGATGCGATCTGCTCAGGCGCGAGCCCGAGCGCTCGCAACGCTCCCCACTTTGCCGGGCTCGCGGTCGCGAGCACCTCGGCGCCGAGGTGCGTCGCGATCTGCACCGCAGCCATGCCGACGCCGCCTGCGGCGGCATGGACGAGCACACGTTCCCCAGCCTGCAGGCAAGCGAGATCGACAAGGCCGTAGTAGGCGGTGAGGAACGCGAGCGGCACCGATGCCGCCTTGGCGAAGGTCCAGCCCGCCGGCACCTGCACGAGCATCCGCCGATCGGTGATCGCGACCGGCCCGAAGCAACCCGTGAAGAGGCCCATCACGCGGTCGCCGACTTGCAGGCTGGCGACCTCGGGGCCAACCTCGAGCACCACGCCTGCGCCCTCGTGCCCGATCAGGTCGCCGTCCTCGCGCCCCGGAACCATGCCGAGCGCAATCAGGACGTCCCTGAAGTTCAGGCCCGCCGCGCGCATCCCGACACGCACCTCGCCTGCCTGCAGCGGACGGGACGCGTCCACAGCCGGCACCAGCCTCAGCTCCTCGATCGTCCGGCCTGCGCCGACGCTGAGCTGCCAGTGCCGCTGCGGCGGAACAGCGAGGCTGCGCCGGCTGCAGCCTCACCAGCCGCGGCACGCGCACCTCGCCGTCGCGGATCGCGAGCTGCGTCTCCTGCGCCGCAAGCGCAGCGGCCACCGCCGCCGGCAGCGCCCGGACCGAGGCGTCCTCGCCGTCGAGGTCGATGAGCAACAGGCGGCCGGGATGCTCGCTCTGGGCACTGCGAACCAGGCCCCAGACGCCAGCGCCGACCAGCCCCGACAGCTCTGCGCCGGGACCGGCCGCGACCGCGTCCTCGGTGATCAGCACGAGCTTCGCGCCGGCGAGGCTTGGCGCCGTCAGCAAGCTCTGCGCAAGTGCAAGCGTGCGAGCGATGCTTGCTTTCGCGGCGTCGCAGAGGGACCCCTCTGGCTGCGCGCGCAGATCGAGGAGCACCGCAGTGGGAGGCGCGTCGAGCACCGCCGCCTCGGCGAGCAGCGACTCGACGTCGTCATAGACGCAGAGGTCGATCTCGGCGGCACCTGTCTGCGCTGGGTCCAGGGGAGGAGGCGGCTCTCCTCTGCCGAGGTCGAGCAGCGCCCACCGCTCGCTCACTGCTCCGCTACGCCGCAACGTCTCGCCGGCGTCCATGCCCGGACCGGCAGAGCTGCCGCCGAGGACGACCCAATCGAGCTCGAACGGTGGCTCGCCCTCGTGACGCTCGCCGCCCTGGAGAGCCTCGCTGCCGATCGGCCGCAGCAGCAGCGACTCGACCGCGACGACGAGCGCGCCGCCCTCGTCGGCCGCCAGCAGCGAGATCTCGTCCGCGGCCTTCGCGCTCAGCAGCACGCGCAGTCTCGCGGCGCCGCCGCGTTGCAGTCGCGCCCCGCGCCAGCAGAACGGCAGGCGCAGGCCCGTGGAGGCCGCGGCCGAGCCGATCAGACCGGCGCCGTGCAGCGCGGCGTCGAGCAGCGCAGGGTGGATCGCATACAGGCCGCAGGAGTCCTGCTCACCGTCGCCGAGCGCGACCTCCGCGAGAACCTGATCGCCAAGGCGCCAGGCTGCGGTGACGCCCTGGAATGCGGCGCCATATTCCAGGCCGACGCCCGCAAGCGAGTCGTAGAGGCCGTCGATATCGAGCGGCTGCGCCTGCGGTGGCGGCCAGGCGCCGCCGAGCAGGGCCGCAGACTCCGCCGCGAGCTCGCCGAGGGGCTGATCGGCGGCCTCATCGCGCCCGGAGCTCAGAGTGCCCGAGGCGTGCCTGACCCAGCCCTCCTCCGGCGCGCGCTCCTCGCCCTCGGCCTCGCCCTCGCGGCGAGCGTGGACCTCCACGGACCTGCGACCGTCACCTTGCTCGGCACCCACGGCCACCTGCAGTTGCACGGCAGAACCCTGCCCCAGGACGAGCGGAGCCTCGATCGTCAGACTCCTCGACGCAGCCGCTCCCGAGACGCAGACCGGCGTGCAGGGCGAGCTCGAGGAAGGCGGTGGCAGGCAGCAGCACGGTGCCCTCAGCGCGGTGATCCTCGATCCAGCGATGGCGCTCAGAGGAGAGCCTGCCGGTGAAGAGCCAGCCGCCGCCGTCGGCGAGCACCACCGCCGCGCCAAGCAGCGGATGCCCGCCGCCGACCATGCCGAGCGATCTCGCGTCCACCGCAGCGGCATCTCCGCTCAGCCAATGGCGCTCGCGCTGGAAGGCGTAGGTCGGCAGTTGCACGCGGCGTGCGCCGCGGTGCTCGAAGAGCCCGGGCCACCGCACCTCGGCGCCGTCGATCCAGAGCTCCGCGAGCGCGCGCAACAGCGCAGCCGGCTCGCCCTGATCGCGCCTCAGCGCGGGAACGACGACCGGCGCGGACCGGCGCGAGCTCGCCTCGTCCTCCTGGCCCTCCTCGCCGGCGAGCAGGCATTCGCCGCAGGCAGCCGACAGCGCGCCGTCCGGCCCCAGCTCGAAGAAGCGCCGTATCCCGCGCCGGCGCAGCCATTGCACGCCGTCTGCGAAGCGCACGGTGCCACGCGCGTGCTCGGCCCAGTAGGCGGGGTCGCAGATGCGCTCGGCGGCGATCGGCTCGCCCGTGAGGTTGGAGACGATCGGAATCGAGGGAGGCGAGAGCGTGAGCCCGCGCGCAAGCTCAGTGAGCTCATCGAGCATGCCGTCCATCTGGGGCGAGTGGAAGGCGTGGCTGACGGCGAGACGCCGCAGCTTGCGGCCATCCCGCCGCCAGCCCTCAAGCAGCTCCTCGACGGCCTGCTCCTCGCCTGAGAGCACAACCGAGCCGGGAGCGTTCACGGCCGCGATCGCGACGCGGTCCTCGTACCCCTCCAGGGCTGCTCGCGCCTCATGCTCCGGGACCTGAACGGCAGCCATGGCGCCGCCGGCGGGCAGGGCTCCCATCAGCCTGCCACGGCCCGCGACGAGCAGGCAGGCGTCGCGCAGGCAGAGCACGCCTGCGACGTGGGCAGCGACGATCTCGCCGATCGAATGGCCGATCAGGTAGTCCGGCCTGACTCCGAGGCTCTCGACCTGCCGGTAGAGCGCCAGCTCGAGCGCGAACAGCGCCGGCTGCGTGAACCTCGTCTCGTCTAGCAGCCGCGCCTCGGCGGAGTCGGGCGCTGCGAGCATCACCTCGCTCAGCGGCCGGTCGAGCATGCCGTCGAGCTCGGCGAACAACAGATCGAGCGTCTCGGCGAACACGGGCAGCGCCCGCAAGAGCTCGACGCCCATGCGGGCGCGCTGCGCGCCCTGTCCGGTGAACATGAATGCGATGCCGCCGGTTGCGCGCGCCGCGCCGCGCTCGATCACGCCTGCGTGCCCGCGGTCCTCGGCCAGCGCCTGCAAGGCGTCGAGCAGCGACTCCCTGTCATGGCCGAGCACGCTCGCGCGAGAATCCAAGCGCCGCGCGGCTCGTCAGCGAGAACCCGACATCGACGGGGTCGAGCCGGGGGTTCGCGAGCAGATGATCGTGCAGCGTCCTCGCCTGCGCGCGCAACCCCGGCTCGCCGCGACCGGAGAGCACCCAGGCGATCGGGCTATCCGGGGCGAGCGGGCTCCGCGCTTCGGCCAGGCTCGGCGCAGGGGGCGCGCCGGTGACGGCCGCCCCGATCGCAGGCGCCTGCTCGAGGATCACGTGGGCGTTCGTGCCGCTGATCCCGAACGAGGAGACGCCGGCGCGGCGCGGCTGCTCGCCCGCCGCCCACGCTTGCGGTCCGTCCAGCAGGGCGAGCCCTCCGCTGGACCAGTCAACCCTGGAGGAGGGCACATCGCAGTGCAGCGAGCGCGGCAACGAGCCGTTGCGCATCGCCATCACCATCTTGATCACGCCCGCGACGCCGGCGGCCGCCTGGGTATGACCGATGTTCGACTTCACCGACCCGAGCCGGAGCGGACGCTCCTGCGGGCGGCCCTTGCCGTAGACGGCAAGCAGCGCTTCGAGCTCGATCGGATCGCCCAGCCGCGTACCGGTCCCGTGCCCCTCGACGGCGTCGATCTCGAGCGCCGAGACGCCGGCGCTCAGCAATGCCTGCTCGATCACGCGCTGCTGGGAGGGGCCGTTCGGCGCCGTCAGGCCGTTGCTCGCTCCGTCCTGGTTGACGGCGCTGCCGCGCACGAGACCGTGCACCTCGTGCCCTCGATCGAGCGCGTCTGAGAGGCGCTCCAGCGCGAGCATGCCGACGCCCTCGCTCCAGCCGACGCCGTCGGCAGCCTCGCCGAACGACTTGCATCGACCATCTGTCGCGATGCCGCGCTGGCGCGAGAATTCGACGAACACCTGGGGCGTCGCGAGCACCGTCGCGCCGCCGGCGAGCGCGAGGTCGCACTCCCTGGCCCGCAGTGCCGCGCAGGCGAGATGCAGCGTCACCAGCGAGGAGGAGCACGCCGTGTTGACGGTCACCGCAGGGCCCTCGAGGCCAAGCGTGTAGGAGACCCTTCCCGAGGCGATGCTGCCCGCGCTGCCGATGCCGAGATAGGCCTCCATCTCGGCCGGCGCCGCGCCGAGCAGACGGCCGCCGTAGTCGTGGTACATCAGACCGGCGAACACGCCGGTCTGCGTGCCTCGCAGCGATTCGGGGGAGATCCCGACCCGTTCGATCGCCTCCCAGCAGACTTCCAGCAGCAGTCGCTGCTGCGGATCGATCGCGAGCGCCTCGCGCGGGCTGATGCCGAAGAACGCGGCGTCGAACTCGTCGGCGTCGTACATGAAGCCGCCCTCGCGGGAGTAGCTCGTGCCAGGGTGGTCCGGGTCGGGATCGTGCAGTGCGGCGAGATCCCATCCCCTGTTGGCGGGAAACGGCCCGATCGCGTCGGCGCCGGCACAGACCAGCTGCCAAAGATCCTCAGGCGAGCGCACGCCGCCCGGATAGCGGCAGCCGATGCCGACGATCGCGATCGGCTCGCGAGCCTGCTCCTGCACCTCCTGAAGGCGCCGCCGGGCCTTGCGCAGGTTGACGGTGACGCGCTTGAGGTACTCGAGCAGCTGCCTTTCGTCAGCCATCGAGCCCCTCGCTCTGCATGGTGAGCTCGGCCGCGCCAAGCTCCCGATCGATCAGGTCGAGAACCTCCTCGGCGGTGCTCGCCGAGCGCACGTCCTCGTCGTCGACGGGCGCGGCGCGCTCGCCCTCGAATCTCGCCAGCAGCGCCTGCAGGGTCGCAGCGACCCTCGCCCTGCCGGGCTCGTCGGCCGCCGCCGCCGCGAGCCGCCGCTCCAGGTCGGCAAGCTCGACCTCCAGCGTCACGCGATCTCCCGATGCGATCGACTCGATCCGCCTCAGCAGCTCGGCGGCGAGCGCCGCCGGCGTCGGGTGGTCGAACACGAGCGTTGCGGGCAGCTGCACTCCCGCCTGCCGCGCGAGCCTGTTTCGCAGCTCCACCGCTGCCAGCGAGTCGAAGCCGAGAATCCTTGAAGCTCTGCGAAGACTCGACCTCCTTCGAAGGCCCGTATCCCAGCACCGTCGCAACCTGGGCAAGCACCGCATCGCTCACGATCTGCTTGCGCTCAGTCGGCGTCGCGCCTTCGATCCGGGCGATCAGCGAGGCCGCACGGGGCTCCTCGAGCCGGCGGCCAGGTGCCCTCACCAGCTTGCTCAGCACCGTGGGCAGCGTCTCCTCACGAGCCTGAAGGCGCAGCGCGGCCTGCTCCAACGCAAGCGGCAGCGCGACGACGAGGTCGCTCTCAAGCGCGCGGTCGAAGAGCGAGAAGCGCCTCGCTCGCCGGCATCGGCCTCACGCCCCCGCGCTGCAGACGGGCGCGATCGGATGCGGCAAGACCTGCGCCCATGCCACTCTCGCCGAGCTCCCAGAGGCCCCACGCAAGCGATGTCGCCGGCAGCCCGCGCGCGCTGCGGTGCGACGCGAGCGCGTCGAGAAACGCGTTCGCCGCCGCGTAGGCGCCCTGGCCCGGCGTGCCAAGCGTGCCCGATGCCGAGGAGAACAGGACGAAGGCCGAGAGCTCGAGCTCGCACGTCAGCTCGTGCAGGTGCAGCGCCCCGTCGAGCTTGGGCCTGAGCACGTTCGCGACTCGATCGGCGGTGAGCGAGTCGATCACGCCGTCGTCGAGCACCCCGGCGGCGTGGACGACCGCGCCGAGCGGCCGCTCCTGCGGGATCGAGCCGAGCAGCTGAGCGACCTGCGCGCGATCGCCGAGGTCGCATGCTGCCACCGAGACGCTGGCCCCCAGCGATTCGAGCTGTGCCTTGAGCGCGGCTGCGCCGTCGGCCTCGATCCCGCGACGACTGACCAGAAGCAGCGAGCGTGCGCCATGACGTTCGAGGAGGTGCTTTGCGAGCACCGCCCCGATGCCGCCGGTGCCGCCGGTGATCAGCACTGTGCGCTCGCCAAGTCCACCAAGACCGTCGCCCTCGGAACGGGCGTCGCGAGAATCCGAGCCTCCTGCCGCCTGCGCTGGCGACGGCGACGGCGACGGCGAACGCTCAAGGCGCGGAGCAAGCAGGCGACCATCTCTCAGCGCGAGCTGCGGCTCACCGGACGCGAGCGCCGCCGAGATGAGCTCAGGCGGGCAGTCACGCCGGTCGAGGTCGAGCAGGAGGATCCTCCCTGGGCTCTCCGACTGCGCGCTGCGCAGCAGCCCCCAGACGGCCGCATCCCGCAGCCCACGGACCGGCTCGCGCTCCCCGGCGGCGACCGCCTCGCGCGTCATCACCACCAGCCGCGTCTGCAGCAGCCGCTCCTCGGCCAGCCATCGCTGCAGGAGCGCCAGGACAGACGCGACCGCGGTGTGTGCCGCCGCCGGGTCAAGGCCCTGCGCGCTCGGCGCGGGCTCGCTCTCGATGAGAGCTGAATCCCCGCAGGCGATCAACAGCGCCTCAGGAGCCGATGCGCCCGCCGCAAGCGCATCTGCGAGAGCATCGACGCTCGCATATGTCGAGGCGGCGGCCACCGGAGGCTCGTGCCCGGCGGCAATCGCGGCCCAGGCCCCACCTGTGCTCGCAGGTTGCCGGCCGTGCGCAATCGACGACCACTCCAGGCGCAGCAGCGAGTCCCGCCAGCCCGCATCGACCAACTGCTCGCGCCTGGCAGGCAGCAGCACCAGCGAGCCGATCTCCACGACGAGCGATCCCGACTCATCGAACGCCTGCAGCGAGATCGCGCTCTCACCATCCGCCGAAACCCGCACACGCAGAGAGCGAGCGCCGCGGGCGTGCGCGCTCACACGCTCGATCGAGGTGGGCAGCCTCAAGCTGCCCGGCTCGCCTTCGCCGAGCACCGCAGCGACGGCGTGCAGGGCGGAGTCGAGCAGCGCCGGGTGCAGCAGGAACGACCCTGTGCTCTCGGCCGTGTCGGGATCGAGCGCAACCTCGACGAGAACGTCCTCGCCCGCCTGCCAAGCGCGCCGCATGCAGCGGAATTCAGGACCGTATTCGAAGCCGAGCGCATCGAGCTGCTCGTAGTGGCGCTCGACGTCGAGCATCACTGCATCGGGCGGCGGCCACGAGCGCAGAGGATCGGCGTGTGCAGGCCATTCACCGTCCTGCGCTGCCGAGGCGAGCACGCCGCTGGCGTTGCATACCCAGGCGCGATCGCGAAGCTCGGCGTCGGGGTGCTGGGAGTCGGAGCTCACCGTGATCGCCGCCCTGCCTGCGGCGTCCGGCTCTGCGACGTGCACCTGAATCTGTGTCGGCTGCTCGCCGAGCATCAGCGGCGCGTGCAGGGTCAGTTGCTCGAGGGCGCCGAACCCGAGCCGATCGGCCACGTGCAGCGCCATCTCGAGGTGTGCTGTTGCTGGTAGTGGGTTGGTGTGGTGTATTTGGTGGTGTGTGAGCCAGGGGTGTTGTTGGGTGTCTATGCGTCCGGTGAAGATCCAGCCGTTGCCGTCGGCGAGCGCGACGGCGGCGCCGAGCAGGGGGTGCTCTGTGTGGTGTTGGCCGATCGCTTTGGTGTTGGTGGTGTTGGCGGGGGACGCCAGCCAGTAGCGCTCGCGCTGGAAGGCGTAGGTCGGCAGCTCCAGCCGGCTTGTGGCTTTCGTGTCATAGAAGGCGCTCCAGTTGACTGTGCCGCCGGCTACCCAGAGACGCGCGAGCGCGGCCAGGAGCGTCTCGGGCTCGCTTCTGTCTGCTCTGAGCAGCGGCTCGATCACGGGCTGCCGGACGGCGGGCGTCTCTGGCAGCCCGGCGGCTGGCGTGTCTGCTTCTGTGAGGCACTGGTGCACCATCGCGCTGAGCGGCCCGTCGGGGCCAAGCTCGATGAAGCCGGTGGCGCCGTGCTGGGAGAGCCAGCGCACCCCGTCAGCGAACCGCACCGTCTCGCGCACGTGCCGCACCCAGTACCGCGGCGTCGCGATCTCCGGCCCGGCGGGCTCGCCCGTGAGATTGGAGATCACGCTCAGCCGCGGCGACTGGAAGGCGATGCTCTCGATCGCGCCCGCGAACTGCTCGAGCATGCCGTCCATGTGCGCACTGTGAAATGCGTGCGAGACGCGCAGCCTGCGCGTCTTGCGGCCCTTCCCCTGCCAGCGCCCGGCGAGCTCGAGCACCGCGCGCTCGTCCCCGGAGAGGACGACCGACCCGGCAGCGTTGACGGCCGCGAGCTCCACAGCGCCGCCACAGCCCTCAAGCTCCTCGGCGAGCTCCTGCTCAGAGGCCTGCACGGCGAGCATCGCGCCGCCCTGCCTGGCGAGCTCGCTCATCAGCCGCCCCCGCGCCGCGACGAGCACGCAAGCATCCTCCAAAGAGAACACGCCCGCCGCATACGCCGCCGCGATCTCCCCAACCGAATGGCCAATCAGAAAATCGGGGTGCACCCCAAAGCTCTCAACGAGCGCCAGCAACGCGACCTCCAACGCAAACAAGCCAGGCTGAGCGAACCTCGTCTGGTCGAGCAGCTCCGCCTCCCGCGAACCAGGCTCAGCGAAAACCAGCTCCAGCAAAGAGCAGCCAAGCAGCCCATCAAAGCGACCACACACCTCATCCAACGCGCCCCTGAAAACCAGGTAAGCCTCATACAAGCCAAGACCCATCCCGCCACGCTGCGCGCCCTGCCCACTGAACAGAAAAGCAACGCCACCCACGCCCGCAGCCGCAGACCCCACAACCACACCCGCACCCTCAAGGCCGGCCGCCAACCCATCCACGCCCTCCACCAGCCCATCACGCCCGCCACCAAAGAGGACCGCACGACGCTCAAGCCCAGCCCGCCCCGCAAGCGCAACACCAACATCCCCAACACCAACAAGCCCACGATCATCAAGCCACCCCGCAAGCCGCCGCGCCTGACCCCGCAAACCATCCCCCCCAACACCAGAAAGCACCCACGGCACAACACCACCAACACTCCCGCCAACAACACTCCCACCACCACCAGCACCAGCATCGGCAACGGCAACGGCGCCAGACGAAATCTCAGCGCCACCAGCAGACCCAGCCACGCCGGCAAACCCACCAGCACCAGCATCAGCCGGCGGCTCCTCCAAGATCACATGCGCATTGGTCCCACTGATCCCAAACGAAGACACACCAGCACGCCGCGGCCGCCCAGACACACGCCACGGCACCTCCTCCACCAGCAACGACACCGCGCCCTGCGACCAATCCACCTTCCGCGACGGCTCACCCAAATGCAAAGACCGCGGCAACACACCATGCCGCATCGCCATCACCATCTTAATCACGCCAGCAACACCAGCAGCCGCCTGCGCATGACCAATATTCGACTTCACAGACCCAAGCCACAACGGATCGCCACCCCCACGACCACGCCCATACGTCTCCAAAATCGCCTGAGCCTCAATCGGATCGCCAAGCTCAGTCCCCGTCCCATGCCCCTCAACAACATCAACACCATCAACCCCAACACCAGCATTCACCAACGCCTGCTCAATCACACGCCGCTGCGAAGGACCATTCGGCGCCGTCAAACCATTACTAGCCCCATCCTGATTCACAGCACTACCACGCACAACACCCAAAACCCGCCGCCCAACACGCAACGCATCAGACAACCGCTCCACCAACAACACCCCAACACCCTCACCCCAACCAACACCATCAGCACCCTCACCAAACGACTTACAACGACCATCAACAGCAAGGCCCCGCTGGCGAGAGAACTCCACGAACACCGAAGGAGTTGACATCACAGTCGCGCCGCCGGCGAGCGCCAGCGAGCATTCGCCCGCCCGCAACGCCTGACACGCCCAATGCAACGCCACAAGCGAAGACGAACACGCCGTATCAACCGTCACAGCAGGACCCTGGAAGCCGAAGGTGTAAGCAACGCGCCCGGAGAAGACGCTGCCGGCGCTGCCGATCCCGATATACGCCTCGATGTCCGCCGGCGCCGAACCGTTCACGCGCGCCCCGTAGTCGTGATACATGACACCCGCGAACACCCCGGTGGGACTGCCCTCCAGCGAGAGCGGATCGATGCCCGCATGCTCGATCGCCTCCCAGCAGGACTCCAACAGCAACCGCTGCTGAGGATCGATCGCCTGCGCCTCACGCGGGCTGATCCCAAACAAGCCCGCATCGAACTCGGCAGCGTCGTAGAGAAAGCCGCCGTCCCTTGCATAGCTGGTGCCAGCGTGGTCCGGGTCGGGGTCGTACAGACGATCGAGATCCCAGCCGCGATCCTCCGGGAAGGACCCGATCGCGTCACCACCATCGGCAACCAGCCGCCAAAGCTCCTGCGGCGAAGCGACACCACCCGGATAGCGACAGGCCATCCCAACGATCGCGATCGGCTCGTCAAGCTCGCCGCGGCGCCTTCTGGCAGGCGAGCGGGTCGAGATGTCCTCGCCGGCAACCCGCTCGAGCAGGTGCTGGGCGACCGCAGCCGGGGAGGGGTGGTCGAAGATCAGCGTGGCCGGCAGCTGCATCCCACTTGCGGCGGCGAGCCTGTTGCGCAGCTCGACCGCCAGCAACGAGTCGAAGCCAAGCTGCGTAAAGCCAAGGCGACCGTCGATTGCCTGGCCGTCGGCGTGCCCGAGCACGCTCGCGGTCTCTGCGCAGACGAGATCGAGCGCGATTCGCAGGCGCGCCTGCTCAGGCGCAGCCGCGAGGCGGTCCGCAAGCGAGCCGCGATCCCGATCGCGCTTGCGCAGCACAGCGGCGCCGACCAGCTCGCTCATCTGCACCGGCAACAGGCCCGCTCTCGCCTGGACGCGCAGCGCGCCGATCGCGAGATGCGCCGCGACCAGCGGCGTGCTCGCCTGCCTGCCGCGAGCGCTGTCGAACAGGGCAAGCCCCTGCTCGACGGCGAGCGGCTCCATCCCCAAACGCCGCATGCGGTTGAGATCGGCCTCCCGCAGCCGCGAGGTCATGCCGCCGGCCTCCTCGCCCCAGGGACCCCACGCGATCGAGACGCCAGGCAGACCCTCGGCGTGGCGCTCGATCGCCAGCGCATCGAGGAAGGCGTTGGCCGCCGCATAGCCGGCCTGGCCCGCGCTGCCCAGGACCCCGGCGATCGATGAGAACAGGATCAGCTCACATCCTCCAAGCTCGCCGGTGAGCCGATGCAGGTGCCATGCGGCGTCCACCTTCGGCGCAAGCACCGTCGCAATCTGCTCAGGCGTCAGGGAGCCGAGCATGCCGTCTTCGAGCACGCCGGCCGCATGCAGGACCATGCGAAGCGGTCGCTGCGCGGGAATCTGCTCCAGCAGCAGCTGCAGCTGCGAGCGGCTGGCCACGTCGCAGGCACGAACGTCGACCTCGGCCCCAAGCGCCGCGAGCTCCTCGATCAGCCCGGCCGCGCCCGGAGCCTGCGCGCCGCTGCGGCTCGCCAGCAGCAGATGGCGCACGCCGCGATCGGCGACGAGATGGCGTGCGAGCGCGGCCCCGAGACCGCCGGTGCCGCCGGTGATGAGCACCGTGCCAGACCCCGCATCCTGCGCGTCGGCCTCGTACCGCGACGCGGTCGCCGCGCCAGGCCGCGCCTCGCGCGAGGCCTGCGGCGAGTCCGTGTCGGCGACTCTTCTCAGCCTCGGCACGAAGGTCTCGCCATCGCGGATCGCAAGCTGGGACTCGTCCCGCTCCAGCGCGCCTCGCAGGGCCCGCCACGAGGACGGCGTGCCGTCAACGTCGATCAGCATGAGACGCTCGTGGCCCTCGACCGCCGCAGCGCGCACCAGCCCCCATACGGCGGCGCCGATGAGGCAAGCGGCCGGCTCACGATCGCCCGCGCGATCGAGTGCAGAGGCCCGGACAGCGTTCTGCGTGACGATCGCAAGCCTCGCCCCCCGCGGGCGCTCAGCGGCGAGCCAGCGTTGGAGCAGCTCGGTGAGATCGCACACAGAGGCCCGTACAAGCGCCGGCAGATCCGCTTCGGGGCAGGCGTGCTGGCGGTAGAGGCAATCGACGAGCACCCGGTCCGGCGAAGCAGCCTGCGCCAGCAGCCGATCGATCTCGGCCGCAGGGCTCGGCAGGACGGCTAGACCGTGCTCTCGAAGGGCATGCGCAAGCGCTCCGTCATCCGCGCCGAGCAGCGGCAGCGCAGCGGGCGCGCCGCCAGGGTCGGCCTCCGTCGTCGGCCCCGGGCACCAAGCGATCGTGAAAAGGCTCTCGCGGGCAGCGCTCTCACGCAGTGAGGATGCCGCCCTGCTCACAAGCGAGCCGACGCGAGCGATCTCGTTGCCGTCCCGATCGGCGATGCTCACCGCAACGGCGTCATCGCCCGCAGGCGCCAGCCTCACTCTGACCGTGTCTGTCGCCGCGCCCGTCGCCGCAGCGCTGAGCCTCGCCCCACTCCAGCTGAACGGCAGCTTGGCCGTCCGCGGTGTCTGCGCCGGCTGCAGCGCCACGATCGGGTGCAGCGCCGCATCGAGCAGCGCCGGATGCAGGCCAAAGGCGCCGGCATGCGCGCGCTCCTGCTCGCCAAGCGTCACCTCGGCAAAGAGCTCCTCGTCGCGCCGCCAGGCGGCGTGCAGCCCCTGGAAGCTCGGTCCGTAGTCCAAGCCCAGCGCGGCGAGCTCGTCGTACAGCTCTTCGATGTTCAGCGGCTCTGCCAGCGGTGGCCACTGGCGCATCTCCGCCTCATCCTGCTCGGCAGGGCTCGGCTCTGGCGCAAGCGTTCCCGCCGCATGCAGCGTCCAGCCAGGCTCCGCCGCCGCCGCGTCCACCTCCGTCATGCCCTGCTCCGTGGCGCCGGCCGCCGTGACGCCTTCCTCGATGGCGCCCGCCTCGGGACGTGAGTAAATCGCGATCTGCGGAGCGCCTCCACGATCCGGGTCGCTGACGGTTATCTGCAGCTGCACCGCGCCACCCGGCGGCAGCATCAGCGGCGCCTGCAACGTGAGCTCACGCACGAGCGGAAAGCCCGTGTACCGACCTGCGTACCAGGCCATCTCGAGGTGTGCTGTTGCTGGTAGTGGGTTGGTGTGGTGTATTTGGTGGTGTGTGAGCCAGGGGTGTTGTTGGGTGTCTATGCGTCCGGTGAAGATCCAGCCGTTGCCGTCGGCGAGCGCGACGGCGGCGCCGAGCAGGGGGTGCTCTGTGTGGTGTTGGCCGATCGCTTTGGTGTTGGTGGTGTTGGCGGGGGACGCCAGCCAGTAGCGCTCGCGCTGGAAGGCGTAGGTCGGCAGCTCCAGCCGGCTTGTGGCTTTCGTGTCATAGAAGGCGCTCCAGTCGACTGTGCCGCCGGCTACCCAGAGACGCGCGAGCGCGGCCAGGAGCGTCTCGGGCTCGCTTCTGTCTGCTCTGAGCAGCGGCTCGATCACGGGCTGCCGGACGGCGGGCGTCTCTGGCAGCCCGGCGGCTGGCGTGTCTGCTTCTGTGAGGCACTGGTGCACCATCGCGCTGAGCGGCCCGTCGGGGCCAAGCTCGATGAAGCCGGTGGCGCCGTGCTGGGAGAGCCAGCGCACCCCGTCAGCGAACCGCACCGTCTCGCGCACGTGCCGCACCCAGTACCGCGGCGTCGCGATCTCCGGCCCGGCGGGCTCGCCCGTGAGATTGGAGATCACGCTCAGCCGCGGCGACTGGAAGGCGATGCTCTCGATCGCGCCCGCGAACTGCTCGAGCATGCCGTCCATGTGCGCACTGTGAAATGCGTGCGAGACGCGCAGCCTGCGCGTCTTGCGGCCCTTCCCCTGCCAGCGCCCGGCGAGCTCGAGCACCGCGCGCTCGTCCCCGGAGAGGACGACCGACCCGGCAGCGTTGACGGCCGCGAGCTCCACAGCGCCGCCACAGCCCTCAAGCTCCTCGGCGAGCTCCTGCTCAGAGGCCTGCACGGCGAGCATCGCGCCGCCCTGCCTGGCGAGCTCGCTCATCAGCCGCCCCCGCGCCGCGACGAGCACGCAAGCATCCTCCAAAGAGAACACGCCCGCCGCATACGCCGCCGCGATCTCCCCAACCGAATGGCCAATCAGAAAATCGGGGTGCACCCCAAAGCTCTCAACGAGCGCCAGCAACGCGACCTCCAACGCAAACAAGCCAGGCTGAGCGAACCTCGTCTGGTCGAGCAGCTCCGCCTCCCGCGAACCAGGCTCAGCGAAAACCAGCTCCAGCAAAGAGCAGCCAAGCAGCCCATCAAAGCGACCACACACCTCATCCAACGCGCCCCTGAAAACCAGGTAAGCCTCATACAAGCCAAGACCCATCCCGCCACGCTGCGCGCCCTGCCCACTGAACAGAAAAGCAACGCCACCCACGCCCGCAGCCGCAGACCCCACAACCACACCCGCACCCTCAAGGCCGGCCGCCAACCCATCCACGCCCTCCACCAGCCCATCACGCCCGCCACCAAAGAGGACCGCACGACGCTCAAGCCCAGCCCGCCCCGCAAGCGCAACACCAACATCCCCAACACCAACAAGCCCACGATCATCAAGCCACCCCGCAAGCCGCCGCGCCTGACCCCGCAAACCATCCCCCCCAACACCAGAAAGCACCCACGGCACAACACCACCAACACTCCCGCCAACAACACTCCCACCACCACCAGCACCAGCATCGGCAACGGCAACGGCGCCAGACGAAATCTCAGCGCCACCAGCAGACCCAGCCACGCCGGCAAACCCACCAGCACCAGCATCAGCCGGCGGCTCCTCCAAGATCACATGCGCATTGGTCCCACTGATCCCAAACGAAGACACACCAGCACGCCGCGGCCGCCCAGACACACGCCACGGCACCTCCTCCACCAGCAACGACACCGCGCCCTGCGACCAATCCACCTTCCGCGACGGCTCACCCAAATGCAAAGACCGCGGCAACACACCATGCCGCATCGCCATCACCATCTTAATCACGCCAGCAACACCAGCAGCCGCCTGCGCATGACCAATATTCGACTTCACAGACCCAAGCCACAACGGATCGCCACCCCCACGACCACGCCCATACGTCTCCAAAATCGCCTGAGCCTCAATCGGATCGCCAAGCTCAGTCCCCGTCCCATGCCCCTCAACAACATCAACACCATCAACCCCAACACCAGCATTCACCAACGCCTGCTCAATCACACGCCGCTGCGAAGGACCATTCGGCGCCGTCAAACCATTACTAGCCCCATCCTGATTCACAGCACTACCACGCACAACACCCAAAACCCGCCGCCCAACACGCAACGCATCAGACAACCGCTCCACCAACAACACCCCAACACCCTCACCCCAACCAACACCATCAGCACCCTCACCAAACGACTTACAACGACCATCAACAGCAAGGCCGTCCTGCCTCGCGAACTCGGTGAAGAGCGTCGGCACAGCCATCACTGTGACGCCGCCGGCGAGCGCCAGCGAGCATTCGCCCGCCCGCAACGCCTGACACGCCCAATGCAACGCCACAAGCGAAGACGAACACGCCGTATCAACCGTCACAGCAGGACCCTGGAGACCGAGCGCATACGCGACGCGGCCGGAGATCACGCTCTGCGAGGTGCCGGTCACTCCGTAGCCCTCGGCGCCCCGTGCCGCGTCCTGAAAGCCGGCTGCGTAGCCCGAGGCGCCGGCGCCCGCGAACACACCCGTGAGGCTGCCCGTCAGCGAGAGCGGATCGATGCCCGCATGCTCGATCGCCTCCCAGCAGGACTCCAACAGCAACCGCTGCTGAGGATCGATCGCCTGCGCCTCACGCGGGCTGATCCCAAACAAGCCCGCATCGAACTCGGCAGCGTCGTAGAGAAAGCCGCCGCGCGCCTGCCCGCTGGCGCCAAGCACGCGCCGCACGGCCTGCAATCCCAGCCGCGATCCTCCGGGAAGGACCCGATCGCGTCACCACCATCGGCAACCAGCCGCCAAAGCTCCTGCGGCGAAGCGACACCACCCGGATAGCGACAGGCCATCCCAACGATCGCGATCGGCTCCTCGACGGCAGCGCGCGGGCGCGAGGCAGCGGCGTTCGCTGAGCGCCCGTCCTCGCGCGGCCTTGCCTCGAGCCGTTCGAGCAGATGCTCGGCGAGCAGCGACGGCGTCGGATGATCGAAGACCACCGTCACGGGCAGCTTGACCTCCGTCTCGGCGACGATGCGGTTGCGCAACTCGACCGAGGCAAGCGAGTCGAAGCCAAGATCCTTGAACGGCCGTCGCGGCTCGATCGCCTCAACTCCGCGATGGCCAAGCACGCGCGCCGAGTTGCGGCGCACGAGCTCGAGCGCGACCGCATCCCAGCGAGCACGCTCCGTCTCGGCAAGCAGCTGCGCAAACGAGCCGTGAGCGACACGACGGCCACCTCCGACCCTCACGATGCCCCGCAGCAGCGCCGGCAGCACGCCGGCGCGTGCGCTCGCGCGCAGAGCGCCGACATCGAGCCTGACGGGCACCACGACCGCCTCGCCGGCATCACACGCGAGATCGAGCAGCCCGAGCCCCTGCTCGTCGTCGAGGCCAAGCACACCGCTCCTCGCCATACGGTCGAGATCGCGCTGCTCGAGGGTGCCGGCCATCCCGGCCTGCTGCGACCACAGGCCCCAGGCGATCGAGGTCGCAGGCAGGCCAAGCGAATGGCGATATCTCGCCAGCGCATCCAGGAACGCGTTGGCGGCTGCATAATTGCCCTGGCCCGCGCTGCCGAACGTGCCGGCGATCGAGGAGAAGAGCACGAAGCTGCGAAGGTCGATCTCGCTCGTCAGCTCGTGCAGGTGCCAAGCGCCGAGCGCCTTCGCGCCGAGCGCGCGCGCCAAGCGCTCCGGCGTCAGCGACCCGATCACGCCGTCGTCGAGCACGCCCGCGGTATGCACCACGGCGCTGAGCCCGCGCTCAGACGGGATGCCCGCCAGCAGCTCGCGGAGCTGCTCCCGGTCGGCGACGTCACAGGAAACGACGCTCGAGTCGGCCCCAAGCTCTGCAAGCTCCGCGATCAGCGCCTCGGCGCCCGGCGCGCCGAGGCCTCCGCGGCTGAGGAGCAGCAGCCGCTCCGCGCGATGCGCGGCGGCCAGGTGCCTTGCGACCAGCGCGCCCAGGCCGCCGGTGCCGCCCGTGATCAGCACGGTGCCGGACGTGTTGACGCCCTGCGGCAGCACAAGCACGTTCTTGCCTATGTGGCGGCCCTGACTCATGCGCCTGAACGCCTGCGGCGCGCGCCGCACGCTCCAGGCCGTGAGCGGCGCAAGCTCGAGCGTGCCGCGCTCGAAGAGGCCGAGCAGCTCGATCATGATCTCCCCCAACCGCTGCGGACCGGCTTCCATCAAGTCGAAGGCGCGGTAGAGCACGCCGGCGTGGTCGCGAGCGACCTGCTCGGGGTCGCGCACATCGGTCTTGCCCATCTCCAGGAAGCGGCCACCCCTCGACAGCAGCGCAAGCGAAGCGTTGACGAGCTCGCCCGCAAGGCAGTCGAGCACGACGTCCACGCCCTCTCCCCCCGTCCGCCGCAGGAACTCCGCGCTGAAGTCAGGCGTGCGGGAGGACGCGATCCGCTCGTCCTCGATGCCGAGTGCACGCAGTGTCGCCCACTTGCTCTGCGAGGCCGTGCCGAACACCTCTGCGCCGAGATGACGGGCGAGCTGGACGGCGGCGATCCCGACGCCGCCCGCAGCCGCATGGACGAGCACGCGCTCCCCTGACTTCAGGCCGGCGAGATCGACGAGCCCGTAATAGGCGGTCGCGAACGCGATCGGCACCGAAGCGGCCTGCTCGAAGGTCCAGCCAGCCGGGATCGGCACGAGCAGGCGACGATCGGCGAGAGCATGCGTACCGAACGCGCCGGGGAAGATGCCCATCACACGGTCTCCAGGCGCAAGGCCCTCGACTCCAGGGCCGAGCGCGAGCACGACTCCGGCGCCCTCGCCGCCGATGCTCGCCTCACCCGGGTACACGCCAAGCGCGATCAGGACGTCCCGGAAGTTGAGCCCCGCCGCGTGCACCCGCACGCGCACCTGACCGTGCTCGAGCGGCGCCTCCAGCCCGGGGCTTGCGAGCAGCGCAAGACCCTCGAGGTCGCCCCGGCCCCCAGCGTCGAGGCGCCAAGCGTCCGCGCCCGGCGGAGACGGCAACAACTCCTCCGCATAGAGCGGCGCAAGGCGCGGCATCCGCAGCCTCCCGTCGCGCAGCGCAAGCTGCGGCTCCTCCGAGTCGATCGCGATGCCGAGCGAGCCGCTCAACGCGCTCAGCGACGAGTCGCTGCCATCGAGGTTGACCAGCAGGAAACGTCCAGGGCTCTCCAGCTGAGCGGCGCGCACGAGGCCGCAGGCAGACGCGCCGACGAGATCCTCAGCTTCTCCTCGAGACTCGTCGCCACCGCCCCTTCGGTCACCACCGCAAGCGTCGCCGTATCGAGGCGGTCGTCGGCGAGAAACGCCTGCATCACGCCGAGCGTGCCCTGCAGGCTCGCCTCCAGCTCCTCCACGCCGCCACTCGCATCCAGCAGCAGGCACCCCGTCGCCGTCGAGGAAGCGTACGCCTCGGCGAAAGCCTCGAGGTCGGGGTGCACCTCGCAGCTCACGCCGGCGCCACGCAGCGCGGCGCCAACTCGCTCGCCGATGCAGAAAAGCTGGGGCTGCCCGCCGGCCGCCTCGCCGACGGCGTGGGTCCCATCGACCCACGAGACCTTGAAAGCCCCATCGGCGGCGCCTGTCCCCGGCGCCTCGGGCGCAGTCGCAGCGGCACGCACCGTCAGCGAGCCGACGTGGCCGACCGGCTCGCCATCGCCGTCGGCGATCGCGAGCGAGAAGGAATCCCCAGAGCTGGGCGAGAACCTCACGCGAAGCCGCTGCGGCGAGGCCCCGATGAGCATCGCGTCGTTCCAGCAGAACGGCAGCCGCGGCACGCCGTCGCCCTCACCGCCGGGCGGCTCGAGCACGGCGAGCGTGTGCAGCACCGCGTCCAGCAGCGCAGGATGCACGCCAAAGCTGCCCGCCTGCGCAGCCTCCCGCTCGTCCAGCACGGCTTCGGCGAGCAGATCCTCGCCGTCGCGCCAGGCCGCGCGCAGCCCCTGGAAGCTCGGTCCGTACTCCAGGCCCGAGGAGACGAGACGATCCTCCAGCTCCTCGAGATCCAACGGCTGCGCCTGCGCGCCAGGCCACTGACCCAACCGCTCGAGACCCTCGGCGAAGGCGTGTCTGGGCCGATCGGGCTCGGCGAGCAACGTCCCCGACGCGTGACAGACCCACTGCCGTGCTTGATCCTCGCCACCGCGATCCCCGCCGCCGTGCTCCGGTCGCGAGTGGATCGCGATCGTGGCAGCACCGTCCCGCTCCGAAGGCGTCACGGTCAGCTGCAGCCTCACCGCCCCCCGCTCAGGCAACCGCAACGGCGTCTGCAAAACCAGCTCGCCGACGACCGGGTGGCCGCAGTGGCGGCCCGCGTGCCAGGCGAGATCGAGCATCGCGGTCCCCGGCAGCACGCTCGACCCCATCACGACGTGATCCGCAAGCCACGGATGCAGGTCAACCCCAACTCTGCCCGTCAACACCCAGCCCCTGCCGTCAGCGAGGGCCACGGCAGCACCAAGCAACGGGTGCCCAACGGCATCCTGGCCGACGGTCGCAGGCTCACCCGAACGCCCACGGTCGCGCTCCAGCCAGAAACGCTCGCGCTGGAAGGCGTAGGTCGGCAGGCTCGACGGCACGTGCCTGGCCGGGATCGAACGATGCCGACCAGTTGACCTCGCCGCCGGCGACCCAGATGCGCGCGAGCGCCTCGGCGAGGCACTCAGACTCGCCGCGGCCGGCGCGCATCGCCGCCACCACCGGCGTTGCGGCGCGCTCCGCATGCTCCTCGGCCTCGGTCTCAGTCTCGGCCAGCAGGCATTCCTGCGCCATCGCGCTCAGCACTCCGTCGGGGCCGAGCTCGAGAAAGCTGCCGGCTCCGAGCTCCAGCAGCCTTCGCACGCCGTCGCCGAACCGCACAGTCTCGCGCACGTGCCGCACCCAGTGATCCGGCGAGCAGAGCTGCTCGGCGGGGACCTCGCGCCCAGTCAGGTTCGAGACCACCGCGATCTCCGGCCGCTCGTAGGAAAGCCCCTCGGCGACGTGCGCGAGCTGCTCGAGCATTCCGTCCATGTGCGGCGAGTGAAATGCGTGCGAGACGCGCAGCCTGCTCGTCTTGCGGCCCTTGCGCTCCCAGCTGCTGGCAACCGCGAGCACCGCAACTTCGTCGCCGGAGACGACGACCGACCCGGGGCCGTTGACGGCCGCGAGCGCAACCCTGTGCCGCAGGCCGGCAAGCAGCTGCAGCGCCTCCTGCTCGCTGGCCTGCAGCGCCACCATCGCGCCTCCCCTCGGCAGCGCGCCCATCAGCCTGCCGCGTGCCGCGACCAGCGCACAGGCATCGGGCAACGAGAGCACCCCTGCGATATGCGCCGCGACAATCTCTCCGACCGAGTGGCCGGTGAGGAAGTCGGGACGCAGCCCCCAGCGCTCGAGAAGCCTGAAGAGCGCGACCTCGAGCGCGAACAGGGCAGGCTGGGCATAGCGCGTCTCATCGAGCAGAGCGAGGTCGATCTGCTCGCCGCCGACGTCCGCCCGCGCGCGCTCAGCGGCATCGTCATGCGCGTCGGCGGCCTCGCCGAACATGAGGCTGCTGAGGCTCAGCCCAAGCAGCTCGTCGAGGTGGCCGCAGGCATCGTCGAGCGCGGCTCGAAAGGCGGGGTAGGTTGCGTACAGCTCGCGGCCCATGCCAGGACGCTGGGCTCCCTGGCCGGTGAACATCATCGCCAGTCCGCCGAGATCGCCGCCGGCGACTCCCTCGATCGCCGTGGAGGACTGCGAGCGTTGGCTCAGGTCCACGAGCGCGGTGAGCAATTGCTCGCGGCCGCGGCCGAGAAGCACTGCCCTGCTTGCAAAGACCGAGCGAGTGCTCGCAAGTGAGTAGCCGACGTCGCTCGCCGAGCACTCCGGATGCTCCCGCAGGTGGGCGGCGAGGCGCTCGGCCTGAGCGCGCAGCGCCTGCGCGCTCTTTGCCGAGAGCGACCAGGGCGTGGGCGGCGGCGCAGCCTGTCCCGCCGGCGGCGCCTGCTCGACCCTCGGCGACTCGCCCGGCGGCAGCGCGCCCGTCGGCGGCTCCTCGACGATCACGTGGGCATTGGTGCCGCTGATGCCGAACGAGGAGACCCCCGCCCGGCGCGGCTCGCTGCCCCGCTGCCATCGCACCTGCTCCTGCAGCAGTCGGACGGTGCCCGTGGACCAGTCGACCTCGCTGCTCGGCTGCTCGACGTGCAGCGTCCTCGGCAACGCTTCGTTGCGCAGCGCCATCACGGTCTTGATCACGCCCCCGACGCCCGCGGCGGCCTGAGTGTGGCCGATGTTCGACTTGATCGATCCGAGCCACAGGGGCCGCTGTGGGGAGCGGCCCTCGCCGTATACGGCGAGCAGCGCCTGCGCCTCGATCGGATCGCCGAGCGTAGTGCCGGTGCCGTGTCCCTCGACCGCGTTGACCTGGTCGGGTCTCAACCTTGCGGCGGCGAGCGCCTGCCCAATCACGCGCTGCTGGGATGGACCGTTCGGGGCGGTGAGACCGTTGCTCGCACCGTCCTGGTTGACGGCGCTGCCTCTCACCGTCGCGAGCACCTCGCGTCCGTCGCGCAGCGCCGCCGACAGCGGCTGCAGCAGCAGCAGGCCGGCGCCCTCACTCCAGCCTGTGCCGTCGGCCGCCTCGGAGAAGGACTTGCAACGGCCATCGGGGGCGAGGCCGCGCTGCCGCGAGAACTCGACGAACACCGATGGCGTGGAGAGCACCGTCACCCCGCCTGCGAGGGCAAGCGAGCATTCGCCCGAGCGCAGCGCCTGACATGCGAGGTGCAGGGCGACCAGCGAGGAGGAGCAGGCCGTGTCGATGGACACGGCGGGACCCTCGAAGCCGAAGGTATAGGCGACGCGACCGGAGGCGACGCTGCCGGCGCTGCCGATCCCGATGTAGGCCTCGATGTCGTGCGGCGCCGCGTTCATCACGCGCGCGCCGTAGTCGTGGTACATCAGCCCCGCGAACACGCCGGTGTCGCTGCCGCGCAGCTTGCCGGGCGCAATGCCGGCCCGCTCGATCGCCTCCCAGCACATCTCCAGCAGCAGCCGTTGATGGGGATCCATCGCGAGCGCCTCGCGCGGCGGGATGCCGAAGAAGTCGGCGTCGAACTCGGCGGCGTCGTAGAGGAAGCCGCCCTCGCGGGCGTAGCTGGTGCCAGGACGGTCGGGGTCAGGGTCGTAGAGCGCCTCGACGTCCCAGCCGCGATCCTCGGGGAAGGGGCCGACTGCGTCCCTGCCCTCGACGAGGAGCTCCCAGAGCCGCTGGGGGAAGTTGACGCCACCGGGGTAGCGGCAGCTCATCGCGACGATCGCGATCGGCTCCTCGAGATCGCCGGGCGCGCGCGCGCGTTGGCGTGCGCGCGGGCGCGCGGCCGGCTGCTCGCCGAGCGCCCGATCGAGCAGGTGGCGCGCCACGGCTGTGGGAGAGGGGTGGTCGAAGACGAGCGTCGCGGACAGCCGCAGGCCGCTCGCGCGGTTGAGGCGGTTGCGCAGTTCGACGCCGACCAGGGAGTCAAACCCCAGCTGCTTGAAAGCGAGGTCCATGTCGATGCCGCCTGGTGAGGCATGGCCCAGCACGTTCGCGGTCTCAGCGCGGACGAGATCGCGAACGATCGCCTCGCGCTTCTCTGCCGGCTCGCCCGCCAGCCGCTCGGCGAGCGAGCCGGCGGTGGTGGCGGCGCGCCTCGCCGGGGTCCGCACGAGGCCGCGCAGCAGGCTGGGCACCGCGCCCGAGCCCGCCTGGGCGCGCAGCGCGCCGGCGTCGAGTCGCATCGACACGACCTGGCCGCGTCCCGACGATCGTGCGAGGTCAAGCAACTCCAGGCCCTCGTCTGCGCTCAGGCTCGCGACGCCCGTGCGCGCCATGCGCGCAATGTCGGCATCGCCGAGCCTGCGCGCCCATGCCGTGCTCCACCCCCCAGAGCCCCCACGCGATCGAGGTGGCGGGCAGGCCCTCGGCACGGCGCCTTGCGGCCAGCGCATCGAGGAACGCGTTCGCCGCCGCATAGTTGGCCTGGCCCTGCGTGCCAAGGACGCCGGCAACGGAGGAGAACATCACGAGCTCCCTCAGCGGCATCGAGTCGGTGAGCTCGTGCAGGTGCCATGCGGCGTCGAGCTTTGGCGCGAGCACCCGCTGAAGGCGCGAAGGCGTCTGCGAGCCGATCACGCCGTCGTCGAGCACGCCCGCGGCGTGAACGATGCTTTGCAGCGGACGCTCCGGCGGGATCTGCTCGAGCAGCCGCTGCAGCTGGTCGCGATCGCTGACGTCGCAGGCGGCGATGCTCACCTCTGCGCCAAGCGCGGCGAGCCGCTCGCGGAGCGCCTCCGCCCCATCGGCCTGCATCCCGCGGCGGCTGACGAGCAGCAGGTGGCGCACGCCCTCGGCTGTGACGAGGTGCTCGGCGACGCTCGCGCCAAGCGCGCCGGTGCCGCCTGTGATCATCGCGGTGCCGCCCGGCTCACACCGCTCTCCAGGCTCCGCAGGGCTCGCCGCGCTCACCGGCATGCGGACGAGCCGCGGCGCGAGCACGACCCCGGCGCGCAGCGCAAGCTGGGGCTCTTCAGCGCGCAGCGCAGGCTCGAGCGCCTGCCAGGAGGCGGGCAGCCCATCGACGTCGATCAGCGCAAAGCGACCGGGGTTCTCACTCTCCGCGCAGCGCACGAGGCCCCAGGCGGCTCCACCGGCCAGGTCGTCGACTGCCTCGCCCGGCTCACAGGCGACGGCGGCGCGCGTCAGCACAGCGAGCCGCCACTGCGAGAGACGCTCTGTCTGCCAGCCATTGCTGCACGCACTCGAGCAAGCGCGTCAGCGTCTGCCGAGCCTCGCCCGGGGATTGCGCGTCGCCAACGAGATCGAGCAGCGCGATCCGACGTGGCTGCCCGCCGGCCCCGTGGACCCGATCGAGCCGCTCGACGGCCGCGCCCAGCGCCGCCGGCCCGGAGAAGAGCTCGCTGCCTGGCAGCATCCGGGCAAGCACGCCGTCTTGCTCGCCGAGCACGATCAGACCCGCCGGCGATTGCCCAGGCAAAGCCGCCTGCGCCGTCTTGGCCGGCTCGAGCGAGGTCCAATCCAACGCGAACAGCGAGTCGCCCGCGCGCCCGGTGCTTGCGCGCATCTGCCCCGCAGAGACCTCGCGCAGAGCGAGCGCGTTGACCGATCCGATCGGCAGCCCCTCGCGATCCCAGAGTCGCAGCGAGACCGCGCCCGGCCGCAAGGGCGAGATCCGCATCCGCAGGACACCGGCGCCGGCGCGCTGCAGCTCGACGCCCTCCCAGGCGAACGGCAGCCAGATGCCGTCCTTGACCTCACCGTCCGCCGAGCCGCCGTCGAGCATGTCCGCGACAAGCGCGTGCAACCCGGCATCGAAAAGCGCGGGATGCAGCTCGAACAGCGAGGTGCGGCCAAGCTCGCTCTCTGGCAAAGCCGCTTCGACGTAGAGCTCCTTGCCGTCCCGCCAGACCGAGCGCAGGCCCTGGAAGGCGGGACCGTATGTGAAGCCCGCGCCTGCAAGCCGATCATGAACCCACTCGGCGTCGATCGCCTCGGCCCCGGGCGGCGGCCAGGCGCTCCCCGGCAGCGCCCGCGCAGCCCCGTTTGCCTCGCCGGCACGCGACGCTTCCTCGCCCCGGTGAGATTGCGTCGGGACAAGCGCTCCAATCGCGTGGCACACCCATGCGGCGACCTCGAATGCGTCGTCGGCCGGCGCGGCGCGGCGCGAGTAGATCGCGATCGTGCGCGTCCCCGACTCGTCTGCAGGGCCGAGCGCCACCTGCAGCTGCAGGACGCCCTGCGCGGGGATGCTCAGCGGCGTCTGCAGCGTCAGCTCGCGCACCCGGCCGCATCCGACGCGGGCTCCGGAGGCGGCTGCGAGCTCGAGCAGGGCGGTGCCCGCAAGCAGCGCGGCGTCCAACACAACGTGATCGCCGAGCCAGGGCTGCGCCTGCAGCGAGAGAGCACCGGTGAACAGCCATCCACCTCCGTCCGCGACCGCGACAGCGGCGCCAAGCAGCGGGTGCTCGGCGGCGTGAAGGCCGAGCGTCGTCGGACCGCCGATGCCGAGCGAGCCCTCGCTCCAGTGGCGCCGACGCTGGAAGGCATAGCTCGGCAGCGGCACGCGCTTCGCGCCGCGGCCGTTGAAGCTCGACCGCCAATCGACCTGCACTCCGGCCGTCCAGGTCTCGGCAAGCGCGGCACAGAGAGTCCTCCCGCTCAGGCCTTGTACGTCTCAGCACCGGCACGGCGATTCCGGCGCCGCCATCCTGTCCGGCCTGCTCGGCGAGGCATTCCTGCGCCATCCCGCTCAGCACTCCGTCCGGACCGAGCTCGAGGAAGCTCCGCACGCCCCGGCGATGCAGCCACTGAATGCCACTGCCAAAGCGCACCGGCTCGCGTACGTGGCGGACCCAGTACTCGGCTTCGCAGAGCTCTCGCGAGACCGCCTCGCCGGTGAGATTGGAGACGATCGGAATCGAGGGGGCGCTGAAGGCGACACCCTCGACTACCTGCCGCCACCGATCCAGCATCCCGTCCATCAGCGGCGAGTGGAATGCATGGGAGACGCTCAGCGCTCGCGTCTTGCGGCCACGCTCCTCCCACGTGGCCGCAAGCGCGGCGACGGCGCTGTGCTCGCCTGAGATCACGACCGAGGACGGGCCGTTGATCGCGGCGAGCGCGACCGATCCATCGCAGTCCTGCAGCGAGCGCACGATCTCCTGCTCAGATGCCTGGACGGCGACCATCGCGCCGCCGCGCGGCAGCGCGGCCATCAGGCGTCCCCGCGCGGCGATGAGCTCGCATGCGTCCTGGAGGCTGAAGACGCCGGCGAGGAAGGCAGCGGTGAGCTCACCGATCGAGTGTCCGATCAGGAAGTCAGGCACGACGCCGTGGGAGGCGATCAGACGGTAGAGGGCGACCTCGAGCGCAAACAACGCAGGCTGTGTGAGACGGGTCTCCTCGAGCAGGCCCGCGCCGTCGCGGGCTCCGGGACCTGCGTCACCGCCAGCTGCGGGGTCCGCGTCACCGCCGGCTTCGCCAAAGACCAGCTCAGCGAGCGAGAGGCCGAGGTGCCGGTCCATTTGCCCGCAGACCTCATCGAACGCCTCCGCGAAGACGGCGCTGGAGCCGTACAGCTCAGCGCCCATGCCGACGCGCTGCGCTCCCTGGCCGGTGAACATCAACGCGAGTCGCTCGCCGCCACGCAGCCGTGCGCCGCGTATCACGTTGACTGCCCCCAGCCCGCTTGCAAGCGCATCGAGGCCGTCGCGCAGCTGTGCTCCGTAGCCGTCGATCGCGACGGCTCTGTGCTCGAACGCCGTCTTGCCGGCAAGCGAGAGGCCGACGTCGGCGGGGTCGAGCGACTGCTCGGCGAGCAGGCCCGCCAAGCGCCTGGCCTGCCCCTGCAGGGCCTCGACGCTCCGCGCCGAGAGCACCCAGGCGGTCGGGATGGCGTGCAAGCCTCTGGCATGCCGCCCGGAGCGCTCGGCGACGGGCGCAGCCTCGAGGGGCGCCGCCTCGACGGGCGCGGCCTCCTCGGCAGGCGCCTCCTCGACGATCACGTGCGCGTTGGTCCCGCTGATCCCGTAGGAGGAGACGCCTGCGCGGCGGCGCGAGGCCGGCCGCCTCGGCCAGGGGGCCGCCTCGTTCAGCAGCGCGATCTCACCCGGCCAGTCGACCTCTGGCGTCGGCGCATCGACGTGCAGCGTCTTCGGCAGGCGCTCGTGCTGAAGGGCCATCACGATCTTGATCACGCCCGCCACGCCGGCGGCGGCCTGCGTGTGCCCGATGTTCGACTTCACCGAGCCAAGCCACAGCGGGCTCCCCGATCGGCGCCCACCGCAGTAGGCCGCGATCAAGGCCTCGACCTCGATCGGATCGCCAAGCCTCGTGCCGGTGCCGTGCGCCTCGACGGCGTTGACATCTGCGGCCTCGATTCCGGCGTCCTCCAGCGCCCTGCGGATCACCTCCTGCTGGGCAAGCCCGTTCGGCGCGGTGAGGCCGTTGCTCGCGCCGTCCTGGTTGACGGCGCTGCCGCGCAGCAGAGCGAGCACCCTGCGGCCTGAGCGTTCTGCGGCGGAGAGGCGCTCGAGCGTCAGCACACCGACCCCCTCGCCCCACCCGGTGCCGTCGGCGCCCTCTGCGAACGACTTGCAGCGCCCATCTCGCGCGAGCGCTCGCTGGCGAGCGAAGGCGGCGAAGAGCGCTGGGGTGGACATCACGCTCACCCCGCCCGCGAGCGCGAGATCGCACTCGCCGCGCCGCAGCGCGCCGGCAGCGAGATGCAAGCAGACCAGCGAGGAGGAACAGGCTGTATCGACGGTCAGCGCAGGGCCTTGCAGGCCGAGCACATAGGAGACCCTGCCCGCGATCACGCTTCCGAACGCGCCGGTCATGCCGTAGCCCTCGAGTCCGTCGGGCCTCAGCCACGCCTCGGCGCTGTAGTCAAGCGTGTTGATCCCGGCGAACACGCCAGTGTCGCCACCGCGCAGCGCGCGCACATCGAGCTCGGCGGCTTCCACGGCCTCCCAGCAGGCTTCGAGGAACAGCCGCTGGTGGGGATCCATCGCCACCGCCTCGCGGGGGCTGATGTCGAAGAAGCCCTCGTCGAACTCGGCCGCGTCGTGGAGGAAGCCGCCTTCGCGCGCGTAGCTGGTGCCTGGCCGCTCTCCAACCGGGTCGTAGAGCGCCTGCAGATCCCAGCCTCTGTCGGTTGGGAAAGGGCCGACCGCGTCCCTGCCCGCGTCGAGCAGCTCCCAGAGCTGCCGTGGAGAGTTCACGCCGCCCGGGAATCGACAGGCAGCGCCGACGATCGCGATCGGCTCCTCATGCGCAGCTGAGCGCGCGCGCCGCGACCGCGGCGACTCGTGCAGGCCGTCGCGACAGAGATGCTCGGCGAGGGCCACGGGCGTCGTGTGCTCGAAGAGCAGCTTCGTCGCGAGCTTCATGCCGGTCCTCCTCTGCAGCCGGCTGCGCAGCTCGACGGCGCCGGAGGAGTCCAGGCCGAGCGTGCTGAACTGCCGCTCCGCCGCCTCGGGGCCAAGCGAGGGCTCTCCGAGAATCGCGGCGAGCTCCAAGAGCACGGCGTCCAGCAACGCGAGCCTGCGCTCCGTCTCACTCGCGCCTCCGAGCAGATCCTTCGAGATTTGCGTCTCTTCCTTCGCCGGCCCTGCGTGAGCCGGGCACACGTCAAGGGGCACGCCAAGCTTCGCGCAGACGAGCTCCCAGTCGAGCTGGGGAAGGCGGGGCTGGAGATCCGACAGCGAGCTCAGCAGGCGCTCCGGCCCGCCCTGGCCACGCCGCAGCGAGCACGCGATCAGAACGTCGCGATCCCCTGCACGCAGGTCGGCCGTCGCCTGCATCGCCGATGCGAGCACCGGATGGGGACCCACCTCGAGCAGGGTTTCGTGGCCATCCTTCAGCAGCTCCTCGATCGCCGCTTGAAAGCGCACGAGCTCGGCGCTCCGCCCGATACCAGTGCTCGGCATCGCAGCAAGTCGCGTCGAGCTGCCCGCCCGTGACGGTCGAGTAGAGCGGAATCTCACCAGCCGCCGGCTTCAGCTTCGCGAGCGCGGCGAGCAGCTCGCTGCGTATCGGCTCGATCTGCGGTGAATGCGATGCGTAGTCGATCGCGACGCGCGCCGCCCGCAACCCGTCGCGCTTGCAGTCCTTGATCAGGCTCGCAAGCTCTGCCGTCTCGCCTGAGACGGCCAGCTGCGACGGTCCGTTGAGGGCGGCGAGCACGAGCCGATCGCCACTTCGCTCCAGCCGCCCGCGCAGCTCCTGCTCGGCGCAGGCGAGCGCCGCGATCGCGCCCTTTCCGGAGATGCGAGCCAGCAGGCGGCTGCGGCGTGCGATCACCATCGCGGCGTCCTGCAGCGAAAGCGCGCCTGCAAAGCAGGCGGCCGCCACCTCGCCCTGTGAGTGGCCGATCACCGCATCCGGCTGCACTCCGCACTCGCGCCACAGCTCCGCCAGCGAGAGCGAGATCGCGAACAGCGCCGGCTGAACGACGTCAACGCGTTGCAAGCGCCGAGCCCGCGGGCGCCTTCGCAGCACATCCGCGAGCGACCATTTCACATGAGCGCGCAACGCCTCTTCGCAGCGACGCATGTGCTCGGCGAAGCACGGCGAGGACTCCAACAGCTCCAGCGCCATCTGCTCCCACTGACAGCCATGCCCGGAGAAGACGAAGGCGACCCCGCCCTGCGTCCCCGGACCGGCGCCGGTCTCGCTGAGGCCGCCCGCATCGACCCCGCTCGGCATTTGGTGCTCGGAGCGGCGCCGGTCGTCTACCAAGTCATCCACGTGCGGGTGGAGCTACACGGGCAAACAGTTCCAAAAACATCGCTAGCGGCGATCCTAGACCGCATCACCGCACTTGTCAACCCTATTCCCGCGGGCCCCGTAAACCAGCGCTGCAAAGCGTCTTTTCTCGATTTTTCACAGACTGCTGGGCGGGGATATGTTTACAAATGTCCAATGGAGCAGCTAGTGATAAACATAAGTGGTTGCATTGGGCTGTGCCGCCTGCTTACACAACTCCAAGACCACCTCCCGCGGAGAGCCTAAGCTCACAAACATCATGTCCACACCAAGGAAGGAGCTGAAGGACAGTCAGCGAACACGGCTGCTGAACGGCATGCTCGCTGCCGCCGTGCAGCGCGGCTACCTGGGAGCGACCGTCGCGGAGACGATCGGACGGGCGCGCGTGTCGCGGCCCACCTTCTACGAGTACTTCAGCGACAAGGACGACTGCTTCCTCGCGGTGCATCGGGAGATCTCCGAGACCTCGATCGAACGTGTGCGCGAGGCGGTCGAGTCGGCGCCGCCGGAGCGCGCGGTGCAGGAGGGCGTCAGGGCGCTGATCCTCTTCGCGGAAGCCTCCCCTGAGAAGGCGAGATTCCTCATCAACGAGACGCTCGTGGCCGGTCGTCGGGCGCTGGAGCACCGAGATCGCGTGGTCCAGCGGCTCGAGCGGATCATCGAGCGGCGGAGATCGGCCGCACCGACCGCAGCCGAGACCCCGGACCTGCCGACCGACGCCCTGATCGGCGGGGTGTATGGCCTGCTCGCGCCGCGGCTGCGGCGCAACGAACACGACCTGAAGGCACTTGCAGACGACATCGCGGTGTGGATCGATAGCTACTGCGCGCCGACTTCAAGCCACCGCTGGCGAACCCATGAGCCCGGCCCGCTGCTCGGTCCTCCGGAGCACGTCGCAGAGATGGAGCCTGCGCCGGCCTCCCCCGCTGCCGCCGGGCCGACCGAGCATCTCCTCGGCGGAGGTGGCCCGCAATCAGCGCGAACGGATCCTGCACGCGACGGCGGAGGTCACGATCCGCAAGGGCTATGCGGCGATGACGGTCGCCGACATAACGCGGGACGCCGGCGTTGACCGTCGCGTCTTCTACGCGAACTTCAGCGACAAGCAGCAGGCATTCCTCTCGGTGTATGAGCTGGGCGTGCAGCAGATGATGGCCGTCTGCGCGAGAGCGTTCTTCATCAGCAGGACCTGGCAGGAGCGCATCTGGGAGGTGCTGCGAGCAGGCACCCACTTCAACGCCACCTACCCGGTCTTCACGCAGCTCGGCTACGTGGAAGCCCACACTGTCGGCGGTGAGGCGATCCAGCGCATCGAGGACAGCCACGCCGCGTTCTCGATGTTCCTCCAGGAAGGCTATCTGCAGACGGACAGCCCGCCGCCCCGCTGCGCGTTGAATGCGATCACCGCGACCATCTACGAGGTCGGATACCTGCACGTGCGCAGGCAGGAAATCGAGCAGGCGCCCCGCTACGTGCCGCATGCGGCGCACATCATCCTCACACCGTTCCTCGGCAACGAGGCCACCGCGGAGTTCATCGATCGAGTGCTGGACGAGCAGAGCGCCCAGCGGGTCTGAGAGCCGATCAAAGGCAGCGCGCGGGCGAGCAGCCGACGAGCTGGCGGGGTTAAGGGTCGGTCGTAGTGGCCGCGGCGGCGAGTGCCGCCGCGAGGCGGTCGATGAGCGGACCCACTTTTGCAACGCCGCGGTCGAGCAGCAGGAAGCCATGCATCTGATCGTGCGCGTGGACGTGCTCGACCTCGACTCCGGCAGCCGCGAGCCGCTTTGCGTATTCGATGCCCTCGTCGCGCAGCGGATCGAACTCGGCCGTCATCAGAAACGTCGGCGCAAGGCCGCCGAGCTCCACGCCGGCGAGCGGGACGAGATACGGCAGATCGGCGGCCGCCTGGCCGCCTGGCAGGTAGTTGCGCCAAGTCCAGCGCACGAACTCGCGATCGAGCGTGTAGCCGCTGCCCCGCTGCTCGAACGAGGGCCAGCTCTCCGAAAGCGAGACGATCGGATAGGCGAGGGCTTGCAGCAGGGGAGCCGGGGCGCCGAGGTCGCGCAGCAGCAGCGCAAGACCGATCGCGGTGGTCGCACCTGAGCTTTCGCCGACGAGCGCTACCCGCGAGCCATCCGCTCCGATCTGCGAAGCGTTGTCACGCAGCCAGCGGTAGGCGAGGTGGGCGTCCTCCAGCGGCGCCGGATGGCGGTGCTCCGGGGCCCTGCGGTAGTCGAGCGCAGCGAGCAGCCATCCCGATCTACTCGCAATCAGCCGGCAGAGACGGTCGTGGGTGTCGAGGTCATTGAGCGTCCAGCCGCCGCCGTGCAGGAAGAGGGCGACCGGCAGGCAACCGCCACCCGGCCTGTAGATGCGGAGCCGCAGAGGCCCGTGAGGAGATGGCAGCAAGATCTCATCGACGCTGCTCAACGGGATCGGCTTGCCTCGCGCCGCCAGCGCGGTGCGCATGCGCTCCCGTGCGTCTTGGAGCGGCAGCGCGTACGGCTGTGCCGTACCCACGGCCTGCATCACCTCGAGCAGAGCTCTCGCGTCAGGATCCAACTCGCCAGTCATCGCCGCGTAAGGATGCCAGGCGAGGCGATCTTGGCGTCAAGCGCGATCGCGGTGGCGAGGATCCCGTCCTCGAGCATCCAGCGTCCGCTGAAGCCCGTGAGCGCCGGCGGCGCCGGCACCAGCAGCCTCGCAGCGAACGTGCCTGCCGCGGCATCGATCTCGACCGTCGCGTCCTCGAAGCCAAGCCAGCGGTGGACGAGCGGGAACCAAGCCTTGTACACGGCCTCCTTCGCGCTGAAGAGCAGCCGATCCCAGTGGACCTCGGCCGCTTCGCGTGCAAGCCGCCGAAGGCGGGGCAACTCCTCGGCTCTGGCGATGTCCCCGATCAGACCGTCGGGAAGCGGCGCGTTGGGCTCGGCGTCGATGCCGACGGTGAGGATCCTCTCGACCCTCGCGAGGGCGCAGGCGCGGTAGCCATCGCAGTGCGTGACGCTGCCGACGATGCCCTCTGGCCAGCGAGGCTCTCCACGCTCGCCGTTGGTGACCGCAAGAGCGGGGAGCCCCAGCTTCGCCATCGCCTCGCGGGCGCACGCACGCGCCGTGACGAACTCTGCTCGGCGCTTCTCGACGGCTGCTCCGAGAGCGAGGCGCTCCTCGGGGAAGAGCTCGACCTCGATGTCCTGCCGAGCATCGACGACAACGACGCTGTCTGGAAGGATCGTCTCGAGCATCGTTTGTCGCGGCTCACTCCGGCCACGGCATTATCTGCCGCAGCAACGCCCTGTCGCGGCGACGATGCCACTCGCGCGGATAGCCAAGCGAGACCTCCTCAAAGCGCACGCCATCGTGCCAGGTAGTCCGCGGAATGTGCAGGTGCCCGTAGACGACAGCGGCCGCTTTGAAGCGCAGATGCCAGTCCGCGGTCCGCATCGTGCCACACCATTGAGCGAACTCGGGGTGATAGAGCACCCTCGTCGGGTGGTCGGTGAGCGGAAAATGATTGACGATCAGCGGTGGCGCCGCCGACGAGCATCCTTCCAGCCGTCGCCGGGCGTATCCGATCCTTGCCTCGCACCATTGCTCGCGAGTCGCATACGGGTCCGGATGCAGCAGGAACTCGTCGCTGCAGACGACGCCCGCAGCGTGGGCGATTGCGAGCGACTCCGCCTTCGTCGCAGCGATGTTGCGCCCGAACGAGTAGTCGTAGAGCAGGAACAGAGGGGCGATCGTCACCGGCCCGCCAGGGCCCTCCCAAACCACGAAGGGATCCTCAGGCGTGAGCACGCCGAGCTTTCTCGCGAGCTCGACGAGGTGCAGGTAGCGCTGCTCGCCACGCAGGCGCAGCGGCTCGTCAGGCGTCGTCCACAACTCGTGGTTGCCAGGCGTCCATATGACGGTCGCGAAGCGCTCGCGAAGCACGTTCAAGGCCCATTCGAAGTCGGCGACCGACTCGCTCACGTCGCCGCAGACGATCAGCCAGTCGGCATCGCTCTGCGGTTGCAGCGATTCCACGATCCTGCGGTTCTCAGGATGCGTGATGTGAAGATCGCCGATCGCCAGCAGCCGGCCGCCGCCCTTGCCTCCCCCTGACATCGGGCGAGCATATAAAGGGCGGCCGCTCGTGATCGCTTCCAGGCGCTCGCCAGCCCATTCAGCCCGCCTGCGCCGCCGCTTCGAGCTTGCGGCGCACTTCGCCGGTCACCGCCTCGGCGTGCCCGGGCCACGCCGCCGCCGGCTCAAGCGCCGCCAGCTTGCGCAGGCTCGCCCGTGCCTGCTCCGTGTCGTAGTTGTAGAGGCGCTCCGGCAGGCGCGGCGAAGCGCTCCGTCCCCACATGTCGAGCGTGTCGAAGCAGTCGCTGCACAGCGCGAGCCGGTCCGCTTCGCGCCACAGGCCGATCAGGCCCGGCGCGTGACCCGGGAGGTCGATCACGCGAAAGCCCGCGATCTCATCGCCCTCGCGAAGCGTGCCGGCGACCTTCACCGGCCCCCCGTCCCATGCGATCCGGTGCAGCAGCCGATGGATCTGGCGCTGCGGCGTCGGCAGCCCGGCCAGGCGCAGCGGCCAGTAGCGAAAGCCGCCGCTGCCCTCTACGTCCTGCACCTCGTCGGGGTGGCAGAGCACCGGCGCTTTCAAGGCGGGTGCCGTCCCGCGGTGATCGGTGTGGCCATGGCCGAGCACGATCCGCTTCACCCCGCCGAGCTTCGCCGCTGCGCTCGCGACAGAGCGCGTCATCGTGCGCGCGCCCGCATCGAAGAGCGTCACGCCGTCGCCATCCTCGATCAGGTAGACGCTGCAGCGCCCCGGCTGTCCCTGCACGAGCCACACGCCCTCGGCGATCAGGCCGGGCTGCTGCACTGACAGCCACGTCGAGATGCGCGTCTTCGCGTTGAAGGCGCCGATCATCCGCTGCTCGACGTTCGATCCCCGGGGCGCCATCATGCCGATCGTGCGCGGCACGCTCATGCTGTCCTGGAAGGCGTCGTTGCGCACGATCAGGCCGCCGCGAACCGTCAGCAGATCGAGCCCTTCGACCTCTATCGGATCGCCCGTCGGAGCGATGCCGGCGAAGCCGCCTGGACCCGCGAAGGTGCCATTCAGCCGCCAGTGCACGCCGCAGCGCCCGCCCTCAGACGTCGTGCTGAGGATCTCCATCCTCAGATCGGGGATGGCCTCCAGCATCTCGCCGATGAAGGCTCGCACCCCCTCCGGCGCCTCCGTGTCGAGGATCCCGATCACGTGCTCGTAACCGCCTGGCGCCCACATCGCGACCGCACCATCGAGGTCGCGGGCGGCGATCAGCTCGAAGTAACGCAGCCCGACGCGCGTCGCCTCGTCCTGTTCTGCGCTCTCCGTCTCTGACATCGCTCCTCCTCGTCGCCAACGGCTCAGTCTAGTCCGAGCGGACAGATCGCTGCCCTCCCCGTCATGCGGCGGCAGCACGCGCAGGCGCCCCGCGTCAGACCCACCGGCGTCCCAAAAAACACGACGACCCGCTGCGACAGGCGCCAAACGTGAACTGGAACCGAGGCCAAAACGTGAAGACCTCAAGGAGTGGAGCTAGGGGGACTCGAACCCCCGACCTCCTGGGTGCGATCCAGGCGCTCTCCCAACTGAGCTATAGCCCCAAGGCGAAGCATCAAGTCTAGATGATTGATTCCGCGGTGGGGCGCGTGGTTTTCGAGGGTTTTTGAGCAGCAGGGTCGAAGTCGGCGGTGCTATCTGGCATCGCCGACCTTAGGGGGCCTCGATGGACGCCGACCTCGACCTGCTGCTCACTGCCGTTTTCGTGACGGCTGACGATCTCCTGCCCGAAGGCGCCAAGAACGCCAGACGAAGCGTCACAGACGCGGAGGTCGTCACGCTCTGCGTCGCTCAGGCGATCATGGGGATACCGTCTGACCGGCGGTTCCTCGCGGCCGCGGGTAAGCGGCTCTCGCACCTGTTTCCCAGGCTGCCCGGGCAGGCCGGCTACTACAAGCGCCGTCGTCGCCTGACCGAGACGCTGGAGTGGCTGATCGAGGTGTTCGCTAGCCAGAGCCCGGGATTTCATGACGATCTGCTGCTCATCGACAGCACCCCGGTGGAGTGCGCCCGCACCGCGAGACCGTTAGACGTTCCCAGCTCGCAGACGCCGCGGACTACGGCTGGTCGGCGTCGCACTCCCGTTACTTCTGGGGGTTCAGGCTGCACGCGATCTTCGCGGCCGACGGCACCCCCAGAGCACTCGCACTCACCTCGCCCAAGCAGGATGAGCGAGAAGTCGCGATCAAGCTGCTCGCCCGCTGCCGCCGCCAAGGCCCCGTGACGCTGATCGGCGACAAGGGCTACGCCGGACGCGAGTTCGCCACCAAAGCCAGCGAACTGGAAGCGACGATCCTCCGGCCCCGCCGCAAAGACGAGCCCGGCCACGGGCCGCACCTCGCGCCGATCCGCCAACGCATCGAGAGCATCTTCTGGACCTGCAAGGACACCCTCACCCTCGAGCGCCACGGCGCACGCACCCTCCCCGGCCTCCGAGAGCGCGTCCTGCAACGCCTACTCTGCCTCGCAGCAGCCATCACCCTCAACCACCAACTCGGCCGACCAAGCCGCGCACTCGTCAACTACTGCGCCTGACACCGCGGAATCAATCATCTAGTGGCGCAAGACGACGGCTGCGGAGTGGCGCGCGGACCGCCGGCAGGCGCCCGGCGACTGCCGAGCATCATCCGCAGAAGTTCCGTGTGGTGCCCGATGTATCGTGGCCGGCGTGAGCTCATTCGACGAAGCGATCCGCCAGCACCTCGACTTGAAGCGCAGACGAGGCGCCGATCCGCAGGAGGTCGCACGTCTGGAGCGCGAGGCCTTCGACGAAGAGGTCATCGACGCCGCTTCCCACGCGGCGCCCCGCTTCGACGGCGTCGTACGCGCGTCGCGCAACGAAGCCGCCGACCGGTCCGACAGCAATCGTCTTGGCGCCGGACACTCTGCGCTCAGCCAGGAGACGGTCGAGATCGACATGGATGCCTTCATCGACGCGAGGCGAATCGAGGATGACGGCCTGCATCGCGCCTATGACTGGAGCGCCGACCTCAGCAGCCCCGACATCGGCGATCCGGCAAGCAGCTTCGAGTGGGAGACCCCTCAGCGGGCACGGGTTCGGGGCGCCGCTTGATGACACCCGATTCCCCGGCAAATCCACGCGATAGCTCGCAAGCTCCGCCGGTACACTGACGCCTGCGGGGCCATAGCTCAGATGGGAGAGCGCCTGCTTTGCAAGCAGGAGGTCGCCGGTTCGATCCCGGCTGGCTCCATTGGAGGAAATCCCTGCAAATTAGCCTGGTTTTAGATGGATCGGGCGGTTCCCATGTTGCTTGGGTTCAGCAGGAGTACCACAGGTGAGTACCACATGAGGGCTGGTTTTGCGGGGCTTGAGGGTTTTGCTCGGGTGCAGGCAGGGGGTTGGGGTTCGAGACCAGCTCTGTGGAGCCAGCCGAAGTTCACACGAACCGCTCCGCGCTGGTTCCGGGCGGGTGCCTGGGGGCTTGAAGGCGCGGCGTAGGACCGAGGCGCTGACGCATCCGGGTGGCGCGTGCCTATCGCCGCGATTGCCGCGTGTGCTGGGGGCGCAGTGGTTGGTCGAGGGGCTTGCGGTCCTCGGTCTCGATGGACTCGGCGAGTGCGACGAGTCTGGACATGGGCCATGCGAGGGCGCGGGCGATTCGGTCTACGGTGCCGTAGGCGGGGTTGGTGCGGCCGTTCTCGATGTGGGAGACCCATCCCTGGTCGTAGCCGACTTCTAGGCCGAGGTCTTGCTGGGAGACGCCAAGTTCTTCGCGGCGTAGTCGGATGGCGCGGCCGAGCGCGACTTGGGGGTCCTTGGCGGTGTTGGGCACATCCCCAACCCTCTGTGCCGACACCCATCAGCGCCATGTAGGTAGGTTCCATATCGATGTGCTGTTCATCCCTCTGGCTCAGAGAGCGGCTGCCGCAGATTGCCTGTCCATCCCCATAGGACCAAGGCTGACAGGCCGGAGCGGCATCCACTTGCTCCGGGCCAGCCGCGGTTCAGTTCACGCCATGCAGCTCGCTGATGATGCCGATGAGATGGCGCTTGGCGGTTGCATTCAAGCGCTTGTCGCCACGGATGGCCCCGGCGATGCCGAGCGGCGCCGTCTCTTGGCCGGTGAGCAAGTAGTCGGTGCTCACGCCAAGCCTGCGGCTGAGTCTGATCAAAAGGTCCAGGGAGGGCACCGCGTGGCCGCCCTCTATACGCGAGACGTGCTGGTGCGTGACTCCCAGCTCGACCGCAAGCTCTTCCTAGATGATTGATTCCGCGGTGGGGCGCGTGGTTTTCGAGGGTTTTTGAGCAGCAGGGTCGAAGTCGGCGGTGCTATCTGGCATCGCCGACCTTAGGGGGCCTCGATGGACGCCGACCTCGACCTGCTGCTCACTGCCGTTTTCGTGACGGCTGACGATCTCCTGCCCGAAGGCGCCAAGAACGCCAGACGAAGCGTCACAGACGCGGAGGTCGTCACGCTCTGCGTCGCTCAGGCGATCATGGGGATACCGTCTGACCGGCGGTTCCTCGCGGCCGCGGGTAAGCGGCTCTCGCACCTGTTTCCCAGGCTGCCCGGGCAGGCCGGCTACTACAAGCGCCGTCGTCGCCTGACCGAGACGCTGGAGTGGCTGATCGAGGTGTTCGCTAGCCAGAGCCCGGGATTTCATGACGATCTGCTGCTCATCGACAGCACCCCGGTGGAGTGCGCCCGCACCGCGAGACCGTTAGACGTTCCCAGCTCGCAGACGCCGCGGACTACGGCTGGTCGGCGTCGCACTCCCGTTACTTCTGGGGGTTCAGGCTGCACGCGATCTTCGCGGCCGACGGCACCCCCAGAGCACTCGCACTCACCTCGCCCAAGCAGGATGAGCGAGAAGTCGCGATCAAGCTGCTCGCCCGCTGCCGCCGCCAAGGCCCCGTGACGCTGATCGGCGACAAGGGCTACGCCGGACGCGAGTTCGCCACCAAAGCCAGCGAACTGGAAGCGACGATCCTCCGGCCCCGCCGCAAAGACGAGCCCGGCCACGGGCCGCACCTCGCGCCGATCCGCCAACGCATCGAGAGCATCTTCTGGACCTGCAAGGACACCCTCACCCTCGAGCGCCACGGCGCACGCACCCTCCCCGGCCTCCGAGAGCGCGTCCTGCAACGCCTACTCTGCCTCGCAGCAGCCATCACCCTCAACCACCAACTCGGCCGACCAAGCCGCGCACTCGTCAACTACTGCGCCTGACACCGCGGAATCAATCATCTAGGTGAGCTTGAGCGCCTTCCGTTGAGAGCGGACACGACGCGCCACCTGGACTTCCGCTGGCTCTGGCACAGCGAGAAGCCTCCCAGCGAGGCGCGTAGATGCGCAAACGCGCAATCGATGGTTGCAAAAGTCTTTCGTCTGTGCTCGACTATGCAGCCATGTCGTCTGACCCGACCCGTATAGTAGATTAGAATCGCAATGCTATTCTACGCTTCCGTTGAAGCGGGAAGGGCGGACGCCGCTCCGAGCGCAGACTCGGAGGTACGTCTTCCTTGAGAGACCGAGACAGTCGCACAAACAGAAACGACAAAGGGGATATCTATGCGGCTTTCTAAAGGTCGCCTTGCATTGATTGTTGCGCTCAACGGGATCGCTCTAATGCTACCCGCGCAGGCTTATGCTTGCAGTGTCGAAGAAGGTAAGCACTGCTATTCGATAGAGGTGTGGAACATGCAGGGTTCTCCCGCGGAAGTGATGGGCGCGCAGGCCCGCGAGGAGATCTACTATGGCAAGACACCAAACTGGAGTCCCTCGGGCGAAGGGGGTTTTCAGGACGACGAGATGTGGGTCGTCTTTCCGGGGTTTAATCCATCCGCCTGGGTAGAGGCAGGCGCGACGATAGGCTGGCCTTACAGCGAAACAGAACCCCGATATTTTGTTGCGCGCGCGTACAATAGTAAAAATTACTGGGAATACGTTTGGCCTACCGCTGGTCCAGGTTATTATAATTGGTTCGGGTACTACATTGATGAGCCCTATGGCCAGAACGGTGATTGGTGTCTCACTTGGGAATGGGACAACACGCCCGACTACTGCTTTACCGGCTTTCCTAAATCCAGTAAGGAACTCAATGCTGGATTGGAGTTCGCCACGACAACAGCGAGTGGCGCCGACAATAACGGCATCCTCCTCGGTTGGTCACAGTGGATGGATTATAGCTGGCATGAAGTCTGGGAATCGATCTGGAATACCCCGTACCCCGTACGCAACAAACCACTATGCATCAACGTCCCGGCAATTGGGCACAACAACGGTTCGATCGCATTTGCGGTCCCTGGCTGTTAGAAGGGAGACGATTCGATGAAAATGTATTTTAGACGTAGGGCTAGGGTTGGTCTACTGGTGATAGTGGCGCTTTTCGTGGGTGGAGCGGCCGAGACATTTGCCGCGAGCGATACATCGGGGTCCACCCAGGAAAGCTCGATCACTGAAGCGCCGGAATATCGAGCACCACAAGGACCACTACTTGCGGATGCTCAGATCAATGCTATAGTCCATCGTGAAGCGGCCATCGCACACGAGCCATCACCCAGTAATATCCATGCAGTAGACACGTCGCTGAAGAGTGCAGTGGAAATCGAACCGCATAACGTAGTACCAGCTGCGCCGGACCCAGGAATGGCTGCCGTGGAGGCCAGCACGGTCGTTGTCGTGTCCATGCATGGAAACTTCACCCTAACCAACGCCAGGGTGCCCGCTGGGCAAGAAGCTCCTACTGGGAGTGTACTTACGCTTATTCTGGACGCTCATACCGGACAGTTGGAGGGACGTGCCGTCAGCGATGAAGAGGCGCCCGGCTTCTCGGGATTGGGTGAAAGTAGAGTCTTGGAATAGGGGTACACAATGAGCAGAGCCATAGTCAGAGTCACAGCGATACTGGGCGTGCTTCTATGCACGGTAGCATGGGTAGTGCCGAGCTATGGGCGTCGAGGTATACGAGGCACGCTTGCCGTTCGACTGCGTGTCGATCATGGGGGTCCTCCCCGTGATCAGGGAGCCCACTTCAGGATCAAGCTTCTGCTGGTGGTAAAGACGCAACCAGGAATGACGATCGCAAAGACTGAAGGCTACGCGGTATCTGGCCACACATTTAGTTACGTTCTGCCGCCAGGTCAATACATGGTTAGCGCCACGGCACTACCGCCAGTGGTGAACCCAACGGGACGACCGTGCACAAGCGCGTCGCCTGAGGTACGTGTCCGAGCCGGACGAAGAGTCGAAACCAGCGTGAGATGTACCTTGGTCGGCTAATCACGGGACTGGCGAACGGTGGAAGTCTCGTGATCCGCCGTGGGCAAGGGAGTGACCACATGTCTCGTAACTTGGCGTTAGCGTCCGCGGGCTGTGCTGCGATCGGGTGTATCGCGGTTGAGCGTGCGGGTGAGCCAGCGTGTTGGCGAGAGCGGGGAGCGAAGCCGTAGGGGATTGCGGCTCGGTTCCCAGCCGCGGCCGGCTCGTTCCGGGTACGCGAGGGATGGGGTGTGTGCGCGGCTGTTGGTCATCTTTTGGGAGAGGCGTGTGATGCGTTGGGGGTCTTGTCCTTCGGGGCCGAGGTCGTCGCGAGCGATGAACCATGTGGTGCCGTGGCGTGCTCTGGTGGCCTCGACGTAGGCGGTCTCTTTGCTGGTTTGCCAGCCGCCGGTGAGCACGACGGCGCGATCGACGGTCGCGCCTTGCTGGCGGTAGACGTGTTGGGCGTAGGCGAGCCTCAGCGAGTCGAGATCGTCGCCGGCGAGCTGCAGCCGGCGGTGTGACCCGTCGAGCTTGACCGTGACTCCCTGCTCGTGGATGGCGCTGACCTGCCCGCGGGTGCCGTTCTCGACCCGCGGCTGCCCTGGCGGGCGGTGTTGTGCGGTGAACGCGATGAGGTCGCCTTCGCGTAGGCCGTAATGGACGCCGGGCAAGGGGATCTCGCGGTGGCCGAGTTCGCCACGCTGGGCGCGTAGGTGTTGAGCGCGGGCGTTGAGCCGGTCGATCTCCTGATTGGAGGCGTCGGCGATCAGCGCGACCTCGCGGATATCGCGACCCTCGGTGAGCGAGGCCCATGTTTGGACGGCCCGCTCTGCTGCTTGGTCGCGGGTGTCTGTGAGGTGCAGTTGGCCGCGTGCGGCGTAGTGCGCCATCGCGCGCTCGGGTTCTCCGGCGCGTAGTGCTTGCCATGCGCGCTGTGCGGCGGGGTCCTTGGTGCGGTGGATGTCCGCGAGTTCGGCGGTGGGTGCGTGGAGAGTGAGGCGGTCGAACATGCCGCCGGGGCCAATCGAGGGGAGTTGCTTGCCATCGCCGACGGCGATCAGCTTCGCCCCGGAGCGCTCGATGAGCCCGGTCAGGGCGTCAAGGCGCTTATGGTCGGCCATCCCAGCCTCGTCAAGGATGACCGTGGTGTCGGGGCCTATGTGGATGGTGCCGGTGTTCGCGCGAGCGACCAGCGAGTCGAGCGTGAGTGTCTGTCTGGCCAGTGCGGGGCTGTCGGTGCCGAGGCGCTCCGCCGTGGAGCCGGACACTGCGACCCCGAGCGTCTGGCGGCCTGCGTGCTGCTCTGCGCGTGCGGCGGCGTCGATCACTACGCCCTTGCCGGTGCCGGCGGGGCCGACGAGGACTGCGGCGCGCTCGGGGCCGGTGAGGACTTCGAGCGCGTGGTGTTGCTCGGGGCTGAGTGGCCCGCCGATGTGCTCGGCGACCTCGCGGGCGGCGTCCTCACGGGCAACGCCGCCGGCGTCTCGGCCTGCGGGTTGAGCGAGCTGGGTGGCACGCCGTTCGATCGCCTGCTCCTGGGCGCGCACCGCCAGGGTGGTCATCCGTCCTCCCTCCAGGGTCAGTACCCGCCGGTCGCGGATCATCTCCCGCGCGACGGCGAGCGCGTCGTGCGGCGACAGTTCCCCGGCGGCCTGCTCCAGCACGACCGCACGCAGATCGCGTGCCTGGAAGACCGCATGTTGTTCGGTCAGCTTCGCCTCGACCCGATCCTCGATCGCGCGAGCGGCTGCAGGGCGCTCGGACGTGCCGACCAGCCGTACGGCCTCATCCGGGCCGAACCCGTGATCCCGTCCGGTTTGCGTCCACACTCGTTGTAGGTCCGAGCGTGTGGTCAGCTCCTTGGATCGGCGGTTCTCGAGCGCGAGGTTGCGCAGCTCGCCGCGCTCGGGTGCGCGGCCGTGGCGAGCACGGAAACGCTCGGCCGCCCGTGCGACCTCTCGGGAGCGCCCGGAGAACGCATCGCACAGCTCGCGGGGAACTCCCTTGATCTCGAAGTACCGGCCGTCCTTGCCGGTGCCTTGCTCAATCGCGTACCCCTCGGCGACCAGCTCGTTGGCGAGCGCGGCACGGTAGAACGCGCCCATCTCCCGTGCGCTGCGGAAGATCGGCCTTGACGCGACGGCCACGATCCGGTCGTCCTCGCGGACGGCGCCGGTGATGACGACGTGGCTGTGCAGTTGGGGGTCCGGGGCTTGGGCGCCTGATACGCCGCGGGCGGTGGTGTGCCGGTACTCGGTGGCGATCACGTCCTTGGCGTGATCTTCGACGACCTGGCCGCTGTAGCGGCGGCGCACGACGGGCACCTGCTCTCGCAGGTAGTTGATCGTCTGCTCGACCGCCCTGGCGTGCGCGGCCTCGATCTGCTCGCGCTGCCACGGGTCCCCGAGCGCCCACACCGTCGAGACGGACTTCGGCGCGCTGAACGTCACGTCGATGCCGCCGCCCCGCCCACCGCCGGCGCCCTCTGGTCGAAGCCACCGGCCGGTGCTGGGGTGGTGGCCTTCCATCAGCGCGATGAAGTCCCGGCCATCCACCTGCCCGCCCGTCTCGATCCCAAGCCTCTCCAGGGTCTCGGTGCCGGCGAGCCACCGGCCGGGAGCCTGCGTCAGCTCGCCGTCGGGGGCGAGGTAGTAGTCGCCGCGCTCGGGCTCGACGGTCTTGCTCTCCAGGTAGCGGGCATACCCGCCGCCCCTGGCGGCCCCGATGCTGGCTGCGGTCATCACATGGTTATTGACCGTGAGTGCGCTCAACCGGCCAACGACTTCGTCACACAGCGATCACACAGCGCTCGCTTTGGCGTGCATGTTGTCTGTGCTTGCCAGGGAGCGAAGTGACGCGAAGAGCGCGGGAGGTCCGGCGTAACCGATTGGAGGCGTGGCGGGCAGCGACCGGCGGGCGTGCCGGGGCAGGTCGGGAGTGTCGGCGCGCGCGACGTAGCTGGGAAAAGGGCGGGTGGCAAGTGGGGCGCGGCCGAGCGTTCGCAAATTGGATGGCCGTTTCGGGCGGCTGAGGGTCAATAACACAGAGAGCCACACCTCTGGCCCGGCCCGACGATGAACCTGATCCACGCATCCACCCCGCTCCATCCTCGGCTGACACGCGAGGATGTCCTCGACGGCCGTGCTGTCGCCGACCTGCTGCACCTGCCGATCTCGACCGTGCTCGAATATGCCCGGCGCGGGCTGCTACCCGGCCGCAAGCTCGGGCGGCGCTGGATCTTCCTGCGCGACGAGATCGAGGCGGCGGTGCGGCACCGGCCAGGGGCGTTGAGCTGAGCGTGGCCCAAGCGGCACCATGTCGCTGATCCTCGCTACCGTGTTCGCGTGATCGATCGGGCTGTGATCGATGAAGTTGGGCGTCGCCTTTCGAGGGCGGCGCCGGACGCCCGCGTGATTCTCTTTGGCTCGTACGCGCGGGGCGACGCCGGTCCCATGAGCGACCTTGATCTGCTCGTGGTTGAGCCCAAGGTGGATGATCCGATCAAGGAGTCCATTCGCCTGCGCAGGACCTTGCGGGGATTGGGTCTCTTCGCCGACGTGATCGTGGTCAGTGAGGATGAAGCCGAGCGGTGGGGCCAGACGCACGGCAGCGTGATTCACACCGCGCTCTCAGAGGGCCGCGCGCTCGCCGCTTGATGCCTGGCGGGCAGGACATGCCGGATGTGCTGCTCGGGCTGGCGCGCGACGACGAGTTTGCAGCGAAGTCGCTCCTGCCGGTGGGTGCGACAGATGCGATCGTTGGCTTCCATGCTCAGCAGGCCGTCGAGAAGTGCCTGAAGGCCGTTCTTGCGTACAACGGCATCGAGTTTCCCTACACGCACGATCTGGATGGCCTCACTGAGCTCTGCGTGAGCAACGGCATCGATGTGCCGGCGCAGCTTGCTGACATCGACGAGCTCTCGCCGTACGGCGTGCAGCTGCGCTACGGCGCCAGCCGGCCCGGCGGACTCGACCGCGACCAGGCGCTGCGCTGGGCGGCCGACGCAATCGCTTGGGCGCAGAGCGTCATCGACCCGCCGCGTCCTGCGCCGGAAGCTGGAACGCCAGATTGACTCGCTCCAGGTCCTCCGGCCGCGCCTTGGCGTGCATGTAGCGCTCCGTGGTCGTGATCCGCGAGTGTCCAAGGAACTCCTGCACAAAACGCGCGTCGGCGTGCCGGGCGATGAGGCTGCCGGCTGCGTGACGCAGAGCGTGGAAACGCAGCGGGCGCAGCCCGGCGGCGTCGCGTGCGGCCTTGAAGCGGCGCCGCACAGCGGATGGGTCGAGGCGCCGGCCGAGGCGCGAGCAGAAGATGTAGTCCTCGCAGTGAGGTGTAGTCGCTGCGGGCCTGCAGGCGTTCCAGGGCTTCGGCGGCGGGATCGGCCAGCGGTAGGAAGCGGGCCTGCCAGCTCTTGGTCGGACCCTCCACGCCGGCGGACACTGCGCGGTGGACGACCATCCGCCGGGCGTCGAGGTTGACGTCCTCCCAGCGCAGCGCGATCAGCTCGCCGAGGCGCAGGCCGGTGTAGGCGGCGAGGCGGAACAGCTCACCATCCTGCGCGTCCACGCGTGCGCGCCACGCGCTCTCATCGACGCTCAGGCTGGCCGGCTGTGCGCCGCGATGCGCCCCGTCGGCGGCCGCGGAGGCGATCATCTCGACCTCCTCTGGCTCGTAGAAGTCAAGCACCGCTGGCGGCTGTTCGCGGCGTTTGATCGTCGCCGCCACCGGGTTGGACGGCAGGCTGTGTGTGTCCGCGCGGCAGGCGTAGCCGAAGATCGCCGAGAGCACCTGCCGGTTCTTGTTGACCGAGCGGGGGGACACGCCCTGGCGGTCCAGCCCGCGCAGGAACGCCGACACCTCCCGGGTGGTGACCTTCGCCGCGGGCCGGTCGCCAAACGCCGCCATGAGCACTCCGGGGCTCCGGCCTTTACCGCGGCGGTGCGGTGCTCCGGGCTCGGCGAGCATGTAGCGATAGTCGCTCAGCGTGGAGGGCTTGGCGCCGCGCTCGTGCCGCAGGTGCTCCAACCACTCCGCCGCCAGCTCGCGGAAGGTCACGCCACGCTCACGTCGCTCCCGCTCGCCCGCTTCGATCGCGCGCTCCTGCCGGTCGTGCTCGGCGATCAGCTCCGCCATTCGCACCGTCGCGCGCTTCTCGTCGAAGTAGCCCTCCGGCACCCGCCCACGCCGCATGACCCACCCGCTGTCGTCGGCTGCACGCTCAAGCCACGCCGGCCCGATGCGCCGCTTCACCTGATGTCCGGCGCGGCGCCACTTGGCCTCGTAAACGGGCCTGTCCGCGCGGCCCGCGACCACGAGCGCGCCGGTGGGATCGCTGCCGTTTGGCTGACCTTCAACCACCATCTAATACAGAGTACCACCTGAGTACCACGTGGGGCGAGTACCGCTTTGTGTACCGCACGAGCCATTTTAGTCACTCACAAAGCCATTTAGGCGACCTCAAACCCCTGTATCCATCGGCTCCAGCATGGTCGCCCCTGCTTTGCAAGCAGGAGGTCGCCGGTTCGATCCCGGCTGGCTCCATACCTATATTTGGCTTTGCAGTGCGGGATTTGGGCGTGCTGGCTCCCGTAGCGCGGGCCATCTCGACCCGGCCAGCCGCGATTTGTGCCCATTTGTGCCCATTCGGCAATCGCGGCGGTCAAGGCGCGACCGTGGCTGGCCCAGCAGTGTGGCTCTCGCTACCTCTCGTGATGACACTGCGCCGAGCCGATGCCGCGGGTCCGAGAACCCGACATCGGGTTCGCCGCTCTGCCAGCGTCGAGTGCAACCCTGCATACCACAAGCGCACGGGTTTCACAGGCACGAGCGCGGCGCGACGGGAAGGACGTTGATCAAATTTCCTGGAGCGGTTACGCAATCGCTCCAGGAAAGCCTGCGTCCGCGCTCCACCGCACTCCCGACCGCCCGGCCGCACCTGCCTCTTGATAGGCACTCTTGTGGTCTGTCCGAAAACTCTTGCACGCGCCTGGCGACGCCTGACGCGGCGTCCTCGCACCTCGACTTGGCGCCGCCAAGCCTTCGATCCTTGCGTCCTGGCGGCACTTGGCCATACACACACAATCCACGCACCCGAGTTTCCGGACAGACTCTATTTGATCGGTGGCCGCTGATGCACTCCTACCGAGACAGCGAGATTGTCGCAACGCCTACATTGTTAGGAACGTTCGTCTGGAAGAGCGCGAGGTAGTAGGTGTTATTCCACGCTGCTGGTTCTGTCGCTTCATTTCGTTCCTGTTTTAGTTTTACTTCTTCTTGACAGAATGCGCTCGCATTAACCGTCGCGTTTTGTGTGCAGTTGCCGTTTTCGACGTTATACCGACTTGTCCCGTTGGTACCCTGCAACAGTTTCGCGCTGATCGTAATCTGAAATCCCTCGTTGTTTGTGAGGGTAATTTGGCATTTCTGATTCATAAGCGTAAACGGACAAAGCGTCGTGCCCGCTATTCCCACTCCACCCGATTTTTCAATTGTGACGTTTAGCCTTAGATAGAAAGCCTGTTCGCTTGCCTGCTTGAGTTCCGCCTTGCCGCCTGAGAGATACGCCTTGTCGGTTCCGATTTCCAAACTGTTGTTTTCGGTCGTGCCAAGGCCTTCTATCGCCTGTAATTTAGTTTCCTGGAAAGCTGTCGGCATGTCCATCGTTACGTTACCTTTGAGAGACTCTGATTCATGGAACGCACAGGTATCAGTTTCATTGAAGGCGACTTTTGCGAGGGTGGTTCCTTCTTTTGGCTTGAATGTCAATCGGCCTTCCGGAAAGTTCACCCCTTCTCCCGTTCCGGTGGTCGCTAACACCGGGTTCGTTTTGATTAATGTTAACGAAAGCGCGCAATTGGTCGCGGGTTCGGTCGTTTCGCAGCCTTCATAAGTCAAGCTTTTAGCTTCAAGCCTGTACGTTCCACTGAGCTTGGGCGTTTCCATTTTTAGCGTGGTGCCTTTGCACGAAATCTTGATTTTGGCTTCCGGTACCGTCAATAACAGTGCCGAGCTGACTTTCGCCGTCGTCGAGAGTTCCGTGCTGGACGTTTCAGAAAATTCGGTGCCGCCGACTAACCAGTCGGCTGATGCTGATGCTGATGCTATTGCGCACATCGCCAACACCACAAATGACACCGTCACGGTTATCTTGATCTTGGACATGCTAAATCGATCTCCATCCTTCTAACGCCGCCCAGGCAAGCCATTGTTGGCGCTACGGCACTGGCGCGTACGATAAGGCCTCACGCTGCGTGGCGCCGACTCGCGTCACCTTGCCCCGTCGTTGCCGCCCGCTTGTTACCGCCAGATCGCGTACCGGACAGTATATGATAATTGGAATATATGCCTCCAACTCGCCTGCGCGCGCCAACGGATTCCCCTGGCTTCAATGCCTACGCTTGGCGGTGGCCTGGCGTTTATGTCTCTTGCTGGAACTAGACTCCTTTCGCGATCTACGCTGCGGGATTGGGATTCCTCTGCGCCCGGCGGACTACCGTTGTCGCCGCTCGCTGTCAGCAACGCTACACAGGCCGCTAGCACACGCAAGCGGAGCCGTGGGGCACCGCCGAAATATTGCGCAGCTTTCAGCGGCAGAGCTAGATGGATCGAGTACTACCGCCAGTCAAGCGTAGTGGCTTTGTTTCCAGGAGGTTCAGCGCCGCACACTTTGACTCGAAGCCTGGAGAGGCGGCCACCACACCTGCAATCCCAAGCGGGATAGGAGGTTGCCGGTTCGATCTCGGTTGGCTCCATAGGTCTCGATTTACAGCGGATTTGGGCGGTACATCGTGACGGTGGTCGAACCGTGCTCCACTGTCGCGGTGGTGAGCGCTTGAAAATGTACGTCTGTACTGCCATAGTGAGCACATGGCGATGCTCAAGGAAGGACGGCTGCAGATCCGCGTCGATCCCGCGGACAAGGTGCTGCTGGAGCGGGCGGCCGCCGCAGCGCACCTGAACGTCTCCGCATTCGTGGTCCAAGCTGCCGCGTCCAGGGCCGAGGAAGTCCTGGCCGAACGATCGAGCATTCGCCTTTCCCCGCAGGCCGCAGCGGCGTTCAGCCTAGCGCTAGAGCAGCCAGCGGAGGTCAACGACCGGCTCGCGCGGGCGCTGCGTCGCGAGCGCAGGTTCAGTTGGCTTGACTGAGCTGCATCGCCCCGCGCTGCTGGACCCGCGTCGGCACGATCGCGAGCAGTTCGACAGCGGCGAGCCGGTGCTTGACGAGTGGCTGCGCCGCTACGCGGGGCAGAACAGACGCCGTGACACGTCCGCGACCTGGGTGATCGCGGACGCCGACGATGTGGTCGTGGCGTACGCGAGCGTCGCAATGACCGGGATCGATCGCTCGGCCGCGCCCGATGCGCTCGCCAAGGGGGCGCCCGATCCCGTCCCTGCGCTGCTGCTCGGCCGGCTGGCGGTGGACCGCCGCTACGCCGGACTCGGGGTTGGGAGCGCCCTCGCAGCGCATGTCCTCGCGACCGCCGTCGAGCTGAACGAGAAGGCAGCGTGCCGCGCGGTCGTCGTCGCCGCACTGAGCGCCCGCGCCCGGACATGGTGGGAGCGGCTCGGCTTCCGGGCGTTCAATCCCAACGAGCCAGACCACCTCGACCTCTACCTGCTCACCTCTCACATCGAGGCGACACTGCGGCAATTGCAGTAGAGCATGACCCGACCGAGGTGTGTCGGGATCGTCCAGGTCACTGTCCCGCTTCAGCAAGCGACATCCGCCCGCCCGACAGCCGCGCAGAGCGGGTTCGACTTGAGGTCGGCTGGCTCCACTAAACGGCTTGTGTCGAACCGCAGGCGCCCTCCTATGGGGTTGGCTTCGGACCACGCCCTGCTCGCGGCAGAGGTGGCTGTGATCTGCGAAGTCGAGGTCGGCAGCCAGGCGTGGGCTGGGATCGGCTGCCAGCGACTCGCGCGCGTCGTCGATCAGAGCGCGTTGAGGTGAGCCCCTCATCGGCCTCCCCGACTGCGGGCGAAGCAGGTCGCTGTGTTCCAAGACCCGCGCTATGAGCAGCATCGCCCGTTCGCCCATCTCATCTACGCTCGCACCCCTCTTGTCCGCTTCGGCGAGCAGCAGACGGTGCTCGAGGTCGAGCGCAGCGGCCCGGAAGGCAGCACCGGGTCGCCTCCCCACACCAATGCCAAGAGCTCCGGGTCGAGCAAGAACGCCTGACGAGCAACCGCCCTTGATAAAGCCCAGAAACCTGATATTCTTAGTGAACAATGTTCGTTACCGCATACCCCGGCCCGACGAATGAAGATGCCGCGCGGCTTGCCGTGGCCGGCGTCGCATCGGCCCGGGACAGCGTGCTCGAACGTTGCTGTCGTCCCTGATGCCTCTCCTCCTGCGTCCGGGGAGGTGCCCCCGCCCTCCCCGGACGCCCCCTCTCAGAGGCCTCGCTCCACCAGCGGATGCCTCGTCCACCACCTCACCGCCAAGTCCCGATAAAGGAGCCTCGGATGCCAAGAGTCATCGTCACGACCGACCCCTCCCCCGTTCCCGCCGACGCCTCCATCCTGCTCGACGAGCGCGTCCACTCGGTACACCTGAGCACCGACCTCGCGGCAGCGCAGTTCGTCGAGCGACTCGCCTGGGCGATCAACGACGCAGAGGAGGCCGAGGCTGAGCGCGGCGATCGTCGCGCGCGACCCGGCAGGCCCCCACGACGCGGCAAATCCGCCACACGCTCGGGCATCCGCGTCCGCGTGCACGCCCATTAGCCAACCTCGGCCCCCGGAGATGGACGCTCGTCATCTGGCTCCGGGCAGCGCTCCTGCTCGAAGACCGACCTTGCGAGCAGGCTGAGCGCGAAGCCTTCCCTCGCCCGGTTCAGTACCGCCTCGAACTCGCTGTCGCTAAGGCCGAGGTTGCTCGGTCCCAGGTGACTGCAGATCACGCCGTCCCACGCCGCCCACAGGAACCTCGCCGCGCTCTGCGCATCCACGGGGCGTCCGAGGCCTTCGTCGATCATCTTCTGGATCTCGTCGGCCATCCGCTTGGTCTCATCCTGGATGCGCTGCGCCACCTTGGCGCTCGCGCCCGGCGTGAGCTCGGCACCGGGGCGGTCCGGCGGCGGGAAGCGAAACAGTTGGAAGTAACCTGGGTGTTCGCGCGCGAAGCGCAGGTAGCCCTCGGCCAGGCCAAACAGCCGCTCGGCAGGAAGCTCGCCGGCGCCAAAGCCCTCGTCGCAGTACCGCTTGTCAAGTTCCAACGCCCGATCGATCAGGGCGCTGTAGACGCCCTCCTTGCTGGCGAAGTGGGCGTAGATCGAGCCGACCGCGACATCGGCCTCCTCGGCCAGGTCCTCCATCGTCGTGGCCGAGTACCCGCGGCCGATGAACAGCCGCTCGGCAGCGTCCCTGATCGCGGCCGCGGTCCGCGCCTTGCGCCGATCCGAGCGCGAGCCCTCGCGGTCCTTCGCATTGCCTGAGGCCTGATCGGCGAGAGTCATTTGCAATATCCTTGCATTAGTGTAATCTGTTTCTACTCTTGTAAAACTACTTCAGAAAGGGGCACGGCCAGCGATGACCGCCACCTTGCATATCAGCGCAGACACCAAGGCGGTGCTGATGGCTGACGCCGTGATGTTCCTGTGCGCACTGCTGCTTGGGGTATGGAAGTACAGCCAGATCGCAAGCTCCGTGGACCACACCTCGCACCTCTACACCGACATCGCCCATCGCACCGCCCTGTTCTACAGCTTCGCTCTGCTGCTGCTCGCGACGTTCGTGCAGCTGAGCGGCTTCAGCTCGCTCGTGAACCTGCTGGCCGCCGGCGCGATGGCGTTCTACTTCTTTGCCTCCGTGGCGATCTACGCCAGCCACGGCTGGCGCAAGGACACAGACAACCAGTTCCGCAACCCCGTCCGCGGGACCAATGCCTACATGAGCACCCTGATCCTCGCGGAGATCGGCGGATGGCTCGTCATCGTGGCAGGGTTCCTGGAGAAGCAGAATCTTCTAGGGATAGACGGTCACCAGCAGCGTGGCCTTGGTCACCTTGCCCGTCGGTGAGGTGACCTCGCCGACCAGAGGAACCACGGTCGCGGCATACCTGCCTGGGCGCCACCTCGGCGTCCTGAGCGGGACTGGTCGGAGAGCTTCTCAGGAAGCCAGCCCACCAAAATTCGAATGACCCCGACCTGCTCGGGTCAATCGTCTACGAGGCGGCACGCGATCGCCCCAGGGTGTACCGTCCCACGCAACCAGGGAGCATGACTCCGGAGGAGTCGATGGGCATCACCCGAGACGACAGTCAGGCCGGCAAGCACGCACAGGCCGTCGCCAACAGCCTCGGTGAGGCTGACCAGGCCGCGGACCGCGGCCAGTACGCCGACGCGCTCGGCTGGCTCCAGACCCTGCGCGCGATCGGCGAGGAGCTACCCGACTAGTACGAGCTCAAGCAGGCCGCGTGGATGGAGCTGCTGGGCGCGGCACGCGAGCAGCGGCGCCCTACGCCCGCCGCCGCAGCGCCGGATCGCCAAGCGCCGGAGGCATGTACCCCCGGTCGCCCGGCGCGAGCGTGACGCCCGGCGGGACGATCTCGTCGATGCGGTCGAGCACGTCCTTTGAGAGCTTCACATCCACGGCCCCGAGCTGGCTCTCCAACTGCTCCATCGTGCGCGGGCCGATGATCGGCGATGTGACCGCCGGGTGGGTGAGCGTGAACGCGAGCGCCATGTCGATCATGCCGATCCCCGACTGCTCGGCCAGCTGCGCGAGGCGATCGGCGGCCTCGAGCTTTTGCTGGTTGCCGGGCAGCGAGAGGTCGTACCGCGCCGGCAGCCGCTGCGCGCGCCTGCTCTGCGGCGCCTCCTGGCCCTTGCGCCAGCGGCCGGTGAGCCACCCGCCGGCCAGCGGGCTCCAGGGCAGCACGCCCATTCCGTAGCGCTGCGCGACCGGAAGCACGTCGGCCTCGATCGCGCGCACGAGAATCGAGTAGGGCGGCTGTTCGGTGGCAAAGCGGCCAAGGCCGCGGCGCTGCGCCGTCCAGTGCGCCTCCACGATCTCCGCAGCCGGGAAGGTCGAGCACCCGAAGGCCCTGATCTTGCCCTGGGCGCGCAGGTCGGTGAGCGCGGAGAGCGTCTCCTCGATGTCCGTGCCGGGTTCGGGACGGTGCACCTGGTAGAGGTCGATCCAGTCGGTCTGCAGGCGCGAGAGACTGGCCTCCACCTCCTTGAAGATCCAGCGCCGCGAGTTGCCGCGCTTGTTCGGGTCCCCGCCGGTCCCGCCGAAGCCGACGTCCATCGGCGCGTGGAACTTGGTCGCGAGGATCACGTCATCTCGCCTGCCGCCGGCGAGCGCCTTGCCGACGATCTCCTCTGACTCGCCGAGCGAGTAGACGTCGGCGGTGTCGATGAAGTTGATCCCGGCATCGAGCGCGCGGTGGACGATCCTCACGCACTGATCGTGATCGGGCTCCCCCCAGGCGCCGAACATCATCGCGCCGAGGCAGAGGGGGCTGACCTGCATTCCGGTGCTGCCGAGTCCGCGGTAGTCCATGCCCATCACCCTAGCTTGCGCGCCACCACGAAGAGTCGCCGGAACGGGAACAGCGTCTGCCCGGATGCAAGCGCGGGATAGGCCTTGCGCAGCGCGGCCGCGTAGGTGTCGGTGAAAGCGGCGGCCTGCTCCTCATCCAGCGCCGCCAGATAGGGGGCAAGCGCCGTGCCCCGGACCCATTCCAGCACGGGGTCGGGTCCGGTGAGTACCTGCTGGTAGGTCGTCTCCCACATGTCCACGGCGGCGCCGAGCCCGGCCAGACGCTCGTAGTACTCGCGCGCGCTCGGCAGATCCAGCGTCTCGCGTACGCCGGCAAGCCGCTGCGACCAGCGCGGCGAGCCGGCAATCTCGACCAGCAGCTCATGGCTTGGCTGATCGAAGTTGCGGGGAACCTGGAAGGCGAGCGTGCCCTGCGGCGCGAGCGCTGCCATCCATCGCCGCAGCAGCTCCAGGTGTCCCGGCACCCAGTGCAGCGTGGCGTTGGAGAGGATCAGATCGACGCTGGCGGCGGGCGCCTCCCAGTCGCGTACGTCCTGGAGCTCGAAGGCGAGCGCCGGAGGCTTCGCCAGCGCGGCGGCCTGCTCGATCATCGCCGCGGAGCTGTCGATCCCGAGGATGCTCGCTCGCGGCCAGCGCCCGAGCAGCGCCGCCGTGGCGTTGCCCGGTCCGCAGCCGAGATCGACGATCCGCGCGGGCGGATCGCCCTGGACGCGGGCAGCGAGCTCCCAGAAGGGCCGCTCGCGCTGTCCCGCGTAGCGCAGGTACTGCTCTGGATCCCAGCTGGAGGCCATCGGAGCGCCAGCCTACGTCAACACCAAGCCGAGGGGTGGGTTGACAAATTGTCGTGCGCGGCCTTGAGGCGCAAAGCCGCGCTGCCGAATAGACGTTGATGGATACGGACTCTGTCAAGCCGGTATCGCTTGGGATTAGCCTGGCGCCGTTCGCCGCGGCGGCCGCGCTGACGTGGGCCACGGTCGTGATCGGAAGCTCGATCGACTGGGTCCTCTACGGCATCGCGACCGCGCTGCTTCTGCTTGCGGGCGCGCTGGCGGCGCTGAGCGCGAGAGACATCTGGCATGCCCGCTACGGCGGCACGATCTCCTCTGTGCTCTTCCTGGCGGCCGTCGCGCTGCTGCGCAGCTCCGCCGGCGGCATCAACTCAGGCGTGGCGGTGGTCTGCCTGATACCCGTCTTCTACACCGCGCTGCTGAGCCAGGGCCGCCGCGAGCTCTACGTCGTGATCGCCGCGCTGGCGATCTTCTATCTGACGCCGATCCTGATTGTGGGGCCGCCCGCCTATCCGCACTCGCAGTACCGCGCCGCAGCGCTGACGATCGCAGTCAGCGCGATCATCGGCCTGGCCACGCAACGACTGGTCGAGGGAGTGCGCGAGGACGCAAGCGAAGCGCGCAGCAGGGAGCACATGCTGGTCGAAGTCAACGACCTCGTGCGCGGCCTCTCGACCAGCACCGACGCCCGCTTCGAGGTCTGCGAGGCCGCGAGGACGATCGGAGAAGCGTGCATGGCGGTCCTGTATGAGCCGGTGAGAGGCACCGAGACGATGTGCTCGACCGCGATCGTCGGACCGCACATCAGCCCGATCGAGATATCGCTTGGGCAGCCGAGCGCGGTGACCGAGGCGTTCCGCTCGGGCAGGGCCCAGCTGATCAACGACAGCGCCGAGGAGCACGTCGGCAGCGTCGCGCTGTGGCGGGCGGCGGGACGCCCCCCATCGCTGCTGTATGAGCCGCTGATGATGGGATCGGAGACGCTTCGGGGTGCTCGTCGTCGGCTGGCCCTCGCGAATCAGACCCGGCGGCACCAGGGCGACCGTCGTCGCGCTGCTCGCGCACGAGGCCGCCGCGCTGATCGCACGCGCGGACACGCTGCGCCAGCTCACCGACATGGCCAGCACCGACCCGCTGACCGGCCTTCCCAACCGCCGCGGCTGGGACGCCCAGGTGAGCGCCGCGATCGAGCAGCGCAAACCGTTCACGATCGCGATGTTCGACCTCGACCACTTCAAGGCGTTCAACGACACCTATGGGCATCTCGCCGGCGATCGGCTCTTGAAGGAGACCGCGGCGGCCTGGCGCGAGCAGTTGCGCGCGGGCGACACGCTCGCGCGTCTGGGAGGCGAGGAGTTCGGACTGCTGCTGCCGGGCTGCAGCCGCGGCGCCGCCGTCGAGGTGATCGAACGCCTGCGCGGGCTGGTCCGCGATGGTCAGACCTGCTCGGCCGGCTTTGCCGAGCGTCGCGAGAGCGAGTCCGGCGAGCAGGCGCTCGCGCGCGCCGACGCCGCGCTGTATCAGGCGAAGTCCGCCGGGCGCGACCGCACCTGCATGAGCGCCTGAGGGCGACTCGGCGCCGCGCAGGACGCCGCGTGGCGCCACGCGCCGACCCGGCGTTGTAGACATCTAGCGCATAGGATGTCAAGCCATGCTGCTGCGTACGCATGCAGACGCGCCGGCCGACGATCGCGTCGGCGAGCGGCGAGATGCCCTCACGCAGCGGCACACCTTCGCGCGTCGGCACGCCCTCGATCCGCGAGGGCGACGACCGATGTCCGGCGCCTGCGGCGCGGCGGCTGAGCACCGCCACGACATCGAGACGGGAGCATCCCACGCGGAGGGGCCGGGGGCGCAGTCGGGATTGAGGAGGCCTCAGCGCCCGGCCGAGCCCCTCCACGCAGGCGTGATGCAAGACAAGACCATAGCAGGTTCTCTACTCGATTGTCGTTGAGCTTTGGGGTCGCGGCAGCGAGGCTCACGCCGATGCCAGCCGCGCCGGTCTTCCAAGCAGCGCTCGGCATAGCTGTCAAAGCACGCCGCCAGGATCTTGGGCTCACCCAGGAGCAAGTCTCGCTGCACTCCGACCTGCACCAGCGCTGGATCTCAAACGTCGAGACCGGCAAGCGCAACCCGAGCTACGCGAGCCTGCGCCGTCTGGCCGCCGCGCTTGGGCTGAGCACCGCCGATCTGATCGCGCAGGCAGAAGCGGCCGAGAGGCAGCTCGCGCCCGGCCGCCGCAAGGCGAAGGCCACCGCCGGCTCCTAGCGCCTCCGGCGCAGTCAAGTCCGATTTCCGCCAGACATCGCCGCGCGCCTGTGGCATCGTGGACGCGTGCCGATCGACCCTGACAGCCTCTGGCATGCGATCGAGATGGAAGATCCCCGCTTCGACGGGTGGGTCTTCTGCGGCGTGAGCACGACCGGGATCTACTGCCGTCCGAGCTGTCCCGCCCGCACTCCCAAGCGCGAGCACGTGCGCTTCTTCGCCACCGCCGCGGCCGCCCAGGCCGCCGGCTTTCGGGCCTGCAAGCGCTGCCGGCCCGACGCGAGCCCGGGCTCCCCGGAGTGGGATCGCAGAGCCGACCTGGTCGGAGCCGCGATGCGGCTGATCGCCGACGGCGTCGTTGACCGCGAGGGCGTCGCCGGCCTTGCGAGCCGGCTCGGCTACAGCGAGCGGCACGTGCACCGCGAGCTGGTCGCGCTCGCCGGCGCGGGCCCGCTTGCGATCGCGCGGGCGGCGCGTGCACAGAACGCCCGCATCCTGCTGGAGACCACCGACCTCTCAGCGACCGAGGTCGCATTCGCCGCCGGCTTTCAGAGCGTGCGCCAGTTCAACGAGACGGTGCGGGCGGTGTTCGCCTGCTCCCCGACGCAGATGCGCTCCGCGGCACCCGCGCACGGCGGCGCCCCCGGCGAGACGGGCGCGATCGTGCTGCGGCTCCCATTCCGCGCGCCACTGGCGGCCGACGAGCTGATCGCGTTCCTCGGCGCCCGTGCGGTGCCGGGCGTCGAGCAGGCGCTGGAGGGCGCCTACAGACGCAGCCTGCGACTGCCACGCGGGGAGGGCGTGGTCGAGCTGCGCCCGCGGGAGCAGCACGTCCAGGCGAGCTTCTGGCTCTCCGACCTGCGCGACCTCGGACCCGCGACCCAGCGCTGCCGCGCGCTGCTGGACCTCGACGCCGACCCCTTCTCCGTGCTCGAGTCCCTCGGCCGCGACGAGCTGATCGGCGCGCTCGTGCGCGCTGCGCCGGGCCGGCGCGTGCCGGGCCACGTCGACTCCCACGAGCTCGCGGTGCGGGCTGTGCTCGGCCAGCAGGTCTCGGTGGCCGGCGCGCGCACGCTGGCGGGGCGGCTGGCGGCGGAGTACGGCCAGCCCCTGGCGCAGCCGATCGGCGAGGTGCGGCAAATGTTTCCGACTGCGCAGGCGCTCGCGGACGCCGACCCGCAGCGGCTGCCGATGCCGGCAGCCAGGAGGCGGGCGCTGATCGCCCTGACGGGCGCGCTCGCCCGCCGCGAGGTCGAGCTGGACCCGGGCGCGGGCTGGACGCAGGCGCGCGCGGCGCTGCTGGCCCTACCGGGCATCGGCGGCTGGACCGCCGACTACATCGCCCTGCGCGCGCTGCGCGACCCAGACGCGTTCCTGGCAGGGGACCTCGGGGTACGCCGCGCGCTGGAAGGACTTGGCCAGGATGGGCGTCCCGCCGCAGCGCAGCGGCTCTCGCAGCGCTGGCGCCCCTACCGCGCCTACGCGGTCGTGCACATGTGGGCTCAGCTTGCCGGCGCCACGGACGCCGCTGCCACCCCAAAGCGCGCCCGCGCCAAGCCTCAAACAACCGCAAGGAGAGTCGCAGCGCTCACATGACCGACAACGGCACACAACTCATCTACACCCGCATCCCCAGCCCGATCGGCGAGTTGCTGCTCGCCGGTGATGGCAGCACGCTGCAGCGCCTGCACATGCTGCAGGCGCCCCGCCCCATGCAGATCCCTGCCAGCTGGCACGAAGAGACGGGAGCGTTTGCGGACGCCCAACGCCAGCTGAGCGAGTACTTCGACGGCCGGCGCGAGCGTTTCGAGCTGTCCCTGACGATGCACGGCACGCCCTTCCAGCGGAGCGTCTGGGCGGCCCTCTGCGAGATCGGATACGGCCAGACCGCCAGCTACGGCGAGATCGCCCGCCGCGTCGGCACGCCCGACGCGGCCAGGGCCGTGGGCATCGCCAATGCCCGCAACCCGATCGCGATCGTCGTGCCGTGCCACCGCGTGATCGGAGCCGACGGCACGCTGACCGGCTACGGCGGCGGCCTAGAGCGAAAGCGATACCTGCTCGACCTCGAGCACGCCGCCGACCAGACCCGGATGAGCCTCTGAAGCGGGAGCGAGCGGGGCGCCGCTCACGCCGCCGCTAGCATCCACCGCGTGCCCAGAGGCCAGGCCGGCTCCTTCGAGCGCCTAACCGGCGCCTTCGGGCGCCTTGGCCGCGCGGGCAAGATCGCCACGGTCGCAGGCGCAGCGATCGTGTGCGTCGCCCTGCTCACGCTTGCCGCCTCGCTGCTCGGCGGGGAATCGGGCGCCGGCTCTGCCGCCTCCACGACGCCGAGCCCCGCCCCCGGCGCACTGCGCGGCGCCTGCACGCTGGCGCGGCAAGACGGCACACTGGAACAGATCACGCTCACGGGCAAGCAGGTGTCCAAGCGCTTCTGTCAGGCGTTTGCGAGTTACCTCGAAGAAACGACCGGCGTCGAAGAAACCACCTGGAGCGCGCGGGCGCCCGCCAGGCCGCTGACTCGACAGGGCTGCTCGCGCTGCACGGTCAAGCCGGCCTGCAAGGTGAGCATCGCCGATGCGAAGACGCCAAGCGAGCCCGTCCTGTTCACAGTCGAATCAGAAGAAGCCTACGACGAGCTTCACTACGATTCGATCTACACGCACGACATCTGCCAGCTGCTCGCCGGCAGGATCGAAGTCCAGCGCTTCATCTCGCACGAGCAGACCGGCTGAGCGCCCGGTGGATCTGCGTAGCGCGCGCGCCAAGCCACTAATCTCCCCCGCATGGCCTACACCACCCAAGAAGGTCAGCAGCAGCTGCTCGACGAGCTGGCGCAGGCGGCCCAGGACATCGATGCCGCACTCGCCGCGCTCGGTGAGGCGCACGAGCAGCTCGACGAGCAGTCGGCGCAGCGGCTGGAGGAGCATCTCTTTCGCCCCGTTCAGCGCGCCTACGCGCTCGCGCGGCGCACGCGCAGCGACTTCGCCCGCCGCAGCGGACTGGAGCTCGGCGACCTGGAGCCGGCGCCGCGCGGCGCCCCCTCGCACGGCGCCAAGGGCTTCGTCGAAGAGGCGATGCAGGCGGCGCAGAGCGCCGACGCCACGCTCGCCGAGCTGCAGGACTCGCTGCTCCCGGTCGAGGTGGGCAACCCGGAGCTGCGCGCGGGCCTGAGCTCGGTCAGAGAGCTGCTCGGCGCCGTCACGCCGGCGGCGCGCGAGATGCTGCGCACGTTCGGCCGCTGAGCGCGCGCTTTAGAAGGTACCTTCTCAGAGCACCCGCCGCGCCCAGGTGAAGCTTTCGTAGAGCCAGCCTTCGGTCAGCGGCAGCACGTAGACGCCCTGCCCGGAGGAGTTGATCGCCCAGCCGTTGCCGAGCGCGAGCGCCTCATGAACCACGTTGGCGTTGGTCGCCACCGAGTTGAAGTGCGCGCTGCCGAAGAACAGCAGGTCGGCCGGCTGCACGTTGTTGAGCCTGATGCGCGCAGAGCGCGGGATTTCCCCGGCCTGTTCGGCCGCCGTGCGGCCGAGGATCTTCGCGCCCCACGGCAGCCCCGAGACCTTGTAGACGCGCCAGACGAACCCGGAGCAGTCATACCCGCCGTGTTCGAGGCCGTCTTCGGTGCCGTCGGTCGTCCCGCCCCAGACGTAGGGCATGCCGATCTTCGAGACGGCGATCCGCAGCACCTCGATCTGGTCGGCGTCATAGTGCGGCAGCGAGAAGGCCGACAGCTTTTCACGCGCCGCTTCGATCTCCCAGCTGGAGAGCCCGAGCGCGACCGCGAAGGAGTGCGCCGCTTCGGCGCGGGTGATGAGGTTCCAGGGGTAGAGCTCGAGGCGGTCTTCGCCGGCAGGATGGTCGTAGCGCAGGCCCAGATAGCGCGCGACCACCTCGCTGCCGAAGTAGCCCGGCGGCGAGAGTCGCGCCTGCGTGGCCACGTCCTGGACAGACTGCGCGACTTCCCCGAGGCCGAGCTGGCGAACCAGCAGCGCGTCGAATCGCACGAGCGTCAGCGGCGCGCTGCTGGCGAAGGCGATCGGAGCCGCGCTCTGACGCACCACCAGCGCACTCAGCGCCGTGCTCTCCTGACTGGCCGAGAGCGGCTTGGCGCCGGCGAAGCCTTCGGAGCCGAGCTTTACCATCAGACCGGCTCGCATCACGATGCGCTGTTCGGGGAGGTCCCAGTTGGCAGCGGTGTGAATGACGCGAGCCGACGCGGCAGCGGGCAACACCGCGAGCACGGCGAGCGTCAGGCAGGCGATGGCGGTTGCGCGCAGGGCGCGAAATGCTACATCGAGGTCGATGAGAGCTCATCGGCCGGCCGCCGCACGCTCATGAGCCCAACTGCCCGGCATGGCCGCCCAAACCTCGCGATCGCGCCGGTGGTGTCACAAACGCGACCGTTTTCGCTAATAGCTCTCAGCGATGCGCGGCAAGGATCGAGATCCCGAGAGCCTGCTGGCGGCTGCCCGCACCGACGCCGAGGCCTTCGGCGCCTTCTACAGGCTCTTCGAGCGGCGCATCCTCGGCTACTTCATGCGCGCCACCGGCAGCCCGGAGATCGCGGCCGACCTGACCGCCGAGACGTTCGCCCGGACGCTCGAGTTCGTCGAGACCTACGACCCACGCAAGGGCCGCGCCGAGCAGTGGCTCTTTGGCATCGCACGCAACCTGTTGATGTCGAGCTTTCGCGAGGGCCGCGTGGAGTCCGCGGCGCGCGAGCGCCTGCACCTGCCCGCGCTGATCATCGACGACCACGCCGCGGAGACGATCTCAAAGCTCGCTGCGCAGCAGCCGGGCCAGGCCCAAACCGCGCTCGATCGCCTGCCCCGCACGCAACGGCAGGCGATCGAAGCCCACATCGTTGACGAGCGCGACTACGAGGAGATCGCGTGCGAGCTGCGCTGCTCGGAGGCGGTCGTCCGCCAGCGCGTCAGCCGCGGCCTGCGGACCCTACGAGCACGAATGGCCGGTGAGAGATGAGCGTCCTTCCCCAACTGGAGCGTGACCTGATCGACGCGGCCAGGCGCCGTCGCCCTGCCACCCTGGCCGCGTCCGGGCCTCGCGCCGGCCTGCGTCGCCTGCGCCTGCCACTGCTGGCCGCCGGGTGTCTGCTTGCCAGCGCCACGATCGCGCTTGCGGCAAGCGGCGTGATCCCGATCGGCCCTCCGGTCAAGCCGCGGGGGCTGCTGAGTCCAAACGTCGGCGTCGGCACTCCGCTCCCCGGCGGCTCGCGCGTGCTGCCGCTGCGCGTGCGCGACCCATACGGCGGCCTGCCGTGGGGCATGCGCGTCGTGCAAACCACGCGCGGCGAGGTCTGCGTGCAGGTGGGTCGCATCGAGAACGGACAGATCGGCGAGCTTGGCCTCGACGGAGCCTTCAACGACGACGGGCGCTTTCACCCGATCCCGGCAAATGCGCAGGCCGAGTACTTCAGAAGAGTCAGCAAGCACGGCGAGGAGGGCTTCTCCCCGATAGGCGGCTGCCAATTGGCCGGCTCGGCCAGCACCGATCAGGCCCTCGGGGACGAGCGCAACGCCGGCGTGGGCGAGGCCGGCGTGCCGCCGCTGTCCCACCAGCGCGACCTCTACTGGGGCCTGCTCGGGCCTTCTGCGGTAAGCGTCAGCTTCCACGCCGGCGGGCGGGCGCGGACCGTGAATGTCGTGCCGGGGCTTGGCGCCTATCTCGTGGTGACCCGCGCTCTGCACTCCAAGCAGGCAGACTACGGCGGTTCCAGCCTCGGAACTCCGGGGGACCTTCCCGCAGGCGACGGGTTGGCGTTCATCGCCTACCGCCTCGACGGAAAGCTGTGCGAGCGCGGAGCAAGCACCGGACCGCACAGCAGCGTGCCGGTCGCCCACCCCTGCCCGACACCGCACTGGCCGAGCGGGCCGGCGGCATCCAGAGACCTGCACGTGCCGATACATGCACACCTGAGCATCCACGATCGCCTCGTCACCGGCGTGCAGGTCAGCTTCACCGCGCCGCTGGCGGTCACGAGTGCGCGCTATTACTACGCCGCGAACATGCCGATCGGCCCGTGCATGGATGGCCGGTCGCGCATCGTGGCATCCACGGGCGATACGCTGGACCGCGATGTCGTGCGCGGAAAAACCGTGCATTTGGCCCTCGCCGACCCGTTTGTCGTCGGCTCCTCGTGCCACCCGGGCTCCAATACGATCTCGGTGGTCTACGAGGCCGCCAACGGCGGCGGCAGCACGATCGTCGGCAAGGTGACGGTGCATCTGCCGGCGGGCACAAAGCCGGCGCCGCACCCCGGCTTTGGCTTCTCGCGTCGGCTCTCGCGGCTGGCGCGCCTGAGCTCAGCGCTCCAGCGCATGGGTCGGCGCCGGTAGTTCCCGGCTCAGCCTGCCGGCAGCGCCTGCGCAAACGGCAGCGGCCTTCCGTCCAGCCGGGCGAGCAGGTTTTCCACCGCGCGCCGGGCCATCGCTTCCCGCCATGCAGAGGCGGCCTGATCGAGCCTCAACGAAGGCGATCCGCGGTAGGATCGTAAGTCGCGCCGACGTAGCTCAGCCGGTAGAGCACCTCCATCCGCGAACCCGCTGATCGCTTGTTTTTGTCGGTCTCGGGTCCGAGTGGGTTGAAGATGAGCTCCCGACGTTGACCGGCCTGAATGGCCGGCAAGCAATCACGCGCTGGCTCTAGCGGGACAGGAGCCGCGGTCAGGCTACAGAGGTCGGATCACTCAGCCAGAAGTCGCTCCCAGAGCGCCGTGAGCGCGGCTGTAGCGTTGGTGCGTCGCTCTGGGGAGTCGTGGCCGCCGCCGAATGTGTTGAGCAGGTATGCGCGGTGGGTGGCCATCAGTAGCAGCGCGAACTCGCGTGGGTTGGCCGGTGGGTGCGGGGCGTTCGCGACGAGCTGCTCGAGCAGTTGGCGCGGGCCGAGGAGAGCGCGGTCCAACTCGGTCGCAACTGCCGGATCGGCCGCGGCGGCGGCGTCGAGCGCGCACAGCCACCGACCGTTGTCGGCATAGAGCTGCACCAGGCCGGCGACCATCGCTGTGATCAGGTCTTCCGCAGGACCGCGCAGGACCTGATCGAGGAGCGGGTCCTCGGAGTCCGGGAGCAACTCGGGCGCCATCTGCGCCAGCCTGTCGAAGTGGCGGTAGAAGACGGTGCGCGCCAGACCCGCTCGCGTCATCACATCACCGACGGTCAGTGCCCCGAACGGCCGGTCAAGCAGTAGTTCCCGGGTCGCGTCGAGGATCCGTCGCCGGGCGTCGTCGGACGGAACGCGTGGAGATCGTTGTGACATGGTGTCTCACAGTATGCAATCCTATTGCGACACCATGTCACAATTCGAGCCGAACACACACATCACACTGCCCGACGGGCGCACGCTCTCGTACCTGCTCGCGGGCGCCGACAGCGGGCCGGTCGTGACCGTGCTTGACGGTCCATGCAGCCGCGGGCTCGGGCGGGCGCTCGCCGCAACCGCGCGCGAACTTGGGATCCGGCTCGTGATCCCGGACCGTCCGGGATCTCACGGCAGCACGCCGAAACCAGGTCGCACGGTCGCCGATTGGCCCGCCGACCATCTCGCCCTGATGGACGCCTTGGGCGTTGACCGCTTCGGGATCGTGACGCAATCCGGCGGAACCCCCTACGGGATCGCCGTTGCCGGTGCGGTTCCAGAGCGGGTCACCGCACACTCGCTACTCGGAGCTATTGCGCCGCTCGCGGAGAAGGCCCAGTGGCGCGCGGCCGGGAAGGATATGAAGATGGCGGCGTTCATGTCCCGGCGCGCGCCGTTTCTGCTGCGAGCGGGTTTCAAGCAGCAGTACAAGAAGTTGCCAGATTCAGCGATGGGACTGTTCAAGGGGCCGGACGCGGAGGTCGTCCAGATCCCGTGGGTCAAAGAACTGTTCGTACCGACGACCGGGGAGCTGTTTGCGAACCCAAACGGGTTCATCGAGGAGATCCGGATCCTCTGCAAGCCGTGGGGTATCACGCCCGGGGCGGTCCGCGCCTCCCTCTGGACTGGTGAGTTCGACCGGATGCACCCGCCGTCGCACGCCCGTCGCGTCGCCGAACTGCTCGGCGGAGACCCGCCGGTAACGGTGGTACCAGGCGTCGAGCAGATCGGCCTGCTCGTGATCTTCGAGGAAGCGCTGCGATTCGCAACATTCAGCGATCCTTGAAACACCCGCTATTCGTCCCTTGCGAGAGTGAGAGCCTGCGTGATCCGTGCGCCCGCTTGCTCGCGGAAGCGGAACTTAAGCGCCAGTCCGTGCGGGTAGGTGACGACGAACCCATACTGACGGAAGAATCGCTACGCAGACGAGCATGATCGAGATCGCGGCTCCGCGTCGCACAGCACGGGCGATGTCGGCCACGGTCATCATCAAGCCGCCGTGCGCTCGGCCGCTGCGGTTCTGATGGCCTGGGTCGACCCGGACCGCGATCGTCGGCGCCGAGTCACACCGGCCGGCGTAAGGGGACCCACGCGCTCCCCGAATGGCTCCCTGAGAACGTCTTAGCCGTCCGGTCCGGATATGGGCCGGGATGCTACGGGCCACCTCTTACGTTGTCGTGTTCGTGGGAGAGCTCGAGCTCCATCGTCGGGGCTCCAGTCGCACGGGCAGCGTCTTGTGCTGGTTGGCGAACGCTGACTCGACGTGTGTGCACTCGCCGGCGATCTGGATCTCGGGGTAGCGCTTGAGCGTCTCCTCGATCAGGATCCGCAACTCCAGTCGCGCGAGCGCGGTGCCCAGGCAGAAGTGCCGGCCACCGGCACCGAACGCCTGGTGCTCGGCTTCGCGCGTCAGGTCGAAGCGGTCGGGGTCCTGGAAGCGCGTCTCATCGCGGTTGGATGACGGGTACCACATGACCAGCTTCTCGCCCTCACGGATGCGCTGCCCGTGCAGCTCGGTGTTGCGTGTGGCCGTGCGGGCGAAGTGCGCGAACGCCGGGAACATGCGCAGTGACTCCTCGACCGCCGCCGGCACCAGCGAGGGGTCCTCGAGCACCATCCGTCGTTGCTCGGGGTTTTCCATCAGCGCGCGCATGCCGCTGCAGTAGGTCGCCTTGGTGCTGTCGTTGCCGGCGGCCATCAGCAGCAGGAACCCCATCACGATCTCGTGGTCCTCGAGCCGCTCGCCGTCGAGCTCCGCGTGCACGAGCACGCTCGTCAGGTCATCGGTCGGCGCCGCGCGTCGTTCGGCGATCAGCTTGCCGCAGCGCGCGAACACCTCGGGCACCTCGCGCTCCATCACCCTCCGGCGTCGCGTCCGGGTCGCCCGCGCCGACGATCGCGTTCATCAGGTTCGCCCATGCCTGGTCGTCCTCGGGCGAGAGGCCCATGAAGCTGCCGATCACCCGCGCCACCACCGGCTGGGCGACGTCGCTGACCAGATCGCAGGTCTCCCGGGCGGGCGGGCCCTCCAAACGCTCGAGCACCTCGATCGTGATCGCGCGGATCGCGTCCTCGTGCTCGGCGATCCGCTTCGGCGTGAAGCCACGCTGGAACAGCGCCTTCAGCCGGTCGTGCTTGGGCGGGTCCATCCCGATGAACATCGCCTGCTGCATCTCCAACGACAAGCCTGCATTGGACGCGGTGAAGCCGCCGACTTCGGAGGAGTAGGTCTGCCAGTCACGGCTGACCTCGAACACGTCCTCGGCGGTCGTCACCGACCAGAAGCCGGCCGGAAACTGCTCTACAGAGCCAAAAAGTTCAAGCCGACGTCGGGGCTTGAACCCGAGACCTCCTGCTTACCATAGGTCGCAAGGTGGTCCTCCTGACTCGTGAAGTCCCGTATTTGTTGGGTTTGCTGCGCTTGAAGGGACCGCTTTGGCCTCGTTCTTGGGATGTTCTTCCCCAAAAGTGCCCCAAGCAGTTGGCCCAAAAACGCCCCAGGCAACGCGGGTCATCGGTTCTGTATTCCGAGCGAGATGATACGCGGTGGGCGGCGGATCAGGGTAGGATTCAGGGTCGTGCCGACGTAGCTCAGCTGGTAGAGCACCTGCATGGTAAGCGAGCGGCCTAAGAGCACCGAATCGCTAGTAATGGAGCCATTTTCGGCTTGTTTGTGCGGAATACGCTCCTGTCGCTGAGCGGACAGAAGCGGACAACTACGGCAAAAGAATACATCGCGCGGCGGTCACGTCACGGTACGCAAAACGAGAGCCGACGGCCGGATTCGAACCGGCGACCCCGTGCTTACCATGCACGTGCTCTGGCCTACTGAGCTACGTCGGCAATGACGGCTTCCATCGTACTGTGGCGGGACCGGGGTTGCACCCGGGCACTCAACACCACATGCTACCATCTTGGGTACCGAAGTACCGAGTAATCCCATGCTGCGTGCACAATCCCCGATCAAGGTTCATGAGGCCACCAAGGAGAAGGTCCGCTACGCCGCGTTGATGGCGGGCCTCAAGCAGGCCGAGCTTGTCGAGCGCGCGGTTGACGAGTACGTCGAGCGTCACCGCGAGGACTTCGCGCAGCGCATGGAGCAGGCGCACCAAGCATTGCTGGGCGGGAAGACCGCGACGCTCGCGTATTCGCTGGGCGTCGAGGAGGCCGATGTCGAGCGGGTCGGCGGGGTAGCGTCCGATCAATTCGGCTCGCGCAGACCAAGGCGCGCAACCTCGAACCAGGCGAGCTCACCCGAGGGCCAGTCCGCGCGAGGCTCCCACAGCTCAGCCTCCGCGGCCGCCAAGACCAAGCCGAAGAGCACGTCCCGCAGGCGCTCCTCGACGAAGCGCCCGTCGGCTGCCTGAGTCGCGATCGCAACCCAGACCTCCTCGCCAGGCGCGGTGACGTGCAGACGAGCGTCGATCAGCCCGCCAAATGAGACAGAGATATCGCGGTCTCGATGATCGAAGGCTTCGGCGAGGAGGGAGGCGATCGAGTCGGCGGCCTCGTCGATGATGCGGGCGTTGCGCTCAAGCGCATCACGGAGCCGGTCATCGTCATCGGGCAAGAGGCGTTCGGTTCGGTGTAGCGCGGCGAAGAGCTCGTAGGCGTCCTCGCCGGAGCCCTCCTCGCGCCGCGCGCCGGCGCAGAGCCAGAACCGCGCAGCGTCGGACTCCAGCCACGTTGCGCCCCGCCACCGTCCGTGGCGGAGCCGATACACGAGCGGACGCTCGATCGAGAGGATGCGCTTCTGTCCGCGTGGCGCCGTCGGCGCGACACGCCGCGCCTCACCGACAAGCGCGTGATCGAGCCCGCCGAGATCGACCTCGACAGGTGGCATCTCGATCTTCAAATCCTCGCGCAGACAGCGAAGCGTCACCCGCGTTCGGCGTGCTGGTCTCCTCGACATCGGCAAGAAAACTACCCGGAGGTCCCGATCCCTCCCGGTCGCCACGATTACGCGCCGGATGTGCCCAGCGACCCACACCTGGACGAGAGCTCAGCACGTCCAAGCGCTGCAACACCTCAGTAGGCTTGCGTCCGTGGCTTCCAATCCGGTGATCGATCCCCCGATCATCTGGCGCACGAAGCTGCGTTCGCTAAAGCCAGGCGTAGACCACGCCAAGCAGATCGCCCATTGCATTGACGGTGGTCGGGTCGGGATCGGTTGGGGCGTCGAAGACCTCCCGACGGGTACCCCGTTGGCCGATGTGGTGGCGGCAATCCGCGCGAAAAAGGAGCCCGGCTGGGGTCCTCAAGCTGCCTCGACCGTTCGGCTGTTCGGGGAGGAGGCGAAGGTGAACGACTTCATCTGGACCCGGGACCTCGAGGGGCGTTTTCGTCTCGCCCAGATCGCCGGTGACTACCGATACGACAACTCCGCCAAGGCGAGGGAAACGGACACCCACCAGGTTCGCAAGGCGAAGTGGGCCCAGCGTCCGCTCGGCGACCTCGAGGTACCTGGCGCGATCATACGAGCCTTCTCCGGCACCTCTACCAGCTTTAGTCGGATGTGGAACACCGGTGCCCGTATCTACACAGCCTGGATCTGGGAGAAGCTGCATGGCCGCGAACCTCCACACCTAGAGTTCTCGCCCGCGGAAGTGCTGGTGCAACTTGAGCCTTATGACCTTGAGGATCTCATCTACACGTGGATGCAGGTCTCCGGTGGCTATCTGGCGCTGCCGAAGGCGCGCCGCACCGACACGCCCGCCTACGAGTGGACGATGCTTCATCGCGAAACCTACTCACCCGCGATCGTCCAAGTGAAGTCCGGTGCCCAGGGCGTCGACCTCGAAGCTCTTGCTGCCGCGGCCCCCGGTGAGCAGACAACGCTTTTCGCCTACTCGGCTGCCGGCATCTACACGAACTCTCCATCCCGCCCGGTGACCCGCATCGAGACGAGCGACCTACTCGCCTTTGTCGCGGAGCACTCCAAGCTGCTGCCCCCGCGCGTGCGCACCTGGTTCGAGTTGGCGCAGCCCGCGGGCGCAGAGTCGCCGCCTGGGTCGATGTAAGTCTCGCAAGTTTGCATCAATCGGAATGTACCGTGCCTGGTACAATTGTTCCTGTGGAGGGTATAGGTCACGAAGATGCAGATGAGCAGGAAGGCCCACAGCTGGTCGCTCGTAGCCGGTTTCAGATCCTTGCGATCGACGGCGGGGGTGTCCGAGGCATCTTTACGGCGGCCCTCCTCGCCGGGCTGGAGGCCGACCTTGGGTGCTCGGTGCACGAAGCCTTCGACTTGATCGTTGGCACTTCGACGGGCGGCATCATTGCGCTCGGGTTGGGGGCCGGCCTAAGCCCCAGTCGAAATCCTCGACTTCTACTTGGCCGAGAAGGGCCGCATCTTCGCTGATCCCCTGAGATTCCGGGCGCTTCGTCACCTGCTCTTGGCGAAGTACAGCCCCGCCCCCTTGGAAAGCGCGCTACGCGACACGTTTGGAGAGCAGTTGCTTGGCCAGAGCCGCATCCCGTTGGTCATTCCCGCCTACGACATCGGGGAGAACGCCGTTCACTTGTTCAAGACGCCACACCACCCGCGGCTTCGCCGAGACCACAAGATCCCGATGTGGGCGGTGGCGATGGCGACCGCCGCCGCGCCGACCTACTTTCCCACGTTCCGGCTGCCGGGCGAAGAGGCCAGGTTGATCGACGGCGGGGTCTGGGCGAATAACCCGGCGATGGTAGGCGTCACGGAGGCCATCAGCATGTTCGGCTGCGAGCTGAAGGAGCTCCGTGTCCTCAGCCTCGGCACGACCGCCAGCGTGCGCGCCCGGCAAAGCCGCCTGGACAATGCGGGGGTGCTCCGCTGGGCGCGCGGACCGAACGTCGTCGAGGTGCTTCTCCGGGAGAGCTGCCAGCCAAACGCGCCGGCGAGCGCCTCGGCATATCCGTCACGCAAGCCCGCGACACGGGAGCCCTTGGCATTGCCAGCACCGGCCTTCTTGCCCCCACGACGACCCGGCCGATACCGCGTCATACCTTCCACGGAGATGCGCCGACGCGCTGACACCCGTAGCCTCGCCCAGCAAGCCTTTGCGCTTCGCAAGCGCTCCCCGGGCTCGCAACTACAGCTACGCGCTGGAAAGCTGCTGTGGACGGGCGACCTACAGCCAAACAGCCTCAGCCGCGACTACACCGTACAGATCCGATACCGCACCGGAGGGTACCCGCAAGTGCGTGTCCAACGCCCCCAACTGGACAGGCGCCCGGGGGAGTCGCTCCCCCACGTCTACCGCGACGGGACCCTCTGCCTTTACCGGGAAGGGGAATGGTCAAGCGCGATGCTAATCGCCGACTCGATCGTGCCGTGGGCCTCGGAGTGGCTGCTCTTCTACGAGATCTGGCTCCCAACTGGCGAATGGCACGGCGGCGGAGACTGGCCGCCGCCGCGCACGTCAGACTCCCAGGGCGAGCGTCCACCTTCAGCAGAGCGAGAAGGTGCTACGCAGGATGAACACCACAACATGGCGTATCAGACACCGACACCAGCCGATGCCTGAACCTACAGCCAACCTCGCCGCGATCCTCAAGGCACGCCGCCGCGAAAAGCGCCTGAGCCTGCGCGACTTGGCCGACCAGACCGGAGTGTCGTTCAACGCCCTCTCCCGCGTGGAGCGCGGTCATATACCCGACCTGAAGAACTTCCGGAGGATCGTCAACTGGCTCGAAATGCCAGCAGAGGCGTTTCTTGAGAGCGAATCATCTACCCCCCGCGCGATCGCCCGCCACCTGCAGGCCGACCAGCGGCTCTCCAAGGCAGCCGCCGGAAAGATCACCGAGCTAGTGGAAGAGATGTACCAGAAGCTCGCGGGCGACCAAGAAGCGGTCTCGGTTCACCTCCGCTCCGCGCAGATGTTCACACCCCGCGCGGGCAAGTTGCTCGCGGACATCCTCGGTGAGATGCGGTCCAAGCTCGCGGCCGGTGAGTAATGCGTCGCGGCTTCAAGGCGCACGCCGAGCGACTAGCCACCAAGGTCCGTGGCGAAATGGGGAAGCAGCCGACAAATCCCCTCGACGCGATCGAACTCGCCCGCCATGTCGGTGCTGACGTGCGATGCGCGGAGGAGCTCACCAGCAGACAGAATCTCGAGGAACTCGAGCAGTTGCAACCGGGCGCATTCTCCGCATGCACATTCACGATCGGCGAGCACCACATTATCGTGTACAGCCCACTCGCCAGCGATGGACGCACGCAAAGCGACATCGCACACGAGATTGCCCACCTGCTGCTCGAACACGAAATCAAGACCATGCAGACGATCGGCGATCTGAGCTTCTTCACTTGCGACCCGGACGAGGAGCAGGAAGCTAACTGGCTCGCCGGCTGCCTCCTGCTCCCACGACCACTGCTTCTACAGGCTGCCAGACGCGGCCTCGACAGCCAAGCGATCGCCGAGGAATACAACGTCAGCGAGCCTATGGCCACCTACCGTCTGCGAACGACAGGAGTCACCCGCCAACTCGCTGCCGCCCGCGCACGGCCGTAGCTACCCCCGACCGGTCGGGGCGCGCAGACGATGACCGACGTCTACGCCGGGTCTCGGCGCGATTACCACCAACGGCTGCGCTCGCGGGCGCCCGACATCTCCACACACGAGCGCGCTTGCGGTTCGTGCGGCTCCTTCGAGGACAGCGGAGCGAGGTTGGTGACCGCATAGAATCCTCGATCAGGCGCACTCCGCGAACCAATGGGGCTCGTCCTGCTATCGAACTTATCCGACGTTATACGCCGATCTATGTTGACAATCGGATAGGTCCGTACAGGTCCGTAGACGCTCCGTCGATCGTTCGCAAGAGGTCAACGAGCTGTTGCTATGCCGCCCGAATGGCTCGCCTGTGAGCAGAGAACCACGCAAAGATGGATCTCCGCTCACGCTCTGCACCTCCGTGGTTTGTCGCTGGACGCGGGGCTTGCTCATGCAAGTTGCTCGCTGTCAGAGCGGTGCGTGCGGCGCGCCACTCGACGTCGGCGGGTCGTGGTCCGTGCCGTCGTAGGTCCTCGATCGCGAAAGCGTAGTGGTCGCTGAGCATCTTCAGGCTCGTCCCGCACTCGCCGGCCACAGTTTGTGGGTCCTCGGCGCGTAGGCGTAGTGAGATGCCGCCGCGGCGCAGCGAGTAGGGCGTGGCACCAAGGATCGGGGAGAACTCGGGGCGCTGGGCGACCTTCTCCACGGCTGGCGTGAAGAATCTCGCGCCCCAGGAGCGCGCCTGGTTCTCGCTGAAGTGACAAGCGCCCGTACGAGGATCAATGGCGCCGTGTCTAGGACCGTTGAGATCGCCGGGAATGATGAAGTCAAACTCACGAGCCGGATGGCCCGTGTGTTGCAGGGCTGCTCGCCACTCGGCCAGGTCCTCGCGTAGGACGTCTGGTAGGGCGGTGCGCCGCTGCGTGCTGTGCTCGGTCTTGCCCCATTCAGTGAGCTGCCCGCAGGAGAGCACCTCCATCACCCACGCGAACTCGCCGGCTAGCGATGCCCAGCGTAGCCCCCAGACCTCCTGGTTTCGCGCGCCGAGCCCGTACTGCAAGCTCACGACCATCGCGTCCCGGTGCGCCAGGATCTCGCGCCGAGCATTGACCCGCAGGAGCATCTGGGCGCGGATCGCCTCCACGGCCTGTGGTGAGAGCGCCCAGCTCGCTACCCCCAGTCCGCGACGACGTCGCGCGGGAGCGTAGCCGGTGCCCCCGGCTCGCATCGAGCGCCGCCGGTTGACGCGCGGCTCATTGGCCAGGCCACACCCGTTGGTCTGGATCTCGGGCACGAGATAAGACGAGGCGGCCCAGCTCAAAGCTGCCGAGAGCACGCTCCACGCCTGATCCCGCGTCGGCTTGGACACACCCGCAAGCAGCATGTCCTCACGCCACGCCCGCGGCGCCTGCGGCGTATTGAAGCGCACCACAGGCAGAGAGGCGACAGCCACCGCATAGCGCGGCGGCGCCACCATACCGCCCCGAGGGCCGCGTCGCGGCCTTTCCAACAGATGACGGCCGATCGTCCACTCGTAGCGTTCATAGGTGGACGGCGCAAGCCCGCCCTCGTTGCGCGGGTGAGCGTTGACCGCGAGGTAGAGCTCCAACACCTCCCCGAGGCTCCTCGACTCTTCAGCCTGATTGGCCTCCTTCGCGTCGAGGTCAAGCAGGAAGCGCCGCAGACTGTCCCGGCCGCGACGCTCGGCGGTGATGTAGTCGTCCATCCACGCGCGCGCGTGGCGGACTGTCGGGAACATGCGCGTCGTTTCGCGCATCTGATGGTCGTAGAAGCCGACCCCGTAGGACTTGCGCCCGCTCTTGGCGACATATGGCCACTTCGAGCGCTTGGGCCACGGTTTAGCCATCGCTGCGGCCCCCGTTTGCGGGCACGCGAGCGCAGGCGAGCAAAATTGGCACAGACGAACCTCGACAGGCCGCTAGATGGGCTCCTCCGTGGTCATCCGGCCAAGCCGCCGGAGAAAGTGCTGGTTATGCAGCGGCTACGGCTCTCGACAGAGGACATGCTCGACGCTACGAAAGTCGCCTGTCGCTTTTCCTCCGTAAGATGCAGTTGAGCGGGTTTGCGCAGGATTGACCAGCTTTCGCTTCCGGCGGCCAACGTAGATGCCGTCCGTGCGCTTCCCTAGCGTGACCTAAGCTCAAGATGAGCCTTTGTAAGGCCGAGACTCGGACAAGGAGGTCCGTTATGGCTGGTCTCAAGCTCGCTGGATATCGCCCGGAATGCCCACGTGCGGAGCACAAGCACTCGAACGTGCGGCGCTACGGCTACCACGGCAAGGAGGGCCACAGAAGGGTGCGCTGGAAGTGCGTCCCCACGAACGGCGACAAGCCTCACGAGTTCTCAGAAGCGCTCCCGCGCCAGACAACGCACTCCGGCTTCTGTGAGGAGTGTGAGCGCGGCTTCGCGCATCACGAGGGGCCGCAGTCAGCACGCGAGTACGCCTTCTCTATCCGCGAGGTTGCCGCAGCTCTCATCCGGGTTGGCCAAGGAGCCTCCTACAGAGAGGCAGCGACCTACGCCCGCGAACGCGCCGGGCGCTGGCCCACTACCCGGAGCGGCAAGGTGCGTCGCACTCATCACGGTCAACTGGTAGGAGATTGGATAGAGGTTTTTGCGCCGGTTCTCTATGAGACTCATCGAGACTTTGCCTGGCCGAAGACCGGCTCCATCCTGCTCGACGAGCTTCCCTTCCGCCTGAATACCGGCGTCCCCCGCGGAGCACCCGCTTTCACGATCCTAGCCGCGATGGGATATGACGAGAATGCCGGTGAGAGAGGAGGAGGCGCCATGCGCCTCTGGCGCCTTGAAGCCATCCCGTCGCAACCTGCTCAGGCGAGGGGAGATTGGGAACGGTTCCTCAGGAGCCTTGAAGGAGAACCACGTCGCATCGTCTGCGACCAAGCGACGCAAATCACGAAAGCCATTGGCGCTGTCTTCCCGAACACGACGATCCACTATTGCGACTACCACCTCAAGAACCGCCTTCACGAGCATCTAAAGACCGAGGGCCTCAACGTGCCAGGAACGCCGGCCTATGACGCCATCGAACGGGCCTTGGACTCGCTCACCGGCTGGGAAGCACTGAAAAGCGCATGGATCGGAGCGAAGAGGAAGAGACTGCGGCGGCACGTGGAACGCATCGAGCCGATTGTCTTGCGCCAGCTCGAAGGTCGCTCCTCCTGGCCGAGCAAAGCCGACCCAGTTTCCACAGGTGCGCTCGATCAGACGCTCGACTGGATGCGGACGAAGCTCTCCTGGCGCGCTGGCCTCTTTACTAACCGCGAGCGTATGAATCGTGGGCTTCTGCTTCTGCTCCTGCAGCAAAACGGCAGAGCTAATGAAGCTGCCTATGCCTCCTCCATCCGCGATTGGCTGAGAGCGAATTGCGGGAGACCAAAGACGCCGCGCCGCGCTGTGACGGACAGGGCGGGGCAAATGTCGCTGCGGCCCTAGTCTCTTCCTCAGGCGTAGGCTCCCCTGACTATTGCCAAGGCCTCTCAGCGCTCTTCTTGATTGACTCGTCTGCATCGGCGGCCTCAAGCTGAAGCTGTGTCCATTTCCTGCGCTTGGCGGCAATCGCCTCCATCCGCGAGGGTGTCGGCAGGCTCGGAAGGGGCAGGCGCAAGAGCTGCTCGGCGTTCTCCAGGCGCGTCCGCATGGAAGTGCCGCTCACCATGCCAGCGATGAGCTTGCGAGCAGATGACGATCTGAGCAGCGCGGTGATGAACTCTGGCGGCACCGGCGAGTCCTGCTTCACGCGGTAGGGATAGAACTCCTTGCTCAAGACGAGCCCATCCGCCTCTGGCCCAGCGATGGCTATGGAGCCATTCACCACGTCTATGCCAGAGACCACGATGTCGCCTTCTTCCACCTGCCATAGGTTCTTTGGCGCGTATTGCGTTGGTTCGTGCCCCTTCCTGCGGACGACGCCCTGCCCTCTCTCTAAAGTGGCGAAGTCGTAGGCCGGGGCGAGGGCCGGCGATGTGGGGATGCGAGCCTCTAGCACATCACCTAGCGTCAGCGGTGAAGATGCACGGATCTCGGCTCGCATCTTTCTGTAGCGCGCGACGCCATAGTCGAGGCGCTGGCCGTCGGGCACCTTGCTTGGCTCGCCGTCCTGCTCGTCATCTTGGTCGCCGAGATCGGGCAATGGCGCAACGAGCCAGTCCCATTCCGGCGAGTCGAAGCCGGCTAGAGCGCCCGCGAGCTTGTCTTTATTTAGCCGTCCGCTTACATAAGCCCCTCGCACAAGTTCTTCCAAGCGCCGATGCGCGTTCAGGATCTCGGGCAGGTCATCCCCTATCCACTTGCCCGTGTTGCTGTAGCCGACCCGTTCGGCATGTGCGTAGAGGACAGGTTCGTCCTGCTTCCATTCCGGGCTCCCCTTCTTAATCAGGTAGAGGATCGACGTCTTGGCATCGGTGTGGGCCAGGTACTTGAAGGCGCTCCGACCTAAGCTGACGACGGCCTTGACGAAGAAGTGGCTGCGGATGAAGGCCCTGACGTGGGCATAGTCGGGGGTGTTGAGTATCCCGTCATCCACGACCAGAGCGCATCTGCCTCCCCGCCATTCCGGTAACTCGCCGGGTATGCGCTCCTTGACGAGGTAGTTGGCGATGGCGCCGAGAAAGAGTGCTCCGCCCTTCATCTCGACGCCTTTCCAGACATAGGTTCTTTCGCCTGCTGTGAGCTTCCCTTGTGCCTCTGCGAGATCGGCAGTGGCCTTGTTCAGGCTGTCCTGCAGGCGCTTCCGCTGCTTGGGATCAGCACACTCCTTGAGCGCCGCCTTCTTCTCCTTGATCCGCTGCCGGAGCGTCTCCACTCGCTGCTCTTCCTTGATACTGATCGGCACCACCCCGAGGTCGCTGAGGAACTCCCCGTCCTCCTCGTCCTCCTCGCCAAGCTCTCGCCAGCGTGACGCGGCGGCGACGTAGCTGGTGTCACCCAACGGGGGATTGGTGAGCACCACGCTGATCTGCTCGTTGATGCCGTCCTCATACTGGCTAAAGACATGGCGGTCGCCGAGAACGAGGCCGTTCTGCTCGATGATGTTGCTCTTGCCGTCACCATGAATAAACATGTTCATGCGGGCGATGGTTGAAACCCATCCATCGAGGTCGGAGCCCAGCACTTGGGCGCTTTTGATGGCATCACGCTCCTCGTTCGTCGTGGCCAGGTCGAGCATCCTCTGCATGCCGACAATTGTGTAACGGCCCGTCCCAACGCAAGGATCAAGAAGTACGTCTGATGAGCGCATCCGCACCAGGTCTGCGCTGAATTCGACAGCCGAGCTCGGTGTGAAGAACTGGCCGATGCGGACATCCTTCTCGGCTCGCCTGGCCAGCGTCTCAAAGACAGCGCCGAGCACGTCCAGGCGAGCGTTGTGGAAATCGAACTCGTCAAAGACCGGAAAGATGTGCTCCTCGATAAACTGGTCATTGACGTTTCCGTGCAGATGATCCTGGTCATCGCCCGTGCCCTGCAAGAGGCCGGTAGCGACCAGCTCTGGATCGGACGCCACTTGGCGGAGCAGCATCTCCACCATTCGTCCCCGATACTTCTTGGCCTCGTTGGGGGTGGCCTTCTCCACGTTCTCGACCCAGGCAGTGAAACCCTCGGCGGTGAAGCGGTTGTCCTCGCGCTGCTCGCGCTCGCGCCTCTCCTCATAGAGCCTCAAGAAGGCTAGATAGACGAGGGTGTCGTTGGCCGCAGTCCCGGTGACTCCGACGCTGCGCAGCTTGTTCTCGATGCGCTCCAAGTCCTTCTTTAGCTTCGCCTCACGCTCTGCCGCTGCGTGCTGGATCTCCTCGGATATGTCGCCAATGAGGTTGGTGTCCTCAGCCAGCAGCTCTCCGACTAGCAACTGACGGGCCTTGAGATCGTCTGTGGCCTCGCGCCAGCGAGCAAACGCATCGCCAAGCCGGCTTGATGGGTACGTTGGTGGCGGGGTCTGCCTCAGGCGTGTGAGTACAAGCTCCAAGGTGGCGAAGTCGATAGCGAAGACCCGCCCCGGGAGACCCGTCTCTCTCTCTCTCTCTCTCTGCTCGCGTTGTAGAGATCGTTGAATTGGAGCCGCATCCGTGGTGATGTCTTAGGGGAGACGTACAGCAGCCAGTAGTCCTCGTAGCCACCACGCTTGATGGCATCCTCTAAGAAGGTCTTTCAAAATGGTTGTAGGCGTCGCCAGCAGAGGATTGAGCAGGCGAGTGTGAGGAACGCGGTGTGCATGTCGGGGTCGCGCTCGTAGCGGATTCTGAGGCGGCGGAAGTTGTGTAGGTGTGCGAAGCCGCGCTCGACGACCCAGCGCTCGCGTCCGAGGCCGGAGCCGTTGGCAGTGCCACGGCGGGCGATCACGGGAGTGATCCCGAGAGCCCGCAGGAGCCGGCGGTGCTTGTCGAAGTCATAGCCACGATCAGCGAGAACACGATCGGGTTTCTGGCGTGGCCGGCCGCGCTTGCCAGCGACCGGCCTTGAATGCAGATCCTCGATCAGTGGCAGCAACTGAGTGACATCGTGGCGGTGCCCGCCGGTCAGAGCGACCGCAAGCGGGATGCCGCTCGCGTCGACCAGCAGATGGTGCTTTGAGCCCGTGCGGGCACGATCTACCGGGGATGGCCCCGTCAGGAGCCCCCCAAAAGAGCACGAATATGGCTGGCGTCAACCGCCGCGCGGGACCAGTCGATCTTCCCCGCGGCGTTCAGCTTCACCAGCAGCTTTTGGTGCAGCGCATCCCACACACCGGCCTTCTGCCACGTCCGCAATCTTCGCCAACACGTCACCCCGGAGCCATAGCCGTACTCGCGCGGAAGATCCTCCCAGGCGATGCCCGTGTGCAGCACATGCAAGATCCCGTTGAGCACCAGACGATCATCGATCGCCTTACGCCCTGGGTTGCGACGACGACGAACTCGCGGCGGGATCAACGGCTCGACCTCCACCCACAACTCATCACTGATCTCGAACCTGGAAGGCACCTCCACGACCTCCAATCCTCGGGGACACACCCCAAAGATTCAAGACCCACAGCCCAACCCCTCCATTTTGAAAGACCTTCTAAGTGAGCAGTTACCGCTGGGAACTCACGCCCAGCGGCGTGTCCCGTTTCCTTCGTGACCTCGACGAGGATTAGGCACTTGCTCGCGGGATCGCGAAGCTCAATGTCGGCGCGACCTCCGCGAGCGGCAGAGGTCTTGGTGCCGTGGTGGATGACCTCGCAACCTCGCGGGCCAAAGGCAGCCTCTAGGTCTGCCGCGACCTCCTGCTCAAGCTCGCGGCTTGCGTCAAGGCCATCATATTTGCTGGGAGGGTGGGCCACCCACCAAGCGTGCCGGTCGCATCGTCTTCCGGGGCGTCTTTCGCGTAGAGGAGCACGCCTTCGACGCCTGTCGTCTCAGCTACGGATCTATGTGTCTGCGTCTATGGATGGCTCGTAGGAAGAGAGCTGGCTTCTACTCGACGCTGGACCTCTTCCTGTAGCGCCAGTTGGCGCCGCTCTCCATGCGGCCTAGTGAGACTAGAGGGTCGCTCATGACGCGGAGCAATCCGTATGCACGCCGATCCGGGTTTAGCGCCGCACTTAGGACATTCAACCCTTAGCTCGGCCTCGTACATCACGACTCTGTGCCGCTTGGCTGGGTGGGCTCCTGGTCGCTCGGCTCAGCGGACTGAGAAGCTCGCGGCGGTCCCGGACCGCCCGGCGGCGTGATGGCCGATGGATCTAGTTCTCTAGTCCGAGCCTCTTCGGCTTCTCGGCGTCGAGCCCACTCAAACAGCTTCGCGATGCTGCGTGGAGTTCTCATAGTCGCAGCATATTTGAGGCGTCGGTCAACTTTGCATGGCGGCGCAGCCGCCTAGAAACCGTCTGCAAGCCCGCCCGATGGCCGTCTGCGGTTGTTTGGGAGCGCCGTCAGACTGCTCGCGGGGCCGCCGATGGTGAGGTCCCGTCCGCGCATCGAGTTTTGTGGTGCCGACCACGCGAGGCGGCGAAGCCAGGTCAAGGGCACTGGCCTCTAACGAGATCCCGCACGACGCGCGGCTACGCCGTCGGTTTGGTGCTAAAGCCCCGCCGTTGACAAGCCGATATGCGCCTTATGCCGGACACCCAAGAGTCCGCCGATCCAGAGCCGTGCCCGAAGACGTGGCAAGGCAAACGCTGCAAGCTTCAGAAGGGGCATCTGGAGCCCTGCAAATATGATCTCTAGCGTCTGAGGGAACGAACGACGTGGATCGCTGCACCGCTCGCTTCATGAAACGCCTAATCCTCATCGTCGTGTTCTTCGCAACGCTCTTCCTCGCGAGCGGAGTGGCGGCGGCGAGTCAGTACCGCCTGAGCCACCCCACGCGCGAACACTGTCGGCGCAGCTACGTTCGCCACACGACTACCGTGAGAGTGCGGGGTCGCCGCGTCCAGCAAGTCTGGTGTGTCCATCATGCCGCACACCATGCCGCCCCTAAACAGGCACCGGCTGGAAGCCTCTCCTGGCTGCTTGCGCACATCTCTGTGGCGCAGTCGAGCGAAGTGCTCGCCAGGGAAGCAGCGCCGACCTTCGCCGTCTGGGGCTCCAAACGCCGCGACGAACAGGGGAGATGGGTCCAAACCGCACCCGAATGCGCGACGGGATCGACTAGCTCGGGCTCGGGCTACATCAACTGCGAAGAGAAGGGCGAACTCACGTATGTCACCCAGCAGACCCGCTCATTCCCATGTTCCAATGAACCCTGGGAAAGTTGCAGCGAACCGTACAACGTGACGCAAGCGGAAAAATACCGCGCGATCTTGGAAGTGAGTGCTGCCGAAGGCTCCGGCCTGTGTGGGAACCTTACGTTTCAGCACTTCCTTGGCTCGCAGTGGGAATACGCGGAAGCGTCGCGGGCGACTTGCAACGTGAGGCTATAAGGTCGGGCGCGCAGTCCTCAAGTTGCCGGTAGCCGTAGCCGACAAGGAAGGCATGAGGCGGTTTGCGACGTTCGCGTTGGTGCTGGCCCTGCTCGGAGGCGTGGTCGGTTGCGGGGGCGCGGCACCCGAGTCCTACAAAGCGGCGGTGAGCACCTGGGAAGCGTGCTCCGCCCAGGCTCCGGTTGGCGCGCGGGAGCCTGCTTCGTGTCTGCACCTCGCCGCCACCACGTGTGCTGCGGCCAAACGCGAACACCTCAAAGGGACGGGGACCGGCCTCGCGTGCGAAGTGGAAAGGACCGTCGTCATAACGCCAGCTCAACTACGCGCAGCGCTGCCTCGCTGTCTAGCAGCGTGGAACGAAACCGCTGGCCCTGCGAAGCTCGCGGCTGTCGCTGAAAGCGCCTACCGCTCTCATGCCGCTGCTGTTGCCGTCTATACCGGCGAAGAAACAACCTACATCGAGCAGGCCGGTACCGGCCTCACCGCCAAAACCGCCGACATCGCGGTTTCTCCGGGTGCCTGCATCGTCGGCGTCTTTGGCCCGCGCCGGGGATTCATCCTCTCAACGGTGGAATCGGTCTTCGTCCAGCAACAGGGCGGCTCGTGGCTACAAGCGAATAGCATCCATCCTGAAGGAGCATCTAACGCCGAACAATGGGCCACGACGCAGGCCAACGTCAGTGCGGTCTCGGTCGTGACGGTCAATGGAGTCAGCGGTGGGACCCTGAGCGCGAGCGTTGGCGCCCAGATAATCAACTTGCCCGCCGGCGCCTTGCACGGCAAAGACTACGCGGAAGCCCTGGAAGACGAAAAGGAACACCACGACGAAGCTAAACCGAGCGCCGCGGAGTGCTCAGAATGCCAGCCCTCAGCAAGCGAAGCACAGACCTTGCCCCGGCCCGTCGGCTACAGCGCCGAAAGGTTCGCCCAAGAAAAGGCGACGCTCGCGGAAACAAAGGCGCATGAACACGCCGAACAGGAAGCTAAGGAAGCGAAGGTTGAAGCGAACCTCAACAAAATCTGCTCGGAAGGCGAAGCGGGGAACGCCGAATGTACTGAGGGCATCGAAAGGTGCCAGCATTCAAGCTCGTGTAGCAAGAAATACGGGCTCAAGTACGAACCGGGACGTAAAGAACCGAGCTACCCAGCGCACTGGTAGCGACGAAGCTGTCGGGTCTCGTACGCCGGACACTATGACCACCGCTCGTCGCCGCGGACCACTCCGGAGCCACCCGGTGTGCGGGGAGGAGTACATGGAGGTTCAACGAAACGATAGGAATGCTCGTGATCGCCGCCTCGGCCGCTCCTACGTTTGCCTTGGCTGGTGGCGCGCTGACTCTAATCGGCGCTCTTATTCTCTCGGCCAGCTTTTCCACCAGCTATAAACAAGCAAAGCTCGATGAAACAGCTAACGCTGTTGGAACACTCGTTGTCAGCTTTGGCACAGCGGTGACTTTCTTGGGCGCCGCAGGTACGTTGGTCGCCAACAGCTACAGTGGCTATACGATCTTGTGGGTCACTCTCGGCGTGATGGGCGTAACTCTAATCAGCCTCTACAGTATCTCCCGCGTCAGACGCCGCAAAGTCGCTGAGGAGGATGAGAGCGAGGTCGAGAAACAATAGAACCGTTAACACACCGAAGCCAATCAGCTCTGCTGTTGCGCCCCACTCGGCGGCGACCCACAGAACGACAGCAAAGCCAACCGCGACTACGAATATCAGGCTGTTTCTTGGAGCGTCACCAAGTCTCAGTCCAAGCCGAGTGAGTGGTGAGTTCTGCGCAGTAGCAGCCGTACGCCTTGTGCTCATATTCTGAGCGTACTTGTGCGCACGCCGGGCAAACCCGCAATTGCTAGGGCCATCTATTCCAGGTCATCTTCTTCTTGGTCATCTAAGTAGCCCCAGTCGCCTCCTGGATCGCAAGACGGGCAAGCTAGAGGCTCAGTCTCTTCGCCATTTTCTAGGTCGTCTATCGCTCGCTCGTACTTTGTGTCCCGCTGGCCACACTCCTCAACGAGGAACGCTCCCTTGCACTCCGAGCAATGAGAAGCCTTCGTCCGGCTGCACTCCGGGCAGAGGAGACGTATCTCTTCAAGCGACTCGTTGAACGGGAGCCGAGCGCCGTAGGACTTCGCCAGGATGAGGTCTTGCTCCGGCAGTAGAAGGCGGCACAAGCCACAGCTCCCCTTCATTGGCTTGGTCGATTGATGGCCAGCAGCCTCCATGAGGCGCTTATCGACCTGGGCCGCCCGACGCTTGAAGCGGCCCCTCGCTGCGAACGGCAAGCGAAAGCTGGTCAATCCTGCGCAAACCCGCTCAACTGCATCTTACGGAGGAAAAGCGACAGGCGACGAAAGTGCGGTTTTCCAGGCAAAACATGTGCATGGGACCTCTTCCATGGTAAGGAGGGGGTCCGGGGTTTGAGTCCCCGCGTCGGCTTGTGAGCCGCAATGCCGCTCCAGCCGGTCACGCGGCGCAGTCTCGCCGACCGCAATGCTCGCTCAGCGCCACAGCTATCGCATCCCCCAGCTGCTGCGTCGTGAACGGCTTCATCAACGTGGCGGCGAAGACGACGCCCATCTCGACCAGCTCCGCCGGCGGCGGCGCGACGCTCGCGCAGACGATCGGCAGCGCCGGATCGGCAAGGCTCGCGCCGAGCGCCACCAGCGCGCCCGCGGTCGCCGTGGGCTCCACCACGAGAGCGCCCGCGCCCTGCAGCTGCGCAGGATCGAGCACCTCGATCGTGACCGCCTCGTGCCCCAGACGCGCGATCATCCGCTCCAACAGACGCCTGACGTCCTCGTGGGACTCGTTGAGAAGTATTCGTGCCATGCGCCGATGATCGGCCAGGCAAGTCTGAAGCCGGGATGTGGGGCGGTATGAAAGAGGTTGGAGTCGGCACGTGGCGATACGGAGCCGTGTTCATGCGCCTGCCTCACCTGTTCGGTTCCCCATCTGCAGGAGTCGGCGCGAGCGCGTCGAGCTCCCGGGCCGCCGGCACGGCGGCGAATCAGCGCTGCGAACGCCTACTCCTGCAGCGCCGCGCGCGGTGACACGCCCGCCGCCGCGAAGCCGGGGAGCGCAATCACGCTCAGGGCGATCGCACAGAACGCCGCGACCGTGAGCAGCACCTGCACGGGGCCGAGCGCGAACGGCGCCGGGAAGCCGGTGCTCAGGGCGAGAAAGCGGCTCGCAAGCGCGTGACCGCCGATGCCGAGCGCGGCGCCGAGCAGCGAGCCGGTGGCGACGGTGACGCCGCTCTCGACCAGGATCGCGCCCCACAGCTGGCGGCTGCCGTAGCCCTGCACCTTCAGCGCCGCCAGGCGCCTGCGACGCTGCCAGATGCTTGCGGCCAGCGCCGAGGCGACCGCGAGCGCGGCGGCGAGCAGCAGCAGCGTTGAGATCTCCTGCAGCGTGCGAAGGCCCTCTCTCGCGCTCGCCGCGCTCTCTGCGGAGCGCTGGGCGGCGGTGCGTGCCAGCAAGCCGGGATAGGGGCGATCCAGCGCCGCCTGCACCGCGCTGCTGCCGGCGGCGGCGCTGCGACCCGGCTTCAGGCTCACCTCCAGCGCCGCCGCCTGAGAGGCGCCCCACCAGCGCGCGTAGTCGGCGGCGTCGATCGTGATCGTGCCCGGCGGCCAGCCGGAATTGGTCGTGATCGCCACCAGCGCCAGCGCCCTGGGACCGGCCGGAGTCGGCAGCATGAGGCGGTTGCCGAGGCGCAGGTGCGCTTCGGAGGCATAGGAGGAGGAGACGGCCGCCCCGGCGCCGCTGCGAATCGCCGCTTCGGCGCGGGCGCGATCGCCGTGAAGCAGCTGGCTCGGTTCGAGCATCGAGCCGTCGGTGCTCGGCCGCGCGCGTACCCACATCCGCCGGTCGCCCACATCGAGCAGGCCGCCGCGATAGACGCGCACGGAGGCTACGCCGCTCAGGCGCGAGAGCCTCGCCGCGGGCCCGGCCGCGGGAAAGGCATTCATGTTGAAGACATCCCGGCCGGAGGTGACCCACACGTTCGCTGTCCCGAAGTACTGGCTCGTCGCCTGCGCGATCCCGCGCAGCAGGTCTTCGCGGGCGCCGCCGATCGCCACCCCGCCATAGACCGCGAGCGCAACGATCGCTGTCAGTGCGACCGCCCGCACGCTCACTGCGCGCAGCTCCTGCAGCGCGACGATCAGCGCCGCCGAGCGCACCCGCTGCAACGCCGCCGGCAGCAGGCGCACCACCACGGTGAGCGAGATGGGCGCCAGGCAGACGACCGCGAGCGCAAGCGCGACGCCGCTCAGGATCGTGAGCGGCGGCCACAGCAGCGCGAGCGCGAGCGCAAACGCGATCAGGACAACGCTTGCGAGCCCAAGCGCCACGACCGTGCGGGCGGCCACGATCTCGCTGCGCGCCCGCTCGCCGCCGGGCGTCCGGTCCCGGCCCCCCCGCGCGCGCGGCTCGACCAGCGGCAGCAGCGAAGCGATGCCCGCGGCCAGCATCCCGCAGGCGAGCGCCGCCAGAACGCCCAGCGGCCGCACCGCCTCTTCGGCGCCGATCGGGAATGCGGCCGTGAGGAAGTCGGGCACGTGCTGGAAGAGCAGCCGTGAGAGCAGATCGCCGAAGGCAATGCCCGCCAGCGAGGCGAGCAGGCCGAGGACCAGCGCCTGGAAGATCAGCAGCATCGCGATCTGCCGCGGCGCGTAGCCCTGCAGCCGCAGCTCGGCGATGAAGCGCCGGCGCTCCGGCACCGTCAGCAGCATCGCGTTCAGCGCCAGCAGGAAGCCGATCATCACCGCGATCGCCGTGAACAGGGAGGTCGACTGCCTGTTGGGCGCGGTCGCAACGCTCAGCAGCCGCAGTTCGGCGTTGGCCGGGCGCACCTGCAACTTCGCGCCGGCGAGGGCGCGCAGCTGCCGCCCGACCGCGCTCGCCTGCCCCGGCAGCGGCTTGATCAGCACCTCGCTGACCAGGCCGGCGCTGCCGCTGAGGCTCTGGGCCACAGGCAGCACGGCGACGGCCGCGGGGCTCGCCGCCAGCGCCGCCAGCGAGCCGCCGAGCACTACGCGCACGCGCACGCGCCGTGCCTGGCCCTCACTCTGCAACGTCACGATCGAGTTGCGGCGGACCCCCAGCGTCTCCGCCACGCCGGATGGCAGTCCGAGGCCGCCTTTGAGCAGCTGCGCGCCGGCGACCAGTTCCTGAGTGGCGGCGCCGCCGAGGTCTTCGACGCTGGGGCTAAGGCCGATCAGCTGGACGGCCTGAGCGCCGTGGGGGCCGAGCAGCGTCACATTGCGCCGCAGCACCGGCGCCGCGACTTCGACGCCCGCAAGCGAGCCGGCGCGTTGCGCAAGCGACTGGGGAAAGCCCTGGGGCGAGGCGGAAGTGAGCTCGTAGCGCGCGCCGCCGGCGAGCCCGTCTACGAGCTTTTCGGCCGAGCTCGTAAGGCTCGCGTTGGCCAGCAGCACTCCGAAGACGAGCGCGACGCCAACCGCGACGCCGAAGCCCGCGAGCAACTCGGCGGCGGGGTTGGCGCGCAGCCGGCGGCGCAGCAGGTAGAGCAGCATACTCAGGCGCACGCCGAAGAGGCTCGGGTTCAGCGGGCCGCGGCTCATCCGCGCGGACCCACCGCCTGCGGCAGCGGCTCCCCGCCGGGCTCGTGCTCGCCAAGGCGCCCGTCGCGCAGCGTGAGCGCTCTGTCCACGAAGGAGATCGCCTGCCGGTCGTGAGTGACCAGCAGCGCCGGCATCGCCCGCTCGCGGCAGACCTCGCGCAGCAGTGTGAGGATCTCGCGGGTGCGCACCGAGTCGAGGCTGCCTGTCGGCTCGTCGGCCAGCAGCAGCCGCGGCTCGGACGCCAGCGCCCTTGCGATGCAAACGCGCTGGCGCTCGCCCATCGAGAAGCTCCTCGGGGCGATGGCTCGCCCGCTGCGCCAGCCCGACGCGGTCCAGCCACGGCCGCGCGCGCTCGCGCGACTGCTTCAGCGTCAGCCCGAGCAGCGGCAGCTTGATCAGGGCGTTGTCGAGCGCGCTCGCGCCGGGCATGAGATGCAGCTCCTGCGAGATCAGGCCGACATCGCGGCAGCGGTAGGCGGCGGCCTGCGCCGGCGAGAGCGCGCTGACCTCGCGCCCGGCGAAGAGCACGCGCCCGGCTTCAGGCGCAAGCAGGGCGGCGGCAAGCATTAGCAGCGTGCTCTTGCCGGAGCCGCTTGGGCCGTACAGCGCGACGAGCTCGCCCGGCGCGATCCGCAGACAGACATCGTTAACGGCTCTGACCGTCTCGCCTGCGCTTCGATAGTGCTTCACGAGACCGTCGAGCTCGAGCGCGGCGGCGCTCACGAGCACTTGCCTGCGGCGATGCGCCGCGGCGTCAGGCTCACCACGTCGGCGCGCTGCGCGGTCGAGCACAGCCGCCCCGCGGAGATCGACATCAGGATGTCCAGGCCCTGCAGCGCCGACATGTCCTGCGAGGCGATCAGCATCGCCATGCCGCGCTCGGCCGCGATCTCTCGAAGCAGCGCACAGAGCTGCTCGCGCTCGGAGATGCTCGGCAGCGGCGCCGGCTCATCGACCAGCAGCAGCGCGGGCTCGCGCACGAGCGCGCGCGCGAGCGAAGTCAGCGCGCGCTGACGCAGGGACAGGCTCTGCCGCGGGCTCCTGCGCGCAGGCCGCGGCCCCCACCCGCTCCAGTGCAGCCAGCGCCCGGCGGCGGCCGTCGCGCAGCGAGATCCCGCTGCTGCCGAGCGCGACGGCGACACAGTCGAGCGCGCTCTCTCCAGGCGTCGGCTGCCAGCTCTGCGCCGCCACCAGCGCAATCCGGTCGCGCAGCAGCGATGAGCGCCGCGCGCGCGCGGGCCGGCGGAGGTCCTCGCCGTCGAAGCGCACCTGTCCCTCGCGAACCGGCTCGATGCCGCAAGCCAGACGCAGAAGCGTGGACTTGCCCGCGCGCGCAGCGCCATAGAGGCCGGCGCTCTCCCCTTGCGCCAGCTCGAAGCTGACGTCCTGCAGCAGCGTGAGCGTGCGGCCGCCGTCGGCGCAGTGGACCGCCACCTTCGAGAAGGAGAGCAGCGGCCAGGCGGCGGCGCTAGTGGCCCGCGAGGGCCTCATGCTCTTGGATCCGCATGATCGTGCGGCTGACCCAGTCGAGCTCTGCCTGCAGGATCCGCTGGACGCCGTCGCGCGTGCATTCGAGCAGCAGCGCGTTCCAGGAACTCGGCTTGCCTGCGGCGGCCGGGATCATCTGGGCGAGCTCGAGGCATTCACGCTCATATTGCCGCAACACGTGGCGCAGGCTTGGCACGTCCTGCGCGCGCGCGACTGCCAGCTTGGCCTCGATGCCACGCCGCGCCGGCTCGCGCGGCAGCATCGTCTGCATCCAGTCGGCCACGGCGGCGGAGGTGAGCTCGGTCGGGTGGTAGACCACGCGGGTGCCGCGGCGTCGGCCCTTGATCGGCTCTTCGCGTGCACCTACCAGGCCTTCGCCCTCCAGCCCTTCCAGCAGTCGGTAGACATCGTTGCCGTCGATCCGCCAGGTCTCGCCGAGCCGAACCCGCAGCCGGTTGGCAAGATCGCCGCCGTGGCCCGGGCGCTCGAGCACCAGTCCAAGCAGCGCGCCGCGTAGGGGCGTTGAGGCCCCCCGCATCCAGCGCCTCGATGCAACAGCTCCCACAGACAGCCCTCCCACCTGTTTGGTCAATCCTGAGATCAACATACCCCACTTGTCAACCCCCCATAGACAACAAGGAACGCCTCTGGCTCGATTGCTGGTCACACGAGATCGTCGCGAACGTGCGAGAGCGCCTGCTCGGCGGGCTCGCCCGGGGCCGCCTCGCGGCCCGTTCCGCATCGCCGACCAAGATGGACCCTTCAACATGACCGCCGCCTGATTCCAGACCGCCGACTCCGAGAAAACCGGGGCAGATCAAACTGTCCACGAAACCGGGTCCACTCCAATACGAGGCCTCTACCGCAGACCATGCACCCTCAAGAACCCGCCTACCAACTGCGTAACGCTTGTGCTACGCTCGATGCGTGTCGGACACCGGCTTTCACGATCGCTTCCTCGCCGACCAGCTCGCCGACCCGGAGTTCCGGACACAGTTCGAGCGCGAGCGGCGAGAGATCCAGGCGATAGACGCGCTCGTGGGTGCGCTCGATGGCCTGCGCGAGACGCGCGGAATGAGCAAGGCAGAGCTTGCACGCCAGATCGGCAAGAACCCCGCAAGCATCCGACGCACCCTCACCGCACCGGGCAACCCGGAGATGCGAACGATCGTCGCGATGGCCGAGGCCCTGAACGCCGAGGTCCAGATCGTCCCGCGCCACACGCCATCTCGCCGCAAGGCGGCATAGAGCGCTCGCTCGCCATCCGGGCTGCCCCATAGGGTCGCTCCCATGCCCTGGGGCATCGTCTACTACAGAGCACACAACGGCAAGGTGCCCGCACAGCAGTTCCTGCTCGACCGTCCAACCAGCGTGCGCGCCAAGCTGCTCGCCGTCTTGGAGGTCGTCCGAGCTGCCCCTCCCCCGGCATTCACAAGAAAGGTCATCGGTCAATCGGATCGAAGTCGCGGCCATAATCGGCTTATTACCTACACGTTGACGAATCCTTCGTTAGTGCCCCGCTTTCGTGGCTTACGATTCGACCATCGGGAGCGCGAACGATGATTTCGTTGACACCTGGCTCCAGGCTCGCGTAAACAAGCACGCCGTGAGGATGGAGCCAGGCCGGTATCATCGCCTTGCGGAACCTGATGCTTCGCGCGGCGCCTCGTGCGATGACACTGTCCCGCGACGCGCGCAGGATTCCATACACGACGGTGAACGGATACGGGCCTACACATTCCTGTTAACCCTTCATGTCAAGGAGCCCGCGTTCTCCCCAGGCCGGATGATTAATTTGCGGGCCGGTACCCACAATTCGCATACCCCTGTTACGAAGCGCATGTGAATATCGCGTTGGCTCGTCCATTGCTTCACCGAGCTGGTAGCAGTCGGTTGTTTCTACTCCACATCGTATAGCAGCTACCATAAATACCGTTTCACCAGGCAGGCGGAGTGAAGCGAGGGGAGTACCACCATATTGGTAAACATTAGCAGTGAGAGCGGTTATCCCACTACCTGCTCGCCTTGTTTTTCCAGCAGTGCCACAACCCGCGATTATGATCGACAGCGCCGCGATGCGGCACAGCCACACCAGCATCGCTCGAGTCACCCTGAATCACCCACCTTCCGAAAAGGTTTCTGCAAGGACCCAAAAGAGATTGGCGTACGCTTCCAGTGTCAACTCACCGCATTGCCAGCCCTTTTTGCTGACCAGATCTTCCGTCGTATCCCAGTCTGGCATCCAAAACTTTGCCCCGCCGTAGTAGATAGCCGCTTCTGGAAAAGGTCCGCATTCTTCATGGTAGTGTGCGTATAGCTGATTCGGATGCTTTTCCCCGATCACCGCGTCGCCGCAGTACACTTCTGACGTTAGTCCCGCTACATCTGCAGTTTCTTCTTGGAACAGGCATGCCTGTAGGAAAGAGGCCTTTGGCATTGTCTCCCCAGGACACGACGCATACGCATGAGACCAGACCCAGCCGCCCTTCTCACCAACATAGATTTTTACGTTGCACGCCACACGGCTTTTTCCTTTTTTATGACTAGCAGTACACGCTTGCATACCGGTGCATTCGGTTTCTTCGCCTCCTGGCACCGGTTTGTTGCCGCCTGGTTTCCCTCCTGCTTCGGATTTGCCCTGCGCTTCAACGTAGGCGGCCGGCACAAATGGCGGCACCGTGATCACGAATGGTGTTACTACGTTCGATACTGCTGGTTCTGGTGTTGTTGTGGTTTGTAGGGCCGCTCCGAGTTGTGGTACGTAGGTAGCGCCGTCTTGGACGATGCTGCCGCTTGGTAGGCTGGGGCTTACGCCGACGGTGCCGAGCCATCCGTACTTGTCTTCGGGTTTTTCGGTGGTGGGCACTCCGTACTCGGTGCTGCGTTCCATGTGCTGTGGTTTGCCGGCGGTTTCGCTCAGGCTTGCGGTGCCCACGATGTTGCCTTGGAGATCACGGATTTGCAGGACGGCTTGCTTGCCGGATTCTTCGATGGCGGCTAGCCCATCGAAGCCTGCAATGTTTCTGGACCACGTGCCGGCAGTCTGGTTGTATGTCCATGACGGCGCGCCACCACCGGGTCCTGGGTAGTGCGAAATGGTGTCCGTCGCCTGGAGTTTGACGACGGTTTCGGTGAGGCGGGTGCGGCCTTCGGGGTCGAGCAGGTAGGTGTTGGTGGTTTCGTGTTGGGTTTGGCTTCGTACTTGCCCATCGGCATAGTATTCGGTTTCAAGCTCGTATTTGCCCGCGTCGGTGCCGGGGAGCTTGGTGATGTTGCCGAGCGGTTCATACTGCACTTCTTCGTCGGTTAGCCGGTTGGCTTCGTCGTAGGTGTGGCGTTCGACTGTGCCACCTTCTGTGGCGGTGCATTCGCCGCTGCCGGATTCGCGGGTGGTGAGGCTGGTCCGGTCGCCTTCTTCGTTGTTGGCGTAGATCCGCGCGGTGCAATGTTCGCCCGCAGGCGTTTCTTGTACTTCGGCTAGCCGTCCGGGAGCTTCATACCGATACTGCTCCTTAGCGAGGCTGCTGTTCTGCAGCATCGCTTCGCCGTGGATTGATGGCGTGAGCGTGTCTTCGAACCATTTGCATTCGCTGCCGGTGCAATGGTTGTTCTTGGTGTAGGCAAGCGAGGTGCCTTCGCCGATGCTGTTGTAGCCGTATACGGCGGTCATGTTGTTCGGGTAGGTCTCGCTCGTCATTTCGCCTTCCGGCCCGTAGGTGGCCTTGAAGGTTCCGGCGCCCTTGCCTTCGTAGGTGCCTTCGCCGCCTTGGTCTTCGATTTCGCTGACGGCGCCGGTCGCTTCTTCGTAGTTCAGCTTCTGTTTGGCTTCCATGTGGTCAAGTTTGCTGGCGTTGTCGTTGACTTCGGTGGGGCGGCCGTATTGGTCGTATTTGTAGGTCGTGGCGTTGCCTTCGGCGTCAGTGTAGCTTTCCAGCTGCCCAAGCGTGTTGAGCTGCTGGCTGATCGTCTTGGTTTCTTGGCCGGCTCCTTCGCTGCGCTCTTCGATCACCGCCCCGGTCGTTTCGCTGTACTTCTCGCTGACCGTCGGCACGGCTTTCCCTGCGCCAGCTTCAATGGTCTGGCTAGTGACGCGTTCGCCTTCGTAGCTGGTGATCTTGCTCCTGGTCTTGTTTCCGATCGTTTCGATCGTCTTGACGGGCTGCAGCCACATGTTGTATTCGGTCGTGACGACGGGCAGCTGCGGGAGCTGTTCGCCTTTGGGTTCTGCGGCGCTGTCGGTTGGCTGTGCGACGGGTTCTGTGCGGCATGGTAGGCCGGCCCATTGCGGCTTGTTCTCGCAGGCTTCGACGCCGGCTTCTTTTTCGGGGCTGTAGTAGATGGTGCGGGTGTCGTGGACGGCTTGGGTGTCTGGTGCCCACTTTTGGACGCGGTGGTTGCCGGGGTCTGTGACGTAGATGTCGCCGGCGGGAGTGATCGCGAGGCCTTGTGGCCATCGTAGTTCGCCGTTGCCTTCGCCGAAGCTGCCGATTGTCTCTAGGTAGTGGCCGCTGGGGCTGAACTCGTCGATGCGGTCGTTGCCGGTGTCCTCGATGAACAGGTCGCCGGCGCTGTTTGCGACGATGCCTTCCGGGGCTTCCATCTCGCCGCCGTTGGCTCCCTCCTTGTTGATTTGGCCGATGTATTGTCCGCTGGTGGAGATCTCCTCGATCCGGTTGTTCTTTGTGTCTGCGACGTAGACGGCGTTCCCCACGATCGCGATGCCGACCGGTTCGTTGAATTGCAGTTCCCCGCTGCCTTTGCCGCCGTAGCGATGCAGGAAGGTGCCGGTGTCGCTGAACTCCTCGATTTCGTCGTCAGCCATGTCTGTGACCCATACATCGCCCGAACTATCGATCGCGATCGCGCCTGGGATGTTCAGCCATTCGCTGCTGAATGAGCGGATGAATTCGCCTTTCGGTCCAAGCTCCTGGATCAGATGTTTGTACATGTCGCTGACGTAGACGTCATCGGTGGCTTGGTTTATCGCGATGCCGCTCGGGCCATAGAATTCGTCGTTGCCGCCGCCTTCTGAACCGTAGGTGGCTAGGTATTTGCCTTGCGCGGTGAACTCCTCGACATGATCGGCTTTATTGTCGGTGACCCACACGTCGCCGTGCGAGTCTACGGCGGGCACCGACGGGTATTCCAGCTCGCCAGCGCCGTTGCCCTCTGTCCCGAACTGCGTGGAATAAACCATGTGCGCACCGCCGGCTTCCGGCTGCTTCCATACCGAGATTCGGTTGTTGTATGGATCGGCGACGAACAGCACGCCTGTAGCGCTGGCGGCAACGCCGGCCGGCCCTTGAAATTCGTTATTGCCTGTGCCCCACCATCCATTTGTGCTCAATAGCTTGCCGGACGCCGAGTACTCCACAATATTGTTGTTGCCGGTGTCCGAGATCACCAGCTCTCCCGTTGCTGGCAATGCAGTGATGCCCCACGGGTGTTCCAACTGTCCCTGGTTTTTGCCGGCAGTGCCGAACTCGCCAGCGTATTGCGCGCCGCCGCTGGTTATCGAGAACTGCTCGACACGGCTGTTGCCTTCATCGACCACGTAAAGCATGCCTTGCGAGAACACCATCTGCCCGACGCCTTTGAACTGTCCCTCGCCATCGCCTTCAGAACCAAACTGCCGAATAAATTCGCCAACTTCGGTGAACTCTTGTACACGATCATTGCCCCAATTTGAAACCCACAAATGCCCCGATGCATCAACTGCTATACCTACCGGTTCATCAAATTGTTCAGGCCCCTGTTCTCCTTCATGCTTCGTCCACGTGCCCCACGCACGCACAAAAACACCTTTGCTGGTCAGCTCCTCGACGCGATTGTTGCCGCTATCAACCACATACACGTTGCCGGTTTTCTGATTGACCGCAATACCCCAAGGTTTTTCGAACTCCAGTTCACCTTTGCCTTTCGACCCATACGCGCCCACAAATCCGCCGCTACTCGTGAACTTCTCCACCCGATCATTGCCGGTATCAAGCACCCACACATCACCTTCAGGACCAACCGCTACGGCCTCAGGCGAGCTCAGCTGCCCATTGCCAGAACCCACACTTCCAAACGTAAACGAAGGTTCCGGAGGCGAGACCACTTCCGCATTCCCACCCGGAGCACGCGTTTCTTCAACCGCACCCGTTTCCTTATTGTACTTCATGCTGCTGACCAGATCAGCGCCCGCCGGTTCGGTCGTCGTTGACGTCGGCGCGTGCAATGTCCAGCCCTCGCCTTCCTGGCCGGAGTAGCCGGTCAATGTAGTGCGCACTTCCTTTTCTTCACCGTTAGCCAGCAGCGCTCCATCCGTGGCCTTGGTGACGAGGCCGTACTCTTCGATTTCGCCTTTGCTGTTTTCTGGCGCGCCTTCGTCGTAGAAGTAGCGTGTGTGGTTGCGCGCGTTGACTTCTTCGCCATTTGAAAGCTTGACTTTGTGTTCGGGGCCACTGACTTCGGTGAGCGTATTGTTTTCGGTGTTGTATTTGCTCGTGGTCGCGAATTTTTCAGCGGCTGCGACAGGGTTGGCTTCTTTGAGTGCCTTTTCCCGGTTATCAGCCGTCAAGGCTCGCACGATGTCGCCCTTTTCGTATTCGGCTGTGGATATCCCGCCGGCAGGCGTTACGACGTTGACCGTGTTGGCTGCGTTGTCCATGTAGTAGACGCTCGCGCCCGTGTGGCCGCTTGCTGGCCAGCCCTGCGGGTGCTCTTCGGGAAAGACCTCGGTGCCTTCGGCCGGCAGGTCTTTTTGTCCCCAGGCTTCGACTTCTTTGGCTCCCATCGGATGCGGCGCGCTGGAGCCAGATACGGGCACGTTGTACTCGATCGTGGTGCCTGGCTGTGGTGTTTGTTCTGCTCCAGATTCTTCTTTGAATGGTTCGCTGGGATTGAAGGCCGTCACCTGCCCACTGGTGCCCGCCGTCAGACACAGCGTGCTCGAGGCGCAGGACACGCTGGTTAGATCGCCGCCGAGTTCCCAGGCGCCGTACCAGTTGCTACCGCCGTTTGAGGTAGAGAGCACGTTGCCTTTGCTGTTGACCGCCACGCAAATGCTGCCCGTGCAGCTGATCGCGGTCAGAGCGTTGGATCCGTCGATGCTGACTTTAAATGTGGAGGTGACCGCGCCTGTTTCGCTGTTGATCGTCAGCTCTAGGATGCTGCCTGAGCCGTTAACGGCTAGGCATGAGGTTTTCGAGACGCATGCCACGCCGGTCAGCGCTGTGGATCCATCCACGTCGGTTTCGGTCCAGCTTCCCGATTCGATCTTCGCTGAGCTCGACGACGACATGCACTCTGCCGGCATTGTCCGCGATCACGCAGAAGGCCGAGGACAGGCACGTGGCGGCGGTCATCTTCGCGCTGCCTTGATCGACTAGCGACCACGACGTTGATGCCGGTTTGGTCGAGGACCGCAGGTACCCGTCGCCATCCTGGCCATCCACGCAGAGCGAAGAGGAGACGCAGGCGATCGCGTCGACACCGTAGGCTGGGCTGTAAGCCTCGCTCCAAGAGCCACCGAGAGAGGTGGCGTAGTAAAGGTTGCCGGCCCCCTCATCGCTGCTGCCTGCTGCCAGCAGACACAGTCCGTTGGTTGGGCAAGCGACCGCCTCGCTTGGGCTCAGGCCCGGGCCGCTCCATGAGCTCCAGCTCGCTGCGGCTTTGGAGCTCACGTTGGTCGCGTACTTCGCGTTGCCTTTGCTGTCACTGAGCACGCAATCGGTGCTTTCCGGCAGGCACGAGACCGCGTCGATCGCGCTGCCCGAGTCAGCGGTTTCGCTGTGGCTGGCAAATCCACGCCACGCTTCAGCCCCCACTTCCGCGCTGACCACAGTCGTCGCGACCGCCGATCCGCCAGCGTTGGTCGCTGTCACCCTTGCGCGCAGCGTATGGTGGTAGAGGTCTTCGAGCCCCGGAATGTAGTTGGCGTTCGTCGCACCGCCGATCGGCGAGCATTCTCCGCCCGATGTGTTGCATCGTTCCCACTGGTAGCCGTAGCTCAGCGCCGCGTGTTCCCATTCGCCGTTGGAGACGGCCAGCCGTTTTCCGAGCGCCACGACGCCGCTGACCGTCGGCCTTACCGAATTCGTCGGCTGCTGGCCCGCCCACAGCGCGGTCGGGGCTTTCGGTCGCAGGACCTTGATCAGCCGGCCAGTCGACGAATCTTCCGGGTCGGTGCCGTACGTCATCAGCCATGGCTGCTGGCCCGGCGGGCTGACCGCCGTCACGTGATCTTCGCTGTCATACCCATAGATTGTCTTCAGCGCTGGTTTGATGCGAGGGTCCCACTCTGCGCGCAAACGCCCGTGTTTGTCGTACGCATATTCGGCGACAGCGACTTCCTGCATTTTGCCTGCGGAGGTGCTCCACGCGACAGCCACAACCTTTGTCAGCTGGTTGGCATACCAGCCCCATTCGCTCTCGCTTTCGCCTTTAGCTTCGGGCTGTTCGCTGCCTTCGGAGCCGTAGTAGAACAACAGCGCACGACAACCCGATTGCATTTCTGCCACGGTCGGCGGGCATTTTTCGTGGCCGTGCGGTGCAAGCTCCTCTGTTGGCTCTACAACTATCTTGCCTTTTTCGACTTCGACGCTCTTATATGTATCCGTCAGCGTATCTGTGGCCACCGCGCCTGTGGAAACGGTCGGCAACCATTGCTTTGCGCCGGCCGGGAGCGTGAAGCTTGTGGACGTTCCCTTTGCCACGTCTTCAAGCAAGTATTCTTTGCCGCCATTGACGAGACTCAACTTCAAAGTCGAATCGCCGGGCGGCGATTCGAAGCCGCCGCCTTCCTTGGCTGGGAAGAACGACACTCCGCCTGAACTAGATACGGCTACGCCTTCGATTTTGCCTTCGCTTTCGACGACTTCCAGGCTTGCGGTGGAGCCGAGCCCGATCGTCCACTGCGGCCCGAGTGGTCCTTCAGCGCCCTCGCTGACGTTCCGGGAGTCGTAGTGCCGCCTTACTTCTAGCGCACCCGCACTGTCCTTTAGATCCACGTCTGCGCTTTCCATCGCGAAATCGCCGGACTCCGGGTTCACGGATCCGGGACCCATCGCTACCGGCGCAGCAGTGTGAACTATCAGGCTAACAGTCTTGTGTTCGATGTTGCCGGCGTTGTCGGTCGCGACCACCGTGAGGGTATGTAGGCCCTCGCCGAGCTCGGCGCCGTTTAGCGTCCACCGTCCGCTTGCGGCGCACCCTTCATAGGGACACGAACCCTGGTCCCCGCCGGACTGATGGCCATCTACCTCGATAGCCAGCGAGCTGATGCCTGCCTCGCCTTTGGCTTCGACACCGATCCAATTGCCTGCTTGGCCTTCGGTGATATTGATCGTTTCGCCTGCCATGTGCTCGCCCGTCACCAAAGTGATCTGCGGCGGCGTCGTATCGACATGAAGGTCTGGTTCCCATGGGATCTGTTCTACACCGGATGGGTCCCGTACGACCAGCCGCAGTTTGTCTTCCCCATTGACAAGGTGCCCGGCCAGGCTTTCGTAATCGAGTTCTCTTGAGCGTGCGGTGCCGCACTGCACTTCTCCGTCACAGCCGCCTTCGGTCTCATAATTGTTCGACTGGATCGTTTCCCAGGCGCTGCCGGTCCACCGCTGGAGCGTCATGCTCGCGACGCCGAACGCATTGTCAACAGCGGAGTATTCGAAACGCGTTTTTGCCGCCGGGCCGAACCACTGTTTGCCAGAGCCAAGCGCGTTGGTGTAGCCGCCCGCCGTCGTTGCCCCAGTGGCAAAATCCCCGGTTATTTTAGAAGTGTCAAGAAATTTTACCCAGGTATTTTCGATCTCTGACCACTGTGTATACGACTTTGCTTCCTGTCCGACGACCCCAAGACGATAATGTTCACCGCCAGCAATTTCTTCATTGCACAGCGGTTTAGGGCCGCCGTCATAGCCGCCAGCACTATTAGCGCAAAACGCGGCTGCCCTATGTTCGCTTTGCTTTATCCATTCTCCGGTATAGAGCAGGCCACTGTGGGTTTCTGAGGGGTTGGTCCCGTTGAACGTCCAAGCGGGAAACGATGCCTGCCCTCCTTCGATGCCACTTTGCAAATAAGTTGCCGCACCGTAATTGTGCTCCAGACCTCGGACATCCACACGCGTGATCGATCCTTCATTGGGCGCCCCCGGCGCCGCAAGTTCCCATGCGGCCCACGCCCCGCCTCCGTAATTTTCGTCCAACCCGGCTAGAATGCCTTCGTTGCCCGAGCCACCCTCAAAATAAGCGCCGGTGGTCCCCGTCTGATACCAACCGGCCCAAAACTTACCGCCGCCACCATATTCCTGTGTGATGAGCGGGTTGACCATTACAGGAAAGTCAACGTTGCCTTCGAGGTCAACGTGCGTGACCAACGTGTTGCCACTAACGGCGAATGAGACGGGCAGGCCTGCACCGTCGGCCTGAGTTGCGCTGGCGGGCATTACCAAAAGCAACCGCTTGCCTTCCAGCAACACTTCCGCCGCACCTTTGACACGCTGGCTCAAGATCAGTGAGGCACCCGCAGGCAGCGCGAAGCTCAATCCGTTTTCCGAAGACCCTTCCGCCGAGAGGATCTGCCAGGAAGCCTCCACGCCATCTGGAGCCGGTTCGAGCATGAAGTCCGTGTCCTTCGCGGTCCCGGGGAAGAAAACGGAATCCCCAACCACTTCAGGGGGTTCCGGCGCTTCATGCTGCGCGGGCGCCACCCGCAAACCAAACTGGAATGACACACCTTCAGCGGCATTCTTGCCGATCACAATTGGCACCAAAGGGTTCGTTGGCATATAGCCCCCGCCACCTGCACTCAGCGACAGCGACACAGGCGCCAATTGTCCCGATCCAAGCACGCTTCGCAATGGCATACTCGAGTCGAGCAGAACATGCTGCCCGCCCGGCAATACCTCAGCAGCCGCATCTTCGCCTACATAACCCGTGATCCTCCCGGCACCCGGATCCTGCGACGCATCCCACTGCGGCCCACCGACCCCAAACACCCGTTTTGCAAGCGCCACCGCCTGCGCCCGCCCATACCCCGAAAACGCCGTCCGCGACCGCGCATCTTCAGCCAACGCTTCCGGGCTCGACAGCCGCCCCGCCCCTTCTTCGCCAGGCGACCCAACCAACGGCGATTCCAGACCACCAAGCGACTCCGCACCAGCCGACGCTTCCTGCGAAGCCCCATCAGCAACGGCCACAGCCACACCAAGCAACAAACAAGCAACGCACATCACACCGCCAATCAGCCGCCACAACGAGATCTTCATCTCTCCCCCGCTTCCTCGATCATTGCTGGACAGATGCCGTGACCGCGTTCACGCGTCGGCCTTCTGGTCCCTTGGTCTGCCGTGCTGTTCGCTGTGCTGCCGTAGTTCTTTGCGAGCATCCTCGACCCATGCGCCCTGTGCGTCGAGCGTCGCCAGTTGCTCGCTGATCGCCAGCCTGTTGGCCAGCGCCACAAGGCTCGATTGATCGGCCGCATGCTTATCGAGCAGTCGCTCAAGCCGTTTCCCTCCTGGGTACTTCGGTTCTGCTCATAGCCTTCGACGAGTTGGCCGAGGCCTTGTACGCCGAGGAGAGAGCCTGTCGAGATGCGGGCTATGTATTCCTCACGCCAGCGGTTGGCAGGCACCTTGGATGTCAGCCATTGGCGGTAGACCTTCGCGCCGGTGGCGGTTGCCTCGTAGGCGACGCTTGGCGTGCGAAACCGGTGGGTGGCTGGGGTGCTCGCGATGGCGGTGGCCTTTACGTAGCCGTGCTCAGCCAGGAAGTCGAGGTTGCGGTACACGGAAGTCGGCGGCATCGGCACCAGAGAGCCGAAGCGCGCCTTGTATCGCTGGCCGAGCGCGTAGGCATGGCTCTGTTGCTCCAGCACCAGCCCGAGCAGCAGCCACTGCGCGGACAGCGCGATCGGCACGCCCTCGACTGGCATGCGGCGGGGCATCCTCAGCGACTCCTCGAGCAGCGTGCGTGACGCTTGGCGATGTCCGCTGCGCGATCGGGTCGTGGCGCCCGGATGCGGCTTGAGCTCAGATGCCATGGCACGCCTGTGCTTGTGGGCCGATTGGACTCGCGTTGCGGTCCCGCAGACTTGGCGATGTGTTCTGCGCAGCGGAAAGCGAGCCCGGCCGCCAAGAGTCGCGTACGGCGCGTGTGCGACGCCAATCGGGGCGTTGCGCGGGATGATTCGGATTGTCTGCGGTCATTGGCCGGGGATCGTTTCATGTCGGGCGGCAGCTAGGACGGACATGCACTCGACTGCTTGTGTGGGACCGTTCGCGTCATACGGCGTGGCTCTCCTCTTCCATCTCGCTGGCGATGCCGTGCGCGGCGCGTTCTATGGTTTCCGCATGCTCGGATAGCGCCTTCATGCTCAGCACATTCGCGTATGCGGTCAGCTCGACGGCCGCGATGGCGTCGCCTTGTCTAATGACCGGCGCGGCGATTGCACGTAGGCCGTCGGCCAGCTCCTCCATCGCTGGTGGCGTATCCGCGCTGCCAGGTGCTCGCCAGCTCGGCGAGAAGCTTTCCGCGGGCCGTGATCGTGGCCGACGTGCAGCGCTCGAGTCTCGATCGTCCCTCGCCGAGGGGCTTGCTGCCGGCGGGCGTGAACGCGAGCAGCGCCTTGCCGGCGGCGGTGGCGTGGGCAGGGGCGCGCCAGCCGGCGTTGTGATGCGTAGCCTCGGCCTGCGTTGGCTTCTGGCTGCCAAGCCACGCGATATAGACCACCTGCCGTCCCTGCAGCACACTGAGACTGGCCGTGAGCGTCGTGATGCTCCGCAGCCAGCTGAGCCAGGGCGTCGCGAAGTAGGCGAGCCGGTGGCCGTGAATGCTTCGGTAGGCGGTGTCTCCTGTGCGATGGACGAGCCGGTACTTGCGGCCTCGCTCTTGCTCCAAGCAGCCGAGCTGCACGAGCGTGGAGGCGTATCGGTGCGCGGTGCTGCGGCTGCAGCCGAGAATCGTGCTGAGCTCGGCGATGCCGAGGACGGGATGATCGGCAGTGAAGCTGCGCAGCGCGTTGATCCCGTGTATGAGCGACTGCGAGTAGCTTGAAGTCCGCAGCGCCGCCGCTGGCCGCAGCGGATCGGAGGGAGACGTGTGGGCGGGCGCTGCGCTGCTCTGGCTGTTTGCGGTGTCATCGGGCGGTTCGGATCTGCGCACGCCCGTAGCTTGACCTTGGTTGCCTCTTATGAATAGGGATGCGTCGCGACTTTTTGCGCGCCCCCTGGCCGGCTCGGGGCCTGCGTTGTGGCAGATCGTTGACGGCGGCTCAGGATCACGCGGCAGCCGTCGTGCGGCGCGACTATTACGCTGCGCCAGCGCATACGCTCGATTCCCTTGCCGGCCGGCGCGATCGTGTGCTTGGCGAGCACGGCTCGCATGACGACGCTGATCTCTGTGGTGGCGAGGTGCGCTCCTGGACAGCGACGCGCCCCGCCTCCCCAGGGCATCCACGTGTCGGGTTTTGGAGCGCCATGCAGGTAGCGCCATGGCATGAAGTCGCTTGGGGCGCTGTGGGCGTCGGGGTCATGGTGGATCAGGGCGATGCAGGGCAGCAATTGCGCGGGCGGATCGCAGACATGAGCGGCGATCTCGATAGTGCTTGTCAAGGTTCGCGGGATCGCGAACACGAAAACGCAGCGGTGTCGTAGGACCTCTTGGATCGCGGCGTCGATCAGGGGGTCGGCTTCGCGTTCGTTGGCCGCAGCGGCTAGCTGTGCCTGCGCTTTCTGGTCGTGTGCCAGCAGATGGAGGGCCCATGCCATCTGCGCTGCGGTGGTCTCGTGGCCTGCGAGAATGATCGACATCAGGTTGTCGCGAATCTGCCGCGGAGGCATAGGGGTGCCGTCGAGATTGGCGATTGACAGGAGCGCGGCCATCAGCCCAGCGGGGGCATCCGAGCTTTCCCGAATGAGCTCGAACAGCAGATCATCGACTGCGCTGCGGTCCGCAAGGAAGCGCTCCCACCTGGCCCGGCCTGGTCCTCGGCGAAGATAAGGCTCGGTAACCAGGGGGCTGCTTGTGATCGAGAGCATCGCAAGGATGCGCTGGTGCAGCTCTTGCAGGCGTCGATCGAGCGGCCCTTCGTGCTCGCCGGCCAGCAGCCGTAGGATCACCTCGAGCGTGAGGCCACGCAACCGCTGGTGAAGCTGTATCGGCCTGCCAGTCGGCCACGTTGCGACGGCCCGCTCCGCCACAGCCCGAACCATGTCTGCGTGACGCTCGACAGCCGTGGCACGCAAGCCGCGGCTCAGAGCTTTGCGTGCGTTGCGGTGAGACAGGCCGTGTTGGAGCATGAAGGAGCTCTCGCCGACGATCGGGGCGACGGCCGCGCTGCCATCGCCCGCACGCAGCAGCCGCTCATCGGCTGCCAAGACCGCTCGCAAATCGCCGGGATCTGAGACAAAGATCAACGGCGGGTGTCCAGTCACCCTGAGAGTGAAGACCGAGCCGTACCGCTTCCTGCAATGCAGAAGGAATTGGAGCGGACGGGACCACAGCAGCGCGGTCTGCAGCGATGCGGGCAGCGAAGGGCCCGGCGGGAGCCGCTGCCCGCCCCGGCGAGGAGCCAGGCTAGACATCTGAGAGCTGGTAGGCAACCCGCCAGGCACGAAGGACTGGAGCGAGCAGCCTCGTCACCGATCCACAAGCCGCAACAACGCGTCGAGTGCCGGCACGCCGCTCCGCGCAGCGGGCTGTGTCACTGGAGAGATACAGCGCGACCATGCTGGCCGCGATCACGACGTGGCGACGCCCATTGGGCAGGCCGGCGAGCGCGGTCAGACTGGAGCCAAGCACGCCGGCCAGCCGATCGGCGAAGGTCGGCAGGTCGCGATAGTGCCCGATGTAGCTGTGCATCTGGTCAGAGATGTCTCGGGGCTCATCCACATAGCTGTCAAGCATCGTCGCAGCGAACGAGAGCCACGGGTAGACAGCTCGGACGCGCCTCGCGTCCGTAGGCGTGAGATGCGGGTCGCTCGCCGCCGCGATCAGTGCGTGGACCGTGAGCGACCCGGTTGACGCCGCGGCACGCTCAAACCAGGCGGCACGATGTTCAAGCGGCGTCTGGCGGGCGGCCCACGCTCGAATCAGGAACTCACGGAGCTCCGCCGACGGAGCATGGTTCAGCGCGAGCACTTCGGTGCTCTGAGCCTCTGCGACTACATGGGAGCCGGCGGTGGCCCAGGAGGCCAGGCGGCTGCATGACGCGCGGCAGGCACAGATCATGGCGCCCAGCAATCCACAGTCTTGGCGCCACGGATGATGCCTGTAGTGATCGAAGTCCAGCGAGGGGATGTCCACCGCGTGGACCAGGGCGGTGTGCAGCTGCACACCATTGGCAACGCCGGCAGAAACCGCTCGCTCGTTGGTGTTGTCCAGGTACTCGAGCGCGGCCTCGTAGGCAATCAGCGCGCGGACAAGATGTCTCTTGGGCTGGGGCGCGAGCGTCGCGAACAGCGCCGCGCCGTCGAGGTGTGGGCGCTTGGTCGCCAGCGCATCGAGCGCGTCTTCACGCAGACTGCGATCGGCCGCGGCCGCCGCACGGGCACGCCAGACCCCGACCTCGCCGGCGACCGTCCGCAGGCCGTAAGCGAGTTGGTAGGCGACGACGAACACCAGCGCTGCCATCTGCTTGCAGCAAAGCGGGGCGGAATCGCTCTCGACACGGGAAGCAATCGCCCAAACGTATCGGCGGCTGCCAGATGTTCATACTCGCGAACGCAAGCACTGCATCGGCCCAACGCCCCACGTCTCCGACTTCGCAGGCCGCAGATCGCTATCGAGCCGCCGGCGAAGCCGGATGATGCGCACGCACGCTTGCTGCGCGATACCCGGGAATCGCAATCATCGCGGCGGCGATCGCTGTGACAAGCGCGAAGCTCGCGGCCGCCAGCGGCAACGCGAGCGAGCTGATGACCGGAAAGCCTGTGACGGTGCGCAGCGCATGGCTGAGCAATAGCTGACCGTAAACGCCGAAGACGGCGCCTGCCAGGCAGCCGCAGACGAGCAGCAGCAGGCTCTCCCATATCAGCGCCGCCCACAGCGACATCGTGTCCACGCCCTGGATCTTCAGGCGCGCAAATCTTCGGCGTCGCTGCCAGATGACCGCGCCCATCGCGGCGACGATGGCCAACAGTCCGGCCAGCAAAACCAGAGCCGCAATCTGCGTCAGTCGTCCGAGGCCCTGCCTGCTGATCGCAACTTGGGATGATTCGCGCTGGCGCTCTGTCTGCACCATGAACGCCGGCGAGTGCCCCAGCGCGGCACGTATCTCGTCGGCGACACGCGACGCCGATGCTCCGGCCGACAGGGTCACGGTGTAGGCGGTGGGGTCCGCGCTGCCCCACCCGCGAACGTAGTCGGCGCTGTTGAGGATCATCGCGCCGGGTGGCCATCCCAGATTCGTGATCAGACCGGCTACCCGCAGCGTCAGAGGGTGCGCGGAAGGGAGCACGAACGTCTGGCCTATGCGGAGGTGATGCGCGGCTGCAAGTGCCTGCGAGACCAGCGCCCAACCACCGGCTCGCAGGCGCAACGCGGCATCGGCAAGATTGCCCTCGACAAGCTGGCCAGGCGGGATTGCCCGCGGGCTTGGAGGCGGCGCGAGCACCCAGATACGCCGCGCGCCGTATTCGAGGAACCCGGCGTGGTAGAGGCCGACTTTGCGCACGCCTGGGAGCCTGGCGATACGCGCGCCGGCGGCGTCACGGAATGGCATCGTGGCCAACGTGTTCTGCTGGCCGGGAGCCATGACCCAGATGTCCGCAACGTCCGAGAGTTGCCGCACGAGACCGTTGAGGCTCCGCTGAAGATTCATGTGGGAACCCTGGATGGTGACCGTGCTGAACACCGCGATCGCGCCGACCGCCGCGATCGCAACCGCTCGCACCCGTGCGCCGCTCGCCCGCAATTCGGCCACCGCGATTTCCGCGCCAGGCCTGCCAATGCGTCGTTGCACGCGGTCAAACGCCCACATCAGCACGCGAGAGAGCGCCGGCAGCAGGCACACGAGAGCACCCATCAAGACAACGACTCCGACGACAGCGCTCTGCGGAGCAAGGATCCAGATCAGCGTCGTCGCCATCAGGAAGACAAGCCCGACGGCGAGCAGGACGCGCTCCGAGACGCCTGCTCCATGCGAGGATGACGCTTTGCCGGCGACCGGCGTCCAGATGTCTCTCAAAGGCATCAGCACGCCCACGCACGCCGCCAGCATCGCGACCGCGACGCTGATCGTGGCGCTCTGCCAGGTCACGATGCGCTGTGCCCCCACTGGAAACGCAAACGTCAAGTAGCCGGGGTTGGTGCCGAAGACCAGCAATGACAGCGCGTCGCCGAGCGCAAGTCCCGCTGCGGCCGCGATCGTGCCGAGCATCAGCGCATCGAACAGCAACGTCTTTACCATGCCCGCACGGGTGATCCCCGCGCACCGCAGCTCCCTGACCAGCCGGCGGCGCAGATCGATGCTCAGCAGCATCGAGCAGAACGCAAACGCGAAGCCGACGAGCGCGCATATCAAGGCGAACGTCGCCGTGGATTGGTTGACCGGCGCAGCCGCCTCACTGAAAAGCTGCGTGTCGAAGCTGGCCGGCTCCACGTTGGCTTGCCCGGCCGCAAGCCGACGCAGCTCATCTCGCACTCGGCCTTCCTGCCCCGTCTCGGCCTGCACGAAGATCCGCGTGATCGAGTTCTTCATTCCAGTCAGCCTCTGCGCGTAGGCCAGCGGCGCGAGCACGACGGGAACATGGGCGAGCTGGCCGACGTTGGCTTCCGTCAGTTCAGCGGCGACCACTGCGCGCGTCACGCGACCGTCAACGGCGATCCTGACGGGTTCAAACGCGCCGACACCGATCTGTTTGGCCACCGGCGAGGTCGGTGCCAGCAGTTGCTGGTTTCCGAGCCTGCGCGGCGCTGAAGTGACGCAGCAGCGGGCCCGCCAAATGCACATATCTCGGCGCGCTGGCGAACAGATCGACATCCGCGCGTCCGCGCGGCCCAATCAGCAGCGCCTGCTGCTCAAGCACCGGCACGGCGGCTCTCACGCCGGCAAGACGGCTCGCCCGCGCGAACATGCTCTGGCTGAAGCCCTGCGGACTGCGCGCCTCGACCTGGAGGGTCGCTTTGCCGACTATGCCGCTGCTGATCGCGGCCACCGACCCGTTCAGGCTCGTGCTGGCTATCTGCGCCGCAAACAGAAGCCCAACGCCGACGGCGATGCCTATCACCGCGAAGATCTCCTGTGCCAGCACCGCACGGCTCTTCAACCGCACCGCGCAAAGAAATGCGATGTTGGAGAGGCGCATGCTACGGCGCCTCACCGGTGTCGAGCGGCACGGATGTCTCCGCCGGATCGTGCTCGACGATGCGCCCGTCACGAAGCGCCAGCACCCGGTCGGCGAATCGCGCGGCCTGCGGATCATGTGTCACCAACAGCACCGCGGTGTGCGCCTCACGGCAGAGCTCCGTGAGCAGGCCCAGGACTTCGGCGCCGCGACGAGTATCCAAGTTGCCGGTCGGCTCATCGGCCAGCAGCAGCTTGGGATCGGTCGAGAGTGCTCGCGCGATCATCACGCGCTGGCGCTCGCCCATCGAAAGCTGGTCGGCACGATGCTCCAACCGCTCTGCGAGCCCAAGTCGCCTCAGCAGCGGCTCCACCCTCACTTCGGCCTTGCGCGCGTGTTCGAGCATCCACAGCTTCAAGGCGGCGTTCTGCAACGCGGTGCCACCTGGCAGGAGATCGAAGCTCTGGTCAACGAGGCCAAGCTCGCGTAGGCGATACCGGGACTGCTCAGCATCGGAAAGCGCGCCGACGTCTCGACCGTTGACCAACACCTGGCCGCTGTCGGGGCGGATCAACGCCGCGATCGTCATCAACAGCGTTGTCTTGCCAGAGCCGCTGGGCCCATAGAGCGCGACCATCTCTCCAGCGGCCACCGACAAGGACACACCATCGACCGCGCAGACCGGTGGACCTTCCCCGACCTGGTAGCGCTTTACGAGATCCCTGACCTCAAGCGTCACGGCAACGCTCGGCGCGTGGCATCGCCCGGGAAGCTGATCAGATCGCCACCAGGCCGCGCGGGGCGCTCGGCCGCCAGCACCAGCTTGCCGGCAGCCAGACTGCCAACACGGTCACACCACGCCGCCGGGTTGGTGTCCGCGACGCTCATAAGCACAGCAAAGCCCTCCTCCTGCGCGAGCCTTCGCAAAATCCGGCCGACGTCCTCTACGGCGACGATGTCAAGGCCCACCATCAGATCGTCGAGCAGCACCAATCGTGGCTGTCTTGCAATCGCGCGCGCAAGAGTAAGCAATGCCCGCTCGGATTCCGCCAAGCTCGCCCAGCGCTGAGACGCGCAGTCGGCAATGCCCACTCGCTGAAGCACCGTCGAAGCATTGACCAGAGCCCGACGCCGCCCCTGCTCCCGCAACAACGGCAAAGCCACGAGCTCCCGGACCGTCAAGTCGAGGTCAGGCTCACCCCTCTCCAGAAAACAGACATCTCGCGCCAGCAGCCTGGAATGCTGCCGATCGCTCAGCCGCCAGACATCCTGACCATCGTGGCGGACCCGACCCTCGTCGGGACGGACGATCCCGGCGGCGACACGCAACAGCGTGCTCTTACCCTGAGCACGCTGCGCGACGACCGCGAGCAGCTCGCCAGCCTCCAGCCGGAACGAGACGCCTCTCAGCACACGCACCGTATGGCGGCCGCGAACAAGCGTCAGAGATACGTCCTCCATGCAGAGCGACACGCCCATGAATCAGCAGCCTCCCTCATCGACGCCTTCGAGGTCGCACCAGTGCTCCTGCAGATGAGCCTGCAGTTCCTGCAGCCAGCCCAGCCGGCCACTCCACCAAGCGTCGGTTCCCGCACGCAACCCGGCCTGGAGAAATCGCTGCCAGTGATCCTCAGGCTGCTTCTCATCACGAGCTCGAAAAGTTTCGCTCGCCGCCTGCACTTTGCTGAGGCAGACCTTTATTTCCTGCTCCACCGACTCCATCAACCGCCCCAGATCAGCAGGCCCGCACGAAGCCAGCTTCGCCAGCAGACTCCTCGCGAACCGGCGGCGACGTGCAAGGCGAGAGCTTCCACTCCAGGAAATGCTCAAGACCCGCGTCGGTCGCCTCAAAGACCGCCGGCTGCCTACGACCCGCCCCGGCGACCGCGACAGATGGCGAACGCCGCTGGACCAAACCATCCTCCATCAAGCGCTTAATAGCCTGGCGCGCAGTCCCCCGCGTGTACTGCGCAAATCCGAACCGCTCCTCCAACGCCTGCTCAAGTTCATAGCCATTCGATGGACCGTTGACCACCATGCCCAGCACAATCTCTCGCCCAAGACCCTCAGATCCCCCTCCAGCACGTGGCATAGCGCGGCGATGCTACTACAGCCAAGGTCCCGTTCCGCAGAATGTTTCCAACCACGGACAACAAGATACACCGGGTCAATGCGAGCACAACACAGCCCACAATCCCGTTCACCGGCTTGATCAGTCGGTCCAACAGTACGCGCGCCCATAGGCCATCCGAACTGCTCAAACGAGGATGCCCGGATCGTCGTGGAACTTTGACGGCGATCCCACCGCGATTGTGATGGTTAGACGGTAGCGAGCTCCTGGGCGTCATCCGCACTGCGGATCCGCGGCCGGCTGACCCGCACCCGGCGACCGCCGAGCGTCATCGACCCACGCTCGTGACCATGCCGCTTAGCAACACGATCCGGATTGTGCTTGCCCCGCGTGCCGACGATCTCGCTCACCTCGGCCTCCATCAGCTCGTGCACGACCGAGAGCCCGAGACCGACGCTGAGCGCCAGCAGCCCGTCCCTCGCTGCTCCAACGAGCTCGCCGAGCGCCTCCTGAATCTCCCCCGGCAGCGCCATCTCTGACGCCTCCCCGCACGAGACGACCTGCGCTCCAGATACCTTCTTCATGGCGGTTCCTCCTGTCCTATCGGACTTGGTTAGCGCCCCGAACGCTCCCAACAAGAGCGGACAGGACGGGCGGAACCGCCAACCAAACTTCTACGAGCTTCCGGGCAACCTCGCTCAAACGCCGAAGGCGTGCTTTGTGCTATCGCGACAACGATCGGCGCGGCACCGCCTATCGCACGCTGCGTGGCGGGCGAGGCATCTTTGGATGAATCATGCGCGTTTACCGAGATGCCGGCTCGTCGGCTTTTGGCTCGCTCTGAAGCGGTTGCGTAGCTTGGTGATGTAGGCCTCGTTGGCGTCCAGTCGGGCAGGCCAACGATGCGCATGACGTGGGGGTAGAGCACGTCGATCGCACCGCTGATGATGGCTGCCAGGAGCAGCCACGAGAACGAGCGGTGAAATTCGACGAGCAAGACGATCATCGCGGCGAGGCCCACGACCTTCATCAAGCCGGAGGCACGGCCCAATGCTCGGTAGGTGCGCCTCAGCATGAGCGGTGTATATCACCGCGGCCAAAGCGTCGGGTGCGCCGAACCGCCTTGGTCAGGCTGATCGCCGGCTATGTCCTGTACTGCAGGGAATGCTGCGAGACGAACCGTAAGGCGGGCGTCATGGCAGGGCGCCGGTGAGCGTCGTTTCGGCTGGCGACGTTAGGGCAGGCCGGCTTTGTCGAGCATCGCGATCAGCGTTGGGCGGCGGCGGTGATGCTCGCGAAGCTCGGCGAGACGGCCCGCGAACCATTCGCTCTCGCCCGCGGCCTCGGCGGCGCGGCGGGCGCTCTTGAGCACCGGGATCGCCCTCGCGTAGGACCGGCGGCCTGTCTCGAGCAGTAACTCGTCCGCGACGAGCATGTACCACGGCAGCGCCTGCTCCGGCCGCTGCGCCTCGCGGGCTTCAGCAAGACGCAGACGTTGCGAGGATCCCGGCGTCCAGTCGGGGGCCTCGTTGGCGACGCTCCAGGCCTCCTCGACATCGCCCTCGCTGAGTAGCGCGTCGATCAGCCCCGCGAGGTTGCGTTCGCGGAGCGCCAGCCGCGCGGCTTCACGCTCGATATCCCATGCGCCCGCCGTCTCAGCCGCCCTGTGCAGCCGTGAGTAGGTGCCTGCGGAAGCCATCCGCTCGTGCTGCTCGCGACGCAAACGCAGCACCTCCAGCGGCTCTGAGCGCCGCTCATGCACGCCGCACGCCAGGTCATACAGCTTCTCGACCTGCCAGCCATCCGTCTCGGCAATCCCGCGGCCGGCCCACATCAGCACCTCCTCGTCGCGGCCGAGCTCAAGCATCGCCTCACAAACCCCGATGAACTGGTGCGGCGCGCTGAGATCCCCACCAAGCAGCGCGACGATCCTCTCGCCATCCCCGTCGAGCACCGCCAGACGCTCCCGCGCCCAGCGCACAGCAAAGACCCGCTCGCCGTCCAGCCGCTCCTCGATCATCCTGCGGTAGGCCAGGAGCCCGGGCTCGCCAAGCGCGCCGGCGTAGCGGACCGGGTTGACCTCGAAGAAATCCTGGTCATCGCAGCTAAACCGCACCATCCACTCCGCGAGCTTCACCGGGTCAGCGACGCCCGCATCACACGCCACCGCGTGGACCTCCAGCAGCCCACGCGCGAGATCGCCGATCGTGCCGTTGGAGTCATCGGCATGCAGGATCACCTTCACGACATGCCCAACCGCACGCTCAAGCAGAACGACAAGATCCCGCGACGGGCAAGCCACCGCCGCCCTACGCACTCCTCGACGACCGGCCGCGCCGCACGCGCCCACTCCGAGCTCTCGCGGTACCCCAGAAACCGGCGCGTCCGCAGCCCACGATCGACCTCCACCCGCAACAGCGCCAGATCACCCTCCCCGCGCGCCGCCGCCAGCCGCACATGCCGCTCAACATCATCATGACGGTCAGCAGCGCAGACCACAACCTCCCACAGCAGCTCAGGCGAAAGATCGCGCACGAGCACCCCGAGATCCCTCCGCTCAACACCACCACCCGCCACCACGCAATCCTCTCACCTCAGCCGAACAGACGCACCCACAGCGAACCGGGCCAGTGATGACGACGAGCCGTCGATCAGAACGCGCTGACCACGCATGGTGGTCGCCGCTGCCCGGCAGCTCCAGGGTGGCGTAGGCCTCGAACCCCGGAGGAACCGCAGACGTAATCGCAAGCCCTCCGCCGTGTTCTCCCGAATCCACGCCGAGTCGGCATCCCTACCGATGCGTCACGCACGGCCGTCCTGTCACCGCCTGACAGGCTCTGCGGCCCGCGGCAAGGCGGTGCTGGCGACTCGCCCCTTCAGGGGCTGAGGACCCACGTCAAAATATCTGCCGGGATTGAGACCGCCGTTCCGCGGCGTCAGCCGCCACCCGCAATGCTCGCCGTACCACCAGTACGCCTGCGCTTGCGTGCGACGCCTGCCATCCACGGCCCGGCACCCTCAACCCACCATCTATTTTGACGCGGGTCCTGAGCAAAATTTAGATGGTGGCAAACGGCCTGTTCTGACGACAGAGCAGCATGCACCAAGAAGCCACGCACCGCTGCACCGGACATCCGGCCGCAGGAACCCGCTGCGATCGCATCACACGGCCAAGACATCTCGGGCTGCCGCGATATCACCCGCTCGAAGGCTACGCCGAACGGTGACACGCGGCGAGCCGGCCCATTGGCCCCCAGGACGGCGACCTATTCGTTAGCGAGCTCAGCGAGCAGGGCTTGCGGGCTGATGATGCGAACGCCGCGGTGCTCGCCCACTGGCAGCAGATGTCGGCGATCGCCGGACACGAGAATCTGAACGTCCGCCGCCAGCGCGCACGCCAAGACGACATCATCGTCAGGATCACCGGCGATCGCCGGCGGCCTCTCAACCGGCACGCCGACTCGCGCACCCGCAAGATCAACCAAGAACGCCCTGAGCTCTTCAACGCGCCGCGACTCGAACCCGAGCTTGACCGCCAGGACTCGCTGCAGACTCATCGAGCACAGGGTCCGCGAGCACCAACTCGATGCGACCATCGACCGCCGCCTCGACCACCCAGCTCGGCGGCCCGCCGACAATAAACGCCGAGACCAGAACATTGGTATCGCAGAGCACCCGCGAGGTCACCGGGACCGGGCACGCAACTCGTCGATGAGCCCCTCGACATCCTCCGGTCCGATGCCGCGTGCCTCCGCCCTATCGCGTCCGTAGCGCCGCAAATCGACGAGATGCTCGTGCTTGAGATGCCGCTGAAGCGCATCGCGGACCACCTCGCTCTTGGTCTTGCCAGTAGCACGCGCAAGCGCCTCCGCCTCCGCGGCCAGCTCATCCGACACAGACACCGAAAGCAAACGCGACATATGCGATCAGCATATCGGCCCTGGGGCTAATCGCGGGCGCCAAACGCGCGATTCGAGGCCAAGACTGTACCCACGGACTGTACCCACGCCCTCGACCCGCCTCTCGCGCCCGCCCCCAGATAGCACAAAACCCGCATTGGAATGCGGGTTTTCGCCAGTGGGCCGTGCAGGAATCGAACCTGCAACCTTGGGCTTAAGAGGCCCCTGCTCTGCCAATTGAGCTAACGGCCCGGAAGGGTGGCCTGCAACAGGCCGGCTCGGCAGCTCATTCTATCGACCTGGCACGCGATGGTGCGCGGCCCCGTTGACGATCGCGCAGCCGCACACGCCTTTCGATAGGCGCTCTCAGAACACGATGGTCCGCGCCCCATCGACGATCACGCGGTCGTCGAGGTGCAGCGCCACCGCCCGCGCGAGCACGGTCCGCTCGATGTCGCGCCCGACCCGTTCGAGCTCGCGTGCGCTCTGGCTGTGCTGCACCCGCACCACGTCCTGCTCGATGATCGGGCCGCCGTCGAGCTCCGCGGTCACGTAGTGCGCGGTGGCGCCGATCAGCTTCACGCCCCGCTCGCGCGCGCGCCTGTAGGGATCGGCGCCCGCGAACGCCGGCAGGAAGGAGTGGTGGATGTTGATCACGGGCACCCCGAGGCTCTCCAGGAAATCGCCGCTGAGGATCTGCATGTAGCGCGCCAGCACCACGACGTCCACACGCCCGCCCAGCAGCTCGAGCATCGCGCGCTCGGCCTCCGGCTTTCGCTCCTTGCGCACCGGAACGTGGTGGAAGGGCACGCCCGCCGGCTGCACCTCCGCCCGCAGGTCCTCGTGGTTTGAGAGCACCGCGACGACCTCGGCCGCCAGCTCCCCCCGCCGCCAGCGCCAGAGCAGATCCACCAGGCAGTGGTCCTGGCGGGAGACGAGGACCGCCATTCGCTGGCGCTCGCCGAAGCGGCGGATCTCGAAGTCCATCTCAAAGCGCTCTCCAACCTCCGCGGCAAAGCGCCGCTCCAGCTCGCCGGCCTGCTGCGGCAGATCGTCGATCACGAACTCGGTGCGCAGGAAGAAGCGCCCTCCGGTCGGGTCGGAGGAGTACTGATGGGAGGAGACGATGTTCGCGCCCGCCGCGAAGAGGAAGCCGGAGACAGCGGCCACGATCCCCGGCCGATCGGGGCAGCCGATCAGCAGGCGCGCCGAATAGGGCGGCGGCTCTGCGGCCGCCACCGAGCTCAGCGGGTAGCTGATCTCCCCTGAGCCGCCCATCTCGGCACGCGCTACTTCTTCTTGCCCGAGGAGGAGGAGGAGGAGGAGGAGGAGGTCGTCGCGCTCGAGCCGGTCGTCGCGCTCGATTTAGCCTTGGCTTCCTCTTCCTTGACCCCGCGCTTGACCTTTTCGAGTTCGGCTTCCAGCAGCGGCCGTCGAGCCTTTGGCGCCAGCGCCACCGCCTTCTTGGTGGCAAGATCGCCCTCGCGTTCGTTGTGCGCGAGATAGGCGTATTGGGCCAGCAGGGAGTACTGCGAGTACAGAGACGACGAGTTTTCCGGCTCCCCCGCGATCACGATCTGCAGGGCCGCAACGGCGTTCGCCGGTTCGCTCAGGGCCCCGGGGGCGAAGATGTTCACGACCTCCTTTGCAAGCCTCATGCTCGGCGGGTTCGGGTTCAGCGCGAGATAGTGGCTCCAGGAGTTGGCCGCCTTGCGCAGCTCTTGCTTGCCTTTGGCCGTATAGGTTTCGGTGCTCGAATCATAGAATTCCCCGCCGTCGGATTCGTGCAGCTGCGCTTCGGCGAGCGCGACCCAGGCCGCGGCGTTGCTCGGGTTCTTGGCGATCCGCTTTTTGGCCGCGGCGATCTTCGCGCCGTAGCCGCTGCCGGAAGTCCCTTCTTTGCTGAGGCTTTCAAAGACGTTGCCGCCCAAGCCGCCGAGGCCCAGGAAGATCAGGGCCAGGCCCATCAGCAGAGCAAGGCCGGTGTAGACCACCTTGACGGTGCGGCGCCGGCCGCGAGCACGCAGATCGAAGAGCATGTCCTGGATTCTACGGTTGCGGCGCGCCGGCCACCACGCAGGCGCTGTTGGCCTTCATCCGTGCAGGTCCGGATCGACGTGGTCGAGCATCTCGCGCACCTCGGGATCGATCTGCGCGCCGGCTGCGCTCGGCGCGCCGCCTGTCCCGGCGGGCGCAGTCGCGACGCCTGCGCTGGCCGCCGCAAAGACAGGTGCGCCCTGCGCCGCCGCCCGCTCCCTGGCGGCACGGCGCTTGGCAAGCACCGCTGCCAGCGCCACGCTCAGCTCGTATAGCAGGTAGAGCGGCAGTGTCTCCAGCACCATCGTCATGACATCGCCGGGCAGGATCGCCGCGACCAACGCGCAGAACACAAGCGCGTAGCGCCTTGATTTGCGCAGCTGCTTGGGGGTGACGATTCCCGCCTGCGTGACGCCAAGCACCGCGACCGGGACCTGGAAGACCAGGCCCATCGCGATCAGCATCATCGCCGCGAATTTGTAGTACGAGTTGCCCTGGACCAGGACGTTGAACTCGCTGCTGTTGAAGTTCTGGAAGAAGTGGACCGCAGCCGGCAGCACCACGAAGTAGCCGAACACCACGCCGGCGATAAACAGGAGCGGGACCGCGAAGAGCAGGGGCATCGCCACGCGCCGCTCCGAGGGGCGCAGCGCGGGCAGGATGAAGCCGTAGAGCTGGAAGAGCAATATCGGCAGGCTGAGCAGCAGCGCGAAGTAGAGCGTGACCGTGATCGTGGCCGTGAACGGTTCGCCGAACCCGATCGTGGTCGGGTTGTAGCCTTCCGGTTTGGTCGGGATCGCGGCCACGCCGGCTTTCAGCCGCGGCAGCTGCGCGGCCAGCTGCCCGCGTACGGCGCTGGGGAACCCGCTGCCGGACGCGCTCAGGATCTTGATCGTCGTCTCGATCTCCCCGGCGACCTTCCGCAGCGCTTGCTGCACCTCCCAGGTCTTGCCGGCCGGGCCTTCGCCGCGCTGCACCTGCCCGCGCGTCTGGTGCTCCAGCGGCGCGTTGATCACGCGCAGCAGCGCGCTGTTCTGCCAGAAGCAGAGCCCGAACGCGACGATGAACGCGAGCCCGCCGACGATCAGCCGGGTGCGCAGCTCGTCGAGGTGATCGACGAGGCTCAGTCGGTCCTCGTGTCCGATCATGCGAATCGCAGTAGCCACATGGTCACCCTGGCTCCGGCCTGCGCCGCGGGACGCATGACAGAGCCGCATCCAGGTTACCCAAGTCCGATCGGCGGCAGCGGAGGGCGATCGCAAACGGCGCCCGGACGCGTGCAAAAACGGCGTCCGCATTCTAAAGCGCCCCGTGCAACCGGTCGATGACGGTGGCGAGGAATCCGATGATGCGACCAGACGAAAGCCACAGGACCCACCACCGCGTCAAGCTGCCCGACGGCAGGGACGTCGAGGTCGTCTACCTCGAGCACGGCCTGCGCGAGGCCGCGCCCGGCCAGCCCGAGAGCGGCCTGCCCCTGCACGTCTGCTTCCACTGCGCGAGCGAGCTCGTGCTGCCGCTCGATTGGACGGCGCAAGGCGGCGGCAACTGGCGACTGCTGCTGCGCTGCCCCGAGTGCGAGGCCACCCGTGAGGGCGTCTTCGCCAAGGACGAGATCGAGGGCCTGGAGGACGAACTCGACCGCGGCATCGCCTCACTGCTCAGCGACCTGCGCCGGATGACGCACACCAACATGTGCGAGGAGATCGACTTCTTCGTCCGCGCGCTGCAGGCCGACGTGATCGTGCCGTCGGATTTCTAACTAAACCGCTCCACCACCGCGTCCGCGACGAGATCCAGTAGCCCCGAACGGCCGTCGGGCAGGAACTCCGGCAGCGAGCCCTTGGCCTGCGAGACGATCGCGAAGGCGTGCTTGCGCGCGTCCTGGAGCGCCCCCGTCGCGGCGATCCGGTCGCAGAGCGCCTCGGCCTCGCCGGCGCCGCGCAGACGCGAGAGGTCTTCGCTCGCGAGCCGCGCGTCGCGCTGGCGGGCCAGGATCAGCGGCAGCGTCACGGTCCCGTCCAGCAGGTCGGCGCCACGCGGCTTGCCGGTGCGCTCGACCGGGCCGCAGACGTCTAGCACGTCGTCGAGCAGCTGGAATGCCAGCCCGATGCGGCGCGCGAACGCGCCCAGCGCGTCGGCCAGCGCCGCCGATCCCTCGACCGCCACCAGCGCGCCGAGGCGGCAGGCGGCCTCGAACAGCGCCGCGGTCTTCAGCTCGCAGCGGAGCATGTAGCGCTCCACCGGCACCTCGGCGGCGTAGGCGTCCTCGCGCTGCAGCAGCTCGCCGTTTGCGAGCGAGGAGCTCGCGTCCGAGAGCGCTCGCAGCTGTAGCACGTCCCCGTTGCAGGCCAGCTCGGCAAAGGCGCGGGAGAACAGCAGGTCGCCGGTGCCGACCGCAGCCTCGCGCCCGGCCTCCTGCACGACCGTCGGGCGGCCGCGGCGCAGCTGCGCGGCATCGATCACGTCGTCGTGGACGAGCGTGGCCGAGTGCACGAGCTCGACCGCAGCCGCGGCCCGCACGAGCGCGCCCTCGCCTTGCGGGCTCAGCGGCGGCCCGCCCGCGGATTCGGCGGCAAGGACGACCAGCAGCGGCCGCAGCCGCTTGCCGCCGGCGGCAATCGTCGCGCGGGCGTGGACGCCCAATGGGCTGCCCGCCTGCGCGCTCACGCGCTCGAGGTGGCTCTCGATGCTCGCCATCCGCTGCGCGAGCAGCTCGCCGCCGCGCTGCACGATCGCGCTGATTCCCGCGGCCGCCGCGCTGTCGGGGTCCGCGTGCGCGCCCAGTCCACCCGACGCCGATTCCGGCGCCTCGCTCGTCCCAGAGCCGCCCAAGATCCGCATCCAGCGCCCCTAACCCGGCACCGTGCCGGCGTGGATGGCGATGATGCCACCCGCCGTGATGATCCAGCTGACATCGCAGAGGCCGGCGCTCTGCAGCTCGGCGGCCAGCGCAGGCGGCGAGGGAAACCGCTTGACCGAGTTGGGCAGGTAGGTGTACGCGTCGGCGATCGTGGTCGTGGCGCGCCTGCCGGCCAGCATCGCCGCGGCGCCCGCGGCCTGGCCGAGCCACGGCACCACCTGATCGAACCACAGCGCGAAGAAGATCGACAGCGGCGCCCGCGTCGGGGTCGTCATCTCCAGCACCACGACCCTGCCGCCGGGCCGCACCACCCGGGCCATCTCGGCAAGCCCGCGCGAGAGATCGCTGAAGTTGCGCGCGCCGAAGCCGACCGTCGCGGCGTCGAAGCTGTCGTCGGGATACGGCAGATCGGTGGCATCCGCCCACTCGAAGCGCATGCAGCGCCCGCCGGCGCCCATCGCCTTGACCTTGGCCCGCGCCAGCATCGCCTCCGAGAAGTCGCTGCCGACCACCTCGCCCTCGGCGCCGACGCGGCCCGCGAGCTCCAGCGCCAGGTCGCCGGTGCCGGTCGCGACGTCCAGCACCCGGCTGCCGGGGCGCACGCGCGCCAGATCGGCGGCGCGCTCGCGCCAGCGATGGTGCAGTCCGGCGGTCATCACGCCGTTGAGCAGGTCATAGACGCCGGCGATGCGGTCGAACATCGCCTGCACCTGGCCCGCCTCCATGCGGCCTGTCGCCGCGGCTCCCTGGTTGGTGGCCATCCCTGCAAGCCTATCCCGCGCGACGCCTGAGCGGGTGGGCGCCGGCTCGGTCCAGGCCCGACCGGCTACTTCAGATTGGAGAGGAAGTAGACGATCTCCTGCAGCTTCTTGGGCGGCAGTTCCTTGAACGAGGGCATCGGCGCGGTCGGGTTGAGCAGGGTGCGCCTGATCCCTTCCGCCGGGATGCGGGAGCCGATCGTGGTCAGCGGCGGCCCCGGCCCGGGGTTGCCGTTTTCGCCGATTTTGTGGCAGGCCTCGCACCCCGTGGCGGCGATCGCCAATCGCCCGGCTTCGAACTTCGCCACCGCCTGTGGCCCGCGTTTGACGATGCTCGTCGGCGTCTTCCATTCAAGCGCGTATGGAGAGCCGGCATGCGCGCCGCTCCAGGTCAGGTAGAACATCGCGCCGATCACGAAGACGCCTGTCAGCGTGGCGACCGGCCGGCGCTCGGGCCGGCGCTCGGGGCCGCGGTCGTAGAACGGCAGCAGGAACAGCAGGATCATGCCGAGCGTGGGGATGCCGATCGTCGCCAGCGGCACGATGCTCGGCGGCTTGATCACGCGCAGCAGCTCGAACAGGAAGAAGAAGTACCACTCCGGCCGCGGCTCGTAGCTGGTGGTGGACGGATTGGCCTTCGCGCCGAGCTCGACGCCCAGCACCAGCGAGGCCAGGATGATCACCAGCATCACGATGCAGGCCATCAGCGAGTCCTTGGCCACCGCGTAGGGGAAGAACGGCTTGCCTTCGGACTTCAGGATGCCGTACTCGCGGAGGTACTCCTCCTTCTGAGCCTGGTTCATGGCTGCCTATGCCTCCGTCTTGCGGAGCTCGGGGTCCTTCTTGGCTTTCAGCCAAGGGGGTGCGGTCGTGCCGAGCTTGGCGACCAGGTAGAGGTGCGCGCCGAGCAGCGCCGCGATCAGGCCGGGCACGAGCAGCATGTGGATCGCGTAGAACCGCGAGAGCGTGGTGGCGCCGAATTCGGGCCCGGCGCGCAGGAAGTCGCTGAGGTAGGGGCCGAGCAGCGGGCCGGTGCCGTTGATGTTCACGCCCACGATCGTGGCCCAGTAGGCCCGCTCGTCGAACGGCAGCAGGTACCCGGTGAAGGACATCACCATCGTCAGGATCAAGAGCACCACGCCGATCACCCAGTTGAGCTCGCGCGGGTACTTGTACGCGCCGAAGAAGAAGGTCCTGCCCATGTGCAGGAACACCAGCACGACCATCACGCTCGCGCCCCACTTGTGCATGCCGCGCACGAACGAGCCGAGGAACACGTCGTTGGTGACGTAGCGGATCGATTCGTAGGCGCCGCCGCTGACGTCGGGGCGGTAGAACATCGCCAGGAACACGCCTGTGACCGCCTGGGAGAGGAAGGCGAACATCGTGGCCGAGCCCAGCGTGTAGAACCAGTTGGTGCCCCTGGGCACCTTGCGGAAGAGCAGCCAGCGCGCCGCGCCGGAGAGCGAGGTGCGTTCGTCGACCCAGTTGACGACGCTCGTGCCCGCTTCGGCGGCCGTGTCGAGCGCGGTCGCCTGCCCGTTGCCCTCGCCGGGCCGCATCGGCGGCGGCTTGAGCGCGGGTGGGACCGGTGGAGATGGCAGCTTCGGCATCTACTGGCCTCAGATCCGGATCGAGGGCCGGGAGGGGTAGAGGTACTGGCCGATGCCGTCGATCGCCTCGCCGGAGTCGCGCGGGGAGAAGCGGCGCAGTTCGCTGTTGACCGAGAAGCGCGGGCCGATTTCGACCAGGCCCCCCTCGTTGACGCGCGTGAAGAAGCGGTCCAGCGGGCGCGGCGGCGGTCCGGCCACGCGCTCGCCGAGCATGTTGTAGACGCCGCCGTGGCAGGGGCAGATGAAGCGCTTGGCGGCATCGACCCAGCGCACCGAGCAGCCCAGGTGCGCGCAGCGGCTCGTCAGCGCGATGTAGGGCGTGTGCCTGTCGTACTTGTCGGTGTCGATTTTGTCGTTGTGCTGGCGCACGTAGATCGTGGTCCTGCCGATCTCGCCGATGCCCGGCGTCAGCGTGATGTTCACCGGCACGTAGTTGTCGTTGGTGAACATGTCCTCCGGACCTGCAACCACCCAGTGGTGCGGATCTTCTTTGAAGATCGGCCCGATCGCGAAGGCGAGCGTCGGCAGCGCGAAGGAGGCTGCAGCTATCGCTCCGGCCGTGTGGGCGGTGCCCGTCATGAACCGCCGCCGGGTCACGGTCTCGCCCTCGAAGGCGCCGGGAATCAGGCGATCGGCCGTGTACCGCGACTGCGGCGTCTTGCGCTGGCTCGGCATCGCGCCGAACAATATCGCTCCGATCGCGACGGTGGCGCGGAGCGGATCAAGCGGCCGGCGCGGCCGCCGCCTGCATCGCCGCCAGGGCCTCCGGGGACCCGGCCCGCGCAAGCTCCTTCGCGCGCGCATAGGCGGCTCCCGCGCCCCAGCCGATCGCGCGGGCGCCCGCCTGCCAGACCGCCTCGGCAAGCTCTGGGCGCTCGGCGCCGTGGGCCAGCGCGCAGAGCGTGATCACGTCGGCAAGCTCTCCCACCGCGGCCACGTCGCCGATGCCGACCAGCCGCGCCAGTCCGAGTGCGTAGAGCTGATCGCCGGCCAGCAGGGCCAGGTCGGCTTCGGGCGCTCGCAGCACGCGCGGGGTGGCGTAGTGCAGCAGGTAGCCCTCGTAGATCGCCTCGATCAGCAGCTCGTACTCGCCGGGGTCGCCGCTTGCGCGCGGGCCGGCGGCGACCAGTTGGGCCGGGCCGGGCCGGGCGGCGGCCTGCTCGTCCAGCAGCAGCGTGGCGATCATGCCGCCCCGGCTTCGCAGCAGCTCGGCCAGCCGCGCCAGCGCGCTCTCGGGGGCGCCGTGGCCGTTGCGGGAGACCTCGCCGCTCATGCCGGCTCCTGGAAGGCTTCCGCGGCTGCCGCCGCGGTACGCTCGATCTGCTCGTCGGTGTGCACCAGCGAGGGAAACCAGGCCTCGAACTGCGAGGGCGGCGGGTAGACGCCCCGCGCCAGCAGCCCCCGGCACCAAGCGGCGTGGGCAGCGAGATCGCAGGCGGCCGCGTCGGCGAAGCTCCGCACGGGAGTCTCGCTGAAGAAGACCGTCAGCAACCCGGGGCGCCCGACCACCTGGAGCCGGTCTGCCATCCCCGCCTCCGCGGCCACCTGCCTCAGCAAAGTGGCCAGCCGCTCGGTGACCTGCCCCAGCCGCGCGTAGGCGCCCTCGTCGAGCATCCCAAGGCTCGCAAGGCCCGCGGCGACCGCCAGCGGGTTGCCCGAGAGGGTCCCCGCCTGGTAGACCTCGCCGGCCGGGGCGAGCATCTCCATCAGCCGCGCCGGCCCGCCGAGGGCGCCCGCGGGCAGGCCGCCCCCGATCACCTTGCCCATGATCGTCAGGTCGGGGCGCACGCCGAGCAGCTCCTGGGCGCCCCCTCGCGCGACCCGAAAGCCGCTGATCACCTCGTCGAAGATCAGCAGCGCCCCGGTTTGATCCGCAAGCTCGCGCGCATGCTCGAGCATCCCCTCGCGCGGCGGCACTAGCCCCATGTTCGCCGGCAGCGGCTCGGCCACTATCGCCGCGGGCGCCTCGGCTGCCACCGCCGCGCTCAACGCATCCGGATCGTTCCAGGGCACCACCGTCGTCTCGGCCGCCGCCGCGGCGCTCACGCCCGGACTCGACGGCCTCGCGGCGCCCGCAGCGCCGGTGGCCACGCCCGAGCCCGCTTCCGCCAGCAGCCCATCCACGTGCCCGTGGTAGGCGCCGGCGAACTTGACGATCCGCGAGCGCCCGGTCGCCGCCCTGGCCAGCCGGATCGCGGTCATGCTCGCCTCGGTGCCGGAGCTGGTCGTGCGAACCATCTCCACCGAGGGCACCCGCCGCGCGATCTCCTCCGCCAGCACGATCTCCCCCTCGGTAGGCGCGCCGAACGTGGTTCCGCGCGCGGCGGCCTGCGAGATCGCCGCCAGCACCCGCGGATGGGCGTGGCCGTGGATCAACGGCCCCCACGAGCAGACGTAGTTGACATACCGATTGCCGTCCACGTCCACGATCTCGGCCCCCTCCCCGCGCTCCACGAAGATCGGCTCGCGCCCGATCGAGCGCATCGCGCGCACGGGCGAGTTGACGCCCCCGGGGATCCTCTGCAGCGCGCGGGCGTAGAGCTCGCGCGAACGAGCGTCGCTCACCCGCTCACGCCCGCGTGCTCGGCCTCCCACCGCTTGAACTCGTCGGTGAAGTAGAGCAGCCGGATCTTCTTGAACTCGGTCGAGGAGTAGAGCGTCGCGCGCCCCTCGATCCCCGTGCTCTGCGCGATCGAGTCGAGGATCGCATCGCACTCCTCCTTGCTGCGGCCGTGAGCCATCGTGAAGACCGAATAGGGCCAGTCGGGGTAGGTCGGCCGCTCGTAGCAGTGCGAGATCCCGCGCACGGCCGCCATCGCCTTGCCGGTCTGCATGATCTCCTCCTTGGGCACCTTCCAGACGCCCATCCCGTTCGCGGAGAAGCCGGCGCGGCGGTGAAACAGGATCGCGGCCACGCGCCGCAGAATCTTGCGCTCCTGCATCCCCTGCAGGTGCGCGAGCAGCGCGTCCTGGCTCATACCCAGCTCCGCCGCGGCCGGCGCGTACGGTTCCTGCACCACCGGCATGTCTCCCTGTAGCGCGCGGATCACCGCGATGTCGAGCTCGTCATAGGGCTGGCGCTCCAGCTCCACCGGCTCGCTGGCCTCCGCAGCCGCGGAAAGTGCCTGCGTATCCCCCTCCATCTCCAAATCCATCCTGATCTTGAAGAGCTTGAGCGTCGGCAGCTGGCGCACAGAGCTCGCGCCGGACTCCTGCGCCAGCACCTCCAGCGTGCCCTGCAGCCCCAGCGGCGAGTCGGGCTCAACGGCAATCGTGAACCACAGGTTGAAGTCGTGGTTTCGTAGGTAGTTGTGCGATACGCCCGGGTGCTCGTTTATCGCCTTCGCCGCCCGGTGCGGAAACTCCGGGTCCACCTTCGCCGCCACCAGCATCGAGGCGTAGCCGAGCGCGCGCGTGTCGAAGATCGGAGTGACCTGGCGCACGATCCGCTTCTCCAGCAGCTCGCTCACGCGCGCCATCGCCTCCTGCTCACTCATCCCGGCCGCCTCCGATACGCGCAGGTAGGGCCGCGGCTCGATCGGGAAGCTGCCCTGCATCAGGTTCAGCAGCCGGCGGTCGGCCTCGTCGAGCGGGATCGCCGCGCCGTGCGTGCGAGAGCGCAGCTTTGGGGTGGCGGCCTTCGCCGCTACCGGTTCTCCGAGAGCCACTGCGCGGCCTCCTTGGCGTGGTAGGTGATGATCACATCGGCGCCGCTGCGTCGCAGCGAGGTCAGGATCTCGAGCACGACGGCGCGCTCATCGATGGCGCCGGCAGCAGCGGCGGCCTTGACCATCGCATACTCGCCAGAGACGTTATAGGCCGCAAGCGGCAGCGGGGATGCGTTCTTTATCTCCCGCACGAGGTCGCCATAGGAGAGGGCGGGCTTGACCATCAGCATGTCCGCGCCCTCCTGCTCGTCCAGCAGCGCCTCCCGCAGCGCCTGGCGGCGGTTGGCGGGGTCCATCTGGTAGCTGCGGCGGTCGCCGAAGGCCGGCGACGAGCCGGCGGCCTCGCGGAAGGGCCCGTAGAAGGCGGAGGCGAACTTCGCGCTGTAGGCGAGGATCGGCGTTTCGGTGAAGCCCTCCTCGTCCAGGCGCGCGCGGATCGCGCCCACGCGCCCGTCCATCATGTCGCTGGGCGCAATGATGTCGGCGCCCGCGCGCGCATGGCTAACAGCGATGCGGCAGAGCAGCTCGAGCGTCGCATCGTTATCGACGGTGAGACCGTCGGGCCCTTCGCGCAGCACGCCACAGTGGCCGTGCTCGGTGTACTCGCACAGGCACACGTCGGTGATCGCGAGCAGATGCGGGGCGGCCTGCTTGATCGCCTGCACCGCCAGCTGCACGACCCCCTCATCGTCGAAGGCGCCGGAGCCCTCGGCGTCCTTCTCGGCCGGGATGCCGAACAGCAGCACGCCGGCGATCCCGAGCGCAGCCGCCTGCTGCGCCTCTGCCGCCGCGGCGGAGATCGAGAGCCGCTCCACGCCCGGCATCGACTCGATCGGCGCGCGCGCCGGACCGGACTCGCTCACGAACAGCGGCAGCACCAGCTGATCGGCGTCGAGGTCGCTCTCGCGCACCAGGCCGCGCATGGCGGCGGATGCGCGCAGCCGGCGCATGCGCGTCTGTGGAAAGGCCATCGCTTCCAGGTTACTCGCCTGCGCGCAGGCCCAGGCGCGCCAGCGCCGCGAACAGCACGCTCAGCGCCAGCACGTGCACGACCGAGATCGCAACCCCGGGCGAGGACCCGTTGACCGCCGCGTCGAGCGCCTGCAGCGCGGCCTTGTACGGGAACACGAACGAGATCGCCGAGATCACGGCGTAGAGCCCGCCAGCGATGGCGCCGGAGGGCACGAGCGCCAGCAATGCCAGCGGCAGCGAGAGCAGGAACGCCAACAGGCTCGCGGCGCGCACCTCCCGCGCCAGCGCGCCGATCGCCACGCCCAGCGCCCCGAAGGAGACCGCGCCCGCCGCCAGCGCGATCAGCCACAGCGGCAGGCGACTCCAATCCAGCGCCACGAACGCCGCGATCGCGCACAGCATCGCCGCCGAGAGTACGAACGCGCAGACCGCGGCCAGCGCCACCTTCTCGGCGATCAGCTGCTCGCGCGAGATCAGCGCGCGCGTCAGGCGCCCGATCGCGTGCTCCTCGCGCTCGAGCGCCAGGCCGCCGGAGGCCAGCAGCACGCACACGAACATCAGCGAGATCGTGACCGCGACCACGACCGCGAAGCTGTCGAGCGGCGTGCGTTTGCCGTGCAGCAGCGTTTCCTTGACCGCGATCGGCTGGCTGACGGTCGTGAGCACGTCCTTGCTGATGCCGAGGTTGGTGGCGGCGAAGTCGGCGAAGTCCGCGATCCGCTCCAGTTCGGCGCGATCCGCGGGCGAGCTCTGCCGCGCGGCGATGCTGCGCAGCGCGCCGGGAACGTGCTTGAGGCCGATCAGGTCCTGCGGCGTGCTCAGGATCCCCAGTTCGCCGCCGCTGAGAAGCACGTCGATGTCGCGGACCGCGACGTCCCTGATCTGCTTTGAAAGCGCGAGGTTCGCTTCGGCCAGCGCCGAGCCGATGCTCGCCTTGGCGACAGACTGCTGCAGCGCGTTGCCGTTGTAGATCACTTCGACGTGCGCCTGGCTGATCCCGGAGGAGATCTTCGAGACGATGTTCGGCGGGATCACGACCGCGGCCAGCGCTTTGCCCGAGGAGACTTCCGCCGCGGCGGCCGCCCGCGTCGGCGCCTTCACGGCGTCCACCTGGCTGAAGAGCTCGTTGGCGTACTGCTGGATGCTGAGCGTCCTGCCCGCCAGTTCAACCGACTGCCCGGCCGAGGTGAGGTTGACGATCGCCACCTTCGGCTTGCCGGGGCTGCGCGAGATCGCAAGCCCGATCAGCAGCGCGATCGCGACCGGGTAGATCACGAGCACGGCCACCAGCAGCCGCGAGCGGCGCAGGATCGTCAGATCCTTGGCCAGCAGCCACCTCATGCCGCCTCCTCCGCCGCCAAGAACGCGACGAACGCGCTTTCAAAGTCCTCGCACTGCGGTTGGCTCCCCGCCAGCTGCGACGGCGGCCCGAAGAAGCACTTGCGCCCGCCGTCGAGCACGAGCACCCGGTCAGCGTAGCGGTGCGCCTCATCGACGATGTGCGTGGAGAAGAGCACCGCGCTGCCGCCGCCGGCGATCTGCGCGATGAAGGACCACAGCCGCGCGCGCTGGGTCGGATCGAGCGCGGTGGATGGCTCATCCAACGCCACCACCGGCGGGCTGGCCAGCAGGCCGACGGCGACGTTCACGCGCTGGCGGTTGCCGGCCGAGAGTCGCTGCAGCTGGTCCTCGGCGCGCTGCGTCAGGCCGGTCTGGGCGAGCATTCCCTGCACCGCGCCCTCCACGTCGGCCACTTTCTCGAGCCGCGCGAACAGCCGCAGGTTCTCCCTCACCGAGAGCTTGGAGTACACGGCCGGCTGTTGGGGCACCCATCCCACCTCGCTTGCCTGCACGCTGACCGAGCCCGCACTTGCCGCCTGCACGCCCGCGACGATCGAGAGCAGCGTCGTCTTGCCCGCGCCGTTTGGCCCGATCACCGCGACCATCTCGCCGGCCTGCACGTCGAAGTTGACCTCGCTCAGCGCCGCCCGCTCTCCGAAGCGCTTGCTCAGCCCGCGCACCGTCAGCGCCGCCGTGCTCACCGCCGCGCTCACAGCATTCCGCCGCGGGAGTCCCTCCAAGGCTCCAGCTCCAGGTGACGGCTCAGGTAGACCGCGCTCTCGCGCAGGACAGAGAGGATCGGCAGCGCGACCAGCGCGCCGATCACCCCCCATATCTGGTCGCCGATCAACAGCCCGAAGATCACGATCAGCGGGTTGATCCGCAGCGTGTGCCCGAAGATCTGCGGCGCGACGATGTGACCCTCCAGCTGCTGCAGACCGACGAACAGCAGCCCCACCCAGACCGCGGTGATCGGATCGGTGAAGAAGGCGACGATCACCGGCGGCACCGCGCCCAACACCGGCCCGAGGTAGGGGATCAGCTCCATGAACCCGAGAAACGTGCCGAACGCGATCGCATACGTGCGCCCGTCGGGAAAGATCCCGAGCACGCCGTAGATGTAGAGCGCAAGCCCCGCGGTCGTGCCCATGATCACGCTGAAGAGCAGCTGCCCGCCGACGTAGCGCGAGACCGCGCGCTGGATCAGGTGCGGGTAGTCATCCGCCTTGCTGCCATCCCCGGGCGGCATCGTGCGCCGCACCAGCGCGCCGATGTTGCGGCCGTAGAGCAGCACGTAGACCGAGAGCACGAACACCAGCACCACGTCGACGATCGCCCCCGCCGCTTCGCTGAGCACGCTGCCGGCGGTTGACACCAGCGAGCTCGCGCTTTTCTCGATCGTGCTCTTCAGCGTCTGCAGCGCGGTCTTTCCGTGCCCGATCAGTTTGACGTGCAGGCCCGCTTTGTTCAGCGTGCTCTGAACGCCCGCGAGCGCCCTTTCCCCCTCGTGGATCAGGTGGGGCACGTTGTGCGCGAACGCTTCGACCTGGTTTGATACCGGATTGGCCAGCAGGAGCCCTATGCCCGCCAGCGCGACGAAGAAGCCGAGATACACAGCCAGCACCGCCAGCCCCCGCGGCAGCCGCCCGCGGCGCTGCAGCGTCTCCACGGCGGGATTGAGGATCAGGCCGATCAGCGCCGCAATGATGAAGATCAGCAGGATCTTGCCTGCGGCGCGCGCGAGCAGAAACGCCGCGACGATCGCAAGCGGCAGCAGCACGAGCTGCACCCAGCGCGGCACGACCGTCCGCGGCGACACCCGCTCGGCGCCCTCCCGCCCGTCCTCGCCGGCGATGACCCGCTCCTGCTCGCTCGGCGGGCTCGCGCTCGAAGCATCCTCGCTCACCTTCTCTGAGACCCTCCCATTCTCGCCAGAGTATGGCTGAGCCGCAGGCGGCCACGCCTAAGAGCGCCCCGACCGGCGCAGACGCCGCGAGCGCGAGCTCCGAGGTCAGCATCCTGTTCGTCGGCGACGTCGTCGGCAGCATCGGCCGCCATACGCTGATCGACTGCCTGGCGGCGCTGCGCGAGCAACAGGACTTCACGTTCGTCGTCGTCAACGCCGAGAACGCGGCCGGGGGCCTTGGCATCACCCCGAAGATCGCCCGCAGCATCTTCGCAGCGGGCGTCGATGCGATCACGCTCGGCAACCACGCCTACCACCGGCGCGAGGTCTACCCCTACCTCGACGAGGAGCCGCGAATCGTGCGCCCCGCCAACTACCTGCGCTCCCAGCCCGGACACGGCACCTGCGTGGTGGAAAGCCGATCCGGCGTCAAGCTCGGCGTCGTCAACCTCTCCGGCAACCTCTACGTGCAGGCCGGCAAGCCCGCCTTCGTGGAGATCGAGACCGCGCTTGGCGAAATCGGCGAGGTCGACCACATCCTCGTCGACATGCACGCCGAGGCCAGCAGCGAGAAGGTCGGCCTCGGCTGGCACCTCGACGGCCGTGTCAGCGCCGTGCTCGGCACCCACACCCATATCCCCACGGCAGACGGCAGGGTGCTGCCGGGCGGCACCGCCTACATCACCGACGTCGGCATGACCGGCCCCCGCGGCGGCGTGATCGGCGTGCGCAAGGAGCAGGCGATCGAGTCGATGCTGACCCAGATGCCCACGCGCTTTGAGACCTCCAACGAGGACCCCTGGATGAACGCGGTCCTGATCCGCTGCTCGCAGCGCCTCAAAGCCGACTCGATCGAGCAGATCCTGATGCCACGGCCGGCATAACGCCCGCCGTCCCTCAACCGCCGTCCGGCAACCCGAAGAACTGCGCGATCGCGGGCGTGACGTCCTTGATGCTCCACGGCTGCGTCCGCGGCTCGGTCGCGAGCCCACAGAAGATCAGCGGCGCGAGCGAGTCCTCGGCGCGCAGCGATCCGTGGCTGCCGCCGCCGATGTGCGCCTGACCGCCCCAGTCGCAGAACTCCCAGCCCTCCCGTGCGGAGAGCAGCACGTCCCCGGAGGTGGGACAGCTCAGCGCCTCCATCACCCTCCCGAGAGCGTCGGGGTGCGACTCGCTGCGCAGAACGCCGTCGCGGATCTGCGCGCCGATCGTGCCGAGGTCGCCCTCCACGCTCCAGCTGCGCCCGCGCAGGTCGAGCAGCTCGCCGCCTGATGCAAACCGCAGCTCGCCGCCACCGTGGCCCACGCCACCGCCGCGACCCCTGATGACCGCTTCGCGCGGCGCTCCGCTGCCATCGCGCTCCAGCCAGGCCGCCAGCTCGACGCCCTCCAGCGCGAGCGCGTCGCGCACGATCCCCGGCCGCAGCGCGTCGCGCTGGTCCTGGTCAAGGACATAGATCATCGCCGCCCGCTGCGAGGGGCAGATCGCCACCTCCGGGCGCGTGCCCACCTCTGAGCGTCCGTCCGGGCGCAGCACCTCCAGCTCCCCCAGTGCTGAAGTGAGCGCCACCGCCCCGCTCATCGGCGCCTGTGAGTGGTCGGCCATCACGATCACCGCGTGGCCCTCCAGGAACCGCTCCACGCCCCCGGCGGGCTCCATCATCCGCGCCAGCTGCTGATCGGCGGCGGCGATCGAGCGCAGCTGCGCCTCGGGCCCGTACTTGTGGGAGACCCAGTCGTTGTCGGGCAGCGAGAAGAGCATGAAGTCGAAGAGGTCGTTCTCGACCATGTATGCGCCCACGCAGCCGGTGTGACGGTCGCGCACCCCCGGCATCCCGAGGTTCGAGCGGCAGGGAGTGCGCCGACTGGCGAAGATGTCGGCGTAGAAGAGCTCGCGCGGCCCCATCACCGGGTGGCGCATCAGCGTGCTCGCGGCGATCTTGGCAAGCGCCCCCTCGCGCTGGGGCTCGTGGCGGTAGCGGCCGCGGTACATCAGATAGGTCGTGCCCGCGGTCCGCACGCCCGCGTCATCCAAGCGCTCGAAGATCGTCTCGGGCCGAGCCGCCAGATGCGCCCTGTTCATGTTGTAGACCGTGTCGGTCAACTGGCGCGCGATCCCAAAGCGCTGAGCAGACCTGAAGCTGGAGCCATATTCGACGTAGCGGCCCTCCTCTCGGTGATACCAGTTCATACCCGGGATGTGGTGCTCGTCCTGAGCGGCCCCGGTGACGATCGAGGCCGCGCAGACCGGCGTCACCGACGGGAAGGCCGAGACGCAGTCGGGAACGTATAGGCCCCGCTGCATCAGCTGCCCCAGCACCGGCGCGCTGCCCTCGGCCACGGTGCGCACCAGCATCTCTGGCGCCATCGCGTCGATCACGCAGAGGACGAGCTTGGACGGCATCGCCCCGACCGCCGCCTATCTGCCGAGAATCCGCAGGCCGGCGTAGCGGCCGCCGTCCCCGCGCCGCCAGCGGGCGAAGGCAAGCCAGGCAAAGAGCGCCACCGCAACATAGCCCAGCGGATGCAGCAGGCAGACCAGCGTCGCGATCAGCAGCGCGGCGAGATCGACGTAGATGCTCAACGCTTCGCGCGCGGTGCGATCGGTCAGCCGGCCGCGCGCCCCAGAGACGATCGGCCGCGCCGCCGCCTGGGCCAGCAGCGCCGCCGCGGCGCCCCCGATCAGCCCCGGCCACGCGATCCGCCCATGCGCGCACAGCGTTCCCGCGAACAGCAGCGCGCCGACGCCGATGCCAAGCCCCGCAAGCGCGGCTCCAAGCGCTCCTGCGTCAAAGCGCTGCGCCCCAAACGCCAGTTGCAGCAGATAGACGATCAGGAGCGCCGCGGCGGCAGCGATCAGCCACCAGTCCGCCTGCAGGAAGCTGTAGTTGCCGGGGGCGAACTTCACGCCGAGGACCCCGCCCGAGGCAAGCCCCCCCGCCAGCAGCGCGGGCAGGAACGGGCGCAGGCCTGCGGCGATGCCGAGGCCGAGGCCGAGGCCGATCATGAAGAGCAGGCTGTTGTCGTTCAAGGCGCGGGCGGCTTGGCGTGGAAGGCGTTGTGTCCGGCTTGCAGTGCCGGCGCCGTGCTTGCTCGCCCGCATGGGCGTGCGCTACGGTGGCAGGCGGCATGACGATAGACGACGGCTCAGGGAAACGAGTACCCGCCCACCCTGCTCGCGCCCGCGCCGCCACCCACGAGCTGGCCCGTTACGAAAGCCTGTTCGCGGCGCGCACGAAGGGCATGCGCTCCTCCGCGATGCGGGACATGATGTCCCTGACCGAGCGCCCCGAGGTGATCTCGCTCGCGGGCGGCCTGCCCGACACCAAGACCTTCGCCCCCGAGCTCTACGCGAAGCTGATGGCCTACGTAGCGGCGGAGCAGACGGCCAAGGCTCTGCAATACGGCCCAACGGAGGGCCTGGCCGCCACGGTGCAGTGCATCGTCGAAGTGATGGCCGAGGAGCAGACCCTGATCGACCCCGACGAAGTGCTCGTCACCACCGGCGGACAGCAGGTGATCGACCTCGTCTGCAAGGCGCTGGTGGACCCCGGCGATGTGATCCTCGCCGAGGCGCCCACCTACCCGGGCGCCGTTCCCACCTTCGGCGCCTACCAGGCGCAGGTGATCCAGATCGAGATGGACTGCGACGGGATGCCGATCGACGAGCTGGAGGCCACGCTGGACCGCCTTGCCGCCGAGGGCCGGCGCCCGAAGTTCATCTACACGATCCCCAACTTCCAGAACCCCGGCGGCGTGACGATGTCTCTGCCCCGCCGGCACCGCCTGGTCGAGGTCGCCCGCGAGCGCGAGATCCTGGTGCTCGAGGACAATCCCTACGGCCTGCTGCGCTACGAAGGCGATCCGCTGCCCACGCTGTACAGCCTCGACGCCGCGCTCGCCGGCCGGGGCGGGGCCAGCGACTTCGTGATCTATCTCGGCACCTTCTCGAAGATCCTCTCCCCCGGCATCCGCCTCGGCTGGGCGGTCGCGCCCGTCCCGGTGCTGGAGAAGCTCAACCTCGGCAAGCAGGGCGCCGACCTCTGCTCCTCGCCGGTAACCCAGCTCTTCGTCGCCGCCTACTTCGGCGAGCATGACTGGCGCGGCTACCTCGACACGCTCAAGGCTCTCTACAAGACCCGCCGCGACACGATGCTCGCGGCGCTGGGGGCGCACTTCGGCCCCGACGCGAAGTGGACCGAGCCCCAGGGCGGCATGTTCGTGTGGGCGACGCTGCCCGACTACATCGACACCACCGACCTGCTCGCTCGGGCGCTGGAGACCGAGGCGGTCGCGTTCGTCCCCGGCCGCGCCGCCTACGTTGACGGCCGCGGCGCCTCCTGCATGCGCATGAACTTCGCCGGCGTGGCCGAGCAGGACATCAGCGAGGGCATCGAGCGCATCGGCCGGGTGATCTCCGAGCAGGTCGGCCTGTTCGGCACGCTCACCGGCGGCGAGCCAAAACCGGCGTCGGCACCGCGGAAGCCCCAGACGCCGCAGCCGGCGCAGCCGATGGCCGACGTGGTGCAGCTGCCCCAGCGTCAACAGCGCAAGAGCCAGCAGCGCAGCCGCTGAAGCCTAGGAGTCGCCGGCCGCGAAGTCCTCGGGCGTGACCTCGTCGAGGAACGCCTTGAACTTCTCGACCACGTCCTCGCTCTCCTGCTCGCTCTGCTCGAACTCGATCGCCGACTCGGCGATCACCTCCTCGGCCGCGAAGATCGGCGCGCCGGAGCGCACCGCAAGCGCGATCGCGTCAGACGGGCGAGAGTCGATTTCCATCTCGCGCCCATTCACGCTCAGCGTGATCGAGGCGAAGAAGGTGTTATCGCGCAGCTCGGTCACCGCGACCTGCGTGCACTTGACCTCCAGCTCGCCGAGCATGTCGCAGAGCAGGTCGTGGGTCATCGGCCGCGGCGTCGAGGCCCCCTGCAGCTTCATCAGGATCGAAGCGGCCTCGGGGTGCCCGATCCAGATCGGCAGAAAGCGATTCCCGTTGACGGTCTTCAGCAACACGATCGGCTGCTTGCCGACCATGTCAAAACTGACGCCATAGATGACCATCTCCTGCACGAGAATCCTCCGAAGGGGAGATCGAGTCCAGAGTATAGGTGCCGTCGAGGGCCGCTTCGAGCGCTCCGGCTCGCTTGAGCGTCAGCCTTTGGGCCGGAAACTCCAGAGCTTGTTGCCGAGAAAGTTCAGCGGCGTCGAGGCGGCGACCGCGATCGCCTCAGCAGGCAGCTTGGAGAGGCCGCCCACCTCGACCATCAGCGCCAGCAGGCCCGCGCCGGCGGCGGCCGCAATCGCGCTGACGAGCACGAAGCGCATCGCCTGGAAATGGACGGCGCTGGACTGGGCGTGCTCGTTGAACGTCCAGCGCCGGTTGAGCAGGAAGTTGTTGGTGACGGCGACGAGCCATGCGATCAGATAGGCGATCAGGTAGGGGATGCCAAGGCCGCGCTCGCAGAGCGCGAAGACCGCCAGGTTGATCGCGAACCCGAGCCCGCCGACGAGCCCGAACTGGATCAGTTGGACCCAGTTTGCGGGGTGGCGCATCCCATGCAGCAGCCTCTTGTGCGGCCGCATTGGACGCGCCGTGGCCGCTGCGACCTGCGCTTTTGCCCTGGGAAGCTCCACGGCTGTTGCCTCGTCGTGCACCTGCGGATCGTAGCGGCACCAGGCGCGGCACGCTGCCGGTGCCGCTAGCCTCTGCCTTGTGAGCACGTGGAAGGACGGGGAGGCGATGCGCTCCGGCGCAGGGCGAGCGCGGCCCTCGCGCAAGGCGCTGCTTGCCGGATTCGGCGTCGGGCTTCTGGCCCTCGCCATCGCCGCAGTCGCGATGTTGATCGCCTCGGCCCCGAGCCGCAACCCACCGGCTGCCGCGACGTTCAAAGCCCCCCGCCCTGCGGCGCCGATCGCCAAGACACCGGCCGCCAAGGCGCCGATCGCCCAGACGCCAGCAGCCAAGGCGCCGATCGCCAAGACACCGGCCGCCCAGCGAGTCTGGCGCCACCGCCACCGCCGGCACCCACCGCCTGATCGCCGAGGTGCGGGACCCCGAAGAAGCCAAAAGCTTCCCGGCGCCGGCCTCCGTGCACCACAGCGCAGCCAAGACCCCGCAGGCCGCAGGCGAACTGCAGGTCGCCTCCGGCGCCGCCTCCGACGCCGAAATCCGCGCCGAGCTGGCCAGGATGAAGCAGCTGGAAAGCGCCGCCACCGACCCCGCCAAGATGGCCACGGTCCCCGGCGGCGACTCGATCGTCGGAGACGACGGCGCGATCCCGATTCCAAGCGGCGTGCCGGAAGTCGTCCAGCGCGTGATCGCCGGCGCGAACGCGATCGCGAACTTCCCCTACGTCTACGGCGGCGGCCACGCCTCCTTCGTGGCCAACGCCTACGACTGCTCCGGCTCGGTCAGCTACGCGCTGGCGGCAGGCGGCTTGCTGAGCGCTCCCGAGACCTCCGGCCAGCTGGAGAGCTGGGGCGCCCCCGGCCCCGGCAAGTGGATCACCGTCTACGCCAATGCGGGCCACACCTACATGTACGTGAACATCGGCGGCGCCTGGATGCTCTACGACACGGCCGGACGCAGCGGCGTCTTCGCGTCGCGCTGGCAGCCCTACCCGGTCGACAACTCCGGCTACGTCGTCCGGCATTGGCCCGGTCTGTAGGCAGGACCAGGCGCCCTCAGCCTCAATCCGTGTGCCGGCGCAGCCGGCGGCAGGGCCGCAGCGTCGCGACCGGGTGCGAGCGCACGTCGGCGCACCACTGCCTCCGCGGGCGCACCCGCACGAGCCAATGCAGGTCGTGCCGGATGTGCGAGCGGCGATATGGCCAGCGCGGATGGAGCGCACGCCCCATCCGCGAGATGTTGCATCCATGTTCTCTCACGCCACAGCCTCCTGCTCCCGATACCTCTCCTCCGCGACAAATAGCATCTTCTCTACAGAAGCGTGAAACAATCCATCGCTGCACGTGCGCCTGTAGACTGAACGACAAAAGCGTTGCGCAACCGCTTTTGCAATCCATCATATAAATCATGTTTTACGCATCCTGTCAACCCATAGCGTAGTCGTGCCTGCACTATCTTCATCTGGAGGCAGCACCGACGCGCGCCGCTCGAAGCCGGGGCTCCCGCGCGGCCCGCAGGCGCTGCCCCGCGGCGAGGTGGCCGCGCACCAGCGCCAGCGCCTGTTCGAGGCGATGATCCAAGCCGTTGACGAGCGCGGCTTCGTGGCGACCACGATCTCCGATCTGGTGGAGAGCGCGGGCGTCTCGCGGCGCACCTTCTACGAGCACTTCGAGAACAAGGAGCAGTGCCTGCTGCTCACCTACGACATGCTGGTGGAGACCCTCACCGCCCACCTGGCCACCGTTGACGCCTCCGCCGGCCAGGGGCTCGCACGCCTGGAAGCGATTCTGAAGGAGATCTTCGACGCAGCCGTGCGGCGGCCAGACGCCGCACGGCTGGTCTGCGTCGAGCTGGCCGCCGCGGGACCCTCCGGCGTGCAGCGCTGGGCGCAGGGCAGCCGGCAGCTCGCGCGCTTCATCGGCGAGGTCTTCGCGCAAGACGACGGGCCCGGCGGAGTTCCCGAGCCGGTCGCGCAGGCGATGGTCGGAGCGCTGCGCAAGATCCTCTACTCGCGCGTGCGGCGCAAGCGCTCCGGCAGAGCGCTGAGATCGGAGCTGAACAAGCTGCTGCCGGACCTGATCTCCTGGGCAGCGAGCTACTACCCCTCGCCCGCGCAGGCGCCGCAGCGGCCCCAGAGCCGCAGCGGCGCCCGCAAGCTCCTCAGCGGCAGGGCCCCGGGCTCGCTCACGCTCGCCCCCGCCTGGAGCTCGCGCGGGTTGCCCCCCGGCGAACACAACCTGCCGCGGGGGTTCGTCTCGCACAACCAGCGCGAGCGCATCTTCGACGCGATCGCCAAGGCGACCGCCCGCAACGGCTACCCGGATCTCGGCCTGGAGGACATCGCGGCCGGAGCCCGCATCTCGCTGCAGACCTTCTACCAGCACTTTGCCAGCAAGGAGGAGGCCTTCCTTGCCACCTATGAGGTCGGGCACGCGAAGGCGGTGGCGGCCGTCAGCCGCTCGCTGGATCTGCGCCTGGGATGGGATGAGAACGTGAAGATCGGGGTGCGAGCGCTGCTGGAGTTCCTGGCCTCCGAGCCCGACTACGCGCATCTGGCCTGCGTCGACGTGCTGATCGCATACCCGCGCCTCGCGCGCCGCGTCGATGAGGCCAACGACGCCTACGCGCAGCTGCTCGACTTCCGGCTCGACGCCTCGGCGCCCTCGCGGATGCCGAGCCCCGTCGTCGGCGAGGCGATCGTGGGCGGCATCTTCGAGCTCCTGCACGACAACGTCCTGCACGACAGGACGGCTCAGCTGCCCGATCTGACAGAGCACGTCTGCTACATCGCGCTGGCCCCGTTCATCGGCGCGCAGGCTGCCGCAAAGGCCGCCTGGCGCTGATCTTCGCGCGGGCGCGCCGTGCACCAGGGCAGCACACGCCCATCGCCGGGGAGTAGCCTGTGTGCAGATGGCGTCCGATGAGCCGATCGTGATTGCCTATGACGGCTCGCATGCAGCGCGAGCCGCGGTACGGCGCGCGGGCGCGCTGTTTGGGCATCGCAAGGCGATCGTGTTGACCGTATGGGACCCGCGGCTGGGCGAGATGATGCTCGTGCCCGACCCGACGGGCCTGGGCACGACGATGATGCCGTACGACCCGACGCTCGCGCACGAGATCGACCGCGAGGTGGAGAGCACCGCACGCTCGATCGCCGCCGACGGGGCCAAGCTCGCCCGCAGCTGCGGGCTGGATGCGCAGGAGATCGCCGTCGAGGACGCAGCACACCCGGCCGATGCGATCCTGCAGGCGGCCGCCGAGCAGGAGGCCGCTGCGATCGTGCTCGGCTCACGCGGCCACAGCGGGCTGCGAGCCAAGCTGCTGGGCAGCACCTCAAACGCCGTCCTGAAGGGCGCGGGAGAGCTTCCCGTGGTGATCGTTCACGCGGCCGCCGCATGATGAACACAGTTCGGTTCATCGAGAACTTCAGACGCGGAAACATCAAGACGGGAATACTGGCGTTCCCTCATATCCATGATAGGCTGGGGACAGGAAGGGCTTGAAGCAACAGGGGAGGGGTGGCATGTTGACGCTCGAGGTCGCTGATCGCAATCCGCGGATCAAGCCTTCAATAGAGCCGATTTACGATCGTCTGCCGCGGGGACCGCACCGCCTCGGCCGCGAAGGCGTAGTCCGCAACCAGCGGATGCGCATACACGGCGCGATGATCGAGGCGGTGGCCGCGCACGGCTACGAGGGCGCCACTGTCAAGCGTGTGATCGGCCTTGCCGGAGTCTCCCGGCGAGCCTTTTACGAACAGTTCACGGACAAGCGCAGCTGCTTCGTCGCAACCTGCGATCTGGTCGCCGCACGCTGGCTCAAGCGGGTCGATGGCGCCTTCCGGGAAGCCAAGGGCGACCTGCGCACGCGGCTGCGCCACGCGCTGCGAGCGTTCGTCGAGGAGATCGTCTGCAGCCCCAAGAGCGCGCACATGGTCGTGGTCGACGCGCTCTGCATCGGCCCCTCGGGGCCGATCCGCATGCGTCGCGTCGCAGTTTCCTTCGAGCGCCTGCTGTGCACCGGCTTTCGGAGCTGCGGCGAATACGAGCTGCCCGTGCCGACCGCGCGCGCGGTCATCGGCGGCATCCAGCGCGCCACCTACCTGCACCTGGTGCGTGAGCGCGCCGCCGGCCCGCGCACCGTCGAGGCGCAGGCGCTAGCGCGCGAGATGCTGCGCTGGACGATGCTCTTCGATCCGGGCGCCAACGCGCGCGCGGAGCGCGTCCGCAGCCTGCAGGGCATGGCCGAGAGCGACCTGCCGGAGGACCTGCTGCTCCTCGGTCCCGTGCGCCCGGAGGACCGCAGGCCGCGCGGCGAGAAGGCGAGGCTGCTCGACAGCGTGCTGCAGTTGGCGGCGAGCGAGTCCTACATCGATCTCGGGCCGGTGCGAATCGCCGATGAGGCGGGCGTGCCGCTCGACGTCTTTCTGGAGACCTTCGGCTCTCGCGACGCATGCTTCATCGCGGCGTTCGACATGATCGCCGACGAGCTGCTGGCGATCGCCGCCGACCCGTCGCTCGTGGGCCCCGAATGGGCCGGCGCGCTGCCCGCGGTGATCGGCTCGCTGCTGCGGCATCTCGCCGAGCACCCCGTCTACGCCCAGACGATCGCAAGCTCGGTCTACGCCGCAGGCCCCGAGGCGGTCGAGCGCAGCCTGCAACTCGCGCTCGATCTCACGAGCGTGTTGACCGAGGGCGCGACCGGCCTGCATCGCCCCGCGAGCTTGAACGAGTGGCTGGCGGGAGCGATGTGGCAGCTGATCCAGACCTACGGCACGGCGGAGCGAGCACGGATGCTGCCCTCGCTCACGCAGCCGCTCTCGCGGGTGCTGCTGACGCCCTTCATCGGCGTCAAGGCGGCCGAGGAGCAGCTCAGAGCCGGCGTGAGCGCAGCGGCGGCCTCACCGGCGGTGCACACCGGCGTCCTGGCGGCCGGCGGCGCCCAGCCGGCCCCGGCGGCCGTCGCGTCCTGAGCGCCTCTGCTCAGCGCTTGCCGGCGCGGCGATCCGCGATGTACGTAAGCACGACGCCGACGAGCAGCGAGATCACGATCACGACGATCAGCGGCACTTCGCTGCTGCCGAAGATCCAGTGCACCTTCACCGAGTCGAAGTTGAAGACCGCGAACAGCGTGATCAGCACGGCAAGCACCACCCACAGCGAGGTACGGGCGAACTCGGACCTGCTGCGCCTTGGCGCCGCCGACTTGCCCGATGACGGCTTCGCGGTGCTGGACATCTGCCGCTGATTCTACTCGCGCGCCGGCTTTCTATCCTCTGGCCTCATGCGCATACGACTTCCAGCCGCGCTGCTTGCCTGCGGCGCGAGCATCCTGATCGCCGGCTGCGGCTCGGCCGGTAAAGCCGACTCCGCCTCCACGCAGCGCTCCGCCTCGAGCACCACGCACGCGAGCACCACCGGCTCTGTGAACACGAGCATCACTAGCACTGGCGAAAGCGCGATCGCGACCGCCACGCTGACCAGCACCCGCACCTCCAGCGCGCCCGCCTTCGCAAAACAGGAATCGGGCCAGACCGCGCTGGCTGCCGCGGTGGCGATCGTGGAACGTCAGGGCTACACGCCCAACGACACCGCCGAGTACCACCCACAGCAGACCCTGCGGGTGCTCACCGCCACCAAGAGCGGAGCGAACGGCGCCTACGTGCAGCGCGCGTTCTTCTTCATCGACGGCCGCTACATCGGCACCGACTCCTCACAGCCGAGCGGGGCGGTGAAGGTGATCTCCCAAGGTGAAACGAGCGTCACGCTCGCCTACGGCATGTACCGTCCCGGAGACTCGCCCTGCTGCCCCGGCGGCGGGCAGAGCACCGTCACCTTCCAGCTCGACAACGGCAGCCTGCAGGCGCTCGATCCGATCCCTGCGGCCCACTCCGCAAGCGGCCTCTCGCGCCTGTAGCGGCTAGATTGGGAGTCACGCAGGATCGGCTCCAGCAACCAGGAAAGAGGTCCGATGAGCACAGCGATCGAAGGCCGCGCCGACGAGCTCCTGAAAGCGCCCAACTTCTGCAACGTCTCCACGCTTCGGGCGACGGCACCATCCAGACGGCGCCCGTATGGGTGGACGTGCAGGACGGCAAGCCGGTGCTCAACACCGCCGAGGGGCGCGCCTGGCCGCGCAACCTCCAGCGCGACCCCCACGTCACGCTGACGGTCCAGAACATGGAGAACCCTTACGAGTACGTGTCGATCCGCGGCACGGTCTCATCGCGTGAGCACGACGGCGCCGACGCGCACATCGACAAACTGGCGATGAAGTACCTCGGACAGGAGAGCTATCCCTTCCGGCAGCCCGGGGAACAGCGCGTGATCATCCGCGTCGATCCCGACTACGTTCACGTGTTCGGGCGCTGAGGGAGCCGACGGAGGCGAGGGGGGCGCGGATGGCGGCGAGCAGGCGTCGCGAGAATGACTGCCGGCCCGCCGCGGCCCGCTCGGAGGCGCGCCACTCGTCCTGCATCACGAGCTCGCCGCGCCGGCGCGCAGCCATCACGCACGCGGCGTGGGCGTGGCGGCGCCGGCGGGTGTCGCCTTCCGGTGCGATCAGCAGGTGCTCGCTCAGCGACGGCAGCAGATGACCGCAAATCGGGCACCTGTAGGTCTTGGCAAGGCGATTGCTCGCTGGGCGAACCGTCCACCATCGCGCTGGCGCAAGCCTGCTCACCGCTCCATTCTTGCGCCTGTGCCGCGTCCGCTGGCCGCCGTCGCGCTCGGAGTCGGCATCGGCGCCGCCGCCGTGCTCGCGGTCAAGGAGGCGCGGCGCGCCGGCGGGCGGCGCGGCGCAGACCCTTCCGGGGAGGATCTCCACGGGCCCCGAAAGCGCGAGGGCAGTACGCACGCGGGGGTGCGTGGGATGAGCCTCGCGCAGCTCGACCTCGCGATCCACACGCTGCAGCAGGCACACCCGGACGACCTCGGCAAGGCGGTGCACGACACGCGCAAGGCGATCAAGCGGGTGCGCACGCTGGAGCGGCTGATGGCGGACGCTGCGCCTGCCTCGCAGGCGCAGCGACGCAAGGCGCTGCTGCGAGAAGCCGCGGGAGAGCTCTCGGGCGCACGCGACGCCGAGGTCGCCCTGGGCACGCTGGAGGGGCTGATGCGCCGCTATCCCAAGCGGCTTGCCGGCAGCCGCGGCGTGGCCAGGCTGCATGCCGCCCTGCTGGCCGAGCAGGTTGCCGCAGAGCGGGCCCTCCAGCAATCCGGCGCGCGCGAGCGCGCGCTGGCGCTGCTGAGCGCCACGCGCAGGGAGATGGTCGAGGGGTCCGCACGCGGTGGAAAGCACCGCGACGCCGAGGCGCTCGACGCCGGGCTGCGGCGCATCTACGCGCGGGGGCGCATGGCGATGCGGCAGGCACGCAAGCGCAGGGCAGTCGCCGAGATGCACGAGTGGCGCAAGCGGGTCAAGGACCTGCGCCATGCAGCCGAGGCACTGGGCGAGAAGACTCGCTCAAAGGCCGAGCGGGACGCTCGGCGTGCGCGCCTGCTGAGGATCGGCAAGGAGGCCGACAAGCTCGGCGAAGCGCTCGGCGAGGAGCACGATCTCGCGCTGCTGGCTCAGCGGGTGAGCGCAGAAAAGGCGATCTTCGCCGACGACAAGTCCGGGCGCAAGGCGCTGCAGCGGGCGATCGGACGCAGACGCGCGCGGCTGCGCAAGCGCGCCTTCAAGTCGGGCCGCGCCCTCTATGCGCGCAAGCCGAAGCGATTCCGCGCGCGGCTGCCGAAGAAGCTCTAGACGGCCTCGACGGCGAGCACTGTCATGTCGCTCTCGCCGCGGGGCAGCAGCACGTGGGCGGTCTCGCCGGCGCGCAAGCCGAGCAGCGCGCGGGCCACCGGCGACTCGGCGGAGATCTTGCCCTCGCCGGGCGCCGCGTCGCGCGAGCTGACGATCTTCCAGACGCGCTGCGCGCCGGAGCCGTCCTTGACGGTCACGGTGCTGCCGAAGGAGACGATGTCGCGCTGCTTCGGCGCCTCGACGATCTCCGAGGTGGAGATCCGTTCGCGCAGCTTGGCGATCTTGGTCTCCAGATGGGCCTGGTCGTTCTTGGCGTCGTGGTACTCGCTGTTCTCTTTGAGGTCGCCCCACTCGCGCGCTGTCTTGATCCGGTCGGCGATCTCACGCCTGCCCGCGCCTTCGAGCTGATCCAATTCGGCCTTCAGGGCCTCCAGGCCCTCGGCGGTGGTCAGGTTGGCCTCGCTCATCTTCCATCAAAATATCTGCTTCTGTGCCCGCGTGCGCCCACCCGGGCAGCGAGGATGACAACCAGAGTGAGGAGAGGGCGAGAATGACAACCGTCCGCGAGACGTGCATGCAGATGCTGATCGATCGCGGCATGAGCATGGCGCTGCTCTGAGCGCGGGCATGGCCGGCGAGCCCTCCTACGACTACGTCGCGGTCGGCCATGTGACGGTCGACCTGCTGCACGATGCAGACGGCCGGCAGCGACGCCAGCCGGGCGGCGGCGCCTTCTACAGCGCCCTGCAGGCCGCACGCCTGGGGTTGCGAGCGCTGGTGATCACACGCGGGGAGCCGGATGAGCTGTGCAAGCTGCTCGCCCCCTTCGCCGGCGAGATCACGGTGGAGGTCCTGCCGGCCGCGCAGAGCAGCACGTTCGAGACCTGGGACAGTGGCTCGCAGCGGCGCCAGCGGCTGCGCTCCTGGGCGGGGCCGATCTCGGCCGCAGAACTGCCTGCCGGCGCCGCGCCGGCGCGGACCTCGATCCTGCATCTGGCCCCGGTCGCGCAGGAGACGCCGCCGGCCTGGCCGGTGCAGGCAGCCTTTGTCGGCATCACCGCCCAGGGGCTCGTACGGCGCTGGGATCGGCGGACCGGCGAGATCGCGATCGTGCCGATCGACCGGGCGCGGCTGCCCAGCCACCTGGATGCGGTCGTGATCAGCGCCTCCGAGCGCGAGAGCTGCGCGCCGCTGTTCGATCGCGCCGTGCCCGTGATCGCGGTGACGGCCGGAGAGGGGCCGACCAGCATCCACCTCGCCGGAGGCGGGCCCGACGTGCGCGTCGCCCCCAGGCCGATCGACGGCGCCCACGACGATCTCGGCGCCGGCGACGTGTTCGCCGCCGCCTTCTTCATCGCACTGCAAGAAGGCATGACGCCGCTGCACGCCGCCGCCCGCGGCAACGCGGCCGCCGCGGTGAGGATCGGCGGCCGGGGCCCGGATGCGATCGGGGACCTCGCCGCGATCGAACGTCGGTGTGCTCAGGCGTCCGCTTGAGTTGCGCAGAGCTCGGCTTCGACCAGCGCCCCGAGCGAGCCTGCGTCAAAGCTCCCGCCAAGACCCCTGGCCTGCGCCGCCAGCATCAGCGCGCCCGCGACCGGTGCGGTCTCGATCGCCGACACCCGCGCATGGGGCGCCAGCGACTGAATCGCCTGCGTCAGCGGATCGACGAACACCGCGCCAGCCTTGAACGCGCTTCCGATCAGGCCGACCGGAAACTCCCCCTGCAGGCCGGCGTGCTCGATCACGGCCCGCACCTGCGCCACGAGCTCGCCGGCCGCCGCGCGGTAGATCCCGCGCGCGATCTCATCGCCCGCGTGCGCAAGCCTGGCGGTCTGCACGCCGAAGGCGGCGATCTCGCTCTTTTCCAGCGGCTTGCCGTAGACGAGCGCGATCAGCCCCTGCACGCCCGCGACCTCGAAGTGCTCCAGCGCCGCGTCGCTGAGCGCGGTATGCGCACCGGAGCCGTCGTGGTCGTGCAGCACCGCCGATAGCGAGCGCACGCCGATCCAGTAGCCCGAGCCCTCGTCGCCGAGCACGTGGCCCCAGCCGCCGGCCCGCCAGGCATGCCCGTCGGCGCCGACGCCAAAGACGTTGCTGCCGGTTCCGGAGATGACCGCAAGCCCCGGCGCGGCCCCGGTCGCCGTGGCCCACGCCCCGACGACGTCGTTGACCACGATCCAGCTCTGCGGCGCGCTGGCGTGCACGTGCCGATCGAGACTCTCGGTGTCGGTGCCGGCGATCGCAAGCACTGCCGCGTCCAGCTGCGCAAGCTCGATCCCCGCCGCCTGCGCCGCGTTCTGCGCGGTCCGCAACAGCGCCGCCCCGGCGGCGCGGACCCCGGCGGAGTCGGGATTGCTCGGTCCCCCGTGCCCGAAATGCACTCGACCCTCCTGCACGTCCAGGATCGCCGCAAGCGTCTTGGTGCCCCCACCGTCGATGCCCATCAGCCACCGCGCGCTGCCCTTCGCGGCGCCGCCGCCGTCGGGCCGCAGGGCGGGCGGCAGCTCGATCAGGGGGGTGCGCAGCACCGGCACGCCTGCATACTCTCACGCGCGCGGCCCGCCGGTTAGGATCAACCGATGCCGGTGGCCGCCGTCTTTCCCACCGCCTCCGCGAAGGAGGGAATGTACGAGTCCTTCTACCTGCGGGCGGTCTCCCCGACACAGCCGCTCGGCATCTGGATCCGCTGCACCGTCAGCAAGCCCCCCGGCCGCCCTGCCCGCGGATCGGTCTGGTGCACGGTCTTCGACGCGCAGGCCGGCGCGCCGTTCATGCACAAGCTCACCACCGAGGATCTGAGCGTCCCACCGGACGGCTGGATCGCCGTCGGCCAGACCCGCCTCGGACCCGGTGTTGCGGAGGGCTCCTGCGGGGAGGCCAGCTGGTCGTTGCGGTTTGTCAGCCGTGAGCCCGAGCTGCGTCATCTGCCAAGCCCGCTGCTCTACCGCACGCCGCTGCCACGCACGAAGCTGAGCAGCCCCGCCCCCGCAGCCGAGTTCTCCGGCACGCTGCAACTGGGGCAGCGCACGATCGAGCTCGACGGCTGGCACGGCATGGTCGGCCACAACTGGGGCGCAGAGCACGCCGAGCGCTGGATCTGGCTGCACGGCATCGACTTCGATCAGGCACCGCAGGCCTGGCTCGACCTCGCGATCGGCCGGATCCTCATAGCCGGGCGGCCCAGCCCCTGGCTCGCAAACGGTGCGCTGCGCATCGATGGACGCCGAATCCGCCTCGGCGGCCTGCTCGCCAGAGGCCTGCGCGTAGCCGAGCGACCCGACCGCTGCTCGCTGAGCGTGCCCGGCCGCGGCGGCTTCTCGCTGGAGGCCCACGTCCAGACCCCGACCGGCACCGCAGCCGGATGGCGCTACGCCGACCCCGACGGCAGCGGCGAGCACGACGTGGTCAACTGCTCGATCGCCGGCCTGCGGCTCGTGCTGCGGCGCAAGGGGCAGCCCGCACGCACGCTCCTAAGCCCCCACGGCGCCGCCTACGAGCTCGGGGTGCGCGAGCACGACCACGGCGTCGCGATCGCGCCGTTCGCAGACGATTGAGCGCCCGCGCCGCGCGCCCACCACGCGCCGGACGGCGCAACTTCCGCGACCCGCAGGCGTTGCGATCGAAGTCGAAAACAAAGCTGCGCGTCGTTACGTTCGCCGCCTCCAATACAATCTTAATCTCGATTAACACTGCTCCTGGATGAAATCAAGACCAAGAGGCACAGGGTGACGCCGAAGACGATCAGCATCAGCGCAAACGTAACCTGGCAGGACGGCAGCCTCGATCGCGAGAGCCGCTGGCGCCGCCTGGGCCAGCAGGGCGGGACGATCTGGCTCACGGGCCTGCCCGCCGCGGGCAAGTCGACGCTCGCCGCCGCACTGGAGCAGCGCCTGATCGACTCCGGCCGCTTCGCCTACCGGCTCGACGGCGACAACCTGCGCCACGGGATCTGCGGCGACCTCGGCTTCTCGCGCGAGGACCGCGAGCGCAACGTCTGGCGCGTGGGCCAGGTCGCGCACCTGTTCGCCGACGCCGGCACGGTCGCGGTCGTCTCGCTGGTCTCGCCCTACTGCTCCTGTCGAGAACGCGTGCGCGAGCTCCACGAGCGCGACGGCCTGGCCTTCGTCGAGGTGTTCGTCAACACACCCGCCCGCGTGTGCGCAAGCCGCGACCCCAAGGGCCTCTACGCAAAGGCCCAGGCGGGCGAGCTCGTCGGCCTCACCGGCTTCGACGACCCGTACGAGCCGCCGCTCACGCCGGAGCTCGTGCTCACGCCCGACCTCCGCCTGCAGGAGGCCACCGAGGCGATGCTGATCGCTCTGGAGACCCGCATCCAGCAGCTGGCCTAGGCCGGCCAGGCCCGGCCCCAGCGCAGTGATCAACCCGCAGAGCGCCAGACTCGACCGCGTAAGGCGCGCGCGGCGGGATCCCGACCTGGCGGTGATCGAAGGCTTCCACGCGCTCAAGCACGCGCTGCGCTTCGACGCCGAGGTGCTGGAGGCGCTGTGCACCGAACCCGAGCAGCTCGACCGGCTCGTCGCCGAGCTCGCGCCCGACCTCGGCGGCCGCCTGCGCGCGCTTGCGCACCCGGTCGAGCCCGCGATCTTCGAGCAGCTCGCCCCGCGCGCGGCGCGCACCGGCGTGATCGCGATCGCCAAGCGCCCGCACCACGATCTGGATGCGGTGCTGGAGGCGCCCGCACCTGCCCCGATCGTGCTGCTGGAGCAGCCACGCGACCTCGGCAACACCGGCGCCTGCATCCGGGTCGCCGCCGCAGCGCAGGCCGCGGCCGTGATCGTCACCGGTCGCCACGACCCCTGGCACCCCGACGCGATCCGCGGCGCCGCGGGCCTGCACTACGCGCTGCCCGTACTCTGGAGCCAGGGCATCCCGGCCGGCGGACGGCGGCCGCTGGTGGCGCTCGATCCGGAGGGCGACGAGCTCGACCTGCGCGAGCTGCCCCCGGGGGCGATACTCGCCTTCGGCAGCGAGCGCCAGGGCCTATCCCAGGCGCTGCTCGACCAGGCCGCGCTGCGGGTCCGGATCCCGATGCGCGCCGGCGTCTCGAGCCTGAACCTCGCGACCTCGGTCGCGGCGGCGCTGTTCGCGATCAGGTTGCTTCATGGCAGCGATATGTGAACGCCCACCGAGATGACCGGTTCCAGCGAGATCGAGACGCCCACGCCGGTCCCGCTGGACTGCGATTCGCTGCTTGTGGAGCTGGTTTCGACCGAGACCTGGACACCGGCGCCGCTCTGGCTGGGTTCCGACGGCGCCCCGGAGCCGCTCGACGATGAAGATGAAGGGGATGAGCCGCCCGGCGCCTGCGTTTCCGTGCCGCCGGCTGGCGTCTGAGCGCTGCCTGTCGAAGCCTGCGGCGCCGCGGCGGGCGCGCTCGCCGGCGCTCCAGCGGCCGCGGGGAGCGGGGAGTTGACGTGCGAAGCGCCGGTCGATCTGATCGCCGGCGGCAGCGCCGCTACGGCGGATCCGCCGCGAGAGCGCAGCAGATGCGCGCGAGAGCGCTTTGTCTCCTGCCCACCGCGATGCCTCGCGACACTCACGCGCACGGGGCCGGACTCACCCGCGCCCGGCGCCGGGCCGGGCGCGACGCGGCGCGCAGCCACGACGCGGTGAGCCGCGTGCGAGCCGTGCGGATGCTTGGACGACGTCGCAATCACCGCCCCCGTGATCGCCACGCTGGCCGTGAGCGCCGCGACGGCGCCCTTGACCGCAAGGCCGAGGCCCGCAGCTCCGCCGCCGCCAAGTTCGGCGATCCGTTCGCCGCCGGCGCCGCCCTGTGCGGCTCTGCCTGCAAGCCACGCCAGCAACGGCGGCGGGGTGAGCGCGCTGATCCCGCGGCGCGCACGCCCCAGCAGACCGCGAAATGCGCTGTCTGCGAAATCGAAGGCATCCTCGATCGGCTCGTGCGATTTGTTTCCATTTCGCCCGTGCATGATGACCTGGCTTTGCTGTGGCAGCGGCGAGATCGCCGCCAGCGCGCCGCGCAGCGCAAGCACCTCATCGGGCCTGGGCGCGCCGTCGGAGAGCGTCGCATCGAGCGCCGGCTCCACCGCCATGCGCTGGGCGATCCCGCGCAGCCAGGACGCCGGCTCCACCGGCTGGGTCTGACCCTGAAGGCCGCGCCAGGCCTCAGAGAACGTTCGCTTTAGCACCTCCTGCGCCTGGTCCTCTAAGAGACACAGCTGGCGGCAGTGCCGCAGCAGCGGCCGCCGGTAGCGGCGCGCCAGCGTCTCGAAGGCGACCTCGCAACCATGCTGAGCAAGCTCGAGAAGCTTCTCGTCAGATTGGCTGACCAGCAGGCGGGTCTTGATCGCGGATGCCATGGTGAAAGTGCGATACGGCTGCAGCTGCCTTCGGCATCGGCAGCTTGCGCCCTTCATTAGACACCTTCGCGCGCGACTAGACACCATTACCGGCGCGCATTGTCCCGTAGGCCGCGTTACAGATCCCGCGTATACGTCTTTGCGCTTGACATCGAGCACGGATTTGTCTAGAGTGCCCGGAAACGAGCCTGAGGAGGACGCCACATGGCATCTGCAACCGGCCTCGCGCAGAGCGAGGCGAAGGACGCGCCGGCCTGGCGCGAGCGCAAGCGATACGCCTGGCTGCTGGGACTGATCGTGCCGCTGCTGCCGTTCATCGCGTGGGGTCTGGTCCACGCGAGCGGACTGGGCGTCTTCTGGTTCGTCGGCCCGGCGCTCGTGTTCGGCCTCTTCCCGCTGATCGACCTGCTGCGCGGAACCGATCCCAGCAACCCGCCTGAGGAGATGATCAAGTGGCTCGAGCAGGATCGCTACTACCGCTGGTGCACCTACGCATTCATCCCTCTCCAATATGCAGGCCTGATCTTCGCCTGCTGGCTGTGGGCGCACGGCGGGCTCTCGACCCTCGACTCGATCGGCCTGGCGCTGACCGTCGCGATGGTCAGCGGGATCGCGATCAACACCGCCCACGAGCTCGGCCACAAGCGCGCGAGCCTGGAGCGCTGGCTGAGCAAGATCGCGCTGGCGCAGAGCGGCTACGGGCACTTCTTCATCGAGCACAACCGCGGCCATCACGTCCGCGTCGCGACGCCCGAGGACCCGGCGAGCGCGCGCTTCGGCGAGAGCTTCTACGCCTTCCTGCCGCGCACGGTCAGCGGCAGCCTGCGCTCGGCCTGGCATCTGGAGCGGGTGCGCCTGACCCGCTGCAAACACTCCACCCTCTCGATCCACAACGACATCCTGCAGGCGTGGGCGATGAGCGTCGTGCTCTTCGGCGGCCTGATCGCGGTGTTCGGGGTGGTCGTCGCGCCCTACCTGTTGATTCAGGCGGTGCTCGGCTTCTGCCTGCTGGAGGTCGTCAACTACCTCGAGCACTACGGCCTGCTGCGCCAGCGCCGGCAGGACGGCCGCTTCGAGCGCACGCGCCCCGAGCACAGCTGGAACTCCAACAACGTCGCCTCCAATCTGCTGCTCTACCACCTGCAGCGCCACTCCGACCACCACGCAAACCCAACCCGCCGCTACCAGGCGCTGCGCCACATGGAAGAGGCGCCGCAGCTGCCCACCGGATACGCGGGAATGATCGTGATTGCGGCGATCCCGCCGCTGTGGCGAGCGATCATGGACCCGCGCGTGATCGCGCACTACCGGGGCGACATCACCCAGGCCAACATCGCGCCGCGGGCACGCCGGCGGGTGCTCGCCAGGTACGGGACCGCGGCAGGGCAGGCATGAGCCGCTTTCTCTGCCCCGCCTGCGGCTATCTCTACGACGAGGCGCTCGGCGACCCGCACGAGGGCTTCCCCGCCGGCACGCCCTGGAGCGAGGTCCCGGACGACTGGGCCTGCCCGGACTGCGGCGTGCGCGACAAGGTCGACTTCGAGCCGGCGAGCGCAGCCGAGCAGAGATGAGCTCCGTCCCCTACCGCGAGGCCGCCCGGGCGCTGCTGCGCGAAACGCTGCTCGACGCCGCCCGCAGCCTGCTGAGCGAGCGTCCGTGGGCGCAGATCACAATGGCCGAGATCGCCAGCCGCGCCGGGGTCAGCCGGCAGACGCTCTACAACGAGCTCGGCGGCCGCGACCAGTTCGCGCAGGCGTTCGTGCTGCGAGAGGCGCAGCGCTTCATCGAGGCGATCCAGCAGGCGATCGAGGCGCACCTCGAGCACCCGACCGCGGCGCTCTCGGCCGCGCTCGAGCTGTTCCTGGACACGGCCGGCCGCGACCCGCTGATCGGCATGCTGCTCGACGACGACGGCACCGGCGGAATGCTGCCGCTGATCACCACCCGCAGCCGACCGGTGCTCGACTGGGCCGGCCGGCAGATCGCGGACGCGATTCAGCGCGGCTGGCCGGCGGTCAGCGAGCAGGACGCCTCGCTGCTGGCGCACACGCTCGTGCGCCTTGCGATCAGCTACCTCACCGTCCCGATCGGCCCGCCGCAGCAGGCTACGCAGGAGGCCGTGCGGCTGCTTTCGCCATTCATCGAGCAGACGGTGCTGCTGCCCGCAGAGCGGCCGCGATAGGCTCGCCGCCCACGTCGAGGAAGGGATCGCGGATGGACTTCGAGCACTCGGAGCGCACGAGGAGCCTGCTGGAGCGCCTCGATGCCTTCATCGAGCAGGAGATCGCGCCACGGGAGGAGCCCTACCACCGCGAGCTCTTGGCAAGCGCCGACCCGTGGATCGTGCTGCCTGTGATCGAGGAGCTCAAGGCCAAGGCCAGGGAGCAGGGCCTCTGGAACCTGTTCCTGCCCGACGAGGAGCACGGGGCCGGCCTCTCCAATGTCGAGTACGCGCCGCTGGCCGAGCGGATGGGCCGCTCGATCATCGCCAGCGAGGTGTGCAACTGCAATGCGCCGGACACCGGCAACATGGAGGTGCTCTGGCACTTCGGCTCCGATGAGCAAAAGCAGCGCTGGCTGGCGCCGCTGCTGGCCGGCGAGATCCGCTCGGCCTTCTGCATGACCGAGCCCGAGGTCGCCTCCTCCGATGCGACCAACATGCAGGCCACCGCCACCCTCCAGGGGGATGAGGTGGTGATCGACGGGCGCAAGTGGTGGAGCACCGGCGTCGGGCATCCCAGGTGCGAGGCGCTGATCTTCATGGGCCTGACCGATCCCGAGGCCGATCGCTACCACCAGCATTCGATGGTGCTCGTGCCGCGGCAGACCCCGGGCGTGAAGGTCGAGCGGATGCTGCCGAGCATGGGCTTCCTGGACGCGCCCGGCGGCCACGGCGAAGTCTCATTCACCGACGTGCGACTGCCTTCCAGCGCGATCATCGGCGGCCCCGGCCAGGCGTTCTCGATCGCGCAGGCGCGGCTTGGCCCGGGGCGCATCCACCACTGCATGCGCCTGATCGGCCTGGCCGAGATGGCGCTCTCGCTGGCCTGTCGCCGCGCCACCGACCGGGTCGCATTCGGCAAGCCGCTTGCCAACCTCGGCGGCAACCGCGAGCGGATCGCCGACGCGCGGATCGCGATCGACCGCGCGCGGCTGCACGTGCTGCACGCCGCCTGGCTCCTGGATCAGACCCCGCCCGCCGCCCCCACCGCGATCGGCGCGGTCTCGCAGATCAAGGTCGCCACCCCGAACATGGCTCAGGGCGTCGTGGAAATGGCGATCCAGCTTCACGGCGGCGGCGGGCTCTCCGATGACTTCCCGCTGGGCGCGGCCTGGACGATCTCGCGCGCCCTGCGGCTTGCCGACGGGCCTGACGAGGTCCACCGCGGCGTGGTCGCGCGCCTGGAGCTGGCCGCCTACGGCAAGGGCAAGTGGTCCGGGGGCGGCTGAGCGCTCGCGAGCGCAGCGCGCTGCCCGCCTCTGCGCCGCAATGACCAGCCGCGCTGGATCGCGACGAACCAGAGCAGCCCCGCGAGGCAGAGCAGGAGGGCTATCCAGAAGTTCAAGCGCATCCCCAGGATGTATTTCGAGTAGTCGATCCGGATCGTCTCCTCGAAGATGCGAAAGGCCGAGTAGCCGGCCACGTAGAGTGCGAACAGGCCGGGAGGCTTGATCCGGACGCGCTTGCCTAGCTGCACGAGCGCAAGCGCCAGCAGCAGGTTCCAGAGGATCTCGTAGAGGAAGGTGGGCTGGAAGGTCGCGTAGCTCGCATACCCGGCCGGCCGGTGCGCGGCGGAGATTTCAAGCGCCCAAGGCAGTTTGCTCGGCAGCCCGAAGAGCTCCTGGTTGAAGTAGTTGCCGACCCTGCCGATCGACTGCGCGACCAGCAGCGCGGGCGCGACGGCGTCCATGAAGCGGGGCACGTCGGCGCCGTGTCGGTGCACGCGCCAGATGCCGACGGCGGCGCCAAGCGCAATGCCGCCCCAGATCCCAAGCCCCCCGTCCCAGATCGCGAACGGACCCCACCAGTGGTTTGGCATCTGGCTCGGCGTCGTGATCACGAAGTAGAGCCGCCCGCCGACCAGGCCCGCGGGGAAGCCCCACAGCGCCACGTCGTAGACGAGATCGCGGTGGCCTCCAACCGCCTCCCAGCGCCTGATCGTGATCACGATCGCGGCGGTGACCGCGACCACATAGGCCAGGCCGTATGCATGAAAGAACAGCGGGCCGACATGGAAGCCGTTGGCAGACGGGCTGGGGATGTAGGCGAGTAGCGAGAGCATCGTGGACATCTTCGCAGCGGCGAGATCAGCGGGCGGCCGGTTGCCTGCCCGCGCGATGCTATTGACTCCCCTGCCCCACCTGGGGCGTTTGCCGACCCCACAGAAAGGCGCGAGGATGACCGAGCCGCGTTGGAGCGAAGTTAACGACTACATCACGCAGACGCTGGGACTGCACGATCCGCAGCTCGAAGGCGCCATCGCGGCGTCCAAGGCGGCCGGGCTGCCGGAGATCGCGGTCACGGCGCCGCAGGGCATGTTGCTTGCGCTGATCGCCCAGATCCAGGGCGCGCGCCGCATCCTCGAGCTCGGCACGCTCGGCGGCTACAGCACGATCTTCCTGGCGCGGGCGCTGCCGGCAGGCGGCCGCCTGATCAGCCTCGAGCTGCGCGAGGACTGCGCGCAGACCGCGCGGGCCAGTATCCAGGCCGCCGGACTCTCCGACCGAGTCGAGGTGCGTGTGGGGCCGGCGCTGGACGGCCTGCAGGAGTTGGAGGCCCAAGGCGTCCCTCCCTTCGACCTCACCTTCATCGACGCCGACAAGCCGCTGACGCCCGAGTACTTCGAGCACGCTCTGCGCCTCTCGCGGCCAGGCTCGATCATCGTCGCCGACAATGTCGTGCGCCGCGGCGAGCTGGCCGACCCGGACACCGCCGACGCGGGCGCGCAGGGCATGCGCCGCTTCCACGAGCTGATCGCCGCCGAGCCGCGCGTGCGCGCGACCACGATCCAGACGGTCGGCGCCAAGGGCTACGACGGCTTCACGCTGGCGCTCGTGCTGGAGTGAGCCGGGCGGCGAGCTTGACCGCCGCGGTCAGGCTCGCCAGGTCGTAGGCGCCGTGGTGGCGGCGGCCGTTGATGAAGAAGGAGGGAGTGCCGGAGACGCCGCTTGCGTCGGCGCTGGTCACATCCTCGCCGACCCGTTTTTTGTAGGACCGCTCGCGCACCTCGGATTGGAAGCGCTCCATGTCCAGGCCCAGTTCGGCCGCGTAGGCGTGCAGGTCCTTTGGCCGCAAGTCGCCCTGGTGCTCGAAGAGCAGATCGTGCATCTCCCAGAAGCGGCCCTGGGCGCCGGCCGCCTCGGCAGCCTCGGCGGCAATCTGCGCGAAGGGATGCACGTCTGGCAGCGGCAGGTGGCGAAAGACGTAGCGCAGCTCGTCGCCCTCTGCCGCGAGCAGCTCCCTGATCGCCGGCTCGGCCCTGCCGCAGAAGGGACATTCGAAGTCGGCGTACTCCACGAGCGTCACGGGCGCATCCCCGCGGCCGCGGATGTGGTCGCGCTGCGGGTCGACGTCGTCTGAGAGGTCGATCAGCTGCGCTGCGGTGCGCTGCAGCTGCCGGATGCGCACCTGGGTCGGCAGCATCGCCGTCACCCTGAAGACCAGGAATGCAAGCAGTGGCGAGAGCACGACCGCCGCCAGCAGACCGAGCTGCGCCTGCGCGAACAACCCAGGCCCGAACGCCCGCCCGGCAACCAGCAGCGAGACGGTGAAGCCAACGCCCGCAGCCGCGCCGGTGCCGGCCAGCCCCGGCCATGTCACCGTCAGCTTGGCGGCGCCGAAGACCCTGCGGCTGCCAAGCCAGGAGGCCGCGAGGATGCCGAGCGGCTTGCCGATCAAGTAGGCGAGCAGGATCCCGATGCTCACGGCCGAGCCCGCAGCGGCGCTCAGCAGCGACCCGTCGATGTGCACCCCCATGTTCGCCAGCGCGAAGAGCGGCACGATCAGGAAGCCCGACCACGGGTGCAGGCGGTGCTGCAGCTGCTCGTTGGGCGATATCGCATCCCCGAGCCCCCGCTGGGCGCTGCGCGCAAGCTCGGGCGTCGGCTGCTCCCGGAACGCCCTGGCCAGCTCGATCGCCCGGTCCAGATCGCCGCGAGCCGGCGGGTAGGCGCTGGTCACCAGCCCGATCACCAGTCCCGCGATCACGGGATCGATGCCCGACTCGAACATCGCCAGCCAGATCCCGAAGCCGACCGCCACCGACGCCGGCCCGCGGCCGCGCTGCAGGAAGCGCAGCATGATCAGCACACCGAAGAGCGCGAGCGCGACCAGCAGCGCCACCGCCGAGACCTTGTGCGAGTAGGCGAACGCGATCACCGCCAGCCCGGCGAGATCGTCGACGACCACGAGCGTCAGCAGGAACACGCGCAGGCGCGTGGCCCCCCGCGGAGCCACGAGCGAGAGCGCCCCCAGCGCCAGCGCCGTGTCGGTCGACATCGCCACGCCCCACCCGCCGGCGCCGTGACCGCCGGCGTTGATCGCCAGGAACACGCCGATCGCCGCCGCCATTCCCCCGAAGGCGGCGAGGATCGGGATCGTGACCCGGCTGCGCTCCCGCAGCTCCCCCAGCGAAAGCTCGCGAGTGGCCTCCAATCCGACCACCAGGAAGAACAGCGTCATCAGCCCTTCGTTGACCCACGAGCGCAGGTCCGCGGAGAGCACGTGGCCGCCGAGCCGAACCGCGAGCGTCGTGTGCCAGAAGGACTCGTAGGAGTGCCACCACGGCAGGTTCGCCCAGATCAGCGCCGCGGCCACTGCGCCGACCAGCACCGCCGCCCCGCCGGTCTCGGTGGAGAGGAAGTCGCGCACGGGCGCACCGAGGTTGCGCGCCCATGCGGTGCGTTCGGGACGGGCCGCGGCGGCATCGCTCGCCATCGCGCTGAGTATGGCTGGCGAGGGCCGGGTACTGCCTCGCGGCCGCGACTTTCAGGAAGAGCCGCAGCCGCGCATCGACACGTCGTGCAGGGGCGCAAAGCCGGCGCGCGCGGCGGAAGCGACCCACAGCTCGACTCTGCCGGGCGCGATCGGCATGACTTCCTCCACCAGATCGTTCGCCGGCGCGCCGCTACCCGCGCTCGATGAGCCGCTTGCCATCAGCCGCCAGCTCACCACGTGCAGCCTCTTGGCCGCAAGCGCCGGCAGCACCTTCGCGACGCTCGCGCCCTGCAGGCCGCTGCAGTGCAGCGGTTCGCCCGGCGCGAAGGCGCCGCCGATCGGACTGCTCTCGTATTTTTCGCCGGGGCGCGCCGGCCGACCGATCTCGACGTAGCCGGAGCCTTTGAAGCTGCGGGCCACCTTTACGCCCACCGTGCACGGCCCGTTCACGCACATGCCCTGCGTGAGCGGCTGAATGCCGTTGGCCCCTCCGCTGTTTATGTCGGTCATCGCCACCTTGCCAACCGAGCCGGGCGAGGCCGGCAGCAGCTTCAATGCCACGTGCAGATGGTTGCTCGCCAGCTCGCGCCTGAACTCGTCGACGCTCGCGTAGGGGTTGACGATCTTCGCGATCACATAGCCGTCGCTTTCGCTGAAGGAGAGCGCCGCGGCGGGCGGCGCCGAGGAGGACGCGAGGGAGAGCGCGAGCACGACGGCTCCGAACGCCGCTGCCGCGGCCGCGAGGCCGAGCGCCGAGCCGCGCACGGCACGGTGAGCGCGCGCGCGCCGCCAGGGTGTGGCGAGAATCCGCTCCGCGCCCCCGTGAGCGCGACCGGCTTCCAGCAGTTGCCCGAGGTCCTGCTCGCGCAGCGGATCGAGCCGCCGCAGCAGCGCGATCGGGTCGGTGGTGATCTTCTGCGTCATCGTGTCTCTCCTGCGATCGGGGACGTTGTAGATACGGCGCTCATCTCCGGTCCGGAGCCGGGCGCAGGTTTCCCGACCGCGAGCGTGCGCTCCATCTCGCCGGCGAGCGCCCGCCGCGCACGATGCACGCGGATCTTCGCCGCGTTCTCAGAGCAGCCCAGCACGGCGGCGAGCTCGGCAGTGGATAGCCCCTCCCACGCCACGAGGCCCAGCAGGTCGCGCTGAGCCGGCGAGAGCCGCTGCAACGCGACCTTCGCGAGCTCCAGCTCCCCGGCACGCTCCTGCCCGCCGGCCTGCGCGGCCGCAGGCTCAGCCTTCAGCCGCAGCGATAGCCGCGCCCGCCGCCGCTCGCCGCGCCGCTGGTTCGCCAGCACCTTGCGCGCCGTGCCGAACAGCCACAGCGTCGCATCGCGCCCAGCGGGCACCTGCCGGATGCGCCGCCACGCGATCGCGAATGTCTCGGCGACCACGTCGGCGGCATCCTCGGGACTCGCACAGCGACGCAGGGCGTAAGCGCCCAGTGGCGCATGGTTGGCCTCATAGATCTCCCTGAAGCGTTGCTGCAGCGCTCTCTCGTGCGTTGGATCGTTCAAGCTCCTGCTCCTTTCCAGCCGCACATGTCCGGCTGGAGCAGACGGTTTCAGCGCCGCCGCCGCGAACCCCATATCGTTCCCACCCTCATGGCCTACCACCCGCCCCAATCGATCCTCGAGTCCTACGCCAACGTGCTTGTCAACTTCGCGCTCGGCGGAGGCAGCGGGGTCTCCAAGGGCGAGGTCGTCCGCGTGGTCGCGCCCGAGGCCGCAAAGCCACTCTACGTCGAGCTGCGCAAGGCGGTGCTGCGCGCCGGCGCGCACGCGATCGGCAGCTACCTGCCAAGCGACGATGAGCAGTTCAACCTCTCGCGGGACTTCTACGAGCTCGCCGACGATGCCCAGATCGACTTCTTCCCGACCCGGTACATGCGCGGCCTGGTCGATCAGATCGACCACCAGGTTTCGATTCTCTGCGACACCGACATGCACGCCCTGGAGGGCATCGACCCCTCGCGGATCATGCGGGTCGGCAAGGCGATGAAGCCCTGGATGGACTGGCGCACCGAGAAGGAGAACGCCGGCCGCTTCACCTGGACGCTCGCGCTCTACGGCACCCCGGCGATGGCCGCGGAGGCCAAGCTCTCAGAGCAGGAGTACTGGGAGCAGATCGTCGGCGCCTGCTTCCTGAACGAGCACGACCCGATCGGCCGCTGGAAGCAGGTCAGCGCCCAGATCAACGATTACGTGCAGCGCCTCACCGCCCTGGACATCGACCGCCTGCACATCGTCGGGCAGGACGCGGACCTCTGGATCACGCTCGGCGAGCAGCGCCAATGGGTCGGCGGCAGCGGCCGCAACATCCCCAGCTTCGAGATCTTCACAAGCCCCGACTGGCGCGGCACCGATGGCTGGATCGCCTTCAACCAGCCGCTCTACCGCTACGGCAACCTGATCACCGGCATCCGCCTGGAGTTCGCGGACGGCCTGGTGGTCAAAGCCGGCGCGGACACCAATGAGAAGGTGCTGACCGAGATGATCGCGACCGAGAACGCGAACAAGGTCGGCGAGTACTCGCTCACCGACAAGCGCTTCTCCCGGATCACGAAGTTCATGGCCGAGACGCTCTTCGACGAGAACGTCGGCGGCCCGTTCGGCAACACCCACCTGGCGCTCGGCAAGTCCTACCACGACTGCTACGCCGGCAACCCGGACGGCGTGAGCGCCGCCGAGTGGGAGCGGCTGGGCTTCAACGAGTCGAGCGTCCACACCGACATCGTCTCCACCGCAGATCGGACGGTCACGGCGACGCTCAAAGACGGCAGCGAACGCGTGATCTACCGCGACGGGCAGTTCCTGCTGGACTGAGGCCGAGGTCAGCTGCCAGGGCTCGGCCGAGGCGCCGGACGCGCCCCACCCCGACCCTCCTCGATACCGATCGACGTCGAGGGAGGCTTGATCTGCTCGGGTGGTAGAGGTCTGGGCGCCACGACGCTCAGTCTAAAGACCATTCAGACCACCGGCGGCGGATGGCTCTCGGCGCTGCCCGCCAGCGCCGGGTCCCACCCGCAGACAGCGCAAGCGTGCTGGAACACCGAGCGCGCGAACTGGAGCGCGTATGCGTGCGGGTCGGCTGCCGCGCAGACGTCCTCCCAGTCGAGAACGTACTCGCCGAGCGTCTCCTCGTACCGCGCCGCGGGCGGCTCGATGCGCGCGGAGGCAAAGCCCTCGGGGGCCGGGTGGGCGTAGGCGTAGAAGGCCGCCTTCTCGTAGCGCGCGTCCCCCGGCCACCAGCCGACGGCGACCTCTTCGGCGTCCATCGCGTTGCGCATGATGAAGTCCTCCGAGGGCGGCTGCGCGGAAGCGCCAGAGAAGAGGTTCACCGCGAGATCGAAGGAGCCCCACCAGGCGTTGACGGGAGTGCTGCGGCCGCGGTAAGGAGCGCGGAAGGCGCCAAGCACGAGCGCCGCCCGGGTCGCCGCCGCGAAGTAGTCGGCGATCGCGGCGGGGTCGTATGTCGCGTGCTCCTCGTCTCGGTCAAGCGGCACGCTCCAGCTCACCTCTTGCGGGGTCGGGTCGATCGCGATCGGCCCCACCAGATCGCTCGCCGCCGCCAGCAGCTCGCGAGCAACCGTCCCCACGCTCCGATCGGGCGCGAGCGCAACCGCGCGCCGCGGCCCCGCGCTGTGCTCCACCAATGCCCGGTGAGACTGCAAATCGAGTGCGACCACAAACGCGCCGGACCCGTCGGGCGCCGGTAGCGGCAACGTCTCCCATCCGCGCGCGCTCAGCCTCAGTGCCGCATGCTGTAGCTGCGGCTCCGGCGGCGCGAGGGTAGCGGCAAGCTTGCCGAGCACCTGTGTGTGCGCATGCAGCGTCTCGCAGGTCGCGCGCCACTGCGCGTAGGGCAGAGCCGGCCAGCCGCTTGCCATGCGCTCAACATACACCCAGCCGCCGCGGCGCTCCGACTGCCGGCCCGGCCTCGCTCCGACCGCCCGGCTCGCAGGGCCTCGCTCAGGCCGCCTCGCCCGCAGGTCCGCGGCGGCGCAGCACCGCCACGGCGGCTCTGCACCCCAGCGCAATCGCCGCAGCAAGCCACAGCGGCGCCGCAAGCTGGCTCTTGACGAGCAGCCCCCCGACTACCGCGCCACCGAGCATCGCCGCGACCGCTGCCAGCCGCCGCCGCTGGCCGGCGTCGAGCCGGCGCCCGGCCGCGAGCTCCGAGGCCAGGCCGGTGAGCGTCATCGTCAGCACAGTCGTGGTCAGATCGGGAGAGCCGACCTTGCGCACGGTCGCGTTCCTGATTCCCATCGCCAGCGCGAGACCGGCGATCACGATGTAGCCGAGCGCGGCGCCTGGTCGCACCGTGACGCTGGCCGCGAGCGCCGCCATCGCCAGCAGCAGCGTCCCCTCGCACAGCAGCGCAGGGTTCAGCTGCGCCTTGCCGTCGATCGCGGTGCGAGTCGCGATCCACCCGCCGGCACGCGCGCCGAGCAGGAATGCCGCCAGCGAGACCAGTGGCGCCAGCACGGGCAGGCCGCCGGCGCCGGCCAGGCCGAAGCCGAGCAGCACGATGTTGCCGGTCATGTTCGCGGTGAACACGTGGCCGAGTCCGATGTAGCTGACCGCGTCCACCACGCCCGTGGTGAGAGTCAAGGCGAGCAGCACCGCCGGGGTGCCGCGAGACGGGCTTGCCTTCGCCGGAGCGCTCAACCGCCCAGGGACGGTTCGACGCCGTTGCGGATCAGCACCTTCACCGGACCGCCGCGATAGGCGACGGTGGCGATGTTGTGCGGCCCCGGCCCGAGGAATCCGGTGAAGCCAAAGATGGTGCTGCCGCCGGCCGAGAGCGCGGTCGCGACGAAGCCCCCGGAGCCGCCCACGGTGTGCTGGGCGCCGGTCTTCGGGTTCACCGCGACGGCGTAGCTCGTGTCCTGGCCGCCGAACTCGCACAGCAGCCGCGAGCCGCTCGCCGACCACGCGGTGGGCGTCAGGCCCTGCACGAGCGGGCCAACGACTGTGTGGGTGAGCCGGTGCACCTGCCCGCCGTTGGGGCTGATCGTGAAGAGCTCGTTCTTGGGGCCATAGCGGCGCCGTTTTGCTTCCAGCTGCTTGACAAACACGATCTTCCCCGAGGGTCCCCACAGCGGCCAGAGCGAGCGGTTGTCGTGGGTGAGCGCGACAGGGGAACCGCCGCTGACCGCGGCGCGGTAGACGTTGCTGCGCTGTGGATAGCGTTCGCTTGGCGCCATCGCGTAAACAACGCTTTCCCCGTTGGGCAAGAAGCTCACACCGCTGAAGTAGCCGCTCGCGACCGTCTGCTGCGAGCCGTCTTCCACGTCGATCAAGACGAGCCTCTCCTTACCGATTTCGGGTCCGAGCACGGCCGCGACGGTGCCCGAGTCCGGCGACCAGGCAAAGCTCACCGGGTTGCGCCATCCGCTGGCCAGCGTCCGTGGCGCACCACCGCTCGCGGGCACGAGCATCAGGCGCGGCGGCGCGGTCGGCGAGCTGGCGAAGGACATGAACGCGACCGTGGTCCCGTCCGGCGAGACGTGGGGCGAGAAGCCGAGGCCGAGTCGCCGCAAGCCCGAGCCGTTGTCCTTGGCCGACCACACCGCCGGCTTGGCGTTGCCGCGCACAAACGCGATCGTCGCATCGGCCGCAACCGGCACGCCGAGCAGGACTGCGAGGGCCAGCCCGCCAAGCGCAAGGATCCGCATCAGGCCACGGGTCACAATCGAGCATGGTAGACGGCGAGGCACCCCGACTCGACTACGCTGTTGATATGCCCGCCATGCGCTCCCCACGGCGACGGCAAACTCTCGGGCGCAGGCCGAGCTGAGTCGATGGCCGGCGCACCCACCGTAGCCAGCGACCTCGACGCCCTGCTCGACTACCTCAAGGGCAGCCGCGGCTTCGACTTCACGGGATACAAGCGCTCCACGCTGGAGCGCCGCATCGCCACGCGCATGGAGGCCACGGAGGCCGACAACTGCGCCGAGTACCTCGACCGCCTCGAGGTCCAGCCGGACGAGTTCGCAGCGCTGTTCAACACGATCCTGATCAACGTCACCGCGTTCTTCCGCGACGCGCCGGCATGGCGCTTCGTCAGCGATCGAGTCGTTCCCGATCTGATCGCCCACAAGAGCTCCGAGGAGCCGATCCGGGTGTGGTGCGCCGGCTGCGCCTCCGGCGAGGAGCCGTACACGATCGCGATCGTCCTCGCCGAGGCGCTGGGCGAAAGCGAGTACCTGCGGCGAGTGAAGATCTATGCCACCGATGTGGACGAGGAGGCGATCGGACAGGCGCGCCTGGCCTCCTACCCGCAGAAGGCGCTGGAGGCCGTGCCCAAGGAGCTCACGGAACGCTACTTCGAGCGCCACGACCAGCGCTATGCGTTTCGCAAGGACCTGCGGCGGACGGTGATCTTCGGGCTCAACGACCTGATCCAGGATGCGCCGATCTCGCGCATCGACCTGCTGATCTGCCGCAACACGCTGATGTACTTCAACGCCGAGACCCAGTCTCGCATCCTCGGACGCCTGCACTTTGCGCTGAACCCCGGCGGAATGCTGTTCCTGGGCAAGTCGGAGATGTTGATCTCGCACGCGGACCTGTTCAAGCCGCTGCACCTGAAGTCCCGCGTGTTCACCAAGGTGCCGCGCGCGAGCCTGCGCGACCGGCTGCTGAGCATGACCGAAGACGGCGCGCTCGACGGCGCGCAGGAGACCGACCGCGACGTGATCTCGGCCGCGCTCGAGGCGGCTCCCTTCGCCCAGGTGGTCTTCGACCGCGCCGGCGCGCTGGTTGCGGCCAACCAGGCAGCCCGCACGATGCTCTCGCTCGGCTCCACCGACTTCGGCAAGCCGCTGAAGGACCTCGAGCTCTCCTACCGCCCGATCGCGCTGCGCTCGCACTTCGAGCGGCTGCTCGGCGACGGCCGCGACATCACGCTGTCCTCGGTCGCGTTCACCGACGCCGACGGGCACAGCAAGGTGCTCGACGTTCAGATGAGCCCGCTCGGGCCTCCCGGCGAGCGGCTCGGCATCAGCGTCGTCTACGTCGACCTCACCGCCCATCGCCACCTCGAGGAAGAGCTGATCGGCTCCAAGCGGGCGCTGGAGGGCGCCTACGAGGAGTTGCAAGCCAGCGTCGAGGAGCTCGAGACGACCAACGAGGAGCTCCAGTCCACCAACGAGGAGCTGGAGACGACCAACGAGGAGCTCCAATCGACCAACGAGGAGCTCGAGACGATCAACGAGGAACTCCAATCGACCAACGAGGAGCTCGAGACGATCAACGAGGAACTGCGCCAGCGCACGCTCGAGCTGAACGACGTCAACGGCTTCCTCGAGTCGATCCTCACGAGCCTCGATGTCGCCGTGATCGTGCTCGACCGCAGCCAGGTCGTCCAGATCTGGAACGCCCACTCGGTCGAGATGTGGGGCCTGCGCGCCGACGAGGCCGAGGGGCAGCACGTCCTGGCGCTGGACATCGGCCTGCCGCTCGAGCGGCTGCGGGCGCCGATCCGGGCATGCCTGGATGGGGCCTCGCAGCAGGAGGAAGCGGTCCTCGAGGCGGTCAACCGTCGCGGGCGCAGCTTCGCCTGCCACATTCGGATCATGCCGATGCGTCGCCAGAGCGAGGAGATCACCGGCGCGATCCTCGTGATCGACGAGGCGCCCGCGGCCGAGGAGTGAGCGTCAGGGCGTCCCGGTGACGCTCGCCATCGCCTCATCTGCACGGGAGCGCACCTGCAGAGAGCGGTCGCAGAGCCTGCGCGAACGCAGCACCGTGCCCGCGGCCTGCTCGCGTGCGCGCCGCGCGCGCTCCAGCATCTCCTCCATGTCGATCGGCTCCGACGCGGCGGCGAGCGGCGCCTGCGCCCGGGCGGCGCCCGGATCCGGCGCGTCCGCGGAGCGCTCCGGCTCGCGTCGGCACGCCTTCGGCAGCTTGATGCCCTCATCCTCGGGCACGCACAGCCGCTGGGCCGATCCGTGGGGCAGCTCGATCAGACCGTCGCTGCGGCGGCGCAGCAGACCTTCGCGCTCCAGCACGGCGATCGCAAGCGTGACGGTCGAGCGCTCGGCGCCGATCAGTCTCCCGATCGTCTCGTGAGTGAGCTTCACACCCACGGTCACGCCCTCGGGCCCAACGCGGCCGAAGCGCTCGGAGAGATGCCACGCGAACGCAAGCACGCGATCCTCCGTGCGCGAGAGGTGACTGATCGCCTGCGCGAGACTCGCGCGCCGCAGCTGATCGGAGACGCGGCGCAGGATCTCCGCGCTGAGCGCCGGCCAGCGCCGCGCCAGGGCCATGAAGTGCGCGTCGAGCACGGCGACGATCGCCGGCTCGGAGACCATGACGATGCAACGGCTGCAAAGCTCGGATTCACCGGGAGACGGCATCGGCACGATCTCTCCCGGCCCGGCGATCACGCTGGCGCTGCGGGCGCCGATCGCGGTCGAGCACATCAAAAGGCCACGGCCGACCAGCAGGCACAGCGGCTCGCCGCTCAGCGCCGGGTGCAGCGCCGCGGTGGCCGGATCCCAGACTCCGCGATCGAGGCGAAGCACTGGCACGATCGCGAGCTCCTGCGCACTCGCAAGCGCGTCGGGCGGCAGCCCCACGCCGAGGTCGGGGTCCAGTTCCAGCAGCCGCATCCGCAGAGCGCCGGAATCTTCGACTTGCACCAATGCAAGAGTGACAGATCGCGGGTGCGTCACCCGGACGCGACGTCGCGCGCGCTGCAATGCTTTGTGGCGATGCCCGACGCCGAGCACGTTGTCCTTCAGATCAGCGGCCGCAGCGTGCGCATCTCCAAACCGGGAAAGGTCTTCTTCCCCGCTCGCGGCCACACCAAGCTCGACCTCGCCAACTACTACGTCGAGTGCGAGCAGGCGGTGCTGCGCGGCCTGCGCGAGCGGCCCACGGTCCTCAAGCGCTGGGTGGACGGCGTGGAGGGAAAGCCGTTCTTTCAAAAGCGGGTGCCGCAGGGAGCGCCCGAGTGGCTGCAGACCGCCACCGTCACCTTTCCCAGCGGCCGCCACGCCCGCGAGCTTGTCCCAAACGACGCGGCCCATCTGGTCTGGGGCGTCAACCTCGGCGTGATCGACTGGAACCCCTGGGCGGTGCGCCGAGCCGACGTCGATCACCCCGACGAGCTGCGCGTGGACCTCGATCCGCAACCGGATGTGCCCTTCGCCGAGGTCAGGGCGGTCGCGCTCGGCGTCCAGGAGGTGCTGGCCACGCACGGCCTGCTCGGCTTCCCGAAGACCTCCGGCAGCCGCGGCATCCACATCTTCATCCGGATCGTGCCCGAACACGACTTCACCGAAGTGCGCCGCGCGGCGCTCGCGCTCGCCCGCGAGGTTGAGCGACGGATGCCAGGACGTGCGACGAGCAAGTGGTGGAAGGAGCAGCGCACCGGCGTCTTCATCGACTACAACCAGAATGCCCGCGACCGCACGGTCGCCTCGGCCTACTCGGTGCGCGCGGTCCCGGACGCGCTGGTCTCCTGTCCGCTGCGCTGGGAGGAGGTCGCAGACGTGGACCCGCGCGAGCTGCGCCTGGACACGGTACCCGCCCGCCTGCGTAAGCAAGGCGACCCGAGCGCCGAGATCGACGAGCACCCGTGCTCGCTGGACTCGCTGCTCGAGCTGGCCGCCAGGGACGAGCGCGAGGGTCTCGGCGACGCGCCGTGGCCGCCGCACTTCGCAAAGCAGTCGGGCGAGGGCCGGCGCGTGGCGCCAAGCCGCGCGCGCAAGCCATGACCCTGCCGCTCGCCCAGCCCCTGCAGCCGCAGCTCGCGCTCTCGCGCAAGGCGCTGCCCGAGGGGCCGCAGTGGACCTACGAGATAAAGCTTGACGGCTTTCGCTGCATCGCCTTCGTGGACGACGAGCAGGTCGAGCCTGCAGTCGCGCAACGGCAGATCGCTGACCCGCTACTTCCCCGAGCTCACGCTGCCGGCCGGCCGCTACGTGCTCGACGGGGAGATCGTCGTGCGCAACGGAGAGGGCCGCGAGGACTTCGACGCGCTCGGCCAGCGCATCCACCCCGCCGACTCGCGCGTGCAGCGGCTAGCCGCCGAGACGCCGAGCATCTACGTCGCCTTCGACCTGCTCGCGCTGGAGAACGAGTCGCTGCTGGAGCGGCCGTTCCAGGAGCGGCGGGCGGCGCTGGAGCAGCTGCTCGAGCAGGAGCGCTTCGCCGACGCGCCCGTCGAGCCGATGGTCTCCACGTCCGACCCCGAGCAGGCGCAGGCGTGGCTGCGCGACGCCGAGGGCGCGATCGCCAAGGAGCGCGAGGCGCCCTACCTGCCCGGGCAGCGCAAGGGGATGGTCAAGGTCAAGCGCGTGCACACGATCGACGCGGTGCTCCTCGGCTGGCGCCCGGGCAAGGAGCCGCGCACCGTGGGCGCCCTGATCCTCGGCCTCTACGACGACGAGCAGCTGCGCACGGTCGGCCACTGCTCGGGGCTGAGCGCAAGCGAGAAGCGGGAGCTGGTCGATCGGCTTGCGCCATACGAGACCGGCCAGCGGGGCTCGGCCGAGCCCAGCCGCTGGAGCGCGGGCAGGGACCTCGAGTGGGTGCAGCTCCGCCCCGAGCTCGTCGTCGAGGTGAGCTTCGACCACGTCTCCGCCGGCCGCATCCGCCACGGCGCCCGCCTTTTGCGCTGGCGGCAGGACAAGGACCCGCGCGATTGCGCCTTCGAGCAGCTCGCAAGCTAGCGACGCCACCAAGATTCAAGTACCGGCTAGGCTGAGCCGAGATGTTTGAGGTGCGCCCTCCATGTGTGAAAGCAGCATTCACGGCAACGATCGCGGCCGCCGGTCTGAGCGCCGCGCTGCTTGGCGGATGCGGCTCATCATCCTCCTCCTCCGATTCAAATGCACAGGACCCGGTCGCACGCGCGGCCTACGTGAGCACCCACGAAGCGGGCACGAGGTTCACACTCGACCTGCAACTGACGCGCAGCCCCTCGCAGAGCTTTGCGATCACCGGCAGCGGCTACGCGGGCCAGGGCGGCCACGCCGTCAAGATGAGCATGAACTTCTCGGGAATCCCCGGCGCAACCGGCCTGCCGGTCGGCGGCCGCGGCGTGGAAGCCGTCTTCCTTTACCCGACCGTCTACATGCGCCTGCCCTTCATCGCCGACAAGCTGCCCGAAGGCAAGTCGTGGCTGAAGATCGACATGTCCAAGGTGGTCCAGGCCACAGGCGGCACCCCGGTGCCTCAGGCCCTCGACATCGGCCAGGTGGACCCGAGCCAGTTCCTGCAGTACCTGAAGGCAAGCTCAGGGAACATCCAGCGCCTTGGCAGCGAACAGACTCTACGGCGTCACCACCACCCATTACCAGGCCAATCTCCAGCTCGCCGCCGTGCTGAAGCAACTGCCCAGCGAATCGCGCACAGCCGCGCGCCCGCTGCTGCAGCACATCGGCAACGCGGGCGCGATCCCGATCGGCGTCTGGATCGACGGCAAGGGCCGGGTGCGCAAGATCCAGATGTCGCTGAACATCGCCGGCCCCACCGCTAGCGGAGCGGCGACCGTCACCGTCGGCTACACCTCATACGGCCCCGTCCCGCCGGTGAGCCCGCCGGCCGAAGGCGAAGTCGTCGATCTGACGAGCCTGCTCACGAACGGGTTGGCCGGGGCGTTTTCTGGGTGAGGGGCGGGGGCAGTTGCCCCGTCGGGCACACTGTCCACAGTGGACTCGCTGTTCGACCCAACGCCCACCGAGAGCCAGAGCCCAACAACCGAGCTCTCCAGCGATGCCCCGCTGGCCGCCAGGCTGCGGCCGCACGCGCTGGCGGACTTCGTCGGCCAAGAGCACCTGCTCGGCCCCGGCTCGGCGCTGCGAAGGGCGATCGAGCAGGGCCATCCCCACTCGATGATCCTGCACGGGCCGCCCGGCAGCGGCAAGACCACGCTCGCCCGGATCGTCGCAACCGGCGCCGGAGCCGCCTTCGAGGAGCTGAGCGCCGTGGAAGCCGGGCGCCCGGAGGTGCGCGCGGTGATCGAGCGCGCGAGAGAGCGCCAGCGCGCCGGCCGCGGCACGATCCTCTTCCTCGATGAGATCCACCGCTTCAACAAGGCCCAGCAGGACGCGCTGCTGCCGGCAGTCGAGGAAGGCCTGCTCACTCTGATCGGGGCGACGACCGAGAACCCCTCTTTCGAGGTCAACGGCGCACTGCTCTCGCGCGTGCGCCTCTACGAGCTCTCCCAACTGACCGAGGAGCACGTCAGAACCCTGCTGCAGCGGGCGCTCGAGCGCGAAGAGTGCGGCTCGGCGGAGGTCGAACAGGAGGCGATCGAGTTGCTCGCCGCGCGATCCGGCGGCGACGCCCGGACCGCGCTCGGCGCCCTGGAGCTCGCCTGCCGCACCGCGGAGGGCACGATCACCCTCCAGCACGCCGAGGACGCGCTGCAACAGCGGATCCTCCACTACGACAGAGCAGCAGACCACCACTACGACACGATCTCCGCCTGGATCAAGGCCACGCGCGGCTCGGACCCCGACGCCTCCCTCTACTACCTCGCGGTGATGCTCGAGGGCGGCGAGGACCCGCGCTTCATCGCGCGGCGGATGGTGATCCTCGCAAGCGAGGACATCGGCAACGCCGACCCGCAGGCGCTCACCGTTGCGAGCTCCGCAGCCGCGGCCGTCGAGCACGCCGGCCTGCCCGAGTGCCAGTTCGCGCTCGCCCAGGCCGCGATCTACCTCTCGCTCGCGCCCAAGTCAGACGCCGCCAAGCGCGCGATCGGCGCCGCCAGGCAGTTCGTGCGCGAGCAGGGCGCGGCGCCCCCGCCGATCCAGCTGCGCTCTGGCGGTCGCGGCCAGGGCTATGACAATCCCCACGGCCATCCCGGCCATCTCTCCTCCCAGGAGCTCGCGCCCGGCGAGGCGGTTGACGAGCGCTTCTACCTGCCCGACGAGGCGGAGGCGGAACTCGCGGCCCGCCTGGCCGAGATCAGGAAGGCGCGAGGGCGAGAGGAGTAGACGCGGCCTCGGGCAGCCGCGCAAGCACCGCCTCACGCGCGCGGTCCACGGCCTGCTCATCGCCCAGCAGCCGCGCAAATGTGTTGGCACCCAGCCCGAGCGCGTAGATCTCAAACGCCAGGCCGGCCGGGTCGGCCACGCCGGCGATCCGCGCCTCGTGCTCGAGCGCGGCAAGCCAGGAATGCACAGCATCCTCAACCGCCTGCCGCACCGGGCCGGGCTTGTCGTCGAACTCGGTGGAGACCGCCGCCCAGAAGCAGCCGCCCTCGAACAGGCCTTCCTGCAGCTTCTGCATGTAGTGCTCGCAGTAGGCGCGCAGGCGCGGCGCACCTTCCGGCGCCATCGCTGCGGGCGCCACCACCGCCTCATAGAAACGCCGCGAGGCGGCTTCGATCGTCGCCAGCTGCAGGTCCTGCTTTGAGCCGAAGTGAGCGAACAGGCCGCTCTTGCTCATCGAGAGCTCGCTGGCCAGCCGGCCGATCGTAAGGCCGTCAAGCCCCTCCCGCGAGGCGAGGTTGACCGCCCGCTCCAGGATCGCCTCCCTCGTGCTCTGTGCCTTGCCCATCAGGAGCATTCTACCTTTCATCGAACGAACGATCGTGCTATTAATCCGCGCGCGCACCATTCCCCGCCCCAAGGAGGCACCAGATGCCGGACTTCACGATCAGCAGGATCGACGACATGGAGGCAGTCGTCTTCGGCTCCTTCAAGCGCGCCAGGGCGCAACTTGGCGTCAGCTCCTTCGGCATGCAGGTGATCGACTTGCCGCCGAACGCCACTCAGTACCCCGAGCACGACCACGGCCACGACAGCCAGGAGGAGGTTTTCATCGCGCTGCGCGGCTCGGGCGAGATCGAGATCGACGGGCAGCGCCACGCGATCGACCCCGAGACGATGGTCAGGGTCGGACCCGACCCCCGCCGCAAGGTCTGGCCCGGCGGTCAGGGCATGCGCCTGCTCGTGCTCGGCGGCTGTCCGGGCAAGACCTACACGGCGCCCGAGGTCTCCAAGCTCGGCGCCCCCGACCCCGGCCTCAACATCTCGCCGCAGATGACCGGCAACGCCTGAGAGGCGCCCGCGTCCCGGACCGCTCAGCGCACCACGCAGCCCGATTCCTGCGGGCGGTCCGGGAACGCGTAGGCCAGCGCCTGCGCGATCAGGCGCGCGCGGGCCGCGTAGCCGGGGGTGTTGAAGTGGATGCCGTCGCTGATGAACCAGCGGTTGCGCACCAGCGCGGCCCAGTCGAAGACGCGCATGTTCGGGTAGACGCGACAGGCCTGCACCAGCGCCTGATCCCAGCGCGCCATGTACTGCTCGGCGTAGGGGCCGCTGGAGAGCAGCGACTTGACGTTGACCCACATCACCGGTTCGTCGCCGATCAGCTTCATCATCTCGGCGATCCTTTCTGACATCCCCACGCTTGAGCCCACGGCCACGTCGGCGGCATCGTTGGTGCCGAGCGCGAGCACCCAGCAGCCGTGGTAGCCACGCCGCTTCCAGGTCTGCGCGGCTTCGTAGGCGTTGGGCTCCCCTTCGTAGCGTTCGACGATCGAGCGCGCGCCCGCGATCTCGTAGTACTGGACCTTGACGCCCACGCGCGCGTACTGCGCTTGCATTCGCTGGCTCGGGTCGGGCAGGTAGTCGGAGGAGGTCAGCCCCTCCGAGGTCGAGTCGCCGATGTGGATCACCGCCCTGCAGGAGCTCTGCTGCGGGGCGGCCGGGTCGGCGGCGATCTGCGGTTCGGCTGCCTTGACGGGATCCCTGGAGGGCTGCGCGGAGGCGCCCACGCTGGATGAGGCGGCCCGCGCCCCGGCCAGCAGGTCGCTTTCCCCGCCGGTCCTGAGTCCCACGCCGGCCATCCCCACCACCACCAGCACGAGCAGCGTGAGCGCGGCGCCGAGCACGGGCCAGGACCGCCGCGGCAGCGCCGCCGGGCGCCAGCCGGCGGAGGAAAGCTGCCGCCACAGCCGGCCCAACGCGCCGTGGCGGATCGGCTGCTCCACGTAGCGCCAGGAGAGTGCCGCGATGCAGAAGGTCGCCGCGACCTGCGCCGCCGCGCGCGCGAGGTCAACTCCGTGGGCGCCTTCAGGCGTGGTCAACGCGATGATCGGCATGTGCCAGAGGTAGATGCCATAGGAGCGCTCGCCGATCCAGCGCAATGGACCCCATCCCAGCGCCGGGCCGACCCGGCAGGCCGGGTGGGCCAGCGCCGCCAGCAGCAGCACGGTCGCCGCCGAGAGCAGCACGAAGCCGCCTTGATATAGGAAGGGGGAATACTGGCCGGTGCGCCAGATCATCGTGAGGATCGCAATCAGGCCGATCAGCCCGGCGCCGTCGAGCACCCGCCGTGCGCCCAGCGGCACCTCAGCGCGCAGCTTTGCGCTCGGCCAGACCATCGCCAGCGCCGCGCCCGCCAGCAGCTCGAAGGCGCGCGTGTCGGTGCCGTAGTAGACGCGCGAGGGGTCGAGGCTCGGGTGGTAGAGCCCTGCCATCTCAAGCGCCGAGGCGCCGGCCAGCAGCAGCGTCAGCGCCGCCAGCCGCGGCCGCACCCCCGAGACCGAGGTGTGCTCGCGCACCAGCCGCATCCCACCCATCAACAGCAGCGGCCAGAAGATGTAGAACTGCTCCTCGACGCCCAGCGACCAAAGGTGGCCGAGCGGCGATGGCGGCCCGAAGCGCGCGAAGTAGGAGACGTGCGCGAAGACCAGCTGCCAGTTGGCGACGTACAGCGCGGCCGCGCCCACGGCTTCGCGAAACTGCGGCGGCTGGGCCGGGCCGAGCAGCACGACCCAGGCCACCACCACGGCCAGCATCAAAAACAGCGCCGGCAGCAGCCGCCGCGCGCGGCCAAGCCAGAAGCTCTGAAGGCGGATGCCGCTGCGCTGCTGGGCGGCCAGCAGCAGATCGGTGATCAGGTAGCCGCTGAGCGTGAAGAAGACGCCCACGCCGAGCAGCCCTCCCGAGGCCCAGGAGAAGCCGAGATGGTAGGCGATCACCGCGAGCACGGCGATGGCTCGCAAGCCGTCCAGTCCGGGCATGTAGCGCTGGCCTGCCCTGAGCGGTTCAGGCATCGACAGAGGATGCTAACAAGCGCGCCAACTGTGCCCGCGCTACGCAACTGTTTGCACCATTCGTACGAGCCGTCGCAAAGTACGGTCAGCGCCCACGCCGCGCAGCCGCCGCGGTAACTCGATCGTCACAACCATCTCCCGCGATCGTCACATGCGCGCTTCCAGACCGTCATTAGCGTCCGCGCCGCTTCACGCAGGGAGGCAAGCGCCCAGACGGGCGCCAAACACGACGAAACGGAGACATCGATGGCACTTCCTTGGCAGGCCAGGGCGCAGCGCGCCCGCAGGCTGGCCTTGACGACCTTCGCGGCAGCCGCGCTCGGCGCATTTGCCGCCGCGCCGGCCTACGCTCACGACGGTCACGACGGCTACGGACAGGATGGACACGGACAGCACGACGGCTTCCACCAGGATGGGTCCCACGACCTCTTCCGGCCCGGGAACCTGCTGCTCAGCCGCAGCGTCTACAGGCCCGACAGCGGCCTGATCGCCGGCGTCACCCAGCTCGCGCCCGGCTGCACCTTCGAATGCTTCACGGCGAACGCGTCCGGCAACTACCCGGAAGTCTTCGACAACGACGCCGTGGACCCCGACTTCGGCGTGACCTCGCCGATCTTCCTGGACCAGATCACGCCCTGGGGCCACACCGTCAACTCGATCGAGGTGCCCAACAGCTCGCAGCACGGGATCTCGTCCAAGGACGACCAGATGGTCACGAGCTTCTCCTCGAAGTCCGAACTGGCGCTCAACCTCTCCACCGGCGGCAAGTACGTGACCTTCATGGGCTACCTCTCGCCAGTCGACACGCTCGACGCCTCCAACGGCAACACCCCGGGCGTGATCGATGCGACCAACCCTGACCCGGTGATTGCTCCCCGCGTGGTGGCCCAGGTCGACAGCCAGGGTCAGTTCCACTTCACCGAGACCAACGCCTACAGCGGCAACAATGGCAGGGCTGCGATCCTCAACGAAGAGGAAGGCAACGACCTCTTCTACACCGCCGGCAACGCCGGCAATGGCGGGAAGCCGATCGACGAAGGCGTCATCACCGGCGGCGGCGCGCAGCTTCTCACGCCCTCGCTGCTGCCCGAGTCCAAGCAGACCCCCGGCGCGCCGGTTCCGCTTGGCAGCTTCAACATCACCCAGCTCGGCGACAAGGCAGACAAGCCCAGCAAGGACAACAACTACCGCGGCCTGACGATCGCCGGCAACGTCGTCTACTTCACCAAGGGCAGCGGCAGCAACGGCGTGGACACCGTCTACTTCGTGGACACGACGGGCAAGGCCTGCCCGACGGGCGGCATCGGCCTGCCTCAGCCGGGAGCGAAGCTGCCGACCAGCGGCATCACCCCGATCGCCGAAGACCTGAAGGCCAAGAAGGAAGAACTGAAGCCCAACAACATGTGCATCCTCAAGGGCTTCCCGGCCGAACCGAAGTCGGAAGCATGGCATCCCTTCGGGATCTGGTTCGCCAACGCCGACACCGCCTACGTCGCCGACGAGGGCAACGGCGAAGACGAATACTCCACGACCACCGGCGAATACACCAAGGCCGCAGAGCAGCCGACCGCCGGCCTGCAGAAGTGGGTCTTCGACTCAAGCGCAGGAGAATGGAAACTCGACTACACGCTGCAGGGCGGCCTGAGCCTCGGCAAGCCCTACACGGTCCCCGGCTATCCCAGCGGCGAAAACCCCGTCACCAAACTGCCGTGGTCACCGGCCACCGACGGTCTGCGCAACATCACCGGTCGTGTGAACCGCGACGGCACGGTGACGATCTGGGCGGTGACCTCGACGGTCAGCGGCGACGGCGACGAAGGCGCAGATCCCGACAAGCTCGTGGCGATCACCGATCCGATCTCCGCGAGCGCGCCGGCACCGTGGGAGCACTTCCACACCCTGCGCACCGCGGGCTTCGGCGAAGTCCTGCGCGGCGTGTCCTTCACGCCGGGCACGAACCTCGACGGCGGCTTCGGTGGCCACTGGGGCCACTAGCCCTCGCGCAGTGAGCAGCACGTCTCCCGCCGGCCGGCGCGCATCTGCGTCGGCCGGCGGAGGCGCATCCTGGAGCGATGGCTCTCGCGATTCCTGTCAGTCTCATCCTGCACAACCGCAACCGCAAAGGAGCCCATCGTGAGCAAGACAGCCGTCGCCGTCAAGAAGATCAGCACCGTCTGCGTGCCGGTCAGCGATCAGGACAGCGTCATCGAGTTCTACGTCGAGACGCTCGGCTTTCAGAAGCGCACCGACACGCCGTTCGGCAACGGCTACCGCTGGGTCGAAGTCGCGCCCGCCGACGCCGTCACCACGATCGCTCTCGCCCCTCCACCGCCCGGCACGCCGACGGGCGGCATGAGCACCGGCATCGCCCTGCAGACCGACGACATCGACGCCACCCACGCCGAATTCGTCGAGCGCGGAGTCGACGTCGACGAGCAGGTCAGCCGCATGGGCGATCCGGTGCCGCCGATGTTCTGGTTCCGCGACCCGGAGCAGAACACGCTGATGGTCGTGCAGGTCGCCTGAGCGGCGCCGGCGCCGCTCAGCAGGAGACGAAGCTCGCGCCAAGCCGCTGCGCGAGCTCCTCGCGATCGCAGCCGTGGGCCTGCAGCACGCGATCGAACTCGGCGCCGTAGAGGCTCATCACCGCCAGCAGCAGGTGGCCGGTGGTGATGAGCCCGCCGCCGTGCGCATGGGCGATCTCCTCCGCCTTCTCGCAGACCTGCTCGATCCCGTCGCCCTCGCGAGCAACGGCAGGCGCGCCGGCGGCCGGCTCGACAAGCGCCTGCACCCGGTCCTCGCCCACGCCGAGGGACTGCAGCGCGGCGCCCGCGCCTCCGTAGAGGCGCAGGATCCTCAGCCAGCGCTCCAGCGCCGCGTCCGGCGTGCGCGCGAAGGGCATCGCAGTGCAGGCGAGGCCAAGCGCGATCGCGGCATCTGGCGCAAGCGCTGGAGAGACCCGCCTCACAGCGCCACCGCCATCTGCCGTCGCACCTTCACGCTGTCGAGCAGCGCGAGGTTGTCGGGCAGCACGCTGACCTGCGCAGCCGCCGAACCGGCGGCGGGCCGCACCTCGAGCACGGCGCTGCCGGCACGCGCGACCTCGCTGCGGGCGGCGGCCAGCACGCCCTCCAGGTGCTCCCGCCTGACGCCGCAGGCCAGCAGGAACTTCGCCGTGCGCGGGCTGGCCACCCGCTCGGCATCGAGGCTGCAGCTCCTCGGCGAGCACATGCGGGGCCTCGGCGCCACCGGGCATGAAGAGCAGGCAGGCCGCCATGTCGTCCGCCTGCGAATCGGTCTGCTGCGCGACGCGATCCAGCAGCTGGGAGGCGCTCGCCTGCGGGCCAAGCTCAGCCAGGGCGCGCGTGAGGCGCTGCGCGCCGTAGAACTCGGCGCCCACCCGCGCATCGGTGACGCCGTCGGTGTGCAGGCAGACCTGCGCAGCGCCCGGGAGGCGGATCGTGGTCTGGCGGGTCCCGGTCTGCATCCCGGCGCCGATCGGCGGCGCGGCGCACGCGGTCACGGCGGCAAGCGGCTGCCCCGCGAGCACGATCGGCGGCGGATGGCCCGCACAGGCATAGGTGAGGATGCGCTGCTGTGGCTGATAGATCGCCAGCGCGACGGTCGCAAAGGAGTCGCCGAGCTGGCGCTCCAGCGCGGCGCCGGCTGTCTGCAGCGCCTGCCGCGGGGAGAAGCCCGCCTCCAGGTAAGCGCGCAGCGTGAAGCGGGTCAGAGCAGTGTGCGGCAGCGCCTGCCTGCCGTGCCCTGAGACGTCGCCGACGATCGCCGCGAGCCGCCCGTCTTCGAGCGTGAAGAGGTCGTAGAAGTCGCCGCCGGCCCCGGGCCCGCTCGCCGGGCGGTAGGCGGTCGAGGCACCGAGCGGCCCGACGCGCTGCGGCGAGGCAGGCAGCAGCGCCGCCTGGAGCAGGCCGACGTCGTCCATCAGCTCGCTGCGCTGCTGCTCGAGCCGTTTGGTTCGGACGGCTGCGATGCGCGAGCGGGCCACCAGCCCGAGCGCGAGCGCCACCAGCGCGCCGATCAGGATCCGCAGCGGCAGCGGCACAACCGAGACGATCCGCGTGATCGTCCGCTCCACGGGCTGCAGCGCAGTCGCGGCCGCTTCTCGGGTTGCCTTGGCGGCGGGATGGTGTTTCGCGACCGGGCGAATTGAGCGGGAGGAGCGGGACTGGCCCGCTGCTGCTGCGGCCCGGGCCAGGGCGCCGCTGGCGCCACGAGGCGAGGCGCGCCTGTGCGTCGCACCGCGCCGGCGAGGGTGGGCGAGCCTACGCGAGTGGACTCGGCTGCGCGCGGCGTTGCCTGTGCCATGCGATGGCGTGGGCGCGGTCGTGACCGGCGTTGCGGCCGATGTCGGCGCCGCGACCGGCGTTGCCGACGAGGAACCGGCGGTGGGGGTGTGCCGGGTGGCGTCCTGCGCCTGCGAGGCAGCCTGGCTCGACGACGCTTGGCTTGCGGACTGTGAGGACGGAGAGCTACTCGACGCGGCGTGCGAGACGCCGGCCTGTGCCTGGCCGCGTCCGGAGTCGTCGGCGTGCGTGCTCCGGCCTGCGCTTTCCGATCCCCCGCGATGCGCCGCTTCCCCCGACTGCCCCGCGCCTTCGTCGCCCTCACCGTGCCAGCCGTGATCCCCGGCGGAGCCCTGGCCTTCGGAGCCCTGGCCGTGACCCAGGGATCCCTGAGCTTCGGTCGAGCCGCCGGATTGGCCGCCGCCCCGATCGCCGCCACTGCCGTGCCAGCTGCCGTCGGACTGGCTCGGCGTCGTCGTGCCGGAACCGCCGCCGGATTGGCCGTGGCCGTGACCCAGCAGCACCGCCAGCAGGCTCTGCAGCGTCGTCCTGCTGCTCGGACTGGCGGCCGCCGCAGCGGTCGGTCCCAGGCTCATCGCGCAGCAGACCGCGGCAATCAGTACGAGGCTCCGCCTTGGAGACCCGGTCCGCGAACGCTGCGCTGGCTCGCTTGGCATCGCCGGTGCCCTCGCTCAGCCTGCAGCGCCAGTGCGCCCCTCCAGGTGCGCGATCGCCGCCTCGAGCGTCGAGAAGATCGCAAACGCCCCGTCGGTTCCGGAGAACTCGAAGACCTGGCGCACGACCCCCGGCGGACAGACGATCAGCAGCTGCGCGCCCGGCGCCAGCCGCTTGTTGACGCCGATCAGGACGCCGAGGCCGGTCGAGTCCATGAAGCTCGCGTCGGAGAGATCGACCACGAGACGGCTGCGGCCGGCCTCGAAGGCATCCATCATCATCCACTTCAGCCGCGGCGCAGAGGAGAGGTCGAGCTCCCCCTCGACGGCAACCACCGTAGTCGCCGCGTCGTGTTCGCGCGCCAACACCATGAAGGGGGCGGGGCCACCGTCGGCGGCGCCGTGTGGGTGAGCTGTTCTGGGCGTGGTCATGCTCGTCGTCGCCTTTCCCGCGCTCTCTCAAAGCGCGATGCTCAGGCCGTCGCTCCAGTTCTCAAGGGACATACGCATAGGCGTATCCACAGTCGCTCTCGGACGCGGCGGAGCTGGGCAGTAGTCCGCGCCACCGGGCATCGAACAAGCGTCCAGTACCGGCTGAGCAGGACGAACGCGTGCTCAGAGGTAGATGCGAACCACGAACTCGGCCACGCAGACGGGCTTCTCGCCGCCCTCGCGCTCGATGCTCGCCCGCAGCACGAGCTGCGCTCCCCCCGCGATGTCACTGACCTCGGCCACCTCGGCGCTGGCGCGCAGGCGCGAGTCTGCGGGCACGGGCGCGGGAAAGCGCACACGGTTGAGGCCATAGTTGACTCCCATCCGCACGCCCTGCACCTTGTAGAGGCTCTCCAGCATCACGGGCATCAGCGAGAGGGTCAGGAAGCCGTGCGCGATCGTCGTCCCGAACGGCCCCGAGGCAGCGCGCTGCGGATCGACGTGAATCCATTGATGATCGCCCGTCGCATCGGCGAAGGCGTCGATCTGGGCCTGGTCGACGGCGATCCAGTCGCTCGGCCCGAGCACCTCGCCCGTCGCGGCGCGCAGCTCGTCGAGATCGGCAAACACTCTCATCGGCATCTCCTTCCAGGTCGGAGCGCCACAGGGCAAGACCTGCCGCCAGGCGCCGTCGAAACCCTATGCGAAACGCACATCGATTGCCGACCGCGTTGGCCCCGGCAGGGGGCCGGGCCGCCGTGGCCCGACCCCCTGCCGCGTCATTCCGATCGCGATGACCTACCAGTAGATCAGCGTCGCCACCGCCAGCCCTTGTGTTTCGCGGGCGAAACGACCGCAGACCGCCAGTCCTTCGCCAGTTCTTCACCATCGTTTGCACCCGGGTTGGCCAGCGTGGCCACGTAGGTGTTTGCATCGGTTGAGGTGATGCTGATCTTGCCGGCAGCCGCCGGAAGCCCGAGCTTGCTGTCGATAATCTGGTCGTAAACGCCCCTGGGCCCGCAGCCGTGTGCAGCCGGGATCACCAGTGTCGGATCGCCCTGCGTGTTGCCTTCGGCGATGATCCTCTCCACCACGGCGCCTTCGCTCACCGGCGTCCCGTTGGGTTCAAATCCTTCGCTTTTTAGACCGGTCGGGGGCGTCAGGTTCTCGGGGCTCACGACGATCGGTTCACTCGGCGATCCGATCGAGCAGTTCCAGCCGAGCAGCGGGTTGACCAAACGAATCTCATACCGCAGCGTTGCTATCGGCTCTCCCAGAGAAAGCCCGGCCACCAGGTCGAAATTTTCCGCCGTACCAGCATTCAGCATTTCGCCGGTCACGCCGGTAGGCTCACGCTGCCACGGACCCTGGGGACCGCAAATCGACGCTGCCGGGCCACGCACATCCGGGCAGAGCAACGCACGAATGCCACCGGCGACTTCGCCCGGCGCCGCGACTGTCACACCGCCATTCGGCGCCACGATGGCGCCTTCACCGGTCTCACCGTTGAGGGCGACGCCGAACTGCGTGTTGATGTCAGAGGTCTTCATCAACGTCTCGCCGTCGATGGCGACTTCGCCTGGCGAGTCGTCAACAACGCACACCGCAAGCGTCGGGGCGGCATTGGCGGCCAGCATCGCGGGGCTCTCGACCGGACAGCGATTGAACGGCGCCCAGTCCCCGTTCAGCGTGACCGTCCGTTCATGCCAGGGCTCTGCCGCAGCCGGCAGCGCTGCGACCGCAGCAATCAACGCTATGGCTGCAATTGCACCGACAGCGCCCCACAGCCGGCGGGTTGTGTACAATATTTGCATTGCTCTCCTATCCTCATTGTGGAAAGTAATCGCGATCGCGTCGACGGGTCGTGCGCCAACTCAGATATACAGGTGCGCAGGACACAGGCCACAGGCCACTCGTCACCTAGACGGCACAAACGCCCAGTCGGGCTTCGCGGACACGACCAGATCGGTCGCGGATAGCTGTCTTAGATGCGCAGGCCTCCCTTGTCTTCTGGAGACGGACCTCGATCATGAGTCCAAGCTCGTCTGTGTCGATGAAGCACACTACAGCATCGCCGGCTGCTCCAAGTGAAACGGCGGCGATCCCCATGCCGCGCAGCGGGTCGGTGGAGGAGAAGTACCGCGCTGTGCCAGGCCGTCGAGAACAGCGTGTGCGGAGATGGGTTGGCCGAGTCGGTCGATCCCGGCTAGCATCGAGGGAAGATCGTGCTACGCCGTGTCGCACTTTGGCTCAGGCCAGCAGAGTGGCCGCTTCTCCCGGATGCGGCTCGTCGCCGCGCGCGGCTTCTGGCGTGGTTTGCGATCCTGGCACAGCTTGTGTTCGTCGGCGGGTGGGTGCTCGCCGGCGCTCTGGAACCGCACTACTCGGCGGTTCGCCAGTACATCAGCGAGCTCGGCCGGGACGGCGCCGCGCACCCCTGGATCTTCGCGGCCTTCGTCGGCGTCTGGGGGTTGGGCTTCATCGCACTGGCGGTCGCCGCGGTGCCGTCGCTGCGGACGCGGCCGTGGCCATTGGCAATGCCCGTGATGTTCGTGATCGCCGGGGTGTGCGCGATTCTCGTCGGGCCGCTGCACATGGACTGCTCGCCGACGGTGAGCGCCGTGTGCAAGTCCCGCGAAGCCGCGGGCGCGCTCTCCTGGCATCACTACGCGCACGAGTGGGTGAGCCTCGGCATCAAGGTCGCATTGCTGGCGACGGGCTTCGCCTTTGCCCGCTCGGCGTGGCCGAGCCGGCTTGCGCGCCTCGTCTTGGGCGGAGCGCTCGTGCTCCTGGCAGCAGGGATCGTCACGTTTCTGCTGCACGACTCGTTCGTCGGCTACCAGGGCCTGGAAGAGCGCCTGTGGTCACTCGTGGCCCAGCTCTGGGCTCTGGTGTGTGCGACGGTGCTGATCCTCGAGGCGACACTGCAACCAGGCGTCCTGCGGGCACATGAAGCTGCTTCCATGGAGCGGCGTGGGCCGGGTGAGCCCGCAGCCGCCGGCGTCGATCCGGCGTAGGGCGCGCAGTCGGACCGCATTGCGTTCAACAGGCGAGAGGAGCAACGTAGAGATGAAGACACGCACGCTTGGCAGCCAGGGACTGCAGGTCTCAGCCGAGGGACTGGGCTGCATGGGGATGTCCGAGTTCTACGGACAGACCGACGAGCCGGAGTCGATCGCCACGATCCACCGGGCACTGGAGCTCGGCGTCAGCTTCCTCGACACGGCCGACATGTACGGACCGTTCACGAACGAGCGGCTCGTCGGCCGCGCGATCGCCGACCGCCGCGAGCGTGTGGTGCTCGCGACCAAGTTCGGCAACGAGCGCCGCGAGGACGGCACCAGGGTCGGAGTCAACGGCAAGCCGGAGTACGTGCGCAGCGCCTGCGAGGCGTCGCTGTCGCGCCTGGGCGTCGAGCACATCGACCTCTACTACCAGCACCGCGTCGATAAGACCGTGCCGATCGAGGAGACCGTCGGCGCGATGGCCGAGCTCGTGCAGGAGGGCAAGGTCCGCTGCCTCGGGCTCTCGGAGGCCGCCCCGCAGACGATCCGCCGCGCCCACGCGGTGCATCCGATCTCCGCGCTGCAGACCGAGTACTCGCTGTGGTCGCGCGAGCCCGAGGAGGAGATCCTCCCCACGGTGCGCGAGCTCGGCATCGGCTTCGTCGCCTACAGCCCGCTCGGCCGCGGCTTTCTGTCCGGGCGCTTCCAGGCGCCCGGGGATCTGCCCGACGACGACTTCCGCCGCTACCACCCTCGGTTTCAGGGCGAGAACTTCAAGAGCAACCTCGCGCTGGTGCGGCGCCTGGAGGAGATCGCGCGCGAACGCACGGTCACAGCAGGCCAGCTGGCGCTCGCGTGGGTGCTCAGCCGCGGGCGAGGACGTCGTGCCGATCCCCGGCACCAAGCGGCGGTCATACCTGGAGGAGAACGTCGCCGCCGCGGAGGTCGAGCTGAGCGCGGAGGATCTCGCGCGGATCGACGAGGCCGCCCCGATCGGTGCGACGGCAGGCGATCGCTACGCGGACATGTCGCCGATCGACAGCTGAGCCGGGAGGCGATCGCAGTTCGGGCGCGTGCAGCTAGAGTCGGTTTACGGCCAGATGGCATCCACAAGCTCCCAGCCACGAGTCGGGGTATTGCTGCGAGAGTGGCGCAAGCTAGGCATGAGCGTGATGATGATGCGCGTTGACCGAACCGCTGCCACGATCGGGGGATGAGGTAGCGCAGAATGGTGCGGGCGACACCGTTGCGCAGTAGATCCACGCGATGCGCGCGACATTCGCCCGCTCTTTGGCGCTATCGTCGTGGCGAGATGGACGAGGGTCTGCCGATCGCGTATGGAGTGCTTGCCGAGGGTGTGATCGTGGTCGCCTCCGACGGGCAGCAGGTCGGCACGGTCGTGCACGTGATCGCCGTCCGCGAGAAGGACATCTTCCACGGTCTCGTGGTTAACCTTCACACTGGCGGCAAGAGATTCGTTGAGGCCGCCCATGTGGCGGCGCTTCACGAACGCGGAGTCGATCTGACGATCGACTCCGTAGCGGTCCAGAGCCTGCCGCGGCCAGGAGGGGGCGCTCCCGTCTACGACGAGGACCCCAGCGAGATGAAGGGCTGGCACCACTGGGCGCACTTCGCCGGCATGCGCGGCGACTGGCGTCGCGAGCGCTGAGCGGGCCTTCCAGCCGGCGGCGCCGGATATCGCGGGTGCGCTCGCGAACCTTCTCAGTAGACATGATCCGCAGCTCGCCTCCGGGCTGGCCTGAGCGTTTATTTTCCTGTCAGACCCGGTGCAGTCTGCCTGAGACAACTGTGACGTTGACTTCGCCGCGCACAGCAAGCCGCCGGCACCTGCCCGCTGCGCTTGACGACCTGCGCCACACGTTCGGGTCGCTGCTCGCCGCAAGCGGCATCGACCTGGTGACCATCCAGGCGGCTTGCGCGTCGATCGCGAGGCCGTCGCAACGATGCCAGGGCTGGCCGAGGCGATCCAAGCCTTCCAGCCCGTTCCTGGCCCAGATTGCACTCAGCCACGAGGAGCGCTCCCAGCTTGGCGGCGTCTACTACCACACGCAGCCCGCGATCCTGATCGTGCAGTTCGCGCGATCCGCGGACACGCCCGGAATCGGTAGCGAGATGATGCTCCACGCCGATGGGACCGCGCGGCGCGACGGCGTTCGAGGAGTAGCGGGGGCGGGGGCTGAACACCTATCAGCGACCGCGATCCGGGCTTGGGCGGTTTGGGATTTGGCCGGCAAACGTTGGCTTTATGAAGGATTCTGGTGATGGGGCCTCGCGCGGAGACGCGATACCGGCTCTTGAAATAGACGTACAGTGTCCGTACAATCGCCCTATGCGTACTCAGCGACTTGAGCTTCGACTGACGGATGACGAGCGGCAGCTCGATAGCGCCGCAGCAACGGCAGTGGGCGAGACGCTGAGCGACTTTTTCCGTCGAGCAGCAAGCACGCGTGCCCGGGACGTCCTTGCCGACCAGCAACAGATCGTGCTCAGCGAGGACGAGGCTGCGCGCTTCCTGGACGCACTGGACACTGCTGATCAGGATACGCTTGCGCGCTTGCGCGAATTGCGCGAGCGCGCGTGACTGCTCGCTTTGCCGGCACCGAACGGTTCAACGCCGCCCGCCACGATGTCGCGGGCTTCAACTGCGGCAACGACCTGCTCGACCGCTGGTTGGTACGTTACGCAAGTCAGAACCAGCATCGAGACGCGGCACGAACATTCGTCGCCACAACCACCCACCAGCACGTGTATGGCTACTACACGCTCCTTGCCGGACAGCTCGATCATCACGAGGCCACGCCTGAGACCAACAGAGGACTCTCGCGACACTTTCCGATCCCAGTCGCGATCCTCGCTCGTCTAGCTGTCGATGCCAGCCAGCAGGGTCATGGAATAGGCGCGGCCCTTCTCCACGACGCGCTCACGCGAGTCGCCCAAGCATCCGCACAGGTCGCCGTTCGCGCAGTAGTTGTGCATGCCATCGACGAGAACGCGGCAACGTTCTACGAGCGGTTTGGCTTCCGAGCGCTCAGCACCACGCCAAGAACACTGATGGTGCCGCTCGCCGCCCTACGTACGGCCGGCTATCCGTCGAAAGCGCCTAGAGATTAGGACATGCCACACCGACCACCGATTCCGTGTGTCCGACGCATAGCCTATCGGCATGATTGACGGGCAGGGTGTCGTTCTAATCAGCTACTCGGAACGCTTCCGAGTGCAGCTAGCGCAGCCTGTCGCCCAAGGGCTCTTAACCCAAGGGCTCCGCCCGGTACTGATCGGCGAGGAGCCACTGCCTGCCAGGGTGAAGTCCACACCCGAGACGAAGGTCAACGCGTACTTCGCAGAGGCACAGATGGTCGTGTATTTCATGACACCTGATGACCGCACCCAGGACGGTGAGATTCGTACGCGACAGAACATCATCGACGAGCTTCGGATCGGAATGGAGCGTGAACATCTGAAGGACAAGCTGATGGTGTTCAAGGCCGACAACGTCGCGCTTCCGTCCAACGTCAACCCCGTGTACGACCGACTGCCGCTGGACGATTCTCAATGGGTCATCGACAAGATCGTTCAACAAGCGCGTGAGTGGGGCCTCCTCGCCAAGGAACCATCCATTGGCGCACCTGCGCCGCCCACCGGAGGTTGGTCGGGTAGGCGAGAGGCGCCTGGCGTCCGCGCGGCGTGGCCGACTGGTCGCTGGTTTCCTCTCGCCCCCCATCGAACCGTGCATGCGGTTCTCCCGCACACGGCTCACCGACGTTCTTCACCGTCGGCATTCAGCGTCCCGATCGCCATGGCCGGTTAGGTCGTGGCGCGACGATGGTTCCGTTGAGGCTGATCAGTCCGTAGCGGTCGGGCCGGGAGGCAATAGCTTCCGGCCGTACCGCCAGGCGCGCTGATGGCGGTGTGCGATCAGCAGCGCCAGGCGGCGTTCCGCGTGGCGGATGATCTGGTCGAACTGGACGGTCGAGTTGCCGTAGCGGAAGTAGCCCGCCCAGCCGCGCAGGAACCGGTTGAGGTCCCCGACGACTTGCTCGACCGGCCAGCGCAGACGATCCCGCGCCGTGAGCTCTCGCACACGCTCGCGGGCGTGCTGCATCGCCTGCCGTGAGGGCCAGCGCGCGAGGAACGCGACGTGCCGTGACCCGCGGGTCCCGGCCGCGCACCCAGCGGTGATGGAAGCCGAGGAAGTCCAGTCCCTCGCCTCCCTCCGGTCAGGTGCACGATCCGCGTCTTGGCGGGCTTGGGCTCGAGACCCAGCTCGGCAAGGATCGCCGTCAGCGCCGCGAGGGCGTTATCGGCTTCCCGGCGGTTCTTGCACATCGCCACGCAGATCGTCGGCGTAACGGACCAGCACCCCAGCGCCCGCGCGTCTGCCATTGCCGGTCGAGCCGGTGCAGGTAGACGTTGGCAAGCACGGGCGAGATCACGCCGCCCTGCGGAGTGCCGGCATCGCGTGCGCGTGACCGCACCGTGCTCCATGACCCCAGCGCGCAGCATCGCCGCGCACGAGCTCCAGGAGCTTGCGGTCGACGATCCGTTCCTCGACGGCCGCCATCAACCCGTCGTGCGGAATCGCCTCAAAACAGTTGGCGATGTCCGTCTCGACCACCCACAGCCGGCCCCGCCACGCCTCGTCAACGAGGACCTGGAGCGCGTCGTGTGCCGAGCTTGCGCGGGCGAAACCCGAACGAGCACGGCAGGAAGTCCGCCTCGAAGATCGGCTCGATGCACGATCTTCGCCGCGGCCTGCACGACACGATCCCGGACCGCCGGGATCGACAACGGCCGCCGCTCGTCGGCTGCCGGGCTTCGGGATGAACACCCGGCGAGCAGGCGAGCGGACGGTAGCTGCCGTCCCGCGAGGTCCACAGCCAGCTCGTCGAGCAGCCGGTCAACCCCGTACTGCTCGACGTCCTCGATGGTCTGCTGGTCGATGCCGGCCGCGCCGCGGTTGCGCGCGCACCAGCTCCCACGCGCGCTCCAACACGTCCCTGCGATGGACCTTGTCATAGAGCGCGTGGAACCTTCGCCCGGGATCGGCCTTGGCCGCCCGGTAGAGCGTTCGTTGCAGTTCTCTGACCTTGTCTACCTCGGTGGTCCTAGCCATCGCTGGCACTCACCGGCCCTTCCCTGCATCTCACGCATGAACGAAGTAGCGGCCCTTCCCTCACCGCGGGTTCTGTTGTCCCGTCGGCTCAAGCGGTAATACGGCCGCCTCCGACTCCCTCCCGGCACCCAGCCACTTCCCGACGATCACCGGTTATAGGCCGCGACGCTCCGGCTGCCACTCCGCAGGGCAGCCGGGCCGGGGAGGGCCTCCCCAGTTCCCGCCATCACCATCCGAACGTTCCACGCCCTCTACGCCGGGGAGTTCTTCGGGGCTGCGATCCAGGCTCTTCACCCCTTCCATGGCCTTCACCCAACCGGACGAGGCTCGGCTCTCCCTGCTATACGCTCACGACGCGGCAGGCTTCGCTTGACGCTGCGGACCGCTCGGTCGCACACCCCCAAAGGATGCTTGACGCTGCGCTTCGACCCCGCCCGTTTCCAGGCGAAGCCGGCAGCCTGCTACCGGGCCTCCTGGCAGCTACCCGGACCGGACCTTCCCCGGCAGGCGACGACGAGCTTATGTCAGTTCAGGTCATACCATGCATCACCTCCGACGTCTGGGCGCACTCCCGGTAGCTCGTAGAAGTTTGGTTGGCGGTTCCGCCCGTCCTGTCCGCTCTTGTTGGGAGCGTTCGGGGCGCTAACCAAGTCCGATAGGACAGGAGGAACCGCCATGAAGAAGGTATCTGGAGCGCAGGTCGTCTCGTGCGGGGAGGCGTCAGAGATGGCGCTGCCGGGGGAGATTCAGGAGGCGCTCGGCGAGCTCGTTGGAGCAGCGAGGGACGGGCTGCTGGCGCTCAGCGTCGGTCTCGGGCTCTCGGTCGTGCACGAGCTGATGGAGGCCGAGGTGAGCGAGATCGTCGGCACGCGGGGCAAGCACAATCCGGATCGTGTTGCTAAGCGGCATGGTCACGAGCGTGGGTCGATGACGCTCGGCGGTCGCCGGGTGCGGGTCAGCCGGCCGCGGATCCGCAGTGCGGATGACGCCCAGGAGCTGCCGGTCGCGAGCTACGAGTATTTCGCCGACCGCGACCCGCTGACCAGGGCGGTGATGGACCGGATGCTCGCCGGCGTCTCGACCCGCAAGTGCGCCGTGGTTGGAGAGCCTGTCGGGCAGCAGGTCGAGCAGCAGGCTGCTTCGACGAGTAAGAGCACGATCTCGGAGCTGTTCATCGAGAAGACCCGCACCGCCTTGGGAGAGCTAATGAGCCGCCCGCTGGATGACGTGCGGCTCGCGGTGATGATGCTCGACGGGCTGGAGATCGCCGGCCGCACGCATGTCGTCGCGCTCGGGATCAGCACTGAGGGCGTGAAGATCCCGCTCGGGCTGTGGGAGGGCAGCACTGAGAACGCGACACTGGCCACGACGCTGCTCTCCGACCTCGTCGACCGCGGCCTGGACCCCGCGCAGGCGATCCTGTTCGTCCTGGACGGCGGCAAGGCGCTGCGCAAGGCGATCAAGGATGTCTTCGGGCAGCACGCGCTCGTTCACCGCTGCCACAGGCATAAGGAGCGCAACGTGACAGACCTGCTGCCCGAAGCAGACCGGCCGAAGGTGCTGGCCCGGATCCGCGGCGCATGGGCGCTCACCGACGCCAAGCAGGCCGAGCAGCAGCTGCAGCGACTCGCCGGCGAGCTGGAGCGCACCTGGCCCGACGCCGCGGCCTCGCTGCGGGAGGGCATGAGCGAGACGCTTACGCTGACACGGCTCGGAGTCGAGGGTCATCTCGCCAAGACGCTCTCCTCGACCAACCCGATCGAGAGCATGATCGAGATCGTGCGGCGCACCCAGCGCAACGTCAAGCGCTGGCAGGACGGCGACATGCGCAAGCGCTGGACCGCCGCCGGGATGCTCCAAGCCGAGCAGCAGTTCCGACGGATCGTCGGCTACAGCGATCTCGCCAAGCTCGTGCAAGCAATCGAAACACACCAGCAGACCCTCACCAGCCCAACCACCCCAGAACCAGCCACAACGACCGAGCCGGCCGCCGCCACACTCGCTACCGTCTAACCATCACAATCGCGGTGGGATCGCCGTCAAAGTTCCACGACGATCCGGGCATCCTCCGAGCGTCCACGGCGGCGATCTACTCGAAGAGGCCGCTTGAGAGACCGCCCGGTGCGGGCCGCACGCAACCGCCTGATGGTGGCACGCCCCGAAGGGCGTGCGGCGGCTGTAGGCGGCGGCCCCGCACCGGGCGGGACCAGGACTCGAAGGAGACGTGATGTCTGCCCAGCACGACCTTGACCAGCTCGCGAGCGTCAACGGCTTCAACATAGAGACCGCGACTCGAGAGGAGCTGATCGCGCACCTCGAAGCGCTCGAAGATTTCTATCGCGCTCATCCCGCGCAGCGGGCACTCGAAGAGTTGCACCGCTATCTCTTTCCCGAGCGCTACGAGACCGTGCCGGTCTACGAGTGGCACGCCGGCACGATCGAGGACGTCGCGAGACAAGTCGAACAGGCTCTCCCAGACGCGCCCGGCGAGCACACCTTCAGCCGCAATCGCATCTGCGATCTCGTCAAAGACAGTGTTGCGGGCGAGCTGCTTGAGCTTCGTCTTGTCGAGGACACCGGATCGCAGCGCACCTATCTGGTGCTCTGGCGGCGCGATGGCTCCTATGGCACACATCTCGCCGTCCTCGATCCCACACATGCGTTCCTGATCTGTGGCCACTATGACCTCGACCGGATCGCAGCGCACGTGGACTTCGGCAAGCGAGCCGTCCAGCGATGACTTGCACGCTGTCCTCAGTTGGTGGCGAGCCGGGAACGATCTATCTCGTTCACCTGCAGCGGCCCTATCGTCACGCACGGCACTATCTCGGGTGGGCGGTCAACGTCGAACGTCGTCTCACCGAACACCGTGTTGGCCGGGGCTCGCCGCTTCTGCGCGCCGCCGCCAGGGCGGGCATCCCCTTCGAGGTGGTACGCACCTGGCCCGGTACTCGGCTCCAGGAGCGACGCCTTCACCGCTTCAAGAACACGCCGGCTCGACTGTGTCCGGTATGTCGAGGCGAGCTCTCGGCCGACGGGTCTTCGGCTTGGCGTATTCGGGCGGCTGCCTGATCTGACCAGAGGGTCTGCGGGGCCGCCCTCCCCAATGGTCGCACGCTGCGCGTGCAGCGGGTCGGGGTAGGCCCCGCGCTGGGCGGGGTCGTCGACCGAAAGGACGGTGCCCCTTATGGGCTATCGAAGGCTGACCGAAGCCGAGCGCGAAGAGCGCCGGCAGGCCGATCGTCAGCGGGTGGAGCGCGCCGCGCGTGCGCTCTTGACCTCTGATGGCCGCCAGTGGGGAGAACTCAATGTCCGTTGACACGCGTGCGCTCCACCAATGGGCTCGCGCGCTACTCGTTCGGCAACCAGCTGTTGATCGCGATGCAGCGCCCCGACGCGAACTACGTCGCCGGATTCCGCGCGTTCCTCGCGCTCAACCGCTGCGTGCGCAAGGGGGAGCGCGCGATCCGCATCCTCGCACCGATGACGATCCGTCACCGCGACAAGGAGTCCAGCGAGCAGAGGCCCGAGCCGCGTGGTGAGGCGGGCGAGAAGCCGGAGACGATGACGGTGTTCCGCGGCGTCTCGGTGTTCGATGTCTCGCAGACCGATCCCCTTCCGGGCCGCGAGCCGGTCGCGCTTGAGCCTCCGTGCGAGCCGATCACCGGGACTAGCCATCAGCACCTGCTCGCGCCGCTGCAGGAGCTCGCGGGCGAGCTGGGCTACACCGTCGTCTGGCGCTCGCTTCCGGGCCAGGCGGACGGCTGGTGCGACTATGAGAAGCACGAGGTCGTCGTCAACGAGGACGTGTCGTCGAACGCGCAGGTGCGGGTTGTCGTCCACGAGCTCGCGCACGCCCAGGGCGTGAGCTACAACGACTTCGGTCGTCGCCAGGCCGAGGTGCTGGTTAACACGGTCACGTACATCGTGTGCGGGTCGGTCGGGCTGGATGTCTCGGGTGAGAGCATTCCGTACATCGCCGGGTGGGGCGAGAAGGGCGCCCTTGAGGCGATCCGCGAGTACGCCGAGACGATCGACAAGATCGCCAGGCGGATCGAAGAAGCTCTCGCCCCTGACGGCCAGCTGGTCGAGGATGCAGTGACGGCCGGTAGCTGACCAGCCAGCGTCCTGACCTCCGCTGCGAGGGTCGGGGTGGCGAGCGTTCGCGTTGGAGCGCCTGCGTTTGTGGTCGGTGGCGGCCAGGCTGACTTATGCCACTGGTCGATCCGGGGCTGGCCAGGATCAAGCCTACGGCCGCGGTGGTCTGCTGCAAGCCCCGCACTTCGTGCCGCTTCGCGGTCCCGGGGCTCGCTGACGCGCCCTCCGCTGACGCTGCGGGTTCCGCAGCCCACCTTATACGGCCGCGACGGCTGCCCTGTCCAGCAACCGAACCGACAAAGGACAGCCAGCATGACCACCACACTCACACCCACCTCCGCAGGAACACGCGTGACGCTCGCCACCTACACGACCGAAACGGGGGAGGAGCGGGCGCTGATCGGACAGCGCGTGGACGGCATCCCCCGCGTGACCGACGAGCCAGCCGGCGAGCAGCAGGGCGAGACCTACGTGGTCGAGCCGCAGCTCGAGGAGAGCAAGGCGGCGCTCGACGCGCTGCTCGCGGATTACCTCGCGAAGGCCGAGAAGCTCGGCTACCCGCCGATGCACGGATGGTTCTAGGAAAAGGAGCTCACCATGAGACATGCTCAGCCCACAATCCGACCCGTACACCCCAGCACGCGCGTTGTGCATTGCAAGCGCGAGCGCTACGACGTCTACATCGGCCGTGGCCGCGACCCGAAGACCGGGACGCGCGGACCCTGGGGCAACCAGTTCTCGCACCAGTCCGGGACGCTCGCGAAGTTCAGGGTCGGCTCGCGCGAGGAAGCGATCGAGCGCTACGAGCAGTACCTGCTCGAGAGCCCCGAGCTGATGGCGAGGCTGCACGAGCTCAAGGGCAAGACGCTCGGATGCTGGTGCGCGCCCAAGGCGTGCCACGGCGAAGTGCTCGCGCGGCTCGCCGACGCGCTGAACTGACCAAGGCTCGCCCAGACCTCAGTCCGTCTCGATGAGACGGACGGGCAGGCCGCGCGTAGCGGCGTTGCGCGCGAGCCTCCCGTCGAGCGTCCACAGCCTCCGTCTCAAGTTCCTCGGCGAGCACGACGTACGCGGCGTCGTACGCGCTCTTCCGCTCGAGCCGCCTGGCCATCTCCACCAGGCGCGCAGTGTCCGTGATCCCGTGCAAGGCGACTGGCACTCGGTCAATGCGCTCGCAGGCTTCAGCGACGCGCCCCGTCGGGAGTTGTCCCGCGGCCACGGCCTTGGCGATCGCGCTGGCTACCTCATAGCCGAGGAGTGCGGGCGCGTGAAGATCCTGGCCCTCGGCCTTCCATTCTCGCAGCAGGCGCTCTACGGCGCTTGCGCGCCGCTGGTCGAGCGCGAGCACGATCAGCGCGTTCGCGTCGAGGACGACGCTCAACTGTCGCGTCGTTCGAGCTCGGCGCGGGCGTCTTGTGCCAGCACGACTCCGTCGATCTCGGGCAGCTCGGCACGGAACTCCGCGAGGTCCCCGAGTACACCCTCAAGATCATCCTCGCCGACGTCCGCACCCAAGTCGGTGCGGACAAGCTCGTCGGCTAGCGCGTCGGGGTCGACGCCGCGCCGCTGCGCCTCGGCGGCGAGCAAAGCGAAGGACGCCTCCGGGAGATGGATCGTTCGCTGACGAGTCGCCATGAGAGGAAGTTTACGACCTTCCATCTCCCGTTCCATGCACTCAGCCACCCAGCTTCGACAACGCACAGCATCGCCCTAAATGCGGAGGCGACTTGAGGTCGCCTCCGCACGTAGCACGACCCTCCGAGACATGGGCGTCACCGGCAGCGCCACCCTCGAAAAACGACTCACACACTTGCACCAAGTGCCCTGTCCGCTCATGTAAGCCGATAGTTGTGGATTATCCCACTCGCGGCGGCCATCCTTGCGGGTCTGATGCTCTCTATCGGCAAGCTCGGAGGCAACAAGGCCGACTACTACCTGAAGGCGGTGGCGCAGGGCATCGAGGACTACTACACGGGCGCCGGCGAGGCGCCCGGATGGTGGACCGGCAGCGCCGCCGATGAGATCGACGTCTTCGGCCAGGTCGAGGGGGAGCTGCTTCACCGCGCGCTCGCGGGCAAGCACCCGAAGAGCGGCGCCCAGCTCGCTCGGCCGCCGCATGGCGCGATCCGTGTGCCGGGCTTCGACCTGACGTTCTCGGCGCCGAAGAGCGCGAGCCTGTTGTTCGCGCTCGCCGACCCGCACGTCAGTCGTGAGACCAGGGAGGCACACGACGCGGCCGTGCATGCCGCGCTCGGCTACATGGAGCGCCAGTGCGCCGTCGGTCGCCGCGGACGCGGCGGGGCGGTCTCCGTCGAGGGCAACGGTTTTCTCGCAGCCGCGTTTCGCCATCGCTCGAGCCGAGCCGGCGATCCGCAGCTGCACACGCACGTCCTGGTCGCGAACATGACCCGCGGGCCGGACGGCCGCTGGACAGCGCTGGACGCCCGCCGGCTCTACGCGCACGCGAAGACCGGCGGCTACCTCTACCAGGCGCAGCTGCGGGCCGAGCTCACGCGCCGCCTCGGCGTGCAGTGGACCCAGGTCCGCAACGGTCAGGCGGAGATCGCGGGGTTCGCGAACCCGGTGCTGCGCGCCTTCTCGCGCCGGCGCGCGGAGATCGAGGCGAGGATGGAGCAGCGCGGCGAGCACTCCTCCCGCGCGGCGCAGACCGCGGCGCTCGACACCCGCCGCGCGAAGAACTATGGGGTCGACTCGCAGACGCTGGCCGACGCCTGGCGCGAGCGTGCCGTCCAGCCTCGGGCTCGACCCCACACAACTCCCAGGCTACCTGCACCGCACCCAGCCACACGCACTGGATGAGCAGCAGGCGCAGAGTGTGCAGGACCACCTTGCCGGCCCCGATGGTTTGACCCGTCAGCAGTCGAGCTTCACTCGTCGCGACGTGATCCGCGCGTGGTGTGAGCAGCTGTCCGAGGGAGCCGACGTGCAGCTGATCGAAGAGCTCGCCGACGAGTTCCTGGCAAGCGAGCGCGCCGTGCCGCTGCTCTCCGACGCGCAGGGTCTCGCCGGCACCGACGTGATCCGCCGCGAGGACGGCCGCATAGTCCCGGCGGCTCCCGAGGGTCGTCCCTACTCCACACCCGAACTGCTTGATATCGAGCGCACGACCATCCAGCGCGCCCTCGACGGCGAGAACGCCCAACTCGGCACTGTCGATCAGGAGACCATCGAGGACGCCGTCGCTCGCCGCCCAATGCTTTCCGGCGAGCAGGCCGTGATGGTGCGGCGGCTCTGCGGTGACGGCGCGGCGGTGCAGGTGGTGTTCGGGAAGGCCGGGACCGGAAAGACGTTTGCAATGGACGCCGCCCGCGAGGCGTGGGAAGCACAGGGCTACCGCGTCTATGGGGCCGCGCTCGCCAGGCGTGCCGCGCATCAGCTGCGCGACGGCGCCGGGATCGAGGCGACCAGCATCGCGGCGCTGCTCGCCGACCTGCGAGAAGCCGGCCCGTACGGTCTGCTCCGCGGGGGTCGCACTGTGCTCGTGATCGACGAGGCCGGAATGGTCGGCACGCGCCAGCTCGCGGAAGATCCTCGGGCACGGCCAGAGAGCACAAGCGAAGATCGTGCTGCTCGGCGACCCCCACCAGCTCCCCGAGATTCACGCAGGAGGACTGTTCCGCGGGCTCGCCGTTCGCATGGACCCGGTCGTGCTCACCGAGAACCGGCGTCAGCACGAGGCGTGGGAGCGCCAGGCGCTCGATCTGCTCCGCGGCGGGCAGGTCGAGCAGGCGCTCTCGCACTACCAGCACAACGACCGGCTCGTGATCGAGAACTGCGCCGAGCAGGCGCGCCGGCGGATGGTCTGCGATTGGTGGGGGGCCCGCGAGAGCGGCCGGGAAGCGACCATGATCGCGCTGCGCCGCGACGACGTTCGCGACCTCAACGGCCGCGCCAGAGCGACAATGGCCGCCGCCGGACGCCTCGGCGAGCAGTTGATCGAGCTCGCGGGCCGCGAGTTCGCCGCCGGCGATGAGATCGTCACCCTGCATAACAGCCGCCGGCTCGGCGTCCTGAACGGCACGCGCGCCACGATCGTCGCGATCCACGCCGACCGAGGCGAGATCGAGATCCAGACCGTTGACGGCCGCGAGATCACCTGCCCTCCACGTATCTCGACCCACCTCAGCAGACCGCGCGCGCCCGTCTCGATCACGGTTATGCGATCACCGGGCACAAGGCCCAGGGCATGACCACCAAGACCGTGCTCGTGCTCGGCAGCGAAGACCTCTACCGCGAGTGGGGCTACACGGCGCTCAGCCGCGGGCAGACCGGCAACCGGCTCTACCTCACCGTCCCCGGCTCATCAGAGCGCGAGGAGTTCGCGCCCGCGACCCACGATAAGCGCGACCCGCTCCAAATGGCGATCACGGCGCTGGGGCGCAGCCGCGCTGAACTGCTCGCGACCGACACCGCCAGGCGGCCGGAGCACTACGGGCGCAACCTGACGGTCGATCCGCCGCGTTACCTCACGGCCACGCTCGGTCCCATCCCCGAGCGGATCAGCGCGCGGCGGTGGTGGGAGCACGCGGCGGTTGAGATCGAGTCCTACCGCGAGCGCTTCGCTATCGATGACCCCGACCGCGCGCTCGGCTCACAACCAACGGACCTGCGCCAGCGTGCGGCATGGCGCGAGCTGCGCCGGCAAATCGACCGAACCAGCCGGAGCCTCGATGCTCCCGAGCGAGAGCCCGGCCGCGCGATCGAACGCTGAGCGAGAGCGATTACCCACGAGCCCCAGGAACGCGACTCACGCCGCCCGCGAGGCTCCCTCGGCCTGCGCATCGCGCTCGGCCCGCTGCTCGTCGGTGTCGTGCTTTTGGCCGAGCTCGGCGACGCTCTGCAGCCGCTGGACCTCGCGCATCACGCCGCGGTACCCGAAGGCGACGAGCCGGTGCAGCTCGGGGTCGCGCAGCGCGTATCTGGCGAAGTTGCCCTGCTGGGAGCGCCCGACGACGTTCACGCTCGCGAGCGCCCGCAGGTGCTTTGACACCGTGTCAGCCGGGAGCCGGGTCAGATGCGCGAGCTCGCTGACCGACCTGTCGCCGCGCGCGAGCAGCTCGATGATCCGCAGCCGCGCGGGATGGCCCAGAGCCCTGAAGCGCCGGGCGGTGGACTCGCGCACCAACGCGGCGGCCACATCCGGGGTCTGCCTCCCGCCGGCCCGATCGACGGGAGCGCTCTCGGGTGCCCGGTCCACCGTCGCTCACCAGGGCCTTCCGCGTGTCCGCATGTCGCGGACGACGTAGTCGCCCGCCTCCTCGATCAGCCGCATCGCGTCGGAGCCCGTCAGCCAGTAGCGGACGATGCGACCCTCCTGGCGGCGCTCGACGATCCCTTCGCGGTAGAGCAGCCCGAGATGCCGCGAGACGTTCTGCTGGGTCGTGTCCAGCGTGTCCACGATCGCCTGCACGCTCATCTCGCCTTCCTGCTCCAGGCGCTGCATGATCCGAATGCGCACAGGTTGTCCCAGCGTCAAAAGACGGTGAGCGACGTGCTCGACAACGACATCGGAAAGCGGGTTCTGCGTGCTCACCGTTCTGGCCTCTCATCAGGGCGGCGGCCTCTCTCCAAGCGCACGCCGCCAGGTCATAGATGCGGTCCATACGTCAGAACACCGATTATGCGGCCAGGAGTCGCTACAAGCACCCCAGCATTTCGGGATACCACGCACGGTTCTTCGCGGCCTACGCTGGTCGCCTTTACGCTGAGGTGAGCGCGCCGCGCAGCCCGTGCGCGCTCAACAGGCCGGCTACAGAATCCGGCTGCATCTCGATGCCGTACTCGACCCACAGCTCCCGCAGACGAGCAGGGGATGCTCGCCTCCCGGGCCGGTAGAGCTCCGCCAGACACCGCTCAAAGCCACCCGGCACGATCAGCTCGAGCACGCGCGCCGGGACATCCCTGGGGTTCCACAGCGTGTGCGGCACTCCCCGCGGCTTTGCGATCAGCCGGTGCACACCGACCTCGCAGGCATGCTCGCCCACCTGCGCTCCGATGCTGCCGCGCAGCACGTAGCTGTACTCGTCCTCGCGGCGGTGCGTGTGCAGCGGCGCGAGGAGCACCCGCGGCGGGATCTCGTATTCGATCAGCGCGAAGGCTCCGTCGCTGTCCTCAGCGCTCACGAGGATTCCCCGCGCTCTGTCCAGCTCCTCCTCGGAGCGCCCACTCTGCTGCGATCGCGTCATCGTGCTCACGCTCCAGTCCGCACATCGCTCATGTCCTGCGCCAGCGCGGCGGGCAGCTCCGCCCGCGAGCGCATCCCGAGCTTGCGGTAAGTCTGCCCGAGATGCCACTCGACCGTCTTCGGGATCACGAACAGCGCCTGCGCGATGTCGCGATTGGTCATCCCGGAGGCCGCCATCCGCGCGACGCGCAGCTCCGCCGGCGTGAGCGCCTCAAGGCCGCTGCGATCGAGACGGATCGGGCGGCCGCCCGCGCCACGCAGCTCGACCCTCCCCCGCCGCGCGAGCGCCCTCGCGCGACACCGCTGGGCGAGCTCCACCCCCGCCTGCAGCCGCTCGCGCGATCACTCGCTGACCTGCGCGGCGCAGCGCGGCGCCGAGATCGACGAGCGTTCTGGCGTACTCCAACGCCGCCCCGGAATCCTGCAGCACATCCGCGGCCCGCTCCAGCAGCCCGAGATCTCGCGGCCTGGGGCTCAGCAGACCCTGCACACGCAGCGCCACGCCGAGCGCGCGCGGCGCTGCCAACGCGCTCGCGCGCTGCACCTCCTCCTCGGCGAGCTCGATGGCCTCGCTGCCGCGACCGATCTGCGCGAGCGCGAGCGCGGCGCTCGATCGCCACGCCAGGAACGCAGGCGAGCCCGCGCCCCACTCGACAGCGCGCTCTCCACACAGCAGCAGGTCGGCTGCGGCCGCCCGCGCGTCTCCCCGCGCCATCCGCAGCCGCCCGCGCCGCTCAAGCGCGATCGTGTGCAAGATCGAGTCCGGCAGGTCCCCCGACAGCCCGAACCGCTCAAGCAGACCTTCCGCGGCACGCAGCTGCCCACGCTCGATCAGCACGTCCAGCAGGAACGCCGCGGTCAGCGGAGCGCGGATCGACGTCAGATGCTCAAGCGCCTGCGTCGCGTCCGCCTCCGCCTCCTCCAGCAGGCCGCGGCGATAGCAGAGGTTCGCGCGGAACGTAAGCGCACGCGCGAAGCCGGCGACCGATCCCTCCCTGCGCGCGAGCGCGATCGCCGCCTGCAGCGCGCTCTCGGCCTCCGCGAAACGATCGCACTGCCCGAGCGCCCACGCCGCCAAGTGGTAGATCGTGTTCTCGCTCCCCTCCCGCTCCAGCAACAAGCCGTCAGCGAGCGCGCGGCGTCCCAACGCCGCGACCGCCTCGGCCACGGTCGCGCCGGCGACCGCGCGCTCGAAGCAGAGGTTGGCAAGCAGCAAGCCCTGAGCGGGACCGTCCTTCATCTCCGCGGCGTCTGCTGCTCGCGCGAGCGCGCGCAGCCCAGCCCGACGCGTTCGCGGATCGAGCCTCGCGATCGCGATCAGCTCCGCCTCCAGCGGCGCCGCCAGCTCCTCGTCGAGCTCTCCGATCAGCCGGTCCAGCAGCGCCACCGCCTCCACGATCCGGTACTCGTGCCAGATAGCCCGCGCGAGCACCAGCCCGATCCGCGCGCGCTCGGCCGGCACATCCGTCAGCTCGAGCGCCCGCGAGAGATGCTCGACAGCCGCAGCGTCCTCGGCATCGTGCTCGCACACCCCCAGCTCGGCCAACACGACGCCGCGCACCGACTCGGCCGGTGGCTCCGCCAGCGCGCGTCGCAAGAACTCGACAGCGTCCCGCGGCCATCCCTGCCTGGCCGCATCCCTCGCCGCGCGGCGAAGAACATCCACCACCCACCGCTCCTCGCGCGGCGCCAAGATCAGCAGATGCGCCGCCAGGCCCTCCGCTCGCGCACCCGCCCGCGCGAGCATCCGCGCCGCGCGCTCGTGCGCCGCCAACCGCTCCGCGTAAGGAAGATGCTCATAGACCGCCGAGCGCACCAGCGGATGCGCGAACTCCAGTGGAAAGCCCTCCACCAGCACGCCCGCGTCGACCAGCGCGGCGGCTGCGGCCTCCACGCGCTCCCCATCAAGCCCCGACAGCGCGATCGCGTGCGCGACCGGCACGCGATCGCCCAGCACCGCCAGCGAACGCGTCAACCGCACAGCGTCCTCACCGAGGCGCCGAACCCGTGCCAGCGCGCCCTCCGCCACCCGTCCCGACCCAAGCCCTGTGATCTCCCTCGCGCCCGCGTCGCTCGGCACGAGCCCCGCCGCTTCGATCTCCACCAACAGCTCATGCAGCAGAAACGGATTGCCCCTCGTCGCCTCATAACACGCATCGACAAAGCTCGCCGCCGGCATCCCCTCGCCGAGCCGTCCGACCAGATCGCCCACCGCCCGCCGGCTCAGCGACCCCGGCGTCAGCACCTCCGCAGACTCCAAACGCCCCAGCTCGCCGATAACCGCTCGCGCATCGTCGGCTCCCGGCTCCAACGGTCAACACGCCACCAACAGCAGGATCGGCAAGCCCTCGAACCGAGACGCCGCAAACGCCAGCCACCCCAACGATGCCCCGTCGCACCAGTGCGCGTCATCGACCGCCAGCAGCAACGGTCGCTCCCGCGCGAGCTCGACACACAGCCAGAACAATCCGCTGAACGCAGCCAGCTTCGCGTCGCTCTCCGCCCTCGCCGGCTCTCGATCCAGCCCCAGCGCACGAGACGCCATCTCCGCCCGGCCCGAGAAGACCCTCGCCCGCTCAGCATCCCCGAGCTCTGCGACCCTCCGTTCAAGCAGCTGGCGCACCACACCGAACACGAACGACCGCTCAAGCTCGCTCGCGCGCACAACCAGATCCTGACAGCCCGATGCCCGCGCGCGCTCCCGCGCCACGCCGACCAGACGCGTCTTACCAACCCCAGCCGGCCCCTCGACTACAAGCAGCCGACCAGCACCACCACGCAACCCCTCGACCGCGGCGTCAATCGCGGCGACCTCCCGCTCACGCTCAAACAGCCGACTATCACGCAGACCAGCCATGCGTCCCCTTCAACCTGTAAACGCGACCTCACGCTCACCGTGCGCCCAAATCGGACATCGGCACTGGAGCCTCTTCGAGCGCCACCGGGGGAGGGTATGGGGGGAGGGCCGGCGACGCTCGAACAGGACCCAAAGCCAAACTCCAACGAGCAGCACCCAAGCATCTTGCCCTAACGATTGCTTCACCAAAAGAGTATTAGTGGAAGTACCTCGCTATCACTATTCGTCCTATTATTACCGAGTCCCTTTGCTACATGAGGCACCGCAACCACCGAACCGAGTCGTAGCCGCGCCTTATCTAAGATCATTCTGCCATTGCCTATTCTTCTTCGACTTCCAACGTGCCGCCTTCGACTAGCGTGCTGCCTGTCAATTGTGCTTCCGGAAAGACAAGTTCCCGTGTCACACTAATCCCATTTGCCTTCGAGGTCTCCGGCCACAGTAACTCCCCCCTTGACTTCGTATATTTCGACTTCTTCCTTTCAGGTTTCAGGGGAAAGCCTTTCATTTTTAGCCGGTCTTGTTAGACTTACATTCCTTGTAGTTGTAGTTATCGTGAATGAAATCATTTGGGTACGACTGCCTTCGAGCGCCACTTGTCAGGCGCTCGAAGGCTGCGCCATATGCTTATGCGGCCTTCACCGCCCACGTGCCCCACGCGATGGTGAATGTCGCTGCTTTTTCAGTTTCCATAGTCAGCATCGCACCGGTGTCGGTCGCAACTTCTCCTTCCGTGCCAATGCCCTTACTTGGATTCTCGAAGGCGAAGCCGAACTCACCGGGCCTGGCGTTGTTCTGCGTGCCCGCATATACGCACAGGTTGCCCGATTCCGCGCTCGGTCCTGCCGCCGTTCCTTTGCACTCCGTGGATGTAACTTCTTCCTGTTTTTCAGTGGTTTTGTTCCAGATTACTTCCATATTGTTGGTGTTGATGAAGTGCGGCGCCGGAGCAGACGCCAGAGGGATCGTGAATGATATCGGTGCGGGCAGGAGCTCTTCTATCGCGACAGACGCTTCGGCACCGCCCGTGACCGACCAGCTGCCCTTCTCTTCCTGTCCGCTTGGCAGTGTGCCGCCAGCGGTCCACGGCGAGCCGTTGCAGGCGTAGGTCGCGCCGCCGCTACCCACTTTGAGTTCTGCGCCGCCTTCTTCGCAATGACCGCTTCCATTTTTCGCCGCGAGCGCGGTGTTGGTCACGCTTTCGCCGTTTACGCCGGGCGACCCTGGTGTCCCCACTTTGCCGTTGCATGCGGCTTCCGTTTTGCCAGAGATGGTGAAGGCGACCCCGCCTTCTTTGCATTCGCCCGCGCTCGCGGCTTTCATCGCCACGCTTTCGCCGGGCACGCCCTTAGCGCCTTCCTTGCCGTTGCAGGCAAAGGCCGGGCCGCCGAGGCCCGTAAACGAGCTGCCACCAAACGCACAATTCGCGTTGCCCGCACCGACTGCCGCCACGGTAACGCTCTGCCCGGCCGTGCCAGCGGCACCGCTGGCGCCAGCCTTGCCCGGTTCGCCCCCCTTGCCGGGTTCTCCGGTCTTGCCCTGCGACCCCGCCTTGCCCTTGAGCTGTTTAAGCACCGGCGGGCTGATCTGCTTGGTCGAGCTGATCACGTATTTGTGCTTGGCGTTGTGGCCGCTATGGGTGGCTGCGAACGCGCCGCCACCCATAGCGAAGACGAGCGCAGCCGTCACCCCCACGTTGGCGTAGGTGAAGCGCCTGCGAGCGAACGCCATGATGATACGGTGCGTCCCTTTAGCTTTGTGCATCCCTCGTGTCCCCTTTGTCTCTTTTTGTAGTGGTTACTCTGCATCCAAGCGGCAGTACCGCTAGGTATCCAGGTGTGTTGAGAAGTCGTCAGCGTCGCGTGTAGGTCACGGCCGCGAAGCTGGTCGCAGCCGATGAGCGTTCCGCCTGCCGGTAGAGCGCCAGCGCGTCAAAGCCTGGCCGCAGACGCACGGCGTGCGGCAGCGCCACCACTCTGACCGCGTAGCTTTCGGTCTTGCCCTTCGGCGGGCAGATCGTGTAACCATCCTGTCCGGCGCTGTTGCGCCCCACCATCACACCGGTGGGCAGGTGTCCCGCCTGGATGCCGTGCGATCCCGCCGGCAGGCCGGCGAGCGCCCAGTCGAAGAACAGCTTGCCGCTGACCGGCTGGAAGCTGACGACGAACAGAGCCAGCTCGTCCGTGCCCGACGGAATGCCGCTCCAACTGACCGCAGGCGAGATGTCCCCGCCGTCACAGGTGTATCGCGGCGCGAGATACCCGCTGGGCAGCAGCTGTGGAACCGTGACGCTGATCGTCGCCTTCCGCGCGCTGCTCCTCGAGGCTTTGCGTGTTGTTTGTGTCCGAGTCGAGTGGGCGGCCGTGCCGTGAGTCGTGGACGCCCCCGTGCTCGTCGTGGAGCTCGCTGAGCTCGTCTGCGATCCTACCTGCGCCGATTTCGACGGCGTAGAGGAGCCGCAGCCCGCGACCGCCGCCGCGGCCAAGACCGCCAGCCCGGCAGGCAACCACGCCGGCCACACCGGACCATCCTTGTGCAGCTTCTTGTTGATCGCTGGGTACATCATGCTCACCCCGCCAAAGGGGTGGTGCCCGTCATAATGGCGGGCACCACCTTTCTCATCGGGGGTTATGTCGTGCTGCCTATTCGCTGGCCTTCACGGCCGCCGCAGCGGCCTGTTCCAGCTTGCCGTTGAGGATCGCGGTGTTGTGTCCGGCAGCGGCCGGCAATCCGAGGATCGAGTTGACCAGCGGATCGACAAGCGACGAGAAGGCCCCGCCGCAGCCGCTCGCTCCGGGTGAGGCCCACGCGTTGTCCACCAGCGAGCCGCCGCTGAGCACCACCAGCGCGCCTTCTTCCTTGAATTCGATTTCGCCCCGGCTGCCTTTGATAGGCATGTTCGGTGCGGGCGGGCTCGTGGTCCCGGTCGTCAGGTTCAGGACGATCGGGTTCGATTCCGAGCCGACATAGCATTTGCTGCCCAGCAGCGCGTTGTTGAGCTTGACCTTCACCGGCAGCTGCAACGCGACGCCCTCTTCGAGCACCAGGTTGGTCGTGTTGAGCTTGATCGCGCTCGCCGGCTTAGCGAGTTCGGTCGTCTCGGTCACGCCCGTGATGCCTTCGTTGATGAATTTATTGAACCATTCCTGCGCTTCCTTCGGCCAGGATTCCGGTGCTTTGATCCCGAACAGCCCGCCCGGCACGGTCTGCGGGGTTTTCGATAGAGTGTTACCGTCTTCGGCGCCCACGAATTCCAGTTCGTGCGTCGTCGTGTTTTCGTATGCGCCACCCTGCAGCGTGATCGGTTTTTCGATGGGAACGGTCCTGGAGCCGAGCGTGAATTCGCCGCTCGTCGTGTCCGCGACCACGCACAATTCCACTGCCGCGTTGCTAAGCGGGCAGTCCGCGAACGGCGCGAACGCTCCGGTCGGATGGTGTTCTTCGGCCAGCGCCGACGGGGCGACGCTCAGCGCGGCCGCGCAAACCGCAAGCGCAGCCAGCACGCTCCTGCGGATTGCCTGTCTATGACAGAGATGCCAGATCATTGTGTGAACCTCCTTTGGCTCCGGTTGGTTGTCATCTCTTTCTGCCAAGTCTTGCCTTGTGTGGCGCGCGGTAGGCGGCTTTTGCTTTCAGCGCAGGGCAGCCCGCGACGGCGATCCTCGTGGTGCGTTTGACGACCGCGCCGTTCTGGCCGGTGATCGTCGTCGGCATCACCAGCGTCACGCGGACCTTGTGGCGGACCTTGCGCACCCGGTACGTAGTGCGCCCATGCACACGCACCTTTACCCGCTCGCGCTTGGTCACCGTGCGGTAGCACAGATTGCCGTTGCCGCCGAGCGCCGAGTGCGGTCCGGCCGGCAGCACCAGATCGAAGCGCGTCACGGGCACGTCCGGCACCGTGGCGAACGTCGATGACGTCACGCCGGTCTTTTCGTCGATGAACGTGTTGCCCGTCAGGATCACTGTCACGCCTTCGCCCTGCAGCACCACGTCAAGGTCCGGGAACGCGGCACCGCCATGACTCACGAAGATCGCGGGACCGGTCAGCGGTTTGGCGAGCACCGGCGTGTACGCCGTCGCGGTGCCGACAAACGAGCCCGCCGGGCAGCCAGCCGGATTGGCCGCGAACTGCGCCGCGGCGCACGCCAATTTCAACGTCGAGACCCGGGACGGCAACACCTTGGGCAGTTCGACATGCACCCTGGCGATGTTCGACTGACCGGAGCCCGACCGCACGGTCACATGCAGATACTCGCCATTCGCCCGGGTGTGACCCGCATGCGTAACCACCGAGAAGCCCGGTTTGAACGCCAATGCCGCGCAGTTCGCGGCCTCGAATCGGCTGCCCACAGCCGCGCTCGCGCCCTGCACGCTGGTGAGCGTCCCAGCCACACTCATCTGCCGGCAGTCCGTCGGGTTGAACATGAAGTCCGGCCGGTCGATGTTGACGTTCACCGTGCGCAGGTCGGTCGGGATGCCGCTGCCGCCGAGCGACGTGTCGATCATCTGCGGCAGCGGGTCGCTGCGGACCGTCAGCGCCGCAGTGTGAGGATCGACCGCGATCGAGGCGCGGACGACCACGTCACCGAGGTTGAACGGCCCCGCCACGGCGGGCACGACGATCGACAGGCCGAACGGGTCGCCCTCATACGGGCCGGTCAGGTACACCCGGCCGCCCGTGACCGGCACCGGGTCCGGTCCGGCGCCCGCGGTGGCGCTCGCTTCGCCGATCTGCGAGGCGGCCGAGCAGGTGCCGGCGTTCGCCTGCGCTTCGCCACAACGCGGTATGTTCGCGATGATCCCCGCGAGCCCCGGCGGGGTCGTGACCGTGATCCCGGCAAGGCGCTGTTCGCCGTCGCCTCGCGAGAACGTCACCATGAACGGCGAGAACGCGCCCGCCTGGCCGTTGACCGTCGCCGCCGTGAAGCTCGGAGCGAAGCCGCTCGTGCAGCCGGAGGTGATAGCTGCGAAGGAGTCCGCCAGGCTCACAGGCGCGGTGCCGCTCCAGGGCGCAAGGCTGCTCTGTGTCGTATAGGTGCCGCACTGCTGCGGCGTGAGCAGCGGCGCCCTCGAACCGCCGAAGAATTCGAGTTTGAAATCTTCGAACGGCAGCTGCGGGTTGTTCAGGAAAGTGGTCGTGAGCTGGCCCGTGCTCGGGTCGGCTTTGACTTCGCCCGCGAGCTTGACGACGACCCCGGAGCCTTCGGCGACGATGTAGAGCGCCAGCAGCGACCCGAACGGGTTCGAGCCTTGCGCCGCACCGGCATTGCCCTGCTGGGCGATGTACACGGCGCCCTTCAACGGCTTTTCCAACAGCGGGGTGACCACTTCCACGCTGCCGATCTTCGACGCGGCCGGGCAGTGCGCCGGCCCCGACGAGTGCAGATCCACACCTGCCGCGCCTTCAAGCGCACAGCCCACAAGGCCATTTGCCTCCGAGGGGTTCACCAGCACGCCCGCTGGCAGCGTTACAGTCGCGTCCTTGAGGTTCGCCTCCGCAAGCCCTTCCAAATCGTCGTTCTGCGGGATACGTAGATCGACACTCAAGCCGGTCGGCGACGCGGCAACACTCGTCTGCGGCTGCACGCTGATCGTCGGCGCGAAACGCAGCAAATCGCAGCCGGTCATAGGCGCGCCTTCGTATGGCACCAGCGAAGTGAAGAGGCCCGGTTCCTGCCACGAGTAAGCACGCACGGTGCTCTGCTGCGCCGTGCCCGGGCACGAGCCTGGCATCGTCAGAAACGGCCGTTTGGAGCGTTCCGCGAGCGGACAGCTACCACCTTCTTCAGCGCAAAGACCGCGTTGGCTGTCGTGACTTTCCGCAGACGGGTCGCCCCACAATGTCAGCGTCGTGGCGTAGAAATTGTTGAACTGAGCGATGTTCGAGACGGTCCCCGAGACCCCATAGTCAGAGCCGGTGCGCACGTTGCCCAGGATACGCACGATCACGCCCACTTTGATGGGTGCTGCGCCGAGCTCGGCGGGCGCACCGGGCGGCGGCACCATGTTGTAGACGGCAGTGGTCTTTTCACCGAGGTTGTCCCCGAACGCGATCGTGGTTACGCCCACCGCCGAGGATTCCGGGCAGCCGGGTTCGCCACCCGCGCTTGCGAGCAACTCCTCTTCGGTGCACCTCGTCGGGGTTGCGGTCGGGTTGACGATCATGCCCACGGGAAGGTTTACTTCGATCTGCTTCGGATTGCCGTTCGGCAGCAGCCCGTTCCCACCGTTTTCTTCCTTGTATTTCTCGCTGAAGTGGTTGTCGAAGATGATCGTGGTCGTGATCGCATAGGGGTGGGAACCCGCCTGCGCAGCGGGCGTGCCGCTCTGTTCGGTCACTGGTGTTTCGAAGGTTTCAACGCCAAATCCTTCTGCCGCCGGGGCGGGCGCGGCGGAGAAGAGCAGGGCCACCGAGAAAGCAAATACGACGAGACCGAGGGGTCCGAGCCGAAGGCGTGACCGAGGACCCCGACCTCTCTCCTCTCCTCCAATCGGATTCCGATGGGATCGGGGCGAGACGGGTGCCGTGTAGTTCTGCACCCGGTCTGCCGATCCATCGGGATCAACCCTTACCCTTTTCGTTTGCCTAACAAACGAAAAGGGAGTTAGTCTAATCTTCATTTCTTTATTATCTATTATTATCCTGGAACGGCTTAGACTTAGCAAGGCTTTCATTTTCTACGCCTCGCCTTCGCTTTAGACTTCTTCGCCTTTGCACTCACTCCATACGCTTTATGCGCCTGCCTTTCACAGCTCATACGCTTTTGTTTGTTTTGCTTCGTATGACAAGCCTTCAACGCCTTTGTGAGCTTTTGTTTACGAGTCAACGGTTTTTGTTTGACATCGACTGGTGGCGGCAGGTTTCCGGCTCCTGAGAGGCTCGTGCTCGATGGTGCGGAGGACAGCGGTGCCGAGAGCGGCGCGTTGTGGCACGATTCACCGGAGCATTCCGTGGGCACGGGAGGCGGATTCTGGGCAGCTATCCCGCCGTCCACGCGAGCGTCGTACAGATCCTGGTTTTCGTCGACGTCCTGACCGACCAGTTTCTGACGCGTAAAGAGAAATATGTCTTCCCCGTTTGCGCTCGCGTCGGCGAAGTAAGACGGGTAGGGACTTTCTCCGGTGGAGATCAGGTACATACAACCGCGCGCGTCTTCGCTGCTCGTGCAACTGCCTTCGCCGGCCTGCTCCCACTCGTACACATCGATCTGCCCGTTACGGTCAAGCGGACTCAGTGCTTCCTTAGTCTCGAAGACCACGCGCCTGCCGTTTTCGGAGAGATTGTGCGGAAGGAAGGGTGGCTGCGCCCTTGGCCCAGAGAGCGCGACGATTACCTGTGGGTAGAGTTCGGCGGGGTATTCCGCTGGAGCACTGCTCGGGTTGCACGAGACGCAGGTGATCTCGCCGAGTGCGGAGTCGTAGAGATAGATCTCGTTACAATAACCAGGTAGGAATTCCTGCTTGCCGAGTGCGTTGCTTTTCTGGCAGTGTGTTCCGAAGTTTTCGTAGCCGCTTGGTTTCGAGTATGACATGAATAGCAGGACCGTTCCCGCGGCGTTGACGCGGGTGCTCTTCTCTTCTTCTTCTGATTTGCCTTTAGTTATTGCCCAGTCCAGATGGTCCGTGGGCATACCTTCGTTGCCGTTCGACAAGCGGGTGATAAACCGCGTTGGTTCGCCTTCGTGCCAGAGATAGAGGTTGTCCTCGCCGACTTCGGCGGTGGCGCCGCCGCTTGTGTTGGAGGCGAGCACTGCCTTTGCGACGAAGTATACGTAGGCGCCTTCGCCGCCCACGCCGGCGACGCCCTGTACTTCGCCGGCCGGCGCGATATCGGTCGCTTCTTCGTGTCCGACGTTGAACAGGTAGAGGTCGCCATTCACGGTGAAGAGCACCCTCGAGCCGCTGGCGGTGGCGCCCTGGAAGACGGCCGGATTGGGCGAGACCGTGCCTGAGATCGGAATCGTCCTGGTGCCGTTCTCGCGCGCGTAGATCTCGCCGGTGCCGCGGTCGGTAAAGAACACGCACGAACCGTCATGTGAGATCGCGCTTGTCTCCGGATATGTTTCGCCCGTGGCGCCCGAAACCAGTGGCCCGCCTGGGCCAGCGGCGGAACCTTCGGCCGGCGCCTTTTCGTCGGGCAGCAACCCGGCGAGGCTCACCTGGCCTTCGTGCCATTCGTAAAGATTGAAGGCTTTCGCTGCCGCCTTCGGGAGCAGTTGCTGTTCGCTTTCGAAGAGGATGCGCGAGTCGTCCGGCGTGCTCGCGACAAGTCTCGCATGGTCGGTCTTCGCAAACAGCGAGTACGCTCCAGTCGTGCTGTCATGCAGATAGAGGTTGTATTTGCCCAGTTCGCCACCCTGCGCGAGCGGTGGTTCGTCAGCGCTTTCCACGACCGAGTAGGCGAGATCTTCGGTGACGCCCGTGACGGTACCCCCCAGCCCAGCTGAGGTAGTCCGCGGCAGCAGGCCCTGCGTGCGCCAGCCATCTTCGCCGCGCTGGGCCAGGTAAATCATGAGTTCGGGTGATCCTTCCACGCCGGGGAATGGGGACTCCGATATGAAGGTAATTGCGTCGCCTGAGGGCGAGCTGCGAACCGATGGCGCGGTGCCATAGGCGTCCGCGCCGCCCTTTTCCACGGGCGAGACCTGCTCGTAGGCGCGGCCGTCGGGCAGCGCGAACGGCGCGGGCACCGCGTAGGTCGTGAACGTCTCGTCGGCGCCATGTTCGACGCCGGTCGCGTTCTTGGCGGCGATCCGGAAGTGGTAGGTCGTTTCCGGTGAAAGACCGGAGATGACGCTGGAGACTTCCGTGGGCGTTTCGCCTTCGCCCGCGCTGTCTTCGGGCGTATTCTGCCCGTAGGCTTCGGTCGGCCCGTATTCGAAGCTGTAGGTCGTGGGCTCGCCGCGCGGGTTGACCTGCGCGCTCAAGGTTGCTTCGCGCACGCCCACATTGGAGACCCGGACTGCCGAGACGACCGGGGGCGCTGGTTCGGTTGTCAGTTCTTCGACGCCGCCGGCGACGGGCGCTGCTTCGTCGTGGGTGTTGTACGCGAACAGCTCGTAGTGATAGGTGTGATGTGGCTTCAGTCCGGTCAGCTTTGCTTCCACGGGCACGGGCATGGCGCCGGTGGCTAGCGGTTCGACGGTGGTCTTGTGTTCGCTCAGGCTTTTTTCGCCCCATTCGAAGTAGAAGTGCGTTCCCGGCTCGCCTTCGGGGTTGACGCTGCCCGGCAGCCTTGCGGTTTCCACGCCGACTTCGCGCGCGGCTTCGGTTTTCACGACCGGTAGGGAGACGTGTTCAAAGACGTGTACGTCATTGTGCTGGTCGTCGCTGACGTAGACGCGTTCTCCGACCTGACTATATGCGATTCCCCCCGGCCGTTCGCCGATTTCGCCCTTGCCAAACGATTCCCCGGTCGAGCCGCAATCCGGTTCGTAGACTTCGACGTACTGCGCGCCCGAGGGTCCGTCAACGGCGAACACCTGGCCGCTCGGACTGGTCGCCACCCACATCACCGCGCCCCCGCCTTTTCCATCGCACGCCGATTCGCCGACCACGGCGGCCAGTGCCGGTTCGACTTCCAGCTTCACGAGCTCGCTCGTAAAGCTTGCGTTGAACGTGCTTACGTAGATGTAATCCGAGGCGCCATCGGCGGCTACCGCCACGCCGAACGTGGCGTGCGAGAACGTGTGCAGCAGCTTGACTTCCGTGCCGGCCGCGGGCAGCTCGTAAACGCTGCTCTGCGCAGTGACAAACAGGTTGCCGCTCGCATCAACCGAAACGCCGGTTGTTTCTTTGAGCGGCGTGGCCGATCCGCCGCCTTCGGTCGAGGGTTCGTGCAGGCAGCCACTGCCCGGACCAGTGATCTGGCAGACGTATTCGTATTCATTGGGTTTACCGGCTTTTGGGCGAAACTCATCGACGGGCGAGACAGTGCTGCCTTCGTGATACACCGCCACGTACACATCGTCGGCCTTCAGGCCACCGGAGTTGTTGACCGCGATCGAGAATGGGAGTTCTTCAAATTCAGGCGCCGGCGTGCCGGCCCCCGTGAAGTCCGAAAGGTAGCTTGGGGCTCCGCCTTTGCCGGGTTCCCACTTCTGCACCCGTTTGTTCAGAGCATCGGCGAGGAACACATCTCCGTTTGAGTCCACCGCGAGCCCGCGCGGTTCTTCCATCTGTCCCGTCCCACTACCCGTTTCGCCGAACGTCGGCGGTTGGGTGGGAACGTAGCCGCGGCCGAGTGCCATACCGCTGCACGCTCCGAAGCCGACGATCGAAGCTACCAACGCCGCGGCCGTCGCGGTGACCATTCGGCGTATGTCCATCATCGTCGTCACACCCCCTCCCATCCTGTCCTCCACTTCCACTTGAGTGGGGCTACCCCCACCACTGTCGAAGCAAAGCCGGAGCCATGCGCCAATCGACGCGCGGCTCCGTCTCTGCAACTTCTTTCACTCAGCGGAGCTAGCCTTCGCCTATGGTTTCTATTTGACGCCGAATCTTCCTCCGGCGGCGAGTGTCACCCAATCCTCATCGTAGAAGCATGCCGGATGTCCACCGAATTCCAGCGTATCTGCAACTTTAGCGCCAGATTCGGTTTCGTATTCTGTCGGTTCCTGGGTGCATTTGTTCAATTTACCGCTGACAATTTCTGTTTTATACGTGAATTCAAGCGGATTCACCAGCTTTTCGAGCACTGTGCCCACCGGTTCTTCGTACGGCGTTTCCACCATACCGATCACGCTGCCTTCTACGTTTGCAGTGGCTTTCACAGCACACGAGGCGCCGGTGATTTCGATCGTCACGAAGCTGCCCACTTCGGGTTTGAACGCCGTAACAATAATTGCTTTAGCAGTGCCGGGCTTGTAGGCGAGGGTCCCTTCTAGTTCTTTCGTGGCGATTTCGCCCGCTGCGTTGCCAGTACCTTTGACGCCGCACGCACCAAGTTTTTCGGTGAACTTAAACGGCGGACGGCTCGGTTTTTTGGTTTCTTCTTCGCCTTTCGTGCTGAAGACTTCACATTTAGTAAACACCACGGTCAGTTTTTTGACCGTACCGGGGTTGCCACCCACGAGTTCTCCAGCGTTTGAGGACTCGCGGCCACATATAATCGCCAAGCCAGCCGCAGGTACCGTGAGCTGTTTTTGTATGAAGCCGTCTTCCTGGTTGGATGCGTTTTCGGACAGGATCCCGGCTTTTTCGCCCGCTTTGAGTTCGGCACCATGGACGAACCACACCGGTTTCGCCTGCGCCGCCCCCGCCGCGACCGCGCTGAGCGCGAGTGCCGCAAAGAGGCTGAGGATGAGTGTTCTGGTTCGCATCGTTTCGATGCTCCTTTCTTGCTGTGGTGTTTTTCTGCCGACGGTGGGGTCCGATTCCGCTTCAGAGGCCCGTGGCCGCCGTTCTGGTACTGCTCGCGGCGCCGTGTGACGCCGCACTGCTCTAAGGATGCCCCCCCCCCGAGGAAAATCAATGTTTTGCGGCGAATGGTTCCTAACCCTGCCGGCGAGCCCGTAGATGCTTGCGCCACGGGTGGCGTCGTGAAGGGATTGTGTATGCTGCCCGCGCTCCTGACGGCTCTTTTTTGGGCCGGCTTGGGTGTTTGCCGGTGCCGGGGTGCCGAATCCGAAGAAGTACCTCAGACGCCCCGGCGCCGGTTTCTTGCCCGCAGTACGGGCAGGACCGCGGGACTCCCGGCGGGACCGGCGCGCGGGTTGGCTTCCTGGCGCGCAGGAGAGGCGCCCGGCGAGGGTCGGCCGGGAATCCCTGAAGGCTACCAGCGATAGCGATGATCGGAACCCACCGTGACGTTGCGTGGTCCTGGACCGCACGGATGTTCGGCGCCGCGCGGTCTGAAGACCCGTTCAGCTTGGCGCGAGCGCCAGGGGCGCGGTGCCGCCGGGCTCGCGCATGCGTGCCTGCTCGGCTGTGATCGCCTCGATCGCGCCCTGCGCGCCGATCGCGGGCGCCAGCGCCAGGAAGCACAGCGCCGCCGTGATCTGCGCCAGCCGCTGCGAGCGTCCCGCGGCGACGTGGTGGTGCACGACGCCCCAGACCGCGCCGGTCGTGGCCTCGGCCGCGAGCTCGCTGGGACGCTGGCCGTCCGGTGCGCTGGCGCGCAGGCTCTCGGCGACGGTGGCGATCACGCGCTCGCGGACAAGCATCCCGTCGGGGCCTGGCGCGAACACCTCGACGAACCCGATGCGCGCGAACACCGGATCGCCGGCGAAGCTGTCCATCAGCGCGGCGATCGCGCGGTACAGGCCGCTCGGCCAGTCATGGCCGGTGGCGCCCGCCACAGCGGCGCGCTCAAGCGCCCGCTGTGTGTACTGCTCGAGCGCCGCGACGAAGCAGGACTGCACGTCCTCGAAGTGCGCGTCGAAGCTCTTGCGCGAGACGCCCGCCTCGATGCGGATGCGCGGGACCGTCAGCTTGCCGTAGCCCTCCTGCGCGGCAAGCCGCGCCACCGCATTCAGGATGCGCGCACGGTGCTCCCCGGGAGCGGGAGGCACGCGTCCACTCGCGCCGCCGGGCGCGCGGTCGCCGGCAAGCTGCGTCGCAGTCAGCGACGCGTGGGGATCGCAGAGCTGTCCGAGCGCGGTCGCGGCCTGACAGCGGTAGCACAGTCCCCACTCCATCAGCTCGCAGGCAAGATCCGGCAGCTCGTGCGCGCGCCCAGCCAGAAGCCGTGCGCGGCACACGCGCGCCACGCCCGCGACGATGCCCTTCACCACCAGCCGCGGCACCGCCACGGCATCGGGTGCATGCGCGAAGCTCTGCTCGATCATCGCCTCGAAGATCGCTTCCGCGCCGCGCATCCGCTCAAGCGCCAACGGCCCCGCGGCGAAGCACTCCACCAGCGCGAGCTGCGCCGCCTGCGGCTCGAGCGTCATCCCGCCCGTGAACGCCAGGAACGCAACACGCAGCCGCTCCCGCCAATCCCCACCGCAATCCTTCTGTGCAGCCACCACCCGCTTGGCGGCGCGCCGCACGATCAGCTCATAGGTGTACAGGAAGCAATCCTGCTTGCCCGCGAAATGCTGATAAACGGTGTGCTTGGAGACCCCCGCGCGCTTGCGAAGCTCTTCCACCGTCACCGCGCTATAGCCGCGCTCACAGACCAGCTCGATCATCGCCAGGCACAGCCGCGCGCGCTGATTGGAGACTTTCGCCTCCCGCGGCAGGCTCGGCCCGGGTTTCAGCCTCGCAAGCACAGACGAGGAGGGGACGGGGCTCGAAGCCGCAGCCGGCGCAGGCGGCGCCTTACGCACGCCGCTCACCGCCGCACCCGCACTGCCGGCCGAACAGCCTCCACGATGGCCAAAGTCATACACCATTTCGCCCGCCCCTGTGACAGGTGGAGTTCATATTCGTTTACTGTTCCCATAATCTCAAGCCCCAGACCCGGCGAGAGCACCACAAGGCACCAATCGACCCGGTCCGCACAGCGGATTCCCATAGCGCACACACGGTCGAGCGTGCGCCCAGCAAAGTCAACGGACGGTTTCTATCTCGGTCGTGCGCGGCGCGCAGCGACACGCCGAGGCCGGGCTTGCGCCCCCGTCGCCGGGCCGGCTATGTCGAGCCCTCCCCTGTCCCAATCGTCCCCTGTCCCAATTGTATCTGGCCCAGGTGGGACAGGTCGCGGAGCATCCACGGGCCGATGCCCGATCCGCTCGAGATCTTCGCCGCCAACCTGCGCCGCCTGCGCGCGCAGCGCGGCTTCAGCCAGGAACGCCTCGCGCACACCGCCGACCTGAACACCACCCACGTCGCCAAGATCGAGCGCTCAGAGCGCGAGCCCGGCGTGCGCACCGTCGCCAAGCTTGCCAACGCACTCGGCGTCTCAGCCGCCGAGCTCTTCGACGGAATCGACGGGCGCGACGCGCGTGACGGCGGAGGGATTACGGGTCGCCCGTCGTAGCAGGCAGAATGGCAGCCCTCGTTGTGGTGCTGAGCTACGAACTGCGACTCCCACGTACCGCGGACACGTCCACGATCCGGCCGGAGCTTGAGCCCCGCCTCGGCGCCCGGTCCTCCCACGGACGCCATCTTGGGGAGAGCTTTCGCTACGTGATCGGCGCGACGGTGCAGGAGAGCGAGAACGAGGTCGCTGTCGAGTCTGTACTTCGTCACCAAGACGGAGAGAACATCCATACGGCCAACATCCACGGCGGTGCGGCCACTGACCCAGGATCTACTGGACGTCGCGGCGCACGAGCTCAGGGTCTTGAGCATCAACACGAAGGGGCCGGGCCTGCGTGCGCTCTGCCAGGCGCTGGAGAAATCCGAGCCGCGAACGACGGTGCGCGTTCCCCTGCTGGCATCGGATCGTCCGATTCTTCTGAGCGACGTGGGCGCCGCGCGTGCGGTTGAGGCTTCGATCCGCGAGGTCTACCCGTTCCTGGCCGACCAGCAGCAGCGCATCGACGCGATCGAGGTGGAGCTGCAGCCCGATTGCCTGCTCATCGACGCATCCGACCCTGAGATCGCGGTCGATGCCGGCGAGGCGTACCTGAGCGCCGCGCGCAGGCAGGCGCGGCCCCGCGACTCGGTGCCGGCTACACCGGTCTGGGCGTGGGCCTCGGCGGCGATTGCGCTCGCCACCGTCGGCCTGTCCTTTCTGGCGTTGAGCTGGGCGGCGCTCGCGGTCTTCGCGACACTGGTCCTCCTGGGTGCTGGGGTCGCTGTGATGCTCGCGCCGCGCTTCTCCGCGAGACGATCAGTCACCGCGCTCGGGCTGGTTCCGATTCTCACGCTCTGCCTGTTCGCGTTCGCATACGGCGCAATCGCGATGCTCGATCCCGCGGCGATCACCTCCCACGGAGCGCACCTGCGCTACCTGCGCGAGCCGCTTTTGCTGTCGCTCAGCCTGCTGAGCATGGTCGGCGTGCTCGACCTCAGCCTCCACGGCTGGGTGCGCTCGCTGGCCTACCTGGAGATGCTGCTGATCGCCAGCCTCGCGGGCGGCGCGGCGATCGTCGCGGTGCGCCGGCTTTCGCGGCGAGCGCAGACGCTCGTGGATGAACTACGCCAAGAGCGCGAGTAGCGAACCCATCACGCACGCTCGACCGCGCCGGCGCGCTCCCTCGGTGGTCGCGGAGCGGCCTGAGCTGGGCCGCCGGTGCTATGCGAGGGCGTCCACCTCTTCGCGCAACGCCGAGAGAGCCGCCACGGCGCGCGCTTGCAGATGCCGCCACGCGCCTTGCCAGTCGCTGGTCGGCAGCTCGACTTCGAGGCGCTCCATTCCTCGTCTGCCCTGGGTCTCCGCCCGTCCACCGGTGTGCTGTCGCCATGCCCGAATGTCGAAGAACGCGCGCAGTTGATCGACGGCGCGCTCTGCACGCATCGCCGCTTCGCTTGAAAGCTTCTGCGTCAGGTAGCGTTTCAGGTCGGCCAGCGTCCCGTTGCTCTCGCTGTTGGGGAGTTGGAGATCGCTGAGGACCCCGCAGAATGCGCTGAGGCGTGCCTCAAGCTCATCGGCCGTCGCGCAGTCCAACGCGAGCTTGGCTGCGGCCTCCGCGCGTGCGATCCGCAGCAGCGGCCTGCCGGCATGTGCACGCCAGACGGCGTTCAAGTAGTCGATCGCCTCGGGCAGCGAGAGCGAGGATGGGTGCAGCGGCTCAGGTGCAGGCACGTGTGGCACAAGCCGCTGCACCAGACGCTCCACGTACTCCTCCGGTGTTCCAATCCCACCGTATCGACGTATGAAGGGGCTGACAGTCGCAGTCCAGCCGCCCACCTGGTCCCCTTGCTGCACTTGGCAATTCCACGTCGAGGGCTCACGATCGAGCATCGCGGCGATGGTGCCAAGCTCAGTCGCATCCATCTGCCAGCGACCATGCGGCGGTTCGAGTCTGCGTTGAAGCTCCGCCGCGGTGACCTCCACGCTCTGGACCTCAGTCGGCAACGGCGTGATGGAGCCGTCGATTTCCACCAGCAGCGCGAGAGCGTCTATAAACACTTCAGCCTCAACGACGGCGCGAGGCTGGCGGGTCATGCCCGCGACCGTAAGGCGCACCTTGTCATCGGGACCGAGCATGTTGACGTTCGTCTTCTCAAAGTCGATCCATCCATAGCGACCCTGTCCGCCGTTGAACCGGACGCTCGGGCATCCGAGAATCACCGCTCTCGCGTCGAGTCCGCACTCCTGGTACAGGGTGAGCTCCACGTACTGGAAGATCGGCCAATCGCCTGGCCTGCCGACCCGCTGCATCTGCCCGCCAGCCTCGGCACGCCGGAAGCTCGGCCATCCGGCTTGTTCGCGACCACGGTAGATGACATCAAGCAGCGCCATCTGCTCACTCGTCGGCTCGATCAGCAGCGGATTCACGCCCACATATCAGCAGGTCGTGACGCACGGGAGTGTCTGCTCGGACGCTTGACTGTGGTGGGACGCTTGGTGGGTGATCCCGACGATGTGGCTCGTGGGTTTGACGGTCGGCCGTTGGTGGGCGATCCCGGCGGGCGCGGTCGCATGGATGTTCTTGGTGGTGCTTTCGGTCTCGATCGCGCCCACTGAGCTGCCGGTTGCGGCGGCGCTGGGCACGGCGAACGTCGCGGTCGGGGTGCTTGTACGGCGGACCGTCGCGCGACTGGCGCGCGGAGTCGCGCGACTAGCGCGAACTGCTTGAGCCTCGCGCCTGGCTCCAGGCTGCCCGTACTGCACGGCGATGCAAACTGCTGGCGGCCCGTTCGCTCGCCCACAACTCGGCAGGTGCCACACCGCCGCGCAGCGACTCGTACCGCGATGGCACGTAGATGTCGGGACTTCGGACCCGATTTTGCTGGCCCTACACGTGTGCCAGGTCGCGCTGCCTGCGCGGAACCACTCCGACGCGGGCGCCCAGCGGCGCCAGCAGCGCGGCGAGCGTGCTGGCGGTTGGGTTGGTCTGGCCGCGCTCGATCCGCGAGATCTCGGCCTGGTTGATGCCGGAGGCGGCGGCGAGCCTGCTTCTGCGTGAGCTTGCGCTCCTTGCGCAGCTCGCGCACCTCACGCGCCATCGCATAGTGAGCGTTGAAGGCATCCCAGCGCGCGAGCGCCTCCGGGCCACCGGCCTTCGCCTTCTTCTCAACCTCGCTGATGTAGTCGTCGAACTTCGTGGCCATCGTGGAACTCCAATGGTAGGCTCAGGCAGTGATTATGCAGCATACCACATATTCGGTCAAGACCTCCGCTTGCCGCGCCTTCGCCCACTCCCGCCCGGCGGTTTGGTGATCGTCTTCTGCTGGGCCTTCCAGCGCGTCAGGCGCGCCTTGGCGCGCGTGATCTCCGTATTCTGGCGCCTGGCGCTCGGCTCCTTGCCCTTGTCATAGCCGGCCAGCAGCAGGATCACCTTCTTGCCGTGGGCATGGCAGAACACGCGCAGCAGGACGCCGGTATGGGTCTGCTCCAACTGCTCGGGGACCAGCAAGCCGCGCTCGCGCAATATGGTCGCAGCGTCGTGGCGCACCCGGAACTCGAAGATGTCTGGGGCGCCCTGGACCCACTTGCCCCAGGATGAGCCGCAGACCCCGATGCCCTCATAGGCGAGCACGTTGGCAAGCGCGGCGGCCAACGCCTGCTCCTTGGACTCGTCCAACCCGCGCAGGAAGTCGAGCACCGGCTCCCGGCCGGCCTCCTCGTAGAACTCAAGCGTCCACGCCGGGGCGCCCATCAGGACTCAACGCTCCCCGGCACAGCCCCTCCCGGTCTCAGCTTCGTTGCCAGTCGCACACGCATCGCGCGCATGATGGCAGCGACCACCCTCCAGAGCGTTCTCGGCACGCACTCGTGGACGCCACCACACCGACGGACCTGGATACCAATGCCGCCAGTTTCGGGACAAAATCTCGGGACAAAATCCGGTTGAGTCCCGAGCCCTCCAAAGAAAAGCCCCGCATTTGCGGGGCTTTTCTAAGTAGCGGGGGCGGGATTCGAACCCGCGACCTTCGGGTTATGAGATCGCAGACGGGGGGTCAGGTACGGTCGGGTTGCCTGTATTTATTGGGGTTGTGGGTGGTTCGCTGAACCTGGATTCCCTCAAATTGGAACAACGAATGGAACAATGGCTTTGGGACTGGCCCGTCGTGCCTACTCCCCGTCGCGCAGCAGGCGTGCCGACCAGTCGCGTACAACCGACACCTGCCCCCGTACGGCGGCGCGATCGAGTACTTCTTCGAACCTGTCCTCATACCGCGCGGCAACTGCCCACGGCGTCAGCTCCTCGATCTGCTCGCGCTCCTCAGGAAGACCGATCCCGTGATGCTCCAGAAGAGAGGTGAGATAGCCGATGCTGTGCGTTCGATCGTAGTCGATCCCGTAGAAGGCAAGCACGGCCTTCAAGCGCTTCTCGATGGCCTGCTGAGCGTGAAAGCCCAGCACGTCATCGGGTACATCGGCATCATCGAGCAGCCTGTCGAGGATCGACTCATCTCCTTCGGCCTTGCGCACCAGCAGCAGTGCCAGCTCGCGCGCTTCAGGACTCGGCGACGACACGGCCCTGGCTCATAGCCTCGTGAATCATGGTGCCCTTGACCGACTTCCACTTCCGCACATGCTGCTCGCTGGCTACCACGACATCAGCAGGGATCAGCAGCCGCCCGAGAATCCGTCCCAGACGCACCATCTCCCCAAAGCGATCGTTGACCTCCCGCTCGATCACCAAGAAGTCGAAGTCGCTTCGATCGTCCCCATCGCCACGAGCACGCGACCCGAACAGGATCACCTTGGCTGGAGCCGCTGTCGCCTCTATCAGCGCTCGTCCGGCGCGCTCAATCGTCACCCCGTCTGCTGTGGCGCTCATCGTGCTTGCTCCTGCGTTGGGCTCTCATCCGGCACCGACGGCTGGGTCGTGCCGAACGCGCGCTCGACCAGCTGCGCCCCGTTGGTCGGGTCGGGGGCGTAGTGGCGGTAGATCTCGGTCGTCTTGGCATCAGCGTGGCCCATCCACTCCTGGATCGCGCGCAGCGGAGCGCCAGCGGCCGCCATCTGCGTACCGAACGTGTGGCGCAGCTCGTGGAAGGTGATCTCACGCACACCTGCCCGGGTGGTGGCCTCACCGAAGCGCTTTCGCATCTTCGACGGGTCGAGCACGTTGCCGGTATGGGGATGGCAGAAGACGAGATCCTCGTCTGTGCGGTAAGCCGAGCGCTGGAAGTGAAGCTCGAGCTCTCGCGCCAGACGGTCGGCCATCGGCACCGAGCGGCCCTCGTGGGACTTGGGGCTGTCGAACTTCCCACGGGTGAAGTTGTCAGCGACCCGGACCCGGCCGGCCAGCCAATCGACGTCCATCCACTTCAGCGCCAGCAACTCGCCTTGGCGCAGTCCGGTCAGAGCCGCGGCCAGGTAGAGGGGACGCTCGACGGCGCCTAGCGGATCGTCGGGGGCCGCGTCTATGAGCTTGTTGAGCTCGCTGGGCTGCAGGAAGCGGATGCGTCGGTGCGGCGCGTGCGCCTTCTTAGGGCGATCTACGTGCGCAACCGGATTGGTCAGAACCCAGCCGCGCTTGAGCGAGAAGGCAAAGACGCCGTGCAGGAAGTTCAGGTGGTTCTGGACCGTCTTGCTCGACAGGCCGTCTGCACGCTTGTGCTTGAGGTAGGAGGCGACCCTGGCCGGGTCGATCCTGTCGATCGGCGTATCGCCGAAGAATCCCTCGAGGTGTCCGCGCAGGTAGCCGCGATAGTCCTGGATCGTCGAGCGCTTGCGGTCCATCACGTGCTCCAGGTGATCGATGTAGAGCGCCCCGGCGTCGGCGAGCGTCTTACGCTCGGCGGTGGCGAGTACGAGATCGTGGTCTATCCGCTTGCGAAGCTCGCGCTCGGCCTGAACCCGCGTCAGACCGCTCGTGCCGCCCTGTGAGCGCTTGGGACCGATCTTGCGCTGGACTCGCCTTGTACCAGCTCGCCACGAGCCATACCAGCTCTCCTTGCCCGTCTTGTCCTTGTAGACGAAGAGACGACCACTGCCGTAGGAGCGCTTAGCCATGACCGCCCGATTGTAGGCGGCAGAGCGGCCGGCGAGCATCGGGTGGCGAGACCGGGAACACGGCGCGGGGCGCGTGGGCGTGCGATCAGGCATGGGTGTTGTCGGCCAGCCACTCCTCCAGCATTCGTTGTGTGAACCGGATATGGCGGCCGACCCGTACGCACGGAAGACGCCGAGCCCGCACAGCTTCATAGATCCAGCTCGTCCTCACGGAGAGCAGCCGGGCTGCCTCCTCCGGTCGCAGCAGTGGGTCTTGCAGCCGCGCACTCGGCGGATGAGAGATGGACGGCTCGTTGGTCGATTGCGTGATAGGCATCATGCGGTTCCCTTCGGAAGCTCGTGGTTTGATGCTGTCTTGGTTAATGACCGCGACGTGCGCCAAACGGCCAACGAGTTGATCAGCGTCCACCGCGAGCCGCGCCACGCTCGGGTGCGCGATCGAGATTCCGCGCGGTACGGGTGATCCAGCGCGCGAGGCTTGGCGGTCGCATCCGCCCGAGGCCGAATCCCGGCCCCCAACGTGGGTCGGGCGGCTCGGGGTGCGCGAGCGAGGGTGTCTGCGCACGACTCTGGCGCATCCGGCCGGCGAGTTGCATAACGCGCCGCTCGTCCTGACCCTCGGCGCCGAGCTCGTCGCGGGCGAGGAACCACTCGGTGGCCTGGCGGGCGCGGCTGGCCTCGACGTAGGCAGTCTCCTTGCTGGTCTGCCAGCCGCCGGTGAGCACCACGGAGCGCTCCACAGTGGCACCCTGCTGGCGGTATACGTGCTGGGCATAGCCGAGGCGCAGAGACTCCAGATCCTCACCGGCAAGCCCAACCTGGCGGTCGGAGCCGTCGAGCGTGATGGTCAGGCCGCCGTATTCGTTGACGTGTGTGACCTGGCCGCGGGCACCGTTCTCGACGCGGGACTGTCCTGGTGGCCTGTGCTGGGCGGTGAACGCGATCAGATCGCCTTCGCGAAGCCCGTAGTGCAAGTGCGGGAGCGGAACCTCGCGAGGGCCGAGTTCGCCGCGTTCGGCGCGTAGGTGTTGGGCGCGGGCGTTGAGCCGGTCGATCTCCTTGTTGGAGGCGTCAGCGATCAGCGCGACTTGGCGGATGTCATGCTCCTCGGTGAGGGAGATCCAGCGTTGCACGGCGCCCTCGCCGGCCTGCTCGCGAGTGTCCATGAAGTAGAGCTGGCCGCGGGCCTGGTAGTGGGCCATCGCCCGCTCTGGTTCCCCGGCGCGCAACGCGGCCCATGCTCTGCGCTCATCGGGGTCGTGGGTGCGGTGAATGTTGGCGAGTTCGGCGACCGGAGCATGACCGGCGATGCGGTCGAACATGCCGCCCGGGCCGATCGAGGGGAGCTGCTTGCCATCGCCGACCGCGACCAGCTTCGCCCCCGAGCGCTCCACAAGCTCTGTGAGGGCGTCAAGGCGCTTGTGGTCCACCATCCCGGCCTCGTCGAGGAACACCGTCGTGTCCTGGCCGACCTGCACGGTGCCCGTGTTCGCCCGAGCTACCAGCGCGTCCAAAGTGAGCGTGCGTCCGGCAAGCGCGGGGCTGTCTGCGCCAAGTCGCTCCGCCGTGGAACCCGAGACGGCAACGCCGACAGTCTCGCGGCCGACAATCTGCTCTGCGCGTGCGGCCGTGTCGATCACAACGCCCTTGCCGGTCCCGGCGGGGCCGACGAGGGTCGCGACTCGCTCAGGCCCGGTCAATGTTCGCAGCGCCTGGTCCTGCTCAAGGCTCAGACGTCCGGCGATGCGCTCGGATACCTCGCGCGTGGCGTGGGCTCTGACAGTGTCGCCCACATCCCGCCCGGCGGGCTGGGCGAGCACCGCGATCCGTCGCTCGATCGCCTGCTCCTGGGCGCGAACGGCGAGCGTGGTCATCCGTCCGCCCTCCAAGCTGAGGACCCGCCGGTCACGAACCATTCCCCGCGCGATCCCGAGGGCCTCATCCGGCGTTATCTCCCCGGCGGTCTGCTCCAGCACGACGCTCCGCAGGTCGCGCTCCTGAAAGACGGCGTGGTGCTCGGTCAACCGCGCCTCCACCCGGTCCTCTACCGAACGATCAGACTGGCCGCGTTCGGGAGCCGCAAGCAGCCGCAGCGCCTCGTCGGGGCCGAACCCGTAGCGGCCGCCGGTTTCCGTCCAGACACGCTGCAGGTCGTTCCGGGTTGTGAGGGTCTTGGCGCGGCGGTTCTCAAGCGCCAGCTCGCGCAGCTCCCCACGCTCGGGCGCACGACCACGTCGGGCACGGAACCGCTCCGCTGCCCTGGCGACCTCACGGCTGCGACCGGAGAACGCCTCGCACAGCTCCCTCGGAACGCCGGCGATCTCGAAGTAGCGACCGTCCTTCCCCGTTGCCTGCTCGATCCCATAGCCCTCGCGTGCCAGCTCGCCGGCGAGCGCGGAGCGGTAGAACGCGCCCAGCTCACGTGCGCTTCGAAAGACCGGCCGCGAGGCGACTGCGACGAACCGCTCGTCCTCACGCACCGCGCCAGTAATCACGACGTGGCTGTGCAGCTGTGGGTCCGGAGCCTGTGCGCCCGAGACACCTCTGGCGGTCGTGTGTCGATACTCCGCCGCGATCACATCCCGCGCGGGCTCCTCGACCACCTCGCCGCCATAGCGACGTCGGACAAGCGGCACTCGTTCCCGCATATAGAGAATCGTCTGCTCGACCGCGCGCCCGTGCGCCGCCTCGATCTGCTCCCGCTGCCACGGGTCGCCCAACGCCCACACCGTCGAGACCGACTTCGGGGCGCTGAACGTCACGTCGATCCCGCCGCCCCGGCCGCCACCGGCGCCCTCCGGACGCAGCCATCGGCCCGTGCCAGGATGGCGGCCCTCCATGAGCGCGATGAAGTCCGCGCCGTCCACCGGCTCGCCTGCCTCGATCCCCAGCCGACCAAGCGTCTCCTCATCGACGAGCCAGCGGCCCGGTGCCTGCGCCATCTCCCCATCCGGGGTCAGGTAGTAGTCCCCGCGCTCGGGCTTCACGGTCTTGCCCTCCAGATAGCGGGCGTACCCGCCGCCCTTGGCGGCACCGATGCTGGCTGCGGTCATCACATAGGTGATGACCGTGAGCGCACCGAAACGGCCAACGAGTTTGCACAGCGCGCGCACAGCGACAGCATCCTCGTGCATATGGTCTGTCCTGGCCGTTGGAGCGAAGCGATTGGCAGCCGAGCCCGCCTTCAGGAGATGAGCTCCGTGGCGGCCGCCAGGAGGGGGCCGGCGGATCGGGTGTAGGCTCGCGTCTGGCGAGCGTCCTGCCGTCTGTCCGCTGCCATAGGGAACATATGTTCGATAGCAGGCAGGATGCCGCTTGCAGGCGGCGAACGAGCACAGTGATGGCTGACAAGAGCGCGATCGAGTGGACTGAGGCGACCTGGAACCCGGTGACGGGCTGCGACAAGGTCTCGCCTGGCTGCGCGCACTGCTACGCGGAGACGTTCGCCGAGCGCTGGCGCGGCATCCCAGGGCACCCCTACGAGCAGGGCTTCGCGCTCAAGCTCTGGCCACAGCGGTTGGAGCAGCCGCTGAAATGGTCGCGGCCGCGAATGATCTTCGTCAACTCGATGAGCGACCTGTTCCACGAGGGGATCCCCGATGCCTACATCGAACAGGTCTTCGAGGTCATGGGACAAGCCCACTGGCACACGTTTCAGATCCTCACCAAGCGTCACGAGCGCCTGGCTGACCTGGCGCCGTCCCTGCCCTGGCACCCGAACGTGTGGATGGGCGTAACGATCGAGAATCGGCGCTTCGTCCACCGCGCCGACTACCTGCGCGAGGTCGACGCAGCGGTGAGGTTCATCTCCGCCGAGCCGTTGCTCGGGCTACTCGAAGGACTCGACTTGACGGACATCAACTGGCTCATCTCCGGTGGCGAGTCTGGCTCCAAGCACCGGTTGGTGAGGATCGAGTGGCTGCGCGATCTGCGTGACCGCTGCGTAGATCAGGGCGTCGCGTACTTCTTCAAGCAGTGGGGCGGCCATCGCCCGAAGAGCGGCGGACGTTTGCTGGACGGACGCACCTGGGACGAGATGCCAGGGTCGCCGACGCTACAACTGGCATGAGCGAACACCAGGGTCGGCCGTGGGGCTACTGGACCCGGCTGAAGCTCGCGATCCTCGCTGAATATCTACCTGCGTTCCTGCGCGCATCTGCCGGTAAGAGCGCCGAGTTCGTGTACTTCGATGCGTTTGCGGGCGAGGGCCTGGGGATCGATCGGCTGACCGGCGAGGAGTTCAACGGGTCGGCCCGCATCGCAATCGAGACGGACGAGACTGGAGGCTTTACGCGGTTGCGGTACTTCGAGCGAGCCGCCAAGGCCAAGGAGTTGCAGGACAGACTCCTCGCGGAATACCCAGACCGCGACATCAAGGTCTACGGCGGCGACTGCAACGTCGAGATCCCCAAGGCGCTCGTCGAGCTTCGCCGTCTCAACTGGGCTCCAACTTTCGCGTTCATCGACCCGGACGGCATGGAGCTCGCGTGGCGAACACTCGAATGCCTCGCTGATCACAAGCGCGGCTACCGGCCCAGCGGAAGCTCGAAGCCGGAGTACAAGATCGAGCTCTGGCTGCTATTCCCCACCCAGGGCCTCATCCGCACCCTTGCGCTTGACGAGGACAAGCTGCGGCCCGCCGATGAAGATCGGGCGACCAAGCTCTACGGCACCGACGCCTGGCGGGAGATCTACGACCGCCGCGTCGCGGGCATACTGAGTGCTTCTGAGGCGCGAGCGGAGTACGTCAATCTCATGCGATGGCGCCTCACCAACGACCTCGGATACGCCAAGACGCACCCGTTTGAGCTGAAGAACACACGTGGCGGAACCGTTTACCACATGATCTTCGCCACCGACAACGAGGCGGGCGAGCGGATCATGACCGACCTCTACGCGAAAACCGCCAAGCTGGTCCCAGCCATGCGACAGGAGGCGAGGGACCGCGCGAAGGGTCAAGGCACGCTCGATCTTGGCGACGTCGCGTTCGATGCTGCCGGCTACGAATACGAACCACCGTGGAAGCCGCCCACACCCACATGACGTGGGTCCGTTGCAGCGCGAGTTGCGGGAAACCGGAGGTGCCTGGGAAACGCGGTGTCCTGGCAAACTCTAGCCGCATCTGCTGGTCCCGCCGATTAGGATTCGCTCGGTGGCCAAGACGATCTTCAAGCCGGTCTCTTACGAGCTGAGCCAGCTCCTGGGCGACATCGATCTGGGCAAGCTAGCGCTGCCCGAGCTCCAGCGACCGTTCATCTTGCAGAAGACTGCGGCACGCGTTCTGCGCTCACCGCCAGCATCGTGCACGACAAGCTGATGTCGCGCGCCTCCCTCATGCTCCGCCGTACCATGCAAACGCCAACCGCCCCACCGGCTCGACGATGACGCAGGTCGTGCAGCGGTCGCGCCTCTTCCTGGGGTCCTACGCTGCGCTCTTCGTGCTTTTGGCCATCAGGTTTCACACGGGATGGCTGGAGATCGTCTGCGGCCTACTTGCGGCCGTCGGGCTTCTTGACATGATCTGGATCGTGTATGGGGTGTCGCAACGAACCGAAGCCGAACCCATCCGCGTCGCGGAAGTCTCCGACGCTGGTCCAGAAGTCGCCGGCTACCTCGCTACCTATCTATTGCCATTCCTTACAGTGGCCGAACCGAGCACGCGAGACATAATTGCGTATGCCCTCTTCCTCTTGGTCACCGGCCTTATCTACGTCCGCTCAGAGATGACGCAAATCAATCCGACCCTCTACCTTCTTGGGAGGCGTGTAGCGAGAGTCACCACAACCGGCGGGTGGTCCGGCTTTGTCATCGCAGGATCATCACCGATAGAGCCCGGCCAGGACATCCATGCCGCCCCTCTCAACGCCGAGGTTCGCGTCGCGGTACCAAAGAAGAAGAGCAAATCGTGAGCCAACAACCGTCCTTCAAACCATCCAGCATCGACGTAAGCGGCGCAATCACCCTCGTGATTGCTAGACGAACCGGCAAGAATCTGAAGGGTTACCGGATCGTGATGCACACTGACGTTGCGGAGGAGCTACGAACGATCTGTGCCAACACGCTGGCGTTTCTCAACAAACGAGTCGCTGTCCCCTATGCGGACGATCTCGCGTTCGACGACGAGAAGCAGTACTGCGTGGCCCCCACAACTCTTCTCGTTGCCCACCGCCCGGAATCGCGCCGCGGTCGCCGCAAAGCACACGACCCCGTTGAGCGACCGCAGATTGAAGTAGATGCCAGCGCGCGGCGGGTTCTTGCCGATGCGTCATCGCTGCCAGTGCTGCGCACGCCCGAACTAAAGGATGCGAACGGCCAGTGGAAGAGCCAATCATTTGTTTTCTACGCCGCCGTCGTGGGCGACAAGCCCGAGAACCGCGTTGCATTTGTCGATAAGTGGAACCCGTACAAGGCCAGCATGTCGGGTCGACTCACCACCTTTTTTGGCGACCGCCTTCGCAAGATCGAGGGACCGCTCCTCGTCTTCGAGCGCTCATTTGACATGGTTGTGACAGAGAACGCAATCGCTGTGCTCGACCCACGTGCCTTTGAGGAGGTCTTTCGCGATATTGACGCCATGGTCGACAGGATCCCCGTCTGGAGCAGTGCGACCATCACGGCACTTCCACTCGATGACAAGACCACAGACCGCTTGCAAGTCCTTGCCGTTAACAATGGGCGTCTCGCCAAGCAGCTCCGTGGCATGCACGAGCGCGGTGTCTTCCAGCACACATTCACCACGGCAATGCTCCGTGCCGAGATGAACCGGCAGAAGCTCGATTCAAAGCGCCTGATCGTGAAAGGCAAGCTCGCGCTCACCGATGAGGACATTCCGGTCGTGTTGAAGCTCATCGACGAGAAGCTGTACCAGGGATGGATTACGGAAACCGACTGGGACGTCGCTACTCGCTCCAAGAGGAGCCCATAGTCGGGGCACGGCCCAAGCTCGTTCGGTCCGTTGCTACATGGGGATCAAGGACTTTCTTATTGCTCAAACAGCAGCTTAATAAGAATATCGAGGTCGTCAGAATGCTCAACGATTGGCTTAAGGTTGGGCCGTCCGAGCACAAGGCTCCAGCCCTCTTTGCCCTCGCGCGAGCCACTGCCAAGGTCGACGGTGCCACGCACGACGAGCGCCATCCTCGGCGTCTCCAGCGCCACGAGCTTGCCACGAACCTTCTCGTCGAGAAGGTGGCGCCCTGTCGTGTCGACCGCCCAACAGGCGTCTTTTTTCCAGATCAGGAAGTCGGGATAGAAGGTCGAAGAATCTCCGACCTTCTTCGGGAGTGGGATGCCGAACCCCTGGGCGTCCGTTGTTGGGTTGCGTGTCCAGACAATGCCCTTGATCCTGTCGATGGTGCGCGCGAAGGCCAGCTCGTCCTGGTTGAAGTCTGCCTTTGAGTACTGAGTATGAGCCGCGCGATCAAAGTCGTGCATGTCCTTTCCGCGCGGCCGGTACTCGTCGATCCACCATGTCGCCTTTTCGGGGTCGGGATCGTCCTCGTATCCCACGCGATCCTCGAAGTAGTCGACGGTGTTGGCGGCCAGCGTCGTTAGCTCCTCCTGCGCCTGCGACCCATGACAGGCAAGTTCCTCGAATGCCGGACCGCGGCACCAGTCGGGATGGATCGCATTGGCGCACGTGCGGTTTCGCTGCTGGATGCGTCGCCGTAGAAACGGACCATTCTTTGTGCGCGCGCTACGCAACACGTCTATGTACTCATATGCCTCGCTTCCGTCTGTGAGCGAGACGGTGGCCTTCCTTCCGGTGCCGGGCGCCTCCAGTGCTGCCTGCGGCCAAGGTCGTTCCCCTGCAGTCTTGAGATCGCGCTCGATCTTGATCATGCTCGGAGCGCTGAGCGCCCGCCGCGGCAGGCTGAGTTTCTTTGCGTTGCGCTTGACTGGGATCGGGTCGAGCGGTTCCTTGCTGGTCTTGACCCGGATGGTCGCAAAGGCCGGTTCATCGTCTGGCGCGTACAGCCGCAGCTCGGCGCGCAACTCGGATACAACGGTCTCGTACGCGGCTGCGGGTGTTTGCAGAATGAGGGTCGCGGTGTTCAGCTCCTCTGCTGCAAATCGCTGTGCTCTTGGCTGCCGGAGCACCCTTCCCACGATCTGACGGATACGCAGAAAAGAACGTGTTACGCCGTCGAAGTAGCAGACGTACGCCTCGGGGTCGTCCCAGCCTTCCTGGAGCGTCTGGTTGAAGATGATGTGGCGGTATCTGGGCTCAAGCTTGCTGAGACTTGTGACCCGCTCGGCCTCGTCCGGGAGCGTCTTGGTTTCCGTGAAGATCGCGATTTCATCGGCCGAAACGCCTCGCTCGCGTAGGTGGCGCCAGATCGCTACCGGGGGCGGGTCGTCGTGTGATCCACGAGGCGGGTTGCTGCGCTCGACGACGTAGATGGCTCGCGGCGTGACGGGCGCACCTTCTTTGTCAGCGGCGTCCTGGACACGCTCCAGCGCGGCGAGTGCGCCATCGAGGCTCTCTTCGGCACCGCTGCGGAAGTCGATCAACTCAATCGTCGTCTTGAGCAGATTGGCGTTGACGACATCGCACGTTTCGATCGGCACGTGCGCGTTCGCTAGCAGCTCGCTGGTTTGCTCGTCTTCATCTAGTGTCCTGAGTCGTAAGTTCGTGGGATAAGTGTGGTATTGTGTGGGGATGGCTACTATTCGCGGTCGTCCCAAGGCGGTGTTGGAGCTCACCGATGGTGAGCGTGTGCAGTTGCAGGGGTGGGCTGGTCGGCGTCGGACGGCGCAGGGGCTGGCGTTGCGCTCTGCGATCGTGCTGGAGTGCGCTGCTGGTCGTTCCAACAAGGAGGTTGCCGCGCGGCTGGCGGTGAGCGCGTCGACGGTTGGGAAGTGGCGGCAGCGGTTTGTGGTTGACCGGCTGGATGGGCTGGTGGACGAGCCGCGGCCGGGGCGGCCCAGGACGGTCAGTGACGCTCGTGTCGAAGAGGTGATCGTCAAGACCCTGGAGAGTGCTCCGCCCGACGGTGGTACGCATTGGTCTACGAGGCAGATGGCCGCTAGGACTGGCCTTTCACAGTCGACGATCTCACGGGTGTGGCGGGCTTTTGGGTTGCAGCCGCACCGTGTGGAGCACTGGAAGCTCTCAAAGGATCCTCTGTTTGTTGAAAAGGTGAAGGACATCGTCGGGCTTTACTTGGATCCGCCTGAGCGCGCACTGGTCCTCTGCGTGGACGAGAAGAGCCAGATCCAAGCTCTGGACCGCTCTCAGCCGATCTTGCCTGTCCTGCCTGGTGTCCCTGCGCGGGCCACTCACGACTACAAGCGTCACGGAACGAGCAGCCTGTTCGCGGCGCTGGACACAGCTACGGGCAAGGTCATCCAGTCACTGCACTCTCGCCACCGCGCGATCGAGTTCAAGAAGTTCCTCCAGAAGATCGACGGCAATGTTCCCGATGGGCTGGCCGTTCACCTGATCCTCGACAACTACGCCACGCACAAGACCCCGGCTATCAAGCGCTGGCTGCTTGCGCACCCCCGATTCCATCTGCATTTCACCCCGACCGGCTCTTCGTGGATGAATCTCGTCGAGCGATGGTTCGCAGAGCTTACCTCCCGCAAGCTCAAACGCGGCACCCACCGCTCCGTCGCCGAGCTCAACAAAGACATCCGCGACTGGACCGCCCACTGGAACGAGAACCCCCGCCCCTACATCTGGACCAAGACCGCCGAGCAAATACTCAACACGCTCGCAACATATTGCGAACGAACTACTGACTCAGGACACTAGTGTCCTGAGTCGTAAGTTCGTGGGATAAGTGTGGTATTGTGTGGGGATGGCTACTATTCGCGGTCGTCCCAAGGCGGTGTTGGAGCTCACCGATGGTGAGCGTGTGCAGTTGCAGGGGTGGGCTGGTCGGCGTCGGACGGCGCAGGGGCTGGCGTTGCGCTCTGCGATCGTGCTGGAGTGCGCTGCTGGTCGTTCCAACAAGGAGGTTGCCGCGCGGCTGGCGGTGAGCGCGTTGACGGTTGGGAAGTGGCGGCAGCGGTTTGTGGTTGACCGGCTGGATGGGCTGGTGGACGAGCCGCGGCCGGGGCGGCCCAGGACGGTCAGTGACGCTCGTGTCGAAGAGGTGATCGTCAAGACCCTGGAGAGTGCTCCGCCCGACGGTGGTACGCATTGGTCTACGAGGCAGATGGCCGCTAGGACTGGCCTTTCACAGTCAACGATCTCACGGGTGTGGCGGGCTTTTGGGTTGCAGCCGCACCGTGTGGAGCACTGGAAGCTCTCAAAGGATCCTCTGTTTGTTGAAAAGGTGAAGGACATCGTCGGGCTTTACTTGGATCCGCCTGAGCGCGCACTGGTCCTCTGCGTGGACGAGAAGAGCCAGATCCAAGCTCTGGACCGCTCTCAGCCGATCTTGCCTGTCCTGCCTGGTGTCCCTGCGCGGGCCACTCACGACTACAAGCGTCACGGAACGAGCAGCCTGTTCGCGGCGCTGGACACAGCTACGGGCAAGGTCATCCAGTCACTGCACTCTCGCCACCGCGCGATCGAGTTCAAGAAGTTCCTCCAGAAGATCGACGGCAATGTTCCCGATGGGCTGGCCGTTCACCTGATCCTCGACAACTACGCCACGCACAAGACCCCGGCTATCAAGCGCTGGCTGCTTGCGCACCCCCGATTCCATCTGCATTTCACCCCGACCGGCTCTTCGTGGATGAATCTCGTCGAGCGATGGTTCGCAGAGCTTACCTCCCGCAAGCTCAAACGCGGCACCCACCGCTCCGTCGCCGAGCTCAACAAAGACATCCGCGACTGGACCGCCCACTGGAACGAGAACCCCCGCCCCTACATCTGGACCAAGACCGCCGAGCAAATACTCAACACGCTCGCAACATATTGCGAACGAACTACTGACTCAGGACACTAGGTGCATCCGCCAGAAGCGGTAGAAGCGCCTCTCGCACACCCGGTGGTCTGCACCCGTGTCGGCGCGCATACGGATCCCGCCCGCCTCGCACCCACGATGGCGGAGTTCCTCAACGACACGATCGAAGCGCTTCTTGGCCTCGCCGCGCAGCGCTTTGACGCGTTGGTCACAGCGCCGCGCGACGGTGACGCTGAACCGTGGCACCATCAGCCGAGCCGCATGATCCGATCAGAGATCCACGGTGTCGCCGGCAAGAGCGTCCTGCAAGCCTTCCCGCGCTCCCGGCTGCTCCAGCGCCCGCTGGTCAGTGGCCTCCCGTAGCAACTGCGAGAAACGGCGCTCATCCTTGGCCAGAGCGCGCAACCTGCCCAGGCGCTCCTTGAGCTGCTGCACGCTCGCGAACCTCACACGCTGGGGTGAGGTATCCGCGACCACGTCCAAGAGTCCCTTCCCGATCCAGCTTCGCACGGTCGGACGACTCACGCCGAGCCCCTCTGCCACCTCGGGCACGGTGAGAGCGGGGGCATCTGCGCAGACCCTTCGCTTCGCCTGCTCGAGCTCACGCTCGACCACCGCGACGTCACCGTTGGAAAGCGCGTTGCTGGCACGCGTGATCGTGTCATCCAGCGTCACGAAGCTGGCCACCAGCTCTCGATGCTCGCGCTTGGTCATGTCGCTCACGATATCATCTTTCCTTCCAAAAAAGTCGAGAAAGGGAAGGTCAACGGCGCGTGTTCGATCGTCCCACCCTGCGTGCCACCCCGAGTTCCAAAACAAATTGGAACGATATTGGAACAATGGCACCGTACCCCGGCTAGGTCACCCAACAAAAAAGCCCCGCTGTCGCGGGGCTTTTCCTCCATAGCGGGGGCAGGATTCGAACCTGCGACCTTCGGGTTATGAGCCCGACGAGCTACCAGACTGCTCCACCCCGCGGCGGACATCCCATTGTAGCAATGGCCAGGCCCCCGCTCTCCCATACGATGCCGTCCATGCGCATCGCCGTGGTGGACATCGGCAGCAACTCGATCAGGCTGCTCGTTGCCGACGTTCATAGCGCCCAGAGCGTCACCGAGCTGGAGCGCCGCTCAACCGTCACGCGCCTCGGACACGGCGTCGACGCGCAAGGAAGCCTCTCCAAGGACGCGGCCGACCGCACCTTCGAGGTCCTCGTCGGCTACCGCGATGCGATCGAGGTCCATGCCTGCGAGCGCAACCTCGCAGTCCTAACCTCCGCCGTCCGCGACGCCGCCAACGGCCCGCAGTTCAGCGAGCGCGTGCGCTCCCTCGGCCTGGACGCAAAAGTCCTCACCGGCGATGAAGAGGCCCAACTCACCTTCCTCGGTGCGATGAGCGACCGCGCGCCCAGCGCAGACCCCGGCGTCGTGATCGACATCGGCGGAGGCTCGACCGAGTTCGTCGTCGGCCACGACCACAGCCCCACGTTCCACACCTCGCTGCAAGCCGGCGTCGTGCGCATGAGCGAGCGCCACATCCACACCGACCCGCCACTCGCGGAGGAGCTGCACGCCCTGCAAGCCGACGTCCAACAGACCTTTGCCACCGGCCTGCCCGCGCCGGTCAGAGCGTCGGTGAGCCGCGGCATCGCGGTTGCCGGCACCGCCACCTCTGCCGCGGCGATCGACCAGGAGCTCGACCCCTACAACCCCGCGAAGGTCCACGGCTACCCGCTGCAACGCGGCACAGTCGAAGACCTCCTCTCCCGACTGGCAAACATGACCGAAGATCGGCGCAGACAGGTGCCGGGCCTGCACCCCGACCGCGCCCCCACGATCGTTGCCGGCATGATCCTGCTCTCGGAGGCGATGGGCGCCTTTGACCTCACCGCGGTCGAGGTCTCAGAGCACGACATCCTGCGCGGCGGGGCCCTGCGCCTGGCAGGCCTCGGGTAAGCGCCGCCCCGCCGCGCACCCGGCCCCACCCCCGCCGCTCAGGCCAAGTTCGACTTTCGCGGATAGACGACCTCCGGATCGGTGAGCACGTTGACGAGCGCCGGCCTGCCCGACTCGAACGCCCGCTCGAGCGCCGGCTTCAACTCGTCCGGCCGCTCGACGAGCTCACCGTCGCACCCGAGCGCCTGCACGACTTGGTCATAGCGCGTGGCAGGCCGCAGCTCAGCCGCCACCGAGTAGCCGTACAGGAACTCCATCGGGTGCTGCTCAAGCGCCCAGATCCCGTTGTTGCCCATCACCGCCGACCACGTTCACGCCCGTGCCGCGCCATCGTGTCGAACTCCATCCCCGCAAAGCCGAAGGCCCCGTCGCCCAGCGAGCAGCACGACCTGCCGGTCGGGCTGCGCGACCTTGGCGCCGATCGCATACCCGGGCCCTGATCCAAGGCAGCCGAATGGCCCCGGGTCCATCCAGCAGCCCGGCTTATAGCTGTCGATCGACCTTGCCCGCGTAGGAGACGAAGTCGCCGCCGTCGCCGATCACGATCGCGTCCGCTGTCGAGCACCTCCCCGAGCTCCCGGTAGATCCGCATCGGGTGAAGCGGCAGCGCGGTCGTCGTCGAGCTCGGCACGCTCGGCCTCCCGGCGCTCGGTCTCGACCTCGCGCAGCTCGGCTCACCCAGCTCCCGGCTCCCCAGTGCAGCGCCGCCCGCGGCGCTGCACAGATCGCGCAGGGTCCCGGCGAGCTCGCCGACCAGGTCGACCGGACCGCCCGCGGGTGCGCCCGCTCCGGCTCGGCCACGTCGATCGCCACGATCTCGGTGTCCGGCGCCGAAGCTGCCCCGAAGCCGAGCCTGAAGTCCATCGGCACGCCGACCACCAGCGCCACGTCGGCGCCCTGCAGCCCGGCGCTTCGCGCTCGGCAGAAGAACAGCTCGTGGTCGGCGGGCACGCAGCCGCGGCCAGGCCGTTCAGGAACACCGGGATCCGCAGCGTCTCGGCAAGCCCCAGCAGCTCCTGCTCGCCGCGACCCCAGTAGAGACCGGTGCCGGCCATGATCACCGGGCGCTCGGCGCCCGCCAGCAGTGCCCCGGCACGCTCGATCAGCGCCCCGTCGGCCCTCTGAGCCGCCGGCCGCAGCACATCGCAGCTCGCCTTCCGGCGCCTCGCTGAACACGAGGTCGAGCGGGTAGTCGACGAACGTCGCCCCGCTGTGCGGCGCAAGCGAGGTCAGGATCGCCTGCCGACCAGCCCCGGGATCTCCGCGGCGCTCTGCGCGGTGGCCGCCGACTTGACCAGCGGCGCGACGAAGGGCACGTGGTCGATCTCCTGCAGCGAGCCCTACCCCCAGCGCAGCGCCGGCGCGCGCCCGCCGAGCACGAGATCGGCGAGTGGTTGGCCTGCGCGCCGGCCATCGCGCTCATCCCGTTGGTGATGCCCGGCCCGGCCGTCAGCGCGCAGACGCCGATCCCCCGCGTCGCCTTCGCCAAACCCTCGGCGGCGAACGCAGCGGTCTGCTCGTGGCGCACGTCCACGATCCCGATCCCCTCCGTCCTGCAGCCGTCATATATGGAGAAGATGTGGCCGCCGGAGAGCGTGAAGAGCTTGCTCACGCCATGGGCCTTCAGGCGCCGGGCGACCAGCCTGCCGCCATGGAAGCTCTCCGCCGAAGCGATGCTCTCTGTATCTGTCGCGGCAGCCATCGCGCCCGCGACTCTAACGAAGGCGGGGAAGCGCGCTGATGCCCGGGGCGGGACTCGAACCCACAAGCCCTCGCAGGGCGACGCCTTTTAAGTCCGCCGACTTTGCCAGTTTCTCCACCTGGGCAAGCCGAATGCTATGGCGAAACAGAAGATAGAAACATCCAAGCCGATATCCGGGGCGCGAGCGCGCCTGGCGATCTCCGCAATTTCCGTCCCTCTGCACCGCCACGCACGCAACTTGGCCACTGCTACGGTGTCTAGAGCTGTGGACGGCCCGTAAGCACGAAAGGGCGTATATGGAGGCCTCAGCACTAAAGCCGGCAGCCATGCCCGCCCTCCGCGGTCCATCGCCCCTGCTGAGATTGCAGTCGGACGAGCGTCTGATCGTCATGACCCGCCGCGGCCAGCACGCAGCCTTCGAAACGCTGTTCTCGCGCTATCACGCGCGGCTGCTGGCTTCTGCCGGCACATGCTCGGCTCCAAGGAGGACGCCGAAGACGTGCTCCAGGAAGTCTTCGTCGCCGCCTACAACGCGATGCTCGCCGACGAGCGCGAGATCAACGTGCGGCCCTGGCTCTACCGGATCGCGCGCAACCGCTCGCTCAACCACCTGCGCAAGCCGAGCGCGATCGGCGTCGGACTCGATGGACATCCACTTCGCCGAGGGCGGCATCTCCACCGGCGAGAAGGTGATGCGCCGCGAGAGCTTCCGCCAGCTGATCGAAGACGTCCAGCAGCTCCCCGAGACCCAGCGCACCGCGCTGCTGTTGCGCGAGATCGACGCGCTTTCCTACGACCAGATCGCCGAGGCGATGGAGACGACGATCCCGTCGGTGAAGTCGCTGCTCGTGCGCGCGCGGATCTCGCTCGCCGAGGCGGCGCAGGCCAGGCAGCTGAGCTGCGAGGAGGTTCGCCTGGAGCTCGGGCACGCCGCCGAGGGCCTGCGCAAGGCCAGCGCGCCGGCCAGGCGCCACATGCGCTCCTGCGAGCGCTGCAAGAGCTTCCGCAAGCAGCTCAAGAGCAATAACGCCGCGCTGGCCGCGGTGATGCCAGTCGGGGCGACCCTGCTGCTGCGCAAACTGCTCTCGAGCAAGATCGGCGCCGGCGCAAGCCACGTCGCCGGTGGGGCCGGAGCGGGCGCTGGAGCCGCGGCGGGCGGCACGAGCGCCGCCGGGGGCCTTGCGACGGCGGGCGTCGGCGCGATCGCAACCAAGGCTGTGGCCGGGCTCGCGGCCGCGGCGCTGGTCACCGCGGGAGCCGTTGAGGCCGGCCGTTCGGTCGGCGGCCACCGCCACCACCGCAACGCGCCCGCCGTCGCCTCCCGGTCGAGCGCCGGCGCGGCTACCGCTGCGCCCGTGATCGTGCGTGCGCTCGCACAGCCCACCAGCTCCGATCGCGTGACCGGCAGCGCCGCGCACGCCGCGCGCATCCACGGCAAGGACCCGCACGGCGCGGGCAAGGCGAGCGTGCTCGCGAGCACCTCGACCACGGTCTCGGCCGCCACCACGACCAGCTCCTCCACTGAGGCCGAAACGACCGTGAGCGCTCAAAGCGAAACGCAAGCGCCCGCGACCGAGGTCGTGACCGAAACCACCCAGCTGCCGAGCAGCACCACGACGTCCACGAGCACAACCACCACGACCAGCGCCGCGACCTCGAGCACTGCGAGCGCGCCGAGCAGCGAGCCTGCCTCCCCGGTCGTGACACCCACGCAGGCGGGCGGGACCACCGCACCGCCGGCCGGCGAAGAAGAAGCGGCCGCCCCAGCCGGCGCCGGCGGCTGATCCTCAGCCCAGGCCGATGACCTTCAGGCGCCGCTGCAGCGCGTTTGCTGCAAACGCCCTGGTTTCCGAGACCCGCACCCCGAAGATCTCCGCGTCCTCTTCGGACTCGTCGATCCACTTCGGCCGCAGCACCCCCTCCGCCGCCGGCGCGATCTCGGCCAGCGTGCGCTGGATCGCGACGCGATAGCGATCCTCGCGAGCGACCATGTCCTTCAGGAAGCGCGCGCCGAAGGCGACGTGGCGGTGCTCGTCGCGGGCGACGTTGGTGAACCCCTCCACGAAGGCCGGCAACGTGCCGACCCGTTCGTTGTAGGAGATGATGAAGTGCTGGCCGGTGAGCGCGAGCATGCCCTCGATCACCATGTGGTAGATCGTGACCGCCTCCACGAGCGCCTCGGTGTCCTGCGGCTCGTGTGCCAGTCGCTCCACGCGCCGGTGCAGCATTTCGTCGAAGAGCACTCCGAACTCGGGATTGAGGTGCTCGCTGGTCTCCTGCAGGCGCCCGTCGAGCTCGTTCGCCTCCAGCACGCCGACCTCCGAGTAGAAACGATCGAAGAACGCCACGTGGCGCGCCTCGTCGGCGATCTGGGTGCACAGGAAGATCCTCATGTCCTCCTGCGGGCAGGCCCACATCATCGGCCCGAGCTCGGCCGCCACGCGCTGCTCGCCGACGAAGAACGAGCTCAGCCCGTACATCCGCGCGTAGCGCTCCTCGGCCTCGATGCGCTCGTGCCAGTCGATGCGGTCAAGGCTGAAGTCGAGATCGCCCACGGCCCACTGCTGGCGCTCCCACAGCGAGTAGAGCGCCCGATAGTCGAGCAGACTCGGCGCTGCCGCGCTGCGCCGACTCCTGCAACGCCGGGTCGCTGGTGGCGCGGAAGTCCTCCCGCTCGCTCAGCGAAGGACCGGGCTCCGCGGTGACCTCAGAGACCTCGCCATCGGACACCTCGCCCACACTACAGCAATCCTGGCCAGCCGGCCAGTCCTCGCCGCGGCGCGCGGAGGCCTTCTCACTCCCCGACCGAGAAGAGCGCCTCCAGATCGTGCTTGGAGTAGGCGGCGAAGGCGACCATCGTCTGGGTGCGCACGACCCCCGGCAGCTTGCTGATGCCGGCGGTCACGACATCGGCGAGCTGCTCGTGGTCGGGGACTCTCACGATCGCTACGAAGTCCCAGGTGCCCGTGACCGAATAGGCCTCCGCCACGCCGGCAAGATCGGCCAGCTCGCCGCCCAGGCCGCCAAGCGCATCCCGCTCTGCCTCGATCAGGACGACCGCGTGGGTCATGGCGTGTGGCTCTCGCCCGGCGCCAGCACCACGACCTGCGTCTCGCAGGCCGCCTCCACGTCCGCCTTGAACGCCTGCGCGTCGGTCTCGATCGGCGGGAAGGTGTCGTAGTGGCAGGGGATCGCCTGGCGCGCGCCGATCAGCTTCGCGGCCTCCACGGCGTCGTGACGGTCCATCGTGTAGTGACCGCCGATGCAGATCAGCGCAAGGTCGATCGGATCGCGCCTGCCGACCAGCGCCAGATCGGAGAACAGCGCGGTGTCGCCGAGGTGGTAGATCGTCTTGCCGCCGATTTTCACGACCAGGCCCGCAGGCGTGTTCACGGTCCCGCTCGGCGTGGTCGAGGTGTGCCAGGCGGGCACGAGCTTGACCGAGCCCCAGGGCAGCTCGACGGTGCCGCCGAGGTTGGGGTCGTGGACCTCCTCCACGCCTGCGCCTCCAAGCTCGCCTGCGATCTCCACGATCGCGACCACCTCCGCGCCCGTGCGCTTGGCGATCGAGACCGTGTCTCCGATGTGATCGCCGTGCCCATGCGTGAGCAGGATCGCGTCCGCGGCGAGATCCTCAGCCGCCACGGCGGCCTTCGGGTTGCCGGTGAGGAAGGGGTCGATCAGGACCGTCGTGTCGCCGTCTGTGAGCTCGAACGCGGCATGTCCAAGGAAGCGGACGTTCATGCAGGCTGCTCCTCTCGCGCTGGTTGACGAGGACTGATGATAGGCGGCGAAGGTGGCCGCGGGGACGGCAACGCCCGCGCGCGCGGCGGCCAGCGTCAGGCGCGCGCTTTCAGATCTCCGATGCCGAGCGCACGCGCGTGAGGCCGAACCCGAGCACGAGTCCGAAGGCCGCTCCCACCACGCCCGCAAGCCAGTTGGCCTCGGCGCGCGCGAAGGGCATCGCAAGCAGCGCAACCGCGATCGCCGCGGCGCCGAGCAGGTCGCCCTCGTACCATTCGCGCCCCCGCGCGGCGCGCAGGTCGGGGGCGGCCCAAGCCGCGATCAGGCACAGCGCGCCGGCGTTGCCGCCGGTGACGACCGGGTAGGCGAACACCGCCTCGGCGACCAGCGCGCCGCTCACACCCGCGCCGAGGAAGAGCGCGATCACGACCAGATGCCCGTGGCGGCGCTCCAGCAGCCAGCCGAACACCGCGACCGCGAGCAGCGCCACGAAGGCATAGACGCCGTCTGCGTAGAGGAACTGACTGCTGAGCAGCCGCCACCACTGGCCGTGCAGAGGCCCTTCGATCGCAAGCTTGGCCGGCGAGACGAACCCACTCGTGGTCGCGACCCACATCCCGCACGCGATCAGGACGAGCGCGATGCTCGCGTAGGGCCGCGAGTCCACGCCCGCGCCGATGAAGGCAACCGGCCGCCGCAGGCGCGCGACCCCGGAGCCTTCCGGCCGCGACATCTGCGGCCGCTCCTTGGGCAGCTTCGGCGCGCGCCGGCGCAGCCGATGCCCGCAGTACGGGCACTCCGTTATGTAGGGGCTGACCTCCGAGCCGCACTGCCGGCAGACGATGAAGAGATCGGCACCAGAGGACATCTTGAAGCCATTCTAGGCCCGGCATCCGCCTCGCGAGAGCCCTCGACCGGTAGAGTCCTTGGGACCGTCATCGCCAACACGCCGCGCCGGCGGCGACTCTGAGCTCCAGGCAGCGGCAGCGACCGTCAAAGGATACCGATCGATGCAACGCGGCTACGACCAAAAGCTCTACATTCTGGCCTTCGACCACCGCGGCTCCTTCCAGAAGAAGTTCTTCGGGATCGAGGGCGCCCCCGATCCCGAGCAGACCGCGATGATCGCCGACGCCAAGCACCTCATCTTCGAGGGCATGATGCAGGCGGTCGCCGGCGGCGCCAAGCCGCAGATCACCGGCGTGCTCGTCGACGAGCAGTTCGGCGGCACCGTGCCGCAGGAGGCGCGCGAGCGCGGCCTGAAGGTCGCGATGCCGGTCGAGCGCTCCGGTCAGAACGTCTTCGACTTCGAGTACGGAGAGGACTTCGGTGCGCACATCGAGCGCTGTGACCCCGACTTCTCCAAGGTGCTCGTGCGCTACAACCCCGCCGGCGACCGGGCACAGAACGACGATCAACTGGCCAAGCTCAAGCGCCTCTCCGACTGGCTGACGCAGCGCGAGCGCAAGTTCCTCTTCGAGCTGCTCGTGCCCGCCGAGCCGGCTCAGCTGGAGCAGGTGGGCGGCGACACGGAGCGCTATGACGCGCAGCTGCGACCGGAGCTGATGCGCCAGGCGATCGCCGAGATTCAGGACGCCGGCATCGAGGTGGACATCTGGAAGATCGAGGGCGTGGAGGCGCGCGCCGATTGCGAGAGGCTCGTCGCCCAGGCCCGCTGCGGCGGTCGCGACGGCGTCGCCTGCGTCGTGCTCGGCCGCGGCGCCGACGACGCCAAGGTTGACCACTGGCTTACGCAAGCGGCGCCGGTCAACGGCTTCATCGGCTTTGCGATCGGCCGCTCGATCTGGTGGAACCCGCTGAAGGCCTACGTCAACGGCAAGATCGAACGCATGACCGGCGCGCAGCAGATCGCCGAGAACTACATGCGCTTCGTCGAGGTCTACGAGCGCGCCGAGGGCAAGGCCCGCGTCGCCTAGGGCACGCAGCGCGATGGACAGCACGATCGAGATGGCCGGGATGCGCACATGAGGATGCGCCGCAGCCCCGCCGAGCTGGAGCGAGCGTTCGCCGCGGAGATCTCGCGCGAGCGCCACCTGCGCGCCTCGCGGCTTCGCACCGCCGAGCGACGGATGCGCGAGCGCGAGCGCGAGCGCCTGCACAAGCGCGGCTCGCTGCGCTTCGTGCTGCTGGTCTTGACCCTGATCGCGACCGCGGTGGTCGTGACCGTGGCGATGTTCGCCTCGCTGTACCTGCTGCTGGACTGACCGACCCGCGCTCGACTGGCCGCACGGCAGCGTGCCGACCGGCCGCGGCAGGCCCGACCGGCCGCGGCAGGCCAGCCGATCCCCTACTGGCCCGGCTCGCCCCCGCCCAGCTCGCGCAGCGCCTCGTCCACCTCGGCCTGCGCGTCCTGCTCGTCGGGGCCGCCGCCGAGCCCCTCGCCTTCGCCGCGGCGGATCTCCGGATCAGATCTCGGTCCTGAACACGGGCACGTCGCCGGGCGCCTGGATGCCGATCCGAACCTTGTCGCCCATCACCGAGAGCACGGTGACCTCGACGTCGTCGCCGATCATGATGCTCTGGTTTGACTTGCGCGTGAGGACCAGCATGTATGGGCCCTGCCTTTCGGGATCGGCGATGCGCAGACGGGCGCGAAACGTGCCTGCTGCCGCCAAGCATAATCTGAACAAACGATCGACGCACATGCGTGGGCGGCACGCGTGGCTCCCTATGCGCTAGTCTCCCGAGCCGTCCATGGCTCGTAAGTCCCTGCGCCCGCACCTCAACCAAATCCGGAGCTGGGTCCGCCAAGGCCGCACCGACGCCTGGATCGCACATCAGACTCGAGGTCTCCGGCCAGGACATCGCCGAGTTCAAGCGCCAGAACGCGCTGGATGAGAGCGAGGCCGGCGAGGGCGGCGCGGAGCTGACCGAGGACTTCGACATGCGCGCCGAGGACGACGCGCTGATCGCCGCCGAGCTCGAGGCCGCTGCGCTGCAGGCAGAGCGCGAGAAGGCCGCCAAGGAAGAGAAGGCCAAGGCGGCCGCCGAGAAGCGTGCCAAGGCGGCGGCAGAGCGGCGCGCGAAGGCCGCCGCGGAGGAGTCCGATGAGGACGAGGATTCAGATGAGGACGAGGAGGCGCCCGCCCGCCGCAGACGCGGACGCCGGGGCGGACGCGGGCGCAAGTCGGGTGCGCGCGAGAGCGCGGTGCTCGAAGGCACCTTCGATCACGGCGAAGAGGGCTACGGCCTCTGGCTCGATCCCGCGATCCAGGACGACCCGATCTACGCAGAGCACTGGGCAGGACACCGGCCGATCGAGGTCGAGGTGCAAGAGGACCAGATAGTGATCCGCCGCATCCGCGACGAAGACTCCTAAACGGCCGTCTAATCCTGCGGCCGATGCCGGCCGCCGGCGTAGTCTGCGGACTCTCGAAGGTAGCGCCCGAAAGCTGCGTCCACGACCACGCCGGAGTCCCACGCCCACGGGTCCTCGGGGGCGATCGCCATCGCGCTCTGCAGGCACCAGGAGGTGCCGCGCGCGTAGAGGTCGGCCAGTTCGGCGGCGGTGAAGCGGCCGCCTAGGCGCCTGCGCAACTCGCCCACGAGCGTGGTGGAGATCCGCTCGAGCGTCGGCTTGCGATCGGGCGCGGCCGCCTGCAGGCGCCGTTCGCCTTCGCGCCACTGTTCGATCGCCCGCGTGAGATCCACTGCGGCGCGAGGCTAGCAGTCGGCTCGCGCTTCAGAGCTTCAGTTATCCGGCAGCCCGCGAATCACGTAGGCCTTCTCGCCGTCGTGGGCCATGCCCAGACGCCTGGCAGCCGCTTCGATGGCCCACCGCTGCTGCAGCTGCGAATGCTGCTGCTTCAGTTGCTTGCTCTGAGCTTCCAGCGAGAGCACCTTCGCGCTGTCCGCCCGCGAGGCGTTCCAGGCGCTCCACAGCGAGACGCCGGAGCGCACGTAGAGCCCGACCAGGGCGACCACGAGCGCGAGCATCGCAAGGCGACCCACCCTGTCGAAGCGCAGGCCGGCGGCGCGGCGGCCTTTCTTGGAGCGCGGCATCCTCACGCATTCGCGCCGCAGGCCCAAGCTCCTTCACGGCTGCCGGCGCCCGCACGGCGACGCCCGCGCGCTCGCGTGTCCGCGCTAGCTGCGAAAGACCGAGCGGCCGGGGAACTGCGCGTCTGCGCCGAGCTGCTCCTCGATCCGCAGCAGCTGGTTGTACTTGGCTACGCGGTCAGAGCGCGAGGGCGCGCCGGTCTTGATCTGGCCGCAGCCGGTCGCCACGGCCAGGTCGGCGATCGTCACGTCCTCGGTCTCGCCCGAGCGGTGGCTCATCACCGCCGTGTAGCCGGCCTGCTGGGCCATCCGGATGGCAGCGAGCGTCTCGGTGAGCGTCCCGATCTGGTTGACCTTGATCAGGATCGAGTTCGCGACGCCAAGCTCGATGCCCCTGCTCAGGCGCTCGGTGTTGGTTACGAAGATGTCGTCGCCGACCAGCTGGAGGTGCTCGCCGATCCGCTGCGTGAGCTGCGCCCAGCCGTCCCAGTCCTCCTCGGCCATGCCGTCCTCGATCGATATCACCGGATAGCGCGCGGCAATCTGCTGCCAGTAGTCGGTCAACTGCGATGGCGAGAGCGTACGCCCCTCGTGCTCGAGCACGTAGGCGCCGTCGCGGCAGAACTCGCTGGTGGCCGGATCGAGCGCGATGCAGACGTCCTGGCCAGGCTCATAGCCCGCGGCCTCGATGCCCGCGATCACGACCTGCAGCGCCTCCTCGTTTGAGCCCAGATCGGGCGCAAAGCCGCCCTCGTCGCCGACCGCGGTGCCAAGGCCGCGCTCGTGCAGCGTGCGCCCCAGCGCATGGAAGACCTCGACGCCGACGCGCAGACACTCCGAGAAGCTCTCCGCGCCGCAGGGCACGATCATGAACTCCTGGAAGTCGACCCTGTTGTCCGCGTGCGCGCCGCCGTTGAGCACGTTCATCATCGGCACCGGCAACACCCTCGCCTCCTCGCCGCCGAGGTAGCGCCAAAGCGGCACACCCTCCTCGGCCGCCTGAGCGTGGGCGGCGGCAAGCGATGCGCCGAGGACGGCGTTGGCGCCCAGGCGGGACTTGCCGGGGGTGCCGTCGAGCGCGATCAGCGCCTCGTCGAGGCCCTGCTGATCTGCGGCATCCAGACCGCAGACGGCCGCGGCGATCTCGCCGTTGACGTTCGCGACCGCGCGCGTGACTCCCTTGCCCTGCCAGCGCTGCCCACCGTCTCGCAGCTCGGTCGCCTCGAACTCGCCGGTCGAGGCGCCTGACGGGACCGCAGCGTGGCCCTGGGCGCCCGAGCGCAGCGCGACCTCGACCTCCACGGTCGGATTTCCTCGACTGTCGAGGATCTGGCGTGCGTGAACTCTCTCGATGCCGCTCATCGACGCGTGAAGACTATCGACCGCGACTGTGCGGGAGCTATTTGGTCTTGCTCGAGGTGCTCGAGCTGACTTTGCTCGTCGGTGCCGTCGTGGTGGGCGTGGTCGTCTTCGGGGCTTTGTAGCCCTTGCAGAGTTCGACCATGAATTCCGACTTGCATTCGGTCTTGGCCTGCCAGCGCTTCTTGAATTCCTTCACGAAGGCGGCGAGCGCCTTCTGCTGGCGTTCGCCGCCGAGCTGCTGCTTGATCGAGGATTCGACCTTTGAGAAGGACTGCTGGGAGGCCGGCAGGGTCTTGGTGACTTCGAAGACGTAGTAGCCGAAGGGCGTCTTGACCGGGCCGCTGAGGGTGTGCAGTTTCGCGGAGAAGACGGCTTCGCTCAGCGCCTTCTCCTCCTGGCCCTTCTCGACATCCGGCAGTTCCCCGCCTTTGGCCTTGCTGACCGGGTCGATCGAGTGCGCCTTGGCGACGCTCGCGAAGCTTTTGCCGGATTCGATTTCTTTCTTGGCGCTCGCGGCCTGCGCTTCGGTCTTGGTCAGCACGATCAGCAGGTTGCGCCGTTCGGGCTGGCCGTAGAGCGTCTGGTGTTCTTTGAAGTACTTTTCCGCTTCGGCCTTGGTGACGTCTTTCTTTGCTTCCTTCTCCACCTTCTGCTCGATCTTGGGCGAGAGCACGCTCTGCACCTTCACTCGCAGCAGCAGGTCCGAGGTCGTAAAGCCCGTGTCTTTGAGGAACTTTTCGTATTCGGCCTGCTTGGGGAACTGCTGTTTCTTGAGTTCGTCGAACTTCTTCTCGACTTCCGCCGTGCTTGCCGAGATTTTCATTTCTTCGGCCTGGCCGATGATCCAGTTGGACTGGATCAGGAAGCTCAGCGCGCTGTTCTTGTAAGTGGTGTACTGCTGTTCGCACTCCGCCTTGAGCTGCGCTTCGCTTGGAGCGGTCTGGCCCTTGGCGGGCTTGGGCTGCGTGGAGCGCAGATGCGCGATGCAGGCGCTGTAGCTGGGCGGGTCGGGCACTACCGCCTTGGCGCCGGTGCTCGCCGAGCTGGAGGAGGCGACGATGTTCAGCCAGTGTTCGAAGGTGCTCTTGGCCACCGGAGTGCCGTTGACCGACACCACGGCGTTGCCGGGGACACCGCCGCCGCACGCGGCGATCCCCGCTGCGGCAAAGAAAACGGCGCCAAGCGCCGAGATTGACTTCGTCACTCTCCTCATCGAGGTGGGCATAGTAGCGGAAACGCGCAGGCGTGTGGTGCGGTTCTCCATCGCACCCTCAATCGGCCCCCTCTCGCGTCAGCGCCAGCACGGCGTCGGCCGTCTCCACGACGGTCTGGAAGCGGCGCTCGTCGTCGCGCGCAACGCGCACCGACACCTGGGATCTGCCCGACTCGTAGAGCGCTTGCGGCAGCTGCTCTCGCAGGCGCCGCGCGCGGGCGGAGTCGAGCTCGATCGGGCTGACCGCCAGCCGCTCCCCCTTGAAGCTGACCGCCCGCGCGCCCGCCTGGCCGAACTTGATGCGCGCCCGCTGCAGCGCGAGCAGGTTGGAAAGCGGCTGCGGCACCGGGCCGAAGCGATCCTCCAGCTCCTCGCGCAGACGTTGCACCTCGGCCACCTCCAGCGCGCCCGCGATCCGGCGGTGGACCTCGATCTTGGCCTGCTCGTAGGGGATGTAGTCGGAGGGCACGTAGGCGTCAACGTTGACGTCGAGACGGACCGGCTCGGGTGCTTCTTGCCCGTCTGCGTCATCGCGCAGATCGGCCTGCCGCACCGCTTCGTCGAGCATCTGCATGTAGAGCTCGAAGCCGAGCGCGGCCACGTGACCCGACTGCTCGTCTCCGAGCAGGTTGCCCGCGCCCCTGATCTCCAGGTCGCGCATCGCGATCCGAAAGCCGGCGCCGAGCTCGGTGTGGTCGGAGAGCGCCGCCAGCCGCTGCGCCGCTTCGGCTGTGAGCGCCTCCGCGGAGTCGTAGAGCAGGTAGGCGTAGGCGCGCTCGCGGCTGCGCCCCACCCTGCCCCTGATCTGGTAGAGCTGCGCCAGCCCGAAGGCGTCGGCGTGCTCGACGATCAGCGTGTTGGCCTGCGGGATGTCGATGCCCGACTCGATGATCGAGGTGCACACCAGCACGTCGGCCTCGCCGCGCAGGTAGCCCATCATCACTGTTTCCAACTCGCCCTCGGCCATCTGGCCGTGGGCGACCGTGAAGCGCACGCCGGGGCAGAGCGCACGCAGCCGCTCGGCCGTCTCATCGATCGACTCGACCCTGTTGTGCAGGAAGAAGGCCTGCCCGTCGCGGCTCCTCTCGCGCTCGATCGCGCGCTTGAGCAGCGCCTCGTCGTACTCGCCGACGTAGGTCCGCACCGGGCGCCTGCCTTCCGGCGGCGTCTCTATCACCGAGATGTCGCGCAGCCCGGCCAGCGACATCTGCAGCGTGCGCGGGATCGGCGTCGCCGACATCGCCATCACGTCCACCCGCAGCTTCAGCGCTCGCAGCAGCTCCTTCTGCTTGACCCCGAAGCGCTGCTCCTCGTCCACGATCACGAGCCCGAGGATCCTTCGCGCGCACGTCGCGCGAGAGCACCCGGTGGGTGCCGATCAGGATGTCCACCTTGCCGGCGGCAAAGCCGGCGATCGCCTCGCGCTGCTCGGCGGCGCTGCGAAAGCGCGAGACGTGCTCGATCTCGATCGGATAGTCGGCCATCCGCTCGGCGAAGGTGCCGTAGTGCTGCTGGGCGAGGATCGTGGTGGGGACGAGCATCAGCACCTGCTTGCCCTGGCTTGCGGCCTTGAAGGCGGCGCGCAGCGCGACCTCGGTCTTGCCGTAGCCGACGTCGCCGCAGAGGAGCCGGTCCATCGGCCGCGGCGACTCCATGTCGGCCTTGACCAATTCGATCGCCTCGAGCTGGTCGGGGGTCTCGGCGAACGGGAAGCTCTGCTCGAACTCGCGCTGCCAGTCGGAGTCCGGATCGAAGGCGAAGCCGGTGCGGCGCGCCCGCTCGGCGTAGAGGTTCAGCAGCTCGCCCGCGAGCTCCTGGGCCGCCCGGCGCGCGCGTGCCTTCATCGTCTCCCAGCGCGAGCCTCCGAGCTTTGAGAGCACCGGATTCTCACCGCCGGCGCCGAGGTAGCGGGAGATCTTCGCCAGCTGGTCGGTGGGGACGTAGACGCGATCGTCGCCCTGATATTCGAGGTAGAGGTAGTCGCGCGTGACGCTGGCGACGGTGCGCGTCTCAAAGCCGGCGAAGCGCGCGACGCCGTGGTCTTCGTGGACGACGATGTCCCCGGTGCGCAGGTCGGTGAACGAGCGCAGCACGCCGCGGCGCGAGGGCGCTGCTCGCGCGCCGCGTGGGTCGCGGGCGCGCCGCAGGAGCCGATGCTCCGGGAAGACGGCGAGCTTCAGCTGAGGCGCGATGAAGCCCTCGCGCAACGAGGCCACCGCGAACCGCAGCGTCGCCTCCGGCGGGGCGTGGGCGGAGTCGGTGCCCTCCCCCAACCATTGCGCTTTGACGCGGCCGAGGTTGTAGGCCACGCGCTCGCCCTCGCCGTGGCGCGGGAAGGCGACCACCGTGCGGTAGCCGGAGCGCAGCAGCCGCTCGAGCTCCGGCTCGGCCTCCGCCAGCGAGCGCGCCGCGGTGTCGGCGCTCTGGGCGCGCAGCTGCAGCTCCTGGTCGCCGGCGATGCTCGAGAGCGCCACGCGCGCGCGGGCCGCGAGCGCAGCCTGCACCTGCTCCGGCTTTACGTAGAGGTGATGGGCATCCTCGTCGTGGAAGGCCGCGCAGACGTCTCCCCAGTGGTCGCTGAGCGCGGGGGCCAGTTCCTCCTCGGCGGCCAGGATCACCTGCGTCTGCTCGCCCGCCAGGTCGAGCAGGTCCCTGAAGCGCTCTACCGGGAGCAGCTCGGCGATGTCAAGCCTGCTCTCTCCCTCCGCGCCCGCCGCAAGCTCTCCGGAGGCGGCCGCGATCTCCGCCAGCTCCCGGTGCTCGGGGGCAAGCTCGGCGGCGGGCGCGATCTCGACCTGCTCCACGTCGCCGAGCGAGCGCTGCGTGAACGTCGAGAACCACCGCAGCGTTTCGATCTCGACGTCGAACATGTCCACGCGGATCGCGCGCTCCTCGGTCGCGGGAAATACGTCGAGGATCTCGCCCCGCACCGCGAACTGGCCGCGCTCGGCCACCTGGTCAACGCGCTCGTAGCCGGCATCGGCGAGCTCCTTGGCGCACTCGTGCAGATCGAGCAGCTCGCCCACGCGCAGCGTGAAGGAGTGCGGGCGAAGCTCGGGGTCGGGGACCTTCTCCGAGAGCGCGGCGGCGCTGATCACTACCACCGGAGCCCCCCCACCCTCACCGGCCCGCCGCGGGTCCATCAGCGCGTCGAGCGCAGCGACCCGCAGGCCGACCAGGTGCGGCGGCGGGCGCAGGTGCGACTCGTAGGCGACCCCGCGGGAGGGATACCAGCGCACGAGCCGGGGCGAGAGCCAGGCGCGCAGGTCGCCGGCGAGGTCGCGGGCGGCGCGGTCGTCGCCGACGACCACGAGCGTGGCGCGATCGCTCGCGTCGGCGAGCGCCGCGATCGCGTACGGGCGCAGCGCCGTGGAGACGAAGGCTCGTCCGCCTTGGCAGCGCAGCCGCTCCGCGGCCGGGTCCTGCTCGAATAGGCCTAGAAGCGCGCGCAGGGCCGCCATCGCTACTGCTGCGCTTCTCCGAGCAGCACCGCTTCGGCAGCGTCGGCCGCGCGTTGCACGAGCGCGCCCACCTCGCCCTCGCTCTCGGCAAAGCGTGAGAGCACGTAGGAGGCGACGATCTCAGGGTCGGTGGAGTCGGGCCGGCCGACGCCGATGCGCACGCGCCAGAAGTCGGGCCCGCCGAGCTCGCGGCGCAGCGACTTCAGGCCGTTGTGGCCGGCAAGGCCCCCGCCCTGGCGCACCCGGATCTCGCCGAAGGGCAGGTCGATCTCGTCGTGAAGCACGAGCACGCGCTCGATCGGCAGCTTGTAGGAGCCGCGCGCCGGACCGGCGGAGCGGCCGGCGTCGTTCATGTAGGTCTGCGGGCGCAGCACGGCGACCCGCGGCGGGCGCGCAGAGGCCTGGCCGGGCGGCGATGCGCCAGGCGGCGCGCCCGCGCGGCCCTCGGCGATCCGCCCCTTGAAGCGGTCCTTGGGCTTGGGGAGATTCCAGCGACGCGCCAGCTCCTCGGCGACCACGAACCCGACGTTGTGGCGCGTGCCCTCGTGCTCGCGGCCCGGATTGCCCAGGCCTACGATCAGCCAATCGACGGCTGCAGGGCGGGCGGGGCGGGCGGGCGCCAAGAAACGGCGCAGGAGCTACTCCTGTCCGCCCGAGGACTCCGAATCGCCTGCGCCGGACTCGCCGGCGGCCTGCTCGCCCACCAAGCCGGTCTCGGACTCGATCTCCGACTCGGCTTCGCTCTGCAGCCTCGGCGCCGAGAGGATCACCACGACCGCCTCGAGGTCGTCGAGCACGCTCACGCCCTCCGGCGCACTCACCGACGCGAGCGTGACCGTCTCGCCGATCTCCATCGCGCCGACGTCGAAGAGGATCGACTCCGGGATCGAAGTCGGCAGCGCCTCGATGTTGACCTCGCGCGTGACGTGCTCCAGCACGCCCCCCTGCTTTACGCCGGGAGCATCCTCGGTGCCGGTCAGCTCGAGGCTCACGACCGCGTGGATCTTGGTGTCGAGCCTCACGCGCAGCAGGTCCACGTGGGTGGTCTCGCCGCGCACGGGGTCGCGCTGAGCTTCCTTGAGCACGACGGGGCTCGCCGTGGCGCCGTCGATGCTGAGGTCGAGCACGGCGCCGGCGGCGGCGAGCGCGTGCCTGAGCTCGCGCGCGTCGACGTCGAAGCTCAGCGCCTCGCCGTCGCCGCCGTAGAGCACCCCGGGAACCCGGCCGCTGCGGCGCAGGCGGCGCACGGCGCGCGAGCCGTCGGGCTCGCGGCTGTGCACTGTCAGATTGGATCGATCGGCAGCCATTCGGGGCGAGGACTCTAGCAGTCGTCAGAAGAGCTGGTTCTCGCCGCCGAAGACTTCGCTGACCGAGTCGTCGATGAAGATGCGCCTGATCGAGTCGGTCAGCAGCTCGGCGCAGGGCAGCACGCGGAGGTTGCTCGGGTGGTCGGCGCTGATCGGGATCGTGTCGGTCACGACGATCTCCTTGAAGCCCGCATCCTGCAGGTTCTCGAATGCGCGGCCTGAGAGCACCGCGTGGGTCGCGGCCGCATATACGCAGCTCGCGCCGGCCTCCAGCACGGTGTGGGCGGCCGCCTTCAGCGTGCCGGCGGTGTCGATCATGTCGTCGACGATCACCGCTGTCTTGCCCTTCACATCGCCGATCACGTAGCCGATCTCGGCCACTTCCTGGGCGGGCCTGGACTTGGAGAGGATCGCCAGCTCGGCGCCGATCTTGGAAGCGAACTTCGTGTTCAGCTTCACCCTGCCTGCGTCGGGCGCCACGACGACCAGGTCGGAGAGCCCGAGGTCGGCGAAGTAGCGGGTGAGCATGAACAGCGCGGTCATGTGGTCGACCGGCTTTGAGAAGAAGCCCTGGATCTGGCCGGCGTGCAGGTCCATCGTCAGCACCCTGTCGGCGCCGGCGGACTCCAGCATGCGCGCAACCAGGCGTGCGGAGATCGGCTCCCGGGGCGCGGACTTCTTGTCCTGGCGCGAGTATCCAAGCCACGGTGTGACGGCGATCACCCGGTGCGCGGAGGCGCCCACGGCGGCGTCGATCATCAGCAGCAGCTCCATCAGGGAGTCGTTGGCGGTCACCCCCGTCTGCGCGTTGCCGCAGATCGACTGCACGATGAAGACGTCGGCACCCCGGATCGACTCCTCGTAGCGGCAGTAGACCTCGCCGTTGGAGAAGGTCTTCAGCGTCACCGGGCCCAGGTCGACGTTCAGCTTGCCTGCGATATCGACCGCAAGCTGCGGGCTGGCCCGGCCCGCGAAGAGCATCAGCCGCTTGTTGTAATCAATCGGCAGGCTCGTGGCGAGCGTCTCGCGCGTGTCGATCGCGCTGCTCATCGCGAGGGATTGTAGTCCGCGACGTTGCGTTGCCGCGCGCGCGCAATCGCAAGCGCGTTCGCGGGCACGTCCTCGGTGATCACAGAGCCCGCGGCCGTGTAGGCGCCGTCACCGACGCTGACCGGCGCCACGAAGGTGGTGTCGACCCCGCCGCGCACGCCCTGGCCGATCGCGGTGCGGTGCTTTTCGCGGCCGTCGTAGTTGGCCGTGACCGTGCATGCGCCGAGGTTGCTGCCCTGCCCGACGTCGGCGTCGCCGATGTAGGAGAGATGGGGGATCTTGGCCCCGTCGCCGATCTGGGAGTTCTTGACCTCGACGAAGGTGCCGACCTTGGAGCCCTGGCCCAGCGCCGCGCCGGGTCGCAGGTAGGCGAACGGGCCCACGCTCGCGCCCTGTCCGACCTGCGCCTGCTCCAGCCACGCGACCCGCACCCGCGCGTGCGAGCCGATCTGCGAGTCGATCGCGCTTACGTGCGGGCCCACGACCGCGCCTTCGCCGACGACGGTGCGCCCGCGCAGGTGCGTGCCCGGCTCGATCACGGCGTCCTGCCCGATCTCCACGTCCACGTCGATCAGAGTCGATCCCGGGTCCACGATGCTCACGCCCGCACGCATGTGCGCCTCGCATATTGCACGCTGCGCGATCGCGCGAGCTTCGGCGAGCGCCACGCGATCGTTGATCCCGAGCACGAGGCGCTCGTCCTCCACGACGTGGACAGCGACGGCCTGACCGTCCTGACGCAGGATGTCCAGGGCCTGCGGCAGGTAGAGCTCGCCCTGGGCGTTCTCGGCGCTCAGCCGCGGCAGCGCAGCCAGCAGCGCGGCGCCGTCGAAGGCGTAGATGCCCGTGTTGACCTCGTCGATCTGCAGCTCCTGCGGGGTTGCATCGCCCTGCACCTTCGTCTCGACGACCTTCAGCAGCCCGCCGGTCTGCTCGCGCACGACTCGGCCGTAGCCGGCAGGGTCGCGGAGGATCGTGCTCACGAGCGTCGCCGCCGCGCCACTTTGCTCGTGCGCGGATACGAGAGATGCAATCGCCTCGGAGCTGACCAGGGGCACGTCGCCGCTGAGCACCACGACCGTCTGCCCGGGCTCGATCTGCGAGCTCGCCGCGCGGACCGCGCCGCCGGTGCCGTCCGGCTGCGGCTGCACGGCGAGCGCGACTCCGTCCGGCAGCACAGCCTCCAGCGGCCGCTGCGGCGCATCGACGACCACGACCCGCGCAGCGCCCGCCTTCCGGGCAGCGCACACCGGCCACAGTGCCATCGGGCGACCGCACAGCTCGTGCAGTGCCTTGGGGGTTTGCGAGCGCATGCGCGTCCCGCGGCCCGCGGCCAGCACTATGACTGTGAAGGCGCTCACCGGCCAGACTGTAGCCGCCGGCGGCGCGTTACCGATCGCAACAGCTGGGGGGCAGGGATTCGAACCCCGATTCTCAGGACCAAAACCTGATGTCCTGCCATTGGACGACCCCCCAACGCAACCCACATCCTGGCATCAGCGTGGCCTTCGTGCATCCGGGTTGCGCATCTGCAAGTATCCGCGCCTCGATCCGGATGATGGAGAGACCGCGCATCCGACTCGCCACGCTCGCTGCGCTTGCGCTGACGAGCCTGGCTTCGATGATGGCAGTGAGCAGCGCGACCGCAGCGCCCTCCTGCCGTGGCGTCCACCTGCGCCCGAACAGGTCCACCGTGACCAAGGCCACCGGCGCGACGCTGTGCCTCGTCAACCAGGCGCGTCGTGCCCACCATCTGAAGCCGTTCCGGACGAGCCCGATCCTGCGCGCGATCGCATCCGGCCAGAGCCACGAAATGCTCGTGGGCGGCTACTTCGGAGACGACAGCCTCTCCGGGCTCACGCCGATGCAGCGGGTGGAAGACTCCGCCTACGCGCGCGGCGCCACGCGCATCTCGGTGGGACAGAACATCGCCTGGGGCGATGGGGGCGAATCGACGCCGGCGGCGATTGTCGCGTCCTGGCTGAGCTCGGGCCCCCACCGGGAAATCATGCTCTCGCCGACCTACCAGGACGTGGGCCTCGGGATCAGCCTCGGCGCGCCTGGCCGGAGCGCTGCTGGCGCGGGCGCGATCTACACGCTGGATCTCGCGGCGCGGGCGGGCTGAGGCTCTTCAGGATCGCCCGCCGGAGCCGCCGCCGGAGCCGCGCGGCACCCGTCCGGCGGCCGCGCCGGCCTCGCTGGCCGGGCCGGTCGAAGAAGAGAGGCCGAGCACCCGCATCGCCTTGAGCCCAAGGCTCAGCTTCTCGCGCCCGTCGGTGGAGCTGACGTCCAGGCCGGTGAGCTCGCGCACGCGCTCGAGGCGATAGTAGATCGTGTGGCGGTGGGTGAAAAGCCGCTGTGCTGTCCTGGCGACGTTTCCATCGAGCTCGAGGAAGGCCCCCAGCGTCTGCAGCAGATCGGTCTCGTACTGGTCGTCGTATGCGACCAGCGGCTCGACCGTCTCGGCGTAGAAGCGGTGCAGCTCGCCCGGGTTCTCGCTCATCGTGGAGAGCAGCAGCCTGTAAGCGCCGGTCTCCTCGAAGGCCAGCGGCTGCTCGCCCTGCCCTCCCTCGGCGACGTTGGCGGCCAGCAGCGCCTCGGCGGCCGCGCGCGGCAGGTCGGCCGGGTCGGTGGCGATGCGGCTGCGCCCGAGCGCGAAGGTGAAGCCGGCCAGGCCGGCTTGCAGCTCCCTGGAGACCGCCTCGGCGGCGCGCGCGCCGATCTGCTCCTCGCCGCCGGGGACGAGCACGATCACCTCCGCGGCAGAGGAGCCGTCGCGCTCTGAGAGCGCTGCGATCGAGTGGCTTGAGACCGCGCGCGCGCCGCGCTCGGCGATCGCACGGACCCGGCCGCGCCAGCCCTCCTCCGTCGGGGACTGCGGGCGCGCGCGGGCGACGATCATGCTGGCGCCCTCGGCGACGTCGAGCGAGAGCTCGCGCGCCGCCGCCAGCAGCTGCTCGCGGTCGATCAGCTCACGGGAGAGGACCGCGCGCAGGAAATCGCCTGCGGCGGACTCTGACGCGCGCTCGGGCGCCCGCACGCGCTCGACCTCGGAGGCGATCATCGTCGTGATCAGGCGCAGCATCGAGGCCGGCGGCTCGCCGCGGGTGCGCATGTGCAGCGTGCCGACGACCGTGTCGGCCAGCCGCAGCGGCAGCCCGTCCACGCCCTCGCCCTTGGCCAGCAGAGCGCGCTCCTCCGACTGGGAGCGCGCGGCCACCGCGAGCGCGGCGCCGGCGGCGTCGGTGACCGCGAGGCTCGCGTCCAGCGCCCTGGCGGCTGCGCGCACGACCTCGGGCAGGCCGGCGCCGCTCGCCACAGCCTCTGTGACCGCGTCGAGCGCGTCGAGGTTCGACACTCGGGCCCTCAGCCCCAGAAGTAGACGACGGCCAGCGCCCCGAGCACTCCTATGCCCGCGAACACGACGAGCACGTACAGCGACATGAACGCCGCCGCCAGGCGCTCCCAGATGCGGGTGTAGGAGGTCCACGCCGGTACGAGGATCAGGCCGGCGTAGAGCGCCAGCCCGAAGACGACCGCGCAGACAGTGACGAGATCGGTGACTGCGGTTCTGCTCATGGTGCTCTAAGAGTGCCCATCGAAATGAGGGTGCGGACGTGCTGGCATTTTGCTAGGCACTCTAAAGGCATTGTTGCGTAACGGACGGTCGCGCGGCTACCCCTCGGCCCGGGCCCCGTCCAGCGTCCACACGGCGCCGAAGCGATCTTCGACCGGCGCAGCGGCGTGAGCGGGAACGCCCCGGGCCTGCAGCGCCTGCGCCGCGCGCTGCGCCGCGGCCGGGCCGTCACGTCCGCCGAAGAGGCCGAGCACGGTCGGGCCGGAGCCGCTCAGGATCGCGAGGTCGGCTCCGGCGTCCCTCGCGCGCGCAAGCGATGCGGCAATCGAGGGGCACAGCGCGAGCGCCGGGGCTTGCAGGTCGTTGGCGATCAGGTCCGCCGGCGGCAGCGGCTTGCCGTCGGTCAGGGCGTCCTCCAGCTCGGCGGCGAGCCGTTCGAGTTCCTCGCCGGAGCGCAGGACTCCGCGGCGATCCAGCTCGCCGTAGACCGCCGCGGTCGAGAGGAGCTCGGCGTCCGTGAGCACGAGCACGCCGAACGGGACACTCGGGCTCGAGAGCGAGTGCAGGCGCTCGCCCGCCCCCTGGGCAAGCCAGCGGCCCGGGCTCACCTGGGCGGGCACGTCGGCGCCAAGCGTTGCGGCGATGCCCAGGAGCATGTCCTGGTCCCCGAGCCCGGAGGCGGCCGCGGCGAGCCGCAGCGCGGCGGCAGCGTCACCGGAGCCGCCGCCGAGCCCGGCCGCGACGGGCACGCGCTTTGCGACCTGCAAGCGCACGGGGCCGGTCTCCCAGCCGCTGGCGCTGCGAAAAGCGGCCAGCGCGCGCATCGCGAGGTTGTGCTCGGGCGGGGTCTGCACGCCGGGACATGCGAGCTCGTCATGATCCGACTCGGGGGCAGGAGCCAGCGTCAGCTCATCCGCCAGCGAGATCGACTGCATCACGCTGACGAGCTCGTGCCGACCGTCCCGCTGGCGCGGCGGACCGACGAAGAGGCCGAGGTTGATCTTCGCGGGCGCGAGCGCTCGCAGCGACTCAAAGCCGGCTACGCCGCTCACCCCCTCAGCAGCCTTCCCAGCTCGCGGAACTGCTCTGGCGAGACCCGCTCGGCCCTGACGTCCTGCGGCAGCCCGATCGCGGCCAGTGCCTCCAGGACGCGCTCGCGGGGGAGCGGAGCAGCACCGCCCGACGTCGCGATCGAGACCGAGCGCGCGAGCGCCTTGCGCCTGTGCGCGAACGCAGCCCGCACCAGCGCCGCAAGCGCGGGAGATGCCGCCTCCTGCCGGCGCACCATCTCGACCAGGGCCGAGTCGACGTTGGGCACGGGATGAAAGACCGTCCTCGGGATCGCGCGCAGCATCCTCACCTCGCATGCGAGCCTGCGCGATCACGGAGCTGACTCCGTAGAGCCCCCCGCCGGGCTCGGCGGCCAGCCGCTGGGCCACCTCGCGTTGGGCCATCGCAATCCAGAGACGGACCTCGGGCAGCTCCTCGATCGTGCGCAGCAGCACGCCCGCAGCGATCCCGTAGGGCAGGTTCGCCGCCACCTTGGTCGGCGCGGGCCGCAGGCCCGCCAGGTCGAGCCGCATCGCATCGCCCCAGTGCAGCGTGATGTTCGGCAGCGGCGCCACCGCGTCGAGCAGCGCCGGCTCCAGGCGCCGGTCGATCTCGATCACGTGCACATGGGCGACCCGTGGGGCCAGATGCTCGGAGAGCACGCCGAGGCCGCCGCCGATCTCCAGCACGACGTCGGCCGGATCGAGCGCGGCCGCCCGCGCGATCACCTCGAGGATGTTCGAGTCGATCAGGAAGTTCTGGCCGAGGTCGCGGTCGGGGCGCACCTCAAAATGCCGCAGTCGTCGCAGGCTCGGTTGCACCGGATCGGCCATCGCGACGAGCGCGCTCACCAGCCGAACAGCCGCGCCGCGTTGGCATCGACGATCTCGCCGATGCGCTCCACGCTGACCCCGCGCAGCTGCGCGATGAACTGGGCGGTGTGCACGACGAAGGCGGGCCTGTTGCGCTCCCGGCGCACGGCCTGCGGAGTCAGATAGGGGGCGTCGGTCTCCACCAGCAGACGATCCTCCGGCACCAGCCGCGCGGCCTGCGCCAGGTCGGCCGCGCTCTTGTAGGTCACGTTGCCGGCGAAGGAGATCGTGTAGCCGCGGTCGAGGCACTCCTGGAGCCGGTCGGGCATCGAGAAGCAGTGCAGCAGCACGCTGACCCCCTCCGCTTCGGAGGCAAGCTGGTCGAGCACCTCCTGCTCTGCCGCGCGGCAGTGGATCACAAGCGGCTTGCCGGCCTGGCGCGCCAGCTCGATCTGCGCGGCAAACGCCCTGGCCTGGTCGGCCGCCGGCGCGCCTTCCCTATAGAAGTCGAGCCCGCTCTCCCCGACCGCCACGCAGCGCTCGTGGCCGGCGAGCGCCCGCAGCTCGGCCAGGTCGGCCTCGTCGAAGCCGCGCGACTCGTTGGGATGGCGGCCGATCGCCGCATAGACCTGCGGATAGGCCTCGGCGGCCGCCAGCGCCGCCCGGCAGGAGGCGCCGTCGATTCCGACGGTGAGCATGCGTCGCACTCCGGCGGCAGCCGCCTCTGCGACCAGCTCCGAGTCGGGCTGCTCGCAGAGATGCAGATGGGTGTGGCTGTCGATCACGACGCCTTCGGGAACAGCGGCGCGAGCGCCTCGATCGCGCCGCCGCCAAGATCGCCCCCGCCGGCAGCGGCCGCGCCGATCGACACGTCGCTGACACCAAGCGCAGCGAACAGCCGCCCGGTGGCGCCCGGCAGGTAGGGATGCAGCAACACGCTCACGCGGTGCAGCCCGTCCACGAGCGAGCCCAGCACGACGTCGAGCTCGGAGTCGGCGCCCTGCTTGGCCAGCTGCCAGGGCGCCTGCTCCTCGACGTAGCGATTCAGCCGCCGCACGCGCGTCCAAATCGCATCGAGCGCCTGCGTCAGCTCCACCCGATCGATCAGCCCGCTGACCTGGGCCGCCATGCCATCCAGGTCGCCGCGGAGCGCGGGATCGAGCACGCACCGCGGCACGACGCCTTCCCGGTACCGATGCACCATCGCCACGACCCGGCTTGCAAGGTTGCCGTACTCGTTGGCCAACTCGCTCTCGTAGCGCTGCTCGAAGGCGGTGGTGGAGACCGAGCCGTCCTGGCCGAAGGAGACGTCGCGCATCAGGTAGAAGCGCAGCGCGTCGCTGCCGAAGCGGTCGATCGCGGCGAAGGGATCGAGCACGTTGCCAAGCGACTTGCTCATCTTCTCTCCCTCCATCAGCAGATAGCCGTGCACGAACAGGCGCTTGGGCAGCTCCATGCCGGCGGCCATCAGCAGCGCCGGCCAGTAGACGGCATGGAAGCGCAGGATGTCCTTTGCGATCAGGTGACAGTCGGCGGGCCAGAAGCGGTCGGTCAGGTCCTCGCCGGGCCGTGCGTAGGAGAGCGCGGAGACGTAGTTGAGCAGCGCGTCGAACCAGACGTAGAAGACGTGCTCTGAGTCCCAGGGCACCGGCACGCCCCAGGTCAGGCGCTTGCGCGTCAGCGGCACGTCGCGCAGGCCCCCGCGAATGAACGAGAGCGCCTCGTTTGCTCGCGTGCGCGGGGCGACGAAGTCCGGACGCTGCTCGTAGAGCTCCTCCAGCCGCTGCTGGAAGGCGGAGAGCGCGAAGAAGTAGTTCTCCTCCTGCTCGCGGGTGAGCTCGATGTGGTGGATCGGGCAGCGGTTGCCCTCATCGATCTCGTTCTCGGCCTTGAAGTCGGCGCAGCGCGGGCAGTACCAGCCTTCGTAGATGCCCTTGTGCACGTAGCCGTTGTCGCGCACCCTGCTCAGCACCTCCTGCACCCTGGCGACGTGCTGGGGGTCGGTCGTGCGGATGAAGAAGTCGTTGGTCGCCTCGATCCGCGGCGCCAGCTCCCGGAAGCGCTGTGAGTTGCGGTCGGCCAGCTCCTGCGGCGCGATCCCGAGCGCGTGCGCAGCGTCGGCGACCGGCTCGCCGTGCTCGTCGGTGCCGGTGAGGAAGAACACCTCCTCGCCACGCTGGCGGTGGTGGCGGGCGATCACGTCGGCGGCGATCGTCGTGTAGGCGTGCCCGAGGTGCGGGGCCGCGTTTACGTAGTAGATCGGCGTGGTGACGTAGTAGCTCACTGCTGCGCAAGGCTATCGGCGGCACTGCGATAGAGCACGTTCGCGCTCACCCCGGTGAGTCCGGCGACCACGCGCGCGGCGGGCCTGCGCCGCGCCCCGGCCTCCACCAGCGCATCCATCGCCGCGTTAGCGGCCTGAATATCTCCCACCTGCCCAGCGGCGCCGATCGCGATCACGATCTCCCCGCGCGCCTGCTCGGCGGCGTAGCGGGCAGCGAGCTCGCAGGCCTGCCCGCGGGCGATCTCCTCGTGCAGCTTGCTGAGCTCGCGGCAGACCGCCACCGGCCGGCCCGGGTCGATCTCGGCGAGCACGGACAGCGTCCCCGCCAGCCGCCGTGGGGACTCGAAGGCGACGATCGTCTCCGACGCCCCGGCCAGCAGCCGCGTGAGCTCACCACGACCGCGCGGCAGGAAGCCGACGAAGCGGAAGCTGCTCGCCGGCAGGCCCGAGGCGACCAGCCCGGTCAGCAGTGCGCTCGGCCCGGGCAGCACCTCGACCTCGATGCCCTCAGTGATCGCGGCCTGCACGAGCGGAAAGCCCGGGTCAGAGATCAGCGGCATGCCCGCGTCGCTGACGAGCGCCACGTGCGCGCCGTCGTGCATCCGCCGCAGCAGGTCGGGGATGCGATCGCGTTCGTTGTGCTCGTGCAGGCTGATCAGCGGGCGGCCCGGGTGGCGCAGGCAGTGGTGGTCGAGCAGCAGGCCGCTGCGGCGGGTGTCCTCGCAGGCGATCGCGTCCGCTTCGCGAAGAACATCGAGCGTGCGCAGCGTGATGTCCCTCATATTCCCGATCGGCGTAGGACAGACCGTCAGCCGGCCGACCTTCGCACCCGTGCCGCTCATCTCGCAGAATATAGGCGCCGCCGCTTCGCCGTTGGCGCAGCCGCAGGCCAGCAGCGATGTCAGATCAAGGCCCTGAAAGCCCTCGCAGGGGCGCCGGTGGGCGGGGTCGCTACCCGCCGCGACCAGCCGCAGGTGCCCGGCAGCGAACGCCGCGCATGCCTGCGCAGCCGCCTGCGGCCCCATCCGAACCCCCGCCCGCGGGCGGGAGCGGGGCCGGATACAAGCGCTACCGCGCCGAGCCGCGCGGTGGGCGGGGCCGCGGACATCTGCCGCGGATCACGCCCAAGCGGGCGATCCTCGGCGTGCTCGGGTTGCTGGTCGGGTGGATCGTGCTCTCGCTGGTCCTGTTCCTGATCAGCTCGCACTTCAACCGCGTCGCCCCGCCCGCCAACGTCGCAGGCGCACTGGAAGGTGCAGGCTTTCCCCTGACCTCGGCGAGCAACATCCTCGTGCTCGGCTCCGACCGGCGCGAAAAGGACAGCAGGGAACCGGGCGCGGAAACCACCGGCTTCGGGCGCTCGGACACGATCATGCTGATCCGCACCGGCGGCGGCCACGCCGCGCGGCTCTCGGTCCCGCGCGACACCGTTGTCGAAATCCCGGGCCACGGCCTGCAGAAGATCAACGCCGCCCACGTCTACGGCGGCCCCCGAGAGTCGATCGAAGTGATCAAACGCTTCCTCGGGGTGCCGATCAACCACCTGGTCGAAGTCAACTTCGAAAACTTCCCGGCGCTGATCGACTCGATGGGCGGCGTCACCTACACCGGCGGCTGCATCGACTCCGAAATCTCCGGCGGCGTCCGCAACGGCGGCTACACGCTGAAGCTGCCGGCAGGCACCCATCGCCTCGACGGCCGCGAAGCGCTGATCCTGGCTCGCACTCGCGAGAACCTCTGCGCCCCCGGGCAGGACGACCTCAACCGCGAGGAACACCAGCAGGCGCTCTTCACCGACATGCAGTCGCAGCTGAAGTCGCTGACGGCATTCGTGCGGCTGCCGCTGATCGGCTGGAACGCCCCGCCGGCGATCATCTCCGACATGAGCGGCGAGAGCCTGCTCGCCCTGTTCGCCTCGCTCGCGATCGAAGGCAGCCCGCCCACGAAGGTGCTGCGGCCGACCGGCACGATCACCCTGCCCTCCGGTGAAGACGGGCTCACGATCAGCGAAGCGGCCAAGCGCCGTCAGGTCGCTGAATTCATGAGCCGCTGAGGCGGCATGCTCCAGCCGACCCACAGCAGCCACGATTCCGCGTTGGCCGGTGCATACCGACCAGGTTTCGCGGGCCTCGGCCATTTACGGCGTTAATAACAGCCAATTACGCTAGAGTAAATAGCCACTTACGCAAGGTCTATCAGCCAAAGGCAAGGAACCGGTGAGCGCCCATCTCTATCCGCGACTGATCCGTCCCGTGGTGGTCGAGACCATGCGACATGCGCGTGTCACGTTGATCTCAGGTGCTCGCCAGGTTGGCAAGACGACGCTTGCGGTGGAAATCGCCGCAAACGAGTGCCCGATGCAGATGGTCACGCTCGATGACACGCCGACCCGGCGAGCCGCGCTCGAAGACCCCGCGGGCTTTCTCGCTGGGCTGGCGGGGCCTGTCCTGATCGACGAGATCCAACGAGCTCCCGACCTGTTGCTCGAGATCAAGAAGGCAGTCGACCGTGACGCGACGCCAGGCCGGTTCCTGCTCACGGGCTCTGCAAACGTGCTTGCCTCCAGGAGCGTGCTCGATGCGCTCACCGGCCGCGTGGACCGCATCCGCATGTGGCCGCTGGCTCAGACAGAGATTCGGGCCGGCAAGCTGAACATCGTGGACGAGCTGCTCGCCGGACGGGCGCCGCAGGTGAGCGGAGCCACCGTCGGACACGGCGCCTTCAGCTCTCAGATCGCGTCCGGGGGCTTCCCCGAGGCGAGGGCACGACCGGCCGGTCGCGTGCGCGAGCGCTGGTTCGCCGACTACATCGCCACTACGCTCGAGCGCGACCTTGGCGAGATCGCGAGCACACGACGCGCAGAGGACATGGGCCGCCTGCTGGCACTCGTCGCCTCCCAATCGGCGAATCTGCTCTCCTACCGAGCCGTTGGCGAGCGGCTTCAGATGCACCATGACACCGTGCAGGCCTACGTCACGCTGCTCGAGCAGATGTTCCTCCTGCAACGCCTGCCGGCCTGGCGACCTGGCATCGGCGCACGAGAGAGCCGGCGTCCAAAGGTCTACATCTGCGACCCCGCGATGCTTGCACACCTGCTCGGCGCTGACAGCAAGCGCATAGAGACCGACGATCAGGTGACGGGAAGGGCATGCAAGACACTCGTAGCCGTCGAGGTGCTCAAGCAGGCATCGTGGGCGCAGAGCGCCGTCACCGTCTACCACTATCAGCGCGAGCGTGCGGACATCGACCTCATCCTCGAGAGCCGCGCCGGCGAGCTCGCCGCGATCGAGGTCAAGGCCAGAGCGACGCTGCGACCACAGGACTGGAAGTGGCTGGCAGCTTTGCGCGACGCTCGCGGCGAGCGCTTCAAGGCCGGCATCGTCATCTACTCCGGCGAGCAGACGATCCCGCTCGGCGAGAGGCTCTGGGCCGTCCCGTACTCCGGGCTATGGGCGTAGCCCTCAGCCGACGGCGCTCTTGGCGGCCTGCGGCTTGGCCTTCGGCTCGGCTTTGGCGGTAGCCGGCTTCTCGCCCGAAGGCTCCGCTTTGGCGTCCTTGCCCCCGGAGGAGCTCTCGGTGGAGGAGTCCTTCTTGCCATCCGCGGAGCCCTCGCCGGAGGCGGCGTTCTCGCGCTGGCGCCGGCGCGTGCCGTAATCGGTGTTGTAGAAGCCCGAGCCCTTGAAGTGCACGGCAGGCGCGTGCAGGACCCGCTGCACCTCCACGCCGGTCTCGGGATCGTGCGTGAGCGGATCCTCGGAGAAGGACTGCATCACATCGAAGGTGCTGCCATCGGGACGCTTGTACTCGTAGATCGGCATTGGCACTCGGATTATAGGAGTGCCACCATTGGTGGCAGGTAGAGCCGCTCAGCCCGCAAGCAGCGCCTTGGCGCAGGCGATGCCCGCGAGGATCGTCTGCTCGAAGTCGCGGTCGGGCTCGGAGAGCATCCGCAGCGCGAACCCGTCGGCCAGCGAGAAGAGGATCTCCGCCACCGCTTCCGGCTCGGCGTGCAGGGCGAGCACGCCCTCGCGCTGTGCGGAGGCGAGCATGCCCGCCAGGTGCTCGCGCATGCGCCGCTGCAGGGCCGCGAACTCCAGCGCGATGTCCTCGTTGCGGCGCGAGAGCGTGAACAGCTCGAAGATCAGGGTGACGAAGTCCGGTTCGGTGCGGATCGTCTCCTCCACGCTCTGGGCCATCAGCCCAACGAACGCATCGACCGTGCTCGCGCCGGCGAGCTGGCCTTCCAGGCGCTCCAGCCGCAGCTCGCAGTCGTGGCGCACCGCCTCCACGAGCAGCTTCTCCTTGGTGCCGAAGTAGTAGTGCAGCAGGCCGCGGGAGACGCCCGCCTCGCGCGAGACGCGCTCGAAGGTCGAGCCCGCGGTGCCGCGCGAGGCGACGCTCTGGCGCATCGCCGCGACGATCCGCTGTGCCTTCTCGCTGGTCAGCGGCCGCGACGGCGCCCGCCCGCTCGGCGCCGTCGCGCTCATCGCCGTCCCCTCTCAGGTGCCGCGGCCTTCAGGACGCGGGCGCCGAGGCGCTCTCGGGCGCGGCCGGCGCCGGCTGCGCAGGCTCGGTCGTGGAGCTGTAGTCGAATTCTTCCTCGGCCCCGAAGAGCAGGTCGAGCACCTTGGAGCGCAGCCCCTCGCTGAGCACCAGCGCCAGCACGCCGCCCAGCAGGAGCAGCGTCAAAGTCCGGCCCGCGCCGCCTTTGCGCTGCCGCTTGCTCTTCGGCTTCTCGGTCAGGGTCGCCGAGGCCTCGCGCAGCGCCTTGGCCGCTTCGGCGAGCTCGCGCTGGAGCTTGCGATCCTCGAAGAGCGCCTTGGTCGCGGGCTTGCCGTTGTGCATGCGCCCGTAGGCGCTGCGCGCCGCCGCGTAGGCCGCCAGGATGTTCTGGCGCAGATCGTCATCTTCGATCAGCCGCTGCACGTACTGGTTGCGCCGTGCGGCCCTCGCCGCCTCCGCCGCTTTGCTCATACCGTCTTTGCCTGCCATCTGACCACCACCTCTGCTCGCGCTTTCCCGGTGCTTCCAATAGTAGACAGGAGAATCTGAGGCCGTGGCGAGAGCGCTCGCGCAGGCCGCCGGCGCGCAGGGGCGACTAAGGACCCACGTCAAAATATCTGCCGGGATTGAGACCGCCGTTCCGCGGCGTCAGCCGCCACCCGCAATGCTCGCCGTACCACCAGTACGCCTGCGCTTGCGTGCGACGCCTGCCATCCACGGCCCGGCACCCTCAACCCACCATCTATTTTGACGCGGGTCCTAAGCGTGCAGGGAGGCCTGTTCCTGAGCTGTCGGGAACGCCCATGCGGTGCGCGCGCGACGCTCCTGGCGAAACACGAGGCGCAGCTGCGGCGGCGGCTTGAGCTTCGCCGCGGCGGGACGGAAGGTCGCGCAGGGCTCATCGAGGCTGAGCGCGCACAGCATGTTCACGCGGAAGAAGCAGTCTTCGCAACTGATCTTCGGCGCCTTCCGCTTCCCCTGCGCTCTCGTCTGCAAAGTCACTCCCCCTTCTCACTGGCTCACGGCGCATCGCCGCGCGGCGACCCGGCGTTGATCTGATGGCATGGACAGGCCGGCCCCGCAGGCCCGGTCCCTTATTCCAGGGCTCCGCAGAGCCCTGATGAGGCGCCTTGCACCCCTCCGGCGGGAGGGCGTCAGGCGTGCGGAGCATCCAATCACTCTCGGCCGCAATGCTCAAGGCGCAGCGCGTCTGCATCTCGCAAATCGCAGGGAAAACTTCTCGCTCTCTCGCGAGCGGTCAGTCGCCGAGGCCCATCTCGGGCTGCGCAACGTCCACGACGTGCCGCGCGATCGCAAGCGCCGAGGTCGCGCCCGGCGAGGGCGCGTTGCGCACGTGCAGCGCCCTCGGCGTGTGGGAGAACACGAAGTCGTCCACGAGCGAGCCGTCCCTGCCGAGCGCCTGCGCGCGCACGCCCGCGAACGCCGGCTCGACGTCCTCCCTGGCGATGCCGGGGATGTAGCGGGCCGCGGCGGCGAGCATCGCCCTGCTGTCGAGCGCCAGGCGAAGCTCGCCGGCGGCCGTGCGCCACCAGCGTGCGAGCATCCGCCAGGAGCCGGGCCATCTCGCCGTGTCGATCAGATCCCTGGCGGAAAGGCGCCGCAGCGAGTAGGCGTCGCGCGCGGGCGCCAGCAGCGCGGTCGGGCCGATCAGCACCTCGCCGCCGATCGTCCGCGTCAGGTGAACGCCGAGGAAGGGCAGGCCGGGATCCGGCACCGGATAGATCAGGCCGCGCACCAGATGCGCATGCTGCGCGCACAGGCGCAGGTAGGCGCCCCGGAACGGCACGATCCGTGGATCTGCCTGCGCGCCGCCGGCGACCGCGAGGCGATCCGACCATGCGCCCGCACAGAAGATCGCGTATCGCGCCTGCGTGGCGCCCTGCGAGTGCTCGATCAGGACGCTCCCGCGCGCCTCGCGCGCCCCGTGCACCTCGCAGCCGGTGACCAGATCGCCGCCCGCCGCCTGCACGTCCTGCGCATAGGAGCGTGCGACCGCGGCGAAGTTGACGATGCCGGTGGCGGTGCAGTGCAGCGCCGCCACCCCGGCGGCGTGCGGCTCGATCTCGGCGATCTCGCCGGCCTGCAGCATCCGCAGGCCGCCGACCCCGTTCGCGATCGCGCGCCGGTGCAGCTCGCGCAGGCCCGGCAGCTCGGCACGCTCCAGCGCGACGATCAGCTTGCCGCAGCGCTCGACGGGTATCCCCCGCTCGGCGCAGTGGCGGTACAGCGCCGCGGCCCCCTCGACGCACAGCCTCGCCTTCAACGATCCCGGCGCGTAGTAGATGCCGGCGTGGATCACACCCGAGTTGTGGCTGCTCTGATGGCTTGCGAGCGCCGACTCGCGCTCGAGCACGCAGATGCCGGCGCGCGGAAAGCGAGTGCTCAGCTCACGAGCTACCGCGAGCCCGACGATCCCGCCGCCGACGATCGCGACATCGCAGCGCGCGGGGGCGGACGCGCCGGCGTCATCATTGCCTTGCATGCGGATACTCGTAACAGGTGCGAGCGGCTTCATCGGCGCGATGCTGATACCGAAGCTGGCCGCGCAAGGGCACGAGCTGCGCGCGCTCAGCCGCGACCCGGCGCGGATCTCGGTGCGCGGGGCGCAGCTCGTGCAGGGCGACGTGCTCACCGGCGCCGGCCTCTCCGCGGCGCTGCAGGACGTTGAGGTCGCCTATTACCTGATCCACTCGATGGAGAGGAGCCACCCGCCGGGCACCTTCCCCGAGCGCGAGCGCCTGGGCGCACAGCGCTTCGCCGCCGCGGCAGAGAAGGCAGGCGTTCGCAGGATCGTCTATCTGGGAGGGCCGCTGCCGGCTGCCCCGGCATCGGCTCACCTTGCAAGTCGTGTCGAGGTGGAGCAGATCTTGATGTCAGAGATCCCCGACTCCGTCACGCTGCGCGCGTCGATCGCGATCGGCGCGGGCTCGCGCTCCTTCAGACTGCTCGTGCGGCTGGTCGAGCGCATGCCGGTGCTTGCGCTGCCGGCCTGGCACGCCAAGCGAGTGCAGCCGATAGATGCACGAGACGTGACTGCAATGCTGCTCGCGGCCGCGAGCGTCGGCGAGGTGGGAGGGCTCTCACTGGAGATCGGCGGCCCGCAGGCGCTCACCTACGAGGAGGTTCTTGGCCGCATCGCCGAGATCATGCTCATTTCGCGGCCGGCGCTGAAGCTTGGCGTGCAGATGACTCCGATCGTGGCTCGCCTGGCCGCGGCGATCGCCAGAGAGGATCCCGATCTGGTGCTGCCGCTGATGGAGAGCCTGTCCTGTGAGATGCCGCCAGCCGATCCGCGCGCGCCGCTGATGCTGGGCGTCGAGCTGCACTCATTTGACTCGGCGGTGGAGCACGCGCTCGGAGAATGGGAGCGCTTGGAGCCGCTGGCCGCCCGCTGAGGACGCGCGCGAGCGCGAAGGCGCGCCGCAGGCTACGGTTCCCAGGAGCGCCTAACGACAGGCACTCTCAACGATGAGCACAGTTGACGCCTCAGTTCACATCGATGCGCCGCCCGAGCGGGTGTGGGAGGTCGTGATGGACCCGAACCGGCTCGCCGAGTGGGTCACGATTCACCGTCGCCTCAAGCACGCCGACGGTGGAGCGCCGCGAGTCGGCTACCAGATGGAGCAGCAGGTGCACCTGCGCGGCGTGAGCCTCGACGTCCACTGGGAGCTCACGGAGTGCGTGCCCGGCAGCCGCGCCGTATGGGAGGGCAAAGGACCGGCGCGCTCGCATGCCAAGACCGAGTATGTGCTCACCCCCGAGTCGCCGGGATCGGGCACTCGCTTCCTCTATCACAACGAGTTTCACGCGCCGCTTGGACCGATCGGGGCACTCGCCAGCCGTGCGCTGGTGGGGGGAATGCCAGAACGGGAGGCGCACAGGACGTTGCAGCGGCTGTGCGAAATCATGGAGCAGTGATCTCAGCACACTGCACATGTGTAACAATGCCCGCAACATTCCCTGCCAGTGAGGTTTCCACGTGACTGATTTCCTTGATGAGAAGCGCCGAGAGATAAACCAGCGACTGGCTGAGCTGAAGCCGCTCGTCGATGAGTTCCATCGACTCGAGGCCGCAGCCGCAGCGCTGCTGGGCGTGGGCGGCAAGTCCTCCGCGCCGGCGGCGGCGGCGAGACCGTCGACCCCGGCGGCCCCACCGGCCAAGCGTCGTGGACCGGGCAGGCCCCGGCGCAACGCCACAGCGAGCAGCACCGCCACAGCGGCATCCACCACCGCTGCCGCAACGCCGCGCCGCCGTGCCGGCAGGCGCAAGGGCAGCGGCACCCGCTCGGCGCAGGCGCTCAAGTTCGTGCAGGAGCAGCCGGGCATCACGATCCCCGAGCTCGCCTCGCGGATGGGCATCAAGCAGAACTACCTCTACCGCGTCCTGCCTTCCCTTGAGCAGGAAGGCAAGGTCGTCAAGCAAGGCCGCGGCTGGCAGCCCAAGTCCTAAGTCCTAGTCTCGTTGCCCCTGGCGGCGTCCTCGGTCGCTCATGTGCTTAGAGCACACTTCGCTCCCTGCGTCCTTGCCAGGAACAACGATCCGTCGGACTTGAACCCGTAAAAAGAACCTAAAAAAAGGCGCGGTCCCAGACCGCGCCTTTTTTATCGTCCCGGCTCTATGTCCCGGCTCTATGTCGCGGCTCTCAGATCAGCCCGAGATCGCGAACCGCTTTGCGCTCGTCCTCGAGCTCGGCGACGCTCGCGTCAACCCTCGCGCGGGAGAACTCGTCCAGATCCAGGCCCTGGACGATCTCGTAGGCGCCGCCTGAGCAGGTGCAGGGGAAGCCTGTCATCAAGCCCTCCGGCACTCCGTAGGACCCGTCGGAGGGAACGCCCATCGAGACCCAGTCGCCGGCGGGCGTGCCGAGCACCCAATCGTGGACGTGCTCGATCGCGGCGTTTGCCGCAGAGGCGGCAGAGGAGGCGCCGCGCGCCTCGATGATCGCCGCGCCGCGCTTCTGCACCGTGGGGATGAAATCGTCGGTCAGCCATGCGCGATCGTCGAGCACCTCCGCAGCCGGCCGGCCTGACACCTTCGCGTGGAAGATGTCCGGGTACTGCGTGGCCGAGTGGTTGCCCCAGACGCTGATGTTGGTCACATCGGCGACTTTTACGCCCGCCTTGGCCGCAACTTGAGCGATCGCCCTGTTGTGATCCAGGCGCATCATCGAGGTGAAGCGCTCGCGCGGAATGTCGGGCGCGTTGCTCATCGCGATCAGCGAGTTCGTGTTGGCGGGGTTGCCGACGACGAGGATCTTCACGTCGGCGGCGGCATGGGCGTTCAGCGCCTGGCCCTGCGGCTTGAAGATGCCGCCGTTTGCCTGCAGCAGGTCGCCGCGTTCCATGCCCTTGCCGCGCGGGCGCGCGCCCACCAGCAGCGCCACATTGACGCCGTCGAAGGCGACGTTCGGGTCATCTGTGATCTCGATCCCGGCAAGCAGCGGAAACGCGCAGTCATCGAGCTCCATCGCGGTGCCCTGCGCCGCCTTCACCGCCTGCGGTATCTCCAACAGGCGTAGCTCCACCTCCGTCTCAGGACCGAGCATCTGCCCGCTGGCGATGCGAAAGAGGATGCTGTAGCCGATCTGGCCGGCGGCGCCTGTGACGGCGACTCTCACTGGATTGCTCACTTCTTCTCAGCTCCTGGCTGTAGGGGTTGGTGTTGCCATCGCACGCTGCAGGCCCTCGTCGATCGTGCCGAGAAACTCCTCGGTGGTCTGCCATGCCTGATCGGGGCCGATCAGCAGCGCGAGATCCTTGGTCATGGCGCCGTTTTCGACGCTCTGCACACAGACGCGCTCCAGCGTCTGCGCGAACTCTCCCACCGCGGGCGTCTGATCCATCCGCGCCCGCGCCGCGAGCCCGCGCGTCCAGGCGAAGATCGAGGCGATCGGGTTGGTGGAGGTCGGCTTGCCCTGCTGATGCTGGCGGTAATGGCGGGTGACGGTGCCGTGCGCCGCCTCGGCCTCGACCGTCTTGCCGTCGGGCGTCATCAGCACGCTGGTCATCAGGCCCAGCGAGCCGAAGCCCTGGGCGACGGTGTCCGATTGAACGTCGCCGTCGTAGTTCTTGGCGGCCCACACATAGCCGCCCTCCCACTTCAGCGCGGCGGCAACCATGTCGTCGATCAGGCGGTGTTCATATGTGAGGCCGGCGGCCTCGAAGTCCGCCTTGAACTCGCTCTCGTAGATCTCGGCGAACAGGTCCTTGAAGCGTCCGTCGTAGCGCTTGAGGATCGTGTTCTTGGTGGAAAGATAGACGGGATATCCGCGCTCCAGGCCGTAGCGCATCGACGCGCGGGCGAAGTCGCGGATCGACGCGTCGAGGTTGTACATCGCCATCGCCACGCCGCCACCGGGAAAGTCGTAGACCTCCAGCTCGATCGGCTCGCTGCCATCGGCCGGTGTGAAGGTGAGAGTCAGCGCGCCGGCGCCCGGCACCACCAAGTCGGTCGCGCGGTACTGGTCGCCGAAAGCGTGGCGGCCGATCACGATCGGCTTGGTCCAACCGGGAACGAGCCGCGGCACGTTTGCGATCACGATCGGCTCGCGGAAGATCACGCCGCCGAGGATGTTGCGGATCGTGCCGTTGGGCGAGCGCCACATCTGTTTCAGGCCGAACTCCTGCACGCGCGCCTCGTCGGGAGTGATCGTCGCGCACTTGACCCCCACTCCGTGGCGCTTGATCGCCTCCGCCGCCTCCACGGTGATCGCATCGTCGCTGGCGTCGCGACTCTCGATCCCGAGGTCGTAGTAATCGAGCTGCACCTCCAGGTAGGGGAGGATCAGTCGCTCCCGGATCATCGACCAGATGATCCGCGTCATCTCATCGCCGTCGAGCTCCACGATCGGTTTGGCAACCTTGATCTTCGTCATGGCGCGCGATGCTATCGCGACGCGCGACGCTCTAAGCTGCTGAGTCATGGCTGCCGCACCTTCAATGCAGGACACGGCGCCGGTCCGGGAGGGCTCGCCCTGGAAGACGCACTCGGTGCTCAATCAGGTCCCGCCGCTGCATGGGCTCGATCTGTTCACAAGCAACCGGCCGCTGGTCGAGGCCAGCGGCCGCGAGGGCGCCGGCTGGGTCGCCGGGCGCGCTGCTGCGCTCGGCAAGATCGTCGGCGGGGAGCCGATGGAGTGGGGGCGCCTGGCCAACGAGAACAAGCCGGTTCTCAAGACCCACGACCGCTACGGGCACCGGATCGACGAGGTCGAGTTCCATCCCGCCTGGCACAGCCTGATGAAGCTCGGTGTGGAGCACGAACTGCACGCGCTGCCGTGGAGGCACCCCGATCAGGACGGCGCCCACGCCGCAAGGGCGGCGCTCTACATGACGGCGATGCAGGCAGAGGCCGGCTACGCCTGCCCGATCACGATGACCTTCGCCGTGATCCCGGCGCTGCGGGCCCAGCCCGAGTTGCTGGCGCAATGGGAGACGCCGATCACGGCCACGAGCTATGACCCTGCCTCGATCCCCGTCGCCCGGAAGGGGTCCGCGATCGCGGGAATGGCAATGACGGAGAAGCAGGGCGGCTCGGATGTCAAAGCGAACACCACCTACGCCGAGCCGATCGGCGCCGGCGGGGCGGGCGGCGAGTACCTGATCACCGGCCACAAGTGGTTCTGCTCGGCGCCGATGAGCGACATCTTCCTCGTGCTGGCGCAGGCCCGCGACGGCGGCCTCTCATGCTTTCTGCTGCCGCGGATCCTGCCCGACGGCAGCAGGAACGAGTTTCACATCCAGCGCCTGAAGGACAAGCTCGGCAACCACTCGAACGCCTCCAGCGAGATCGAGCTGCACGGCGCGTGGGCGCGGATGGTCGGCGAGCCGGGGCGGGGCGTGCGCACGATCATCGAGATGGTCGGGCACACGCGCCTCGATTGCGTGATCGGGGCGGCCGCCGGGATGCGCTCGGGCGTGGTGGGCGCCACCCACCACGCCGCGCACCGCTCGGCGTTCGGCAAGCACTTGATCGAGCAGCCGCTGATGCAAAACGTGCTGGCCGACCTGTGCGTCGAGGCCGAGGCCGCGACCGCGCTGGCGATGCGTCTGGCGCGCGCCTACGACGAGGCCGACGCCGACGCCAGGGAGGGCGAGAGCTCGACCGACGCGCAGCTGTTCAAGCGGCTTGCGACCGCCGTTGGCAAGTACTGGGCCTGCAAGCGCGCGCCCAACCACGCCTTCGAGTCGCTGGAGTGCCTTGGCGGCAACGGTTACGTGGAGGAGTCGGGGATGCCCCGCCTTTACAGAGAGGCGCCGCTGGCCTCGATCTGGGAGGGCTCTGGCAACGTGATGAGCCTCGACGTTCTGCGCGCGCTCGCGCGCGAGCCGCGCTCGGCGGAGGTCTTCCTTGCCGAGGTCGAGCTGGCGGCGGGCGGCGACCCGCGCCTGGACGCACACGTGGTCAAGCTCAAGGGCGAGCTCTCCGACTTCGAGCAGATCGAGACTCGGGCCAGGCGCGTCGTGGAAGCGATGGCGCTGGCGCTGCAGGGCTCGCTGCTCGTGCGCCACGCGCCGAGCGAGGTGGCGGACGCGTTCTGCGGCTCGCGCCTGTCTCCCGAGGGCGGGCTGGAGTACGGAACGCTGCCGGCGGGCAGCGCCTTCACGGCAATCGTCGAGCGGCACCGGCCGCAACTCTGAGAAGGTCTTTCAAAGCTCACCCTCGCCGCGCGACCCCGGCGCGGCATACCATTGCGAGCATGAACCCCAGGCGCACAAGCTTTCAGCTCGCCCGCGTGTTCGGCATCAGGATCACGGCCGGCGTCAGCTGGTTCTTCGTCCTGTTCATCTACATCCTCTTCCTGCACGAACTGCTCGGCGGCCAGATCCCCGACGCCTACGCGGTCACGATCCTCACCGCGCTCTCCTTCTTCGTCTCGCTCGTGATTCACGAGCTCGGGCACGCGCTGGCGGCGCGGCGCAACGGGCTCGAGGTGGCCGAGATCCAGCTGTGGGCGCTCGGCGGCATAACGCGCACCACCGGCACCACCGAGACGCCCGGCGCCCAGTTCGCGGTGGCGGCGGCGGGACCGCTCGGGACCCTGCTGGTGATCGTGGTCTGCGGGCTGCTCGCCGCGGTGATCGGCCCGCACCAGCCGCTGCTTGGCCTCGGAGTCGAATCGGGGCCCCACGCAAGCCCGATCGCGGTGTGGCTGAAGGTGCTGGCGATCCTGAACCTGTTCGTGCTCGCGCTGAACCTGGTACCGGCATTCCCGCTCGACGGGGGCCAGATCGCCCAGTCGCTCATCTGGAAGCTGAGCGGCGACCGCAACCTCGCCACCCGCGTCACCGGCCGCCTGGGCCAGGCGTTCGCGGCCGCGCTCGGCCTGGTGGGCTTCTACCTGCTGGCCCAGCGCGACACCGAGGGCATCTGGCTCGCGCTGATCGCGCTGTTCGTCTACCAGGGCGCCGGCGCCGCGGTGGTGCAGGGCTCGCTCGGGCAGAAGATCCAGAAGCTCACGGTCGCCGACGTGATGGACCGCGAGCCGATCACGATCCCGATGGACGCCACGCTGCTGGATGCTCAGGAGCAGTTCTTCGCCCGCTACAAATGGCCGTGGTTCGCGGTGATCGACTCGGCCAGGCACTTCATGGGCGTGCTGCGCCAGGAGCGGGTGGACGCCGAACTGGCCGCGGGCAGGCCGGCGCTGAACGTGCTCGAAGCGCTCGAGGAGGACATACCGGTGCGGATCGGAGAGACCCAGCCGCTGGAGTCGCTGCTGCGCTCGGAAGCGCTCGGCCGGCTCGGCGGCATGGTCGCGGTCGACGGCGAGGGGACGCTGCAGGGGGTCGTGACGCTGGCGCAGGTGCGCCAGGCGCTGCGGCCGGCCTCCTAGCGGCGGAGAAGACATGGCAGCGCCGGCCACCGCCCCGCGCGGAGGAGAACCCGGGCCGCTTGCCGGCGCCGCGACGCTGTGCGGGCGACTGATCGCCAACCGGTGGGCGCCGCGGATCGCGCTCTGCCTGGTGCTGATCTTCTCCTTCGGCGCGAAAGTCATCGACCTCGACCAGCCCTGCGAATCGCCCTGCAAGGCCAACAGCAAACTGATCTTCGACGAGTCCTACTACGTCAACGCCGCGCGGGTGATCGCCGGGATAAATCCTCCGGCGGGCTCGCCCTACCACGACACGCCGCTCGGCGATGACCCGAACGCCGAGCATCCGCAGCTGGCCAAGCTCGCGATCGCCGCCGGAATCGAGATCTTCGGCGATGACCCGACCGGCTGGCGATCCGGAAGCATCCTGTTCTCGCTGATCGCGCTGGTCGCGCTCTTCGCGCTCGTGCGCGCATGTGGAGGAGGGCCGTGGCTCGCGGTCGGCGCCAGCGCCGTGATGGCGCTCGACAACCTGATGCTCGTCCACGGTCGCATCGGCACGCTCGACATCTATGCCGTCGCGATGATGCTGATCTCCGCGACCTTCTACATGCGAAGACAGCCGCTGCTCGCCGGACTCGCGCTCGGGGTCGCGGCCTGCATGAAGGAAGTCGCGCTCTCGCTCGCGCTCGTGTTCATCCTGATGGAGGCGCTGCAGATCGCGCGGGTCTGGCTGGGCGAGCACGAGGCGCTGCGGCAGACGGCGATCGCACGCGGACGCCGAGCTCGGCGCGTTCCTGCTCGCCGGCGCGCTCGGCACGCTCGGCCTGCTGTGGCTGCTCGACGTGCTCGTGCCGGCCTATGACCCCGGCACGCACATCGTCTACGGCGGCAACCCCTTCAGCCACTTCGCGCACATGTACGAATACGCACAGCTGCTGAAGTCAAAGCCCGGCGAAACGGGCATCGCCTCCGACCCGCTCGCGTGGCTGCTCAACGAAAAGGCGATCAACTACGCGCGCGTGGCGGTCAGCACCTCGGTGGGCGGCAAAGTGGTCTCCACTCACGACACGTTCCGCTTCGAGGGCGTGATGAACCCGTTCATCATCTTCCTGGCGATCCCCGCGCTCTGCGCCGCGCTCGCGGCCGCCTGGAAGACGGGCGAGCGAGTGGCCGCGCTCGGCGCCTGCTGGTGCCTTGGCACCTACCTGCCCTACCTGTTCGGCAGCGCGGTCTCAGGCCGGATCTCCTACCTCTACTACATGGTCACGGTGATGCCGGGCGTCTACCTGGTCACCACGCGCTTCTTCGCCTCGCGGCAGATGCCGAAGGCAGCCACGGTCGGATGGTCGATCGCGCTGATCTACGGCTTCGTCCACCTCTATCCGATCCGCACGCTGCTCTGAGCGCAGCAGACGTCCGCTACGCAGCGCCGCGGGGCGGAGCTATAGAGTCCCGCGCATGCCTGAGCACGACGTTCTCATCATCGGCGCCGGCCTTGCGGGCCAGCGCGCCGCCCTTGCCGCGGCACAGGCCGGGGCGTCGGTGGCGATCATGAGCAAGGTCCACCCGGTGCGCTCGCACTCGGTCGCGGCCGCCGGCGGCATCAACGCCGCGATCAGCCTCGACGACGACTGGCGCTCCCACGCCTACGACACCGTCAAGGGCTCCGACTACCTCGGCGACCAGGACGCGATCGAGATCATGTGCAGCGAGGCGCCCGGCGAGGTGATGCACCTCGAGCACATGGGCGTCACCTTCCACCGCAACGAGAAGGGCGAGATGGACCTGCGCGCCTTCGGCGGCGCCTCGATGAAGCGCACCGCCTACGTCGCCGACATCACCGGCCAGGCACTGCTGCACGTGCTCTATGAGCAGCTGATGAAGCACCACGAACAGGTGGAGCGCTACGAGGAGTGGTTTACGACCTCCCTGATGCTCGACGAGGCCGGCAACTGCGCCGGCGTGATCGCGCGCGACGTCCGCAGCGGCAAGATGGAGGCGTTCACAGCCAAGAACGTGATCCTCGCCTGCGGCGGCGCCGGTCAAGCCTACAAGCCCACCACCAACGGCCTGATCGTCACCGGCGACGGGATCGCCCTGGCATACCGGGCAGGCGCCCCGCTGATGGACATGGAGATGGTCCAGTACCACCCGACCTGCCTGGTTGACAGCGGCATCCTGATCACCGAGGGCGCCCGCGGCGAGGGCGCGCACCTGCTCAACGCAAACGGCGAGCGCTTCATGGAGAAGACGGCGCCCAACAAGATGGAGCTCGCCTCGCGCGACGTCGTCTCCCGCGCCGAGCAGATCGAGATCGACGAGGGCCGCGGCGTGGGCCCGAACGGCTCGGGCATCTACCTCGACGTCACGGTCGTGCCGCGCAAGCGCACCCTGGAGGCACTGCGCGAGATCGTCAACCTCGGCCGCGACTTCGCCGGCGTGGACATCACCCGCGAACCGATCATGATCCGCCCGGGCCAGCACTACATCATGGGCGGCGTCAAGACCGACGTCGAGGGCCGCACCTCGATCGAGGGCCTCTACGCCGCCGGCGAGGTCGCCTGCGTCTCGGTCCACGGCGGCAATCGCCTGGGCGCCAACTCGCTGCTCGACACGCTGATCTTCGGCCGGCGCGCCGGCGAACACGCGGCGGCGCGCAGCGCCTCGATGCCGCTGCCGACAGCTCGATGTCCACTCCCACCTCAAAGACGACGAGGCCACGATCTCGTCGATCATCGCCCGCGATAAGGGCGGCCGCCGCGTCTCGGAGATCAAGGACGAGCTCGGCGAGACGATGAACCGCTACGTCGCCGTCTTCCGCGACGAGCAGGGCCTGCAGAGCGCCCGCGAGATCCTCGCGCGCCTGAAGGAGGAGGCCAAGAGCGCCTACATCGACGACCGCGGCACGGTCTTCAACCAGGACGTGCTTGGCGCGATCGAGCTCTCCTACATGCTCGACTGCGCCGAGGCGACCGTGCTTGGCGCGATCGAGCGCAAGGAGTCCCGCGGGGCCCAGTACCGCACCGACTTCCCGCAGCGCGACGATGAGAACTGGCTCAAGCACATCGACATCGCCGCCGGGCAGGACGGGGTGGGTGAGCCTCAGATCACCTACTCGCCGGTAACCATCACGCAGTGGCAGCCAGAGGAGAGGAAATACTGATGTCGAGTACCACCGCCGCCCCTCGCAGCAGCGAGCAGCAGACCTTCAAGCTGCGGCTGCGCCGCTATGACCCGGAGTCGGGCCAGGCCCCCTACTGGGCGCAGCACGAGGTGCGGTTGGAGGGACACCGCTCGGTGCTGGAGGGCATCCTCCAGGCCAGAAACCGCTTCGACGGCTCGATCGGCATCCGCTGCTCCTGCCGCCAGGCGATCTGCGGCTCCTGCGGGGTGCGCGTCAACGGCGAACCGGCGCTGGCATGCCATACGCACCTCGACGAGGCGCTTCTCAGCGCCAAGGACGGCGCGATCGAGATCGAGCCGATGGGCAACATGCCTGTGATCAAGGACCTGATCGTGGACATGGATGCGGTCCACTGGAAGAAGGTCCAGCGCGTCACCCCCTGGCTGATCGGCAAGGAGCCGGTGCCCGAGCGCGAGTACATCGTCGACCGCGAGAGCATGGTCGACGTCACCCAGACGATGGCCTGCATCCAGTGCGGCGCCTGCGTCTCGGACTGCCTGGCGATGGAGGTGGACCCCGGCTTCATCGGCCCGGCCGCGCTGGCCAAGGCCTACCGCTTCGTCGGCGACCCCCGCGACGACGCCCGCCACGTGCGCCTGAACGACCTCTCCCAGGACCCGCAGGGCATCTACGACTGCACTCACTGCTTCAAGTGCGTGGAGGCCTGCCCCAAGGACGTCAACCCGATGGGCCAGATCATGCGCCTGCGCCGGATCGCCGGCTCCGACGAGCACATCGTTGACGTCAACAACGGCCATCGCCACGAGCAGGCGCTCACAACGCTCGTACGCGACTACGGGCTGTTGCACGAGGCGGAGCTGATCCCCCGCTCATACGGCGGCAACTCCTGGTTTGGCAAGTTCGCTCCTGCCGCAGGCAAGGAGTTGCTCTCCTCGCTGCCGGTCGCAGTCAAGGGCATCCTGCGCGGCAAGATCAGCCCCAAGATCGCGATGCTCGGCCACAAGCTCGCCAAACGCGACCTCGACTCGGTCAAGCGGATCTACGAGCGCGTGGAGAGCAAGCCGCAGCGCTATGAGCTGAACCTCTACATAGTGGGGGAGGACGAATGATGAAGGTCGCCTACTGGCCCGGCTGCGTCAGCCGCGGATTCACCCCTGAGCTGCACGGCTCGATGGCAAAGGTAGCTCCGCTGCTCGACATCGAGCTGGTCGAGCTCGACCGCGGCAACTGCTGCGGCGCCGGCGTGATCGCCGAGCACAACCAGGAGCTCGCCGACACGCTCAACGCCCGCACCTTCGCGCTGGCCCAGCAGGTGGAGGGCGCGGAGCTGATGATGAACATCTGCTCCACCTGCCAGGGCGCCCAGACCGAGTGCCAGGAACGCCTGGACGCCAACGCGGAGTACAGGGCGCACGTCAACGAGACCATCTCCTCCGACGGCCTGACTTATGAAAAGGGCATCGTTACCAACAAGAACTTCCTCTGGCTGCTGGTCGAGGAGATCGGCCTCGACACGCTGGCAAGCAAGGTCAGGCGCCCGCTCACCAACCTCAAGGTCGGCCCCTTCTACGGCTGCTACATCGTCCGGCCCCGCAACCGGCTCGGAATCGACCACGAGCATCCCCGCGACCACTACCTCGAGCAGCTGATCGAGGCGCTCGGCGGCACCGTGATCGAGTACGCCGGCATGCGCAAGTGCTGCGGCTTCCCGATCATCACCATGAACAAGGAGGCCTCGCTCAAGCAGGCCGGCACCCACCTCGGCGACGCACAGGACGCACACGCCGACTGCCTGGTCACGCCCTGCCCGCTGTGCCACCTCAACCTGGACCTGCAGCAGCCGCTGGCCGCCAAAGTGGTCGGCCGCACGCTGGAGATGCCGGTCCTGCACCTGCCGCAGATGGTTGGCCTGGCCCTCGGACTTGATCCGAAGGAGCTTGGCCTGCGCCGCCACGTCGTCAAGCCGACCTCGGTGATCGACTGGTTGACCTCGGTGGTCGCGGCGGCCGCCTGAAAGGTTGTCCTGTGAGACTGTGCTACTGTGATTCACAGTGGCAAACATCACAGTCACCGTCCCCGACGACATCTACCGCGCTGCCCGCATCCGCGCCGCAGAGCAAGGCAGATCCGTCAGCGCGCTCGTCGCCGAGTACCTGAGCGCACTTTCCGACGCAGAGAACGAGTTCCGCCGCCGCGAGGCCGCGCAGGCGCGCGTCATCGCCGAGATCGATCGCTTCAGCGCTCGCGACCGCCTGCCCCGCAATCAGATCCACAGCCGTGCGGTTTCTTGACACGAACGTTCTGCTCTACGCCGTTTCCCGCGACCAACAGGAGCAGAGCAAGGCGGCTCGCGCCCTGGAGGTTCTCGCCGAGAGAGATCTGGGACTCTCGGTGCAAGTGCTCCAGGAGTTCTACGTCCAGGCCACACGTGAGACTCGCCAGCATCGCCTCACCGACGAGCAGGCCGCAGCGCTCGTTGACTCCTTCAGGCGTTTTCCAGTTCAGGAGACGACCATCGCAGTGATGACGAGTGCGATGGAGACCAGTCGCCGCTTCGGGATCTCCTACTGGGATGCAGCGATCATCGAGGCAGCCCGTGCGCTCGGATGCGATGTCGTGCTATCCGAGGACCTCAGCGACGGGCAGGATTACGCCGGAGTGCGCGTGCAGAATCCCTTCGATCGCGGCTGACATCCGCGTCGCATAGGCTGCCTCCATGCGGATCCTCACGATCGTCGGCAACAGGCCGCAGTTCATCAAGGCGGCGGCGGTCTCCGGGCTGCTGCGGCAGGCCCACGAGGAGATCCTCGTCCACACCGGCCAGCACCACGACGAGGATCTCTCGCGCGTGTTCTTCGCCGAGCTTGGGCTCGCCGAGCCCGATCGCCAGCTCGCGATCGCAGGCGGCAGCAACACCTCTCAGACCGCGCGCATGCTCAGCGCGCTGGAGCCTCTGCTGGCCGAGCTCTCCCCGGATGCGTGCCTCGTCTACGGCGATACGAACTCGACGCTGGCGGGCGCGCTCGCATCGGCCCAGACAGGGATCCCGGTGATCCACGTCGAGGCGGGCATGCGCTCATTCGACCGGAGCATGCCCGAGGAGACCAACCGCGTGCTGAGCGACCACCTCTCCGAGCTGCTGCTCTGCTCCTCTCAGACCGCCGCGGAGAACCTTGCCGCCGAGTCGGCGAACGGCTTGGTGCAGGTGGTCGGCGATGTGATGGTTGACGTCGCGCTGCGATGGCAGCCGCGGGCAAGGGCGGACAGCGAGGCGCCCGCGCGCTACGGCCTGGAGCCCGGCGCCTACCTGCTGCTCAGCGCGCACAGGGCCGGCAACGTGGACATCCCTGAGCGGCTGCTGGCGCTGGTCGAGCTGATCGAGGCGCTGCCGCTCCCGGCGCTCTTCCCCGTGCACCCCCGCACGCTCTCCCGCCTGCACGCGGCGGGCCTGCACGCGCGGCTGGCCGCCAACGACCGCCTCACGCTCACGCAGCCGCTCGGCTACACCGAGTTCGCGGCGCTGCTCTGCCAAGCAAACGCGGCGCTCACCGACTCCGGCGGCGTCCAGAAGGAGGCATACCTCGCCGGCGTGCGCTGCATCACGCTGCGCCCCAACACCGAGTGGGTCGAGACGGTGCAGGCCGGCTGGAACACCCTCGTGGACCTCGACAGGCAGGCGGCGCTGGCGGCACTCGACTCGCCCCCGCCGGCGCAGCGGCCCCGGCTCTACGGCGACGGCAAAGCGGCGGAGCGATGCGTTGAGGCGATCGGGGCTTGGCGCGGGGGCAGACCGGACTGAGAAGGTCTTTCAAAATAGGCGGTGCGGTCGGGGCGTGCATGGACCAAGCTGGGCGACGCGGGACGGCGCAGCGCGTGCTGGTGGCACGCGCAAGCCGGCGCGTGGCGACCCAGCGCCGCGTCCAGGTGCGCATCCGGGCGTGACGATCTTTTTGAAAGACCTTCTAAGAAGCAGGCTCCTCGACGCCACCGCTCTGCGCCGCCTCCACGATTCCCGTCAGCTCGCGGGCCAGCTGCGGCAGGTCGGGCAGGGCGGGCTTCAGTTGCGCCGGCGCGTCCCTGCTCAGCGCCATCTCAGCAGTGATGTACCGCGCGACCGCCACCGGGCTCTCGACGCCGCGCAACGCCCATTCGGTCACGGTCCTGCTGCGGCCGGGACAGAGGATCAGCCCGATCGAGGCCGCATCGCCGGGCTGACGCAGCAACTCGTTGACCGCGTTGAGATAGAAGCTCATCTTGCCGGCGAACTCTGGCTTGAAGTCCTCGATCTTCAGATCGATCACCACGAAGCGGCGCAGCAGGAAGTTGTAGAAGAGGAGATCGACGAAGAACTCGTGCGCCTGCCCCGTCTCCGCATCGGGCACGGTGAGCGGGAACTGCCTGCCGACCAGCGCGAACCCGTCGCCCATCTCCATCAAGAAGGACTGCACGTCCCCCAGGAGGGCAACCTCCAGATCGCGCTCTCTGGCCCGCTTGGAGAGGCCGAGGAACTCGAAGTTGTAGGGATCCTTGATCGCGTCGCGGACCAGCTCGGAGTCGGGCGCCGCCAGGGCCCGCTCGAAGCTGCTGAGCGCGCCCCCCGTGCGGCCGCGCAGGTCGCTCGCAATCTGCGCGGCCAGCACCTTGCGGGACCAGCCGTGCCGGATCGACTCGCGCGCGTACCAGAGGCGCGCCCGGCGAGAGTCGAGCTTGCTCAGCAGCAGGATGTTATGCCCCCACGGCAATTGGCCAACGCTCTGTTGGCCAATTGGGCCGACCTCCCGCGGCCAGGCCTCCGCGAATGCGCGCATGTACTTCAGGTTCGACCGCGAGAAGCCGCTCATCTCGGGAAACTCGCGCCGCAGGTCGAGGGCCAGCCGGTCGATCACCTTGCTGCCCCATCCCTGCTGGCGCTCCCGAAGCAGGATCTCGGCGCCAATCTCCCAGTAGAGCTCGATCAGCGCCCGATTGGCCGCGAGCACAGCCTGCGTGCGAGTGGCCAGCACCCGCGCCTTGATCTCGGCAAACAGCTCCGGATAGCCGACCGGCAGCGCCTCCGAGCGCCGTGCGGGCGCCGCGGTCACGCGCTTGCCTCCCAGCGAGGCCGCCCGCGGGAGCAGCGAGCGTGCTCAAGAGTCCGTGTGTCTGCAAGCCGGCGATCGAGAGTCCCCATCGCCTTCTAATCCGACCCCCGCGGAGCGCTTGGGACAAACTCGGCGCCGTGGGACCGCCCTCGGCGACGGCGCGTTTCTCTGCGGCGCGCCCTCAGCCGCCGACGCCGGAGCGCTGCTCGGCCTCCACGGCGTCCGGCCCCTCCAGCCCGAAGGCGCTGTGCAGCGCCCGCACGGCCCGGGGCACCTGATCGCGCGAGATCACGCAGGAGATCTTGATCGGGGAGGTCGAGATCATCTGGATGTTGATCTGCTCCTGCGCGAGCACTCGAAAGACGCGCGCGGCGACGCCCGGATGCGAGCGCATGCCGGCGCCGACGATCGAGACCTTGCCCATCTGCGCGCCCTCCTGCAGCGAGGCGAAGGCGTCGCCAAGCAATGGCTGCAGCGCCGCCCGCGCGATCCGCAGGTCTTCGTCGGGGACCGTGAAGGAGATCTCGGCCATGCCGCCGGCCGAGCTCGGCTCGTTCTGGACGATCATGTCGACGTTTACATTCGCCTCCGCGAGCGCGTCGAATATCCGCGCCGCCGCGCCGGGCTCGTCGGGCACGCCGGCAAGCGTGATCCGCGCTTCGGCGCTCAGGTGGGTGACGGCTGTGATCAGTGGCTGCTCCATGCTCTGAGATTCGTCGATCACAACGGTACCGGGCGCATCGCTGAAAGACGAGCGGCAGTGGATCTTCACGCCGTGGTTGCGGGCGTACTCGACCGAGCGCAGCTGCAGCACGCCCGCGCCCGAGGCGGCCATGTCGAGCATCTCCTCGAAGGAGACGGCATCGAGCTTGCGCGCCTGCGGGACGATCCGCGGGTCGGCGCTGAACACGCCCTCCACGTCCGTGTAGATCTCGCATTCCTCGGCGTGCAGGGCGGCCGCGACCGCGACGGCGGTCGTGTCCGATCCGCCGCGGCCGAGCGTCGTGACGTCCTTGTTGGTCGAGACGCCCTGGAAGCCGGCGACCAGGACGACGTGGTCCTCATCCAGCGCGGCTCGGATCCGGTCGGCCCTGACGTCGATGATGCGGGCCTTGGTGTGGGAGGCGTCGGTCACGATCCCGGCCTGGGAGCCGGTGAAGGAGATCGCGCGATGCCCGAGATCGTGAATCGCCATCGCGCACAGCGCGCAGGAGATCCGCTCGCCGGTGGAGAGCAGCATGTCCATCTCGCGCGGATCGGGCTCCGTGGAGACCTCCTGCGCCGCGGCGATCAGCTCATCGGTGGTCTTGCCGCGGGCGGAGAGCACCGCGACCACGCGCTTGCCTTCCTGCCGCTTGGCCACGATCCGCTGCGCCGCGCGCTTGATCCGCTGCGCATCGGCCACGGAAGTGCCCCCGAACTTCATCACGACGATCTCTGACACGCCGTGAGGATAGCCTCGCCGGCGCCGCACGCAAGGCGCGGGGCTACAACGACCGCCGGCCCACCAACGCCTTGCCGAGGGTGATCTCGTCCGCGTACTCCAGGTCCGAGCCGACCGGCAGCCCGCTTGCCAGGCGCGTGACGGTCAGGCCGGGAACGCGCTCGCGCAGCCCGTGCGCGATGTGCAGCGCCGTGGCCTCCCCGGTCGTGGTCGGGTTGGTCGCCAGCACGACCTCGCCGACCTCGCTCCCGCCGGCGCTCACGCGCGCGTAGAGCTCCTCGATCCGCAGGTCCTCGGGATCGACGCCGTCGATCGGCGAGAGCGCACCGCCGAGCACGTGGTAGAGGCCGCGATACTCGTGGGTGCGCTCGATCGGGATCACGTCGCCGGGCTCCTCCACGACGCAGATCACGGCCTGATCGCGGCGGGAGTCCTGGCAGATGCGGCAGCGCGGCTCGTCTGCGAGGTTGAAGCAGACCTCGCAGAAGCCGATCTTCTCCTTGACCTCCCGGATCGCCTCGGCGAGCGCGAGCGCCTCCTCGGGCGGGGTGCGCAGGATGTGGAAGGCCAGGCGCTGGGCGGTCCTGTTGCCGATGCCGGGCAGCTTGCTGAGCTCGGTGATCAGCCGCTGGACCGGCGGCGCGAAGCTGCTCACAGGCCGGGCATTCCCAGCCCGCCGAGTGCACCGCCGGGACCGCCGGGACCGCCGGGACCGCCGAGGCCGCCGAGCGGGCCGCCCGGGCCGCCGAGGCCGCCAGTTGCCTGATCCATCTTGGTCGCTTGCATCTCCTGCGCTGCGCGCAGCGCCTCGTTGACGGCGGCCATCACGAGATCGCCGAGCATCTTGGCGTCATCGGGGTCGACCACGTCGGGGTCGATCGAGATCTGCTTGACGACCAGGTCGCCGGAGACCACGGCCTTGACCATGCCTCCGCCGGCGCTGGCCTCCACCTGCTCGTGCTTGAGCGACTCCTGGGCCTCCTCGATGTCGCGCTGCATCTTCTCGACCTGCTTGAGCATCTGCTGCATGTTCGGCATCTTTGGCTGCTTGGCCATGTCTCCTACTCCTGTTGGCTCTCGTGCGCCACGGACGGCGCCTTGCCTGCGGGCAGCTCCTCGGCGTCGAACTCTGCAATCAGCCGGCGCAGCAGCTCCTCCTCGGCGCCGTCGCCCGCGCCTTCCTGCTCCAGATCCTCTCGCAACTCGCAGCGAACGCGCAGCTTCTGGCCGGTGAGCGCGGCGATCGCCTCGCTGATGGCCGCCCTGTTACCCGCGTCCTCGGCCTTCTTCTTCTTGAAGGAGGAGCTGGGGGCGAACGCGAGCGTCGAGCTCGCCGTCCTGCAGGGCGACAGGCGTCGCGTCCTCGATCACCGCGCCGAGCAGCGCGTGGCTGGAGCGCACGAGATCGACGATCGCCGGCCAGAGGTCTCTCATCGCCTCCGGATCGCTTGCCGCGACCGGCTCGGCTGCCACGGACTCGGCCGCGACCGGGGGCTCGGGCTCCGACGGGGGCTCGGGTGCCGACGGGGGCTCGGGTGCCGACGGGGGCTCGGGTGCCGATGGGGGCTCACCCGCAACCGGGGGCTCGAGCGTCGCCGGGGGCTCGGGCGCACCCGGAAGCTCAGGCGCCGCAATCGCGGGCGGGGTCGCCGCCACGGACGCTGCCGCCGCGCGCCGCGCGGCCGCCACGCCGCCCCCTGCCTCCAGCCGCTCGATCCGCGCGAGCAGCGCCTTGGTCGACGGATCGACCTCCGGGCGAGCGGCCTTCAGGAGCGCGAGCTCGAGCTGGGTGCGAGCGTCGCCGCCCGCTCTCATCGCCTCGGTCGCAGCCGCGAGCAGGTCGAGCAGCCTCACGAGGCTCGACTGGGCGACGACAGAGGCCTGCTGCGCCAGACGCGCGTCGGACTCTTGGGTCAGCGAGAGCTCGGGGGGAACCTCTCCAAGCACCTGGACCACCAGGAGCTCCCGCGCGCGGGCCTCCAGGTCGGAGGCGAACGCGCCCGGGTCGCGCCCCGCGCTCACGCAGCTCTCGACGCTGATCAACGTCTGACGCGCATCCCCTGCGCTGACGGCATCCAGCGTGGCGGCGATCAGCTCGGCGTCGGTGACCCCGAGCACCGCCAGGACGTCGGCCAGCGCGATCTCCTGGCCGCTGTAGGTGACCAGCTGCTCCAGCGTTCCAAGCGCATCGCGGAAGCTGCCGCCGGCAGAACGGGCCAGGGCGGCCACCGCCTCGGGCGGGATCGAGATCGACTCCGCCTGTGCGGCACGGCGCAGCACGGCGGAGACCTGCTCGATGCTCGGCATCTGGAAGTCGAAGCGGTGGCAGCGGTCGATCACGGTCGCGGGCACCTTCTGGGCCTCGGTGGTCGCCAGCACGAAGACCGTGTTCGGGGGCGGCTCCTCGAGCGTCTTCAGGAACGCGTTCCATGCAGCCGTGGAGAGCATGTGCGCCTCGTCGAGGATGTAGACCTTGGTGCGGCCGGAGATCGGCGCGAAGGCGACGCTGTCGCGCAGATCCCTGATGTCCTCGACCGAGTTGTTGGAGGCCGCGTCCATCTCGATCACGTCGAGCGAGCGCGCCTCCGCGATCGAGACGCACGACTCGCAGACGCCGCAGGGGCTCACGCCGGCGCCGTGCTCGCAGTTCAGGCACGCCGCGAGGATCTTGGCCATCGAGGTCTTGCCGGTGCCGCGCGAGCCGACGAACAGGTAGGCGTGGTGGACCTTGCCTGCGAGCACCGCGTTGCGCAGCGTCCTGACCACCGGCTCCTGGCCGACGACGTCATCGAAGGTCCGCGGCCTGTGCCTGCGGTAGAGCGATCTGGGCTGCTGAGAGGGTGGCTGCGGGGCGCTTGTCACCGAGACCTGAGTCTATCCCCGTGCCCTGGAGACACCGCGGGCACCCCGGCGAGCGCGGGCAGCGGACCGCGCACCTCGCGTCGAGATCGCTCACATCCGGCGCTTCTCGCCGCCTGACACTCCGGATCGGGAGCTCCCGTTGCGCCTGCCGGTGACCGCTTAAGGCTGCTTCCTTCCGGACCTGACCTGGTTCACGAGCCGACACCGCACGGGACCCGAGCCATCGACGCGCCACGGCGGCGGGGCGACCGGAGCAGGACCCCTCAGAAAGGAGTTCAGCCCCGCTTCAGCGGATTGCGGGTACAGGGCACCGCTACCTCCCCGCCTAGCACGGTCCAGATCGATCGTAGCGCGAGCGCGGCCGGTCCGGTACTCTGCCTGCCCGTGAACAACCCAAACAGCGCAGGCAACAGACTTCTCATATCCATGATCAACAATTCCAAGCGCAGAGGCGCCCTCGCGCTCGCGATCCTGGCTGCAGCCGGTGCGATCGCGGGATGCGGGTCCTCCAACAACTCCAAAGAAATCGCGCCCGGCAACGAGAATCCGAACGCGACCGCAGAAGCGGCCAAGCAGGAAGCCTCCGAATCCAAGTCGAGCACGGCGAGCACGACGCCGAGCGCGGCGACGGTGTCCACGCCCACGACCGGGCCGCTCTCCAAAGAGCCGACCGTCAAGCCGCCGAGCGGGCCGGCGCCGAGCAAGCTCGTGACCAAGGAACTGATCAAAGGCACCGGCGCGGAAGCCAAGGCGGGCGAGTCGGTCACCGTCAACTACGTTGGCGTGCTCTACAAGAACGGGAAGGTGTTCAACGCCTCCTGGGAAAGCAAACAGCCGTTCACGTTCGTGCTGGGCAGGGGGCAGGTCATCCCCGGCTGGGACAAGGGCGTCGTGGGCATGCGCGTTGGCGGCCGCCGCGAGCTGATCATTCCCGCAGACGAAGCCTATGGGTCGCGCGGATCGCCGCCTGCGATCCCGCCGAACTCGCCGCTTGTCTTCGTCGTCGACCTGCTCGCGGCCTGAGAAGATCCCTGGGCGGCTGTCTGTCGGGCAGCCGCCCAAGAGCCCTCGCCGCGGGCATCGCAGTGCTCGCGGTCGTGCTCGGCGTCGTGCTCGGCCTCACGCTTTCGCAGGGCGAGTCGCACACGCCGGCAGAATTGGCCGTGCAGCGCTCGCAGCTCGCGCTCGTCGGCCGCCAACTACTCGCGCTGGAGCAACCGCTTCGGCGCGAGGTCGCAGCCGCTCGCACGGTTTGGCCCACGGTGGCAGGAGGGTTGCCGGCGAGCGCTGGCGCGCGGCTGCAGGCACAGGTTTCCGCCGCGACCGGGGCCGCGCAGGCGCTCCCCGCGCCAGCGTTCGTCGCAGCTCGCCACGAGCTCATCGGCCCGGCGCAACGAGTCGCGAACCTCTTCTACGGCTTCGAGCTGCTCACCCGGCGCGGGTGGGCGCACCTCGACCAGGCGGTGGTCGCGATGCGCGGCGACTCCTCCACGGTCGCCCAATTTGAACGCGCCAACGCCGGCCTCTACATAGACGGCGTCTACGACGGCAACTTCGACGCCGCCCTGATCGGCGAACGCGTCCTGCACAGCTATGAACGCCTCGGCGGAGCGCATGCCTTCGGCGCCTCGCTGACGCCGGCGGAGGTCAAGTCGATCGCCGCCGTCTACGCGCCGGCCGACCGACTCACGCCGCATCTGTGGCAGAACCTGCTCAGCTCGCGCTAGCGCCTCAAGCGTCGGGATGCGTGCGCGGCCCGGGGATGCCGCGGAACTTGAACGGCTCGCTCGGCCTGCCGGCCTGCACGTACCAGCACTCCCCCGACATTTCGCCCTCGAAGAGCCCGAGCACCGTCTGCGCCACGCTCTCCGCCGGAATGATCGGCAGGCCTTCGGCGATCAGCGCGTCGCGGATCGGCTTGATGATCTTGGACTCGGCGAAACCCGGGCAGACCCCGTTGACGCGGATGCCCTCGCTCGCGAGCGCAGGCCCAAGCGCGCGCACGAGCCCGACGACGGCATGCTTGTTGGCGGTGTAGATCGGATCGAACGGCATGCCCGTCAGGCCAGCCAGCGAGGCCGTGGCGACGATCGCGCCGCCGCCGCGCGACCGCAGCGCCGGCAGCACCGCGTGCACGCCGAAGACCACTCCGTCGAGGTTGACCCCCATCGCACGCCGGTAGGCGTCCAGATCGAAGTCATCGGCCAGGCTGCATCCCGTCGAGACGCCGGCGTTGAGGTGCACGAGGTCCACGCCGCCGAAGCGCTCGCTGACGAGCTCCACCGCCCGCAGGCACTGGTGCAGATCGCTGACGTCGGCGCAGACGAACTCGCCGTCGAGCTGCGCGGCGACCGCGGCGCCCCCCTCCTCGTCGAGGTCGACCACTGCCACGAGCGCGCCCCTTTCGGCGAGCGCGGTCGCGACCGCCCGGCCGATGCCGCTCGCGCCGCCGGTGACCAGCGCCACCTTGTCCCTCAGCTCCACGATCCCTCCTCGGCTCGCTTGCAGGTGCTGGCACCCTATCTCAAGGTCACGGTGGAGGGTTATTCAAAAAATAGGCGCTCAAGCGTAATACGCGATCCAGCCGTCAGCGCTAATTACATCGCCTGAAACAACCGGTCGAAGGGCCTGTCTTATTCAAGATTAGCTATGACCTTGTCAATAGCTGCCCCCAGAGTCCACCCACCGCACCCACGGACACGCCTCGCCCTACGCGATTGCGAGCCGGGCTGGGGCTGCACACCGCGTTGCGCTCATCGTTGGAGGCAAAGGACGGAGCCGTGAATGGGCAGCAGCGCGGCCGTTGGTGCTGCTGGCGACGCCGCCGGCACCGCCCAACCCCAATAGAATCAGCGCTCTTGGGCGCGTAGCTCAGTGGGAGAGCGCTCGCTTCACACGCGAGAGGTCGCAGGTTCGAAACCCGCCGCGCCCATGGAAAGGCCTGCAAATTAGCTGTTTTTGAGCGTCACTACTTGCCGAGAGACCGATCGCAGTGCAAAGCGAAAGGTCGCTGAGTTCGAGCCCGCCTACAAGGACTCGGCCGAGCCCACACGTAACCGTCGAGCACGAGCTGGGGCTTTGGGTCGCGCTCTGGTTGAGACCTGCCGGTTCGAGTCCTGCATAGCGCGGCGGCGAGCGGCGGAGGCAATCCGTCGTTCTACAGGTCGCGGCCCTCGGCGGATAGGGCGGATTGGATCGCGCGCACTGCGTGGGCCGTGTTGTATGCCACGGTGATCGAATCCTCCGTGAGAGCCTCTGCCGCGCGCTCTGCGTCAACCACGGACACCGAACCGTTGACCAGCACCATCGTTCCGGGACCGAGCGGTGCGCTGTGGCTGCTTAGTTGCTCGGCAGCCTCCTTGAGTAGCTCAAACCCCACTCCGTAAAGGCGCAGGTCGGCGACGATCTTGACCCTCACGGCATCTTCAGTCGTGAAGAGATTAGGGACGCCTGTGCCGCTGGACGCCTGCATGCTTGGCCGCACCAGGCCGCGACGAAGCCAGCTATGCAGCGTCCGATATTCCACGCCAACGGCCCGCGCCACCTGCGGCAGCGTCAGCATCCGCGCAAGACCATCCAGGAGCCTCCGAATCCAAGGTTGCACGGGAACTTAGCGCGCGCGCCGGACGGCCGCACGGCCCGAACGCGCTTTATGCGGGAGGAATCAGCCGACGCCTACTGCACATATCTGCTCTCGACTGAAGCGCGATGAAGTTCTGTCTGGACTGGCGCCTATTGTGCGAGATATCACACCGCCGCTCGATCACCGGGCGTCCAAATCATCGTCAGATAGCAGGAGACCTCATGAGCCAAGCAACGCAGAAGACCCACATAACGATTCTGATCAACGACCAGCCCTACCATGTTAACAAGAGCGCCATGACAGGCGCAGAAATCAAGGCGCTCGCCTCAATCCCAGACGAAAACCGCCTCTTCCTCGACGTGCCGGGAGGCGCCGACGACATCTTCATCCCAGACGATCAGACCGTTGAGCTGAAGAGTGGCGAGAAGTTCTACGACATGCCTCCCGGCGTCCACGGAGCGCCGACACTGCTGGAGCGCATAAGCGCAGAGATCACCCAGATTGAGGGGGAGTTCGGCCGCTGCGATGCGCGGCCACAGCCAGACGGAAGCGTGGTGCTAGTCATCGGGCCCATTCATATTCCTCACGGCTGGTCAACGCCGGCCAGCCGCATCGTGATCGTCGTCCCACCCGGCTACCCCGAGCAGCGGCCCACCGGCTTCTCCGCTGAGCCTGGGTTGCAGCTCGTAGGTGGCGCCGCGCCAAAGTCCTCCGGCCAGGCAAACCTCGCTGGCGAGGCCGTCACGTCCTTCTGCTGGAACCCCGCCAACTGGGACCTCAAGAAGGATGGGCTCTGGAAGTACGCCAAGCTCATGGCCGAGCGGTTCGCGGAGGCTGCATGATGAGGCGCATCGCCTTCTCGGCTGCCGACTGGGCAGCGCTTGAGCGGCATCTCCTCGCCAACCAGCTTGAGCAGGGCGCCTTCTGTCTGGCCGAGCCCGTCAGCGAGCAGAACGACATCCGGCTGCTCGTCCGCGAGGTGATCACGGTTCCCCAGGGGCATCTGCTGCAACAGTCGGGCACCTACCTCAAGACCGATCCTCTGTTCTTCGCGCCGATCATCAAGCGGGCACGCAACGAACGCTATTCCCTCGTTGTCGCGCACAGTCATCCCTTCTCGCACGGTGGGGTTGCCTTCTCGGCAACCGACGATCGCGGCGAGGCAGCGCTCATCCCGAGCATCCAAAGCAGAGTCCCCGATCTACCGCACGCCGCCCTCGTTCTCGGACATGGTGCCGCCGCAGCGCGTATCTACGAGCCCGGTCAGCAGCAGGCGATCGAGTCCAGCGTGCGCGTGATCGGCGTACCCATTCGCGACATCCACACAGACGCTCAAAGCAACCACGCCACGAGCGAAAAGCGTTTCGACCGACAGCTACGCATCTGGGGAGCCCAAGTACAGCAACGACTCGCCTCACTACACGTTGGCGTAGTAGGCCACGGAGGCATCGGAAGCCAAGTCACCCAGCAACTCCACCATCTCGGCGTCAAGACCTTGGTCGTTGACCCCGATGTGGTTGACGAGACAAGCCTCAACCGCCTCGTTGGCGCAACTGCGGCAGACGCGCGCGACCATCAACCCAAGACCTTGGGCGCAGAACGAACCGCCGCGTCGCTGGAGCAACAAAGCCGCGCTCTACAAGCCTCCGCTCTCGAACAGGAGACCGCGCTGCTGCTCAGCCGATGCGACATCATCTTCGGCTGCACAGACGACCTCGCATCCCGCCGACTCCTGAACCGTCTGGCGCTCCAATACTACGTGCCGCTGATCGACCTCGGAATGGACCTCGAACTCGGCCACGACAAAACACTCCGCACCGGCGCCGGCCGCATCACGCTCGTGCTGCCAGACGGCCCATGCCTGCACCACGCAGGAGTCCTCGTAGGCGATGAGGCCAAACCAGGCTACGTCCGCGGAGACACCGATCCACGGCCCGCAGTCATCGCCTTCAACGGCGTCGTCGCGAGCCTCGGCACCGCCACACTCCTTGCCCTGGTCGGAGTGATCCCCCCACAGGCACCGCAGATCAACTACCTCCCACTCAAGGGACGCATGATGCACGAGTCCCTGCAGGGCCTATGCCCCGACTGCGCCGAGATACGGGGCGTAGGCGACAGCCAGTCACTCCCGTGGAACTACGAAGTTGTAACTGCGGTATCTGGTGCTTGACGTATGCCCAGCACCATAGTATTCACCAGACCAGCGCACTCGCGGCGGTACGGCATCGTTGGTTCCCAACGCGTCGTGATTATGAGACAGCGCTTTCCGGAGCCGGCCGGCGCGGGCTCGCCTGACCGCGCGAGTTCCGAACGTGCCAGCAACTCATCGGGTCGAAGGTCGGCACCACGCGACGCCCGGCCAAAACCACGGCCACGCTGGCAGCCAATCCGTCGCGCCCCGCCGCGCCGTGGTCCGAGCGCACGGAGCCACTCGTCGCGCTACCTTTCCATTGGCCATTGCCGGAGCCGTGTCTGCCCGTCCTCGGGACTACCATTGATCCATGGCAGCTGCTGCGAAGAGACTCGACGTGAAGGTCGGTGAGCTCGTGGAGATCGCGGGACGCCGCTATGAGGTCGTCCCAGATCGCGAGGGCGGCGTGACGATCGAGCCGTCGATCACCTCCGCGACAGACCTACACGCACAGCGGGGAACCAAGCCCGCCTCCGCAGAGGACTTCGAGCGTCTTTCAGCCAACGTGCCCTACGACGACGAGGGCTAACGGTGCCAGATACCCCGGCGGACGGCCCGCCATCCGTTCCGATCGAGTTCGGATCGATCGAGTGGGAAGAGGAGGTAGAGCGGTACGGTCCCCACTCGCCTGCGCGAGCACAGGCGCAGAGCGCTCGCAGGACGATCGAGACCGGCACAGCAAAGCTCGACTGGAGGCGCTGCAAGGCAGACGGACCGGACGGGACCAAGCTGCCAGGTTGTCGCAAGCTCTATGCCCCACTCGTCAAGCAGGGCGCCGCAGAGGCACCTTACGGATTCGTGTTCCAGCTGATCCAGAAGCCTGACAACAGCCTTGCTTGGAACCTGCTCGCCTTCGGCGAGCGTCACCCTGCCAATCAGAGAACCCGCAACGTATACGAGCGTGCCCACAAGCGTCTGCATGGCCGCTATCCATAGTTGAGCTGGCAAAGACGGCTACTCCGGCATGTTCGGGCCGTTCGCATGATGAATGAAGATCTCAAGAACATGCGGAGAGCGCGAGATGGCAAGCTAGAGCTATAGCCAGCCGTAGACCGCCAATCAGCTGATGCGTTGGAAGAACTGCGCGGGCGTCTCGATCGGCGGCTGAGTGCCGGTTAGATCCGTGAGGTCCCGGTCGCCCGTGACGAGCACATCAACGTCGGCCGAGCGTGCGAGAGCGAGCAGATACTCGTCGTCTGGGTCGCGCGTGGAGCCTGAGGGCGGGTCGTCAGGGTCTTGCGCCCACTCGCTGATCAGAAGCAGGTTCGCGAGAAAGCGGTCGATCGCTTCTTGGCCAAGCACATCTTTGAATGCTGGGCGAGCAAGGACCTCCTCGAGCTCTTCGAAGAGCATCATCGAGATGACCGGCGTCCAGCGTCCATCAACGGCCGCCTGCAGCAGGTCTCCACAAAGCCCGTTGGGTGTGCGAGCCGCCGAGACCAGGACGTTGACATCGGCGACTGCCCTCGGAGCGCTCACTCCGCCGTGTGCTCTGGGCGCTTGGTGGCGTGTGCTCGCCTGACCGCGCGGGTCTCACGGACTGCCAGCGCGATCGACTGCTCATCATCGAGGTCACTGAGCTCCGGGCGCGCACGCAGTTCGTCGAGAAGCCTGCGCATGTCCTCGCGAGCAGCCTCACCACGCCCCTGTTCGACGACATAGGCACGCAGCGCATCCTCCACTAGCTGACTCTCGCTGCGATGCGTCGCCACCGCAGTCATCTTTGCCGCAGTCAGCACACCTTCATCGATGTAGTACGTCGTCTTGCGCCGAGCCATGCGTCCGACAATAGCTCACTGGCGTCAAACCGTCAAGACGCCGAATAGACGCAAACGGCCAAGGCGACTCGGCACATACAAGACGATCTCAGGAGCCATGTCTGCATGGCCAAGTAGCCTGCGAGCGGGCCTCGCAGCTGGGCCAATCAAGCGCGCCGTTGGCCCAAACCCAGCCCAATTGGACCGAAATGGGCCGAATATGGCATCTAGACCACAAGCCGGATTTGACTCCAGTACAGGCGAAATGGCCGATTTTCGGGGTGCCGCAGGCTCGCTTCACACGCGAGAGGTCGCAGGTTCGAAACCCGCCGCGCCCATGAAAGCCTTGCGAATGCGCTGTTTTTGTTTTTTGGTGGGAATAGCAGGCCATCCCCGCTACAGGTTGCGCACGCGGCGGCCTATCTGGCGGTCCTGCGGGTAGCCTGCGGACTCCCAGAACGCCGAGGCGGTCTCGTCCTCGTATCCGACCAGGGCCGTAATGCGGTAGGCGCCCTGCCGCCGCAGGTACTCCTCGCCAGCGCGCACGAGCGCCAAGCCGACGCCGCGGCGGCGGTGCTCGCGGAGCACTGCGAGCCGATACATGTTCCCTCGCCATCCGTCCCACGCAGCGATCAGGGCACCCACGAGCGCGCCGCCCGCGTCGGCGACGAGCAGGCTTCCTGGCATGTCGGCGAGCAGCCGGTGGACATCCTCCGGCCGGTCGGGGCTGGTCGCGTGCGTGCTGCGCTCCTCCCGCCACAGGTCGAGGATCGCCGGCGCCTCGGCGGGCCGGGCTGCGCGTACTGTGCGTTCCTGCTCGCTCAAGCGGACACCGTAGCCGATAGCTCTAGCCTCGCGTTGGGCGGCGCACCTGAGCAGGCGTTCGAACACCACGCGCTTGCACGGCCAGTCGCCGCTCGTCTGCTCGCCACCGAGCTTGCCTTGATTGCTGCAGCTCGCCGGCTCCACGGGCTGGGTGTATATTGGGTGTGGCACATGCAAGCTGCTATATCTGCACTATGAAGACCCTTCAGATACGCAACGTCCCTGACGAGGTTCATCGCACTCTGCGGGCGCGTGCCGCCGCCTCGGGCATATCTCTCTCCGACTACGCGCTCCACGAGCTGGAGCGCGTGGCACAGAAGCCGCCCATCGCCGACCTGCTCATACGGGCGCGCAATCGAGCCGGCGGCGCAAGCGGCGAAGCGATCGTCGCCGCAGTGCGCACGAGGCGCGATCGCAGCTGAGAGATGCTCGTCGTGGACACCTCCGCGATCCTCGACGCGATCGCGGCATATGAGCCTGCGCCAGGACTCATCGTTCGTCTCGCCGAGGACGGCGACCTGCATGCTCCCCACCTAATCGACATTGAGGTCCTGCACGCCCTGCGCGGAATGTTGAAGCGCGAGGAGATCACAGCTGAGCGCGCGGCCGACGCGCGCACAGATTTCGCCGATACGGCTCTGTTGCGCTACCCGCACGAGCCGCTGAGCGATCGCATCTGGGAACTGCGGCACAACCTCAGCGCCTACGACGCAGCCTTCGTCGCACTCGCAGAGACGCTCGAAGTACCGCTCATCACCTGCGATGGGCGTCTTGCGTCCTCCAGCGGCCACGGCGCCCAGATAGAGCTCTTCGAGGTCTCCCGCGACTGAGCAAACCCAGCACAAATGCGCAGGCGATCGAACTCACTCATCTCAAGCGGCGCCTGCGGCTCAGGCGGAATGCCTTGGTGGTACTGATGCTGCGACCAGCGCTCGACGTGTACATGGCGGTCGCCGTCAGCTTCAACTGCTTCACGCGCCTCAGAAGGCGTCTACCTGCTGCGGTCAGCTCGACCTCAATTCTTGCTGTTCCGGCCGCGGAGAAACGATGCCGGCCGGACGCGACGAGCACCTGCCTTGAGGGTGATCGCCAAGCGCCCTGTGCCGCATGATCTCGACCGACCGGAGGTACGCTGCGCCAGTCGATGTACACGGTGCCGGCGGCGGGCGCGGTGACGACGGCCGGCAACCCTTCCTCGCGCAGCAGACCGGCAATCGTGGGGGTCAGGTGGGGCGAGAGCGACGCCAATGCGCTCTTCAGAAGATCCACGACCGACGCCGTGCCGGCGCCTCCGCCGGTCTTGGCTTTGCTGTCCGGCGGCGGGCGGTCGGATTCGTAGGTGAAGAAGGCGCTGGTGGCGCTGCTGCACCGGCCGAACGTGGAGACCGGAACCGTCCCGGACCCAGGTGGCGAGACAGTGCTCAGCTCATCTTCAGAGAGCATCTGGAAGGTGTAGGAGAACTCGCCACCCCCGAACGCGATGCCTTCGATCGGTTCGGCAGAGAGGCCCGTGCCCTTGACGAGAACCTGAGTTCCGCCGGCTTCAGGCCCGTGATCGGGTTCGACTTCAATCACCATCGCGGCGCTGGTGTATGTAAACAAATCGGCGGTGGTGAGCGCGCTCGTGCCGAAGCGAGTCGTCACGGTGATGGGGACTGTGCCCGAGGCGGCCGGGGCCCAGGCCGTGATCACTTCTTCGTCGCGCACCACGACTTCAACCGCAGGCTGTGACCCGAACATGACTGCGGTGACGTTATTGAAGTTAGCCCCCCTGATGGTCACGCGCGTCCCTTCGCGACCGCCGCATTCGCTGTGGTTCGGTTCGACCTCGGCGATGGTTGGGGGACCGCCGTAGCTGAACTCGTCGGCTAGATGCGTAGGCGAGGTTCCTTCAGGCGTCGTCACGGTGACGTCCACAATCCCTGTTCCAGGCGGTGCGATCGCCGTGACCTCGTCTTCGGATTGGACCTCAAAGCTGGCGGCTTCGGTCGAGCCGAACTTCACGGCGGTAGCCCCGGCGAGGTCGGAGCCGTCGATGGTCACGGTCTCGCCCCCTGTCGTCGGACCCGTGTTGGGTTCCACCACGCCGACTCTGGGGATCGACACCGTGCCGCCGAGGGCGAGGTCGTGCTGGCCACCGGCGGCGATGGCATCGGCATCGACCAAGCCGCTCACGGCCACGGGCACTTCGCTGCTGTTCTCGTGCCCGCTCACGCCGTCGCCAAGCTGCCCGTATTCATCGCTACCCCAGGCCATCGTCTTGCCGTTGCTCTCCAGAGCCAGGGCAGACGAGGAGCCCACGGAGATCGCAGTGACTTCGCTGAGGTTGCTCACTTCCACCGGCACGTCGCTGCTTTGCGTCGAGCCGTCGCCGAGCAGCCCGAAGTAGTTGCTTCCCCATGCCATCACGGTGCCGTCCTTCAGGAGTGCCAGGTTGGACTGCTCGCCGGCGGAGATCGCGACGACTTCGCTCAGGTTGCTCACCGGCACCGGCACGTCGCTGCCGGCGGACGTGCCGTCGCCAAGATCGCCGCCGCCCCATGCCATCACGGTGCCGTTCTTCAGGAGCGCCAGGCTCTGTTCGGCACCGGCCGAGATCGCGACGACTTCGCTGAGTTCCGTGACGGGGACCGGCACCTTGCTGCAAGGGCCTCCTTCCCCTTCTTCGCCGCACGCTTCCGGCCCCATTGTGGTGCCGTCGCCGAGCTGGCCAGCGTTGTTGCGCCCCCAGGCCACGACCGTTCCGTTCTTCAACAGCGCCAAACTGTGTTCTTGACCGGCTGAGATCGCGACGACTTCGCCGAGATCGGCCACCTCGACCGGCACGTGTGGGTCTTTGGTGGGGCCGTCTCCGAGCTGGCCATTTTCATCGCTGCCCCATGCCATGACCCTGCCGCTGGCAAGCAACGCGAGGCTGTCGGCGCCGCCCGCGGAGATCGCGGTCACTTCTTCCAGGCCTTCGACGGGAATGGGCGTCTTGCTGCACGGCCCCATGCCACCCGCGAAGCGTTCGCAGGTTTCGGGGCCGCTCGTGGCGCCATCTCCCAGCGCCCCCGGAAAGTTCGACCCCCATGTCATGACGGAGCCGTCGCTCAGGAGGGCGAGACTGTGTTCCTGACCAGCGGCGATCGCACTGACTTCGGCGAGGTCTGCCACCGGCCCCGGCGCATCGCTTTCTTCGAGAGTGCCGTTACCGAGCTCTCCCACATCGTTGCGCCCCCAAGACGTCACTTCGTCCGCGAGCACGCTGGTCATCGGCCCGAAGCTGGCCGGCGCTGCAAAGCTGCCACCGGGCGCAGTGGGCGCGGCGAGCGCAACCGGCGATGCGATCACGGTCGGCAAGGCAGCCATCGTCGCCACGACAACGGCCGCGAGCCACCAACTTCTGCACCGCGTTCCCTGGTTCGCCCTTACCACCGTCCGCCCCTTTCCTCGGCTGCTGTGTTTGTCCGTGGATCTCCCAGAGGCCATTGTGGTATCGCCGCCTGTCCCAAAGTCTCGCACAACCGTCGCCCCGGACTGTGTTCAGCGACGCCGGGGGCCGTTGGCCCATAATGCAGCCCAGTGGCAGCCCCGCGCAGTGACATAGCGCCCGCGCCATCCCCCGATTGGAGCGCGCCCGAGCCGCCCCGCCGCTTTGGCCGGGGCCTGCTACGCATGCTCGCGGGCGCGCTGCTCCTAGCGGCCCTTGCGGGCGGCGCCACCGCGGCGCTGGCCCTGAGCGAGGTCGAAAAGCTCGTCGGTGCGATCGGGCACAAGCACGTGGTGGTGGCGCCCAAAGTGCTCGCGCCGACCTACGAAGGCGGTCCGGAGACGCTGCTGCTGGTCGGCAACGACGAACGCCGCCGCACGACGACCTCGCCGGTCCTGCCGCACTCCAACGAGATGCTGCTCGTGCGGATCGACCCGAGCCGGCCGACGATCTCGATGCTCTCGATCCCGCGCGAGCTGCAGGTGCCGATCCCCCGGCCCAACGGAGAAATCGTCGAAACGCGCATCAACGCGGCCTACCAGTTCGGCTGGGAAGACGGCGGGGGCACCTCCGGCGGCATCAAGCTCATGGTCGAAACGATCAAAAAGATCCTCGGCCTCGCGGTCAACCATGTGTTCGTGATCAACTTCAAAAAATTCGAACACGCGATCGAGGAAGTCGGGTGCGTCTACTTCCCCGTCGACACGCGCTACTACCACAAAAACGAACCGGGCGGGGAACAGTACTTTGAAGTCAACCTGAAGCCCGGCTACCAGAAGCTGTGCGGCAAAGAAGCGCTCGAATTCGTCGCCAACCGGCACGAAAGCACCTCGCTGGTGCGCGACGCGCGGGACCAGCGCTTCATGCTCGAAGCCAAGAAGCAGCTGGGCGAAAACCTCTTCGAAGAACGCGCCGAGTTCGAGCACATATTCACCAAGAACGTCGAAACCGACCTGCACGGCGAAGAACAGGTCTACAACCTGCTCAAGCTGCTGATCGGCGCGCAGGGCAAGCCGGTGCGCCAGGTGCACTTCAACGTGAACCTGCTGCCGACCTACGACACTGCCAGCCCGGAACAGATCCACGAAGCCGTGACCCAGTTCCTGGGCGGCACCGCCGCGATCAGCGCCAGCAAGCTCAACCGGGCGCTGAGCAGCGCCAAGCGGGCGCACGCGACCGCGCACCGCACGCACAAATCCCCGCCGCCGCAGCCCTCGATGACGCCGACCAACCCGCAAGCGCTGGCGCACGCCAGGTCGATGGCCCCCTACCTGCCCTTCTCGCTGGAGTACCCGCGCATCCGCAACACCTATGCCGAAGCCGAACCGGACGCGCTGCGCCTGTACAAGCTGCACGGGCCGCACGGCACCCCGTACCCGAGCTATGTGATCGTGATCGACCGGGGCCTGCTCGGCCAGTACTACGACGTCGAGGGGACCGCCTGGAGCGATCCGCCGCTGCTGGCCAAACCGAGCCAGACGGTCCAAATCGGCTCGCGCAGCTACTCCCTCTACTACGACGGCGAACAGATCACGACCGTCGCCTGGCACGAAGCAGGTGCCGCCTACTGGGTGCAGAACACGCTGATCAACAGCATCTCTCCCCGCGAGATGATCGAAATCGCGGAGGAAACCCAGCCGGTTGACCGCGCCGTGACGCGCTCTCCGCTGCGTCGCGCCAAGTCGGCCCAGGCCGTGCTGGCGCTGCCGAGCGCCAGCACTCAGAGCACCTCCAAGTACCGGAAGATCGCCGTGCCGATCGGCATCGTGAGCCTGATCGCGCTCGCGTTGCTGTCGGTGATGGTGGTGCGCAGGCGCCGCGAGATGAAGCTCCTGCGCGAGCAGATCGGCGCCCAGGTCGCCGCGCTTGAAGCGCACGCCAGGCGCCAGCGGGCGATGTTCTGAGCGGGCGCTAGGAGCCGCCGCACGCCGCCAGGAACAGCGCCTCGGCCAGCGCAATCCTCTCGATCTCGCCGGGATCGACGCTCTCGTTGGGCGCGTGGATCATGCACTGCGGCTCCTCCACGCCCATCAGGATGATCTCGGCCTGCGGGAAGCTCTGCGCCAGCACGCTGCAGAGCGGGATCGAGCCGCCCTGCCCCTCGGTGGTCATCTCGGCGCCGAAGGCCAGCTTCATCGCCCGGGCCATCCGCGCGTAGGCGGGGCCGTCGGTGCGCGCCGCAAACGGCGCCGCCACGAAGTCGCGCTCGATCTCCACCTGCGCGCCCCAGGGCGCCACGGCCTCCAGGTGGGCGACCAGCGCGTCCTGGGCGCCAACCGGATCCATTCCCGGCGGCACCCGCAGGCTCACGCGCGCCCGCGCCTGCGGCTGCAGCGAGGCGGTGGAGCCGGCCACCGGCGGGCAGTCGATGCCGAGCACGTTCACCGACGGCCGCGCCCACAGCATCTCCGAGATCGATCCGTCGCCGATCAGCTGCACGCCGTCGAGCACGTGCGCGTCGGCGCGAAACTGCTGCTCTGGATAGTCGATCCCGCTCCATCGCCCATCGTGATCGAGCCCGGCGATCGTCACGTTTCCGCGCTCGTCGTGCAGCGTGGCGATCATCCTCGTCAGCGCGATCAGCGCATCGGGCGCCGGACCGCCGAACATGCCCGAGTGCAGCGCGCTCGCAAGCGTGCGCACCGTCACGACCACGCTGGCCATCCCCCGCAGCGTGCTCGTCACGGTCGGCACCCCGACGGCGAAGTTGCCCGTGTCGCAGACGATCACGACATCGGCGGCAAGCATCTCCCGTGCCTGCGGCACGAACTGCTCCAGCCCTCCGGTGCCCTGCTCCTCGGCGCCCTCGGCGATCAGCTTGATTCCGACTGGAAACCCGCCGGCCCCCTCTGCGCCGCCGAGCGCCCGCAGCGCGGTCAGGTGCGCCACCACGTTGCCCTTGCAGTCGGCGGCGCCGCGACCGTACCAGCGCCCGTCGCGCTCCGTCAGATCAAAGGGCGGCGAGATCCACTGCTCCTCGCCGAGCGGCGGCTGCACGTCGTAGTGGCAGTAGAGCAGCACCGTCGGGGCGCCGGCCGGCGCGGGCGTGTGCCCGAATACGGCGGGATGGCCGTCGGGCATCTCGATCAGCCGGCACTCCTCGATGCCCGCCTGCGCCATCGCATCGCGCACGTACCGCGCCGCCTCCAGGCACCGCTCCGCGGGAAACTGCCTCGGGTCGGCCACACTCGGGATCGCGACCAGCCGCCGCAGGTCCTCCCACGCCTGCGGCATCAGCCCGGCAACCGCCTCGCGCAACGCCTCGTGCGACATCTCCGCTCCTTCGATCGTTTGCAGTTGCCAGAGATTCTGCCCGCTGCCGGCCGATCCGAGTACGCTGAGGGAGATGATGGAGATCGTCTTCCTCTCCGTCGTGCTCGGATTCCCGCTCGCGATCTGCGCGATCGCGGTGATCGGCTCGCACTTCCATGAGGGCGACAACGCCAGCCTGATCGACTGGAAGCCGACGCGCTCGGCGCAGGACGAAGCGCGGATGAAGCGCAGCGAGGTCGATCAGATGCTCGCCGCGGTCAACCGCTACCGCCGCGCGCGAGGGGCCGGCGAGCGCTCGCTGGAGGAAATCGCCTCGATGCGATCGACGCGCGAGTAGGAATCCCGATCGGCCGGCAGAGATTGGCCCTGGCAAGACGCGGGTAGTGCTTCGATGCGATGAACGCGATTTCCGGAGGGGCACAGCGGGTCAACGTGCTCGAGATCGAGCCGGCGCTCTGCGAGGGCCTGGACCCGCGCAGCCTCTCCAGCGCCGCGCGCTCGGTCGCAGTCGTGAGCTGGTCGCTCTCGCGGGGACGGTGGCAGGGCGAGCCGTGGATGCTCGACCGCCGCGGCAGCCTTGGCCTGATGGTGATCGACGGGCTGATCGCCAGGCAGGTGCTGCTCGGCGAGATGGAAGCCGTCGAGCTGGTCGGACCCGGCGACGTGCTGCGCCCCTGGGCCGAAGTGGACCGCGAGATGGGCCGGCAGGTCCAGGAGAGCTGGACGGTGACCCGCAAAGCGCGCCTGGCGCTGCTCGACCGCACCTTCGCGGTCTCGGTCAGCGCCTGGCCAGAGATCGCGGCCAACATCGGCGACCGCATCGCCATGCGGGTCGGATGGATGGGGCTCTTCTCGGCGATCCAGGGCATCAGGCGAGTCGACGAACGTCTGCTGGCGATCCTCTGGTCCTACGCCGAGCGCTGGGGCCGGGTCACGCCCGGCGGCGTCCTGCTCGAGCTCGAGCTCACGCACCGGCTGCTGGCCGGGGTGATCGGCGCACGGCGCCCCTCGGTCACCACGGCGCTGAAGGCGCTGGAGCGCGACGGCGCGCTGACCAGGCGCAGGGACCGCAGCTGGCTGCTGCACGGGCAGCGCCCCGCGATCCTCGCCCCGCCGGCCGATCCCGTCGGCGCGCTCAGCGCGCCGCGCGGTTGCCCCGCCGAAGCTGCCACCCCAGCCACAGCAGCGTAAGCAGCAGCAGCCCGAGCGGGATTATCAGCGTCACCTCGCCGGCGACCGTCTGGTCGGCCAGCGGCAGCAGAGCTTCAGGCATGGATCCTCCTGTCGATCAGGACGGCGCTCTGGCCGTCGGCGAGCCAGCGGTAGATGAGAATGAAGATCAGCAGCGTCCACGGCAGCGAAGCCGGCACCCACATTATGCCGGCGGCAAGGTGCTGGTCGGTGAGCGCCGAGATGCCTCCGTCGCGGCGCCGCACGTTGGCGTAGAAGGAGTACCAGGGCTGCGAGGCAAAGGCGAGCAGCAGCGCCAGCACCCATCCGACGCCCATCTGCCCCACCGAGAAGGCCACCCGTCGGGGAGCATCGAGCCGGCTGTGGAACGGCGGCGAGTCGATCACCTGCCCCCACGCGATCAGGCCGAAGAACAGGAAGGTGGCGTGCTCGGTGTAGTGGACGGCCACGTCGCGCAGCGTGAGGTCGTAGGCGGCGGGGACGTGCCAGGCGATCAGGTTGACCGCCATCGCGCTCCACGCCACCCACGGGTTGGCGAGCACGCGAGCGAGACCGCGCAGCGGCGCGGCGCCGGCGCTGTTGACCGCCCACCCGGCGACCGGGCGGCGAAAGCCGAGTGGGAAGGCGCGCCAGAGCCGCATCCACGGCGCGGCCAGCAGCATCAGCGGCGGCACCACGACCAGCAGCAGCACGTGCTGGCACATGTGCGCCCAGAAGTACTGGTCGGCGAGCGCGTCGATCGGCTGCTGCAGCGCCAGCACGAGCACCACTAGGCCGCTCGTAAACGAGAAGGTGCGCCAGCGCTCGAGGCGGCGGCGCTGCTCGCCGATCGCGCCGCGCGCACAGGCCGCCCGAAAGCGCGCGCCGCCGACCCAGTACATAGCGCCGCTCAGCAGCGCCAGCAGCAACGGGACGTTGCCGGCCGCGCCTTTTTCCAGTACGAACGCCGCCGGCGCGAGCGGGCTCATCGCCGGCCCTCCCGCCGCGCCTCAGGCGACGATGTAGAGCAGCAGGAAGGTGACAACCTGGACACCCGCCAGGAAGTACCAGTAGAAGGCAAACGACTCCGCCTCGAATCCCAGGCGGGCGCTGAGCGCGCCCTCGCCGCCCGGCTGGCCGGCGACCGAGACCACGGGCCCGGCCGGCACATCGTGGTGGCGGACCGAGCCGGCCACCATCGTCTGCAGCCAATAGATGGCGCTCAGCAGGCCCACGCCCGCATAGAAGCCGGTCCAGGCGACGAATACGCTCGCGTATGGCCCGCTGCCCGGCCCGAAGCCGAGCACCGCCCACTGGTAGCACTGGACCCCGAGCGCCGCATAGATCATCAGCAGGCTGAGGATCGCGGGCACCCGCCAGGCGCTCTCGCCACGGCTGCGCAGCGCGGAGATCGCCACCGCCGTCAGGGCGGCGCCGACCAGCACGCACGCCAGTACCGCGATGCCGGTGCCGACCGGGGCTTTCACCGCCGACGGGCGCCAGACCGCTGCCAGGTCGCGCTCCTTGAGATAGACATAGGCGAACAGGAAGGCGCCGAAGAAGGACACCATCGCCGCGGAGAGCAGGCGCACGCCCACGTTGATGTTGCGGCCCATCACCTCCACCGGCTCGGCCTCGTAGCCCGCCGTCTGGAAGGCGACGACCTGAGGAGACTCATCCACCGGCAGCCACCACCTCGGCGCCGCTCGGGTTCAGATTGGCGACCAGCGGCGCGTCCGGCACGCCGTATTCGTACGGCGGGGCGTTTATCACCGGCACGCGGGGGAAGTTGTCGACCGGGATCGGCGTCGGCAGCTGCCACTCGATCGCCTTGGAGTGCCACGGGTTGGGCTCGGGCTTGCGCCGCTGCCAGAAGCACGAGTAGATCACGTTCACCACGAACACCACGAAGGAGGACCCGAGCACATATGCGGCCGCCGTCACCCAGTCGTTCAGCCACTGCAGGCTCGGCGAGTAGGCCGAGACGCGCCGGGGCTGCCCCAGCATCCCCACCGCGAACAGCGGGAAGAAGGTGAGGTTGAAGAAGATGAAGAACATCCAGAACTGGATCTTGCCCAGACGTTCGTTGAGCATCACGCCGAACATCTTCGGGAACCAGTAATACAGGCCGGCGAAGAACGCGAAGACCAGCCCGCCCATGATCGTGTAATGGAAGTGGGCCATCACGAAGAAGGTGCCGTGTGTGCTGACGTCGCTCGGCGCGTCGGAGAGAAAGACGCCGGAGGCGCCGCCGATGAAGAAGTTGAAGAACAGCGCAAGCGCAAAGAGCATCGGCACGCTGAAGCGCAGTTTCCCGCGCCAGATCGTGCCCATCGCGTTCAGGAACACGAGCGCGGTCGGGATCGAGATCAGCTCGGTGGTGAACATGAAGAAGGGCCGCAGATCGGGGTTGATGCCGCTGACGAAGAGATGGTGCTGCCAGACGAAGAAGCTCATCAGCGCCACGCCGAGCAGGCCCGCGACCGCCATGCGATAGCCCCACAGCGGCTTGCGCGAGAACACCGGCAGCACTTCGAGCACGATCCCGAATCCCGGCAGCGCGAGGATGTAGACCTCGGGATGCCCGAAGAACCAGAACAGGTTCTCGTAAAGGAAGGGGGACCCGCCGGAGAAGGGCAGAAAGAAGGTAGTGCCCACCACCCGGTCCATCAGCACCAGCGACATCGCCGCGACCAGGATCGGCGCCGCCAGCAGCTGCAGGAACGCGGTCGCGATCACCGCCCAGACGAAGATCGGCAGCCGCGTCCAGGTCATCCCGGGGGCGCGCATCGTGTAGACGGTTACCAGCATGTTGAAGCCCACGAGCGCCATCGAGATGCCGATCATGGCGAAGGAGACCAGGTAGCAGTCCATCCCCAGCTTCGCCTGCACGGCCAGCGGCGCGTATCCGGTCCACCCGGTCGGGAAGCCCCTGGCGCCCACTGCCGCCAGCAGCACCACGCCGGCGACCGGCACCAGCCAGAAGCTCAGCGCCTCGATGCGGGGGAAGGCCATCCGCTTGGCGCCGATCATCACCGGCACGAAGTAGTTGCCAAACGGCCCCAGCACCATCGAGGTCGTCATCATCATCATCATCGTGCCATGCAGGCCGACAAGGGTGATGTAGTTGTCGGCCGACCAGAAATGCTCGGTCGGGTAAAGCAACTGCGTGCGAATCAGCATCGCGTTCAGGCCCGCGATCAGAAAGAAGAACAGCACGCCCCACAGGTATTGGATGCCCACGACCTTGTGATCGGTGCAGAGGGTGAAGTAGCGAGCGATCCCGTGCTCCTCCTTCTCGCGCACCGACGGCGCGGCGCCGAGCAGCCGCGATATCGGATAGTTGAGAAAGCCCATCCCGATCAAAAAGCCGGCGATGCCGAACAGCAGCCCCAGCACGAACTCCATGTCGTTCTGATCGGTTTCGATCTGAGCGGGAATCCCTTTGCTGAGCGTGTGCCCGATCAGCAGCGCGCCGACCAGGTAACCGACGATCCCCAGCGCGATCCCGGTGAAGACGTTGTAGGGGCCAAGCTGGCGCCACCACGGCTCGCGCACGGGCGCGGCGGGGGCGGGGATCGCGGCTGCGCTCATCTTCGGCTCCTCCCTTTCATCCTCTGTAGGTCGGTTCGGGCGCGTAGGTCGGCGAGTAACGCGGCAGGTAGCGCTGGATCGGCCCCCACTTCACGCGCTGCTGGGCGATCCAGGCTGCGAAGGCCGCCGGTGAGACCACGCGCAGGCGCGAGGTCATGTGTCCGTGCCAGAGGCCGCAGAGCTCGGCGCAGCGGATCGTCGAGGATTCTTCGCGCACGGGCTTGACGAACGCGACGTTGGCCACGCCGGGAACGGCGTCCGCCTTGACCGCGAGGTTGACCGCCCAGAAGGAGTGGACCACATCGATCGAGGTGACGCTGAAGCGCACCTCCCTGCCCACCGGCAGCACGAGTTCTGTGCTCTCCAGCCCGCCGAAGCTTGGATATCTGTAGGTCCAGGTCCACTGCTGCCCGATCACCTGGACGGGCAGCGCGCTGCTCGCATCGGCCGGCAACGCGACCGAGATCGGCGTCGGCCCCATCCCGCCGCCGGCGCCCGCCTCGCCGGGGAAGAGCTCATATGCGCCCCAGGTCGCCAGGAACAGCACGATCACGAAGGTGGAGAGGATCCACACCAGCATCACCCGCGCCTCGCCCTTGACCGGCGGCCCGTCGGTCAAAGCGTCCTGCTCGTCCTTGCTGTGGAACTTCGCGAGTGTCGTGCCGAAGTAGAGCAGCAGGCCGATCATGATCGGCACCACGATCGCGACCATCACGGTGTTGTCCTGCTGCTGGCCGTGCGCCGCGTCGCTGGCCGCCCCGGGCGGTAGCTGCGGCCCCACGAAGATCACGACCAGCGGAGTGGCGATCGCGCTCAGGATCAACCAGATCCAGAACAGGCGCCGCAGCTCCGGAGGCACGTTCATGCGGCTTGCACTTCCAGCTCGCCGTCCATGTAGCCGATCGATTGCATCGGCCCGCCGAAGCCGTAGATGAAGCCGGCCGCGCAGGGCACGAAGCACTGCCACCGGTACTTGCCCGGCGCCTTCGTGCGGAAGGCGAAGGTGATGGTGTTATGCGCCTTGGCGAGGCTGCAGGGCGCATAGGAGCACTGGTTGGGCGCTTCTTCTTCTACCCCCGGCAGCGGCACGCTGATGCCCATCTCAGGGATCGCGAAGGTGTGCGATGTCAGCGCCGGGTTGAGGATCTTCAGGGCCTTGCCGTTGACGTACATGACGTTGTTCACGAGCCCGCGCGGCTGACCCCAGAGCGGGTTGCGCAGGCCCGTGGCCGTGTCGTACTGGTAGACCGTGACGTGGATGAGCGAGTAGGCGGGCACGCGCAGAATCGTCGAGTGCACCCATTTGCGGCCCGGCGCCCGCGAGTAGTAGGAGACCCAGTTCTGCGTTTCGCCGTGCCCGACTTCGGCGACCGTCTGCAATTCCAGCGCCGCCTGCCGGGGACCGACGATCGCCGCCTGCACCGGCGGCGGGGAGACCTCGAGGAAGAGCGCGACATAGAGGCCGATCAGGGTGCCACCGAAGACGACCAGGACAGTCGCGAGGATCGCGCCTGCACGCCTGGGTGACATCTGGCCCGCGCCTCCTTCCAGTTGTCTTGACACCCGCCCGAAACCGACCCGAAGCGAGTCGTCGTGTCAGCCCAAAGAGCTACCACTGCGGGAAAGCCGCGTCAACTCATATGTAAGAAATGGTCCACGAAAGGTCATAGATATGACCTTTTTTGAACCGGTCCGTCCGGGAACCGCCAAATCCTCACCGCAGCCACTGAGCTTGCGGCGCGGCGCCGGCGCCGACTCTCAGCACCACCCACATCCCGGCCGAGCGCGACCAAGTGCCGCTCTGCCGGATAAGCGCGAGGAGGCGGTAGCGGCCCGCCACGCGCGGCGTGAAGCCGAACACGGCGCTGCGGTCGAGCGCAAGCCCTTGCGCCGGATGGAGGATGTAGGCGAGGCCGGGCTGCGGCAGCGGCGCGCCCGGAGCACCCGCAAGCGAGCAAGCGTAGAGCGCGGCAAGCGCTCTGTTTGCACATTCGATCGAGACCCGCCAACCGACGGGGACCGAGAACAGCAGCGCGCCCTTGGTCGCGCCGTCGATGTTCTGCGAGGAGGCGCTGCCGTCGTACCCGAGCGCCAGGGTCAGGCGCACCCGGCGCGCGGGCGCATCGACGCTGAGAAAGCGCTGGGCAGCGGGACGAGGGGACGGTTTCGGCGGCGTCGTGGCGGAGCTACCGCAGCCCGCGACAGAAAGCATCAGGACTAAGAGCCCCGTCGCCAGCGCCGCCATTCGCGTTGCCCGCCACATATCGGGCACAGCGTAGATCGCCGCCGCTCAGAGCAGCAACTGCGCCAGCAGGAACACGTTCAGGGCGACGATCAGGCCGCCAAACGCAAACGCGGCGATCGTCGTGGTCAGGCCGTTGACGTGGACGCCCATCACCTCGCGATTGCTGGTCAGCAGCACCAGCGGGATCAGCGCGAACGGGATCCCGAAGGAGAGCACGACCTGACTGAGCACCAGCGCACTGGTGGGATCGACGCCGATCGCAAGGATCGCGATCGCGGGCGCCATCGTCAGCGCGCGGCGCACCAGCAGCGGGATCCTCCAGCCGACGAACCCGGACATCACGACCTGGCCCGCATAGGTGCCCACGCTCGAAGAGGAGGCCCCGGAGGCCAGCAGCGCGATCGCGAACGCGAGCGCCGCGCCCCCGCCGACGAGGTTGCCGAAGGCGGCGTGCGCCTGGCCGATCGAGCTGACTCCGTCGTGACCGCTGCCATGCAGCATCTTCGCGGCGACGGCGAGCATCGCGAGGTTCACCACGCCCGCCAGGCCGAGCGCGATCAGCACGTCCAGCCGCTCGAAGCGCAGCACGCGGCTGCGCTCGCGATCGTCGCGGCAGGGCATGCGCCCGTTGGTCAGCGCCGAGTGCAGGTAGATCACGTGCGGCATCACGGTCGCGCCGACGATGCCGATCGCCAGGTAGACGGCGCCGCCGCCGCCGAGCGATGGCACCAGCCGCCATGCGCCGCGCCGCTTGCGGAGGGTCCGATCCGCAGCGTCTCATACAGGAAGCCGAGGAAGATGACGCCGAGCAGGGCCACGATCGCCAGCTCGAAGCGGCGGACGCCGTGCGCCTGCAGCGCCAGGATCGCGAACACGATCGCGCCCGCCATCAGCCCGGCGCTCAGCAGCGGCACGCCGAAGAGCAGGTTCAGCCCGAGCGCGGCGCCGAGGAACTCGGCGATGTCGGTCGCCATCGCGATCACCTCCGCCTGCACCCACAGGGCGACCGAGACGGCCTTCGGGTAGCGCTCGCGGCAGAGCTCGGGCAGGTCGCGGTCGGTGACGATCCCAAGCTTGGCGGAGAGGTACTGGATCAGCATCGCGATCAGGTTGGCCGCGAGCACCACCCACAGCAGCCCGTAGCCGAACCTGGCGCCGCCTTCGACATTGGTGGCGAAGTTGCCGGGGTCGACGTAGGCCACGGCGGCCACGAACGCGGGGCCGAGCATCGCCAGCGTCGCGCGCAGCCGGCCGCGCTGCAGCAGCGCTTCGAGGCGGCTGGGCCCGTACGCCTCCGCCGCCCCCGGACCCAGCACCCCGGGCGGCAGCGCGACGGCGGCCTCGGCGCCGGCGCCGCTTGGAGGAGGCGGCGGGGTCACCGGGCCTCCTGCAGGCGCTGCGCACCATCATCGCGATCGGCGCGCAGCGACCCGCTCTGCAGCTCCACCCGCATCGCCTTGGCCAGCAGCCCGCCGATCGCCTGCTCGGCGCCTTCGAAGCTGACCAGCAGCGGCCCGCCAAAGGGCTGACGCTCGAGCACCCGCAGCTGCGCGCCCGGCAAGATGCCGTGGGCGCTGAGGTAGCGGAGCATCTCCGGATCGGAGTCCGATACGCGCACGAAGGTGCCCTCCTGCCCGTCCTTCAGGCTGTCGAGCGACTGCGTGGGGTGCTCGTCCAGCTCCAGCTGCGCGCTCGGGATCGGGTCTCCGTGCGGGTCGAGCCTCGGTTCCCCGAGCTTGGCGGCGATCAGCTGCTCCAGCTCCTCGGAGAGCACGTGCTCCAGCACCTCCGCCTCGTCGTGGACCCGGTCCCAGGGCATGTCGAGCGTCTTTGCCAGGAACAGCTCGATCAGGCGGTGATGCCGAATCACCTCCAGCGCCACCGTCCGGCCGCGCTGGGTCAGCTCAACGCCCCTGTAGGGGACGTGCTCGGTCAGCCCGAGCTCGCCGAGGCGGCGCACCATCGCCGAGACCGAGCCCGGCGTGAGCGAGAGCCGCTCTGCCAGCGCGTTGGTGGAGACCGGCGCGCCCGTGCGCGAGGAGAGCGTGAAGATCGCCTTGCAGTAGTCCTCGACGGCGGGCGAGCGAGTCAGGTCTGTGGCAGCCATGAACTGATGTTATGGCATGCCAAAACTTATTTCAAGGGGATGTTGGCCTCTCGGCGAGATGCATGCGGAAAGTCCACGTTCGGTTCACGAAGAACGTCGCCACCACGACGAACGCGATCGCAAACGCCTGCCCCACGAGCTTCGGCAGCCCCGCGCCGCTGACGAACAGGTAGATCAGACCCAGGTCGGCGAGCAGCCCGCAGCCCTGAACCACCGCCCAGCGCAGGGCGGCGCCGGCGCCGCCGTTGTGGCCGCGAAAGGTCCAGCTGCGGTTCAGCAGGAAGCCGTTGCAGGCGCCGACCACGAAGCCGATCGCGGAGGCGGCGATGTACCAAACGCCGAGCGCCTTGACCAGGATCGTGAACACGACGAAGGTCAGCAGCGTGTTGCTGACGCCGACGACCCCGAACTTGAGGAACTGCTCCACGATCGGCATGCGCAGCGCAAGAGCCGCGATGTCCCCTAGTCTTCTCATGGTCACCAACCTTAACCAGCTTCGAGGTCTGGCATGTCGGAACCATCTGCACAACGCACTCCCACGCTGCTGAGCGTTGTCGCTCCTGTTTTTAATGAGGAGGAGTTGATCGACGACTTCGTGGCGCGGGCCACGACAGCAGTCGCCGACTTCGACTTCGAGCTGATCCTCGTCAACGACGGCAGCGCCGACTCCACCCCGCGGCTGCTCGATGCGATCGCGCAGCGCGACCCGCGCGTGCGCGTCGTGCACCTCTCGCGCAACTTCGGTCATCAGGCCGCGCTCACCGCGGGTCTGGAGCACGCGGTCGGCGACATCGTGGCGATGATCGACGCCGACCTGCAGGACCCGCCCGAGCTGATCCCCGAGATGGTCGCCCGCTGGCGCGACGGCGCCGACGTCGTCTACGCCGTGCGCAGGGAACGCGAGGGAGAGACCGCCTTCAAGCTCGGCACCGCCTCGCTCTTCTACAAGATCTTCCGCAAGCTGGCCCAGGTCGACCTGGAGCCCAACTCGGGCGACTTCAGGCTGCTCGACCGCACCGCGCTCGACGCGCTGCTGTCGATGACCGAGCGCTCCCGCTTCCTGCGCGGCATGACCGTCTGGATCGGCTTCTCGCAGACCGCGATCCCCTACGAGCGCGACGCGCGCGCCGCCGGCGAGACGAAGTACACGCTGCGCAAGATGCTGCGCTTCTCGCTGGACGCGATCGCCTCCTTCTCGCATCTGCCGCTTCAGATCGCGACCTACGTCGGGCTGATATCGGCGACGGTCGCCTTCATCGCGATCCCGGTCGTGGTCGCGCTGCACTTCGCCGGCTCCTACCTGCCCGGCTTCGGCTCGCTGACGATCGTGATCCTGCTGCTCGGCGGGATCCAGCTGATCGCGCTCGGCGTGATCGGCGAGTATGTTGGCCGCATCTACGACGAGGTCAAGCACCGTCCGCTCTACATCGTGCGCGAGGAGCGCAACCGCCCGACCAACGGTCGCGGCGGGCGCGGACCGTTCGTGCGCGCCGGGCTTGCGCTGCAGGCAGGCTCGCCGGCGAGCGCCGGGCCGGAGCGAGCGCATCAGCACCCCGAGCGAGTGGCATAGACCGATGCCGGAGATGACCCCGGGCGGCGGCGAGCCACCGGCCCCGGCCCAGCCCCCCGCCAGCGCCGGCGAGCCGGAGCACCAGAGCTCGATCGACCACCGCCGCGAACGCATCCGGGTGCAGACCGTCCAGCACACGATCGAGGGCTACGTCACGCTGGCCAGGGACGGCTTCAGAAGCCGCGTCTCGGACATGCTCAACGCGTCCGAGCGCGACTTCCTCACGCTCACCGACGCAACGGTGGCGCCGCTCGACGGCGGCGCCGGCGAAAGCCACCGCTTCCTCGCCGTGGCCCGCAGGCACATCGTCTTCGCCGTGCTTGCAGACGACGAGACCACCTCACCGCGTTGACCACATAGCCAAACGCTGTTTCCAAGCTGTTACCGCAGCTTGAAGACATTTCGCATCGTGCCGATGCCATCTGAGGCCCATCGCGGGCGGGCACGGATGCCAAATCTCTTCGACGACACCAGACCGCCGGCCACCGTCTTTGACGCACGCACGCACGCGTGCGCGCAGCTTGGCCTGATCGGCCTGATGGCCGCCTACGTGCTGCTGCGCTGGTCGGCCTTCGCGCATCCGCTGGCGGCGGTGGCGGGCGTGCTTGCGCTGCTTGCGCTCAGCGCGCTGCTCGCGCTCGCCGGCCGGGCCGGAGGCCTGCGCGAGGATCGGCGTGCGGGCCTGGTGGGATGTTGTGCGCTCGCCGCCGCGCTCGCGATCGGCGTGAACGGCCAGATGGCCTCCCCGCTGTGCGGGCCCTTCCTGCTGGTGCTCGCGCTCGCCACGCTCGCCAAAGGCACGCGTGAGATCGATCTGGGGCTCGGCGCCGCGGCGGGCGCGCTGCTGAGCATCCCGCTCGCTCCCGCCCGCGGCTTCTCCGGCCTGCAGTTCGCCTTCGCGGCGATCGCGCTCGCTGCGCTGCTGCGCATACTCGAGCGCCTGCTCGCCAGATCGCGCGAAGAGGCCGACATCGACCCGCTCACCAGGACGCTCAACAGCGCCGCCTTCGCCCGCGCGGCCGCCGCGCGCCTGCAGAGCGCCAGGCAGGATCGCCTCTGGGGCGTTGTGATGATCGACCTCGACGACTTCGGCCTGCTCAACAAGCGCCGCGGCCATCTGGCCGGCGACAAGATGCTCTGCAGCGCCGTCGAGCGCCTGCGAGTCGCCGCGGGCCCCGAGGGGATTCTCGGCCGGCTCGGAGGCGACGAGTTCGCCGCGCTGGTTCCCGCCGCACGGGCGCAGTCGCTCGGCCGTGACGCGCTGGGGGCGATGCTGGCCGGGCCGACGCCGATCAGCGCCTCGATCGGCGTCGCCTGCAGCCAGCGCGAGCGCGACGATTGGGTCGCGCTGCTGCGCGAGGCGGACGTCGCCCTGCGCGCCGCCAAGCGCGGCGGCAAGGGTCGAGCGGTCGTGTTCGCCGAGGGCATCGACGCCGAGGAGCAGATCAAGCGCCGGCAGGTGCGCGAGACGATCGACTCGGGCGCGATCGAGATCGCCGTGCAGCCGATCGTCGACCTCGCCGCCGGGCGCATCCACGCCTTCGAGGCGCTCTCGCGCTTCACTGGCCCCGGCCCGTCGAGCCCCGCCCAATGGCTTGCGATGGCGCAGCAGCTGGGGATGAGGGTCGAGCTGGAACTCGCCTGCCTGCAGCGCTCGCTGCTGCTGCTGGCCGAGCTCCCAGGCGGCGCCCGCCTGAGCGTCAACCTCTCCGCCGCCGCGCTGCACGACCCCCGCACGCGCGCGATGCTGCGCGAGGCGCATCCCGAGCGGCTGATCGTCGAGCTCACCGAGGAGAGCCTGATCACCGACATGCGCAGCCTGCGCGCCGACCTCGACCCACTGCTGAGCAGCGGCATCAAGCTCGCGGTTGACGACATGGGCGCCGGCTACTCCAACCTGCGCCAGGCGATCGCGCTCGCGCCGAGCATGCTCAAGCTCGATCGAACGCTCGTCCGCGGGATCGACAGGGATCCCTCACAGCGCCTGCTGATCGACGCGCTCACCGGCTACGCCCAGCGCACCGGCGCGGAGATCGTCGCCGAGGGCATCGAGACCGAGGCCGAGCTGGAGGTGGTCCGGGCGCTCGAGATCTCCTACGGCCAGGGCTACTTCATCGCCAGGCCGGCGCCACCCTGGCCCCGGGTGCACCTGCCCGCCGCCGAGCAGCAGCCGCGCCGCGATCTCGCCTACGGCTCGCGCCCGGTCACGATCCCGCCGCAGACCACGGCCGACGAGGCGCGCAAGCGCTTCATCGCGCTGCCCGAGCTGGAGAGCCTGACGATCGTCGACGAGGAGCAGCGGCCGGTGGCGCTGATCACCCGCTACCGGCTGCTGACGGTGCTGGGGCACCGCTTCGGCTACGCCCTCTGGGGCGAGCGGCCGGTGGTGCGCATCGCCGACCGCTACTGCCTGCGCCTACCGGCGGGCACGCCGATCGAAGAGCTCGCACGCAAGTCGTTGGCGCGCCCGCTCGAACACCGCCACGACCCGATCCTGATCGTCGACGAGCGCGGGCGCCTCGTCGGCCAGGTAACGATGAGCGACATGCTGATGGCCGGCGGTCCGGGGCGCCGCGAGGCGATGCCGGAGCTGGCTGCGGTGCGCGGGTAGCGTCAGCGAGGACGCAGAATCCTCGACCTCGCAGGGGCGGCTCGGAAGCTCGATGATCTCGGGATCCCCTGTGAGCAGGACGAGATCGTGCGCCGCAGCTGTAGCCACTGCGAAGCAGTCGCCGAGCGCGATGGAGGCGCGCGCCTTCAGGTGCGCGACCTCGATCATCCGGGCCGTCCCGGGAAGGTCGAGCGACAGAACCGATCTCAGCGACGCAAGAACGTCGTCTGCCTCCTCGCGCCCGTGGTCGCGCTCAACCCGATAGCAGACCTCGACGATGTTCATCCAGCTCAGCAGCGGTCGATCCGCAAGCAACTCATCGATACGCGAGAGCGCGGGCTCCTCGCCGTCCAGCCAGGCAAGGATTGCCCATGAGTCCAGGCAGACGCTCAACGCGGCTCGTGCGCGCGATCGTCAAGAAGCCGGGCAGCCATCCCCGTCCCGGAGAAGCGCCCGCCCAGCCGCCGAGGAGATCGCCGGGCCACGAGCACGATCTCCTCGTCGCGCAGCTGAAAGTCGACTTCGTCGCCTGGCTGCAGGTGAGCACGGTCCCGCAACGCCTTCGGGATCACGACCTGTCCCTTGGATTCCGATCCGGCCTGTCATACCTGATGAGTATACCGGCCGCGGCGGGCTCCAACCATGAACGGGGAGCGAGGGACGATCCTCGAAAACGTACCTGTCCTTGCAGCGCATCAGAGAGTTGCACGGCCAACGCTTCGGCGCATGAAGCGATTAGCCTTGGGATGTCTCATGAGCGACTTTGACGATTTCGATGAGCTTCGAGAGGAGAAGTACCGCGATGCGGCGAACGAAGACGCTCAGGCCGAATGGCTTGAGGAACAGTTCGCCGAGCGGATGGACGAGGTCTACGACGAACGGTTTCAGGCCGAGGTCATCGAGCGCATTGACGAGGTCTACGACGAACACTTTGCGGCGATATTCCGCCGCAAGGTCAAGGGTTGGAGCGCCGAACACTGGCCCACCGCCGAGGCGACCGCATATCGCGTCGGCCGAGAGGCACGGACATTTGCCAACAAGGGCCTATATGCACCTGCCGTCGTATGGTCGGCAACGTGCGTCGAGATCGTCCTCCGCGACCTCACGTTGTCGCCGATCTTCGTTGGCCTCTTTTTGGGGGAGCAGTGGGCAGACACCGCACTCAAGGTCATGCTCGGCAACCGTTGGATGCGAAAAGAGACACGAGCGATGGCCCGGCATGTGCTCCGCGCGATCGCCGGGATCGACGTTGACGCACTGGAGCAGGCAGCAATCCGGCCGTGGGAGGAGATCGATAGCCTCATGACGATCCGCAATCGAGTGGTCCACAGCGGCGAGGAGGTGTCAGACGAGACGGCAACGTGGGCCGTGGACGTGGCGGCTGCTCTATACGCGACTCTGCTTCCGCCGCTGCGCGAGCTTTGTGGGCTGACTGAAGGGACCGATTACAAGGCGCCTGAAATGGGCGCCGCGCCCTGATCGAGCGACATGGCAGCAGATCAGGGAGTCTGCGAGCGGTGGGCTGATCGGTCACGCTCTGGTTTCGCGGGCTTGAGCTGGTGCTTGTCACACCGGCCGGTAGGCTGTCCTGGTCATGACGACGCAAGAGTTGATCGAGCTCGCTGGACAGCGCCTCGCGGATGCCGCGAGATCTCCTGCCCGGGTGATCCTGTTCGGGTCGGCCGCGCGTGGCGAGCTCACGCGCGACAGCGATCTGGATTTCCTGGTCATTGAGCGCGATGTCAAGAACCGCGTCGCCGAGGCCGTCCGGCTGCGCGATGCCGTCGGACGGATCGGCTGGCCGGTCGATGTGATCGTGATGGATGAGGATCTCGTTGAGCGGCGCGCGAAGGTTCGCGGGACGATGGTCCATCACGCGCTCCGGGAGGGCCGGATCGTTGCCCGCTCCGACTCCTGAGCAGCGCGAGTACGCAGAACTTCTGCTCGAGCACGCGACGAGCGACCTCGGTGCCTGCCGTGTACTCATGGCTGCGGAGGACATGCGCGACGATGTCGTCGGATTCCACGCCCAGCAGGCCGTCGAGAAGGCTCTGAAGGTCGCGCTCGTGCTGGCAGACGTGGATTTCCCCCGCTCGCACGATCTCCGCGAGCTGGCGGACATCGCCGCCGACAACGATGTCGCGGTCCCAGGCTCCATTGACGAGGCGCGTTGGCTGACACCGTGGGCGGCACAGCTGCGCTACGAGATGCTGGAGCCTCTTCGATCGTGATGCTGCCTTCTCAACAGCCTCCGACGCCGTCGCATGGGCAGCGGCGCTGCTCATAGGCTGATCGGGCGCCTGCGTACTTCCGATCGGCTCCAAGCGAGCGCTTGGTTCGAACAGCACCAAACTCCCGTGTCCGATCGCTTGCTCGTTTTCAGCTTCGCAGAGCCAAGTACAGACGAAAATCCCGGTAACGGAGGGGGAGGGATTCGAACCCTCGAGGCGGGGGTTGCCCGCCTAACGGTTTTCAAGACCGTCGCATTCAACCGCTCTGCCACCCCTCCGGGCGACATCTGAAGGCTACCGGCGAGAGCCTCTCACCACCGTCCAGCAGGCGTCGCACAGCGTTCGGATTGTTCGCTTCCAGGCACGCTCGGTTCGTGGGCGCGTCGCACGTCCAGCTGCCGACCAAGTGCGCGACGCAGCCGTGCAGTCGGCCCATCCGCCCGCTCGCCCTGGCCGGGGATAATGCGGCCTATGAAGATGCCGACCGCCGGCGCAAAGCGAGTGGGCAATGCGGCACCGACTGCCGGCTCGTCGGCGTGGGCGCCGTTTCGTTCGCCGGATTTCGCGAGGATGGCCTCGGCGCAGTTCCTGAGCAACGTGGGTAGCTGGATGCAGACGGTCGGCGCTCAGGAGCTGATGCTGACGCTGACGACGTCGGCTGCGCTGGTGGCGTTGATTCAGACGGCGGCGGGCCTTCCGGTTGTTCTGCTCGCCGTGCCTGCTGGCGCGATCGGCGATCTAGTGGATCGTCGTCGGCTGTTGATTGCGTCGCAGTCGTTCATGTTGCTCGCGGCGCTTGCGCTGGCCGCCTTGGCGCTCGCCGGGCTGGTGACGCCGTGGGTTCTGCTCGCGCTGATCTTCGCTGTCGGCGTCGGGCAGACGCTGACCTCGCCGACGTGGCAGACGCTGCAACCCGAGCTCGTCGCGCCGGAGGACCGCACGCAGGCGATCGCGCTGGGAGCCGTAAACCAGAACCTCAGCCGGGCGGTCGGCCCCGCGGTCGGCGGCGCGCTGTACGCGGCAAGCAGCGCCGCAGCGCTGTTCTTCGTGAACGCGTTGAGCTTCGTACCCGTCATCGGCGCGGTGGCTGGCTGGCGGGGGCACGCACGGCCCGCCGGTGCCGCCGCGCCCGAGCACGTCGTCGAGGCGATACGCGCGGGCGCACGCTATATCGCCGGCAGCCCGGCCCTGCGCGTGATCCTGCTGCGCGCCGGCCTCTTCATGCTCTTCGCCAACTCGCTCTGGGCGCTGCTGCCGCTGGTGGCGCGCACGCGCCTACACCTCGACTCCGGCGGCTACGGGCTGCTACTCGCCGGCGTCGGCGTCGGCGCCGTGGCCGGCGCGGCAGCGCTGCCCCGCCTGCGTGCGCGGGTGACCGCGCAGACGATGATGACCAGCGGCACCATCGTGTTCGCCGCAGTGACGCTGGCCCTCGGCTACGTGCGCGCCGGTGCGCTGGCCGCCCTGGTGCTGGTGGTCGGCGGCGTAGCTTGGATCCTCGTGCTCTCGACGCTGAACTCCCAGTATCAGACGACGCTGCCCGGCTGGGCGAAGGCGCGCGGCATGTCCTACTACCTGGTGATCTTCCAAGGCGGCGGCGCGCTCGGCAGCGCCGGGTTTGGCGTGATCGCGCAGAACACTGGACTCAGCGTGGCGCTCCTCGCCGCAGCTGTCGGGCTCGCGCTTGTCGCCCTCGCCGGTGTGTGGCTGCCGTTCAAGGCGATCTCCGCTGCAGACCTGCTGCCCTCCGGCGACTGGCCAGACCCGCAACTCCTCAACGCCGACACGACTGACGGGCTGGTGCTCGTGACGCTCGAATACCGGCCAAGGCCGGGGCTTGAGCAAAACCTCGTTGACGCCCTCTACGCCGGGCGCCACGCGCGGCGGCGAACCGGCGCGGTGAGTTGGCGCGTGTGGCGCGACGCAGCCGACCCCCGGCGTGTGCTTGAGCAGTTCGTCGTCGGCTCCTGGGACGAACACCTCCGCCAGCACGAACGCGTAAGCCGCCACGACCAGCAACGCCTCGACGACATCAGGGCCATGAGCGACCCAAGCCTGCCCACCACAGTCACCCACTGGCTCGTACCCCACATCAACCGAAACCCTCCCCCACCGTCGCGCGGGCAGCACTGAAATGGCGGGGGTTGAGCTAGGCGCATCGCTCCGCTTGGCTGTCCCTGCGCGGCGAAGCGGACTCGCGTGCCCGCCTCCGTTGCTTGGAAGGTGATCCGGGCGTGGAGCGGGAGTGCGCCTTCGAGCGTCCGCAGCGCGAACACGCGGTCGGGCTCGTACTCGGAGACCTCTACGAGCGAGGCGAGTTGCTTGCCGCCTGGGGCACGATGTACCTCGCGCAGCCGCGTCCCAAGTCCAAGCGGCTGATCGTCCTCAGCCACCACCGAGACGGTGTTGGTCTGCCAGGTTGCGAGCTTGGTCGGGTCGGTGACGTACCAGCACAGCGTGCTACGCTGTGCGACATGAGGACGGTGACTCATCGCGAGATGCGCAATCAAAGCGGTGCCATCCTGCGTCATGTCGCCGATGGCGAGACTATCCAGGTCACCAATAATGGCCAGGTCGCGGCATTGATCGTGCCGCCGGGCACCGATCCGCTCGCGGACCTTGTCTCCCGAGGCCAGGTGCGGGTGGCGCGAAACTCCACCTCTAGCTTGCGGTCAATCGTTCGACGCAAAGGTACGGCCGACAGCCAGGCGATAGTGGCCGACGTCCGTGGCCGCTGGTGACGATCAGCTATCTGGATACCTCGGCCGCGATGAAGCTCGTCCTAGACGAGCCGCAATCTGAGGCGCTGACTGCGGAGCTGGCAGGTTGGGATGATCGGCGGCTGGTTTCCTCATGGTTGCTGCACACCGAGATGCACTGTGCCACAGGGCGCCACCCCCAAGACGTCAACCTCGGGGCGGTGGGGGCCGTACTCGATTCGGTGAGCCTGATCGACCTCACACGCGGGGATCTGCTCGCCGCCGGCACGCACGCGCCGCTGCGATCCAACGACGCCATCCACCTCGCCGTCGCGCTCAGGGTCGGTGCCGATGAGATCGTCACCTACGACGGGGAGCTTGCTGAACGAGCGACAGCAGCCGGCCTGCCCGTGCTGTCACCGGGCAACTCGTAACCCCCGGTGTCTTGTGCGATCATCCGCCAGAGAGACGAGATGGGCGGTAATCGTCAAGCGGAAGCCCGTCCAGATGGCTGGTCGAAGTTGCAAGCCATATGCGGCTGTCATAGCCGCGGACAACCGCCACGGTTTGCCCATCGTGCTCCAGCGATACCAGAATTGCAGCGGCGTCCATCGCGATTGTTCTTGCAGGCGCACCGTTCTGCCCTCACAGGCCCCCAGACCGCCCCGGAAGCAGATGGCGAAACCCGCCCATTTGCAGCGGATTCGCGGGATGGCGAGACCCGGACTCGAACCGGGGACACCACGATTTTCAGTCGTGTGCTCTACCAACTGAGCTATCTCGCCGCGACACCTGATCCTATCGCCTGGCAGCGGCCGTAGTTCAAACGCTTCCAGGCAGGATCTCGCCCCCGCCTCTCAGCCCGCTGAGCCCGCCCGCTCGCCCTCGAATTCCTCGACGAGCGCCTCGTAGGTCTTGCGCAGCCCCTCCGCAATGCCCACCTGCGGGCTCCAGCCAAGCTCGCGCGCCGCCCGGCCGATGTCCAGCCGACTTTTCTGAAGCTCGCCCGGGCGCAGGTCGGCCAGCTGCGGCTCCAGCTCCGAGCCCGAGTACTGCTTGAGCTCCCGCCAGAGCGTCGCCACATCGCTCTCCACGGAGGTCGCGACGTTGTAGGTGCCTCGGCGCCCAGAGGCGGCGATCAGCGCGCTGACGACGTCCAGCGACATAAACGTAGTCCCGCGTCGGCTTGCCGTGGCCGAAGATCTTCGGCGCCCTGCCCTCGTAGATGCACCCGGAGAAGATCGCCACCACCCCCGCCTCGCCATGCGGGCTCTGGCGCGGACCGTAGACGTTGCCGAGCCGGCAGATCGCGTTGGGCACCCCAGAGGAGAGCGACCAGGTGTTGACGTACGCCTCGGCCGCCAGCTTCGAGGCCCCATAGGGCGAGAGCGGCTGGGGCGGCCACGTCTCATCCGTCGGCAGCGGCGCAGCATCCCCATACAGCGCCCCGCCCGTGGATGTGAACACAAGCGGCGCCCCGGCGGCGACCGCCGCGTCGAGCACGTTCAGCGTCCCGGCGACGTTGACCTGGAGATCGCGCAGCGGGTCCTGCACCGAAGCGGTCACGCTCGCCTGAGCGGCCAGATGAAACACAGCGTCGGGCGCGATCTGCGCGACTGCCTCGAGCACCGCCTCCCGATCGACGATGTCGATCCGCAGCAGCTGCGCACCCTCGGCGACCCGGCTCTCCTTCCCCGAGGAGAGGTCGTCGATCACGGTCACCCGCCTGCCTTGCGCCAGCAAGGCGTCTACTAGATGCGAGCCGATGAAGCCGGCGCCGCCGGTGACTATCGCGCTGCCTGACACGGCAGGCAATCTAGCCGAGCGTGCGCTGGCGCGCCGCGAGCACCTGCTCGACGCTCGGCACCGCTTCGTCTACGCGCCGCAGGAATCGCACATCCTCGCGCTCGCGCAGCGCCCGCGGGATGGCGGAGCCGCCAAGCAGGACGTGGATCGAGGGATGCCTCTGACGCAGCTCCCGAACTACCTGCTCTGCGACCGGGCCGGCGGAGGCGACGTTCGCACCAAGCACGACAACCTCGGGCGACTGGCTTTGGATCGCCGCCTGCAGCTGCTCGACGCCGAGCTCGAGGTCGAGGCTTGCCCGGAACCCGGCGGCGGCGAGCTGGTCGTGGACCATCTGCAGCGAAAGCGTGTGGTCGTCGTCCTGGATGCCGGCGACGAGCACACGCTCGCGGTCGGCCTCGGCGTGGCGGAGCATGTACCTGTGCATCGTGGCCAGGATCCTGCGGCTGATGCCGGTGGCCAGCTGCTGGGAGCCGGCGTCGATCGAGCCCTGCTCCCAGAGCCCGCCGATCCGCCGCATCGAGGCGCCGATCACCTCCTCGTGGATCATCGAGGTGGGGATGCCGTCCTCGATCGCCTGGGCGATCACGCCCTCGGCGGTCTCGGCGTCGCCGCGCTCGATCGCGGCCGCGTAGCGCGAGAAGACCTCGCCGACGAGCTCGGTGGGCTCGGCGTCGGGCCGCATCCGCGCCTGCGGGCCGGTGCTGCCGAGCACTTCCAGGAAAGCGTCCAGAAGCGTGGGGTCGAAGTGCTTGCCGCGCTGGGCGACCATCATCGCCACCGCCTCATCGACCGAGAAGGCCAGGCGGTAGACGCGATCGGAGGTGAGCGCGTCGAAGACGTCGGCGATCGCGACGATCCGGCCCTCGATCGGGATGTTCTCTTGCGCCAGGCCCCGCGGGTAGCCGCTGCCGTCCCACTTCTCGTGGTGGCTGAGCGCGATCGAGGCGGCCAGATCGAGGATCGAGGAGGAGGAGCCGCGCAGCAGCCGGTGCCCCTCCTCGGTGTGTGTCTCGACGATCGCGCGCTCCTGCTCGGTGAGCGGGCCGGGCTTGAGCAGGATCGCGTCGGGGATCGCGACCTTGCCGACGTCGTGAAGCGGGGCGGCGTGGGTGATGCGCTCGCAGAACTCCGGGTTCATCCCGAGCTGATCGGAGAGCAGCGCGGAGAAGCGCCCGATCCGCTCGATGTGCGCGCCCGTGTCCTCATCTCTGAACTCGACCGCCATCGAGAGTCGCCGGACCGTCTCGGCCTGGGCGACCTCAAGCTCGGAGAGCGCCCGCTGCAGCTCGCTCGTCCTGCGCTCGATCTCGCGCCGCAGCCCCACCCGCCGCGCCTCGCCAGCGAACCAGCCGAGCAGCCATGCGACGCCGGCGAGCACCACCGCGACGGCGGCGATCAGCGGCGCCGAGGGCCGCGAGACCAGGACGGCTATGGCCGCGGCGGCGGCCAGCAGCCCGAAGAGGCCGCTGACGCGAAGCCCGGCGGGCAGCGCTCGGGGAAGGCTGCGGCGCTCGGCGATCAGTCGCTTCAGCCAGCCGGGGAGGCGTGGTGGGCGTGGCCCGCCGGGGCCCTGCGAGGACCCGTCCCCGGGCATGCGGTCGCCGCGGTCGCCGCCACCCCCGCGGCCGCCTCCGTCCCTGCGGCCGGATCCGCCGAAGCCGCCGCCGCGTCCGCCCGAGCCCGATCCGCCTGCCCCGCCGCCGCCCGCGCCCGCGCCACCCGCGCCGCCGGAGCCACCGGCCGAGCCGCCCGCCCCCGACCCGTTGGAGCCGCCCAGGAACAGGCGCAGCAGCCAGCCTCCGGCCAGCTCTCGCCCGGGGGGCTCAGTCGAAACCAGGTGGGTCAATCCGCGGCCTGACAATCTCCGTCCTTCTCGGCTCTCGCTTTCTCGACGCTCAGTCCCTCGTCCAAAGGTCCTCTATGTGTCCTGCGATGCCGTGCCCGCGCCCGCAGGCTCTGCGCGCGCACAACTCCAGCGGTTCGATCGACACATCGCTTGGAAAACTTGAGCGGTGAAAGCCCGAAATCGGGAGCCGATTCGGCTCCTTCGAGCCGGGGCAACTCCGCTGCGGTCCGCAGGGTCGGCTACGATCGCGCCCCATGCATATGCGCAAGCCCCTCACAACTCTCTCCGCCATCGCGCTGAGCACGTGTGCGATCGCCGGCTGCGGCGGCTCCTCGACCAACGGCGTCGAATCAAAGAGCCCGACCGCGATCATCGCCGAAGCCCAGAAAGCCGCCGAAGGCGCCAAATCGGTCAAGGTCGCCGGCTCGGTGGCCAGCGGCGGGACCAAACTCACGCTCGACCTCCAGATCGCCCGGGGCCAGGGTGCCAAGGGCACGATCTCCGAGGGCCCGCTCAGCTTCGAACTGGTCCGCGTCGGCGGCAGCGTCTACATCAAGGGCAGCGCCGCCTTCTACCAGCACTTCGCCGGCAGCGAAGCAGCCAAGCTGCTGCAGGGCAAGTGGCTGCAGGCGCCCGCGACCAGCGGCGAATTCGCGACGCTCGGCGGCCTCACCGACATGCACCAGCTGCTGGGGACGGTGCTGGGGCAGCACGGCTCGCTGGCCAAGGGCGGCACGAGCACCGTCAACGGCAAGAAGGTCGTGGTCGTCAAAGACACGAGCAGGGGCGGCGCGCTCTACGTCGCCACCGCCGGCAAGCCCTATCCGGTCCAGATCTCAAAGACCGGCAGCACCGGAGGCAAGGTCACCTTCAGCGAATGGGACGCCCCGGTCACGATCACGGCGCCCACGGGCGCGATCGACATCGAAAAGCTGAAGTCCGGGGTCTGAGCCCCGCCGCGGCGTAAGGCCCGCGGTCAGAGCGCGAGCGCGACGTACTTCGTCTCGAGGTACTCCTCGATGCCCTCGAAGCCGCCCTCGCGGCCGAAGCCGGACTGCTTGACGCCGCCGAAGGGCGCGGCCGGGTTGGAGACGATGCCCTGGTTGACACCGACCATCCCGAACTCGATCGCCTCACTGACGCGGAAGGCCCGCGTAAGGTCATTGGTGTAGAGGTAGGCGACCAGTCCGTACTCGGTCGCGTTGGCCATCTCGATCGCCTGCCGCTCGTCCGCGAAGGTGACGATCGGGGCCACCGGCCCGAAGATCTCCTCGCGCATCACCCGCGCCTGCGAGGGGATCTGCGAGAGCACGGTCGGCTCATAGAAGAAGCCCTGGCCATCGAGCGGCCTGCCACCGGTCAGCACCTTGGCGCCGTGGCCGACGGCATCCTGCACGAGCTCGTCCACCTTCTCGCGCGCGGCGCGATCGATCAGTGGCCCCACCTGGACATCGGCCTCGGTGCCGCGCCCCACCCGCTGCGCGCCGATCCGCTGCGCCAGGCGCGTGGCGAACTCCTCCGCCACCGACTCGGCGATCAGGAACCTGTTCGCGGCGGTGCAGGCCTCGCCGACGTTTCGCATCTTGGCCAGCATCGCTCCCTCGATCGCATCTTCGAGGTCGGCGTCCTCGAAGACGATGAACGGCGCGTTGCCGCCGAGCTCCATCGAGACGCGCAGCACCTGGTCGGCGGACTGTTCGATCAGCCGCCGCCCGACCTCCGTCGATCCGGTGAAGGAGAGCTTGCGCGTACGGGAGTCCTTCAGCAGCGGTTCGATCACCGCGCCCGCGCTGTGCGCCGTGATCACGTTCAGCACGCCGTCGGGCAGCCCCGCCTGCTGGCAGATCTGCGCGAGCGCGAGCATCGAAAGCGGGGTCTGCTGGGCGGGCTTGACCACCATCGTGCAGCCCGCGGCCACGGCGGGAGCGATCTTGCGGGCGCCCATCGCAGTCGGGAAGTTCCAGGGCGTGACGAATACGCACGGACCGACCGGTGCCTGCATCGTCAGCAGGCGGCCCTTGCCGGTGGTGTTGGTCATGTAGCGGCCGTGGATCCGGACCGCCTCCTCGGAGAACCAGCGGAAGAACTCGGCGGCGTAGGCGATCTCCGCACGCGACTCGGCAAGCGCCTTGCCCATCTCCAACGTCATCAGCAGCGCCAGCTCATCGACGCGCGCGTTCAGCGTCTCGTAGACGCGTCGCAGGATCTCGCTGCGCTCGCGCGGAGGGTGGGCCGCCCAGGAGTCCTGTGCCTGCGCGGCGGCGCCGAGCGCGTCGAGCGCGTCCTGCCGCCCAGCGTCGGCGACCTCCGCGATCGTCTCCCCGGTCGCGGGATCCTCCACGCGCAGCGTCCCGCCGCCTCGTGCGGGACGCCAGCTCCCCCCGACCAGCAGGTCCTTGGGGACCTGCTCGAGCACTGAAGTCTCAGTCGCATCTAGAGTAGCCATGACCCGAAACTGGAGCCCTCTTCTCCTGTTGCATCGCTCAACGGAATCTGCTCTGGAGCCGATCCAGAGCAGGAGACGCCCAATGAGGTCAACTTACCACCCGATATCGCTCGTGCTGCTGGCCGTGCTCGCGCTGATGCCGATCGCCACGGCAAATGCCGCCAAGGGCAGGCACGTCGAACCGACGCTGCTGATCGAAGGGGCCGGGGACGGCCACGGGGTCGGCATGAGCCAGTGGGGTGCCCTCGGATACGCGCAGCATGGATGGGACTACCAATCGATCCTCGCCCACTACTACAGCGACACCTCGCTTGGAGCGGTATCGCAGAAGCGGGTCGTAAAGGTGCTTGTCGGCAGCAGGGTCAGGAAGGTGCCGATCGAAGCCTACGTGCGCGGAGTGATCGCGGCCGAGATGCCCTCCAGCTGGCCCAAGGCCGCGCTGGAGGCGCAGGCGGTCGCGAGCAGGACCTTCGCGATCACGGATGACGCGGGCGGCAGCCGCTTCGACGTCTACTCGGACACGCGCTCGCAGGTCTACCTCGGCAAAGCGGCCGAAACCACAGCCTCAAACGAAGCGGTGAGGGCGACCGCAGGGCAGGTCGTCACCTACCAGGGCAAGCCGGTCATCACCTACTTCTTCTCGAGCTCCGGCGGACGCACCGAGAGCATCCAGAACTCGTTTCTGGGCGCGAGTCCCCAGCCGTGGCTGAAGGGGGTGCTCGACCCCTACGACGGCGGGCCGCTGCACCACTGGACCGTGGAGCTCGGCTTCGGGGAAGCCGAGCGAGACCTGCAGGGCCTGATCCAGGGCGCCTTCCAGGGGATCGAGGTGCTCGAGCGCGGCTTCTCACCCCGGATTATCGCCGCCGAGGTGCTCGGATCCAAGGGCAAGACGCAGGTGAGCGGCCCCGAACTGGCCGGCCGCCTCGGCCTCGACGACAGCTGGGCCTACTTCAGCGTGCAGAAGGACGGCAAGACGATCGAAGAGCCTGACCTCAGCGGTCCGCCGCCACCGGCAGCCGAAGAATCCCCGCCGGCGCCGCCGCCCACCGCCGGTGCGCAGGGCGGCGTGAAGGCGCCGTAACGCACATGCCGCAACCGCGACCGCTGCTGATCGCCGACGTCCCCTGGCTGCTCTACCGCTCCTTCTTCGGGCTGCCGAAATCGATCAAGGGGACGGACGGGCAGCCTGTGAACGCGCTGCTCGGCACCGTCAACGCGCTGCTGGCCGCGATCGACGTGCACGCGCCCCGCGCGGTGGTGGCCTGCTTCGGCGCCGAGGAGGCCCGCTACCGGGTGGAGCTCTATCCGCCATACCACGCCCACCGCGACCCGATGCCCGCAGAGCTTGCGCAGCAGTGGCAGCGGGCGCCGGCGCTGCTTGGCAGCTTTGGCTGGATCGCCTTCGACGCCGGCGAGCTGGAGGCAGACGACGCGATCGGCTCCTTCGCCAAGACGGAGGCGGCCGCAGGCGGCCGGGCGCTGCTGCTGACCGCGGACAAGGACCTGCACCAGGCCGTGGACGAGCACGTGCAGGCGCTCGACCTGAAGGGCGGCTCCACCAGCGTGGTCGACGCCGAGCGGGTGCGCGAGCGCGTGGGCGTCCCGCCGGCGCTCGTGCCCGACCTGATCGCGCTGCGCGGGGACCCCTCCGACGGGCTGCCGGGCGCACCGGGCGTCGGCGCCAAGACCGCCGCAACGCTCCTGAACGACTACGGCTCGCTGGAGGGCGTGCTCGCCGCCGCGCAACGCGACGACGCGGGCATGACGCAGCGGATCGCGATGAAGCTGCGGGAGAGCGCTGCGGCGCTGCACGACTTCAAGGCGATCGCGACGCTTGTGCCGATCGAGGTGCAGCGGCCGCAGGACCATGCGACCGACTTCGCCGCCGGCGCCCGGGCCGCGCAGGATCTCGGCATGAACGCGCTGGCCAAGCGTCTGCTGGAGCGGGCTACGGCGTGAACTTGACGGTGATCACGTCGCCATCCTGCATCGCGTAGTCGCGGCCCTCGAGCCGCAACAGCCCACGGTCGCGGGCGCCGGCGTAGCCGCCTGCGTCCACCAGGTCCTTCCAGCCGATTGCTTCGGCTCGCACGAAGCCTTTCTGGATGTCGGTATGGATCTCCCCGGCGGCGTGCCAGGCGGTCAGGCCCTGCCGCAGATGCCAGGACTGCGCGGGCTTGCCCTCGCCCGCAGTGAAGAACGCGATCAGATGCAGCAGCGCGAAGGCGCCGGAGATCACCCGCTGCAGGCCGGACTCGCTGAGGCCGAGCTCCTGGCGCATCGCGGCGGCTTCCTCATCATCCAGAGCGGCGAGCTCTGACTCAAGGCGCGCCGAGATCGCGACGGCGCCAGCCTCCCGCAGCCTGCGCATGGGCGGCGATCTCGCCCGGCACCTCGTCTGAGCCTTCGTCCACGTTGGCGACGAAGAGCACCGGCTTGCTGGTCAGCGCACCGAGATCGCGTGCGGCATGCGGCGCATCCTCGGGCGGGGGCACGCTCCGAGCCGGCTCCCCCCGCTGCAGCGCGGCGATCACCTCCGCCAGCCAGACCTCTTCGGCGGCCGCCGCCCGATCCCCCGACTTCGCGATCCGAGCGACGCGCTGCAGGCGCTTCTCGGCCTGCTCGAGGTCGGCGAGCGCAAGCTCGGCCTCGATCGTCTCGATGTCTCTCAGCGGTCCGACCTCGCCCTCGGGGTGGATCACGCCGTCGTCGGTGTGGGCCCGAACGACGTGAACGATCGCGTCGGTCTCCCTGATGTTCGCCAGGAACTTGTTGCCAAGGCCCTCGCCCTGGTGTGCGCCGGCGACCAGGCCGGCGATGTCGTGGAAGTCGATCGTGTCGTAGACGATCTCCGAGGCCCCGACCGTCTCCACAACCTGGTCAAGGCGCCTGTCGACCACCGGCACGACGGCGACATTGGGCTCGATCGTGGTGAAGGGATAGTTGGCCGCCTCGGCGCCCGCGCGCGTGAGCGCGTTGAAGAGCGAGGACTTGCCCGCGTTCGGCATCCCCACGATCCCGATCCTGGTGCTCATCCGTCCTCCCCCGCGGCAATCTGCAGCCCCGCCGCGACCGCGCCGCCGAGCGCCGCGCCCGCGACCACGTCGGAGGGATAGTGCAGCCCCAGGTACGGCCGCGAGAGCGCCGTCGCCGTGGCCAGGCCGTAGAGCGGCACCCGCGGCAACCCCAGCCGCGAGAAGGACAGCGCGCCCGCAAACGCAGTCGCCGAATGCGCGCTTGGAAAGCTCAGCTGGGTGGGCGTCGATGCCAGCGGCGGCAGCCCGGGCAGTTGCGGCCGGCGGCGGCGGACCACGAACTTGATCGCGGTGTTGAGCGCATAGGCGTCGAGCACGGCCACCATCCCCCTGGCCCAGCGCGAACGCCGGGGCGGATCGACGATCCACCCACAGGCCCCGATCGCAAGCCAAAGCGCGCCATGCTCGCCCAGCCGCGAAAACCGCGCCACCGCCCGCTCTGCTGTCGGCGCGTGGCCACGCGTGCGCATCAGGCGCAGCAGCCGCCCGTCGAGCGAGCTCACCCTTTCGCCTTGCTCATGCGGACGCCGGCAGCCGTCAGGCTCTAAAGCCGACCTTGTGCTCGCCATCGTCTGAGCGCACGAAGGCGACCTGGCCGAGATCGAGCCGCACAGGGCCGTCCTCGGCGTCCAGCTCGTGCCAGCCGTTGGAGCCGAGCATCTGGTAGAGCGCGTCGACCTGCTTCTGCTCGGCGCGCACCGCGATCACCTGCCCGCCTTTGAAGCCGATGCTGAGGCTGCGGATTGCCATCAGTGCTGCCCTCCCGGTTCGACGATCTCTGTGAGCACACCGCCCGTGCCCCGCGGGTGCAGGAACGCGACGCGCGACGCGCGGATGCCGATGCGCGGCTCCAGGTCGATCAGCGGCATGCCGGCCGCGGCCAGCGACGCCAGCGTCGCGTCGATGTCGCTCACCTGGTAGGCGACGTGGTGCAGACCCGGCCCGTGCTTGACCAGGAACTTGCCGACGGGAGTGTCGGGCCCGAGCGGCGCAAGCAGCTCGACGTGCCCCTCGCCGACGTCGAGCAGCGCGGCCTCGACGCCCTGCTCGGCCACCACCTCGCGGTGGGCCAGGCGCATCTCCAGGCGCTGCCCCCAGAGCTCCAGCGACTGCTCAAGCTCCTCAACCGCGATGCCGACGTGGTCTATCCGCGTGAACACGCCGCGCAGTCTAGTGGCCGGGGGCGAACGAGCCGCCGACCCGGCCTACGCGGACGGGGCCGCCGCGCCCGGCGCCCCCGGCTCCACGCCCGTGGCCGCGACCACCCGCAGCCCCACCCCGGGCGCGCGCTCCAGCCGCGGCACGCCGGACATGATCCGCTCGATCCCGTCGCGCTCGAGCACCTCCTTTTCGAGCAGCTCGCCGGCGAGCGCGTCCAGATGCGAGCGGTGTGAGACGACCAGCCGCTGGGCCGCGCGCCGCGCTTCCTCGATGAGGTCGTGGCGCTCCTCGTCGCGCAGCCGCAGGGCGCTCTCCGAGAGCTGCAGGTTGCCGCCGGGGGCCCGCCCGGCGCCGCCGGAGCCCATCGCATAGTCCTCGAGCATCGAGCGCGAGATCTCGACCACCCGCGCCAGGTCGTCGGCGGCGCCGGTCGTCACCTGCCCGAAGACGACCTGCTCGGCCACGCGGCCGCCCAGCAGCACGGTCATGTAGTCGATCAGCTCCTCCCTGGTCTTCAGGTAGCGATCCTCCGCCGGCAGGTTGAGCGTGTAGCCGAGCGCCCGCCCCCGCGGCACGATCGAGATCCGGTGAACGCGATCGACCGAGGGCAGCAGCTCGCCGCAGAGCGCGTGCCCGGCCTCGTGGTAGGCGACGACCCGCTTCTCGTGAGCGGTCAGCACCCGCCGCGACTGGACCCCGGCGATCACGCGCTCCAGCGCCTGGTCGAAGTCCCTGTCTTCGATGTGCTGCGCGCCGCGGCGAGCGGCGAAGATCGCCGCCTCGTTGCAGATGTTGGCCAGGTCGGCGCCGGTCAGGCCGCTGGTCTGCTGCGCGACGAGGCCGAGATCGACGTCCTTCAGCGGCTTGCCTCTCGTGTGCACCCCGAGCACGCCCTTGCGCCCCTTCACGTCCGGCGGCGCGACGAACACCTGGCGGTCGAAGCGTCCAGGGCGAAGCAGCGCCGGGTCGAGCTTCTCCAGCAGGTTGGAGGCCGCGATCACGACCAGCCGGGCGGGGTTCCCGGTCGTGAAGCCGTCCATCTCGACCAGCAGCTGGTTGAGCGTCTGGTCCTTCTCCCCGGAGATGTCCGCGCCGCGGCGTCCGCCGACGGCGTCGAGCTCGTCGATGAAGATGATCGCGGGCTCGTGCTGGCGCGCGACCGCGAACAGCCGCCTGATCCGGGCCGCGCCAAGGCCCGCGAACATCTCCACGAAGGCCGCCGCCGACTGCGCGAAGAACTGCGCCCCCGACTCGTGGGCGACCGCCTTGGCAAGCAGCGTCTTGCCGGTCCCCGGCGGCCCGTGCAGCAGGATGCCCTTGGGCACCTTGGCGCCCATCTTCGCGAAGCGGGCGGGGTCGCGCAGGAACTCGACGATCTCCTGCAGCTCGCCCTTGGCCTCATCGACTCCGGCGATCTCCTCCCAGCGCACCGCCTGCTTGGATGCCGGCTTGATCTGCTGCGGCTTGACGCGCGGCATCACTTTCAGCGTGCGCCACATCAGATAGATCAGCGCCGCGAAGAAGACGATCATCACGACGCTCGACCACTGCAGGGACCATTCCTGGATGTCCTGCACGATCGAGGAGGCAGGGATCAGCGGCCCGGCGGGCATCTCAAACGCCTCCCTGCATGGCCGTCCCTGGCCTCATATCCGCGATTATGCCAGCAGACGCGTGGCGAGGTCGGCGTAGCATTGCGCGGCGAAGCTCAGATCGCGCAGATCGATGCGCTCGTCGGCGCTGTGCATCAGCGGCCAGGCCTCAAGCAGCGACTGGTGGCGCTGAGGGAAGAAGCCATAGGCCACGCATTCCGGGAAGGCCGCGCGGAAGTGCCGCGAGTCGGTAAAGCCGGGCATCACGGTCGGCACCACGCCCGCGCCCGGATCGCGCTCGGAGATCCAGCGCGAGATCGTCTCCATCAACGACGAGTCGGCCGGGGAGGCGTTCCCCTGCACCTGCTCGGTGAACTCGATCTCGAATCCCTCCTGCTCGCCGTCCCCGAGCACCTCCGCGATCGCGTCGGTGACCGCGGCCCGCCCCAGGCCCGGCGGCACGCGGCAGTCGATGCGCAGTCGCGTGGCGCTTGGGATCACGTTGATCTTCTCCGAGGCCGAGATCCGCGTCGGGCTCAGCGTCACCCCCAGGATCGGCTCGATCAGCGGCGGCAGGCGCGAGTCCTGCGCGGCGATCGCGCGCACCGCCGCCACGGGATCGGCCGGATCCTCACCGAGCGCGGCAAGCAGCGCGGCGGCCTGCTCGGTCACCACGTATGAGGCGCCGCGCGTCGCGAGCCGTTCCAGCAGCGGCGCCATCTTCAGCAGCGCGTTCTCCCCCATCCGCGGGGTCGAGGCATGTGCGGCCACGCCGCGCGTGGTCACGGTGAAGCGGAACACGCCCTTCTCGGCGCAGCAGACCCCGTAGCGGCGCTGCCCGCCGTAGAGAAACGACTGCCCCGCGCCCTCGTTGAGCAGCATGTCGCAGCGCACCTTCTCCGGGTGGGTCTCGGTCAGCCACTTCGCGCCGAGCTCGCCGCCGGTCTCCTCGTCGGCGACCGCGACGATCAGCAGGCTGCCGCGCGCCGGGCGCCACCCCGAGGCCGCAAGCCACGCGCCCGCGGCGGCCTCGGCGGCGACCTGGGACTTCATGTCGATCGCCCCCCTTCCCCAGAGGAAGCCGTCGACGATCTCGCCCGACCAGGGGTCCTGCGCCCACTCCTGCGCATCCGCGAGCACGGTGTCGGTGTGGCCGAGCAGGCACAGCGTCGGCCCCTCGTGCGCGCTGTCGAGCCGCGCGATCAGGTTCGGCCGCCCCGGCTGCGCGCCCAGCAGCTCGCACTCGAATCCGGCATCGAAGAGCAGCTCCCCCAGCAGCTCCTGCGCGGGGCGCTCGTCCCCGGGCGGGTTGACAGTGTTCAGGCGCACCAGCCGCTGCAGCAGCGTGCATGCCTGCTCGCCGAGGCCGGGCAGTGTTTGGCTCGACACCGTCAGGATGGTACGCGCACCGCCGCGACCTCCGCCTCGCTGAGGTTGCGCGGGTGGTGGCAGGCCGCCAGGCGGCCGTCGGCAAACTGCGTAAGCGGCGGCTCCACCTGCGAGCACACATCGCTCGCATGCGGGCAGCGCGGGTGAAAGCGGCAGCCCGACGGCGGCGTGGTCGCGCTCGGCGGCTCGCCCACGAGCGCAAGGCGCGGCGGACCGGCGGCGGGGTCGGCGCTCGGCACGGCCGAAAGCAGCGCCTGCGTGTACGGGTGCCGCGGCGCGCGGCAGAGGAGCTCGGCCGGCCCGCTCTCCACGATCTTGCCGAGGTACATCACGGCGATCCGGTCGCTGACCTGGCGCACGATCGCCAGGTCGTGGGCGACGAACAGCATCGCCAGCGGCGCCTGCCCGGCCAGCGAGCGCTCGCGCAGGTCTGCGAGCAGGTTGACGATCTGCGCCCGCACCGAGACATCAAGCGCGGAGACCGGCTCATCGAGCAGCAGCAGGCGCGGGCGCATCGCCAGCGCTCGCGCGATCCCGACCCGCTGGGCCTGCCCGCCGGAGAGCTCGTGCGGGTGGCTGTGCACGTGCTCGGCGCCGAGGCCGACTTCGGCCAGCAGCGCGAGCACCTCGCTCTCCAGCGCCGAGCGCTCCACCCCCCGCAGCGCCAGCGGTCGCGCCAATATCTGCCCGACGCGCTTGCGTGGGTTCAGCGAGCCTTGCGGGTCCTGGAAGACCATCTGCATCCGCCTACGCACGGGCGCAAGCGCGCGCCGCGAGGCCCGCGTGATCTCGCGCCCTTCGAAGCGGACGCTGCCGCTTGTCGCGTCAACCAGCCGCGCGGCGCAGCGGATCAGCGTGCTCTTGCCGCAGCCGGACTCCCCGACGATGCCGAGCGCCTCGCCGGGAGCGATCGAGACGCTGACCTCGTCGAGCGCGTGCACGACCTCCCGCGCGCGGCTGGAGAGCCCGCGCCCCAGCGGGAAGTGCACGCTCACGCGATCGATCTCCAGCAACGGCGTCGAAGCCTGGATCACAGCCCGATCGCCCCCTCGCGCATCCGCAGCGAGCGCTTGCGCTCGAGATCAAGCAGGCAGCGATCGAGGTGCGCGTCATCGACACCATCCCCGCCGCCCGCGCCGCCCAGCGCCACCGGCGAGAGGCATTCCTCGAAGACATACGGGCAGCGCTCGTGAAAGCGGCAGCCCGACGGCGGCGCCAGCAGCGAAGGCGGCGCGCCGGCGATCGCGGGCAGCCGCCGGGGACGCTCGCGATCGATGTGCGCGATCGACCCGAGCAGCCCCCAGGTGTAGGGGTGCTGCGGGTCCTCGAAGATCTCGCGCACGCTGCCCTGCTCGACGATCTGTCCCGCGTACATCACGAGCACCCGGTCGGCGAAGCCGGCGACCACGCCGAGATCGTGCGTGACGAGGATCACCGCCATCGCGGACTCCCGCCGCAGCCGACCCAGCTCGACCAGGATCTGCGCCTGCACCGTCACGTCGAGCGCGGTCGTCGGCTCGTCGGCGATCAGCAGCCTCGGCGAGCAGGAGAGCGCCATCGCGATCATCGCCCGCTGGCGCATCCCGCCGGAGAGCTCGTGCGGGTATGAGCGCGCCCGCAGCTCCGGCTCCGGCACCCCCGCGGCGCGCAGCGCCGCCACCGCCCGCACGTCCGCGTCCGCCCTCCCCACGGCCTCGTGCGAGCGCACCTGCTCTGCGATCTGGCGGCCGATCCGCTGCACCGGGTTCAGCGCGCTCATCGGATCCTGGAAGACCATCGCGATCCCGGCGCCCCTGACCTCGCGCAGGCGCTGCTCGGAAGCGCTCAGCAGCTCGTCCCCCTCGAAGCGGACGCTGCCGGAGACCTCGGCGCCCGCCTCGCGCGTGAGCCCCGTGAGGCTGAGCGCCGTCGCCGACTTGCCGCAGCCGGACTCGCCGACGATCGCAAGCACCTCGCCGGGCGCCACCGAGAGGGAGATCCCGTCCACCGCCTCCACGACGCCGCGCGGCCCGTGAAAGGCCACGCGCAGATCGCGCACGCTCAGCAGCGCCGCGGCCTCCCCGGCGCATCACCGCAACCTCACCCGCGGATCGAGCGCCGCCTGCAGAAGGTCTGTCACGGCGCTCAGCACCACCACCAGGAACGCCGTCAGCATCGTGATCACGAGAATTGGAGGAATGTCGAGCCGCTGCGTCGATTCGGCCGCATACTGCCCGACCCCTTGCAGGTTGAAGACCGTCTCGGTCAGCAGCGCCCCGCCCCCGAGCACCGCCGCGAAATCAAGCCCCCACAGCGAGACGATCGGCAACAGGCTGTTGCGCAGCACGTGAGAAACGAGCACCCGCCGCGATGAGAGCCCCTTCGCCCGCGCGGTGCGCACGTAGCTCTCGCCCATGGTGTCAAGGATGCTCGCCCGCAGCACCCGCGAGTAGAACCCGGCAAAGAGGACGGTCAGCGAGACCCAGGGCAGGATCATGTGCGTGAACCACCGCACGGGGTCCTGCGTCAGCGGCACATACCCGCCAAGCGGAAACAGGTGAAGCTTGTAGCCAAGGTAGAAGAGCAGCAGGTCGCCGAGCAGGAACGCGGGCATCGAGATGCCGGTCATCGCGATCGCGCCGAGCGCACGGTCGCCGATCCGCGCCGCCCGCCCCCGGTGCGCAAGCAGCGCGCCGAGCACCCCCAGCCCGACGCCGAACGTCAACCAGAGCAGGCTCGCCCCCACCGTCAGCGAGATCGTCGCCGGCAGGTCTTCCCACACCTGGTCGATCACGTTCACCTGCTGCGTGTAGGAGATCACGTTGCCGGTGAAGATCTGTTCCATAGTGCGCGCGTACTGCACCCAGATCGGCTTGTTGAAACCCCACTGAATCCGCACGTCCTTGATCTCCTGCGGCGTAGCCAGCTTTCCCGCCAGCCGCAGCGCCGGATCCCCGTCGGGAATCACCTGAAAGATCAGGAACGTCAGCAGCGAGATCGCAAACAGCACCAGCACCATCGCCACCAGGCGACGCACGGCAAACACGAGCATCGGGTGAGCTCTCACGCGAGCTCTCCTTCGATCGGCGCCGGCGGCCCGCCGGGCGCCCCCTCGACGGCGCCGCGATCCAGGCCGCCCGCGGTCGGGCGCACCCGCAGCCTGTGCGAGCGCGGGTCGAGCGCATCGCGCGCCGCCTCCGCCAGCACGTTCGCGCTCACCACAGCCGCCAGCAGCATCAGCCCGGGCGCGAGCACCAGGTGGATCGCTTCCGGCATAAGCTGCGTGCCTTCGGAGATCATCGTGCCCCACGAGGGCGCGGGCGCCTGCACCCCGGCGCCCAGAAACGAGAGCCCCGACTCCAGCAGGATCGCGTTGGCCAGCAGCAGCGGCGTGAACACGACGATGCTGCCGCCGAGGTTCGGCAGGATCTCGGCGAGCATGATTCGCCAGCCGGAGAGCCCCTGCTGCCGGGCCGCATCCACGAACTCCCGCCGCCGCAGCTCGATCGTCTGCGCCCGCAGCGGCCGCGCCATATAGGGGACGTAGACCACGCCGATGATCAGCGCCGGCAGCAGCAGCGAGCCGCCGCGCAGCGTCGTGAACCCGAGGTCGATCCCCGATACCGCCAACGTGACGCCGAGCGCCACCCCCAGCAGCAGCACGGGATAGGACCAGATCAGGTCCATCGCCCGCGAGAGCAAAGAATCCAGCGGCCCGCCGAACCACCCCGCAAGCAACGCCACCAGCACCGCGAGCACGATCGTCAGGACCGTCGCAACCGCCGCGATCTCCAGCGAGTTGCGCCCGCCGTAGAGCAGCCGCACCGCCACGTCGCGCCCGTTCCGGTCGGCGCCCAGCAAAAACCGCGCACTCCAGGTCGGCCCGATCGGCACGCCCGTGGGCGAGACCACTTCCACCCGCTTGCCGGACACCGTGATCGTCTCGGTGACGTGGGTGGCGTCCGGGCCGGTGTGAGCGACCTGACTCGCGTACACCGGCGCAAGCAGGCACGCCAGCACGATCAAGAGCAGCACCGAGCCGGCGATCGCCGCGGCCGGCTCGCGCAGCAGCCGCCGCCAGGCCGCGCGATCGGCCCTGCTGCTGCGCGGCGCTGGCTCGCGAGCCTCCAAGCCGCCCCCTTATTTGAGCTTCAGGGTGGTCCAGTCGGGCCCGTAGACGGGACTGAAGACCAGCCCACCGAAATCAACCCGTTCAGAGGTCAGCTTCGGCGCCTCCTGATAGCCGATCACCGCCATGTAGGCCTGCTTGGCCGTGTACTGCTCCAGCGATTCCCAGCGCCCCGCGACCGAGCTCAGCTGCGAAGCCGGCACCTGCCCGAGCGACTGGATTTCCGAGTCGATCCGCGCGTCGCGCGCGAGGCTCAGGTCGTGGTTGCCTTCAGGAGAGATCGTAGTCCCGTCGATCAACTGGTAGAAGTTGACCGGGTTGGGGAAGTCCTCGGCGTATTCGGCAAAGCCCGCCTGCGCTTTGGTCTTCGTGCTCGCAACCGTCGGGTAGTAAGTCGCCGGCGAGATCACGCGCTCACTGGCCTTGTACCCGATCGCATCGAGCGTCTGCGCGAAGTTGTCGACGAATTCCTTGTGCGGGCTGTCGCTTGGACCCCACACAGTTACCGAATCCCCAGCGGTGCCCGACTTCTGCACCAGTTCCTTGGCCTTGGCCACATCGCCATCCGCGCTCGGTTCGCCATACGGGCACGGCGCGCTCGGGTGCCCGATGATCTGCGGCGGCAGCAGGTAGCAGCCGGGGCTCAGGTACCCCGACGCAAGCTTTGCGTACGCAGGCCGGTTCAGCGCGCTCACCACCGCCTGGCGCGCGAGCGCACTGTCAAACGGCGGCGCCGCCGTATCGAGGAAGAAGTAGCTGACCTCAGCCACCGGCTCCACGCTGTAACGGCTGGAGGCTTCGCGCTGCGCCTGCTGCACCGCCGCCGGCGGCAGAGGCGTGTTCCAGTCAAACAGATCGGCGGTGTTGGAGAGCACTTCGTCGGCCTGCGCCCCCGGATTGCTCTGCACCTTCACCTGGACCGCGACGCTCGGCGTCGGGATCCCCGGGATCGCCTGCGCCGCCCAGTGCGGGTTGATTTGCTCTTCAAATGAGCGCCCCGGCACGACATGCTCAATCTCATACGGCCCGGTCCCGGGCGGCGGATCGTTCGGCAGCGCTTTCATCGCCGTGCCGGCGGGCACCAGCCCGGCAGCCGGGAACGCCAGCACGTTCAGAAACGGCCCATAGGGCGCTGTCAGCCGGATCGAAACAGCACCGGTCGCGTCGTCGGCCGAGATCCCCGAGATCGAGCTGGCCTTGCCCTGTTCATAGGCTTCGGCCCCAACGATGTGTTCGGTGAAGAAGCTCTTGCTTTCCCAGTTGAGCTTGATCGCGCGCTCGATCGCATAGGCGAAGTCGCTCGCCTTCACAGGCGCCCCGTTTGAAAACACGAGCCCCTTGCGCAGCGTCGTGCTGTAGAGCGTGCCGCCGTCGGAGATGCGCGGCAGCCCCGAGGCCAGCGCCGGGATCACCTGCGTGCCCGCGGACCCGTTCGCGTGCGCGTAGGTGTAGAGCCCGAGATAGACGTTCCAGGTCGCCTCGGTCGAGGAGGTCGTCGCGCCGACCTGCGGATCGAGCGAGTCCGGCGCGCTGGCAGCCACGACAGTCGCCGGCCCCACGGCCGAGTTCGCATTGCCACTGCCGCCGCTCCCGCACGCGGCAAGCCCGATCGCCACGGCGAACCCGAGCGCCACGATCGCCGGCCGTTGAATCCTGCTCACGTTGTTCCTCCTCTTCTGCATCCCGCGATCAAGGCAGCACCTCCGCAACCTGTCGCATACGTGTTCGACCCTCCTCGTCGGCAACCTTCAGGCGAAACTGAAGCGGCGGTCGTCCTTGCCCGCGCCGCCGCACGCGCGATAATCGCCCGATGGTCGAGCAGATCGAGTCCCGCAGCCCCGCGACCGGCCGGCTGCTCGGCAGCGTCAGCGCCACCGCGCCGGCGCAGGTGGCCGCCGAGGTCGCGGCCGCCAGAGAGGTGCAGCCGCTGTGGGCGCTGCTGCGAATCTCCGACCGCGCCCGCTACGTGCGCCGCATGGCCCAGGCGATCATCGACGAGCTCGACCAGATCGTGGACACGCTCGCCGCCGAGCAGGGCCGCCCGGCGGCCGAGGTCGCAACGCTGGAGGCACTGGCCGCAATCGACGCCCTGATCTGGATCGCCGACCGCGGCGCGCGCGCGCTGGAGGGCCGCCGCGTCCCGGTGCACCGCTCGATCGGCCCGGCCAAGCGCGCGCGCGTGGAGCAGGAGCCGTTCGGCACGATCGCGGTGATCGGAGCGGGCAGCGCCCCGTTTGCCCAGCCGCTCGGCCAGATCGCCGGCGCGCTGCTGGCCGGCAACGGAGTTATTTTTAAGCCCGCAAAGCGGGCGTGTTTGGCTGGCGAGCGGATTGCCGGCCTGGTGCGACGTGCCGGGCTGCCGGAGGGCCTTGTCCGGGTGCTCCACGGCGATGCCGCCACCGGTCTCGCCCTGGCGCACGCGCCCGTGGACAAGGTCCTATTCACCGGCTCCCCCGCGACCGGCAGGCAGCTCGCGCGCGAGTGCGTGGCCCGCGAGGTCGAGGTCACGCTCGAGCTCGGCGGCAAGGACGCGATGCTCGTGCTCGCCGACGCCGACATCGCCCGCGCGGTCGCCTGCGCCCTCTGGGCCGGCACCGCCGCCGCCGGCCAGGCGCGCGGCTCGGTCGAGCGCATCTACGTGGCGCGCGAGCTGGAGGGCCGCTTCCTCGCGCGCCTTCTCGCCGGCGCCCGCGCGATGCGCGTCGGAGACCCGGCCGATCGCAGCGTGCAGATGGGTCCTTTGGCCTCGCAGCGGCGGCTGCAGCGAGTGCAGGAGCTGGTCGACGACGCGCTCGCGGCCGGCGCGCAGATGCTCTGCGGCGGCCCGCTGCCGCAGCCGCCGCCCGGCTGCCAGGGCGCCTTCTACGCCCCCACGGTGCTGACCGGCGTGACTCCGCAGATGCAGATCATGCAGGCCGCGATCGACGGGCCGGTGATCGCGGTCACGCCCGTCGAGTCGGTGCAAGAGGCGATCGACCTGGCCAACATGGGCGACCCCGGCCTCGGCGCCTCGGTCTGGAGCGCCGACCGGCCCGGCGCGCTGCGGATCGCGCGCGAGCTGGGAGCCGGCATGGTCTGGATCAACGACCACCTCCCCGGCCCGATGGTGACCGGCGGCCCCTGGGGCGCGGCGGCCGGAGGCGGCCTGGGCCGCACGCTCGGCCAAGCGGGCCTGCGCGCCTGCGCCCAGGAAAAGCTGATCACCTGGGACCCGCCCCAGCTCCGCGGCCTCTGGTGGGGCCCCTACGGCCGCGGCCTGGAGCGAGCGGCCAAGGCCGCGGCCCAGCTGCGCTCCGCGCGCGAGACGGACCGCAGCAGCGCCTGGCACGGCGGCGCGATCGCGCTGGCCCGGGCAGGCGCGCGCACGCTGGTGCGAAGGTAGCCCCTAATCTGTAGGGGTGCCCGCCCAGGCCTACGCCGGCAAGGAGTGCGTCTGCCAGCTGCGCAGAGGAATCTGCGACCAGAGCTGCGTGGCCGACATGCTCGCGACTCCGTTCTACATCGCCTGCCTGAAGCTGGAGGGCCGGCGCTGCGTGGTGGTCGGCGGCGGCGAGATCGGCCTGGAGAAGGTCGAGGGGCTGCTGGCCTGCTCGGCGACGGTCACGCTGATCGCGCCGGATGTGAACGCCGAGCTCCAGCAGCTGGCTGCCGAGGGCTCGATCTCCTGGACCCGGCGCGCCTACGCCGGCCCGGCCGACCTGGAGGGCGTGTTCCTCGCAATCGCCGCCACCGACGACACGGACGTCAACATCGCCGTCTACGAGGATGCCGAGCGCCGCGCGATGCTCGTCAACGTCGTCGACGTGCCGCCGCTGTGCAACTTCATCCTGCCGGCGATCGTGCGCACCGGCCCGCTGGCGATCGCGATCTCCACCGCCGGCGCCTCGCCCGCCCTGGCCAAGCGCATCAAGCGCGAGATCGCCGCCACCTTCGGCGAGCACTACGCCCAGCTCGCGGTGATGCTCAACGACGTGCGCGGCTGGGCCAAGGCGACGCTGCCCACATACCAGGAGCGCAAGGAGTTCTTCGAGGGGATAGTGAACGGCGACCCCGACCCCGTCCAGCTGCTGCGTGCCGGCGACGCGCAGCGCGTGCGCGAGCTGATCGCCGCCGCGCAGGACGCGCAAGAGTCGCGCCTCTCCCACGCCTGAGCGTGCCGGCCGCCCTGAAGCTCGACTCGGTCGTACGCCGCTACGGCGAACGCGAGGCGCTCTCCGGCGTCTCGCTGGAGCTCGCAGGCCGGCCAAACGCTCGGCGTGCTCGGCTCCAACGGCGCCGGCAAGACGACGCTGCTGCGGCTGCTGGCCACGCTGCTGCGCCCGCACGCCGGCCACGTCGAGGTGCTAGGCGCGAGTCTGCCCGCGCAGGCATGGGCCGTGCGCGGCCGGATCGGCCTGCTTTCCCACGAGCCGCTGCTCTACCGCGAGCTGACCGCGCGCGAGAACCTCGCCTTTCACGCCCGCCTGCACGGCGTGGCGCCGCCGCGGGTCGATGAGGTGCTCGACGCGGTGGGCATGTCCAAGCGCGCGAACGAGCCGATCCGGACCCTCTCGCGCGGCATGGTCCAGCGCGTCGCGGTCGCGCGCACGGTCCTGCACGACCCCGAGCTGCTGCTGCTCGACGAGCCGCGCGCGAACCTCGACCCGGCCGCAAGCGAGCTGGTCGAGCCGCTGATCGGCCGCGGAACGGATCCTGGGCGGCCCAGAACCCGCGTGATCGTCAGCCACGACCCGCGCGGCGGCGTGGCCGAGGCCGACGTCGTGCTCGGCCTGCGCGGCGGCCGCATTGCCGTGCTCGCCCCCGCCGGCGAGGTGGCAGAGGACGAGATCATGGACCTCTACCGATGATGCTCGCCCCCGCAGCCCCGCCCGAGCCCGCACTCGCCCGGCGCCCCCCGCGCCTGCGGGCGGTCGTGCTCGCCCTGCTGCGCAAGGAGCTGCTGGTGGAGCTGCGCACGCTGGAGTCGGTGCCGGGCATGGCGCTCTTCTCGCTGAGCACGTTCGTGATCTTTCACTTCGCCCTCAACCGCGGCTCGGTCGAAGGCGACCTGGCGGCCGGCATCCTCGTGGTCACGCTGCTGTTCGCGGCGATGCTCGGCATCAACCGGCTGTTCGTCGCCGACGAGGAGCAGGGCGGCTTCGACGCGCTGCTGCTCGCGCCCGTTGACCGTTCGGCGATGCTGATCGCGAAGGTCTGCGCGCTTGCGATCTACCTCGTCGTGCTGGAGATCGTGGCCGTGCCCGCCTTCGGGCTGCTCCTGCTCGGCTCCTCACTCGGCCGCGCCCTGCCCGACCTGATCGGCGTGCTCGCGCTCGTGGATCTCGGCCTCGCAACGATCGGCACGTTCGTCGCCGCGCTGGCGGTTCGCACTCGCGCGCGCGACCTGATCGGGCCGCTGATCGCGCTGCCGCTGCTCGTGCCGATCGCGATCGGCGCCTCGCGCGCGATCTCGCCGCTGCTGACCAGCGGCCGGCACGGCGGGGCGGGCGGGGTCGGTTTCCGGTGGCTGTTGCTGCTCGGGCTCTATGATCTCGTATTCGGGCTGATCGCCTACGCAGTTTTCGACTTCCTCCTGGAGGACTAAGGAGCCAAGCAGTGAGTGCAAAGCCGACGGACCGCAAGCCGGCGGGTCCGGGAGACGGGCTATACGGAGGCAGCCTCCGCACCCTCAGCATCGCCACGGTGCTGATGATCGGCCTCTCGCTGGGGCTGGCCTTCTTCTACGCGCCCGAAGAAGCCACCGAAGGCTTCCTGCAGCGGATCTTCTACCTGCACGTGCCGCTGGCGATCGTGTGCCTGTGCGGCTTCGTCGCGGCCGGGCTGATGGCGATCATGCACCTGCGCACCCGCGACCCGCGCTGGGACCTGCGCTCCTACGTGGCGATCCACATGAGCCTGATCTTCGGCATCGGCGTGCTGGTCTGCGGCTCGATCTGGGCCAAGGGCTCCTGGGGCCACTGGTGGGTCTGGAGCGAGCCGACGCTCGTCTCCTTCCTGATCATCATCCTGCTCTACGCCACCTACCAGCCGCTGCGCTTCTCGATCGAAGACCCCGAGCGCCAGGCCCGCTACGCCTCGGTCTTCGCGATCACCGCCGGCGCCTTCGTGCCCCTGAACTTCATCGCCGTGCGCCTCTCGACCGCCTACCTGCACCCCCGCGTGCTCGGCAGCGCCTCCAACCTGCCGGCGCCGATGGCCTTCACCTTCCTCATATCCCTGATCGCATTCGCCCTGCTCTACATCACGCTGTGGCGCTTTGAGATGACGGTCAAGCACACCCGCTGGCAGCTCAAGGCGCTGCGGCGCAAGCTCGCCGGCGATGAGGCGCCGCTGCGGCGGCGAAGCGCCGAGCCGCAGCTCAGCGCACCGGTAGGCACGCCGGCTCCCCGCACGGGCGCCCCCGAGCCGGCGCTGAGCACGCACATGCTCGGAAGGCAGGCGCCCTGATGCCGCTCAAAGAAGCCGTCGGCTACGTCGCCGCCGCCTACATCGCCGTGTTCATGATCGTGCTGATCTACGTCGCAATCATGTCCGTACGAGTGCGCCGCACCGAGCGCGAACTCGGCGAGCTGCTCCGGTCCGCGGACGCGCGCGAGGAAGCCCCGTGACCTCCGAGCTGCTCGCCCTCGGCGTCTCGCACAAGACCGCCCCGGTCGCCCTGCGCGAACGGCTCGCCTTCACCGAGGCCCACGCCGCCCAGTTCGCCCAGCAGGCAATCGGCAGCGAGCACGTGCAGGAGGCGGTGCTGATCTGCACCTGCAACCGCACCGAGATCTACCTCGTCGTCGGCGACCCGCTGAAGGCCGAGGCCGAGGTTCTGCGCATGCTCTGCGAGCGCGCCGGCATCCGCCCGACCGAGCTCGCCGGCTCGATCTACTCCCCGCGCAACTGCGACGCCGCGCGCCAGCTCTACCGGGTCGCCGCGGGCCTTGAGTCGATGGTGATCGGCGAGGCCGAGATCCAGGGCCAGTCCGCCGCGCGCACGAACAGGCGATCGCGGCCGGCACAGCCGGACCGCTGACCAACCGACTCTTCGCCGCGGCGCTGACCACCGGCAAGCGCGTGCGCAGCGAAACCAAGATCGGCGAGCGCCGCGTGAGCGTCCCCTCGGTCGCCGTGGACCTCGCGACCGGCGTGCTCGGCGCGCTGCAGGAGCGCCACGTCGTGATCATCGGTGCCGGGGAGACCAGCGAGCTGACCGCCCAGGCGCTCGCCCACCAGGGCGCGGGCACGGTGTTCGTGGCAAACCGCCACGCCGACCGCGCGCTCGGCATCGCCAACCGCTTCGGCGGCTCGGTCGTGGGGCTCGACCGCCTGCCCGAGGCGCTGCCCAGGCGGACATCGTCGTCTCCTCCACCTCCTCTCCCCACCCGATCGTCGGCGAGCAGGGCTGCGCGAGGTGATGGGCAGCCGCGACTCGCGGGCGCTGCTGCTGATCGACATCGCCGTGCCGCGCGACATCGACCCCGCGCTGCGGCGAGATCGAGGGCGTGATCCTCTACGACATCGACGACCTGCAGGCCGCGATCGCGCGCAACCTCGGCGCCCGCGCGGAGATCGTCCCGCAGGCCGAAGAGATCGTGGAGGAGGAGATCAGGCGATTCGCCCGCTGGCTCGGCCACCAGGACGCGCTGCCGACCGTGAGCGCGCTGCACGAGCAGGCCGACGCGCTCGTGCGAGCAGATCCTGGCCGAGAACGCCGGCCGCTGGGAGAGCGCTTCCCCGCGGGACCTCGCCCGCGTCGAGGCGATCGCCAAAGCGGTCGCCAACCGGCTGCTGCACGAGCCCACCCTGCGCCTGCGCAGCCTGTCCGAGCGCCGCAGCCACGCCGGCCTGCAGCTCGTGCGCGAGCTCTTCGGCCTCGACGACCCGGCAGAGCCCGGGACGCAGGCCGACGATGCAGAGCAGCAGCGCCCGATGGCCGAGGTGCGCATGTTGCGGACTGCCCGCCCCACCCGCAAGCGCGGATGAGGATCGGCTCCCGCGGGAGCAGCCTCGCGCGCGTGCAGGCAGACCACGTCGCCCGGCTGCTCGGCGGCGCGGAGGTCGTGATCCTGCGCACGAGCGGGGACGAGCCGGGGGCGGGGGAGAGCCCGGCGGCGGGGGCCGTCCCGCCCACACCGGCCGCGGACAAGTCGCGCTGGGTGGACACGATCGAGCAGGCGCTGCTCGCGGGCGAGATCGACCTGGCCGTGCACTCGGCCAAGGACGTGCCGGCCGAGCTCGCGCCGGGCCTGGCCCTGCTCGGCGCCCCGCCGCGAGCCCCGGTGCAGGATGCGCTCTGTGGTGCCGCGGCGCTCAGCGACCTCCCGCAGGGAGCCCGCGTTGGCACGGGCAGCCTGCGCCGCGCCGCCCAGCTGCGTGCGGCCCGCCCCGACCTCGAGCTCTGCGCGCTCAAAGGCAACGTGGACACCCGCCTGGCCAGGCTCGGGCAGGACCAGGCTCGACGCGATCGTGCTCGCGCAAGCGGGGCTGGCACGCCTGGGGCGCGAGAGCGAGATCGGCGCCCTGCTCGACCGCGACGTGTTCGTCCCCTCTCCCGGCCAGGGCGCGCTGGCGCTGGAGGGTCGCGCGGATGACGCCGCCGCCGCGCAGGCCGCGCGCTCGATCACCGACCAGCCTACGCTCGCATGCCTGCAGGCCGAGCGCGAGCTCGCACGCGCGCTCCAGGCAAGCTGCAACACCCCGCTCGGCGCGTGCTGCCGCCCGGCTGAGGGCAAAACGCTGCGCATGCGCGCCTGGGTCGGCCTGCCCGACGGGTCGGCATGGATCGCAGACGAGCTGGAGGGCGACCGCCCGCAGCAGCTGGCCAGGGCGCTGGAGCAGCGGATGCGGTCGGTCGGCGCCGCCGAGATGCTCGCCGCGGCGGAGGCGATGGCGCTGTGAGCCAGGGACGCGTCTACCTGGTCGGCGCCGGCCCGGGCGACCCCGGCTTGTTGACCGCCAGAGCCCTGGAACTGATCGCCGCGGCGGACGTGATCCTCTACGACCGCCTGATCCCCGCAAGCGCCGTGGACGGCGCCCGCCCCGACGCCGAGCTGCTGTTCGTCGGCAAGCAGGGCGGCGGGGAGGGCGGGCCATCATTCCCGCAGGACCAGACGCAGGCGCTGATGATCGACCGCGCGCAGCAGGGCAAGAGCGTCCTGCGCCTGAAGGGAGGCGACCCGTTCGTCTTCGGTCGCGGCGGCGAGGAGGCGCTGGCGCTGAGAGAGCACGGCATCCCCTTCGAGGTCGTCCCCGGCGTCACGGCGGGAGTCGCCGCCTCCGCCTACGCCGGCATCCCCGTCACCCACCGCGGCCTCTCGACGGCGGTAGCGCTCATCACCGGCGCCACCGAGCAGCAGACCGAGCTCGACTGGCCCGCCCTGGCGGCCTTCCCGGGCACCCTGGTCTTCTACATGGGCCTGTCCTCGCTGCCTCGATAGCAGCCGGCCTGATCGCCGCGGGCCGCCCGGCACATCAGCCGGCCGCTGTGATCGAACGCGGGACGCTGCCCCGGCAGCGCGTCGTGACCGGCACGCTCGCCGACATCGCCAAGCGGGCGCAGGAGGCACAAATGAAAGCACCGGCGATCACCGTCGTCGGCCCGGTCGCCGGCCTGGCCGAGCGGCTCTCCTGGCGGCAGAGCGCTCCGCTGCGCGGCAAGACGGTCGCCGTCACCCGCGCCCGTGCCCAGGCGAGCGGCCTGGCCGCGCAACTGCGCGAGCTCGGCGCCGAAGTGATCCAGGCGCCCGCGATCAGGATCGCGCCGCTGCCGGTGCCCCCGCTTCGACCCGACCGACTACGACCTCATCTGCTTGATGAGCCCCAACGGCGTCGAGCTGTTCTTCGAGCGCCTCGCGGCCGCGAAGATGGATGCACGCGCTCTGGCCGGCGCGCTGATCGCCGCGGTCGGCCCCAGCACTGCGGGCGCGCTCGCATCCCATGGCATCGACGCCGACCTCGTACCCGCCGCGCTTCGTGGCCGAGTCTCTGGCCGAGTCGCTGAGCGATATGCCGGTCGCCGACGCTCTGATCGCGTGCGCTGCGCGAGGCTCGCGACGTGCTGCCCGAAGTCGCTGCGAGCGCGGCGGCGCGGAGGTTGACGTGCTCCCCCTCTACGAGACGGTCCCGGAGCCCCTCTCCAAGCAGGCGCTGGCCGCAGCGTGCGGCGCCGACTACATCACCTTCACCTCCTCCTCGACGGTGCGCTTCTTCTTGCAGGCCGCAAGCGGCAACGGCCCCGGCGCGCAGCCTCTCCCGTTCTCCGCGGCGAGCAGGATCGTCTCGATCGGCCCGGTGACGAGCCAGACGCTGCGCGAGCACGGCCTGGAGCCCCACGTCGAGGCGCAGCGCCACGACATCGACGGCCTCGTGGAGGCGCTGCTCGCGGACGTGCGGGCCACCCCAAGCGCCATGGATTGAATCTTTCCGTGCTATCTTCCTTCTGCCCCATGGCTGTCACATCAAGGTAACCCCGAGCGGACATGCTCGTCCGGGAGCTTGCCCATGAGACGGGCGAGACATCACGACGGCGGTCGCCATCGCGGTAAGCGAACGGCTCGATCGTCTGATGCCGGCAGACGAGGCCTCAGCCTCGCCGATGAGCTCAACGAGATCGCGCAGCGGTGCGCTGCGCTGCCCGTCCTCGACCAGAGCAGCGAGGAGGAGATCCTCGGCTATGACGAGCACCGACTGCCGCGCGGTGGTCCTGACGAGGTCGGCGGTCGCCGGCGATTCTCTTCGGAGCCGCAACGAGGCGCGCTCACGCGTGCGATCGAGCGCGAGCCGCGCCGGCGATCTCCGCCGCGACATCTGGGGCTCGCCTTTCTGGAGCCGAGGTGCGGCGAGGCGGCCTGCCGCGAGCGCGACATCTTCGCACCGGTTGCGCAGCGCTGGCGGCGGGCGGCCGCTGAACGCCGCCGGCGCGCTGCTGGACCCGGCGACGCTGGTGACGCTCGAGTTGCCACGCCCGCGCCGCGACAACGGCCGCCTGATCGCCCATGTGCGTTATATCGACGGCTACGGCAACGTCAGCCTCGATGCGGGGCATGACGACCTCGCCGCGGTGGGGCTGGCGGCCGACCAAGCCGTACAGCTCGAGCTGCCGGCCGGTCGTCACCGCGTCGTCTATGGGCGCACGTTCGCCGACGTCGGCGACGGTGAGCTGCTGCTCTACGAGGACGCCGAGCGGCTGCTGGCGGTGGCCGTCAGCCATGGCAACGCGGCCGCGCAGCTGGGCCTCGCGGTCGACGACGAGCTCACGATCGGCCCGTGACCGCGAGCGACGGAGCCGGTGCGATCGAGTACGCTCGGGTCGCCGCGGCTGCACCTGCGCCGTACGGACTCGACCAACGACCGCGCGCGCGAGCTCGCACTCGCAGGCGCGCCCCACGGAACGCTCGATGACGGCGGGGGAGCAGAGCGCCGGCCGCGGCCGCCACGGTCGCCCCTGGTCGGCGCCGGCGGGCCGGGCGCTGCTGTGTCGCTCCTGGTCCGCGGCCCGCCGCGGCGGGCCCCAGCCCTGCTGCCACTGGCCGCCGGCGTCGCGGTTGCGAGGTGGTCGGTCCGCAGGCGCGCGTGAAGTGGCCAAACGACGTGGGGCTCAGGAAGCAGGCGCGGAGGGCATGCCCGCGTCAAGCACCTCGGCGGCCACCAAGTACACCGACCTCGCAAAGCTCGCCGGCATCCTGATCGAGGGACGGCCGCAGGAGCGCTGGCTCGTGGTCGGCATCGGCCTGAACGTCGCGCTCGATCTCGCCGAACTGCCCCGACGAGTTGCGCGGCATCGCCGCGACGATGGGCCGCTCGCCCGAGGCGATCGAGCCGACGCTCGGCGCGCTGCTCCGGGCGCTCGCGCTGCGACTTAGTCAGCCGGCATCGGCGGCCCTGGCCGAATGGCGCAGTCGCGACGCGCTGCTCGGCCACAGGTGCTCTGGAATGGCAGGCGCGGTCGGGCGGAGGGCGTCGATGACGATGGCCGGCTGCTGGTCCGCGCCGCAGCGGAGAGCTCGCCGCGGTGGACTCAGGCGAGGTCGGCGCGGTCGAATAGGACAGTCGAAGAGGAGATCTAAGCTGGCCTTAGAGCGCGCATCATTTTGTTAGGCGTTCTTATCGACTCCGCGGCGATGCCACCGGCGTCGTCGGCCTTGACAGCTCGCTTCGTGCGGGGGCGCCGCTTGGGCGCAGCACCGTTGGCAGCGGGCTCATCCGCGTCGCCCGAGGGCTTGCGGGCCTTCGGCTTCGCCCTCGCCGCTGCCTTCGCCCGCGCGGGCGCCGAGTCCTGCGCTTCGCCGGCGCCGGAGCGTCGGCGCCGTCCTGAGGCGGGGGCGAATCCTCTGCTCGCCGGCCCCGTTGTCCCGACCGGAGACCTCGGGCGCCTGGATCTCATCCACGGCCGTAGGCACCTGCACGGCCGCGGCGGCCTGGCGCCCCTCGGCAGCCTTGAACGGCTGACCGTTGTCAGCCACTTCGGCGCCCTGCGCCGGCACCTCGACCTTGCGCCGTTTGCGCCGCGACCCCTTGCCGCGCCGCTTGGGGAAGTTGCGCAGCAGCTCCCGGGCGAGCGCCTGCGGCTTGCGCGACATCCGCGTGCGCGCGCCGCGCAGCACCTCCTCGGCCTCGGGCGTGTGCGCGAGCGCCGCCGCCAGCAGCGCGGCCGCAAGGCGCCGGTCCTGCTTGCGCGTGGCCTGCACGAGCCTGCGCGCGTTGCGGGCGTGAGCGGCGCCGGAGGAGTTGACGAGCAGCCCGAGCAGCCGCTTGGTCTCCGGCCAGCGCTGCACCGCGTACTCCTCGTGGATCTCGCGCGTGTACTCGGCCATCCGCCAGATCCAGGCGTTTGCCTGGTCGCGGCGGCCGATCCGGCGCTCGGCGAGCGCGCGCATCAGCACCTTGACGCCCTCGCGGCGCTCGTCGCGCGGCCAGCCGCCGACGATGTCGATCGGCGGTGTCGAAGGCGTCGGGGTCGCGCAGCGCGGCGACGTCGGTGAGCGCCCGCAGCCGCAGCTGCGCGTTCTTGTTGCGCTGGACGGCGGTGATCAGGAAGCGGCGCCTTGAGCTCGCCCGTCGTCGAAGTGCAGCATCGCCCGCGCCTTGCGCCAGCCGCCGGGCTGCACGCGCGCGCCCGCGAGCGCCGCCCAGACGTGCTGCTCGCCGCAGTCGAGGTTCTCGACCGCGATCCGCCATAGCTCGCGCTCGAAGACCTGGAAGCGGCGCTCCTCATCGGCGCAGACCGGCAGCACCCGGCGCTCGACCCGCATCCGCCGGCCGCGGCCGCGGCGCACAGGGCCCGACGACGATCGCGCCGCCGCGGTAGACGTCGCGGTCGAGCAGCGAGTGCAGCGTGACGACCGGGTCGTCGTGCTTGGTCGCGGGATGCACGAAGTCGACGACGATCCCGGCCTCCTTGCCGGGATGGCGGCGGGTCACGCGCCCGACGCGCTGCTGGTAGATGCGCTTTGACGCCGTCGGAGCGAGGTGCATGCAGATCGTCGCGCGCGGGCTGTTCCACCCCTCGGCCAGCAGCTGCGCGTTGATGAGGACGTCGATCTCGCCTCTCTCATAGCGCGCGAGGATCGAGGCCAGCTCGCGCTTGGGCGTCTCGCCCGGAGACCGCCTGCGCCTTGAGCCCCTCGGCACGGAACGCCTCGGCGAGGTTGTAGGCGTGTTTGACGCCGGCGGCGTAGACGACGCCCGGCACGTCGTTGAAGCGCGTCTTGTAGAGGTTGGCTACCGCCAGGTTGAAGGGCTGCTGGTCGAGCAGCTGCGCCAGCTCCTCCTGGTCGAACTCGGTATCCACCTCGCCGCGGCGCAGCGGCACCTTGGCGATCGTCCGCACGCCCACGCCGGGCGGGATCCGGATGCACCGAAGCGGCGCGATCACGCCGCGGCGCGCAGCCTGAGCGAGGTCGAAGCGGGAGGTCTGGGTGGGGAAGAGGTCGGTGACGTGGCGTGCGATCAGCGCGCCGGTGGCGGTCATGCCGATGAAGATCGGGCCGGTCCACTCGCGGATCGCGGCGCTGGTCTTCTCGCCGAGCGCGGTGTGGGCCTCGTCGCAGATCACGATCGTGTAGGCGGAGGAGATCCGGCCGGCGTTGCGCACGAACCACTGGTAGGTCTCGACCGTGACCGGCCCCTTGGTCGAGTCCTCGCCGACGTAGAGCGGGCGGCGAGATCCGCTTGGAGTAGCCGCGGTCTTTGAGCTCGCCGATGAACTGGTCGACGAGGTTGCGGCGGTGGGTGAGGATCAGCACGCCGCCGGTCTGGGAGGCCTCGACGAAGCCGAGCGCGGCGACGGTCTTGCCGGCGCCGGTGGCGTGCTCGAACCAGAAGCGCTTGGCGGCGTTGGGGTCCTCGGGCTGCTCGGCGAGGATCTCCTCCTCGTCCTCTTCCTTCCAGTCCCGGCGGCTCCTCCTCGGCGTCGGCGCTAACGTCCTCGGGCTCCTCCTCTTCCTCTTCTTCCTCCTCCTCGTCCTCTTCGTCCTCGTCCTCGTCGAGCTCCGGCTCGGGCCGATCGTCCTCGTCGTCCTCGTCCTCCTCCTCTTCTTCCTCTTCCTCCTCCTCGTCCTCGACGGCCGCCGGGCCGCCGCCGCCCAGCGGCACCACCGTGTCGGCGACGGAGATCAGCTCGGGAGCCTCCTCGGGGATCGCACGGCTGCCGTTGGACTGCGCTTCCAGCGCGCGCTGCGCCTCGGCCAGCAGCGCCGCGAGCGTGCCCGAGAGCGCGTCGACCTGGTGGGCGGAGAGGACGGTCCCATCCGCGAGCTTGGGCTCATCGTCGGAGAGCAGCCGCTCCAGGCCGAGCATCAGCGAGTAGCGGCGACGCCATTTGGTCGATGGGTGCTTGGCGCCCTGCTCGATCTCTGCGAGCGCGTGCTCGAGCGCCCTGCGGCGGGGCGTCCCGGCCGCAAGCGCGACGGCAGGATCCTCTCCGTCGTGCACGAAGCGCTCGCGCACGAACTTTTGCGCGCGAGTTATCTCCGCGGGGGTTGGAATGGGCGCGGCCGCGAGGGCCACTGACGTGGACTCGGCCATGATGGCTCTGGGGCTTCGAGATGGAGTCGCCGAGGAGAAGCAGGTTCGGCTCGACTCGGAACGCCGGCTCCCACCGGCAGGCTCGCCGGATGCAGGACGCATCGCGACTGCGAGCTGGCTCCAGGATATAGCAGGTCGAGGCGGCAACGGAGAGCGCCTGCATCTGCGCGAGCGTTCAGAATCCTCGGGGCCGCCCCCGAGCAAGGAGACTTCGCCATTGCCTGAGATCCGCATCGACCCGATCAGCGGCGACCGCGTGATCGTCGCCGGCGAGCGCTCCAAGCGTCCCGGCGGGGCGGCGAGCTGCGTGCCGCCCGAGCCGATCGACCCGGCAAGCGACCCGTTCGCCGACGGCCACGAGGCCAAGACGCCGCCCGAGCTGTTCGCGCTGCGTCCGGTCGGCTCCGTTCCCGACTCGCCCGGCTGGAGCGTGCGGGTCGTGCCGAATCTGTATCCGGCGCTGACGCCAGCCGGGGCGGGGCAGGAGACCGCGGCCGCGGCCGAGCCCGGCCAGCACCACACCGGCCGGGTCGCCCCCGCCGCCTCGGAGCTGTTCACGAGCATGCCCGCCCTCGGCGCCCACGAGGTGATCGTCAACGCGCCGGCGCCGGTGCTCAGCCTGGCCGAACTGCCCGCCGAGCAGGTGCAGCTGGCGATGGAGGCATGGCGGGAGCGGATGCGACTGCACGCGGCGCAGGCCGCCTACGTCCAGCTGATCGTCAACGAGCGCCGCGAGGCCGGCGCCTCGCTGCCGCACACCCACGCCCAGCTCTACGCGCTGCCGTTCGTGCCCGCGAGCGTCGCCCGCGAGCGCGAGCGCTTCGGCGCCTACGCCAACAGGGCGATGGGCCAGAACCTGCTCGGCGACCTGCTGCAGGAGGAGGTCCGCCGCGGCGAGCGGATCGTGGCGATCGACGAGGAGGCGGTCCTGATCGCCCCCTACGCCTCCAAGCTGCCCTACCAGCTGATGCTAATCCCGCGCCGGCCGCGCCCGCGCTTCGAGGAAGACGGCCCGCTCGGCGCACGGCTGCTGCACGACGGCCTGACCCGCCTGGCCCGCCACCTGGGCTCCAGCCCGCCGCTGAACATGTGGGTGCGAACCGCCCCGCGCGGCGCCGAGCACTTCTGCTGGCGCATCGACGTGATGCCGCGCCTGACGCACCTGGCGGGCCTGGAGCTCTCCACCGGCCTGAGCCTGAACATAGTCGCACCAGAGGACGCGGCGCAGGCGTTGCGGGAGGCATGAGCGTGGGCGGCCGGTTCTCACTCAGCCCGGTCCGCCACCTCGTCCTCAGCGAGACGGCGCAGATCCTCAAGATCCTGTGGTCTGCCAGCTGCCTGCTTCATGGCTCGAAGATGAGCAAGCCCGCAGACGTGCACCGCAACCCCCTCGACCTCGCCGGCGATCGCGTCGGACGCAAGCGTGGAGTAGAGATCGTCCGTTTCGATGCCGGCTATCCACTGCATGACGTCGAGCCGCCCCAACTCTGTCTGAAGACAGAAGTTGCCCCCCTGCGCAAGGTCCTCGGCACTCGTTGGATCCGCAGGAAGCTCCTCGATGTCGAAGTCCTCTGTTTCCAGGATCACGGCGTGCAGGTCGCGCAGGGCATCGGCCAGCTTTGCGATGTTCTCCAGCTCGGCTGAGGGCACCATGTCGAGGTCCTTGGTCACGCGTACGAAGCCGTGAGCGTTGACGGCAAATCCCCCGATGACCACGTGCTTGACTCCGCGGTCGCGGAGGAACCTCAGCAGCGGAAGTGGATCAAGCGCTTCGGGTATGGCTGAACGCCTTCGCGAAACGGTTGGCGAACCTCGCCAACGCGGCGGCCTCGGCGAGGTTGGCGCCCACGCCACGGGCGCGGTCATGTCGCAGCTGAGCCCGGTTGGCGTCTTCCTGGCGAGCGATCTCGGCACGCGTCCACGGCCCGCGCATCGCAGACTCGCCTGGCCTGATCTCACTCGACTTCTCACTCATCGCGCCAAAGAAGTCTAGAGCGTGACCCGACGTGACCCAACGGGTCTCCACCTATGCCACGTAGAGTCATTGCCACGATGAGGGTCCTGATCCAGCGAGTCGGCAGAGCCGCCGTCAGGGTCGATGGCCGGCAGATCTCCGCGATCGGCCCCGGCCTGCTCGTGCTGCTCGGGGTCGCCCCGCAGGACACCGACCGCGAGGTCGACAAGCTGGCCGCCAAGGTTCTCGCCCTGCGCATCTTCGCGGACGCGCAGGGCCGCATGAACGAGCCCCTGGGCGAGCGCGAGATCCTCTGCGTCAGCCAGTTCACCCTCTACGCGCAGACCGACAAGGGCAACCGCCCGAGCTTCGCCGGCGCGGCCGCCGCCGAGCACGCGCAGCCGCTGTACGAGCGCTTCTGCGAGCGCACCAAAGCGGCGGGCGGCCGCTTCGGCGCCCACATGGAGATCGAGCTCGTAAACGACGGGCCGGTCACGCTGCTGCTGGAGACATAGACTCCAGCGCAAGATGCCGCCCGAGAGCCGTTTCGTCCCCCGCTTCGCCGCCGAGCCCCCGCAGGAGGGGCTCCCCTACGGCCGCTGGGCGGACAGGCTCTCGGAGGAGTTTCTGGCCGCCTGCGCGAACGCAAGCGAGAACGAGCAGGACGAGGTCGGTCGGCCGGGCGACATCGCCTGGTACCCGGACCGCAGCTGGAACGAGCTGACCTACGTGCCCGCGAGCGCGCTCAGCGACCGCGGCTACGAGCTCTTCGGCTACGTCCGCTTCGCCGCCGCCGAGCAGGAGGGCGGCGAGCCGGAGCGCATGCAGGCGCTGGCCGACTACACCGAGGAGACCGCCGAGCGCAACCCCGACTGGAAGCTCGACGTCTGCGACGAGGTGATCGGCGCCTGGCGCGGCGAGAGCGGCCGCCGCGCCAGCATCACGCTGGTATGGGGCAGGGCGCTGGTTGCCGGCGGCAAGATCGCCACGGCCGAGCTCGGCGGCCTGGTCGTGGACCAGTGCGAGCTGCAGCACGAGCGCTTCACGCTGATCGCCCCCGACGACTACGGCTCCGACCTGCTGGAGATCGCGCTCTTCGACGGCCGCGGCCGCGAGCTCGCGCGCGAGTCCCTCTACGCCGAGGACGAGGAGCAGGATCGCTCCTGAGCCGCCGCTGCATACAGCGCGCCGACGGATTGCCCGCAGCAGCGAAGTCAGAGACGAAAGGGCCGATCCGCTCCGCGCCCAGGGGGCCGCGCAGCACGAACGCATTCGGAAGGTCGGTCGCGGGGCTGGATCTTTTTGTCATCAAACTAACATTCCAATCGGCTTCTGGCCTGTGGAGGCCGCATGGAAAGGCTAACGCGGTGCATCGGTTGCGCATACACGTAACAATGCGTATATGCCATCCGGAACACCATCGCAACGTGCTGCCAACCGTCGCCACCCGGCCGCCGGCAGGAGCGCCGGCGATCCCCCATCGCGGATCTCCGCTGCGATGCTGGAGCTCGTCTCCGGGCAGGGCTACGAGGCCACCACCGTCTCGGACGTCATCTCGCTGATCGGGATGTCGCGCAAGACCTTCTATGAACACTTCGAGGACCGCCGAGGCTGCTTCATGTGGGTCTGCGAGCAGGTCGGCGCGCAGTGGCTGGGACAGGCCAAGGAGGCGATCGCGGCCACGCCGGAGGGTGGGTCGCGCACCCTCGCGCTGCTCACCGCGCTCTTCACGCGTGCGATCGAGCAGCCGGGAGCGCTGCGCACGGTGATGCTCGAGCCCGCCGTCGTGCGCCCGGGCGGCCCCGAGCTGCGCAAGCGCGCGATCGACCAGTGGTCGGCGATGCTCGCGGGCGTGCTGCAGGAAGACGATCCCTCCGCGCCGCGGTTGAGCCCGGAGCTCGCGGCCGCGATCTTCGGTGGGATCGCAAGAACGCTGCACATGCGCCTGCCTGCCGGCGTCAAGCCCCGGGCTCCTCGCCGCCGCGAGCTGATGGACCTCGTGCCGCAGCTGGCCGAATGGGCCAGGGCCTACGTCGATCGCCCACCCCCCGCAAGGCCGCTGCCCAGCCGCGAGGACGGAACGCGCGCGCCATTGCTCTTCGGCGGTCGCGCCCCCGGAACGCTCGCGCTGAGCTCGCGATCCAACGAACGCCGGGGGCTGCCTCGCGGCGAGAACCCGATCTCGCGCAGCTTCGTCGTGCACAGCCAGCGCGAGCGGATCCTCGACGCGGTCGCCAACCTCGCCGCCGCGAAGGGCTACGCCGCCCTGACCATCCCTGAGATCGTCCAGGAGGCCGCCGTCTCGGTGCAGGCCTTCTACGAGCACTTCGCGGGCAAGGAGGACGCCTTCCTGGTCGCCTACGAGGTCGGCCATCGGCGCGCCCTGGTCACCTTCGAGCGGGCCTTCGACTCTCAGGAAGATTGGCCCCACGCGATCCATGCCGGCCTGCAGACGCTGTTTGGGTTCTTCGCCGCCGAGCCCGCCTTCGCCCACTGCGCGCTGGTCGAACGCGCCCAGCGCCAGCGCGCGCGCCACGGCGCTGCTGGCGCAGGGAATGGCCGGCTACGCGCCGATGTTCGAGGCCGGCTTCGAGGAGGCGGACGCCAAGCATCGGCCGCCGCCGATCGCGACCGAGGCAACGCTCTCCGCGCTGCTCGAGCTCTGCTTCGCCCAGGTCGCCAGAGAGCGGGCGCGAGAGCTTGCAGACCTCGTCCCAGAGGGAACCTTCATCGCTCTGGCGCCCTTCATCGGAGGCGAAGCGGCCGCCCAGATCGCCGGGGCCGGCGATGGCCGAGAAATCCAACGGCAACGGCAGCAGCGCGCGTGCGCCCAGGCGGCGTCAAGCTCACCAGTAGACGTCGACGATCGTCCCCACCTGCACCCAGCCGAAGATCGAGGCGGCGTCTTCGATCGGCACTCGCAGGCAGCCGTGGCTGGCGGCCCACGTCGGCACTTCCGGATAGCCGTGGATCGCGTAGCCGCGGATGAAGTAGTTGGAGTCGACCATCCCCTCGGAGTTCACGCCCGGGGTCTTCAGGTAGACCTGGAAGCGGCCGAGCACCGTCGGCGTCGATGGCTTGCCCGAGCTGATCGGGTAGACCTTGTAGACCCGGCCGCGCGGTTCGATCTCGGCCAGCACCTGCTTTGCGAGGTCGGCCTCGACGTGCTTGCCGTCCCGGGGAAAGCGCACCCGGAAGAGGCCCGCACCGCGCTCCAGGTCTGAGATCGCGCCGCGGCCCGTGCTGGAGATCCGCGCAAGGCCGAGCATCTTGCGGTAGGCGATCACCGCGTTTTCGGTGCCCGCTTCATAGATCCCGCTCAGGGGCACGGCATAATGCAGATGCGAGAGCCGTCGCTGCAGGAACCAGACGCCCGGGCCGCGGGCGCCCTGGCTCATGTTCGGCGAGAGCACGCGCAGCCTCACGCCGGCTGTGGCGAAGGCGGCCATCGTCGCCGTGGCCGCGTGAGAAACACCCACGCTCACCGTGCCGGCGCGAGCGCTCGGCAGCCGCAGGGCAAAGCCGCCCTCGCCGTCGGCCGAGCGCGCGATCGCCACGCGCTCTTCCCGCAGCCGGTCCGCGGCTCGCACTCTGACCACCACGCTCTGTCCGGCGAGGAACGGCCGCACAACGCCGCGCAGCTCGATCCGGTCGCCCACAAAGGCGAAGGCCGGCGACCGGTGGGCGCCGGCAAGCGCAAGCTGGACGTGGGCGACCACCGGAGTCGGAGCGGGCGCGACGGGCGCGACGGCGACCATGACCTGATCCTAGAGGTTGCCGGAGACGTCGAAGCGGCCGATTCAGCCTGGGCAGCCGCACACAGCGCCGTACCGTGCATGGCCGCAAAGTCAGCGTATGCCCCGTAGCCGATACCGGTCGATTCTAAACTTTTGATATATGCCCAAATCTAGTATACATTTGCTTGCCGAACTCGCCTAGTTGATTGGAGTCGCCCACATGATGCCGATGTCCAGGAGCGGCCGCGAGCATCGCGGCCTTCCGCGGGGACCTCATGGTCGTACGCCAAGCGAGGTCGCGCACTCCCAGCGCGAGCGGCTGATCGCGGCGATGACGGAGGCCATCGCCGAGCGCGGATACACCGCGACCTCGGTCGCGGACGTGATCGAGCGCGCCGGCGTCTCGCGCAAGACCTTCTACGCTCATTTCCAGGATCGCCGCGACTGCCTGATCGCCGCGTATGAGTCCGCCGCCAAGAGCATGATCGACGGCGTCGGCGCCGCAGCGCAGGGCGAGGAGGAGCGCAGCAGGCTGCCGGCGACGATCGCGGCGCTCTGCGCGGTGGCCGCGCAGGACCCCGGCGGCTTCCGCCTGCAGGTCACCGAGATCGCCGCCGCCGGGCAGGACGGCCTGATCTCCCATGAACAGTGGATCCTCTCGCTGGCGGGGCTGCTGCGCGACGGCCTGCCCCCATCCGCCGGCCAGCCCTCCGCGCCGCTGCTCGGCCTGATCGCCGGCGGGCTATCGCGCGTGATCGCCGACCGTGCCGAGGCGGGCAAGCTCGACGGGGACGTGCAGTCGCTGGCGCGCGAACTGGCTCGCTGGGCGCGCAGCTACCACCCTGCGCCCGCATGCCTCGACGGCAAGGACGACCGATCCTTGGCGGGCGCCGGCGCGCTGCTGGCGGACCCGGTCCCGATCGGCGGGCGCGCGCCCGGCACCCTCTCGCTGAGCCCGCGCGGCATGCCGGAGAGCAGCCGCGGCGTCTCCGCGAGCCTCACCGCCCACAGCCAGCGCGAGCGCATCCTCGACGCCGTCACCAACCTCTGCGCGAGCAAGGGCTATGTGCTTTTGACCGTCGATGAGATCGCCGCCACGGCAAGCGTCTCGCTGAACACGTTCTACGAGCACTTCAAGGACAGGGAGGATGCCTTCCTGGTCGCCCATGAGCTCGGCCACATGCGCGGCACGGCAATCCTCGAGCAGGCGCTTGCCACCAGCGCCGGCTGGGACACGGCGGTGCGCGAAGGGATCGCGGCCCTGATGGGCTTCTTCTTCTCCGAGCCCGCCTTCGCGCGTCTGGCCGCGGTCGAGGCGCCGATCACCTCGCCCCAGATCGCCGCGAGGATGCGGCTGCACCTGGCCACCTACGTGCGGCTGCTGCTCGACGGGGCGCCGCGCTCACGCAGGCCGCCCGCGGTGGCCAGCGAAGCGATCGCAGGCTCGCTGCACGCTGCCATGTTCGCCTACGCCGCGCGCCGCGCGATCAGCGACCCGGTCAGGGCCCACAGCCACGCGACCTATCTGGTGCTGGCGCCCTACCTGGGGCCCGAGAAGGCGCTCGCCGCATGACCTTCCCTCACGTTCGTGCCGCTTGCGCCGCACGCCCCGCAACGCATTGGAAACATCTGCGCTTCCCAGCACCCCAGCAGTTGAGCGGAATCGGACTCCCGCCCCGCAGACGCCGGCCGGCGCTTGCGAGCATGTAGGCGAACTGGTCCACGCCGCCGCTGCGGCGGTCTGAATCCAAGGGAGGAACCCGTGTCACACATGAGTTGCGGCGGCCGCGCTCCGGCGCTCGCTCTCGCGGTCTCAGCGATGGTCGGGCTGAGCGCGTGCGGCGGCTCGAAACCCGGGAGCCATGCGGCTCAGAGCTCACATGCCGCCGCAGCATCCTCGAACTCGCGGTCGGCGACCGCGACGACGACCACCACGCAGAGCGCCACCGCCTCCTCGCGCACACAAGCATCGACGCCTCAGAGCAGGGAAGCGACTCTCCTCAGGGTCGTGCACTGCATGCACGACCACGGCATAGACATCCCATTGCAACACACGAGCCACGGCCTCGCCGCCGACCTCAAAGGCATCGACACCCGCGCGCCGACGTATCAAAGATTCGCAGGCGAGTGCCTACGCCTTCCCTGAGACAGAACTCTCTCAGCCTGCATCGGGCCACCTCACGGCACGTAGCGCGCGGCCGGGGGGCCTGGAGAGATATGGGGAGGCGGGCGCTCGAAAGCCGTTGTGGCGCTTGCCTGCGCCGGCGTGGCGTTGCCGGCCGCAGTTGCGCACTTGGATTCTGGTGATGTGGTGCACGGCGATGCCGTTCTGCGCGATGAAAGTGGTCGGCATCGGCAGCCACCTGCGGTAGGACTTCGTCTGGAGGCGCCTGCGGCGACCGTGGCGGTCGTGGAGCGTACGGGAGCCGATCGTGCAGAGGTTCGACGTTCGCGGCGAGCGCGGAATGATCGCCCTCGGGCATGGTCAGCGCGAAGCTGCCGACGGGCTCGTCGGGGATGCTCTTGAAGGTGGCTGAGAGTATCGCCCCGGGGGCTGACGTGGGTCGAGCCGACGAGGTCGATCGTGAAGCCGTAGCCCTGCAGCGCGATGATCAGGCTCGGGAATTCGGCGCCGCCGTGGCTGACGAAGATCGCAGGGCCCTTCAGCGGTTCGGGCAGGATCGGCGTGCGCGCGTTGGCGTAGCCGACTTCGAGCCGGGCGGGGCAGCCGGCGGGGTCTATCGTCGAACTGCTGGGCGGTGCAGGCATTCTGCAGGGTCGTCAACTCGCGCGGGCAGCTGCTGGGGCAGTTCGACCTTGACCTGCTGATGTTCGAGTCGGGCCGAGCTCGATCGGCATCGTCAGCTTCACCGACAGGCTCGCGCCGCGCCGTTTGCTGGTCTTGCCGTCCGTGGAGACCGTGAAGACGGGCTTGAACTTCAGTTCACTGCAGCGGCGGGCGTGCAGCAGCGTCGTGACGGTCGCCTTCTGCCCGGTGACGCTGGTCAGCGTGCTCGGAGATCGGCCGTGGCTTGCAGCTGGTCGGGTTCAGCGTGAAGTCGGGCCGGTCGATCGAGACGCGGATCTCGCGCACGTGCGTGACGATCCCGTCGATGATCCTCGGGATCGGTTCCGAGCCGGTCGGGTCGATCGAGACCTGCGCGGTGTACGGGTCGATCTGCAAGGCCGAAGCGGATCACGACCGTGCCGAGGTCGAACGGGCCGACCACCGCCGAGTGATCGACACGACCGACAACGGGTCGCCGTGGAACGGGCCGGAGAGGTAGAGCTCGCCGGGCACGTAGTCGAGGACCGCGCCGACCCCGGTCCCGACGAGCGTGTGCCCGATCAGGCTGCCTTCCGGGCACGACGGGTGCTTCCTCTTCCAGGCCCGTCTCGTGCCTGCGAGCCTTCGATGTCCGCTTCAGGGCACTACGGCACGCCCGTCAGGTTCGCCGTCAGGCCGATCGGCAGACCGTGGAGTAGGAGCCGATTTCCTGCATGCCATCCGTCCTGGCGAGCGTCACGTACAGCGGGCTGAAGGTGCCGGCATCGTCGGTCAGCGTGCCGGCTTCGATCGTCGGGAGCGAATGGCGGAGCGCCGCCGGGGCAGGCGGCCGCCTTCCGAGCCGGAGGTGATCGGGAAGGATGCCGTGTCGGTGAGAGCGCTTTCCGGGTTCGAGTACGGCGTCAGCTGCGCCGGGGTCGTGTAGCTCCCGCACGTCGACGGAGTGATCAGCGGCGCCTGCGCCCCTTCGCGGAAGTGGAAGTTGAAGCGGTCGAACTGGAGCGGCGGGTCGCCTTCGAACGTCACCGTCAGACGTCCCGTGGACGGGGTCCGGCGTGACCTTGCCCGCGAGCTTGACGATGATCCCCCGTTCCGCCCTGCTGCGCGCGAGCACATACGACCGCGATCAGCGATTTGAACGGGTTCTGTACGGCTGCGCGAGGTACAGCGTCCCGTAGACGGTCGTGAACAGCAGCGGCGTTTCGACTTCGACGGTGCCGAGCTTCGAGTCTTCCGGACAGCCCGCGCCCGCCGGCGCGTCGAGCGTGGCTTCCGCGTACTGCGCCTGCGTGCAGGCGCCGAGGCCGACGCCGGCGGAGGGGTCGATCGTCAACCCTTCCGGCAGGCTGACCACGGTGTCCTGCAGGTTCGACTGCGCGATGCCGGTGCCGCTGGTCAGCCCTTCCCTGGAGTAGGTCAGATCGAAGGAGAAGCCCGACGGCGAGGAGGCAGAGCCGGTGCTCGTCGCCGTCGAGATCGCCGGCGAGAACGGCACGTTGGCACAGCCGCTCAGCGGCGCCAGCGGCTCGCTCGCAGCGAAGCCTTCGAACGCGCCGGGAGCGGCCACGAGTCCGCTTCGAGGCTCGAAGCAAGCGAGGACGTGCAGGAGGTCGGCAGCGTCACGAACGCAGGCGGTTCGGGCTCTTCGAAGTGCTCACATTCTTCGTGCGGGTCTGTGCGCCCGGCCGCTTGCGCCAGACACGCCCACCCCCGCGATTCGTCGTGGATCGAGCTGCCGACGACGCCCCAGAAGGTGACGCGCACGCCGGAGATCCCGGCGCTCTGCGGGATCGCGCTGGAGGTCAGGTTCACACCCCAGTCTTCGCTGCTGCGCACGCTCGTCGTCAACGTCACCGGCACGTCCACGATCGGCACGAAAAACCCGAACTGCGCCGGTTCCCCGGGTTCCGGTTCCACATTGAAGATCGGCACAGCGAGCGTGCGCGTACCCGGCCCACCCGGCTGGTCGAAGGTCACCGAGGCGACGCCGACTGCCGTCTGCTGGGGGCAATGGTCCTGTTCTCCGCCTTCGGCGCTCTGCGCAAGCTGCCAGGGCAGGCAGCGCGCGACAGCGCTCGGGTTCGCAACGAGCCCCGGCGGCAGGCGCGCCACCACATCCCTCGCCGCCGCCGCCGGCCCGGCATCCGGCGGGCTCGTCAACGGCGCCCCGTCGGGCCCCTGGCTCAGCAGGATCGAGCCCGTGATCTGAAACGGATGCGCGCCGGCCTGGGTCACCGGCCCGCCGCCTTCCGCTTCGGCCGCCAATTCATAGGCTTCCACACCGAAGCCAGCCGCACCCCCGACGGAGACCGGGCGGCTCGCCTGCGCGACCTGCCTGCCGCCTTCGGAGATGGTGACCGTGTTTGCTTCACCGCCGCCGGCGCCCGAGGCCTGCACCGCGATCCGCACTTCGATCGTTTCATACGGCGCGATCCGCTCCGATTCCGGGGCTTCGCATGCTCAAATGTTCAGGCGAGCAGGAGAGCGCTTCGGCTTCCCCAAGCGCGCCGCCGTGCTTGGGCGCGCTGCCGGCGATCCCCGTCGCGCGGAGACCGCTCGGCAGCGCGTCCGCGACCGTGATCGGCCCGCGCGCCTTCCCGTCGCCGACGTTCTCGGCCGTGACCACGAGCTCGCCGTCGCCGCCGCTGGGAATGCTCGCCGGACGCGCTCCGGAGTCCAGGTGCCACCACGACCCCGCCGCCAGGGCCGCCGGCGCCGCCCAGAGCAGGGCGGCGAGCGCCACCGCAGCGAGAACGCCGGCACGGATCGCGCTCACTTACGGTGGCCGCGATGCTTCTTGTGGTGCTCGGCGGTGTGCGCCTTGCCGCAGCCGGCGACCTGGACCGCGGTCTTCTGTTCGATCAGGGCGCCGTTCTGCCCCTCGATCGTGGTCGGCATGTTCAGGTGGCGCTTGAGCTCGCGGTGGATCTTCTCGATCTCGTGCACGAAGTGGCCGTGCCTGCGGACCTTCACCCGCTTCTTCTCGACCACGGTGCTGTAGCAGAGGTTGCCGTTGCCGGCGAGCGCCGAGAACGGGCCGGTCGGCAGGCTCAGCGCGAAGCGGCTGACGGGAGCGTCGGGCACGGTTTCGAACTTCGAGGACGTGTAGCCCTGTTTGCTGACGAACGTATTGCCGGTCAGCGCGATCGTGACCCCTTCGCCCTGCAGCACGACGTCGAGGTTCGGGAATTCGCGGCCGCCGTGGCTGACGAAGATCGCGGGCCCTTGCAGCGGATGAGCGAGCAGTGGAGTGTCCGCGACCGCGTGGCCGACGAACGAGTCGGGCGGGCATCCGGCCGGGTTGGCCGCGTACTGCGCTTCGCTGCAGGCCTGTTTGAGCGTTTCGTCACGCACCGCCAGCGCCTTCGGCAGCTCGACGTTGACCTTGCCGATGTTCGCCTGCCCGGGGCCCGATTCGAGCACCGTCTGGAAGGACTCGCCGTCCTTGTGGGTGTGATGCGCGCCGATCGCGACCGAGAGCTTCGGGTCGAATGGCAGCGTCGTGCAGCCGCCCGCCTGGAAGCGGTCGGACAGCGACGCGGCGTTCCCGGTCGTGCTCTTCTCTTCGCCGCCCACGCTCATCGCGTCACAGCTCGTCGGGTTCAGCGTGAAGTCCTTGCGGCTCATGTTGACGTCCACGCCGCGGATATCG
>CAVSAL010000001.1:0-116391 GCA_963725915.1 uncultured Actinomycetota bacterium | reverse complement strand
CAGTTCACAACCGCCTTCCTCGCCGCGCTGCAGGCACGCGACACCGAGGAGTTCAAGGCCCGCTTTCGCAACGTTAACGTGCTGCTGATCGACGACGTTCAGTTCCTGGAGCGCAAGACCCGCACCGAGGAGGAGTTCTTCCACACCTTCAACGCTCTCCACGACTCCGGGAGCCAGATCGTCCTCACCTCCGACCGTCCGCCACGCAACCTCGAGGACCTCGAGGACCGCCTCCGTGAGCGCTTCGCCTCCGGCCTCGTCGCCGACATCCAGCCACCCGACATGGCCACCCGGCTCGCAATCCTGCGCAAGCGCACGCTTCAGGACGACATCGAGCTCGCCGACCCCGCTGTCCTGCATGCGATCGCCGAACGCATCACGCACAACGTCCGCTCGCTCGAGGGGGCGCTGATACGCGTCGTCGCGTTCGGGTCGCTCACCGGCCGCACCCTTACGGTTGAGCTGGCCGAGGAAGTGCTCGAGGGGCTCTACCCGGCCGCCAAGCGCGAGCGCTCTCCGAGGACGATCGCCGACATTCAACGCGCCGCCTGCGAGCAGTTTGAGATCTCCCCCGACGAGCTGCTTTCCTCCGCCCGTACGACACGAATCTCCTGGCCAAGGCAGCTGGCCATGTACCTCTCTCGCGAGATGACCTCCGAGTCGCTGCCGTCGATCGGCAGGCAGTTCGGGGGTCGGGACCACACCACCGTGCTTCACGCATGGCGTCGCACGGCCGAGCGCCTCGACTCCGACACGCGCACCCGCTCCGCGATCGACTCGCTCCGCGACCGCCTTGGCCAGCGGGACCGTTGCTGACCGTCACTCCTGGCACACTTATCCACCGGCTCCCACAACCCCACCACAGGCTCTCATCGCTTCAGTGCTCGCCATCCACAGATTCACAGCCTCTTCATCTCCTAAAGATCAACCAGTCGCAGGTGCCTTGTGAAGCTGACCCTCAACACATCCGATCTCCTCTCACAGCTGCAGAACGTGACCCGCGTCGCCTCGACGCGCAGCGCCGTCCAGGCGCTCTCCGGCGTCATGCTCCGCGCCGACGAGAAGAACTGCGAGCTGCTGGCGACCGACGTCGAGGTCGCTCTACGCGTATCCGTCCCCGCGGAGGTCGCCTCCGCCGGCGCCGTCGTGCTGCCCGCGCGCCTGCTGCTCGACGTGGTGCGTTCGCTGCCGGCCGAGACCGTCAGCATCGAACAACGCCCCGCCGAGAACGACGTCGAGATCGTCTCCGCCGGCGCGACCTTCCACTTCCGCACGCTGCGAATGGAGGACTTCCCCGCGCTGCCGAGCCCCGAAGGCGAGGACAGGATCTCGCTGCCGGCGCAGGCGTTCGTGGACACCGTCACGAAGGTCTCGCGCTCGGCCTCCCACGACGAGACCCGGCCGGTGCTCACCGGCATCCTGGTCTCCGCCTCCGGCCAGGAGCTCGTGATGGTCGCCACAGACTCCTACCGGCTCAGCGTCAAGCGCACCACGCTGCGCTCGCCGATCTCCGGCAGCTTCGAGGCGAACGTCCCCGCCCGCGCGCTGCAGGAGCTGGCCCGCATCGCAGGCCCCGACGATGCCGAGCAGCTGACCGTAGGCGTTCAGGATGGCCAAGTCGTCTTCGAGGCTGCCGGCGCCGTGCTCTCATCGCGCTTGATCGACGGCCAGTTCCCCAACTACCGGCAACTGCTGCCGGAATCGGTCGATCACGAACTGCGGCTCTCCACCGCCGAGCTCGGTGGAGTCGTGCGCAGGATCAGCCTGCTCGCGCAGAAGAACTCTCCGCTGCGGCTCAGCTTCGCAGAGGGACAGCTGACCGTCGCCGCCCAGACGCCGGATGTCGGCGAGGCGACCGAGTCGATCCCCGTCCCCTTCCACGGCGAGCAGTTCGAGATCGGCTTCAACGCCGAGTTCCTGCGCGACGGCCTGGAGAGCGTGGAGACCGACGAGGTGGTCCTGAAGCTGATCAGCCCGGTGCGGCCGGGCCTGCTCGAGTCGCCGGACACGAGCGACTTCATCTACCTGATCATGCCGATCAGGCTCACCGCCTGAGGCGGGGCGGTGGGCGGTCATACCGGCCGATGCGGCTGAGCGCCGTCGAGCTTCGGGACTTCCGCAGCTACGAGGCTGCGCAGGCCGAGATCGGGCCCGGCCTGACCGTCGTGCACGGCGCCAACGGGGCCGGCAAGTCGAACCTGTTGGAAGCAATCTGCTTCGGCTGCACCGCTCGCTCGCCGCGGACGCGCAACGACCGCGAGCTGATTCGCTTCGGCGCCGCCGCGGCGCGGGTGAGCCTGCGCCTGGCCGACGATCGCGGCGGCGAGCATGAGCTGGCAGTGGGGTTCGGCGCGATCGGGGGCGAGAGCTCGCTGCAGAAGCGGATCCGATTCGACGGGGCGCAGGTGCAGCGCCCCGACGAGGTCCCCGACCGACCGCTCGTAGTGGTCTTCGTGCCTGACCGTCTGGAGCTGCTCAACGGGCCCCCGGCGATCAGGCGCGGGCACCTCGACCACCTCGTCGCGGCGCTGTGGCCGGCCCGCGCCGCGCATCGCGCGCAATACGCGCGGGCGCTTGCGCAACGCAACGCGCTGATCTCCCGGATCCGGTCCGGCAACGCCTCCGACGCCGCACTGCAGAGCTGGAACCTCGAGCTCGCGCGACACGCGCTGGAGCTCTGCGCGGACCGTGCCGCTGCGATCGACCTGATCGCCGAGGGGTTTGCGCAGCGCTGCGGCTCGCTCGGCCTTGCCGGCCAGGCCCGGCTCGAGTATCGCCCGCGTACGCGGGCCGGCGCCCCGGAGGAGCTTGCGGCCGAGCTGCAGGAGCGCTTGCCTGCCGATCTGGAGCGCGGGTACACGACTCATGGACCCCACCGCGACGACGTGGCAGTCCTGCGCGACGGGCGTCAGCTGCGCACCTATGGTTCCCAGGGCGAGCGTCGGCTGGCGCTGCTGGCGCTGCTGCTCTCCGAGCGCGCCGCGCTGGCACACGCCCGCGGCTGTGCGCCGCTGGCGCTGCTCGACGACGTGATGAGCGAGCTCGACGGCGATCGCCGCGAGCTGCTGCTGGGCGACCTCGCCGCCGCGGAGGGGCAGAGCGTGATCGCAAGCGCCGACCTCGCGCAGGTGCCGGGCGCCGGTGCTGCGGGCGCGATGCTGCTCAGCGTTGCCGGCGGCGCGATCGCCGGACAGACTCTTAGTGCCTGATGAGACGCCACTCGCCCCGCCCGATCTCGGCCGCGCTATCGCACCTCGGCGACCGGCTGGCGCCGCAGAGCGCGCTCGCGGTCGCACAGGCCGGCTGGGAGCGGGCCGTCGGTGCGCAGATCGCCGCGCACTGCGCCCCCGCCTTCGAGCGCTCCGGCACGCTCACGGTCGACTGCGAGTCCGCTGTCTGGGCGGCCGAGCTGCAGATGCAGGGCCCCGAGATCCTGACCGCGCTGAACGTCGCGCTGGGCCCCGGCCGCGAGCTCGTCGCGCTGCGATTTCGCGTGCGCTGAGCGCGCCCCGGCGCGCCGGGGCAAAAGACCTGTAATTTCCGCCATTTGCAGGGTGTTTGAGCCCGATCCGGGGGGTCGCTGTGATATCGTGAGGCACACAAAGAACTCGCCCCGGCCCGCGCTTTCTCGCCCCGGACGCCGGGGCGTTCTCACGTAATCGGCGGGCGAGCGGAAGGACCATTGGCAACGGGAACCAACAGCGAGGGGCAGGAGCCCGCGGGCTCTGAGGCCGCCAGCTACGACGCACAGGACATCACCGTCCTCGAGGGCCTTGAAGCGGTACGCAAGCGGCCCGGCATGTACATCGGCTCCACGGGCGTGATGGGGCTGCACCACCTCGTCTACGAGCTCGTCGACAACTCCGTCGACGAGGCGCTCGCCGGCCACTGCACCGAGGTCTCGGTCACGATCCACCCCGACAACTCCGTCACGGAGGTCGACAACGGCCGCGGCATCCCGGTCGCCGATGATGGAGAAGGAGAAAAAGCCGGCCGTCGAGGTCGTGCTCACCGTCCTGCATTCCGGCGGCAAGTTCGGCCAGGGCGGCGGCTACAAGGTCTCCGGCGGCCTGCACGGCGTCGGCGTCTCGGTCGTCAACGCGCTCTCCGAGCGCCTGCACGTCGAGGTCCGCCGCGACGGGCATCTCTTCAGCCAGGACTACGCGCGGGGCGCGCCGCTGGGCGAGCTGGCGCAGGGCGACGCGCTGGCCAAGGACGCACCGACCGGCACGAGCGTCACCTTCCTGCCCGACGCCGACATCTTCGAGACGCTCGACTTCGACTTCCGCACGCTGGAGGAGCGTCTGCGCGAGACCGCGTTCCTGACGCGGGGCCTGCTGATCTCGCTGATCGACGAGCGCGCCGAGGGCCGCTCGGTGCAGTTCCGCTACGAGGGCGGGATCGAGGACTTCGTCGCCTACCTCAACGAAAACCGCGATCCGGTGCACCGCAAGGTGATCTTCTTCGCCGGCGACGGAGAGGAAGGCGCCGCCGAGGTCGCGATGCAGTGGAACTCCTCCTACCAGGACTCGATCCACTCCTTCGCCAACAACATCAACACGCGCGAGGGCGGCAGCCACATGTCGGGCTTCCGCTCGGCGCTGACGCGGACGCTGAACAAGTACGCGCGCGACCACAGCCTGCTCAAGGAGAAGGAGGAGAACCTCTCCGGCGAGGACGTGCGCGAGGGCCTGACCGCCGTGATCTCGGTGAAGCTGCGCGACCCGCAGTTCGAGGGACAGACCAAGACCAAGCTCGGCAACCCCGGGATGGCCGGGTTCGTGGAGTCGATCGTCAACGCCGGGCTCTCCGAGTTCCTGGAGGAGAACCCGAGCGAGGCCCGCGCGGTGATCCTGAAGGCCGTCCAAGCCCAGCGCGCGCGCGATGCCGCGCGCAAGGCCCGCGACCTGACCCGCCGCAAGTCGGCGCTCGAGAACTCGACGCTGCCCGGCAAGCTCGCGGACTGCTCGGTCAAAGACCCGAGCCTCGCCGAGCTGTTCGTGGTCGAGGGCGACTCCGCCGGCGGCTCGGCCAAGCAGGGCCGCGACCGCAACACCCAGGCGGTGCTGCCGCTGCGCGGCAAGATCCTCAACGTCGAGAAGAGCCGGATCGACAAGGTGCTCCAGAACGTGGAGATCCAGGCGCTGATCACCGCGATCGGCACGGGCGTGCGCGACGAGTTCAACCTGGAGAACGCGCGCTACCACAAGGTCATTTTGATGACAGATGCTGACGTTGACGGAGCGCACATCAGGACTCTCGCACTCACGCTTTTGTTCCGTGAGATGCAGGAGCTGATCGAGGCCGGCTACGTCTACATCGCCAAGCCCCCGCTCTACAAGCTCAAGCAGGGCTCGCGCGAGCGTTACATCGAGCGTGAGCACGAACTGGAGGAGATCCTGCTCGCCGACAAGTGGGAGAAGATCGAGATCGTCGACCGCTTCGGCCAGCGCTTCAAGCTGACTGAGACGCGCTGGCAGAGCTTCACGCGCCGCCTGAAGGAGTACGAGGGCTGGGCCTCCGCGCTGCGCGCCGCCTCCGGCCACGACGTGGTGCAGTTCCTGGAGGAGTCATCTCTGCTCGGAGAGCAGGCGCTCAGCGCCGAGAGTGCGATCGAGCTGCTCTCCCGCGAGGGCCTGGAGGGCGAGACCCACGCCACCGAGCTGCTCGCGCAGGATCCGCTTGAGATCCGCGTCAAGGCGGTCGAGGCGCGCACGGGCTTCGCGCGCGCACACAGACTCAAGCGCTCGATGTTCGACTCGCAGGAGTACCGCAAGCTCGTGCAGGTGCACCGGCAGCTGATCGAGCTGGCCGGCACACCCGCGTTCGAGGTGCGTCTCGGCGACGCGATGGAGGCGGCCGCGAGCTTCGACGCCCTGCGCGAAGCGGTGCTTACCGTCTCGCAGAAGGGCATCAAGCTGCAGCGCTTCAAGGGGCTCGGCGAGATGAACGCCGACCAGCTCGGCGAAACGACGATGAACCCCGCCAGCCGCACGCTGGCGCAGGTGACGCTCGAGGACGCCGCGGCCGCCGATCGCATCTTCGCGATGCTGATGGGCGACCAGGTCGAGCCGCGGCGCGAGTTCATCGAAGAGAACGCGCGCACAGTCGCGAACCTGGACGTATAGAGAGGCGGTGAAGCAGCATGGCCAGTGCTGATGTGATCAGCGGCGGGAACGTCGAACCGCGCGCGCTCGAGGACGAGATGCGCACCGCGTATCTCGACTACGCGATGTCGGTGATCGTCGGTCGGGCGCTGCCCGACGTGCGCGACGGCCTGAAGCCCGTGCACCGGCGCGTGCTCTACGCGATGAACGAGCTCGGGCTGGGCCCGACGCGCTCCTACTCCAAGTGCGCGCTGATCGTCGGCGAGGTCATGGGCAAGTACCACCCCCACGGCGACTCGGCGATCTACGACACGCTCGTGCGCATGGCCCAGGACTTCTCGATGCGCTCGCTGCTCGTCGACGGCCAGGGCAACTTCGGATCGGTCGACGACGACCCGGCAGCCGCCATGAGGTACTGCGTCGTGGGCGACACCCGCGTCCAACTGGCCAGTGGCACCGCACGCATTGCGGACATCGCCGCCGGCCTTCAACCGGACAGCGAGCGTGAGGTTGACCTCACCGTGCTCGATCGTCTCGGACGTACGGTACACGCTTCACGCGTTTTTCACTCGGGCGAGCATCCAACGCTGAAGCTCCGCACCCGCGAGGGCTACGAGCTCACCGGCACGCACAACCACCCGGTGCTGTGCCTGGTGGATATGGTCGGCGTGCCGCTGCTGATGTGGAAGCTCCTGGAGGAGGTGCGTCCCGGCGACCGAGTGCTGCTCAATCGCACCGGCCGCAAGCACGAGGAGTCGCAGCTCGACGAGCCTTCGCGCAAGCTCGCACTGCTGGCGGGAGCGTTCGTGTCGGAGGGCTGGTTCGGCGAGCGCCGCGCGGGCTTCAACAACATCGACGAGGACTTCTTCGGCGCTGTCGTGGATGCCTACGACGACGTCATCGGCGGTCCCCGATACGTCTACTCGCGCACGATCAGGTCCGGCAGCATCTGTCACGAGCTCGACGTGCAGAACCTGAAGGCCCTGCGGGCGAGCCGCTTGGCGGAGCTCGAGGGCCACCTCAGCGCCGATAAGCGTGTGCCGGCGTGCGTGTGGGAGGGCAGCGCAGCTTTCAAGCGGGTGTTCATGCAGGCCATGTTCGAGGGCGATGGGTCCTCCTCGCTGCTGCCTCGAAGCACCATTCAGATCTCCTACTCGACGCGAAGCGAGCTTCTTGCCAGCGACGTGCAGCAGTTGCTGCTGGAGTTCGGGATCGTCTCGCGGCTTGCCGTCTCCGCGCGGGGCGAGATCAAGGTGGTCATCACGAACAGGCGCGATGCCCGCCTGTTTGCCGAACGGATCGGGTTCTTCGGCGTCAAGCACGAGAAGCTCGAAGCCGAGCTCGCCCAGATTCCCATGACCAGCCGCGCGCTGAGCCACGATCACGTGCCCTACCTCGCTGGCTACATCCGGGCCGAGGGCGCAAAAGGCGATCGCCGCGAATGGCTGCGACGCAACAATGTCGATCGCATCGAGCGTTGGGAGAGCCGATCGACGGCGATCCTCGAGCGGATCGAGTCCGAGGAGGTCCGTGACGTCGTGACGCCGCTCGTCACCGGCGACTACTACTACGCTGCGGTCGAGTCCGTGACTGACGCCGGCGTTCAGGACGTCTACTCCATACGGGTTGACACCGACGATCACTCCTTCCTCACCAACGGCTTCGTCAGCCACAACACAGAGGCCCGCCTGGCGCGGATCGCGACCGAGATGCTGCGCGACCTCGACATGGACACCGTCGACTTCGCGCCCAACTACGACGGCTCCAAGCGCGAACCGCTGGTGCTGCCGGCGCGGTTCCCGAACCTGCTGGTCAACGGTTCCTCCGGGATCGCCGTCGGGATGGCGACCAACATCCCGCCGCACAACCTGCGCGAGGTGATCGCGGCCACGATCGCCTACATCGAGGACCCGGAGATCACGCTCGACGGGTTGATGGAGCACGTCAAGGGCCCCGACTTCCCCACCGGCGGGATCATCCTCGGCATGTCGGGCATCAGGGATGCCTACGAGACAGGCCGCGGCCGCGTGCGGGTGCAGGCCAAGGCGCACATCGAGCCGCTCAAGCAGGGCAAGGAGGCGATCGTCGTCACCGAGCTGCCCTACATGGTCAAGAAGGGCGGCCCCGGCGGCCTGATCGAAAAGATCGCCGACCTCGTGCACGAGAAGAAGATCCCCGAGATCTCCGACATCAGAGACGAGTCGGACAAGCGCGGGATGCGCCTGGTGATCGAGCTCAAGCGCGACGCGATCCCGAAGGTCGTGCTCAACAAGCTCTACAAGCACACCTCGCTGCAGACCACCTTCGGCGTGAACATGGTCGCGCTCGTGGACAACGTGCCGCGCACGCTGAACCTGCGCGCCGTGATCCACAACTACGTCGCGCATCAGCGCGAGGTGATCGTGCGCCGCACCAAGCACGAGCTCTCCGAGAAGGAGGCGCGCGCGCACATCCTGCAGGGCCTGCTGAAGGCGCTGGAGCACCTCGACGCGATCATCGAGCTGATCCGCGCCTCTCGCGACCGCGACAGCGCCCGCGAGCAACTGATCCAGCGCTTCGAGTTCAGTGCGATCCAGGCCTCGGCGATCCTCGACCTGCGCCTCTCGCAGCTGACGGCGCTGGAGGCCGACTCGATCAAGCGCGAGCACGCCGACGTGGAAGAGCGGATCGCCGAGCTGCGCGCGATCCTCGGCGACGAATCGCGCGTGCTGGGCGTGATCAAGGACGAGCTCTCAGAGATCTCCGAGCGGTTCGCCGACGAGCGGCGCACCGAGATCAGCCCCTCCGCCGACGAGATCGACATCGAGGATCTGATCGCCGACCAGCAGATGGTGATCACGATCACCCAATCGGGCTACATCAAGTCGCTGCCGCTGGCCACCTATCGCCAGCAGCAGCGCGGCGGGCGCGGCGTGACGGGGATGGACATGAAGGACGGCGACTTCATCGAGCACCTCTTCGTCTGCTCCTCCCACGACTACCTGCTGTTCTTCTCAAATCGCGGCAAGGTCTACCGCTCCAAGGTCTACGAGCTGCCGGAGGCCTCGCGCACCGCCAAGGGACGGGCGCTTGTCAACGTGCTGCCGCTGCGCGAGGGCGAGCGGATCCAGGCGGTGCTCTCCACCCGCGACTTCTCGGAGACGAAGTACCTCGTCTTCGCGACTCGCAACGGCACGGTCAAGAAGACGGAGCTGGCGGCCTACAACACCCCGATCAGGGCCGACGGCATCATCGCGATCAACATCCGCGACGACGACGAGCTGCTGGCGGTGCGCGGCGTCGATGCCAGCGAGGAGATCATCATGGTCTCCAAGGCCGGCCTGGCCGTGCGCTTCCCCGAGTCCGCCGCGCGCTCGATGGGCCGCGACACGACCGGCGTGCGCGGAATGGACGTTAACGGCGGGCAGGTGATCGCGATGGACGTAGCCAGAGACGACATGGACCTGCTCGTGGTGACCGACAACGGCTACGGCAAGCGCACGCTGATCGAGCAGTACCGCAAGACCAACCGCGGCGCCAAGGGCGTAAAGACGATCGGCCTGACCGAGCAGAAGGGCGCGCTGGCCGGCGCGCTGGTCGTGCGCGAGCACCAGGAGCTCGTCTTCATCTCGGTCGGCGGCATGGTGCAGCGGACCTCGGTCGCGGGCATCTCCCGCCAGGGCCGCGCCGCCACCGGCGTGCGCGTGATGAACCTCAAGAACGACGACACCGTCTCCGCCGTGGCGCTCGTCGTCGAGGGCGAGGAGGGCGAGGCAGTTGAGGAGGCCGTGGACGGCGGCCCCGGCCCCGCCGCAGCGCCGCCTGAGAACTGACCCCCCTTGCATTGCGTCCACGTCGTCCGCTAGGCTTCGATCACCAGAGAAAGGAGGTGGTCCTCACGTCTAGTGACAGTTCTTTTGGGACCCTGGAGGTGTCCGGCCGCTAGGTCGGATGGCTGGGCCGCTTGGCGGAGTCCAACCCGCGACACCCCGAGAGGGCCGCCGGACTGGTCCCCCCGGCACAGAGAAGGCCGTCTCGGCATTCCAGTTCAAGCAAGACGCGAAGGGCGCCCCGTCGAAGGCGCCCTTCGCGGTTTCGAGCCCCGCCCGCCCCCGCTGTGCTACGCCGCTTGCGGCAGGTACGCCTGCCATGCCGATGGGATCGTCGGGCTGGCGACGTGGATGAAGATCTCGGCGTGCGGCGGCCGCGGCTCGCGGCGCGGGTGCATTCCCGCCTGGCGCGGCAGCCGGTCGCCCTTGCGCCGGTTGCATGGGGCGCAGGAGGCGACGATGTTCTCCCAACTGGAGTTGCCGCCCTTCGACCGCGGGATCACATGATCGACCGTCAGGTTCGAGCGCGAGCCGCAGTATTGGCAGGCCCAGCCGTCGCGTGCGAAGACCGCCCGCCGGGTGATCTTGCGCCGATGCATGTCGCGCGGCACGTGCACGTAGCTGACCAGCCGGATCACGATCGGCCGCGTGATCGTCGAGCGCTCGGAGTGCAGCTCCCACGCGCCCCGCTCCACCATCTCCGCCTTGTCCTTGAGCAGCAGCACGACGGCTCGGCGCACCGAGCACACGTTGATCGGCTCGAAGGTCGCGTTGAGGACGAGCACCCTGCCGCTCACTCCCGTGGGGAGCGAGTCAGGTCCGCGCCGCTGGTGCTCTGCCGGCGCGGACCGAAGTGGTCCGGATGGCGCGCTGGTATCCATCAGTTTCAGGCCGCAGTGTAGCGGTGAGCGCAACGGCGCAGCGGCGCTCGCGCCCCATCCCTCCTGCTACCCGCCGGGGGCGGCCGGATAGGAGCCGAGCACCCACACCTGCTCGCAGAGCTCATGCAGCCCGGCGATCGCCTCCTCCACGTCGTGCTCGCTCGCATCGCCCTCGAGGTCCACGAAGAACATGTAATGGCCCATCCGCTCACGCCGTGGGCGCGACTCGATCTTGGTCAGGTTGATCCCGCGATGGGCGAACTGGTCCAGGCACAGCACGAGCCATCCGGCGCGATCGGCGCCGGGGCCCCAGAACACCAGCGAGGTCTTGTGCCGCGCGCCTACCCGCGGCAGCACCGGCGGATGCGCGCCCACCGACCCCCTGGGCCCAAGCCACACGAACCGGGTGAGGTTGTCGTCGCGGTCCTGAACATCGCTTGCCAGCACGTGCGCGCCGTACAGCTCCACCGCCAGCCGCGGCCCGATCGCCGCCGTCCCCTCGCTTGCCTGCGTCCCGGCGGCGATCCGCACGGCCTCCGCGGTCGAGTTGGCGGGCACGATCCGCGCCTGCGGCAGCTGCTCGCGCAGGAAGCGCCGGCACTGGCCGGGCACCTGCGGGTGCGTCAGCACGGTCCTTATCTCCGCGAGCGGCATCTCCGCGCCGGCCGCCAGGAAGTGCCGCACCGCAAGCAGCTCCTCGGCCACGATCTGCAACTCCGCGGCGTGGTCGGCGAGCAGGTCGAGGGTGACCGTGACCGACCCCTCCAGCGAGTTCTCGATCGGCACGACCGCCCACGCGACCTCTCTTCTGGCGGCGGCCATCGCGGTGTCGTAGATCGTCTCCAACGCGACCGGCTCCACCGCGCCGGCCACCGCGCCGGCCAGCAGCGCCTCCTCGCTGAAGGTGCCCGCGGGCCCGAGGTGGCCGACCCGCGGCGCGTCCGCGTCAGCTTGCGCGCTGGAGGTCATCGTCTCCCGCCCCGGCGCCGGTCGCCTGCTGCACCGCCTGCGCCTCCTCGGGAGAGAGCTCGACCAAACCGGCGCCGTGCTCCACGCGCTTTGCGTACACGCGCGCCTGGTCGCGGTGATGTATGCATGAGATCACGATCCCAGAGCGCGTCCCGTCGAGCAACGCGATCGACATCGACTGCCGCCCGGAGAGCTCGTTGTAGGCGTCGTAGTGCACGAGCGCCCAGTTGGAGATGCTCATGAGCAGCGCCCGATCGACCTCGGCCAGCCGCGCCTGCAGCGTCTGCGCGACCTGCGTGCTGTAGTCGCGCAGCGCTTCAAAAGCCTCCTCCAGCCCGACCGCGTGCGCGATCAGGTCGCGCGTGCCAGCGGCGCCGATCACCACGCTCTGCGCCGCGCGCAGCCGCCGCAGCGAGATCGCCATCGCCGCGCAGCAGACGATCGCCAGCACCGCCACCGCCGCGGCGGCAAGCGCAACGATCCCCTGGGTGTCCGTGAGCGAGGAGGCAAGCATGGCGCTCGCCTATTCGAAGACGGCCAGGTAGGAGGCCTTGTTGTTTTCCAGGTTGGTCTCGCCCGGCACCTTTTCGACGTTCGCTTCCACCTTTGCCGGCACCCCGGTGCTGACGCCCTTGACCGTCAGATTGACGTTGTAGGTCTGCCCCGGTTCGGTCTTTTCGACCGTGTGTGAGGCGGAGATCGTCTTGCCGGCGCTCGTGACCGAGACCACGACCTTGGTGTTGGTCTCCGAGTTTTCGCCGTCGTTGACGAAGGTGAGCGTGAAGGTCGGGTTGGCGCCGCCGGTCAGGTGGTTCTGCTCCGGTTCGGCCTGCAGCGTCGCGCCGCCGACCGCAAGTCCGGTGAGCGCGTCGCCGTGGGTGCCCGGCGCGAGCTGCCCCGAGGAGGATTCGCTTGACGATTCTTTACCGGTGATCCGGCTGAGCACCGTTTCGGGCGTGAGCCATCCGACGTTCGGCAGCGACTTGCTTTGCGCCGTGCTCAGGCCATGCAGACCGCCCGCGGCAAGCGCTTCCTGCGCCAGCGGCCGCACCCGCTGGGACCAGACCACATCGGAGGCCAGCAGGATCTCCATCGCGCCGGCGATGTGGGTGGAGGCCGCTTTGCCTTCGCTGCCGAGCACCCCGGACATCAGGCCGGCGATCTTTTCCACGGCTTCGGCGCGAAGCTCCAGCGCCAGCAGCAGGTTGCGCTGCGCTTCGGAGGCTTCGCCCGGCACGCTCATTTCGCGAGCGTGGGTGACCATCTGCTGCGCGGTGCCGTGCAGTTCGTTGATCTGCTGGTCTACGTTGATCGTGGGCTTGCCCCCGGCGCCCACGAGCGCGGAGAACAGCGGCTTTGAGACTTCCTGTTCGGATTGACGTGCGATCTGATTCACGTTGCGGTTGTACTGTTCGAGCGCCGATGTTTTCTGGCCCTGGAGGATCGCGTTGACGATCAGCACGATTGCGATCACGAGCAGCACCCCGACGCCTGCCGCGATCCGCCGCCGCATCATCAGGGCGTGCTTATCGCCGGGGCGGTGCGCGCCGATCGGCTGCGGCCGCCGGGGTCGCGGAGGCGATCCGCGGGGCGGACGCTTCTCTCTGGTCGCCGACGGTGGCGTCGGACCTTCGTCGTCGAAGAACGACACGCGCTTGCTCCTTGCAGAACTGCTGGCCTCTCACAAGTATGAAGGCTGCCCGGGGGCGTCCTCCCTGTGAGTTCTGCAACTTCTCGCTCAAAGCGCGTTCTCCTGCCTGGCGGCAGCAGGGGCGCCGGCGCCGGCGCCGAAGCGGAGGAGACGGTGGACACCGCGAACGCTGCCGCCGACGGCGAGGGACCCGGCGCCCCACTGCAGGTGCTGGGCCGCTACCGCCTGCTCGAACGCCTGGGCTCGGGCGGCTTCGGCGAGGTCTTTCGCGCCCACGACGAGCTTTTGCGCCGCCAGGTCGCCGTCAAGCGCATCCCCTGCGAGGCCGACGGCCTCGGCGAGCGGGCAGCGCGCGAGGCCCACGCCGCCGCGAGGCTCTCCCACCCGGCGATCGTCGCGCTGTATGAGGCCGCGCAGGAGGACGGCTGCTTCTATCTGACCTCCGAGCTGGTGGAAGGCCAGACGCTTGCGCGCCTGGTCGCACAGGACGCTCTGACCGACCAGGAGATCCTGCAGATCGGCATCGCGCTCTGCGACGCGCTGATCCACGCCCACGGCCGCGGCGTGATCCATCGCGACGTAAAGCCCCAGAACATCCTGGTCCCCGACGAGCCCGCAGACCGCGCCGGCGTGGCCAAGCTGACCGACTTCGGCGGCGCGCGCCTGGACGGCGAGGCCGCGCTGACCGCCACCGGCGACGTGCTGGGCACCCTCGCCTACATGGCCCCCGAGCAGAGCGAGGGCAGGCAGGCCGGGCCGCAGGCCGATCTCTACTCGCTCGCGCTGGTCCTCTACGAGGCGCTCTGCGGAGAGAACCCGGTGCGAGCCGCAACGCCGGCCGCGACGGTGCGCAGGATCGGCAGCGAGTTGCCGCCGCTGTCGCACAGGCGCCCCGACCTGTCCCTCGAGCTGAGCGACGCGATCGACTGCGCGCTGCTGCCCGACCCGGACGACCGCGGTGAGATCGCCGAGCTCGCGAGCGCGCTGGAGCAGGCGCTGCGCGGGGAGGCGGCGAGAGTTCGCGTCCAGCCTGTGGCGGCACGCGCGCGGACCCGGCCCACGGCCGCGGCGACCGTCCGCACCCGGCTCGCCCCCGCGGGGGCGTCTGCCGGCACTCGCACCCAGCTCGCGCCGGAGCGCGAGCCCGCGCTCGGGCCCGCGCCGAGACGCCCGACAGTCCGCCTGCCCACCCTGCCGCGCTTGCTCTGGGTCCTCGCAGCTCTCGCCCTGGTCGCCTGGCAAGAGGCCGCAGGCCGCCCCGGCCTCTGCCTGCTGCTGCTCGCCGGCCTGCTGCCGATGCTGATCGCGATGCCCGCCCGCGCAAGCGTCGCCTGGCTGACCCCCGCGCTGGCCCCCCTGCTCGGGCTGCTCGGCATCGCCGCCGCGTTCCCGGCGAGCGCCGGCCTCCCGTCATCCCCGCGGATGCGCGCCTGCCTGGGCGCGCTCGGCTACTGGTGGCTCTGCCTGGCCCAGGTCGGCTTCACGCGCGGCCTGGCGCCGGCCAGCGGCTTCTCCGCCGGCTTCGCCTCCGCAAACGCGGGCAATGCCTGGGCGCGGCCGGGCTGGGAGTCCTCGCTGAGCGCCGCCGCACACGCAATCGCCCCGCTGCTGAGCCTGCCGACGCTGGCCGGCGCAGCGCTCTGGGCGCTCGGCGCAGCGCTTGCGCCCTGGCTCATCAGGGGTCGCGGCGTCGCCCTGGACCTGCTGCTGGCCGGTATCTGGAGCGCGGCGCTGCTGGCCGGCCCAAGCCTGCTCGCCAGCCTTCTGGCCGCCGGCTCCCCGCCCGCGGCGGCGCCCGCCGCTGCGATCCTCGGCGCGATCCTCGGCGCTCTGGCGCTGGTGATGAGCGCCTCGCGAGTCGATCCCCCCTATCGTGGACACGCCGCGGAGTCGCCACACGCTTAAAGTGACGATGGCGAAGCCGGACCGGTCCGTAGCCTTCGCTCTCACATGAGCCTGCTCAGAACCCTGGAGTCGAAGATCGAAGGCCTCGTCGAGGGGACGTTCGGCCGCGTCTTCGCCTCGGAGGTGCGCCCGATCGAGCTCGCGCGCAAGCTCGTGCGCGAGATGGACGAGCACCGCACGCCCTCGGTCTCCCGCGTCTACGCGCCCCACGAATACGACCTCTGGCTCTCGGCGAGCGACCGCGACCACTACGAGGGCATCGAGGGCGAGGTGATCGACGAGCTCTGCGCCTACCTGCTCGAGCACGCCCGCCGCGAGCAACTCGTGCTGGCTGCGCGCCCGGTCATCCGCCTGCACACCGACCCCGAACTCTCACTCGGCGAATTCGGGATCGAGACGCACCCGGTGCGCCTGCCCGGAGAGGGCGAAGAGGCCGAGCGCGCCTTCCCGGCGGCGCAGGAGTCCTATTCCGATGGGGGAGAAGAGGATGAGGTTGGACGCACGATGATCCAGCGCGGGCAGCGCCGCAGCGGCGCGGCCCCGACCGTCGCTCCCCCCAGGCAGGCCGGCGCGCTGCTGCTGGTGGCAGGCCGACGACTCGTGGTCGGAGCCGGCGGCGCCGTCATCGGCCGCAGCCGCGAATGCGACGTGATGCTCGACGACAACGGCGTCTCGCGCCGCCACGCCGAGATCAGACCGACCGCGGGCGGCTGGAGCATCGCCGACCTCGGCTCGACCAACGGCCTGCGCGTAAACGGCCGCCGCGTCCAGGGCCAGTCCTCGCTGCAGGCAGGCGACCGCATCGAGATGGGCTCGACCGCAATCGTCTTCGAGCTCAGGTAGGGCGCAGAGGCGCAATGACCTCCTCCATCGATTCAGTCTCGGTCGCGCTGAAGTACGGCTTCGTGATCGTGCTCTACCTGTTCCTGCTGTGGGTGGCCCGCAGCGCGCTGAAGGACATGCGCGCGCGATCGCAACCGGCGGCCGCAGAACACGTGCCCGCGGGCATGGCCGCCGCGGTCGCCGCGCCCGATGCCACCGGGATGTTCTCGGCCTCGACGCTCGGGCCCGTGGACGTGCTCTCGCGCTCGCCGCGGCTGGTCGTCGAGCGCGCGCCGGGACACCAGCCGGGAATGATCTACGACCTCGACGGCCAGGTCGTGCTCGGCCGTGGCGGCGAGGCCGAGATCCGGCTGCAGGACCCCTTCGCCTCCTCCGCCCACGCCCGCATCTTCGAGCAGGGCGGCATCCTCGCCGTCGAGGACCTCGGCTCCACCAACGGCACCTACCTCAACGAGGAGCTGCTGGAGAGCCCGCGGCCGCTGCACCCCGGCGATCGCCTGCGGATCGGAGACTCCGAATTCAGCTTCGAGGTCGACTGATGCTGCGGGTGGCAGAGCACTATGCGATCACCGACACCGGGCTGCAGCGGCGCGCCAATGAGGACTCGATGCTCGCTCGCACGCCGCTGTTCGTGGTCGCCGACGGGATGGGCGGCGCACAGGCCGGCGAGGTCGCTTCGCGGATCGCGGTGGAGACGTTCGGCGAGAACGGCCGCGACTTCTCCGACCCCGAGCAGACGCTCGCCGCCTACGCGCACGCGGCCAACGCCCGCATCCACGAGCTATCGCACAGCGACGCCGCGCACGCCGGCATGGGCACAACGCTGAGCGCCGTCTACGTCGGCGAGCAGGACGTCACGATCGCGCACGTCGGCGACAGCAGGGTCTACTGCCTGCGCGATCGGGAACTGCTGCGGCTGACCGACGATCACTCCCTCGTCGACGAGCTGATCCGCCAGGGTCGCCTGACTCCGGAGGAAGCCGAGGAGCATCCTCAGCGCTCGATCATCACGCGCGCGCTTGGCCCGGAGCCCAGCGTCGAGGTCGACACACGCTCATTCAAGGCGCGCGCCGGCGACATCTATCTGCTCTGCAGCGACGGCCTGACCTCGATGGTCGGCGAGCAGCGGCTGGCGCAGCTGATGAGCGAGCACGAGCGCCTGCGCGAGACGGGCCGGGCGCTGATCGACGAGGCCAACCGCGAAGGCGGCAGAGACAACATCACGGCGGTGCTGGTGCGCCTGGAGGAGGTTGACGTCTCCGCCGCCCCCTTCGCGGAGGAGCACGCGACCGAAGTCAACGGCAGCGCGCTCGCGGCGGAGGCAGCCGAGACGCCCGCGCCCGCCTCCGCGGCAACCCCGCAGCTCGCGCCCCCTGCGCCCGCGGCCCCCCCGCGCCCCGCCGTCCGCCGGCGCACGCCAAGGGCCCCCGACTCGGCCCACGCCGGCGCTGCCCCCCGTGGTGCTCGGCGCCGCCTGCGACGCGCGCTGACCTCGCTCACGGCGCTGGCGGTGCTGGGCGTGATCCTCGCCGCGGCCTACCTCGCAAGCCAGACCGTGTTCTTTCTCGGCACCGACTCCAACGGTCTGATCACGGTCTACCAGGGCGTCCCCTACCAGCTGCCTTTCGGCATCGACCTCTACAGCACCGACTACGTCTCCGGCGTGGCCGCCTCGACGCTCACGCCGCAGCGGCGACACACGCTGCTCGACCACTCGCTGCGCACCGAAGCGAATGTGAGCGCGCTGATACGCCAGCTCGAACTCGGCCAGATCAGCGGCGGGTGATCGGTGAACAAGCCGATAGTCCGTCTCTACGCATTGGTCGCGGTCCTATTCGCCCTGCTGGTCGCCTTCACCTCGCGCTGGACGGTCTTCGAAGCGGCCTCGTTGCGCAACAACCCCGACAACGCGCGGCGCGTGCTGGCGCAGGAGCGGATTCAGCGGGGCGAGATCCTCGCCGCGAACGGCGCGGTGCTGGCCAAGAGCGTGCGCAACCGCGAAGGCATCTATGAACGCAGGTACCCGATGGGCTCGCTGTTTGCCACGCCGGTGGGCTACTTCTATCCCACGTTCGGCAGCAGGGGCATCGAGGGATCGGAGAACGAAGCCCTGCAGGGGCAGCTCGGAGGCGGTCTGCAGCGGCTGCTCAACCAGCTCCAGGGCATCGCGCCCGGCGGAGACACCGTCCAGACCACGCTCGTGCCCGCGGCCCAGCGCGCCGCGCAGGCCGCGCTCGCCGGCCGCGAAGGCGCCGTCGTGGCGATCGACCCCGGCACCGGCGCGGTGCAGGCGATGGCCTCCTCGCCAAGCTATGACCCGAATCTGATGGCAACGGCCAAGGGCGTAAAGCAGGTGGAATCGCTGACCGGCTCGCCGGAGTTCAACCACGCCGCCGACGGCGGCTACGCCCCCGGCTCGACGTTCAAGATCGTGACCGCGACCGCCGCGCTCGACACCGGCCTCCTCACCCCCGAATCGACGCTGTCCGGGCGCAACGGGATCCTGATCTCGGGCGTCCCGCTCGACAACGACCAGGACGAAAGCTTCGGCGAGATCACGCTCACCAAGGCGCTTGCGCAGTCGGTCAACACGGTCTACGCCCAGGTGGCGGAGCGCGTCGGCAAGCCGACGATGGAACGCTACATGCAGCGCTTCGGCTTCGACGCGCAGCCCTCGCTCGACCTCCCCGGCGACGAAATGTCGCCCAGCGGCGAGTACTTCAACAACGCGCTGACTCCGCCCAGCAGCGAACTGGTCGACCTCGGTCGTCTGGGCATCGGCCAGGATCGCCTGCAGGCCACGCCGCTGCAGATGGCGATGGTCGCCGCCACGGTCGCCAACCACGGCACGTTGATGGCGCCGCACCTGACCAGGCGCGTGATCGACCCCGAAGGCGGGACCGTCGAAGCGATCTCGCCGAAAGTGCAGTCGGTGGTGATGAAGCCCTCCACCGCTGCCGAGATTACGAAGATGATGGAAGCGGTCGTAAACGAAGGCACCGGCACCGAGGCCCAGATCGCCGGGATGCCAGGTCGCGGGCAAGACCGGCACCGCGGAAACCGCGCTCGGCCAGCGTCAACAACGCCTGGTTCATCGCCTTCGCGCCCGCCGGCAAACCGACCGTCGCGGTCGCGGCGACGGTGGCCAAAGTGCCCGGCTACGGCGCCACGTACGCCGCTGCCGGTGGCCAAGCAGGTGATGGAAGCGCTGCTGCGATGATCGAGCCCGGAGACCATCATCGACGGCCGCTACGAGGTGCTCCAGCGCGTCGGCTCGGGCGGGATGGCCGACGTCTACCTGGCCTCCGACCAGCTGCTCGGCCGCAAGGTCGCCGTCAAGGTCCTGCACCACCGCTTCGCCGAGGACCAGGAGTTCGTCGAGCGCTTCCGCCGCGAGGCCTCCAGCGCCGCCGGCCTCTCGCACCCCAACGTCGTCTCGGTCTTCGACCGCGGCGAGTGGGACGGCACCTACTACATCGCGATGGAGTACCTGCCCGGACGCACGCTGAAGGCGATCGTGCGCGAGCACGGCGCCGCTGGAGCCGGCCGCAGCGATCGACGTCGTCGTGCAGGTGCTGCGCGCCGCGCGCTTCGCGCACCGCCGCGGCGTCATCCACCGCGATCTGAAGCCCCACAACGTGATCCTCGACGAGGAGGGCAGGGCGAAGGTCACCGACTTCGGCATCGCCCGCGCGGGCGCCTCGGACATGACGCTCACCGGCTCGATCATGGGCACGGCCCAGTACCTCTCGCCCGAGCAGGCCCAGGGCCACGCCGTCAGCGAGTCCTCCGATCTCTACGCGATCGGCGTGGTCCTCTACGAGCTGCTGACCGGCAAGGTCCCCTTCGAGGGCGAGACCGCGGTCACGATCGCGCTCCAGCACATCTCGCGCGAGCCGCCGCCGCCCAGCGCGCTGCACCCCGCCGTGCCGGCCGCGCTCGACGCCGTGGTGGCGCGCGCGCTGCGCAAGGACCCGGCGCAGCGCTACCAGAGCGCCGATGAGCTGATCGCGGCGCTGGAGCAGGTGCGCGCGACGCTGCCGCAGCCGCGCGACGAGCACGCGCTCTGGAGTGCGAGCGCCGCGGCCGGCCTCGCCGGTGCCGCGCTGGTGCAGCCGGGGCTGAGCGCTCTGCGGGCCACCCACCCGCCGCCCGCCACGGGCTCCTGGCGTCCCACCGCCGGCCAGCTTGCCGCCTACAGCCCTGCCACGGGCATCCAGGCAGCGGCTGCGGGCGGCACGGGAGCGGGCGGGACTCAGACCAACGGCTCTCCCGAGGAGAAGGACGGTGAGGCTCGCCGCAGGCGGGTGCTGATCTGGGTCTCGGTGGCGCTTGCGGCGCTTGCCGCAGCGGCGGTGCTCGTGCTGCTGCTCTCGCCAAAGCAGGTGACGTTGCCGCAGCTGCGCGGTCTGACCAAGAACGCGGCGCTGGCCCGCCTGCGCGGCCTTGGCCTGCGCGGCGAACCCTCATATGCCGCGAACGCGAGCGTGGCTTCCGGGCATGTCGTCGAACAGCGCCCGGTCGCCGGCAGCGAGGCGAAGCCGCACACCGCTGTGGTGATCGTCGTCTCCACCGGCGTGGGCAGCACGACGGTGCCGAGCCTGTCCGGCGCATCCGAAGAACAGGCGCGGGAGCGGCTGCTGGCGGTAGGGCTGCGCCCGGAAGTCAAAACGCGGCACAGCGAAGAAGTGGCAAGCGGCCTGGTGATCTCGACCGATCCCGCCGCCAAACGACCGGTCGCCAAGGGCACCGCGGTCGTGGTCTACGTCTCCAGCGGCCCGGCGCAGGTGAAGGTGCCCAGCGTGCTCGGCCTCTCGCGCGCGAGCGCCGAAGAACGCCTCGAAGCGGCCGGCCTCTCGATCGCCGCGCCCGTCGAACGCCCACGTGAAGGCGCGGCCGTCGGCACCGTGATCGAACAGACGCCGCGTGCCGGGCAGCGGGAGGCGAAAGGCACGAGCGTCACGCTCGTGATCGCCAAGTCGAAGTCCAGCGCCTCCGAACGGGTCGTCGTGCCGAGTGTGGCCGAAGACGGCCGCGAATCGGCGCTGGCCACGCTGCGGGCCGCGGGCCTGAAGCCGGAAGTGCTCTCCGAGCCGGTCAGCGACGCCGCGCTGGTCGGCTTCGTGGTCAAGCAGGAACCGCGGGCGGGCACCCGTGTGCGCAAGGACTCCACGGTGAAGATCTTCGTCGGCGCCGAATCGACCAGCACCACGACCTCGACCACGACCTCGGGCACGAACGCCAGCACCACCTCGACCACGACCTCGACCACCAAGGCGCCGGTCGCCGGCTGAGCGCCGGGAATCCGCCGAGCGCCGGGCTGCGGTCCGGCGCGCCTGCCGTCCCCGCCCGCTCACCGCAGCGCCTGCCGCCCCCGCGCCCGCTCAGCGCAGCAGCGTGACCTCGGAGACCTGGGCGGAGGGCCTTTCCGCCGGAAGCTTGGTGATCCAGAACAGGTAGTAGCGGTAGCTCAGGCCGCCTGTGGCCAGGGCGATCTCGGTGCGGCCGGTGATCGGCACCGGCGCCGCGACCCGGACCCAGCCGCGCTTGGTCAGCGGGGTGCTGTCGCCGAACGGCAGCGAGCCGTCGAATTTCTGCGCGGCGTAGATCGCCATCTCGAAGCCGGGCGAGGGCGTCTGCACAATCGTCGCGCGCGCCGCGACCCCAGGCGCCGCATCGACGTAGAACCCGGTGCCCGGCTTGGGCGCCAGCGTGTCCTGCCTGTATTCCTCGGTGCTCCAGCTGGTGCCGGCGTCGCCGTCGACGAGGTTGCCGACCTGGGCTTCGTCTTCTTCTTCGGTGCCGAACGGGTTGTAGCCGTGAGCGGCGTTCTGCGCCAGGCCCACCGGTTGCAGGCCGCGACTCGCGCTCACTTCCGGCGGTGTGCCGGTGCCCCGTTTGGCGTGCCCGAGCGCGAAGATCAGCACCGCCGCGACGGCCACGCCGACCAGGCCGATGCTCGTGACCCAGCGCATCGGGTGTCGCATGCGCCACGGCAGCCGCCGCCGCGCCGGCGCCGGCAGCGTCCGCAGCACGCTCGTGACCTCGCCCCCGGCGTGGCCGGTGCGCGCCGCCTCGATCGCCAGCGCCTCCTCCAGGTCGGCGATCATCGACTCCATGTCCGGGTAGCGCTCGGCGAGGTCCTTTGCGGTGGCGCGGTCGACGACCGCGGCGGTTGCCGCCGAGAGCTCTGGCCGGCGCATCTGCACGTCGGGGATCTCCTCGCGCACGTGGCGCATCGCCACCGCGACCGGCGTCTCCCCACGGAAGGGGACTTCCCCGGTCAGCATCTCGTAGAGCACGACGCCCAGCGAGTAGACGTCCGACTGCACGGTGACCGCCTGGCCCAGAGCCTGCTCGGGGGAGACGTAGTCGGTGGTGCCGAGCACGCGCCCGTCCATCGTCAGGCCCTGCTCGGTCAGCGAGCGCGCGATCCCGAAGTCGGTGATCTTCGCGGTGCCTTCGTTGCCGAGCAGCACGTTCTGAGGCTTGACGTCGCGGTGGACGATCATGTGCTCGTGGGCCGCGGCCAGCGCGCGCGCGAGCTCCAGCGCATAGGCGAGCGCCTCGGTGCTCTCCAGCGCTCCCTCGCGCCGGAGCAGGCTCTTGAGCGTCTCGCCTTCGACGTGCTCGAAGACGATGTACGGAGCGCCGCCCAATCCGTTCTGGCCACGGCGCCCGCCCGCGCCGCCTGCTCCGTTGCCCCCATCCCCGTCGTCGAAGTCGATCACCGTCACGATGTGCGGGTGGGAGAGCTGCGCGACCGCGCGCGCCTCGCGCCGGAAGCGCTCGTGCTGGTCGGAGTCGGTGGCCACGTCGCGGTGCATCACCTTCACCGCCACCGGCCGTTCGAGCACGGTGTCGAACGCCTTGTAGACCGTTGACATCCCACCGCGGCCGATCTCGGCGTCGAGCCGGTAGCGACCGCCGAGCGCGGTGCCGATGTAGGTGTCGCTGCCTGTCGGTGACCCGCTCATCGAGGTGGCGCCGCGCTCATCGTCCTTGAAGCCTCAGCTTAGGGCCTACCGAGATGGGCTCCGGGCGCTCCAGAGCGCGAGCAGCAGCCGGTAGGCGCAGAACGGGGCCAGCGGCATCTCGCCGAGCCGCAGCCGCGTCTGCAGCCGTGCGCTGGCGAGCGTCGAGACGAACGAGGCCAGCGCCCCGGCGACCAGGGCGCCGCGCTGCTCCCGCGAGAGCGAGCTGCTGCGCAACCGCGCGCCCTTCAGCGCGCAGGCCCCGAGGATCACCGGGATCGCAGCAAGCCAGGAGAGCTCGTCGGCGTCGCGTCGCGTGAAGCGGCGCATGCGCGCGGCGCTCAGCGTCGCCCCACGGCGCGAGACGCCCGGCATCAGCGCGGCCGCCTGGGCCAGGCCCAGCGCAAGCGCGTCCGCGGCGCCGGCCTGCTCGATCCCCCGCTGCCCGCCGCGCCGATCCGCGCCCGCCATCGCGATCGCGCCGAGCGCCAGGCCCGCCGCGATCGGCCGCGGCCCTCCCAGGCGCCGCTCGATCGGCCGCTCGAACAGGTAGCCGCCGACCGCCGGGGGCAGGGTGCAGAGGCAGAGCAGCGTCAGCCGCCGCGCCCGCGGGCGCGCGGGTGCATCGGCGCAGACGCGAGCGAAGGCGCCGCGTAGCGAGGGCCCCATCTGCAGTGCGAGCGCGCACGCGGTGCCGCCGTGCAGCGCGACCTCGAAGCTCTTGGCGAACGCCGGGTCGCTCGGGGCCCGCTGCCGGCGTCGCTGCAGCAGCGCGGTGTGCGCCGAGGAGGAGACCGGCGCCATCTCGGTCGGCCCCTGCAGGAGGCCGAGCAGGATCGCCTGCCGCATCGCTCAGCCGGTGCCGTCCGCGCGCGCGTCCGCGGCGCGCGCCGGCCGGCCTCGGCGCCGCAGCACCGCCCACGCGACGCCGAGCAGGATCAGAGCGAGGATCGCGTAGTTGACGTACTCGAAGCCCGAGCGGATCTTCGTCCATTCCGAGCCGAGCGCTTCGCCGGCAAGCGCGAGCGCGAGCACCCAGGGGAGGCTGCCGATCAGCGAGAGCACGCTGAAGCGCAGCAGCGGCATCTTCGCCACCCCTGCAGGCAGCGAGACGAAGGCCCGCACGAACGGCACGACCCTGCCGAACAGGACCGCCCAGTCGCCGTATCGGGCAAACCAGCGGTCGGCGCGTTCGATCTGAGCTGGGTGGGTGGGGATCCATTTCATCTTGGAGCCATGCCGTTCGAGCAGCTCCAGCCTTCCGCCGCGGCCCACGCCGTAGGCGACCCAGGAGCCGACCATCGTGCCGAGCAGCCCTGCGAGCACGACGCCGAGCATCGTCATGTGGTGGCTGGAGGCGCTGCTCACCGGATCGGCCACCGCGAACCCGGCGAAGAGCATCACGACCTCGGAGGGGATCGGGATGCAGGCAGCCGAGATCGCCATCAGCGCGAAGATCCCGGGCAGCCCCGCTTCGCGCACGAAGTGTGAGATTTCATTGACCAGCGATCCGGAGATCGAGGCACTGACCAGCAGCATCCCGGCAACGATAGCCGTCCCCCTGGATGCGCGTCTGGATCGACCTGACCAACAGCCCCCACGTGCTTGTGATGCGCCCGGTGATCGAGCGCCTGAAAGCGCAGGGCCACGACGTCGAGGTCACCGCCCGCGACTTCGCCCAGACGCTCGGCCTGCTGCAGCGCTTCCAGATCGACCACACCGCGATCGGCCGCCACCGCGGCGGCAGCATGCTCGCCAAGGCCGGCGGCATCGTCTCGCGCTCGGCCGCGCTGACGCGCTGGGCGCGGCGACGCGCTCGCCAGGCCGGCCCGTTCGACATCGCGCTCGGCCACGGCTCCAACGACATCACCGTGGCCGCCGCGCTGCTGGCAATCCCCAGCTCGACGATGTTCGACTACGAGTGGGCGAGCATTCAGCACAACGTCAACTGCCGCCTGGCGCAGGCGGTGGTCGTGCCCGAGGCGATCCCGCCGCAGCGCCTGAGCCGCTACGGCGCCGCTGGCAAGCTGCGCCGCTACGCGGGACTGAAGGAGGAGTACTACCTCGCCGACTTCGAGCCGAGCGAGGCCGTCCTCACAGAGCTCGGCCTCGACCGCGCGCGGCCGATCCTCACGGTCCGCACGCCCCCCGAGGTGGCGCTCTACCACCGCTTCGAGAACGACCTCTTCGGCGCCGTGTTGCAGCGGCTGCGCCTTGCCGCGGCGCAGCGCGGCGTCCAGCCCGTGCTGCTGCCTCGCACCCCCGCCCAGGGCGAGCAACTGCGGCAGCTCAGCGAGTTCATCGTTCCGCCCGGCGCGGTGGACGCCCAGTCGCTGATCTGCTTCTCCGATCTCGTGATCTCGGCCGGCGGCACGATGAACAGGGAGGCAGTCGCGCTCGGCGTGCCCGTCTACTCGACCTTCGGCGGGCGCCTGGGCGGCGTCGATGAGCGGCTGATCGCCGAAGGCCGCCTGGCGCTGTTCGACCGACGCCGATGCGATCGACCTCGACCTCCTCGCCCGCCCCCGCCGGGCGCAGCCGACTCCCGCGGCCCCCCGCGTGCGGCGCGATCCGCAGACGCTGATCGACCTGCTGCTCAGCCTGCTGGCCGGCTCGCGCTGACGCGCATCGCCCCGATTTTCGCGCCAGACGCGCGATACCGCCCGCCTCCCGCGCGATACCGCTGCCCGGATACCCCTACAATCGGCCAATGCGCCGACGGATTCGCGCGGCGGCCATGCCGATTCATAGGCACTCGCTGCCCCAGATAGTCGTGGACGGGGCGCTGGTCGCGCTCGCCTGGTGGCTCGCGTTCGAGCTGCGCTTCCCCAACGGCCCGCACGGGCGCTATTCGCTGCTTCTCACGCGCACACTGCCGTGGGTCGTGCTCGCGGGTGTGGTCGTGTTCGTCCTCGGCCGTGTCTATGAGCGTCAGTGGCGCTATTCCAGCCAGCGCGACTTCCTCGCGCTCGGCCGCGGCGTGCTGGCGCTCACAGTCCTGACGGTGCTCGGGGTGGCGGTGCTGCACCCGGTAATGGTCTCCCAGGACGGCAAGCTGGTTGGGATCGATGTGCCAGACGGCGTCAGCGTCCTGTTCCTGCTGCTCTGCGTGGCGCTGCTGGTGACCCTGCGCGCGATCGCCCGCTCGCTGCACGAGCGCCGTCCGCTCGCCGCCTTCAAAGCGGCGCGCGCCGGGCAGCGCAGCGTGCTGATCGTCGGCGCCGGCGATGGCGGCCGCCTGGTGCTGCGCGAGATCCTGCGCAACCGCGAGCTTGGCCTGCTGCCCGTCGGCTTCCTCGACGACGACCAGCGAAAGCACGGGATGCGGATCGACGGCGTCAAGGTCCGTGGCAACACCCACGGCCAGCTCGGCCGGATCCTGGACGAGTCCGAGCCCGACGAAGTCATCATCGCGATCCCCTCCGCTCCCGGCTCCACCCGCGCGCGGATCGTGCGCGCCTGCCGCGAGCGCGGCGTGCCGGTGCGGACGCTGCCGACCGTCTTCGAGCTGCTGCGCGACCAGGACCACGCGCGTGCCGGCGGCGCGATCGCAAAGCAGGTGCGCGAGGTCCGCGTCGAGGACGTGCTCGGCCGCGACCCGGTCCACGTCGAGCTGCAAACTGCCGGCGCTTACCTTGCGGGCGAGACGGTCCTGATCACCGGCGCGGGTGGCTCGATCGGCTCGGAGCTCTGCCGCCAGATCGCGCAGGTGCGCCCGCGCCGGCTCGTGCTCGTCGACCACGCCGAGGACAACCTGTTCGCGATCGCGCGGGAGCTCGAGCAGGAGCGCCACGTCCCGCCCGCGGTCCTCTGCGCGGTGCTTGCCGACTGCAAGGAGCAGGAGAGGATGAAGGAGGTCTTTGCCGAGCACTCGCCTGCGGTCGTCTTCCATGCCGCCGCCTACAAGCACGTCGGTCTGATGGAGGCAAACCCGATCGAGGCGGTACGCAACAACGCGCTGGCGACGCGGCTGGTGGCGATGCTCGCCGGCGAGCACGGGGCCGAGCGCTTCGTGCTCGTCTCCACCGACAAGGCGGTCTCCCCGGCAACCGTGATGGGCGCCAGCAAGGCGCTCGCCGAGCTGGCGCTGGAGGCCGCGACCGCGAGCCACCCCGACACGCGCTACGCCGGCGTGCGCTTCGGCAACGTGCTCGGCTCCTCCGGCAGCGTCGTGCCGATCTTCCAGCGCCAGATCGAGCGCGGCGGCCCCGTCACCGTCACCGACGAGCGGATGGAGCGCTACTTCATGACGATCCCGGAGGCGGTGCAGCTGATCATCCGCTCCGGCTCGCTCGTGTCCCCCCGCGGCGGCGGCCGCGGCGCGCAGCTGTTCGTGCTCGACATGGGCGAACCGGTGAAGATCGTCGAGCTAGCGCGCGCGATGGTCGAGCTCTCGGGCCTGGACTCCGAGCGCGACATCGAGATCGAGATCGTCGGCGCCCGCCCCGGCGAGAAGCTGAGCGAGGAGCTGATCGCCGATCACGAGCGGCTGATGGCCACCGAGGCGGAGAAGATCATGCGCGTCGAGCGCCGCCGTGCCGCCGCCGAGGCGGTGCAGGCCGCCTTCGGCGAGGTCGAGGCGCTGCTGGCAGAGGCCGACGCGCAGACGCTCTGCGGCCGGATGGCCGCGATCGCCGCGCTGCCGTGGATCGGACCCCCGCCCGCCCCCGCGGCCGGCGGAGTGGGCGGTAGTGGGGTGAGTGGGGGCTCGATCCAATCCGAGCAATCCGCGACCACGCGCCTGCACTCCTCGTAGACTCCCCCGCAGCAATGGCCTCGGTGCTCGCGCTCTCACTCTCAGGCTCGGTCTCACAGCTCAGCGTCATCGTTGCCGCCGCGGCGCTGCTCGGGGTGATGGTGCTCACGCTGCTGTTCTTCGCGCACGCGCGCGAGATGAAGCGGCTGCGGGAGTGGGGAGCTCAGGCCGCTGACCGGCTGCAGGAGCTGACCCGCGAGCAGAGCGCGATCGCGCTGCGCGCCAACCAATTGGCCCAGCGCCAGGCGCAGGCCGCCGCGGCCCGGCCGCGGCAGGGGGCGGTCAGGGTGATGCCGCGCGGCACACCCGTTGCGAGCAGCGCGGCCGGGGCCGCGGCCAGTCCAGGGACGGCTGTTGCGGGGCTCCCGGTCGCGGGGGAGCTTGCGCCCGCGGTGGCCGCGGGCGTCAACGCGCCTGCTCCCGAGCCGTTGGTCGCTGCTGCCGCCGCCGCGTCCGTGGCAGGCGCCGTTGCCGGCTCGCCGCCGCGCCCGCCGCTTCCCGCGCCGCCCACCGGGGTCCCGGCTGCGGCAACTGCGGTGGCCTCAACAAGCGCTCCCGTGCCCGCCGTGCAGGCGCCCGTTCCCACGACTGCCGCTGCACCGGCTGTGGCGCAGGGTGCGCCGAGCGTGGCGCAGAGTGCGCCGGCCGTGGCGCAAGACGCGCCTGTCCTGGCCCAGGGCGCACCCGTGGCCGCCGCCGCGAGCGGTCTTGTCGCCGCCTCTCGGGCCGTCGGCGCGCCGTCTGCTTCGCCGTCGGCGCCGGCTTCGCCCCCGCCCACCGCCGCCCCGCCCCGCCCACCGCGCCCGCCGGCGCCCCAGTCCACCAACGGCGCCGGCTCGCCGCTGCCGCCCTCGCGCCGGTCTGCCGGCGATGGCGGTGGGACGGGACCTCGCCCGACGATCTACCGCCGCGAGCGCTCCAACGTTCGCATCCTGGCCGCGGCGCTCGGCGCGCTCGTCGTGATCGTGCTGCTCGTGGTGCTGATCTCCTCGCTGGTCTCCAAAGGCAACAGCCCTGCTTCGAGCAACGCGACGAGCTCCACCGGCTCCTCCCACACCGGCGGCGCGGGTGGGCGGGGAGGCCGGGGCGCCGCAGCGGGCATCGACCCCCGTTCTCTGCGTGTGGTCGTTCTGAACGCCACCCAGACCAACGGCCTCGCCGCCAAAGTCGCCGGCACGCTCAAGAGCCACGGCTACAGCCAGGCCGCCGCGCTCTTCGGCACGCCGTCGGGCGCCTACTCGACCACGACGGTCCAGTACTCCGAAGGCCACGCCGCCGAAGCCGGGGGAGTCGCCAAAGCCCTGGGCGTCTCCTCCACGAACGTGCATCCGCTCGGCGCCTCCGCCGCCCCGCTCTCCGGCGGCGCCCCGGTGGTCGTGATCGTCGGCGAAGCGAGCTCGGGACAGGGCGGCGGCGAAAGCGGGCAGTCGGGCTCGACCGAAGGCGCGAGCTCCACCGAAGGGCAGGCGGGCGGGGAAACGGCCGGCGGGGAAACGGCGGACGGCGGCGAAGCGAGCTCGGAATCGCAGGCCGCCGCGCCGGCGGCGTGAGCTTCCTCGAGATCCCCTCGCGGTCGGCCAAGCCGCGGCAGCGGGGGATCACCCACGTGATCGACCGCGGCCTCTCGATCGCCGCCGTCGAAGGCCTGATGGAGTCCACCGGCGGCAGCGTCGACATCGTCAAGCTCGGCTGGGGCACGGCCGTGGTCAGCGAGAACCTGAAGGCCAAGCTCGATCGCTACGCCGCCTACGGCGTGCCCGTCGTGCTCGGCGGCACCCTGACGGAGATCGCCCTGCGGCAGGGCCGCATCGAGGGCCTGATCTCATGGCTGCGCGAGCTCGGCCTGCAGCACGTCGAGGTCTCCGACGGCACGATCGAGATGGAGCCCGAGCGCAAGCAGGAACTGATCGCCCGCCTGGCCAAGGAGTTCACCGTGCTCTCGGAGGTCGGCTCCAAGGACGCGCACGCGATCATGGCGCCCTACGTCTGGATCGAGCGCATCCAGGGCGAGCTTGCAGCGGGCGCCTGGAAGGTGATCGCCGAGGCGCGCGAGTCGGGCAACGCCGGGATCTACCGCGCCGACGGCGAGGTCCGCAGCGGCCTGATCGACGAGATCGCGCACACGATCGACTGCGAGCGCATGATCTTCGAGGCGCCCCAGAAGGAGCAGCAGGTGTGGCTGCTCGAATACTTCGGCCGCGAATGCAACCTCGGCAACGTCGCCCCCGACGACGTGCTCTCGCTGGAGACGCTGCGCCTGGGCCTGCGGGCCGACACCGTTGGACGGCTCGACGGCGACCGAGCCCCGTGAGCGCCGCCTCGGTCTCTGACGCGCCCCGAGACGCCCCGGCAGGGCGTCTCGGGGCGCTCGTCTTCGCTGCGCTCGTGATCGCGAGCCTGGCGGCGTTCTTCCTGGCCCAGCGACTGAAGCACATACCCACCGCGGTGCAGGAGCTGAAATTCGACGCCGCCTTCTATCCGCAGGGCGGCGGCGCGCCGGCCAGCGAGCCGATCTTCTTCGAGATCGAACGCGACGATCTGGTCACGGTGCGGATCGTCAACGCCAAAGGCGCCACCGTCGCCACGCTGGCCCGCGAGCACAAGCTCGACGCCTACTCGCCCTACACGCTCCACTGGAGCGGCCGGCGCGGATCGCCCGGGCACTTCGGGGCACTCGCGCCCCGCGGCGAATACCGCGTGCTGATCCTGCTGGCACACCGCAAAGTGCAACTGCGCTCCCCTTCGAGCGTCGAGTTGGTGAGAGGAGGCAGATGAGCCTCGAGATCTTGGCAAGCGTCGAAGGCGCCTCCGGCGCAGGTGAGAAGGTTGCGCTGATCGCGCTCGCGCTGCTCGCCGCCGCGGCGGTGCTTCTGCGTCCCACCCGAGCGCCCGTGCGGCTGAAGGCGCTGACGCTGCTCGGCAGCATCGCATTCACGCCGGTGCTGCTCGCGATCGACGTCTGGAACACCTCGCCGATGCGCCATGCGCGCGACCACGCCGCGCTCGCGGTGGTCGCGGTGATCCTGGCGATCGCGATCGTCGCGGCCCTGGCCGCGCTCTTTAGGCGGCGGGCCCGGGCGTTCCCGCTGGCTGTGGTCTTCACGCTTCCGTTCCGTGTGCCGATCGCCTCCGGCGGCAGCACCGCGAACCTGCTCGTGCCGCTCTACGCGGTTGTGGCGGCCGGCGCGATCGCTCATTGCATCACGCTGCTGCGCGACGCCCCGGCGGCGGAGAGACGCGAGAGCACCCTTCCGCGACTGGCCTCCCCGCGCACGCTGGAATGGCTGCTGATGGCCTCGGTCGTGCTCTACGCGATCCAGGCGCCCTACTCAGATGACTTCTCCAAGGCGCTACAGAACACGCTCTTCTTCTACGTGCCCTTTGCACTGATGCTGGCGCTGCTGCGCGAGGTGCGCTTCACGCGCGAGTTGCTCTTGCGCTGCGTCGCGGTCACCGTCGCGCTGGCGTCGGCGTTCGTCGCGATCGGCCTGGTCGAGTACGCCCGCAAATCGCTGCTGCTGAACTCCTCACTGGTGGCCTCCAACGTCTACGGCAACTACTTCCGGGTCAACTCCGTCTTCTATGACCCCAACATCTACGGCCGCTACCTGGCGCTGGCGATGCTGTTGCTCGCCTGCATCGCGCTGTGGGCGCGGCGGCGGCGGGAGGTGCTGATCTGCGCCGCGGCGCTTGCGTGGCTGTGGGTTGGCCTTCTGACCAGCATCTCCCAGACGAGCATGGTCGCGCTGCTCGTCGGCCTGGCGGTGCTCGGGGGATGGCGCTTCGGCGTGCGCCGCGCAGCCTACGTGGCGGCCGCGCTGGCCGCGGTCGGCCTGGTGGTGCTCCTCGCCGCGCCCTCCTCGCTGCACTTCGGGCTCAAAGGCAAGGGCGGGTCGGTCAACAACGCCACCAGCGGTCGCGCCAACCTCGTCCGCGGTGGGATCGACCTGTTCGCCGACCGCCCGCTCGCGGGCTTTGGCTCGGGCTCCTTCGCCGACCAGTACCAGGCCCACCAGGCCACGAGCGTCGCTAGCTCTACGTCCGCCTCCCACACGATCCCGATCACCGTGGCCGCCGAGCAGGGGATCGTCGGCCTGATCCTCTACGCAGCGCTCGTGCTCTGCTGCTTCGGGGTGCTGTTCCACTGTGTGGGTCGCGCTCCGCCCCGCATCGCGCTCGCCGTCTGCTTCACGGCGCTGCTCGTGCACACGATGGCCTACGCCGACTTCCTGGAAGACCCGATCACCTGGGCGCTGCTTGGCATCGGCATGGCGCTGGCCGTGATCGCCGCAGGGCACGATCGCGAGGCTCGGGCGGCCGGCGAGCAGGCGCACGAGGACGTGCTCGACCACCTCGGGCGGCCGCCCCTCTCGTGCTCGACCAACTGAAGCGGCTCCTCAGGACCGGCGCCGCCTACCAGGCCGCGGACATCGCGGCCAAGGGCATCGCCGTATTCACCCTTCCCCTCTACACGGGCCACGTCTCCACCAGCGAATACGGCGCCTACGACTCGCTGCTGACCGCCGTCATCCTCGCCTCGATCATCGTCCGCTTCGGCGTCGGCGAGGCTTTCCTGCGCTTCTACTACAACGACGAGGACCAGGAGCGGCGCAGGCGGATCGCCAAGACCACGATCGCCACCGTGGCCTGGACCACGACGATCGCCTCGGCGCTGCTGGTCGCCTTCGCGGGCCCGGTCTCCGAAGTGGTGCTCGGCCACCACTACCCGGTGCTGCTCGACTGCGCGGTGGTCGGCCTCTGGGCCTTCACGAACCTCGAAGTCGCCTACGCCCAACTGCGCGTGGACGAGCGCGCCCGCGCCTACCTGGTCGCATCGATGACGAACGTCGCGCTGACGGTGGTCATCACAGTCAGCCTCGTGGTCTTCTCCGGCCTGGGCGCCAAGGGGCTGCTGCTCGGCAACTTCGGCGCCTCCGGCCTGGTGGTGCTCGGGCTCTGGGTCTCGCTGCGCTCCCGCTTCTCGCTGCGGGCGAAGCTCTCGGACATCAAGGCGATGCTCTCCTTCGGCCTGCCGACCGTCCCGGCCGACGCGATGGTCTACGGACTGCAGGTGGCCGATCGCTTCTACCTGTTCCGCTTCTACAACGAGTCCGCCGCGGGCCAGTACGCGATCGCCCTGCAGCTTGCGACCGTCGTGTTCGTCGCGGTGCGCGGCTTCCAGTACGCCTGGCCCCCCGTCGCCTACTCGATCAAGAGCGACGCGGCGCTGGCCCGCCTCTACTCGCTGGTCGCGACCTGGTTTACGCTGGCGACCGGAATCGTCGTCGCCGGCGTGGCCCTGCTCGGGCGCTGGCTCGTGCGGCTGCTGACCCACCCCGAATACTTCGGCGCCCACAGCGCACTGCCGTGGCTCGCGCTGGCCTGGACGCTCTACGGCCTCTACCAGATGGCGATCATCATCACCGGCAGGGCGGGGGTGACCCGCCGCAACATCCCCGCCGCAAGCGCCGGCCTGGCGGTCAACGTGCTCTTGTTGCTCTGGCTCGTGCCCGGATCCAAAGGCCCGCTCCCCGGCGGCGGCGCCGGCCTCGGCATCGCCGGCGCCGGGATCGCCCTCTGCGGCGCCTACGTGGCGATGCTGCTCGTGATCCACACGATCACCCGCAACGTCTTCTCGATCTCCTTCGAATGGCTGCGCCTGACCCGCCTGACCGCGATCCTCGGCGGCGTGGCGGTCTCGGGCAACCTGCTGCTGCCCACCGCCGGCGCCGAGGGCTTCATCGCCCGCGCCCTGTGGCTCTGCCTGATCCCGGCCCTGCTGCTGCTCACTCGCTTCATGCACCCCCGCGAGGCGACGCAGATCCGGCTGCTGCTCGCCTCAACCCGCCGGTGGCGGCGCATGCGCGCCGGCTGAACGCCTCGCGGCCTCACGCCAGGCCGGCTTTCTCAGCCGAGCCCCCACAGCAGCGCATGGGCGGGCAGCAGCGTGTACCGCTCTCCGGGTGCCAGCACGCTCTTCGTCGCGATCGCGACCGGCCGCCGCGGGTGTGCTCTTGCCGCCGCCGCGGCGGAGCTGAGGCTCGGGCGATCGCTGTACTTGACCTCGACGATGTCGAGATCGTCGCGCGGGCCGCAGACGAAGTCGATCTCTCCGCCCCTCGCCGTCTGCCAAATGTGCAAGCGTTCCGGCAACGCGAAGGTCTCCACCAGTCGCTGCGGCGACTCGTAGGCTCGCAGCAGCGTCAGCCCGACGACGTTCTCGATCAGCGCCGGCTCGTTGAGTGGCAACCCCGGGGCGTGATCGAGTGAGACCGTGTGCAACAGCGGGTCGGCGAAGAAGACCTTCTTGTCCCTCGACTGCTCGTTGGTCTGCGAGCCGCTGCGCCAGAAATAGGCCACGAACAGGAAGTAGCCGCTTGCAAGCAGCTCGATGTAGTCGCGCAGAGTCTGGTGGCTTGGCCGGCCATGGCTTCGTCCGAGCGGGACGTCCATCTCGCGCGCCATTCCGCTCCAGCTCACCTTGGACCCCAGCGAGCGTACGACGCGCTCCAGCAGGGCATGAGCCGCCGGCACGCTCGCGCCATGGTGCTGCAGCTCTCTGACCAGGGAGTCGTAGAGCACTTGTCTCAGCTGGGGCGAGGGCTCGCTTGCGCCGCCGGCGGCCTCAGCGACGGCGGCGGGCATGCCGCCGAAACGAAGGTAGCGCCGCAGCGCAGATTCAAGCGCCGGCGTGTGTGTGCGCATCTGTCGCAGCAGAGCGAGACCTTCTTCATCCAGTAGCTGCGAGACCGCCAGCCGCGGCGAGGCCGGTATGTCTGCGTCGATCGCGCTTGCGAATGACGCGAAGCTCTGCGGAAGCGCGAGGTGGTCCGCTCCGGCGCCCCTGCGCCCGGGCAGGCGCTCGGCCGCGCCCCGCTGGAGGTCGATCGCCGAGGAGCCCGTGCAGACCACGACATCCTCGCGGATCAGGCCTCCGTCCCAGAGCGACTTGACGGCGGTCTGCCAGCCTTGCACGGAGGTCACCTCATCGAGCAGCAGGAGGCCGGGAGCGTGTCGTTCTGCCAGATCCAGCGCCCGCTCGACGCTCGCGGCCAGCTCGGAGAGGTGCAGGCCCTCGAGCAGATCGAGCGCCAGGTAGACGATCGACCGAGAATCCATCCCGCTCTCAAGTGCGCGCTCGACGAGCAGCTTCAGGTCGGTGCTCTTCCCGACCTGGCGCGGGCCGCGCAGAGTGTGTATGCCAGGTGCGCGCAGGTCGATCTCGGCGACGAAGCTGGCCGCAAGTCGCACCGGCTGCGCCGAGAGCAGCGCAAGGTGAGGATCGGCCGCCTGCCAGCTGCCTCCGCGGCCGCTCCACCAGGGGTTCTGCCGCAGGATCTGCGCATCTGAGAGAGCCATTCCTAAAGTGGAGGCTAGCAGGTCCGGGAAAGATGCTGCTCTTATTGGCAGTCAACTTTCAAAAGATGCTGCTCTTATTGGCAGCCAACCCGCAATAATTACAGCATGCCGAGGTCTCGGTTGAACGCCTCCGCCGCCTCGCGCAGCCCGTCGCCCCGCTGCGGCCAAAGCGTCGCCGTGACGTGGCGCATGTAGCGGCGCGGGGAGTGTCCCGGCAGCGCGAGCGCGGCGAGTGCCCGCAGCGCGTAGGGCAGGGCGGTCAGCCAGCGGAAGATCAGCGCCTGCGCGGCGCCGTGGTGCTTTCGCATGTAGAGGTCCCTGTTGCGCGCGAACTCTACGATCCGCCGCTCCGGCACGGCGCCCGTGGAGAAGCCTGCTCGTGGTGCACGGCAACCGCCGATGGGACATACAGGCTGCGCCAGCCGGCGTCCCTCAGCCGCCTGGCGAAGTTGACCTCGTCGGAGTAGACGAAGAAGTCCGGGTCCAGGAAGTCCACCTCGATCGCGGCCTCCCGACGCACGAGCAGCGCCGAGGACTGGCACCAGTCCACCACCCGCGTGTCCGAGCCCGTGCTCTGCACGCTCACCAGCCGGTGCAGGAAGAGCGCGCCCGCCAGCGCGGTCCAGATCGTCGGGAAGCGCCAGGCGCACGGCTGCCAGGCGCCGTCCGGCCGCCGCAGCGCCGCCCCCGCGCAGGCCGCGCCCCGATCGTGCGCAAGCGCCGCGTGGAGCGCCAGCGTCGCGCCTGGCATCAGCTCCGCGTCCTCGTTGAGCAGCAGCGCGTAGGCGCCGCCGGCCTCGCGCAGCAGCTGCGAATCGCTTGCCGCCTTGCCCTGCCGTCGCGGCAGCGCGATCACCCGATCGACCGCGGGATGGGCGCGTGCCGCCTCCGCCGAGCCGTCCTGCGAGCAGTTGTCCAGCACGATCGCCTCGGTCGCGAACGGCAGCGAGTCCTTCTCGGCGGCGATCGCGTCGAGCCCCCGCAGCAGCAGCTCCCGCTGCGCGGTGTTCACGACGCAGAAGCTGAGCTCGACGTCCGACATTCGCAGGCACGCTAGCGCCGATCGCCGACTCTTGGCTGCCGCGATGGCCACTATTGTCAGGCCATGTTCATCCTCCGCGCGTTCTCGGCCCTCACCGGCCTGGCGCTGCTCGCCTCGCGGCTGGCGTGTCTGATCGTGATCGCGTGGTTCATCGTCTTCGCGGTCAACCAGTCCAAAACCGCCGCAAGCCACCAGGTCGGCGAGCTCGAAGGCGCCTCCCAGCGCGCGCAGGCGAATCCGCGGTCGAAACAGAGCGCCACCACGAAGAGGCTCGACGAAGTCGCCAAAGTGCTCGTCTCCCCGTTCGCGAGCCTGAGCTCGGGCGGCAGCCCGTGGCGCGTGCACATCGTGGACACGCTGCTGGTGCTGCTCGTCTACGGCGTCGGCTTCGGCTTCCTCGCACGGATCGTGCGTCTGCGCCTATAGCGCGCGGCCGCCTCCTGCGCTCGCCTGCCGCACCCGAGCGGTGTAGCCTCCAGGCATGGCCCACTTCATGTTCCGCGAGCGCCACAGGATCGCCTACACCGAGTACGGCGGCGGCCCGGCCGCGGTGACTTCGGCGGGCACGCGCGGCCGCACCGCCCGCTCCTCCAAGGCGCTGGAGCGGCCAGTGATCCTGATCCACGGCCTGCTGCTCTCCCAGGCGATGGACCAGCGCCTGGCCGAAGACCTGGCCGCGCGCGGCAACCGCGTGATAACGGTCAACCTGCTCGGCCACGGCCGCTCGGACCGTCCGCGGGACATGTGGCTCTACTCGATGCAGGCCTTCGGCCAGCAGATCGTCGCGCTGATGGACCACCTGCAGATCGAGGAAGCGGTCGTAATGGGCACCTCGCTCGGCGCCAACACCGCGCTGGAGGTCGCGGCCACCTCGCCGCAGCGCCTGCGCGGCATGGTGATCGAGATGCCCGTGCTCGACAACGCCCTGCTGGCAAGCGCGCTGAGCTTCACGCCGATCCTCGTCGCGCTCACCTTCGGCGAGCCGGTGATGAAGCTCGTGCAGCGCGGCGCCAGAGCGATCCCGCGCGGCCTGCTGCCTCACTACGGCAACGTGCTGCTCGACCTGGTGCGCCAGGACCCCGGCCCGGGCGCCGCCGTGCTGCAGGGCCTGTTCTTCGGCCGCATCGCGCCGCACCGCAGCGAGCGCCGGGCGTTTGAGACCAGGGCGCTCGTGATCGGCCACCGCCGCGACCCGGTGCACCCCTTCTCCGACGCCGGGATGCTCTCCGAAGAGTTGCCGAACTCGCGGCTGATCGAGGCCGACTCGCTCGTGGAGCTGCGGCTCAAACCGGCGCGACTGACCGGCGAGATCGCTGGATTCCTGGACGAAGTCTGGTCGGCCCGCTGCCGGCGCCGCACCGCGTCCAGCCGGGGCGGCGCATCGTCTGCCCCCAAGAGCCCGCGCGCGTCCTAGCCCTGCGAGGGGCTGCTGCTGCTCGGTTCGTAGAGCTGGATCTCGTCGATCGAGACTTCGCTGGCGGTGAACTGCCCGCTGCTGGACGTCGGCGCCTTCGCGATCCAGACCAGCAGCTGCCTGAATGCCTTTTTATCTTCAGAGAGGGCGATGCTCGCCTTGCGCTTCTTGACGACGTGGGCCTTGCTGAGGTGGACCCATTCTTCGGAGTCGAGCGCCTGCGGGATCTTGGCGCCAGTGGTCCCGTAGACCTGCACCGTCATCCCGACAGATTCGGTGATCAGCGTCAGCTGCGCGATCTTCAGCGGCGCTTTGAGGTCGAGCGTCAGGCCGGCGCCGACATTGGGCGCTTCGCTTGCTTCCAGCTTGACCGTCCAGGCGGTCGTCGTGTCGCCGTCGATCGCGAGGCTGGGGTCGCCGAAGCGGTCGGCGGGGAGGTTGCTCGGGTTGTAGATCTGGGCGGCGTTGGTGTCGAGCAGCACCGCGACCGGCTGTTTGCCGCCTTGCGCTTCGGTGGTCGAAGAGGAGGTGCTGCTGCTGCTGGTGGTCGTCGTGCTGCTCGATTTCGTGCTGGTGGAAGTCGTTTTGGATTCAGGCGTCGGAGTGCTGTCGGGGATTTTCGGTGGCGTGCTCGGCGTGTTCAACGACGGGGATTTGCCGCCGGTGGAGCCGGGCGTCGGCGTGGGGAAGGGCGTCGTGGTCGGCGGGGCGGTGGTCGTCGAGGAGGTTGTGGTTGTGGTGGTGGTGGGCGTCTGCGCGACCACCGGCGTCTTGGGCTTGGCCGGCGAGCTCTGCTGCAGCGCGGCATAGGCCGCGGCGGCGGCGCCGAGCACGAGCGCTCCGGTGGCGCCGATCAAGACCGCGGCCGAGCGCCAGCCGGGCCCCACGCGCCCGCTGCCGGGGGCGCCCGCGCCGCACTGCAGGCACCAGTCCTGACCATCCTGCAGCGACGCGCCGCAGGCCGAACAGGTCCTCTCGTCGCTCATCTGCCTCATTGTGGCAGCCCTACTGGGTCGGGGACGGCGGTCCACCCGCGACCAGCTCCCGGCGGGTCGGCTGCATCTGCCGATTCAGCTCCAGCTGCCAGTAGTAGCGCGTGAAGGTCACGCCCGCCTCGAAGTCGCCGAGATGCGGCTCGATCCGCTCTCCCGCCGCGAGCCTCGCGATCAGCTCGGGATAGCTCCTGCCCTGCCGCGCCGCGTATGCCGGTCCCGGGAAGGCGCCGCCGAAGCGGGTGTTGACGTCGGTGATCCCGATCCCGATCTCCGGGTCGCGGAAGACCTGGATCGTGGCTGGCCCGCGCACTGCCAGCGCCTCCATTGCCTGTGCTCCAAGGTCGATCAGCTCGCGGTCGCGCACGACGGTGCCCTTGATCGACTCGCCGCCGCGCGACTCCAGCATGGTGCGCGGGATCGCGTTGATGCAGCGGCCCTCCGTGTCGCCGAGGCAGTCGATCGAGAGCTCCGGCCCGCCCATCGCCCACTGCACCATCGTGGGCTCCTGCACGTAGTCCACAAAGAAGCGCGCCTGCTCCGCGTTGTGGGCGAGGTGGATCGAGCGCGCGCCGGAGCCCTTGCGCGGCTTGATCATCACCGGGTATCTGATCGAGTCGAGGTCGTGCTCGGGCAGGACCGTGGGCGGAGAGGGCAGACGCAGGCGCTGCAGCAGCAGGTGCGCCTCGTACTTGTCGTAGGTCGCCTTCGCGACCGCCGAGGAGGGCGTCAGGGCCGGCAGCAGCCCCTGCTCGCGCGCGAGCGCGAGCACCTCGATGTCGAGATCGGTGAGCGGCAGCACCGCGCCGGCGCCGTGGCGCTCGCAGAGCTCGGCCAGGAACGGCACATAGCCGGGATCGGAGATCGCCGGCGGCGCGGCGCGCGCCTGGGCGGCGTACTGAGCCGGCGCGAGCGGGTTGGGGTTGACCGCGATCGTCTTGGTGATCGCCGCAAAGCAGGAGACGATGTCATAGCGCTTGCCGACCCCCGTGAGGACGATCGCGACTCGCTCACCCCTCATCTCCATCCTCCCGTCCCTCCCTTGTAGAGCCCCTCGCCGGCGAAGACGAGCCGCAGCGTGCGCAGCGCGATCTGCATGTCGAGCGTAAGGGAGCGGTGCTCGATGTAGTGCAGGTCGAGCTCGATCCGCTCGCTCCAGGGCAGCGAGGCGCGCCCGTTGACCTGTGCCCACCCGGTGATGCCGGGCTTGACCTCCAGCCGGCGCCGCTGGCGCGGGGTGTACTGCTGCACCTGGATCGGGATCGTGGGGCGCGGGCCGATCAGCGACATCTCCCCGCGCAGCACGTTGACGAGGTTCGGCAGCTCGTCGAGCGAGGTCCTGCGCAGCAGCGCGCCCACCCGCGTGATCCGGGAGTCGTTCTCGTTGACCGCGAGCCCGGCGCCGATGTGCTCGGCGCCCTGCACCATCGTGCGCAGCTTGAGCATGTCGAACGGGCGGCCGTCCTTGCCGACCCGGCGCTGGCGGTAGATCGCCGGCCCCGGCGACTCCAGCCGGATCGCGATGCTCGCCGCGAGCAGCACCGGCGCGCACAGCGCCAATCCCCCTGCAGAGAGTACGACGTCGATCGCCCGCCGGATCACCGCGTCCCCTCCGCGGCCTCCCAGGAGGCGGGCACCCCGTGGCGCAGCCAGTCCCAGAGCCCGGTCGCCAGCGCCGTCGTGCTCAGCACGTAGTAGCGCACGATCAGCAGCGCCCGCCAGCGCAGCGCGCCGCCGAGCAGCGCGCCCGCAGGCAGGGCGAGCTGGAGCGCGAGCGTGACGCAGTAGAGGACCTCCGCCGCGCCGCCGGCGTCCTGGCCGGCGTAGATCGCCACGAGCGCGAGATTGCTCGCGAGCGCAAGCAGGTGCAGGAAGGGGGTGAGGTAGCGCAGCACCCGGTGGGAGAGGATCATGATCGCGTAGGGCAGGCCATAGCCGCGGGGGGAGAGCAGGCCGCCGGCAAAGACGATCGCCCAGGTGTGGGCCATCATCCGCCGCTTGCGCTGCCGCTCGCCCTCGATCGAGGGCACCATCTTCTCGCTCGCGAGCGCCTGCGGCACGTACACCGCGCGCCGGCCGCGCTTGACCATGTTGAACGGGAAGGAGAGGTCGTGGCCCATCACCGGGTTCACTACGATGTAGTCCTGCCTGCGGGTCGCATAGATCGCGCCGTTGCCGGCGGTGATCGAGGCCAGCCGCGACTCGAAGCTGCGCAGCGCCATCTCGTAGCGCCAGTAGGCGCCCTCCTGGTTGGTCGCCGCCCGCCCCGCCGCCTGCGTGAAGCGCACCTGGCCGCAGGCGTATCCGACCCGCTCCTCGGCGAAGGCGCCCACGAGCTGCGTGAGCGCGTCGGGCTGCCAGAGCGAGTTTGCGTCTGAAAACGCGACGATCTGCGCCTGCGCGCGTGCCACCGCCGCGTCCTGCGCCCTGATCTTGCCGCCCCGCGGCAGCTCGAGCACCACGTGCGCGCCGGCGGCCCGTGCCCGCGCGGCGGTGTCGTCGGCGCATCCATCGCATGCCACGACGACCTCCAGCAGCTCGCGCGGGTAGTCCAGGGCGAGCGCGTTTGCCACCTTGCCCGCGATCACGGCCGCCTCGTCGTGGGCGGCGACGATCAGGCTGACGCTCGGCAGCGGCATCCCGCCCGCGCCTGTCGGCCCCCGCTTCCGCGGCCCGGCGATCGCCGCGGCGATCCACAACGCAAGGCCGTAGCCGAGCTGCGTCCAGAGGATCATCCCGGCCGCGGCCCAGAAGGCTATTTCGAGGGCAAGGCGCATCTCGCGGCGCCATTCTCGCCCAACGGGGCGCCGAGCAGCCGCTCGTATAGATCGACGTGCGCCCTGCCGACCTCTCGCCACGAGCAGGGACCCTCCGCCGCCAAGCGCGCAGCGGCGGCCATGCCCGCGCGCGCGTCGGGGTCGGCGAGCAGCGCTGAAAGCGCGCTCGCGAGCGCAGCCGGGTCGCCCGGCGGCACAGTCCGGGCCGCGCCGGTCGCGGCGATCTCCGGGAAGCCGCCGACGTCGCTCAGCAGCAGCGGCTTGCCGAAAGCCAGGGCTGTGAACAGCACGCCCGACTGATCGATCTCCCGGTAGGGCAGCACGACCAGGTCCGCGCGCGCGAAGTAGGCCGGCAGCTCGGCGTCGGCGATGAAGCGCGGGCAGACGCGGATGCCTTGCGCCGCGGCCGCGCGCTGCCCCTCGGGCATCCCGACGTCGCGCAGCCCGACCTCGGCGAGATCCATCCGCGGCATCCCCGCGACCCAAAGCTCGGCATCGCCCCGCTCCGCCCCCGCGAGCGAGCGCCACGCGGCCAGCAGCACGTCCAGCCCCTTGTAGGGACGGATCAGGCCGAAGAAGAGCACGACCGGCCCCTTCGGCTCGGTCCCGAACGGCGGCGGGCCGACCGGCGCCTGCGCGAGGTGCGCGAAGGCGCCGTGCCTGATGACGTGGACCCGCTCGGGCTCGACGCCGAGCTCCTCGGTCAGCCGCCTGGCCCCGTGCGCGGTGTGCACGACGACCGCATCGAAGCGCCGGTAGAGCAGCCGCTGGCCGCGCAGCTGTCCCGGCCGCGGCTCGCGCGGCATCACGTCGTGCGCGGTGAGGACCAGACGCGGCCCCCGCTCGCCCCGCCGGCGCGGCAGCAGATGCCCGTCGAGCTGCTGCACCGGCAGCCACTGAAAATGGGCGATATCCGCGCCGGCAGCAAGCCGGCGGGCGCGCAGCATGCCCGGCACGTGCTCTGCCAGCTTGAGCGCAAGCCGCGCCCGTGAGCGCCCGCCCGTTTGACCCGGAGCCGCCCCGCCCGCCGCGCCGGCTCCTGCGCCCGCATGCGCGCGGCGATAGAAGATCTCCCGCCGTGCATATCCCTCGGGCGCGGGCACCGGCCCGTAGCCAAAGCGGCTGGTGAGCAGCTCGACATCCGCCCCCGCGCCTGCCAACGCGGTGCAGAGCGCGTGGTCGTACGGCGGCGTGTAGGCCGACGGGTCGATGATCTGCACGCGCATCGCCTACCAACGATAAGGGTCCGTAGATAAACGATCTCAATTCATCTACTGATCCAAGGCGCGCTCAAGTGTGTGCACGCCGCGACCGATCTACCGGCTATGTCTGCGCGCGCCGTCAAGACGATGCCCCCTGCGAGCGTGCGCGAGCGCGAGCGCCGCGCCGAGGCGCTGCGCCGCCAGCGCGCGAGCACCGGCCTGCGCGCCGCCGCGGACGCCGACGAGCTCGGCTACCTGCGCTCCCAGCTGCGCCTGGCCTCGCGGCTGACGGCGCGCCTGGCGGCGATGCGCGACGGCGAGGAGATGGCGCGCCTGGTCGTCGGCGAGCTGCACAACACCTTCTCCTTCTACCTGGCCGCGATCCAGCGGCTGGAGGGCCAGATGCTGCGCCTGGTCGCCGGCCGCGGCCCGCTGGCGGAGGTGATGACCGAGTTCCTGCTGGTAGAGCAGCCGATCTTCGAAGGCGTCAACGGCCGCGTCGCCCGCACCGGGCAGACCGCGCTGGTGGCAGACACCCGCCACGAGCGCGACTACGTCGTGCGCGACCCGGCCAGCGACCCGCGCTCGGAGCTGGCGGTGCCGATCTTCGTCGACGGCCGCGTCTGGGGCGTGCTGAACATCGAGGCGGCCGAGTGCAGCGCCTTCGGCGAGGCCGAGGCGGTGCTGGTCGAGACGATCGCATCGAGCCTCGGCTCCGCGCTTCACCGCGTGGCCCTGCTCGGCGACCTGGAGCGGGCGTTCACGACGATGCTCTCGGTGCTGGTCAGCACAGTCGAGGCCAAGGACCTCTACACCGCCAACCACGGCCAGGACGTCGCCGACCTCGCCGAGCGCGTCGCGCTGCGGATGGGCCTGAGCGCGCGCGAGGCGACCGACGTCCGCTACGCCGCGATGCTCCACGACATCGGCAAGATCGCGGTGCCGACCGAGATCCTGACCAAGCCCGGCCCGCTCAACGATCGGGAGTGGGTGCTAATGCGCCGCCACGCCGCGGTCGGAGGCGAGCTCGTGGCCCGCGTGGAGACCTTCGCCCACCTCGCCCCGGCCGTCCGCGCAAGCCACGAGCGCGTCGACGGCGGCGGCTACCCGGACGGGATCGCGGGCGAGAGCATCCCCTTGGCGGCGCGGATCATCGCCGCCTGCGACACCTTCGACGCGATCGTGACCGACCGCCCCTACCGTCCGGCACGCGAGCCGGCGGAGGCCGCGATCGAGCTGCGCTGCGGCGCGTGGCGGGCGCGCAGCTGGACGACGGCGTCGTGACGGCGCTGCTGCTCGAGCTCAAGCTCGACTGAGAAGACACACCGGCGGCCCGCTCGGCATCCGTGCCCGGGCGCTCTTCCATGTCGCCCGGGCGGCGGATGCCCCTCTCCAGCGGACCTTGCTCCCACAGGTCCTTCGAAGTGCAGAACACGGCGATCGCGCAGAAGGTGCGGTCTCGCACAATCGGTTCTCGGGTAGCCTCTTTTTTAATTGATTGGAGGGAGCAGGATGGCTCGGCAGACGCGGGTACTGGCAGGACAGACCGTCGCGATCACCGGCGGCGCGCGCGGGATCGGCCGCGCCACGGCGACGCTGCTCGCCGCCCGAGGCATGCGGGTGGCGATCGGAGACCTCGACCTGCAGGCCGCCACTCAGACGGCGTCCGAGATCGGCCCAAGCGCCGTTGCCCTGCCGCTCGACGTGACCGACCGCGCCTCCTTCACGGCCTTCCTCGACGGGGTGGAAGAGCAGCTCGGCCCGCTCGACGTGCTGATCAACAACGCCGGCATCATGCAGGTCGGCCGCTTCATCGACGAGGACGACCTCACCGCCAGGCGGATGATCGACATCAACCTTGGCGGCGTGATCCTCGGCACCAAGCTCGCCCTGGAGCGGATGGTCCCCCGCGACCGCGGCCACATCGTCAACATCTCCTCTCAGGCGGGCAAGTACGGGGCCCCCGGCGGCGCCACATACTCGGCGACCAAGCACGCAGTGATCGGCCTGACCGAGGCGGTGCGCGGCGAGCTGCGCCTGATGAAGGCCGACATCGGCATCAGCTATGTGATGCCGTTCGTCGTGGACACCGAGCTCGGCTCGGGTCTCGGCCAGGCGCGCGGCATGCGCAACCTGCAGCCCGCAGACGTCGCCGAGGCGATCCTCGACGCGCTCCGGCGCGGGCTGGTCGAAGTGTGGGTGCCGAAGTCCGCGCGCGCCACCCAGACGCTCGGCATGCTGCTGCCCCGCCGCATCTCCGAGGCGATCGCCAGAGCGATGAAGGCCGACATGGTGCTGGCCGGCGCCGACGCCTCGGTGCGCCGCGGCTACGAGCTGCGCGCCGCGGCCTCAGAGCCGGCGCTCGGCGCCGCGCCCGCCGCCGCGCCGGCGCCGCTTGCCGGCGAGGCCTCTCAGGACTGAGCCCTCAACCAATCGGCGATCAGCGCGCCGATCTCCGGGCCCTTGTCCTCTTGGAGGAAGTGGGAGGCGTCTTCGATCACGCGCGGGGGCTGCCGGCCGATCGCCGCGGCGAACTGCTCGCCGGTCTTCAGCGGCAGCACGGGGTCGGAGTCGGCCCACAGCATCAGCGTGGGCCTGCGATCCTCGCGCAGCGCCGCCAGCACCGCTTGCCCCGCAGATGCTCCCGGAGCGTCGGGCTCCTGCGGGATCATCAGCGGGAAGGCGCGCGCGCCGGCCTTGCTGGCCGCAGTCGGAAACGGCGCGTCGTAGGCGGCGATCACCTGCTCGCCCGGATCCTGCTTGCAGGCGCTCTTGACCAGGAAGCCGACCGGCAGATCCTCCGTGCGCGCGACGAAGTCCCGGAAGGCGATCCAGGCATCGCTCATCCGCTGATGCCCGGTGAAGAGGCCCGTGTCGAGGATCACGATCCGATCGATCCGCTCCGCGTGCTCGACGGCAAGCCGCAGGCCGATCGGGCCGCCCCAGTCGTGGACGACGATGCTCGCTCCGCTCAGATCGAGGTCCTCGAGCAGGCTCGCAGCGATCTGTGTGTGCCGGTCGTAGCTGTACCAGTCGATCTCGCAGGGCTTGTCCGAGCGGCCGAAGCCCGGCAGGTCGGGTGCGATGCAGCGAAAGCCGGCCGCGCGCACCGGCGGAATCACCTTGCGCCACAGAAACGACCAGGTCGGCTCGCCGTGCATGAACAGCACCGGCGGCCCCTCGCCCTCGTCCAGATGCGCAAGCCGCAGGCCCTCCAGCTCGCGGTAGCGCGACCGGAACGGGAAATCGGGAAGCTCCTCCAGCGCCTCCTCGGGTGTGCGCAGCGCCTGCACCATCCGCGGCGCAGCATATTGCAGCGATCCGCGGCGCAGCACATTGCGGCGCCAGCCGCGGCGACTAGCATGAGCAGACCGTGGAGGGTCAGCCGTCAGGCCTCGTCGATGTCCATTGCCACATCCTGCCCGCGCTCGACGACGGCGCGCTGGATCTCGTCGAGAGCCTCGCGATGGCGCGCCAGGCCGCCGAGGACGGGATCGCGGTCGTATGCGCGACCCCGCACATACGCGAAGACCACGACATCGGGGTCGGGGAGCTTGCCGTCCGCCTCGGCGTCCTCAACGACGCGATCTCGAAACGGGAGATCCCGGTCACGGTCGCCCGCGGCGGCGAGGTCGCCGAGCGCGCCGCGCTGTGGCTCGACGCTCCGATGCTGCGCGCGGTCACGCTCGCCGGCAAGGACGGCCTGCTGCTCGAGCCGGCGCCGGGACCGCTCTCCGACGACCTCCAGGAACTCGCGGAGCGCCTGCGCGACGAAGGCCTGCAGGTCCTGATCGCCCACCCCGAGCGCCACGCCGGCGAGGACTTCGAGGACCGCCTGCGCAAGCTTGCCGAAGCCGGCAGCCTGATCCAGTGGACGGCGGCGTTCCTGACCGGCGTGCACGGCGATCTCGCGCTGCAGTTCGCCGGCAAGGGCCTGCTGCACCTGCTCGGCAGCGACAGCCATTCCGCCTACGAGGGCCGCCCGGTGGCCATCAGCGCGGCCGTGGAGCGGCTGCGCGACGTCCGCACGCCCGAGCAGGTCGCATGGATCGCCCACGAGGCGCCCTGGGCGCTGCTGCGCGGCGAGCCGGTCGTCTCGCCCTTCTGAGCCCGCCTCGATCGCCTCGGCGCAGGTCAGCGAGAACAGCTCGTCGAGCTCGTGCCCGAAGGGCCGGCGCGCGCCGCCGGCATCCGGATTTGGCCGCCGCGCGGGTCGGGCAACTGCTGATGGGAAGCAGCCGGCGCGCCTGCGCCGACGCTGCGCTCCCGACCAGTTCCAGTTCGATGTTTCCGACTGTTGACGGACACACGGACATCACTTAGTTTTCGAATGGTCCTGAGGTACCGGCACGGGCGAGCCGGCGCAACGATCTGCCGCCCTCGCTGGTCGGCATGCTTTTGGAGGGGAGACACATGAGCAGCGAGAACGAACACCGCGACAGCTCCGAGCAGCAGGAGCAGCATCAGCGCGAGCGACTGTGCATTGCGTTCGTCCAGGCGATGGCCGACGGCGGCTACGAGGCGATCACGATCGCCCGCGTCAGCGAGCTCTCCGGCTGCTCGCAGGAGACCTTCCACCATTTCTACGAGGATCTCGTGGACTGCTTCTGCGACGCCTGCTCCTACTCGCTGCAGGAATCGCGCTCGGCGACGCTGAGCGCCTGGGTGACCGTCCGTGGATGGAGCAGGCGTCTGCGGGAGTCCTGCCACGCGCTGCTGCGCCACGTCCAGGAGCACCCGGACGCCGCCCGCGCGGTGCTGGTCGATTCCCTCACGGGCGGCCCCGAGGTCGCCGACCACGTGCGCGAGGTCGTGGCCTACCACGAACGCGCGCTGGTGATGGGCTTCCAGCTGCACCCCGAGGGCTTTGCCACCTCGCGGCTGACGCCGCGCGCGCTGACCGGCGGGATGCGCCAGATCCTGCACCTGCGGCTCAGAGAAGGCAGAGAGAGCGAGATCGCGCAGCTCGCCGACGATCTGCACGAATGGATCGAATGCCACCGTTCGATCGCGGCGGCGCGACTGCCGATCTCCGGTCGCACCTCGGCGCCCGAGCGGCCGCCCGCGCCCGGCCCGGCCCGGCCGCGTCTGCACCGTTCGCCGCCGGCGATCTTCCACGACCGCAACGAGCGCTCGCGCGTGCTCGACACCGTCGCCCAGCTGATGATCCAGCCGGAGCGCGACGCGCTCGACGGCGAGACTGTCGCCCGGTTCGCGGGCGTCTCCGCCGTGCGCTTCGAGCAGGTGTACGGCGGCCTTGGCGCCTGCGTCACCGAGATCGTCGACCGGTTCGCGCAGGAAAACGCCGTCGTCCTGGCCGCCGGCGCCGCGCGCGGGACCCACTGGCCGGAGTCGGTGCGGCTGGCGGTCGTGGAGAGCCTGCGCCATCTCGACGCTCACCGTCAGCTGACCAAGCTCGTGCTGCTGCGACTCTCCCTGGTTCCCGAGGTGTCGGCCGCCCGGCATGCGGCGATCTCGCAGCAGATCGTGGCGGTCGCGCTGGAGAAGGCGCCGCCGCCGCTGCATGCCGGCGCGCTGGTGGGAGAGGCGCTGCCCGGCGCCGTGCACGAGGTGCTCACGTGGGCCGTGGCGGCCGACGCATTCACGCGCCTGCCGGCGCTTGCCAACCACATCGCGTTCTTCCTGCTCGCGCCCCACCTCGGCGGCGAGCAGGCGGCCGAGGCCGTGATCGCCGGCGCCGACGCCGAATGGCTCGGGCGCCGCTCAGAGCAGGATCAGCCGCCCGGCGCCTGGTCGTAGCGCGCCGCGGCGGGGCTTTCGAGAAGCTCGCCGGGCTCCACCTCCAGCGCCTTGGCCAGGGCGACGATCAGCTCCAGCCGCGGCGAGCGTGCACGTCGCTCGAAGAGGCTGATCTCGGTGCGGCTGAGCCCGCAGCGGCGGGCGAGGTCCTGCTGGGAGAGGCCCATGCCCACGCGCAGGGAGATCAGGTTGTGCGCAAAGCACTCCCTCGGTCCGGTCTGCGGTTTGATCGCCATCTGCGCCCCCTTTGCCGTTGTCGCTCAGCTGGCCCGTGCTCCTGTCTGCGCCGGACTGTCCTTGCCGCCCAGCTTCGGCGGCAGCCACTTCAGCGTCTGATCGCCCGGATCGCCGACCATCTCGGCAAGACCCTCTCCGCGCAGCGCCGCCCTGACGGTCAGGAAGTCGGCGGCCTCCGCGACGTCGTGCACCCGTACGATCTGCGCGCCTGCATCCACGCCGAAGGACAGCGCCGCCAGCGTGCCGGCCAGCCGGTCTACCGGCCCGCGGCCGGTCAGCATGCCGAGGAAGTACTTGCGCGAGACCGCCAGCAGCAGCGGACGATCGAGCCGCCGCAGCTCCTCCAGTCGCCGCATCGCCTCGATCGACTCCTGCGGGGTCTTGGCGAAGTCGAGGCCGGGATCGAGGATCAGCTGCTCGAAGGCGACGCCGGCGTCGGACGCCCGCTCGATCAGCTCTTGGAGCATGCCGATCACGTCGGCGACGGGGTCCCGGTAGCCGGGGAAGTCGGCGCGCTTGGGCGCGGCGCGGGTGTGCATCAGCACCAGCGCCGCACCGCTGCGGGCGATCACGCCCGCCATATCAGGATCGGCCAGGCCGCTGACGTCGTTGACGATCCCGGCGCCCGCCTGCACCGCGGCGGCAGCGACCTCGGCGCGCCAGGTGTCCACCGAGACGATCGCGCCCTCGGCGGCGAGCGCCCGCACGAGCGGCAGCAGCAGCTCGATCTCGCACTCGGCGGAGATCGGCTCGGTGTCGGTGCGACCGGACTGCGCGCCGACGTCGATGATCCGCGCGCCCTGCTCGATCTGCCTGCGCGCGACTCGCAGCTGGTCCTCGAGCGTCCAGAGGCGCAGCGGATCGGCGACCGAGTCCTGCCCGACGTTGACGATGCCCATGATCGCCGGCCTGCGATCGTCGAGCTGCAGGATCTGGCCGGCCGCCGAAACCCTCATCGAGCGTCCCGGCGCTGCGGCGCCCCCGTGAGCGAGTCGATCTGTCTCACGTCCCAACGATCCCACATCGGGCCTGCGCCGTCCAGGCTCGCCCTAGGCGCACATGTCGCCGTCGGGGTCCTGCTTGGGCAGCCAGGCGTCGGCCCTGCTCTCCTGCGGCGGCAGCTGAGCTTCGCACGCGGCCCGCGTCTCGGGCTCCAGATCGGCGAGGCAGTCGTCGCAGAGCACGCAGCAGTCGTCCTGGTCGAAGAGCACGCCGAAGATCGGATGGGCGCTGACGTAGTTGGCCGATTCGAATCTGAGCGGCACGCCGCACATCTCGCAGGCGCGGCCCGCGCGCTTGATTGCCCTTGCCTTCACGATGTCGGTGTAAGGCATTGCCGTTCCCCTCCTCGCCGAGACCGGCCGCTCCTTTGAGCACCGCCGCGGCGTTGTAACGATCCGCTCAAGGATGTGCGCCAAGCATACAACAGAATCCCCTGCCGGGAGGCCATCCCTGGCGGGCCGGCGCCGGTTCCTAGATCTTGACTTCGTGCAGAAGTTCGGCGGGGGTGAGGCCAAGGCCGCGACAGAGCGCCACGATTGTTTCCAGCAGCGGCTTGCGTTCGCTGCGCTCCAGCAGGCTGATCTCCGTGCGATGCAGGCCGCTGACTTCGGCAAGCTGCTCCTGGGTCAGGCCCCGCTCCGTGCGGACGCGCCGCAGGACAGGACCGAACTGGTCTCCCGGTTGCGGCTCTGCTTGGGGTGGCGTCCAGCGCATGCCGAGACTGTGGCAGAGATTGGAACCTTGGTCAAGGCCTGCGCCACGGTGCCAACCCTTGCAGTGCCCCAAGGCGCGCAGGCTTCATTGACATATTCACCGTGACATTCACCGTGAAGAAGCCGTTCGTGCAAGCGTCGTCAGGGCCGCTGAGCGGCCGTGCCTGCGAGCATCGTTCCCTGGCCCGCCTCGGTCCAGATGATCTGCTCTCGCCCCGGGCCCACGCCGATCAGCGCGATCGGCACACGCAGGTACTCCTCGACGAAGGCGAGATAGTCGAGCGCCTCCCGGGGCAGCTCGGCCGCGCTGCGGCACTCGCCGATGTCCTGCTTCCAGCCGGGCATCTCGGTCAGCTCGGCGGCGGCGTGGTGCAGCACCGTCTGGTGGTAGGGGAAGTCGTCGAACTCGGCGCCCTCGATCCCCCTGTAGCTGGTGCAGACCTTGATCGTCTCGAAGCCTGAGAGCACGTCCAGCTTGGTGATCGCAAGCGCGGTGAGCGTGTTCAGCCGCGCGGCGTAGCGAAGCGCGACCAGGTCGAGCCAGCCGGTCCGCCGCGGCCGCCCGGTGGTGGTCCCGAACTCTCCGCCCTTGGTCCTGATCTCTTCGGCGGTCTCGTCATGCAGCTCGCTGGGGAACGGCCCCGCGCCCACGCGCGTCGTGTAGGCCTTGCTGACCCCCCAGACCTCGTCGATCGCCCTGGGACCCACACCTGACCCGATGCACGCGGCGCCCGCGATCGGGTTGGAGGAGGTCACGAACGGATAGGTGCCGTGGTCGATGTCGAGCATCGCGCCCTGGGCACCCTCGAAGATCACCGTGGAGTCGGCTTCCAGCAGCTCCCACAGAAGCTTGGACGTGTCGGCGATGTGGCGCTCGAGCTGATGCCCGTAGGTCAGGTATTCCTCGGTCATCGCCTTCAGGTCGAGCGAGGGGTCCTTCTCGAAGGGCCGCAGCGAGAGCTTCTTGGGCTCCATCGCGGCGACGATCTTCTTCTTGAGGATCTTCTCGTCGAGCAGGTCCTGGAGCCGGATTCCCAGGCGCGCGGCCTTGTCGGCGTAGCAGGGGCCGATGCCGCGCCTGGTCGTGCCGATCTGCAGGCTGCCGAGCTTCGCCTCGCCGGCGGAGTCGAGCAGCAGGTGGTAGGGCATGATCAGGTGGGCGTTGGCGGAAATCCTCAGGCCGGAGACGTCGACCTTGCGCGAGCGCAGGGTGTCAAGCTCGTCGATCAGCACCTTCGGGTCGATCACGACGCCGTTGCCGATCACGCAGCGCTTGCCGGGATGCAGGATGCCCGAGGGGATCAGGTGCAGCTTCCACTCCACCCCTTCCCGGACGATCGTGTGCCCGGCGTTGTTGCCGCCCTGGAAGCGCACGACCGCGTCGCCCCGCTCGGCGAGCAGGTCGGTGATCTTGCCCTTGCCCTCATCGCCCCACTGGGCGCCGACTATCACGATGCCTGGCATTCCGGTGCGCAGTCTATCGAGGCTCTGACTGCGCTCGGCGACGCCGGCGACCGCGCGTGGCGGCCGCCGGCGAGGGTGCTCTACGACGAGTGCGCTCTTCACGCCGGGCCGGAGGTCCGAGCCGCCTCGTTGCCTACGCTTCCGATCCGGGTTGCGTCACGGTTCGATCGCCAGCACGGAGCCTCCTGTTCCTTTCTGCACGATGAATTGACCTCGCACATGGCCCGTTCCCGTTCCCCCGACACTGCAATTGACCGCGGCCGAATGCTCGTCAAACGTTGCTTCGATGCCGCTTTCGACGGCGGTCGTCCCCGTGTCTGTCATGCCGGTGCATTCGTCGGTGATTTTGAAGATTTTGGCGACTTCGCATTCGATCGCCCATCCGGGTTCTCCGCTGCCGCCACTTAATGTTAAATCACGGACTTCGCTGCCAGATAACCTCAGTTCGGTCTTCCAGGGAAGATGCAACGATTTTGCGCTCGGTTTAGCGCATTCACCGACGTCTTCTTTGCAACTGGTGCCCGTAATTTCTTTGACGGTCCCTTCTGCTCCGGGCGACACAGTTCCTCCGCCGCCCGAAATTTCGCAGACAACTGCTGTTTTAGCACCTGCGTCTTCAAATAAGAATTCCGCGCCACTCGCTATTAACGCAGGCACGGCCGAAGTATGTGCAACGAGTTTGATTCCGTAGTAGCCGGTTTTCGGCGGGTCCGCTTTCCTTAAGCAACGGTTCCACAAGAGGTCGTATTCATAATATTCTCCGTTCGTTTCTTCGACGCATTCTTCTAATATCCATCTCTGGGCCGAGGCCGTTGTCGCCTCAAAACACCCGATCGTCGGCACTGCCAGCAGCAAGCACAGCACCATTAGACGCTTGAGCATTACGCCTCCTTCGATTCTTTGATCGTGCGCCATCGCGCACAGACTCGACCATCGCAAAGGGCGGGCTTTGCCGCACACTCGGCCCAACGGTTGCACCGCTGCGGCCGATGGTCAATCGCAAGCGCGACGCGATCGCACGTAGCGAGGCAGGCATGGCATTTTGGCACCACACGAACAAGCGATTGTTTCCAGCGCGGAGGTCGTGTCGGCGATCTCCGCGGCCGCAGGCCCGGTCAGGCGCGGCCGTCAGCCGAGCTGGGTCGGCAGCCGCAGCTCCCGCCGCCGGTCGGTGCCGTACAGCGGCAGCGGGTCGCCACACATCTCCACCAGCCGCGAGACGGTGCGCTGCCCGATCTGCTCGGCCAGCTCGTGGGGGTCGAGGTTGGTCGTCATCACGATCGAGCGGCCGTCCTCGTAGCGGGTGTTGACGATCGAGTAGAGCTGCTCCAGCGCCCAGTCGGTCCTGTTCTCGGCGCCGACGTCGTCGATGTGCAGCAGGTCAACGGCGCAGAGCCTGTCCAGGAAGCCGACGACGCCGTCCTCTCCTTCGATCGACTCCCTGATCAGATTGAGCAGCCGCGGCAGCGAGTAGATCGCGACCGTCCTGCTGGCCTGCAGCGCGGCCTTTGATATGAGCATCGCAAGCGCGGTCTTGCCGGTGCCCACGTCGCCCATCACCCAGATGCTCCTACCCTCATCGAGGTTTTCGGAGATCTGCGCCACGAACCGCCGCACGACCCTGATCTGCTCGGGGAAGGCGCTGAGCATGTCGCCCTCCAGCTGCTCGAAGGAGAGGCCGACATAGCGGCGGGGGATTCGCGCCTCAAGCCGCGCCGAGCGCGCCCTGGCGATTCGCCCGCGCCGGCAGCGGCAGTCGGTGGCGGTGTTGCTGGCCTCATCGACGATGAAGCCGCTGCCGTCGCAGAGCCCGAACGGGCAGCGCTCGCCGTCGCCCTCCCACGGCTGGTGGGCCTGCGCGCTCACGCCGCGTAGCGCTCGCCGGCGTAGTTCATGAACTTCGGGTATTCCTTCTGGAAGGTGAGCGTGACGTCGCCGGTGGCGCCGTTGCGGTGCTTGGCGATGATCAGGTCGGCCTCGCCGGGGCGCTCGGACTCTTTGTCGTAGTACTCGTCTCTGTAGATGAACATCACCAGGTCGGCGTCCTGCTCGAGGTTCCCCGACTCGCGCAGGTCCGAGAGCTGGGGGCGCTTGTCGGGGCGCTGCTCGACCGCGCGAGAGAGCTGCGAAAGCGCGATCACCGGCACGCCGAGCTCGCGGGCCAGGATCTTCAGGCCGCGGGAGAGCTCGCCGACGGCCGTCACCCTGCTGTCGTAGCGGCTGTCGGTGCGCATCAGCTGCAGGTAGTCGATGATGATCAGGCCAAGGCCGCCGGGCGCCTGGGTGTGCAGGCGGCGCGCCTTGGCCCTCAGTTCGAGCATGCCGACGTCGCTTGAGTCGTCCACCCACAACGGCGACTCCGCCAGGCGCTCGGAGGCCTTCAGGATCTTCGGCCAGCGCTGCTCTGCGACCCGGCCCTTGCGCAGCTCCTCGCCCTTGATCCGCGCCTGGGAGGCGACGAAGCGCTGGGCAAGCTCGGCCTCCGCCATCTCCAGCGAGAACAGGGCGACCGGGCGCCCGTGCTCGACCGCGGCGTTCTCGGCGATGTTGCACACGAGCGCGCTCTTGCCCATCGCGGGGCGGGCGGCGATGATGATCAGGTTGCCGGGCTGAAAGCCGCCGGTCATCTCGTCGAGGTCCTTGAAGCCCGATGGGGTGCCGGTCAGCGAGGTGCCTTCGGTGGAGAGGCGGTGCAGCTTGTCGAGCTCCTCGTGCAGCACCTCCTCGATTGCCCGGAAGTCCTGCTGGCGGTCGTCCCTTGCGACCTCGAGGATCGCCTTCTCGGCCTGCTCGACGAGCTCGCGCGGCGCGGTCCCGTGACCTAGGACGCTGCCCTGGATCTCATAGGAGGCGGAGAGCAGCCGCCTAAGCAGCGCGTTCTCGCGCACGATCTGGGCGTAGCGGCGGGCGTGGCCGGCGGCCGGCACCGCCGCGGTCAGCTCGTCCACCGCGGCCTGCCCTCCGGCCCGCTCCAGCTGCCCGCTCTGGCGCAGCCGGTCGGTGACCGTGAGCACGTCGACGGGCTCGTTCTCGTTGTAGAGCGCAAGCATCGCGGCGTAGATCAGGCCGTTGCGCTCGTGGTAGAAGTCCTCGGCCTTCAGGCCCTCCTCGATCACCAGCGCGTAGAGCGAGCGGTCGGAGAGCAGGATCGCGCCGAGCACCGACTGCTCGGCGTCGAGGTTGTGCGGAGGCACGATCGTGGCGCCGTTCGCGGTGCCGGGTGCTGGGCCGCCCCCATTTGTCGTCGTGGTGCTCATCGCGCATCCGAGTCTAGGCGCGCGGCCGGCCGTCCAGCCTGGCCGTTGCCGCAAAGTGGGGGCTATGCGGCCAGGATGGGGTGCGCATTCAGAGCCGCTCGGCCGAGCGGTCGTGGTCACACGGGGAAGATTCTCACGATCCGGTCGGCGTGGACGGCATAGACGAACGGGCCCGGGGCGGCACACGCCGCCTCGATGCGCAGCCGGCTTCGCTGAAAGCGAGCGGCCTGCTCGATTGCGCGGAGGCTGCCACCGGTGAGGACGAAGGCGCGCACGTCGAGGCGCCGGATCGCCTCGATCTCCGCCGGCCGGTAGCGCAGACGCCGGTCCTTTGTAAGCACAGGAAGGCCCTCACGGCCGCAGAGCTCAAGCCACTCAACGTCGGAAACCCGTTCGTCGCGCTCCCCGTAGACCTCGTGGTGCGTGCGAAGCGTCCAGCCGGCCTCACGCAGGGCCTGCGGCATCCGATGCCGACCAAGGCTGCGATCGACGAAGAACTCAAGCGGCGGCGGGGAGGCTGACACGCAGGATGTCCTCGACGTCCTCGCCAAGAACGCCGAAGTCGTCGGAGACCTCGGCCAGCGACTCGCCAGCCCGCCAGCGGTCGAGCACGTCCTCCACCCGGACGCCGCCGCGAATGAAGATCGGCTGGCCAAAGGACCGCTTCGGGTCTACGAGGACCACTGGCCGCGTCGTGGCCGGCGAGACCACGCGCACCGCCCAGCCATCCTTGCCGTACTCGATCCGCTTCAGGTACTCCTCGACTACCGGCGCGAAGACACGCTGCCGGGATACGACCTCGGTCAATCCGCCGAGTTGCTCGTCCTGCTCAGCCTCCGCATAGTCGTAGAGGATGACTGCGCCGTCGGTATACAGACGCTGCGAGGCGAGTGCGTGCTCGAGACCGACTTCCCTCTCGATGATCGCGACCGCTCGTCGGATGTGCTGAAGGCTCACGCCGCCATGACGGAACGCTGCAAGCACCATCGCCTCGGCAAGGCCTACGAATGGGATCGAGGGATACCCGTGCTCGGCGGCAAAGCTCGTGACGATCGGCGCGCCGATCACCGCTGGCCGGCTCGGCGGCCTGCGAACGTAGCCCTTCGCCCACGTTGCGAAAGTGGTCGTGGGTACACCAAGGAAGCGCGCTGCCTCCGCGACCGTGAAGAGCGCGGTATCGAAACGCCCGTTGGTCTTGTCGCTCATGGCTTGGGTGCTCACGATCTGATCGTATCCAGCGCTGTGGTCGTCAGACGCGGGCCGGCGCGGCCGTGCCCGGTTGCGCGGACGTTCTGTGAGCATGCCGGCACCCGCATGCGACATATGCTCCCGGCGGTGAGGCTGCGGGCGTCCTGCCCGCCAAAGGCGCCTACTTCTGCGCGACGACCATGGTCTTGACCGTGGCGGTCACGCCGTCCACGACTTCGACCACGACCATGTAGGTGCCGAGGTTCTTGATCGGCTCGGGCAGGAAGACCCTGTGACGGTCGAGCTTCAGGCCGCGCGCGTCCTTGATCGCGGTCGCGATGTCCTGGGGGCCGACCGAGCCGAACAGGCGTCCATCGGGACCTGCCTGGGCGGAGATCGTGATCACCGTCTTGCCGAGCAGCGCCGCGTTCTCCTGCGCCTTCTCCTCGGCGTGGCGGGCGGCGCGCTCTGCCGCCAACTGCCGCTGGCGGACATCTTCGACCGCCCCCTTGGTCGCCGGCTGGGCGAGCTTGCGCGGGATCAGGAAGTTGCGCAGGTAGCCCTTGGAGACGTCGACGACGGCGCCCTTGGTGCCGAGCGGGTCAACGTCTTGGAGCAGGATCGCCTCGGGCATCGAGAGCTTCCTAGCGTTCGCGGTCGCCGCGGTCGCGCCGGTGGCCGCTGGGGTGATCGTCGCGGCCGCCCTCGTTGACGTAGGGCAGCAGCGCCAGCGTGCGCGCCCGCTTGACGGCTTTGGCGATCTGGCTCTGATGGCGCCGGCAGGCGCCGGTGATCCGGCGTGAGCGGATCTTGCCCTTGTCCGAGACGAAGCGGCGCAGCGAGGCGATGTCCTTGTAGTCAACCTGCTCGATCTTGTCGCGGCACTGCGGGCATGGCTTGCGCCGGCCTCCGGATTGGATGCCGCGCTTCTCCTTGCGCCGGGGCTTGCCGCGTCCACGTGCCTTGGCCATACCGAGTCGATTCCTCGCTGTTTCGCTTGCGTTTTGGGTCTAGAAGGGGATGTCCTCGTCGGCTGCCGAGCCCACGGAGGTCGGCTCGTAGTCGCGCTCATCCACCGGAACCTCGCCGCTGCGGGCTGGTCCGGATCCCGCAAAGCCGCCACTCTGGCCGTCTTCGCGCGAGCCGAGGAACTGCACCGAGTCGGCGATTATATCGATCGCCTGGCGCTTTGCGCCCTCCTGGGTCTCCCACTCGCGCCATTCCAGGCGCCCGTCGATCGCGACGGGGCGGCCCTTGGAGAGGAATCGCGAGCAGCTCTCGCCCTGCGGGCCCCAGACCTTGACGTTGAAGTAGTTGGGCCTGTCCTCCCATTCGCCGGTGGAGCCGTTCTTGCGGCGCGTGTTGCAGGCGATCCGCAGCTCGCAGACAGAAGTGCCGCTGGGCAGCGCCCGCAGCTCGGGATCTCTGGTCAGGTTGCCGGTGATGATCACGCGGTTGATGTTGGTGGCGGCCACGGCTGCTCCTCTGCTTTCTCGACTGTCTCTATGCCCTCGGTCTATGCGCGTGGGGCCTCGCCCGCGCCTCGTGCGCGGATCGTCTTCGAGTCTAGAGCGGGGGCAGGCGGCACACTCTGGCGCGCAGGCCGCCAGGCCGCTATTTGGCAGCTTTTGCGCTCGCCTGGGTGGCCGATGGTGTACGATTGGTGTATGAGTGCTGTGCGGACGAACATCGAGATCGAGGAGACCTATGTCTCGGCGATCATGCGCCGCTACCGCCTGCGGACCAAGACCGCTGCCGTCAACCTTGCGTTGCGCCATCTCGCAGGGCAGCCCATGACTCGCGAGGAAGCTCTGGCAATGGAGGGGGCGCACGCGATCGCAGAGCCGCCCACCGATGTGCCGCCACCTCAGCTGGCGTGATACTCGCGGACACTTCCGCTTGGGTCGAGTATGACCGCGCCACAGGCAGCGCGCCAGATCACCGTCTCAAAGAGCTGATCGAAACAGGCGCGTCCGTCGCGGTCACCGAGCCGATCGTCATGGAGGTGCTGTCGGGCGCGCGAGACGATCGGCGTGAAGAGCAGCTGCGGCGGCTCCTGGACAGCGTCGAGCTGCTGAGCTTCGATGTCGTGACCGACTTCGACGGCGCGGTGAGGATCTACCGTCGCTGCCGCGCCGCCGGTGTCACCCCACGGGGGATGATCGACTGCATGATTGCCGCGGTCGCATGGCGGCAACGCGCCGCGCTGCTCGCCCACGACGCGGACATGGACCGTGTTGCGCGCGTGATGGACCTCGAGCTCGACGACGCGTCGCTGCGAATATGAGCCGCCGGCGTCAGGTGTGCTTGGCGTCGTCCGCGCTGGTCCGGCTCATCGGCGAGGTCGCAAAGACCTCATCCCAATAGGGCGCCGAGATCCCAAAGCCCTTGGTGTCGTCCTGGAAGTGGTGGCGCATGTGCCGCTCGCGCAGCGCCTTGCCCAGGCGACCGCTCGGCACCGTGTGGTGCAGCGCGTAGTGGAGCATGTCGTAGACGAGGTACCCCGCGAAGAAGCCGGCCGCAAGCCCCGGCGCGTAGCTCCCGCCCGCCACCAGCCACATGACCCCGAAAACGATCGCCGCCAGCGGCACGCTCACCGCGGGTGGCATCACCAGCCGCAACGGGTCGTTGGGATGATCGTGGTGGACGCCGTGGATGATCCAGTGCAGCCTGGCCCCAAACCCCTTCTGCGGCTCGAAGTGGAAGACGAGGCGGTGCAGCCAGTACTCGAACAGCGTCCAGAGCATGTAGCCGCCCGCGAAAAGGCCGACGCTCAGCGCAACGGTCACCTTGGAAAGGCTCCAAACCTCCATCGCCACGATCGCCGGCCCGAAGATCAGCACCGGCACCGACGGGTGCACCCGCGAGAAGAAGTCGAGCAGCCGCGATTCGAACATCGGCGGGGATGCCTTCAGCACGTCGGTCCTGCGCAGGCCCTGCGCATCGGCCGCTCCCCGCTGCTCGCCGATCTGTCCGCTCGCCATGCCGCGAGTTTAGCGAGAGCCGCCGGTCTGGCTACGCCGCAGCGGGCTCAGGCTCGGACTCAGGCGTGTGCCGCGCGCGCGTGTCCGGGTTCGGCGGCGCCTCCGGCGTACCGGCCGCGAGCTTGCTGATCATGAAGCGCAGCACCTCGTCGGTCAGCCGCAGCGAGCGGTCGAGATCGTCGAGCATGCTCTTCTCGCGCACATGGAACTGAAAGAGGTGGTAGTTGGCCTCGGTCCGATGCCCGATCGGGTAGGTCAGCGCCCGCAGACCCCAGTCGTCCTGGCGCAGCAGCTCGCCGCCGGCCTCGATCGCCGCCTTCGCGTCAGCGAGCACCTTGGCGCGCACCGGCTCGTCCGCCAGCGGGTCGAGCAGCAGCACGAGGTCGTATGTGATTGGAGCCTGGCTCATCGCGGCGGCCGATGATACCAGCGGCGGCCCTACCCCGTGGGCGGGTGGGTGCCGGGTGGGTGGGCGCCCCTCTTCGCGGCGATGTCGGCCAGCTGATCGTCGATCCAGTCGCCCGGATCACGGGAGGTGACGATCCGGCGCAGCCCCGCCGCGCGCTCGCTGCGCTGCGCCGCCGGCATCGAGAGCGCCGCATGGATCGAGTTGGCGAGCTCCTGGATGTCGAAGGGGTTGACCGAGAGCGCATACTCGGCGAGCTCCTCGTGCGCGCCGGTGTTCTCGGAGAGGATGCAGACGCCATCGCGCGTATTGACGATCGGCCCCTCCTTGGCCACGAGGTTCATGCCGTCGAACATCGCGTTGACGAGCAGCACGTCGTAGTGGCGGTAGGCGGCCATCGCCTCCTCGACGTCGTCGCGCAGCTTCAGCTGGATCGGCATCCAATCCGGGGTCCCGTGACGATGGTTGACCACGGCCACCAGCGCCTCGATCCGCTCCAGGTACTCCTGATACTGCGGCACATCGGTCCGCGAAGGCATCATCTGCGCCATGAACGTCACCCGCTCGCTGAACTCGGGATGCTGCTCCAGGAACAGGTCGAAGGCGGAGAATCCGCGCAGAACGTTCTTGGAGAGGTCGGCGCGGTCCACGCGCAGGATCAGGAAGTCCCGCCGGCGGCGCAGCAGCCCCTCTTCGAAGACCTTCACCCGCGGCCCCTGCGCCAGCGCTCGCGTGGCCACGTGGTCGATCGGCAGCGGGTAGGCGCGCACCCACACCTCCCTGCCCTCGAAGACCACGACGCCGCGCTCGAAATCGACCTCCAGTTCCATCAGGTCGCGGCAGCACTGCAGGAAGTTGCGCCGGTAGGAGCGGGTGTGAAAGCCGACGATGTCGTTGCAGAGCACGCCGGCGAAGATCTCCCGCCTGATGCTGGAGGGCAGCACCCGCCAGGAGTCCGGCTGGGTCCAGGGGATGTGGATGAAGTGGTGCAGGAAGGCGTCGGGGCGCGCGCTGCGCACGATCCGCGGCAGCGTGTAGAGGTGGTAGTCGTGGACCATTACCACCGGGCTCTTCTGTCCGGCGATCTCCTCGATCACCGCGCCGGCGAGGTCGTCGTTGACCGCGTTGTAGCCGAACTCGAACGCCTCGATCTCCTCGCGCCGGATGTCCGGGGCATTGGAGAGATCCCAGAGGTAGTGCTGGATGAACCACAGCATCGGGTTGGCGAAGACGTTGTAGAAGCGGTCATATGCCTGCGGGTCGGAGGCGACCAGGCGCACCTGGTATTCGCCGCCGCCGGGCGAGCGCACCGGAAAGGCCCGGCCGCCGTTGGCCTGCGAGACCGCGGCGTCGTGCTCGTTCATCGCCGAGGCGATCCAGATCGCCTCGCGGTGGGAGGCAAGGCCCGTCAGCGCGGTGACAAGGCCGCCGCTGCCGCGCCTGACCTCACCGCCCTCGTGGAAGGTGACCGGGCCGCGGTTGGAGACAAGCACGAGCGGGGAGGCGGGCTTTCCAAGGCCCCCTCCAGCCACCTCACGCCTCCAGCATCTCGCCGAAGATCTTCAGGTAGTCGCGCAGGTAGCGCGGCATCAGGAAGTGCGCGCGCACGTGCTCCTTGCCACGGCGCCCGAGCGCCTTGGCCAGCGCCGGGTCGGCGAGGATCTCGAGCGAGCGCACCGCGCACTGCTCGGGGCTTGAGACCAGATAGCCGGTGACGCCGTCCTGCACCTGCAGCGGGATCCCGCCGACGTCGCCGCCGATGAACGGCCGGCCCTTCCAGATCGCCTCGGAGACCGTCAGGCCGAAGCCCTCGCGCGTGGACTTCTGGATCAGCACGTCGGAGTGCGACTGGAACGCGTTGACCTCGACTGCGCCGACGTTGTTGAAGTTGTTGAGGATGTGCACGTCGGGGTCCCCGTCGGCGTGCGCGATCGTCGCGTTGAAGTAATCCCAGCCCTCCGGATCGTCGGAGGCCATCGAGCCCACGAGCGCGAGCTGGCACCTCCGGCAGGCTCTCCTTGACCAGCCTGTAGGCGTCGATCACCCCCAGCGGGTCCTTCCAGGGATCGAAGCGCGAGACCTGGCAGAGCAGCGGCCGGTTGACGTCGATCCCGAACTGCTCGCAGACATACGCGGCATCCTCGGGCGAGAGCGCCATGTTCTTCGGCGTGAGCGGATCGATCGCCGGCGCCACCACGTTGACCTGGCCGTTCATGCCCGCGGGCACGTAGGCCTGCATGTGAAAGATCGACTCCGGGTAGTCGCGGATGCAGGGCAGCAGCCGCTGCATCGTCTGCGGGTTGGGCGTGGAGAGGTCGATGTGGCAGCGCCAGACCCACCCGCGCGCCTTCTCGGGCACCAGGCTGTGCAGCGCCGCCGGCTGCGGATCGTGCACCAGGCACACGTCCCAGCCGCCGGAGAGCTCGCGCGCGTTCATCTCGTTGTAGCGCCGCCACGTGCTCCACTGATCCTCATCGAGATCCTGCGGCGCGCCCTGCAGCGCGTTGTGCATCAGCTTGGTCGCGTTGAAGAACTCCTCGCGGCCGTAGATCACCTGCCACTCGCAGTCCAGCCCCACGTCGCGCATCAGCGGCACGAGCGTGTAGAGGATCTCCGAGACCCCGCCGCCGAAAGCCGTCGCGGAGATGTGCACCACGCGCCGCCCCTGCAGCGGCTGCGCCAGCTCCCTGATCTCGTCGATCAGGCCCCGCCCGCAGATGTGCGTGTAGTCGGAAAGCTGCTTGTGGCCTACGGCTACGGGCTGGAGCACCGCGGGCACGATAGCCGATGCGGCCCGCCGCACCATCGGTCACTATGGTCCAGTGTCCATGGCGGCGAGAGTGCCCATGGAGGAGAGGCGCGGCGGGCGCCCACGTCCGCCGCAGGCGCCCCTGAACTGGCGCCTCTACAGGCTCTGCCTGGCGCCGGTCCTGGCCGCGGTGCTGGTCTGCGCCTTCTCGCTGTCCAGCTCGTCGGCGCCGCTGAGCTCGACGCTGACCCCCGAAGCCTTCGAAGGCGCGCACGCGTACGGCCAGCTCGAGCAAATGGCGGCGCTGGGCGGCAGCGAGCGCCGGCTGCTCGAATACCTGCGCACGCAGCTGAACGGCCTGGGCTCGCCCGCCAGCGGCGGCTACGCCCTCAGCGTGGCTCACGCCGGCACGCCGCAGGCGCTGCTGATCGCCCAGCGCGCAGGCATGGGCACCCGCGCGCCGATCGCGCTGATCGCGTCCCGCCGCCCGCGCGCGCAGCTCTCCGGCGCCGCCGCTGTGCTTGAAATCGCTTCGGTGCTGGGCCAGGGCGAGACCAGGCACCCGATCTACCTGATCTGGGTCGCCGGCGGCAGCGGCGGCGAGCAGGCCGGCGTCAACTGGCTGCAGTCCAGGCTCGGCGGCCAGCCTCGACGCCGCGATCGCGCTCGGCGACCTGGCGGCAGCCAAAGCCGACCGTCCGCTGGTGCAGCCGTTCTCCACCGCCTTCGGCCTGGCCCCCGAAGTCCTGACGAACACCGTCTCCTCCGCTTTGAAAGCCACGATGGGCCTATCGCCCGGCACGCCGAGCCCGGCCTCCCAGCTGGCCCATCTCGCCCTCCCGCTGAGCGTCGGGCCGCAGGGGCCGCTGAACGCGATCGGGATCCCCAGCGTGAGCGTCAGCCTGACCGGAGAACGCCCCGCCGCCATGCGCGAAGTCGCAAGCGAGGCGCAGCTGCAGGCCGCGGGCCGCGGAGTCCTCTCCGCCTTCTACGCGATCGACCACGCCGGCGAAATCGGCACCGCCCAAACCACGGGCCTGAACCTCTCCGGCCGCGTGCTTTCGGAGTGGTCGCTGGCGCTGCTGACCCTGACGCTGCTGATCGGCCCGCTGGCGCTGAGCGGCGATGCGCTGGTGCGCTTGACGCGCAGGCGCCGTGGCGCGGCGCCCCGCCTGCTGCTCACGCCGCTGCTCTGCGCCGTGCCGTTCGCCCTCGGCGCCGCGACCCTGCGGCTGCTCAGCCTCGCAGGCCTGCTGCACGCTCCCCCGGACCCGCTCGGCGCGGCGGGGCTGCACTTCAGCTTCGGCGCGGCGCTCGCCCTGATCCTCACGCTCGCCGTGCTGGCCGGCTGCTGCCGGGCGCTTGCCAAGCTGGCACCGCCGGCATCGGCCCCGGCGGCCCTGCTGATCGGCTGCCTGCTGGCTTTCATCGTCTGGCTGATCGACCCCTACGCGACCCTGCTGGCGATCCCCGCGCTGCATCTCTGGCCGCATGCGAGCTCGCGGCGCGATCGTCCCGGGCAGATCGCGCTGCTCGTGGTCCCGGCGCTTGCGCCGCTGGCGCTGCTGATCGCCTTCTACGCGCTCTGGCTCGGCCTCGGGCCCGCCCAGATCCTGCTGGAGGGAATGGTTATGGTTGGAGGTGGCTTTGTCGGTCTTGGCGGCGTGCTGCTGTGGAGCATCGCGCTCGGCGTGTTTGCGGCAATCGCGATCGCGACCCTCGACCGCCGCGCAGGCCAGGCTCCGCGCGCTTCCCCACCGCCCGCGGACCGGGTGCCGGTGCCACGTGCGCGCAGGGCGCCGGTCTATCGTGAGCGAGTGCTCAGGCCCTAGGCAGGCATCCGCTCATGTCCGACGTCCTTTTCACCATGCGCCCCCGCAGGCGCCGCCGCCGCGGCATGGCAGCCGCGAAAGCATTCGCATGGACGCTCGTGATCCTCGGCGTGCTCGCGATCGCCGACGCCGCGATCACGCTGGCCTGGCGCGAGCCGATCACCGCCCTGATCGCCTCATTGCGCCAGGAAGGCGTCGAACACCAACTCCAGCACCTGGAAAGAGAAGCTCCTCCCACAGAGAACGGGAAGCGCTGCAGGCGCTGCGGGCGGAGCGCCGCCGCGTGCGCTACCTCGCGCAGCGCTTGGAACGCCGCGCCGCCTACGACACCCCCGTGGGCAAGATCGCGATCCCCCACATCCACATCGGCTACGCGATCATCAAGGGCAGCGGCGAGTCCGAACTGGAGCTCGGCCCCGGCATCTACTCCAAGGCGGACTACCCCACCACCTCGTTCCCGGGCGCCGGCGACACGACCGCGATCGCCGGCCACCGCACCACGTGGCTCGAGCCCTTCCGGCGCATCACCGAACTGCACAAGGGCGACCGGATCTTCGTCACGATGCCCTACGCCCGCTTCACCTACCTCGTCACCCACGACCGGATCGTGCCCGAAGCCGACGTGGCCGCCGTGGTGGCGCCGAGCAGCACCCCGCACGTGGTGCTCTCGGCCTGCTACCCGCTCTTCAGCGCCGAAAAGCGGTTCCTGGTCTTCGCCCGCCTGGCCAGCGTGCAGCCGCGCGGCGCCGCCGTGATCCATTCGCGCAATCGCAGCGGCGCCTTCGGCGCGACCCTCTCGCCGGGCCTGAGCGGCCCCGATCTCACCAGCGGTGCTCGAAGCCCTGCATCTGCACCGCGGCTCCCTCGCTCCTGAAGACTGCGCCTCGCCCCTCTCCCGGCACCCGCCCGATCCAGCTCACCCCAACCCCGCCGGCCGCGCGCAGCGCCTGCTCGATCGGCTCGCGCCGGTCCGGGGCGGCGCAGAAGCAGAGCTCGTAGTCCTCTCCGCCACAGGCGGCAAGCCGCCACGGCTCCAGCGAGAGCTGTGCGGCCGCGGCCTCCACGCCCGCCTCCAGCGGCAGCAGCGAGAGGTCGATCTCCAGGCTCACGCCGCCGGCGGCCGCGAGATGCCCGGCGTCGCTTGCCAGCCCGTCGGAGAGGTCGATCATCGCGCTCGCGCCCGCCCCCGCCAGCGCGAGGCCCTGATCCAGGCGCGGCAGCGGCCGCCGCGCCCGCGCGAGCACGTGCGCCGCCTCCGGCGCCGCCAGCGAGACGCGCCCATCCATCAGCGCCAGACCCGCGGCCGCGCCCCCGAGCGCGCCGGTCACGCCGACCAGATCGCCCGCCGCGGCCCCGGAGCGGTAGACCGGCGCCTCGGCCGAATCGGCCCAGCCCACCACGGTCACGCACAGGCTCAGCACCGGGCTGCGCACGACATCGCCGCCGGCGAGACTCACGCCCAGCTCGCCGGCCAGCTCGCAGGCGCCGTCGATCACCGCCAGCGCCTGGGGCTCGGTCAGCCCCGGAGATGCGCCGAGCACCAGATAGGCCTCCCCGGCCGCCACGCCCATCGCGGCCAGGTCCGAGAGCGCGCTGCCAAGCGCCCTGAAGCCGACGTCGGCGTGGCTGAAGCGCCCCGGGCCGAGTCGAAAGTGAACGTCCTGCACGAGGGCGTCCACGGAGGTGAGGCAGACCGGCTTTGCCAGCACGACCGCCGCGTCGTCTCCGGCGCCGGCCACCACACGCGGCCCGCCCACAGGCAGCCGCCGCCTCAGCGCCTCGATCAGCGAGAGCTCGCCGGCGCTCACCGGTGCCGGTAGGTGATGCGGGCGCGGTCGAGATCGTAGGGGGAGAGCTCGCAGCGCACGCGGTCCCCCGGCAGGATCCTGATCCGGAAGCGGCGCATCTTGCCCGCGACGTGCCCAAGCACTTCGTGCCCGTTGTCGAGCTTGACCTTGAACATCGCGTTGGGCAGCGCCTCCACGACCTCGCCCTCGAGTTCGATCTTGTCTTCCTTGGCCACGGCGATCAACCTATCAGCCCGCTCCGGGCGCCGGTTCTTCGGTGGGCTTGCCGGTGGGCGCCTGTGCGCCGCCATGCGCTTCGTTGTCGGGTGTGGCTTTCGCGGCCGGCGCTTCGTTCGGCGCTTCGTTTGGTTCTTTGCCCGCGCCGGTCTTCGGCGTGCTCGGCAGGCCGTGCACGCGCGGGGAAGGATTGGTCGCCGGAGCGCTGTAGGCCGACTGTCCCTGCAGCGCGAATTTGCCGTAGAAGGGCTTGTATTCGAGCGGTTCGGTCGGTTGCGCGAACGGGACGCAGCGACCGTCCACCACCGGTTCCATGTAGGTGTGCCAGATCTCCGCCGGCAGCGCGCCGCCCTGCTGCGGTTCGCCCTGCACGTCGGTCATCGGCACGCGCTTGTTGGGGTAGCCCATCCACACCGCGGTCGCGTATTCGGGCGTATAGCCGTCCAGCCAGGCGTTGACCAGTTCCTCGGTCGTGCCGGTCTTGGCGGCGGTCGGGCAGGAGATTTTCGAACGCACGGCCGTGCCGGCCTGCACGTTCTCTTCCAGGATCTTGGTCTCCTCCGCGGTCACGCCGTTGCTGAGGACCTTGGTGCGGTGCGGCGTGCCCCAGCCCTTGTCCACGCGGCCGCCGGGGAAGACGACCTTGGTGATCGCGATCGGCTTGTTGCGGTAGCCGCCGTCTGCCAGCGTGGCGTACACATCCGACATTTCCAGCGGGCTCACGCCGATCGTAAGGCCGCCGAGCGCCTCGGAGGGGTAGCTGGAGAGGTGAACCTTGACGCCCATCTTGTACGCCATTTCGGTGATCGATTCCTCGCCCAGATCGGCCGCCAGTTGCGCGTAGACGGTGTTGTCGGAGGTCAGCGTCGCCTGCACGAGGCTGATCGCCTGGTTCAAAGAGGTGTTCTCAAACGTTTTGACTTCATAGGTGGGGTAGGCGGGAAGCCACCCGGGCTCGAGCGTGTGCGAGACGTAGTAGGTGCTGTTCGGGTCCACCCCGCGCGAGAGCGCCTCGGCCAGGTCGATCGCCTTGAAGGTCGAGCCCGCCTGGCGGTGGCCTTCGGCGGCGAGGTTGTACTGCGACTGCGCGTAATTGCCCGACTGCGCCATCGCCTCGATGTAGCCGTTGTGGGGATTGAGCGTCACGATCGCGGCCGAGGGGTCTTCGGGCTCATAGAGCACTTCGGAGATCGCCTTGTGCGCGAGTTCCTGCATGTGCAGGTCGATCGTGGTGTAGACCTTCAGCCCGCCGCGGTTGACGGTCGCCCGCCCGTAGCGTTCGATCAGCAGCTGGCGCACGTATTCGAAGAAGTAGTTTTCGCGCCGGCGCTGGTAGTAGTAGCCGCGCTGGACCTGGAGCCCCTCCGCCTCGGTGCTGCGAGCCGTGGCGGCGCTGATGTAGTGCAGTTCGGCCATCTTTGCGAGCACCTCGTTGCGCCGCTTGCGCGCTTCCCGGGGGTCCTGGAGCGGGTTGTACTGCGAGGGCGCCTGCGGCAGCCCCGCAAGCAGCGCGCACTGCTCCAGGTCGAGCTGCCAGACGGGCTTGTTGAAGAGGATCCGCGAAGCCGCCTGTGCGCCGAGCGCGGTCTGGCCGCCGAGCGTCGTATAGGGGACGGTGTTCAGGTACTGGGTGAGGATCTGCTTCTTGCTGTGGACTTCGTTGTATTCGAGCGCCAGCTTGGCCTCGGCGATCTTCTGCTTGATCGTCTTGACATCGCCGCCGAGATAGAGGTTTCGCACCAGCTGCATCGTGATCGTCGAGCCCCCCTGCAACGCTTCGCCCTGGACTGCGTCCCTGACTGCCGCGCGGGCAATCCCGGTCAGGTCGATGCCGTCGTTTTCATAGAAGCGCTGGTCCTCGATCGCGACGGTGGCGTCGCGCAGATAGCGCGGCGTCTGCGCGCTGCCCACCGGCGTGCGCAGCACTTCTGAGGCGATGAAGCCGAGCCGCGTGCCTTCGGCGGCGAAGACTTCCGAGGAGGCCCCGGAGACGATCGCCTTGCGCCCGGCGAGCTTCTCGATGCCCGAGGCGACCGCGAGCACGTAAGCGCCGGCCCCAAGCGCGAGCACGATCGCGCCGCCGAGGGCGACGATCAGCCCGACGCCGATCGTCCGCGCGCCGCCGCCGCGATTGTGCCGTGTCCGGCGCTTTCGTGCCTGTCGTGACATCTCGAGTCGATTGTCCTCCGGGGCCGGGGTCGCAGGACCGCGGCGCCCCGTCTCGGGCCGCGCGCGCGGCCCCGATCGAGATTACCGGGCCTGGGAGCGCCTAACGAAATTCGTGCACGTCTGGATGCGGCCGATAGCCTTCGCGGAGCTTTGTCCTCGGAGCTCGACGTAGCGTTGCTACGCCTTCGCTCCTGCGTCCGCGCTCCACTCGACTCTCGACCACCCCAGCCGCACCCGCCTTTCGATAGGCGCTCTGGCAGCGATCTCCTGCAGGTACCGCCCGCTCAGAGCGGTCTCGGGGCGTCCGCGAGAGCGACGCCCCGCCGCCTGATCCGCGCGCCGCCTAACGCGCCCGCCGGCTCGCCGCCCGCCCGCGCGGCTTGAGCTCCGGTTCGCTTTCGATCCGTTCGAGCGTCGCCGCGAAGTCGGCCGGGGTCAGCTCCAGTGCCCGCAGCACGCGCCGCACGGTGCGCCACTGCGCGCCCCGCTCGCCGCGCTCCAAACGGCCCACGAAGGTCGTGTGCACGCCCAGCCGGTCGGCCAGCCCTTCCTGCGTGAGGCCGATCCGCTTGCGCATCGAGCGGATGCTCGCGCCCAGATTGACGCGGTTGACCGGGGCCCCCGGATCGCCCGGATCCGCGCTGCCCTCCTGCTCCTGCTCCTCATCTGTGTTGCGCTCTGTATCAGTCACGGTCCCCAACCAAGGTCGTTTGACGGTCTTCCAGCCGTAATGGTCTCCTATCGCGTGCGGCCGTGCAAGAGCCGTTTAGGTCTTATCTGTCACTCGGACGGATCGAGCAGATGGAGGCTCTCGTGCTCCGCTTCCTCAGGTGTGCGCAGCGCGTTGGTCGTGCGCATCGCCTCGTGCACGCGGTCGTGCCCGGACCAGGGCATCCGCGCCGCCCAGCGCTGGGCGCGGTCGAGCATCCGAGGCAGCGGCGTCGGGTTGCCGCCACGGCTCAGCGCACGCAGCGCCGAGAGGTACTCGTCGCGGTAGCAGAGCGGGACCATCGCCCGGCACTGCGCCGCAGCTGAGAGCTCCGCGTTCATCAACAGCCGCGCCACGCGGCCGTTGCCGTCCACGAACGGGTGCACCTCGGCGACGAGGAACATCGCAAAGATCGCCCGCGCCATGCCGGCCGGCAGCGTCTGCATCGCCGCAAAGCCCTCGTGCAGCGTTCCGCGCACCATCTCCGGCGCCACGAACACCGTCATGCCGGCGCGGTTGCCGCGATCCTTGTAGCTCCCTGGCGCGGCCTCCGGGCGGCCCGCCATCACGAGCGCGTGGGCCGCTCTGAGATAGTCCTCCAGCTCATCTGCGCTGTCGGGCGGCGCCTTGCGCATGCGCGGGTCGAGGATCGCGGCGAACGTACCCTGAACGTCGTGGGCGTCTGCCGGCCGCTGCGCTGGAACATGCCCTTCAAAGACGATCTCCTCTGCCTCTGAGACCTCGAAGACGGTGCCCTCGATCCAGTTCGAGAAGTAGGCCTCAAAGAAGGCGAACAGCCTCTCCGGATCCTCCGGCTCGGCGCGGAGCGTGAGCTCGCGAGCGGCCAGCTCGCCGCGCAGCGCCTCAAAGAGGGCAAGGCGATCGGTGTCGTATGCCAGGCCGGCGGCCCGCGCCCTTGCGGCCGGGCTCTGCAGTCGCGTCTCACGGGTGCCGAGCAGGGCTCCGATCAGGCGGTCGAGCTCGGCCATCTGCGCCTGCGCGCCGAGCGTCGGCGCCAGCTTCCGCGCCTGGTCGCGCAGCTCGCCCAGCGCCTGCGCGCCCCTTGTGCGCGCGATCCGGTCGAGCCACTCCTCGAGCTCCTGGCGGCGGAGCGTGCGCGCCACGCCTGCCCGCGCACGCGAGCGGCGCAGGTTATCCAGGGCGCTGCGTGCCTGGCCGGCCATGTGCAGCCGCCCGAAGGGCATGTCGCCCGGCAGTGCTCCCGGCCCGTTGCGGGGCCGCAGCGTCAGGCCGGGCAGGGCAATCGGCCGCGGATTGAGCGGGCGCTGCCCGACGTCGAGGAACAGCGAGCCGTCCTTGGCGGGACCCGCCTCCACGGCGCTGCGATCGACGATCGTCGCGCCCGGGAACCACAGCGCCGCGACCTCGTGCCAGCGCCTTCGGACCAGCTGCTCGGCGGGCTCGTCGAGGTTGGTGCTGTAAAGGCCCCGCGCCAGGCGCCGGATCTCCCCGCGCTTGGCCGCGCGGCTCGCCCACCGGGGCTCGGCCGGGCGAAAGATCTCAGGCAATATTTGCGAGTTAGCGGCGGCCAAGGCGGTCGCTCCGGCGAAAAGGCGCTGTTTAGGGCGCCATTTCGGTGGAAGAACTCGTATATAAGCAGTAGGATCGCAGCACGGTCTCACGAATTCGCGCGCGAACAGGCAGCAGCAGAGCTTTCAAGAGCCGCAAGCGGCGCCTGCCTCGCCTGCGGGCGTGCGAAAATCCCCCGTTCTGTCCTCGATGAGCCCCGACACTGCCGAGATGGCTGCGGTGCCCCGCCCCGGATCGGCGGGCCCTGCCGAGACGATGCTGCAGAGCACGGCGATCCCGGCGCCGGCTTTGCCGGATCTCTCGCCGCCGCTGCCGCCGCAGGCCCCGGAGCCGCTGGCGGCGCCGCTCTACCGCGTGCTGCGCGCCCGCGCCCGGCGCGATCTGCGGGTCCGCTCGCGCCTCTCCGCAGAGCAGGCGCAGGCGCTGCGCGACGCCGCCGCGCTGCTGGTCTCCTCGCGGGCGCTGATCTGGGCCGCGGGCATCGGCGTGGTGCTGCTGTTCGGATTCGGCCCCAGCCGCTCGGCCTATCACCCGCCGGGCCTGACCGCCGGCTTCGGGTCGGTGGGCGACGTGCTCGCCGCCCCGGCCGCCCGCTGGGACGCCGCCTGGTATCTGACGATCGCCCACTACGGCTACCTGCCGCAGCTGGGGCCGTTCACGGCGCAGCGCGCCGCGTTCTTCCCGCTCTATCCGCTGCTGATCTGGGCGGTCTCGCTGCTGGGGATGGCGGGCGCGCTCGCGGGCGTGCTGATCTCCCTGGCGGCGCTGCTTGCCGCCCTCTACGCCCTGCATCGCCTGACCACGCTGGAGCTCTCCGCCGGCTACCTGCTGCCGGCGATGAGCGAGCGCCTGCGCAGCAGCATCGCCGATCGCGACGTCGCGCGCCTGGCGCTTGCGAGCACGGCCTTCGGGCCGATGGCCTTCTTCCTCTCGGCCGACTACTCGGAGTCGCTCTACCTCGCGCTCTCGATCGGCGTCTTCCTGCAGGCGCGGCGCGGGCGCTGGATGTGGGTGGGAGTGCTAGGCGGCCTGGCCGCGGCGACCAGGAGCACCGGCGTGCTGCTGCTCTTGCCGGCGCTTGCCATCTACCTGCTGGGGCCGCGCACCGATCGGCAGGCCGACCGTCCATTTGCGATCGGCGCCCACGCGCAGACCGCGAGCGCGTCGCTTGTCGCCTGGCTCAGACGGATGCTCACGCCGCGCTACAGCCTGCGCGCCGACGTGCTCTGGCTGGCGCTGATCCCGGCCGGCCTGGCCGCGTTCATGGCCTGGTTCTGGCTGGCCGGCGGGGAACCGATGGCCCCCTTCCACGCGCAGGCGCTGTGGGGCAGGCAGTTCGCCGGCCCCTTCGTGGCCGGCTGGGACGCGGCCAGGGCGGCCTTCGAGGGGGCGCGCCAGATCCTCTCCGGGCAGAGCGCCCACCTCTACTTCCCGCTGGAAGGCAAGAGCGCCGACATCGAGGCGGGCCACAACATCATGCTCTTCGCCTTCTTCGCGCTCGCGGTGCCGCTCAGCCTCGGCGTGCTGCGCCGGCTGCCGCTCGCCTACGGCCTCTACACGATCGCGGCGCTGGCGCTGCCGCTCTCCTATCCGGTCGCAACGCAGCCGCTGATGTCGATCCCGCGCTTCGTCCTCGTGCTGTTCCCGCTGAACATGTGGCTGGCCGGCTGGCTGTGCACCCGCAGGCGCACGCAGATCGTCGTGCTCGGGCTCTGCGCGCTCGCGCTCGCGTTCTTCACCGCCCAGTTCGCCACCTGGCACTGGGTGGCGTAAGCGGGCGGCAGGCATCGGCTTGCCTGAAGACCGCCGCGGCGGTTATGGTGAAGCGCGGAGGCGACACGTGTCGCCTCCGCGAGCAGGTGATCGAAGATGTCGGCTGTGCACAACGTGATCGGGGTTCGCAGAGAGCAGGCCGCCGACGGCAGCCACCAGCACGTCACGGGCGTGTGGGTGCATGAGAGCGACGACGGCCCGCCCTACACCGCCCGCCAGGTGGCCGAAAGCGTCCGCGAAGGCGAGACTTGGATCGCCAGGATCGACGGCGTGCCGGCGCGCGTGCACCCGCTCAAACAGTGCCCCCACCCGGGTTGCAAGACGAAATACTGCCTCGCGATTCGAGACCGCGACGGGCGCGATCTGCTGCAGCGCGCCAAGGCCCGCTGAGTCGGCCGCGGGCCGGCGGGACAGAAACATCGCTTGAGTCGGTCCGAAGGTTGGGTTAGCTTCAGCAGCCGTGATTTGGCCCGAATCCCGGAACGTGAGCGATTCCGAGGCCGATCGGGGGCGCGGCATGGGCCCACCTCGACCGACACCCGGTGGATAGTCGATGGGCCACCACGTCCTGCTTGCCACCCCGCGGATGCGCCTTGCCACCGAAGAGGACGTGAGCGCGATCTGCGCGATGCCCACGGCCGGCCGCTGGCGGCACGTCAGCGAGTCCTCCTCGGCGCTGCGCAGGGCGGCGCTCGCGCTCGGCGGCGATCATGCGCACGAGCACGACCTGCGCGTGCTGATCTTCGAAATCAAGCGCGAGATCGTCGCGGCTACGGTCATGCGCCGCGGCGCCGAGCCGGAGCTGGTCCAGCTGGTGACGCTGATGCTGCACAAGGAAATGCGCGGCTGCCGGCTGCGCGCAGCACCGCGCCCGCCGCTGTGCGCGGTCACGCTGCAGGCGAGCATGCGCTATGCCGCGCTTGGCGGTTACAAACGGATGGCGGCCCAGATCGCAAACAAGGACGCAAAGGGGATCCGGCTGGCCGAGCGCTGCGGCTTTGGCCGCGTCGGGCACGCCGACCGCGAGCACGGCGTCTGGGCGGCGGGCCTGCGTTGAGGCCCCGGCGGGGCGGGCCTGGCGCCACAAGACGCCCGCTGCCGCGATCATGTGTGCGTGCAGAGCATCCCCCGCCCCGCCGCCGGCGGCGCCCCGCCGGCCCAGCGCCGGCGCTTTGACTCGCCGGTGACCGACTGGCAGCCCTGGCTCGGGCCGTTTGCGCTGGTGCTGGCGCTCGTACTGGCCGTCTTCGCCGGCCTGATCGTCGATCTGCCGCTGGCCGCGCTCGGCGTGCACGTGAGCGCGGCCAAACCGCCCGGCGGCGTGCTGATCGCAGACACCGTCCTGCAGGACGCGATCTTCGTGGCCACCGCCGTGATCCTGGCCGGCTGGGGCGCACGCAAGGTCTACTCCTGGCAGTTCGGCCTGCGCATCACCCCGCTTTGGCGCGCGGTGGGCCTGGTCGTGCTGGCCTTCGTCGCCTTCTTCGTCTTGACCGCGGTCTGGTCGGAGCTGATTCACAGCGAAACCGACAAAGTGCTTGAAAAGCTCGGCGCTAAAGAAGGGGCCGCGCTGCTGATCGCAAGCGCCGCGCTGACCTGCGTGGTCGCGCCGATCTGCGAGGAGATGCTCTTCCGCGGCTTCATCTTCACCGCCCTGCGCAACTGGAAGGGCCCCTGGCCGGCGGCGGTGCTGAGCGCGCTGATCTTCGGCGCGGTGCACGCCACCTCGGCACCGGCGGTCAACCTGCTGCCGCTGGCCGGGCTCGGCTTTGCGCTGTGCCTGCTCTACCGGGCCACCGGCTCGCTCTACCCCTGCATCGCCCTGCATGCGCTCAACAACTCGATCGCCTTCGGCGGCATCGAAGGCTGGGGCTGGCAGATCCTGGTGCTGCTGCCCGTCTCGCTCGGCTGCATCGCGCTGCTGATGCTGCTGGCCCGGCGGATCGGGCTGATCGGCCCCGGCGGGCCCGCGGCGCAGGTCGCGTAACGGTATCGTAGGGCGTCGCGTAATGGACTGGTAAGTCCTCGCGTAACGGTAGGCTAGACGTTCGCGTAGTGGTATAGTAGAGACCGTGGAAGCGACCCGGGACAGGCCATATCGCAGGCGCGTGCTCGACGATCAGCTCGACGAGCTGCTGGCCGGCCTTCCCGCGGTGTCCATCGATGGCCCCAAGGCGGTGGGCAAGACGGAGACTGCGTTGCAGAGGGCGGCGAGCGTGCACCGCCTCGACCGGCAGAACGAGCTGACCATCGCGCGCGCGGAATCCCGCCCTGCTGCTGCAGGGCAAGCGGCCGATCCTGATCGACGAGTGGCAGCACCTGCCAGAGTCCTTCGACCGCGTTCGGCGAGCCGTCGACGACGGCGCGCCGCCGGGCAGCTTCCTGCTCACCGGCTCGGCCACCCCCACGCGCTTGCCCGCCCACTCGGGCGCCGGCAGGATCGTGCGCGTGCGGCTGCGTCCGATGACGCTCGCCGAGCGTGCGATCGCCGAGCCCACGGTCAGCCTCTCGGAGCTGCTGCGGGGAGACCGCCCGCCGATCGGCGGGCGCACGGAGATCGGCCTTCGCGACTATGTGCAGGAGATTCTCGGCTCGGGCTTTCCGGCGATCCGCCCACTGGCCCCGGCGCTGCGCCAGGCGCAGCTCGACGGCTATCTGGAGCGGATAGTCGAGCGTGACTTTCAAGAGCTCGGGCACGGGGTGCGCAAGCCGGCGAGCCTCATGCGCTGGATGCGCGCCTACGCCGCCGCGACCGCGACCACGGCCAGCTACGAGAAGATCCGCGATGCCGCAACCAGCGGCATCGCCGAGAAGCCCGCGAAGGCCACCACGCTGCCTTATCTCGACATCCTGGAGCGGCTGTGGATCCTCGACTCCCTGCCCGCCTGGCTGCCCACGCGCGAGCACCTTTCCCGGCTGGCCGCCCCGCCCAAGCATCACCTGGCCGACCCCGCACTGGCCGCACGACTGCTCGACGTCGATGCGAACGGGCTGCTGAGCGGCCGCGCGGCAGGTCCCGTCCTGCCGCGTCAGGGCACGCTGCTCGGCGCGCTGTTCGAGTCGCTTCTAACCCTCTGCGTCCGGGTGTACGCCCAGGCGGCGCGCGCGCACACCGCGCATCTGCGTACCTGGCGCGGTGAGCATGAGGTCAACCTGATCGTCGAGCGGGACGCGCGGGTGCTCGCCCTGGAGGTCAAGCTCGGCCAGGTTCCCGAGGACCGCGACGTGCGCCACCTGCTTTGGCTGGCAGAGCGGCTGGGAGACGATCTTGCGGACGCGGTCGTGCTCACGAGCGGCCCGGTGGCATACCGCCGCCCGGACGGCATCGCAGTCGTTCCGGCCGTGCTGCTTGGACCCTGATCGGAGGTGGCGCGGCCCCGTCTGCTCACCAGGGCGGCGGCCCTCGCCGCGGCGGTGCCGGCAGCCCGACCAGCCGCGCAAGCCGCCTCACCGACTCGGGGTCGCGCCTCATCCCGTGCCGGTAGACGCGCAGCGTAAAGCCGGGATCGGTGTGGCCGAGCTGTTCCATCACCGCGCCGGGATCGACCCGATCGCGACCAGGATCGAGGCGTAGGTGTGCCGCAGCTTGTGCGGCGTCAGCCCCTGCGGCAGCGGCACGTGCCCCTGCCCGGCCAGCAGCTCGTCGGCTCGCCGGATCGCCGGATGAAAGACGCGGCGGCGGATGTTGCCGTCGATGATCGCGCCGCCGCGTGCGCTCGCGAACACGAAGCCCTGCGGCGCAGGATCGAGCGCTCGCCGGCGGTGGGCTTCAAGCTCGGCGCGCAGCGCCGGCAGCAGCTCGATCTGCCGCACCCCCGCGGCGGTCTTGGAGGAGCCCACGCCGATGCGGTTTGCGGCCAGGTCGAGATCGCGCCAGCGCAGCGCGATCAGCTCTCCGATCCGCAGCCCGCCGAAGACGAGCGTGGCCAGCAGCGCGCGCCGGTAGATCAGGCCGCCGCGCTGCCTGCGCCCGCCATGGCTTGCGGCGTGAGCGTCGAGCATCTCGGCTGCGGCCAGCAGCGCCTCGATCTGCTCGGCGCGGTCGAGCCAGACCGGGGCGGGACGCGCCGTCCGCAGGCGTCGCCTGCGCCCGCGTGCGGGGTTGCGCTCGATCAGGCCGTACTCGAGCGCCAGCTCGAGGATCTGCGCCAGCCGCGTGATCGTCTTGTTGATCGAGTTGACCGACAGCGAGCCCGCGCGCGCCTTCTGGCGGCGATAGCGGTCGACCTCGGCGATCGTGATCTCGCTCAGCCTGTGCTCGCCGAAGAAGGGCAGCAGGTGGCAGCGCAGCTGCCAGGAGTAGTCGGCGCGGGTCTTTGGCCGCCATTCCGCCTCGCAGGCCTCAAACCAGTCCGTGGCGAACTGCGCGAAAGTCTGGCTCGGCGGCGGCGATTGCGAAGGAGGGGCCATAGGACTCTCTCCGACGCCGGCCGCTGGGATGGGACATCGTCCGGTTGCCGAAGGGCGCCGTGCGGGCGCCCGAGAGCTGTCGGTCGTGGTGGCCGCCGATGCCTCGGCGGCCACCACCCAGCTCATGCGACTGCGGCGGGCTGTGAGCTGGAGCGGCCGAGCCGGCCGCCGCCGCTATTCGTCTGCGAGGGCGAGGATTTTTTCGCTTTCGCTGTCTTCGATGTCGGCGCTGCCGAAGAGTAACCCCTCTTTTGCGCCGCCCACGCTGCAGTTGTCGGGGTTTTCGCGCGAGGTCGCGTCGAACGAGGCGATCACGCCGGTTTCGCCGTTTTCCATTTTCATGCTGGTTTCGCCGGTGCATTCGTCGGTGACTTTGATTATCCCTCCGACAGTGCATTTGAAGTCCCAGCCCGGCGTGCCTTTGCCGTCGGCCTTGATCTTGTCCCTGATTTTTCGTTGTCGTACGAGACGCTTGGGCCAGTCGCGCCGATCGCCGACCTCGGTCCCGTCCCTCGCTTGGGCAGCGGGCTCCGAGGGGCCCGGCAGAGGCAGCGAAGATATTGCACGTCCGCGCGGCGAGAAATCCGGCATGATGCAACGTATGGCGCAACCGCCGCCCTCGGTGGGGGGAAACGTTGAGATCCAGCTGCATCTGCACCTCGACGGGGTGCGCACGGCCTGTCACGCCACGGGCACCTTCGACAGCGAGGGGGTGATGCTCACCACGATCCTGCTGTTTCGCGACATCGGACTCAGCTCGTTCTTCAGGCCGAAGAACGGCGAGTTTTCCGACGTGCACATCGCCGGCAAGATCCATGGCGAGAATCGAGATCTCCGTCTTTGCGCACGAGCACGACTGGCGTGAGCTCGATCCTCCGCAGCGGGTGCGGGCATGCGTCGATGAGCATGTCGACGCGCTGCTGCAGGTTCTCAAGGAGATGGACGTGGCCGCCACGTGCGAGGTTAACTCCGAGACCATGACACGGTTCCAGCAGGCCGTCCTGCTGTGCTGGTCCAGCAGCTGAGGCCCGCCGCGAGGCCGTGGCCGACCGCATCGGCCCGGTGCTCCCGTGGGACGCCCACGCGGCGATACTCGCCGCGCCCCGCCCGCCATCGCCAAGCGCCTACCCGCCCCGGGGCGGGTAGCCTTAGCCGCGCGCCCTCGTAGTCCAATGGATAAGACGACCGCCTCCTAAGCGGTAGATCCAGGTTCGACTCCTGGCGGGGGCATCGACTGGTGGGCGGCAACCTCAGGCCATCCCCGTGCGACCGTAGATTTTGACGGCGTGTCGCAATTCCCGTCGCTGAAGGCCAAGCAGCTCCTGAAGGTGCTTCTGTCTGAGCCGCTGGGCTATGAGGTCGTCCGCCAAACCGGCTCGCATCGGACGCTGGAATCTTCCGGCCTTCCAAAGCTCACCTTCGCCTTTCATGACCGGGCGACCATTGCGCCCGGTCTTGTTCGTCAGATCCTCGTGCGTCGCGTCGGACTCACCGAAGAGGACGCGCTGAAGCTACTCTAGAGAGCGGCATGAACCACATTCGAGTCATTCACCACCACGAAGGCGAGAGCTGGTGGGCCGAGTCCCCCGACGTGCCTGAGTGGTTCGCGGCCGCCGACACCTACCCCGAGGCGCGCCGGCTTGCCGAGGAAGGCATCCGCTTCGCAGTCCAGTGCGACGACGTGACGATCGAGCACGTCGTGCCCGACGATGCAACGGCGGAGGCTGCTTGACCGCCGATGAGAAGGTCACGCTCGTTGACCTTGGCACGCTGGTAGCCGAGCTCGACCTCAAAGCTCACGGGGCATAGCTCGGACCCTGAAGGAACGCCTGCTCGGTGAGCGGCGATCGCGGTTTGCGCATGGCGGCCCCGCAGCCGCGTGAGCGCTTCTCGCCGCTCGCGCCCCGACGCGCTATGCTGGCCGGGCTGCATCGCATCGGTTATCGGGAACGGGAGGCCCCGGTGCATGCAGTGTGCTCAGGGCGAAGGCCCGAGCTGCGAGACGCCGATCTGCCCGCTTCGCAGCCGGTGCTCAGGGCTTGGAGGAGTCCGCCGGCCTCATCGCGGCGACGAGGACGCTGCGGCACGCCGCGTTGGCACGCTTGAACCGTGGGCTCGAGTCAACTTCCTTGAGAGTCGGCAGGGCCTGTGATCGCTGGACGCGCACGCCGTGGCGGCGCAGACACCTTAGAAGGACCGCGAGCGCCCGCGTGTAGGCGGCCCGAGACCTGATGTCGATCTTCGGCGAGGCGGTGGCGCTGCCGGGCGCCGATCGCGTGCTTGCGGTGGACGTCGTGGCGGTGCTCGACTGCGCCGTGGTCCTCACGCCCGGCAGGCGCGTTGTGGAGCTTGCGTGCGATGTCCCGGCGGCGCTCGACTGTCGGGTGGTGGCTGAGCTTGAGTCCGAGGTCGTGGTCTGACTTGACTTCGACCTCGTGAGAGTGCTGCTCGCCGCCGCCGCGGTCGATGCGTGTGCGCTGCTCTGGCTCACTGCTTTGCTTGCCGGCTTGGCGGATCCGCAGCCGGCCAGGCCCAGCGCGATCGCGATGCCGATGACCGCGAGCGGGCCTCGCGGCGTGCTCTGCGGGCTCGGGCTCAAGGCTTGGATGAGCTCATCTGGCCACCGCGGCGGCCACGACGCTGCGGCACGCCGAGCTTGCGCGCTTGAACTGCGGGGTCGTGGTGTCAACTCCCTTGAGGGTGAGCTTGGTGTCCGATTGCGGCACGCTCACGCCGTGGCGACGCAGACAGGGCAGGAAGACCGCGGCTGCTCGCTGGTAGGCGGCTTCAGAGGTGATGTTGACCGTCGGCGCGCCGACGGTGGAGCTGCTGCTTGCCGCCTGGGAGGTCGTGAAGGTCGTGAAAGTCGTGGAGGTTGTGGTCGAGCTCGGCTGGACCACTGCGGAGGAATTCGAGACTGGTCGAGCTCGACCTGCTTGCCGTGTTGTCGCCCGCTTTCGAGGACCCGCAGCCTGCCAGGCACAGCGCGGCCGAGATGCCGATGAGCGTCGCAAGGACGCTGCCGGAACGAACTTTGCGTGACATGAGGACCCCTCTTCCCACTTGTGGCTTGCCGGCTGTGCTGCTGCACCGCACGTTGACTTGGAATGCGGCCGATTCTCCCAGGCAGCGGTCGGCACCTGGCGTTGTGCCGCAGCTGGAGTCCGAATTGCGCATATCCAGGCCAGATCTCGAGCCGGCGGATGTTTCCAGGGCGGCCGCCCGGGCCGCCGCTCTGCCGCATCGTCAGAGCGTCGATGAGCCCAGCAAGCGGCCCTGCCGAGGCGTCGAAGCCCGCCGGGCCGATGATCCGAGCCGCGGCAGTCGGAGACATCGAAGCCCGCCTGCCGGCCGCTCGCCACCGCACACCTGAGCGAGAGCTCCGTGCCTGAGATGTGCGTCAGCAAAGCGGGCGGCGGCGCAGGCGGGCGCCCGCGCCGCCCTGCGAGCAGTTCCTGAATCCGGCGGGCCGGCGATGAGCCGCCTTGAGCGCTGTGCGCAATCGCGTTAGAGCTTCCCCGCCGGTGATCGGCGCCTGGGATCCGTTGCGGGCGCAGGCGCCGCCCGCCCGGCCTGCGAATGCGCAAGAAGAATCTCACCCAGCCTCGATTGCCGCCCGCCTGCGCCGCGCCGCGCCGCGCCCTGAGTCCGCCGAGGGCGCCCACCCGCAGGCCCGCAGCAAAGCCGTGCGGGCGGCGGCGATCACCTTCGCGGCAGGCATCGCGGTCCTCGCCGCCCTGGCGGCGGTGACCCTCGCCAAGTCCCCGCCGCGCGTCGTGCACATCGGCGCGCCCGGCGCCAGGGCGGTCAGCCAGACCGGCGTCAACGTGCTCCAGACCACGACCGAAAGCCCCACCGTCTGCCAGGCGGGCGAAGTGGTGCCGGCGGGCGTCTCGGCGATCCGGGTCTCGATCTGGGGCTTCTTCGGCGCGCGCGTGCACCTCACCGCCCACCAGGGCTCGCGCCTGCTTACGCAGGGCAGGCGCGGCGCGAACTGGACCAGCGACTCGGTGACGATCCCGGTCGCGCCGCTGCGCCACCAGGTCTCGGGCGCGACCGTCTGCGTGGCGATCGGGCCCAACAGCGAGCCGCTGACCCTGCTCGGCAACCAGACCCCCGCCGCGAAGGCGGCGCTGATCGGCGCAAACGGCGCGCCCCCCTCGCAGGTCACGAAGGCCGCGGGCACACGCGCACTCCAAGGCAGGCTGGCGCTGGAATATCTGGCGCCCAGCCGCGTCTCGTGGTGGTCGAGGATCGGGACGATCGCCCAGCACCTGGGCCTCGGCCGCTCCTACAGCGGGATCTGGATCGCCCCGCTGCTGGCCGCGATGATGCTCGCCGTCGGCGTCCTTGCGATCCGCCTGGCCCTCAGGGAGCTGCAGTGAGCCGGACTCCGGTCTCAAGCCCCGGGAAGCCCGCCAAGGGATCGGTCGGCTCCCGGTCATTTGCGCGGCGCCAGCGGCGCATGCAGTTGCAGCGCGAGCGATCTGCGCGGCGGCGCCGCAACTGGAACGGGCGCCCGAAGCCGAGCCTGCGCGCCCTGGCAAGGCGCCTGCCGCGGGCCGCATGGGTCTGCATCCTGATCGCGGTGCTGAACGCCACGGCGTGGTCGATCATCACCCCGCCGTTCCAGGGCCGCGACGAGGTCGATCACTTCGCCTACGTCGCGCATCTGGCGGAAACCGGAAAACAGCCGATCGCCGGGCCCTACGTCTACCCCACCGAGGAGCACTACGTGATGCTCGCCCTGCACTACTCGGAGGTGCGCTTCACGCCCTTCGAACCCTCGATCGAAACCAACACCCAGCAGGAAGTCGTCGCTGCGCTGGCCAACAGGGGCGCCTCGTTGAGCGACTCGCCGTATGCGGGCGGCGCGGGCTCGGCGCCGCCGCTCTTCTACGCCATCCAGGAGATTCCCTACGCGCTCGGCGGCGGCGACATCCTGACCAAGCTGCAGTTGATGCGTCTTCTGGATGTCCTGTTCGGCGGCATCACGACGCTGCTGGTGTTCCTGTTCCTGCGCGAGGTTCTACCGAGCGTGCCGTGGGCGGCGAGTGTGGGCGCGATCTGCGTCGCGTTGCAGCCGGAGTTCGCGTTCGTCACCGGCAGCCTGAACCCGGATGCGCTGATCTACGTGCTCTCGGCCGCGTCCTTCCTGATGCTGGCGCGCGCGTTTCGCCGCGGCCTGAGCACGTGGCTGGCTGTGGGCTTGGGCGCGGTTACCGCGGCCGGTCTTCTCACCTACTTCAGCTTCATCGGGGTGGCGTTCGGCGTTGTGATCGGCCTCATGATCCTGGCGGTGCGCAATGCGCGTGCGGGGGGCCTGGGGCGCGCTGCGCTGCGCACTCCGGCGATCGCGATCGGGATCGGCGTCTCGCCCGCCGTGATCTATGGCCTTGTCAACCTCGCAGACGGTCATCCGCTGCTCGGCGCGGCCTCGAGTGTTCGCCACACCGTCGGGCATGGGTCGCTCTTCGATGAGATCAGCTACATCTGGCAGCTGTTCCTGCCGCGGCTGCCCGGCATGACCCACTATTTCCTTGGGATTTCGACATGGCGGGAAATCTGGTTTGACCGCTCCGTCGGACTGTACGGCTGGATGGACACGATGTTCCCGACCTGGGTCGAGAACGTGGCGCTGATCGCGGCCTTGGTGACCGCTGCGTTCTGTGTACGAGAGCTTCTGGCCAGCCGGCATGAGGTGCGGGCGAGGCTGCCGGAGCTGGCCGCCTACGCGGCGATCGTGTTGGGCGTGTTGCTCACGATCGGTGTCGGCTCCTATGGCAGCGATGTGATCGAACGCGAAATCGCGTATGGCGAGCCACGGTATCTGCTGCCGTTGCTGCCGTTGTTTGGCGCGGGGCTGGTGCTGGCTTTGCGGGGTGCCGGCCGGCGGTGGCTGCCGGTGGCTGGGGCGGCGATGATCGTGCTGTTCTTGGGGCACGATCTCTTCAGTCAGCTGCAGGTGATCGCACGCTACTACCGTTGAGCCGGATTCGAAGTGAGAAACACCCCTTGCTTGAACGGGCGGCGTGGCGTATGGTTTGGTCCGGCTCTATCGTCGGGCTTGTCTGGCGAGCGGGTCGAAGCGAAGTGAAGACAACGATGATCGGCCGGTAGCAGGCTGTCAGCGTGAGCTTGGTCTGTGGACCCGGTCGGTGAAACCTAGATCAAAGGAGAGTGTTCTCGATGCGAAGCATCAAGATCCTCGGGATGGCTTTTGCGGCTGTCCTTGCGTTGACGGTAGTTGTGGCTGGCAGTGCCAGCGCGCATGAATGGTTAGTCGGCGGCAAACCCGTCACGACAGCATTAGCGGGGAAATCCAAAACTCTCGGCAAAGGCTTCTTACTCGAAGACGCCGGCGCGAAAACCGCGATTATATGTCCCGGAACAGATGAAGGAACAGTCGGTCCGGGCGCGGCCGATTTTAATTTCCAAAATCACGGTCGGCACGTGTGAAGAACATATCGGTGAATGCAAAAGCCCGGGCGCGGAACCGGTGCATCTGCCGTGGAAGACCGAAATCACGTTAATAGCCGGCGTAGTGCGTGATTTATTGTTAACGGATGGTGCTGGTGAACCGGGTTGGGCAGTGAAATGCACGGTTGATGGTATCATCAAAATCACGGATACGTGCGAAGGCATGTCGGATACGGCACTCAAAAACGTGACAGGTGGTGGCGTGGAAGCAGAATTCGAAGCAAAATCCGCGGCGGTGAAATGTTCGGTCGGCGGCGCCGGCGCTGGACATGTCTTTGGTATTGATCTAAACGAAAGTCCGTCGGCTGGCCCACTGTCATTTATATAAATGATGGGTTTGTGTAGTATGGTTTGATTGTTGGTTGTGTTTGTTGTGCGGCATGTTTAGTGTCGTGTTGTTGCTTCGTGCGCGTCGCTTGTGGGTGGCGCGCACGGAGCGTATTGTTTGTGTGTTTGGGAGTGTTGTGGAAAGGGGTTGGGTTGATGTTGAGGTTTGTTGGTAGGCGTTTGTCGTATGCGAATGTGACGGTGACGGTGGCGTTGGTGTTTGCGATGGCGGGGGGTGCGTTTGCGGCGTCTGGTGGGGCGCGTTCGGCGGGTGCCAAGCATGGGTCCAGGCATGCTGGGTATGTGATTACGTCTGCGAAGCAGATCAAGCCGTCGGTGTTGAGTGCTTTGAAGGGGAATGCGGGTCCTGCTGGTTCGGCGGGTGCTGCTGGTGTGGCGGGTGCTGCTGGCGGGCCGGGCAAGCAGGGCGAACCTGGCAAGCAGGGCGAACCGGGCAAGCAGGGAGAACCTGGCAAGCAGGGCGAACAGGGCGAACAGGGCGAACCCGGTTCTCCGTGGACGGCTGGTGGGACGTTGCCGGCGGATGCGGTGGAGACGGGTGCGTGGACGACGCAGGCGCATTTCGCGGAAGCGTTTGAAGTGGTGTCGGTGTCGTTTGCGATTCCGCTTGCGGAACCGATCCAGGTGTCAACCGGCTCGGGTGCCAGCGAAGAAACCCATGTTTTCTTTGTGACGGCCGCTGAACAGACGGGCAAATCGAACGCGTCGTGTGTGGGTTCGGCGGAAGAACCAGCGGCGAAGCCGGGAGATTTCTGTATCTATGAAGGCAGCGGCTCTGAACATTTCAAGTATGAAAAGGGTGGTTTGACGACGCCGGGTGGCGTAGGGCCGAAGGTTGGCCGGTCGGGCGCGATCATGTCGTTCGAAATGAAACCGGGCGCCAAACCCGACGAAGAACCCGCGGTAGCGCATGGCAGCTGGGCGGTCAGCGCCCCCTAAGGGGACGCCAGCCAATCAGGGAACGGGTTACTTGTGATGATCGCTAGAGCTCATATCATGATTGGGCGCAAGGGCCGGCTCGCTTCGGCGAGCCGGCCCCGCCGGGCTACCGGCATCTCGAGGAGTGTGCTGCCGGCTTTTGCGGCGCTGCTGATGCTGGTGGGCGTCCTGGTGGCACCGTCGGTGGCGTCGGCGTCGTTCACACGCCCGTTCCTGGGCCGCGTCACAGAAACCGGCAGCGGCCACCGCGTGGGGGAACTTACGGCGGTCGCGGGCGAAGCGGCCGGCAGTGGACTGCTGTTGGGTGAAGGCGCGATGGTCGAAGAAGCCGGCAAAGAAGTGTTGCGCTCGAAGATCTTCACTTTCGAACCGTCGGGTGTGCTGAGGCGACAGGTGACGCTGGCAGGCGAAGGCGAAGAACCCGAGGCGATCGCGGAGGCCGCCGGCAGCGAAACCCTGTACGTACTGCAACGCAAGCCGCTGTTCGGGGGGGCGGTGCTGCGGAGCTTTGACGGCGGCACGGGCGCGCTTGTGGGCGAAGAGAGCGAACTGTTCGACTGCGGCAAGCAGTGTGCGGTGGCGGTGGATGATTCGAGTGACCCGTTGGATACGGGGTCGGGGTCGGTGTATGTAGCCCATGAGAACACCAACGTGCCGGCGGCTGGTGGCAATGGTGTGTTGCCTGGTGTGGAAAAGTTTTCGGCGGGTGTTGTGCCGGAGTCGTTCAGTGCGGTGGAGTCGTATGTTGGTGGGGTGGATCATAATGCGATTTTGGGTACGCCGTCGGGTGCGTTCGTGCCGGTCGGGGTGGCGGTGGGCCCGGAAGGCGATCTTTTTGTGTTGGTGAAGGGTGAGGTGGATCGGTTTGCGCCGTCGGGGGTGTTTGTTGAATCTTTTGATGGGCATGAAGCGCCGGCGTTGAAGCCGGGGAATACGGCGCCGCTTGGTGAAGCTGAATCGATCGCGGTGGATGGGACGCGTGGTGGGGTTGTGGATGTCGCGGTCAACGATTTTTTCGAAGACAAGGGTGCGGTTGATGAATTCAGCTTGTCGGGCCAGTTTTTGAAACAGACGTCGGGGACGCCTGGTGTGGCGTGCGGGACGCGGGCTGGCGTGGTGTTGGGTGAACGGTTGTGCAGCGCGACTGGGGTAGCGGTCGATGGTGGCGGGCATTTGTATGTGCTTGACGCGGCGAGCAGCGACACTGAACAGCGGTCGGTGGATGTGTTTGGGCCGGGCGCGGATTCTGCCGTCGGTGGTGGCTGTGGGTGCGAGTGATCGTGTGAGTGATCATGGGGTTGGTTCGGCGGTGTTGAACGGGACGGTTGATGGTGATGGCACGGAAGTGACCGGATGCATGTTCGAATATGTGCCGGTGGGTGTGTATGAACGCGAAGGGTTCACGAAACCGGAAACAGCGGCGTGCGCGCCGCCGCCGTTTGCGGCGAGCGAAGAAGTCGTGCCGGTCAGCGCGGAAGTGTCTGGTCTGGTGGCGGGCGAACTGTATGAGTATCGGCTGTCGGCGGTGACGGGTGGTGTGTTCGGTGGCGGGTCGTCGAGTGGGGTTGTCGGGTTCACGGTGCCGGCTGCGCCGGTTGTTGTGGGTTCGTCGGTGTCGGGGTTGTCGTCGTCTTCGGTGGTGTTCGGCGGGGTCATCGACCCGTTGGGCGCGGCGACTTCTTACCAGTTCCAGTTTGTGACGCGGTCGGCGTTCGAAGCGGATGTCGCGGCTGGCGGGGATGGGTTCGGCGACTTGTCTTCTGGTGGTGTTGTGCCTGCGAGCATGGAAGGGGTTGGTGCTGGCGGCGCGTCGGGCAGTGTGGATGCGTCTGTGGCGGGGCGTGTGGAAGGGTTGGCGGCGGGTACTGTTTACGAGTATCGGCTGGTGGCATCGAACGCGTATGGTGTGGTGTCTGGCGCGGCGTGTGGCGGCAGGGTTGAAGCGGCGTGTTCGTTTGCGACGTTGCCGGCGGCGCAGGCGGGTTTGCCGGATGGTCGTTCCTATGAGCTGGTGACGCCGCCTGATAAGGGTGATGCGGAAGACATGTTCGCGGGGGCGATGCAGAACAACGAATACCACGATGACGCGGAGGGTTATCCCGCTGAAGACGGCGAAGGGTTTCTGCTGATCACGGAAGCTGCGTTCGGGGCGTTCCCGGCGGCGGGCGCGAACGCGTATGTGTTCAGGTGGGGGCAGGATGGTTGGAGCTATGTGCCGTTGGCTTCGCCGGGGCTGGGTGTGCAGGCGATCGGCGAAACGCTTTTTGAACCCGCGAGTCTCGGTGCGGTTGCTTTCACGGATGTTCTCGGGTCGCGGGTGGGCGCGACGCCGGAGCGGTATTTGAGCTTGGCGGGTGCGCCGGGCGGCGGATACGCGAGATTGGCGGAAGTACAGCGTTCGACGCCGGCTGTGGTGGCGGGCGGCTCTGCCGATCTTTCTCATGTGGTTTTGGAAGGCACTGATCATGGTTTGTGCGCGGGCGCGGAAGGGCAGGTGCCGGGCAGCGATGTGCTGTGTGAATCGACTGCTGGCGGCGGGCTGACGCTGGTCAACGGGAACGGCAAGGGCACGCTTGTGAGCAAGTGCGGCGCGATGCTTGGCCTTGGCGTCAAAGGAGGGCTTCGGCATGACGCGGTCTCCGCGGACGGGGAACGCATCTTTTTTGCTGCGCCGGACCCGTATGCGAAGGGAGACGGCAGTGAATGCTGGAACGGCGGCACTGAATACGCGCCGCAGCTTTATATGCGTGCTGGCGGCAAGACGGTGCGGATCTCCAAGCCGACGGAATCCGGGGTGAGCGATCCATGCGCGAGCGCGGTAGCGGGCAGCTGTCATTACGCGGCGTTTGTCGGCGCTTCCCAGGACGGGAGCAAGGTGTTCTTCATGAGCGAATCGCAGCTGACCAAAGACACCGTTGAAGATGGCATCCATGACGCCGAGCTTTACGAGTACGACGTGGAATCGGGGAAGCTGACCAGGATTTCGGCGGGCGCGCCGGCTGCGCCGGCCGCGAGCGCCGGCGCGCAGGTGTTCGCGGTGCCGGCGGTCTCGGCGGACGGCAGCAGCGTGTATTTCATGGCGTTCGGCCAGTTGACCACGGGCGCGCCGGTGCCGGCGGCGGGCGAAGTGAACTTGTACCGGTATGACACGGTGACCGGCGCGACGACGTTCATCGCGACCGTCGAAGCCGAAGACTACCCCGAAAGCGCGTTGACGGACTGGCCGACGTTCGCGAGCAGCCACAAAGGCGAGATCGCGTTGCAGCCCGAAGCGAACTGGTATGCCACGCCAGACGGCGAATTTCTGGTGTTCTCGAGCAGCAGCCAGCTGACGGGGTACAGCACCCGGGAAGCCGCGGGCGCGCGGTGCCCGCGGCTGAATGCGCAGGCACCCAACGGGCATTGCAGCGAGGTGTACCGGTATGACGCGGCGAGCGGCCAGATCGCGTGCGTGTCATGCAACCCGTCGGGTGCGCCACCGGAATCCAACGCGTTCTTCGCGCGGTCGGGCGCCGCGGTGGACAACCCCGCGGGCGGGCCGGTGCAGGCGATCTCCGACGATGGGGAATACGTGTTCTTCGATACCGCGGACGCGCTGGTCGCGCAAGACAAAAACCATACGCTCGACGTGTACGAGTGGCATGCGGGGAATATCGCGCTGATCAGCTCCGGCGAAAACTCTGCGCCGTCGTTCTTCATGGGGCAGAGCGCGGCGGAGATCGATGGTCAGCACGTCGAAGCCGCGAACGTGTTCTTCGGCACGCACGCCAAACTGGTGGCCGCTGATGCCGATGGTTCGGGGGACCTGTATGACGCCAGGATCGATGGCGGGTTCCCGCCCGCCCCGAGGGCCGGCAGCGAATGCCGCGAAGGGGCCTGTCAGAGTGCGCCCGCCGCGCCGCTTGAAGGATCCCCCGCGTCGCTTGTCTTCCAGGGCCCCGGCAACCCCGCGCCCGCCAAAGCCCTGCCCGGCCCGCTCTCGCGGACGCAGAAGCTCGCGCGCGCGTTGAAGCAGTGCCGTCGCGCCCACCGCAAGCGCGGCCCGCGGATGGCATGCGAACGGCAAGCCAGACACAAGTATGCCGCGAAAACATCGCATGCCAGCGCGCGCCACAGCGGCAAACGCAAGCCTCAAGGTGGAGGGAGCCGCTGATGAGCCGGCACGAGAATCTTGGTGGACAGAATACGGCGTCCTCGCTGGCAGCGGGCCATGCTTGTGTTCCCGCGCAGCTGCCGCAGGACTCGTGGACGCCGGCGATGCCGTCGGTGCCGTTGCCGCTGGTGCTGCTGGTGCTGCTGTGCAGCGCCCGGGCGCGGCGGCTGGTGATGATCGTGCTGGCGGTGCTGGTGGCGGTGATCGCGTTGCTGCTGGCGTTCGCGGCGGGGCGTGCGCTGGGTGAGGAAGGCGGGCCGCAGTGGACGGTCGCCGCGGTATCGCGGCCCACGAACTTCAAGCCGGGCGATCAAACCGGCCAGAACGCGTTCGTGGTGACGGTCACCGACACGGGCGGCGCGGCCAGCGATGGCACCCCCGTCGAAGTGATCGACGAACTGCCCGAAGGACTCGCGGGGGCTGCCATCGCGGCGTCCGGGGAAGACAGCCTCACCGGCAGCCAGTTGAGCTGCGTGTTCGACAGCTGCGTCTATGCCGGGGTGGTGGTGCCGGACGACACGTTGACGTTGAGCTTTCCGGTGAACGTGACGCGCAGCACCCCTGGGCTGGTGGACAACGTGGTGCGGGTCTCCGGCGGCGGCGCACCGAACGCGTCGATGAGCACCCCGACAACGATCTCGCAGACACCAGCGGGGTTCGGGGTCTCGCCGGGCGGCGCCACCACCGCGCTCTCGAGCGTGCAGGCAGGCGCCCACCCCGACCTGACGACCTCGATCGCGTTCAACACCGTCACCCGGGAAGGCGCGCTGGCGGGCGACCCGAAGGACACGACCGACCAGCTGCCCGCGGGATTCGCGGGAGATCTCGTGGACACCCCGTCGTGTGCATTGTCGCTGTTCTCGCTCGGGGAATGCCCGATCGGCACGCAGATCGGTGTCACGACACTGATCCTGCACTTTGAAAACAACACGACGCTGCGCTGCCACTCCCCGGTCTACAATCTCGCGCCGAACCCGGGGTCGGTGTCCAAGCTCGGGTTCCAGGCATGCGGGAACAACATGATCCAGGGCGATGTGACCGTAAACCCGGAGAACTATTCGCTGACCGCGACGTTCCACAATGCGCCCGCGATCGCGGTGGAGCTCGACAACGTCTCGCTGACGATCTGGGGAGTCCCGGCCGACCCCGCGCACAACCCGTTGCGATGGGATCCAGGCACAAACGGCGCCAGCGGCAGTTTCGGGGTGGCCTCCGACGCGCATCCAGTGCCGTTCCTGGCAGCCCCAACGGTCTGCGGCGGAGAACTGCACGCCACCTTCACGGTCGCGCCGTGGCAGACCGAAGACCCCGACTCCAGCGCGAGCATGGGCTTCGGCCCGCTGATCGGCTGCGACAGGCTGAAAATGAGCCCGGCCCTCACCGCGCAGCCGACAAGCAGCCAGGCATCCTCGCCGACCGGGCTCGGCGTGACGATGAGCATCCCGCAAACCTACGAAAACGCGTACGGGCTGGCGACCTCGACGCTGCAGGGCACCACCGTGACGCTGCCAGAAGGACTTGCCGTCAACCCGTCCGCTGCCGCGGGGCTCGCAGCCTGCACCCAAGCACAGTACGAAACAGAGCCCACGGAAGCCGCAGAAGAAGGAGGCTGCCCCTCCCAAGCAAAGGTCGGCAGCGTCCATATCAGCACCCCGGCGCTCGCTGAAGAAGCCGTCGGATCGGTGTATGTCGCCCAACCCTACGCCAACCAGTTCGACTCGCTGCTCGCGCTGTACGTCGTCGCGCGAATCCCGCAGCGCGGCCTGCTGATCAAGGCCGCCGGCGAGGTGAGCCTGAACCCGCTCACAGGCCAGCTGACCACCACATTCCAAGGTCTGCCGCCACTGCCGTTCAGCAAACTGACTCTCAGCCTGCAAGAAGGAGCCAACGCCGCGCTCATAACCCCCGCACGCTGCGGCGACTACACCACCACCGCGCAACTGTCGCCATGGTCATCGCCCTCACAGCTGCTCGACCCAGCCGTCCCCGCGTTCGCGATCAGCACCGGCCCCGCCGGCAGCGCCTGCCCCACAGCCGGGCCGCTGCCACTGGCCCCACAGCTCGCCGCGGGCACCCAAACCAACACCGCCGCCTCCTACAGCCCCCTGAACATCAGCATCACCCGCGCCGACGGAGAACAACAAATCACCGGCATCTCAACCAAACTACCCGCAGGGCTGACCGCGAACCTCACCGGCGTGCCGTTCTGCACAGAAGCAGACATCGAAAAAGCACGCACAAACACCGGCACCCAAGAGCAAGAACACCCCTCCTGCCCCGCCGCAACCCAAATCGGAGAAATCCAAGCCGGCGCCGGCGCCGGCGAAACACTCGCATGGGTACCCGGCAACCTCTACATGGCAGGCCCCTTCGAAGGCGCCCCCCTCTCCGTCGTCGCGATCACACGCATCACCACCGGACCATTCGACCTCGGCACAGTCGTAATGCACCTCCCGCTCCAGATCAACCCCACCACCGCCGCCGTCACCATCCCCAACAGCCCCACAAACCAAATCCCCCGCATCATCGACGGGATCCCCGTCCAAATCCGCGCCATCCACATTCACATCAACCGACCCCACTTCACCCTGAACCCCACCAGCTGCAACCCCACCCGCATAGAAGCAGCCATCCTCGGAGAAACCAGCACCGCCAACACCAGCAGCCACTACCAGGCAGCAGACTGCAGCAACCTCGAAATTCACCCCCACCTTCACCGCCACCACCAACGGCCGCACCACCCGCCGCTACGGAGCAAGCCTGAACGTCAAAATCACCTACCCCACCAACGCGCTCGGCACCCAAACAAACCTCGCCTCAACCACCGTCACACTCCCCCACGCCCTCTCAACCCGCGGCTCCACCCTCAACAAAGCCTGCCTCGCCAACACCTTCAACAAAAACCCCGCCGCCTGCCCCCCCGAAAGCCGCGTCGGCACCGCCAAAGCCACCACACCACTCCTACCCGTCCCCCTCACCGGACCCGCCTACTTCGTCAGCTACGGCGGCCAAAAGTTCCCCGAACTCGTCCTCGTCCTCCAAGGCTACGGCATCACCATCACCCTCCACGGCGAAACCAACGTCACCAAAGACATCACCACCAGCACCTACAAAACCCTCCCCGACCAACCCATCACCACCTTCGAACTAAACCTCCCCCAAAACACAAACTCCGCCCTCTCAGCCACCCAAAACCTCTGCACCACCACCAAACACCACCACACCACCCACCCCAAACTCACCCTCAACACCACCCTCACCGCCCAAAACGGCCAAACCATCCACCAAAACACACCCATCCACGTCACCAACTGCAACACCACACACAAAACCAAACACAAAACCAAACACAAAAAGAAATAAACCAAACCCACCAGCAACACCACAACGCCTAGAACCCACTCCCCGCGGGAGTGTCCGTTTAACGGTGGATCGGCTTGGTGGTTTTAGTTGATTCTTCCTTCGAACGCTATCGCGAACGCGTTCAGTGCTGGCTTCCATCTCATCGCCCAGCGCGCTCTGCCGCGGCCGGTGGGGTCCAGTGCCCTCGTCACGAGGTAGAGGCACTTCAGCGCGGCGGTGTCGTTGGGGAAGTGTCCTCGGGCCCTGACCGCTCGGCGATACCGGGCGTTGAGTGACTCGATCGCGTTGGTGCTGCAGATCACGCGCCGGATCTCGACGTCGTAGTCCAGGAACGGGATGAACTCGCTGCAGGCGTTCTCCCAGAGCTTGCTGATCGCCGGGTACTGCTTGCCCCACTTCGCGTCGAACTCCAAGAAGCGCTCGCGGGCAACGGTCTCTGAGGGTGCGCTGTAGACGGGCCGCAAGTCGCGGCTCATCTCGTCCCAGTACTTGCGCAGGCGAACCGGAACGTGTTGCGGATCAGGTGGATGATGCACGCTTGGACGGTCGCGAGCTCCCAGGTCGTCGTGATCGCCTCCGGCAATCCCTTCAAGCCGTCGCAGACGGCGATGCAGACGTCGTTGACGCCACGGTTCTTGATCTCGGTGAACACGCCAAGCCAGAACTTCGCGCCCTCCCCGCCGTCGCCGGCCCAGAGCCCAAGGATGTCCCGCTCACCGTTGACGCTCACGCCGATCACAACGTAGACGGGCTTGTTGGCGACCCGCCCGTCGCGGACCTTGACGACCATCGCATCGATGAAGATCACCGGATAGACCTTCTCCAGCGGCCTGTTCAGCCACTCCGTCATCTCGCCGACAACCTTCTCGGTGATCCGGCTGACCGTGTCCTTGGAGACCCGGGCGCCATAGACCTCCTGGAAGTGCGCAGCGATCTCCCCAGTCGTCAAGCCACGAGCTGTCAGCGACAGCACGATCTCATCGACCCCGGTGAGCCGGCGTTGGCGCTTCTTGACGACCTGCGGCTCAAACGTCGACTCGGTATCCCGAGGGACCTCGATCTCGACCGGGCCGATCTCCCTCAGCACCGTCTTAGCACGCGTCCCGTTACGCGAATTCCCGCTGTTACGCCCCGCCGGATCGTGCTTCTCATAGCCCAGGCGCTCGCTCATCTCCGCATCCAAGGCAGTCTCGAGCACGTTCTTGGTCAGTCGGCCCAACAACCCGCCAGGGCCAACCAGCTCGATGTTCTGCTCCTTCGCTTGCTCCAGCAGCTGCTCAGCAAGCTCCTTCTGATCAACGATATCTGTGGTCATGGGCTCGATCATCTCGCCCACACCGGTCAACTCGACCTGCTCCGTCATGATCATCCCCTTCGGTCAGACCAAGCCAAATCCACCGTTCATCGGACACTCCCTCTTGAGGAAAGGGCGAGGCAGGCGCTTGTGCTTGCGGTTCCGCCGGTCAAGCGCGGGCCGGAGAGCTTGCCGGCGCCGAAGCTGGGCGAGTATTGAATGCCGTTGGGAGCGTTCACAGCGATGGCCGAATGGGCCAGAACCGTCGCCTGGCCTACCCTTAGCCGGCCCGACCCGTCGCGAGGACGGGCCGGGGCCGGCGTAGGGCACGGTCAGGTGCTGCCGTCAGCCTTCGCTTTTGACGACGGCTTCGACCGAGGTGACTTCCTGGTTGCCCTTGAGGATGGCCGTGTTGTGGCCGGCTGCCGATGGCAGTCCGAGCTCGGCGTCAACGGCCGGGTCGATCAGGAACGAGAGGAACCCGCCACATCCTTCGGCTTCAGGCGCCGCAAAGGAGTTGTTGACGAGTTCATTTTTGGTGAGGGTGAGGATCTCGCCGCCACCGCGGGAGCCCAGTTCGCCGCGTGAGCCGGTGATCGGTTTGTTGGGTTCCGGCGGGCTGGTCGTGCCCGTCGTGAGGTTGACCGTGACCGGGTCTTTTGAGGAGCCGACGTAGCAGCCGCTGCCGAGCAACGAGTTTTCCAAATGCACTCGCACCGGCAATTCCAGGGCGGTGCCCTCCGCGGTCAGCGTGTTCTCGACGCTCAGCCGCGGCGTGCCGACCAGTTCGGTTGAGGCGGTCACGCCGGTAATGCCTTTGTCGATGAATTCGTTGAAGAGTTCCTGCAGGAAGCCGGGCAGGAATTTCGGCGCGATGATTTTAAACAGCCCGCCGGGGACGGTCTGCGGCGTTTTGGAGAGAGTTTCGCCGTTTGCCGCCGGGAGTATCCGGCTGAACCCGCCTTCTTCGGCGGAGAGGCCGCCCTGCAGCGTGATCGTTTTCGTGATCGGCACCACCGTGGAGCCGATATCGAATTCTCCGCTGGTTAACTGCGCAAACAGACAGGCTCCAGCTTCGGGGTTGTGCACCGGGCATTGCGCGAAGTTCGCGAATTCGCCGGATGGAGTTGCCATCGCCGGCCCGGCGAGCGCCAGCATCGCAAGCGGCGCGACCAGCGCCACCAGCAGCCGTATGAGACCCTTGCGGGATACGACATCCTTACTCGTCATCGATCCTCCTTCTCGCGTGGTATCGAATGTCTGCACAACGACGGACGCGCCAGCTTCGCTGGCGCTGTCGCTGTCCGGTGGTCCGGCTGGATGCCACGCCCGGTCTGCCGCCTGGACGTATCCGATTGGCGGTCAGGACTTGCTCTGAATTCAGCTAGACGGGGCAGTCCGACCAGAACGGCCCGGCATGGGAACACTCCCATACACAACCGGCCACGTCAAGACAAGCCAAGAAATGTTTCTAGAGGTGAGCGTGGCGGTTGAGGGCGCAGTGAGATCGCGACAGCGCTCACGCGGCGAGCGCGTTTTCGGTTCCGAGGAACGGCGCCTGCACGAGATAGGTCGTGTAGCCGTGCGCCCTCGCTGGATCGCGGATCGCGCCGCGAACGGCGTAAGCGAAGACGGCGGCGTGCAGTGTGGCTGCGATCGCCTCGCCGGCAACGGCCGGCGGCCTGCGTGAGAGCGGCGCCCCATCGAGCAGCAGCTGCGCGTAGGAGGCGAGGTGGGCCCGCATCCGCGCGGCGCTCGCAGGCGAGGCGATCGGGGCCTCGATCGCGGCAAGGCGTGCGAACGCGGGCTCGGAGGAGAAGAAGCTGAGCAGCGCTGCGATGCCCCCGCGCACTCCGGCGTCCCAGCTGGTGGCGAAGGCGAGCGATTGCTCGAGGATCGCAGTGGCGCGCATGTGGCCGAGCTCGTGGGCTACGAGGAAGGCGTCCTCCTTGTCCTTGAAGTGTCCGTAGAAGGCGTTGAGCGAGACGCTTGCAACCGCAACGATCTCCTCGACCTTGAGCGCAACGTAGCCCTTGCTGGCCGAGAGATTGGCGACGGCGTCGAGGATGCGCTCGCGCCGGCTGTGGGCGATGAGGCTGGGGGAGACATCGCGGATGTTCTCCGGCATGCCTCTCGGCGTCAGAGAGAGCGTGCCAGGCGCGCGCCCACCGATCGGCAGGCGGCTGACCGGGATGCTCTCGGCGCCGATGGAGACGCGGTGCTCGGTCTGCTCCAGCGCCGCCGGCGCGGGATGATAGCTGCGAACCCAGTGCGCGAGTTCGTGCGCCAGCGGCTCGGCGCCGCCGTCGAGCGTGGCTGCCTGCGCGCGCTCGCAGATCACGCGCGCGAGCCCGTCGGCGATCAACCTGAGCATGGGTGGCGGCGGCGCGCCGGCGGACGGATCCAGGCCGCTGCGCAGCAGCCCGCCAAGGGAGCGGATCCATTGCTCGCGGCGGAGCAGGCCGGCCTGCCCGGCGGCGGCGATATCGGCGACCTGCAGGCGCAGGCCGCTCGGGCTTTCCGCCGCCGCTTCGCAGAGTGCTGAGATCATCGCGCGCAGCTTTTCGTGTTCGTGTGGGCTGCTCTGCGCTGCGGTCCCGACGCGTTCCAGCGCACGCTGGGCGGCCACTTCGCAGGCGGCCATGAGGCAGTCGCGGCGATCCTTGAAGTGGACGTAGAATGTCTTGCGCGAGACGCCTGCCCGCTCGATCACATCCGAGACTGGCGTGGCGAAGTAGCCGCGCTCGGCGATCGCTTCCGCCATTGCCGCGAGCAGCCTCTCTCGCTGAGAGTGCGCGACTTCGCTTGGCGTGAGGCGATGAGGCCCGCGCGGCAGGGCCTGAGGCCTGGGGCTGCTCTGCGAGATTGGCATCACTTCGGTGAGTCCGGTGGGTTCGGTGAGCGCATTTGTCTGATTGATCGGTCTGATTTGGCGCGGCCCCGCGATGCCGGCCGCGAGGGCACACGGGGCCGGAGATCGGCTCCTAGAAAACATATGCTGACTTTTGAGGTGCGGATGGTACGGCACCGTCTGCGTACATCCAAGACCGATCCCCGCCTAGATGCCTGTGCCACCCATTGGGATCGGATGACGATGAGCACAGCCACGCCACCCGTCCCACGTAAGCGCCCGTTGCAGCCGAGGTCCAGGTTGCGCTTGCCGGCTCGCACGGCTCGCCGGCCTTCGCCTTTGCGGGCGATCGGGTCACGCTGCGTGTGTTTCCCACACGGCCATCGCGACGATGGCGGCGCGGTGCTCGAAGGAATCTGGCTGACGTCCTGCGATTGTGGGAGGAAACATCGAGGCAGTGCTGGCCGCAGACCTGTGGACAGCGCCTGCGCTTATTCCTGCCGGCGGCGATCAGCTCGTGCCGAGCTCGTTCGGTCCGATGACGAAGCCGAGGCGAGCGGTCGCTCGGCGCATACGGGCGTCGATCGTGACGAGCCTGCACTTCGACAGTCGTGCGAGCGCGACATAGTTGGCGTCGTAGGTCTTGGCCCACCCCATCTCCTCCGCGACTGCCCATGCTTCGCGCATCAGTCCGCCGGGCTCAGAGACGCGCACCGGCGCAGCGAGCACCCGGTTGAGCATCGGGTCAGCCTGCTCGCTGCGCAACTCGCCGCGCCATTGCATCGCGTGCAGTGTCGAGGTCGCCTCGATCCACATCAGCGGCGGGGCGATCAGCTCAAATCGGCGAAAGCGATGGAAGCCGACCGGGTTTGCCGATGCCGCGACTGCGACGCTCGCGTCGATGACGAGCTTCAACGCCCCAGCCGCGACAGCGCTACCGCTGCGACCCAGTTCGGGGCGGGCGAGCCATCCTCAAGCGTTCGCCACTCTGGCGGCAGCGGCAGCATCGGGTACATCTCATCACGCACCTCATCCAGCGCCGCCAGATCGACCATCTGCCTGCCGTGGCTTCTCGCGGCAGGCAGACGACCCTCACGAATCCAGCGACGGACCGTTCCCTGGCTCCTGCCGACCCTCTGGGCGGCCTCAGCAACCGTAAGGACCCGCGTCAAAATAGATGGTGGGTTGAGGGTGCCGGGCCGTGGATGGCAGGCGTCGCACGCAAGCGCAGGCGTACTGGTGGTACGGCGAGCATTGCGGGTGGCGGCTGACGCCGCGGAACGGCGGTCTCAATCCCGGCAGATATTTTGACGTGGGTCCTAAGCATGCCCTGATGCTACGCGCCGGCCCCGACGGCACGCTCCGCAGCAACGCTTTGCCGATTCGCGGCGCGCCTGCTAGCTTCGCTCGCTCACTTCCACCCGATCGCGAGGGAGGCGTCGAAGATGAGGCTGCGGTTGTTGGCGTTGCTGGCGGCGGGACTGCTGGGCGGATGTCTCGCCGGGTGCGGAGGGGCCGGCAGGGGCGTCTCCTTGACGCGGACGGCCTCCGGCGTTCTGCGGGCGCCTGCCGGGCTGGAGGGAGACGAAGACGACGACGACACCCTCGCTGGCAAGCTTGACACCAACAAGTACGACGACGACAGCGGCGACTTCGACAACGACCTGAAGAAGGGACCGAAGCGCTTCTATGACAGCGACGACGCCAGCGTCGCCGACTATGGGCACGCTGCCTCGCCGGCGCAGGCGCGCGCGGTGGCGGCGATGGTGGAGCGCTACTACCACCTCCTGGCCAGCGACGACGGCGCCGCGGCGTGCTCGCTGCTGTACCCCACCGTCGCGCGCACCATGACCAACGACTTCAGCCGCTTCGGCCCTTCCTATCTGCGCGGCGCCGAAACGTGCGCACCCGTCCTCTCGCGCCTTGGAAGGCACGAACGCACGCTTCCCGCGGAAGCGAGGCAGATGGTGGTGGTCGCGGTGCGCGTCGACGGCTCGCGCGGGCTCGTCCTGTTCGGCGGACCGAACATGCGGGCAAGCTCGATTACGATCCTGCGCGAAGGCAGCGGCTGGAAGATCGGCGTGCTGATCGGGACGCCGCTGCCGTGAGGGTGCTTGCCGGCGCCCGTCGTCGGCGGTCGCCGGCGGTCGTTGCCGTGGCGCTCGGGTGCGCCTCGTTGGTGGCGGGTTGCGGTGGCTCGAGCGACGGCATCGCGCTGTACAACGGCCAGCATCCGCAGCTCACGCAGGCGCTCGTGAAGGCGTTTGAAAAGCGGACCGGCATCCATGTGCGGGTGCGGACGGATGACGGGATCGTGCTCGCCGACGAGCTCCTGCAGGAAGGCTCCGCCTCGCCCGCGGACGTCTATCTGACCGAGAACTCCCCCGAGCTGATGATGCTCACCGAACATCGTCTGCTGGCCGGTCTGCCGGCGTCGATCACCGACCAGATCCCGAGTCGGTACGACTCGCCCACCGGCAACTGGGTCGGCGTGGCGCTGCGGGTCAGCGCGTTGACGTACGATCCGGCACTCGTGTCCGCCGCGAAGCTTCCCGCGAGCGTCCTGGGGCTCGCGGAGCCTCGGTGGCGGGGCAAGGTCGTGATCGCGCCGACCGACTCGGATTTCGTGCCGCTGGTCGGCGCTGTGATCGCTCGCTATGGCGTCTCGCGGGCGAGGAGCTGGTTGGCGGGCTTGAAGGCCAACGCGGCGCTCTACCAGGACGACGAGGCTGTTGCCGCCGCGGTCAACCGGGGACAGGCGAGCGTTGGGATCGTCAACCAGTACTACTGGTACCGGCTGCGTCGCGAGCAGGGGGCCGCCGACACCCGCAGCCGTCTGTACTACTTCCCTGACCGGGATGTCGGGGCGCTGGAGAATGTCTCCGGTGCGGCCGTGCTTGCCGGCTCCCATCACAAGGCCGCAGCGGAGAGGTTTGTGGCGTTCCTGGTCTCCCCGGCCGCTCAGCGCATCCTCGCGGCCGGCGAGGACTATGAGTATCCGGCGCGTCCCGGCGTGCCGCCGAACCCGGCGCTGACGCCGCTCTCAGAGGTCGATCCGGCGGTGTTCAGCGTCGTCAGGCTCGGCAACGACCTGCCGGCCGCGTCGTTGCTGCAGCAGTCCGGGCTGACCTGATAGACGACGACTGGCCCCGCGACCCTCAACGCCACCCGCTCGCCGGGCGCCGGCAGATCGCGCTCGAGCGTCCTCGCCTTGACGATCGTGCCCGGCGCGTCCGCCAACGCCAGCCGCAGCACCGTGTCGGGTCCGTAGCAGGTCCGGTCGATCACGCTCGCGCCGACCGGCCGGCCTCGACCGGATGGCGCGTCGTCGTCGCGGACCAGCCTGATCTGCTCGGGGCGGACCATCACCCGCACCGGGCCTTCGAGGCTGTCCGGTTTGGTCGCCGGCAGGTCGCCGAGCGGGCAGAGGACGCGCCCTTCGATCATCGAGCCGGCGAGGATCACGGCCTCGCCGACGAACCGCGCGACCTGCTCGTCGATCGGCTCGCGGTAGAGCGAGGTCGGCGCGGAGCGCTGCACCAGCATCCCGTCGCGCAGCACGGCGACCTCGCTGCCCATCGAGAAGCGCCTCGGCCTGATCGTGAGTGACCAGCAGCGCTGTCGCATGCTCCTTGGCCAGCGCTTCCATCACGGCCTCGCGCGTCTGCCCCCGCAGCGCCGCGTCCAACCCGGAGAACGGCTCATCCAGCAACACCAGCCGGGGTCTTGGCGCCAGCGCTCGCGCCAGCGCGACGCGGCGCTGCTCGCCTCCGGAGAGCTCGTGCGGGCGCCGATCGCGACAGCCCTGATCGAGCCCGACGAGATCGAGCATCTGCGCGACCCGCGCGCCCTTCCTGCGCTGCGACCACGACAGCCCGAACCCGATGTTCTCCCCGGCGCTCAGATGCGGGAACAGAGCGGCCTCCTGCGCGAGGTAGCCGATCGCGCGCTTGTCCGGCGCGACGTCCACGCGCCGGCGCTTGCGCGCCCGCCCGTCCGCGGCCCCGCCGCCGGCGTCGACCACTGCCGAGCCGTCAACCAGGACCCTGCCGGCGTCAGGCGCGAGCAGCCCCATCACGATCCGAAGCAGGGTGGTCTTCCCGCTCCCGGATGCGCCCAGGATCGCCGTGAGCGTCCCGGCCGGCACGACCAGGTCGACGTCGCCCAGCACTCTGCGCTGCCCGTAGGACTTCGCGAGCTGCTCGCAGCGAAGCTCGGCCACGATCAGCGCCCCACCAGCCGCACGCGTCCAAACCGGCTCATCAACACGTACGCGGCGAGCATCGCCAGCACCATCAACGCCGCCGCGAACGGCGCCGCGGCGGCGAAGGCGACCGTCGAGCCGTATTCCGCGAACGCCATGCCCAACGTCCGCAGTCCCGGCGGCGCCAACGCCGCGGTGGTGGACAGATCGCCGAGCGCCAACGCGAACACCAGCACCCCGGCGGCGACCAGGCCCGGCCTCACGAGCGGCATCGTCACCCGCCGCAACGTCGCCACGCCGCCGGCGCCAAGCGACCTCGCGGAGTCTTCCAGCACCGGCTCGATCTGGCCGAGGGTCACCCTGATCGCCACCACCGCGAAGGGCACGAACAGCATGCCGTATGCCAGCACCAGCAACGCGACGCTTCCGACCAGGAAGCGCGCATAGTGACTCGCGCCGTAGGAAAGCGCGATCGCGGCGACCGAGATCCGGCAACGCGAAGGACAGATAGCTCGCACGCTCGAGCACCCTCGCCACCCGCGCCTGGCAGCGCACGGCCAGGAACGCGATCGGCAACGCCAGCATGACGGCCACGAGCGCCGCGGCGAGCCCCAGCTCGACGGTCGTGAGTGTCAACGGCCACAGTTCATGCAGGCTTTCCCGTGCTTCGGCGAGCCCCACGCGACTGCTCTGCGCAAGCCAGTACGCGATCATCCCCACCGGCAAGCCGACGCCGATGGCCGCCACCACCGCCAAGCCGCCCACCGCCAGCGGGGCGGTGCGCCCGAGCGGGTAGCGTACCGCTGCGGGGCGAGCGCCCTGACTGACGCGGGCGTAGTCGGCACCGCCGCGCAAACGCTGCTCGACCAGCAGCAACGCGACGCAAAAGGCGGTCGAGATGGATGACAGGGCGGCCGCGCCGGAGGCGCTGAAGCTGAGCCGGTACTGCGAGTAGACATCGACCGCAAACGTCTGGTATCGCAGCCCGACGAACGCGTCGAGCTCGACCAGCGTGTCCAATGCGACCAGCAGCACGCCACCCAGCAGAGCCGGCCACAACTGCGGCAGCACGACGCGGAAGAACACGCGCCGGGCGCTGCACCCAAGCGACCGGGCGGTCTCCTCCAGTGCCGGGTCCATGTTGCGCAGCGACACCAGCGCCAGCAGGAACACGATCGGGTAGTAGGAGAACGCGATCACTCCGACCGCGCCCGCCAGGCCCTGCAGCGACGTGCTCAGGCTCGCCCACGCATAGCTCGTCACGAACAGCGGCACCGTCAACGGGGTGACGAGCAACAGCACCCAAACCCGCTTTCCCGGCACGCAGGTGCGCTCGACGAACCACGCGCAGGCCAGCCCGATGGCGCCGCACAGCGGGGCGGCGATCGCGGCGACCAGGACCGTATTGCTCAGTAGCGCGGTCAGGGAGGTTGCTTCGATCGCCGCCTCCGCCGCGGGCAACCCGCCGGCGAGCGCCTGGTAGAGCGTGATCGCCACCGGCGCGAGCACGATCGCGGCCGCTGCCAGGGCGGCCAGCAGCAGCCCTGCGGACACGCCGGCCAGCCGATGGGCGCCGCGCGCTCGTGGGCGCCGGCCGGCAGGCCGATCGGTTCTCGAAGCTACGCTCACCACAGGCACCTCGACGGTCACTTGACCAAATCCTGCATTGCAAGCCGGAGGCCTGCGGCTCGTTGGCGCCCGAACCCGCTCAATTGCTGGGGGCCTGGGAAGCGTGGATGTTTCCAACGCTTGCACTCGTCGAGGACCGCCCCAGCAGCCAGCCTGGAGCTCGTGGTGTGAGCTGAGCCTCGGAGAACCCGCTTCCTGATTGCCTGGCTGGAGGCCGCATCGCCTCCGAAAGTCGATGCACGTACCAGGTCAGAGACATCCGCTGCTATCCGCCTGGCCCTGGATGACCCGCCCAGCGTGCGGCGCGGCATGCGAGATGTACGGAGCTTGACGCCGGCAGGCCGGTACGGGTAGAGCTTCCGGCCTATGAGAAGCGTGATCGCCACGTTGCTCGCGGGCTTTGCGGCCATCGCCGTCCTGTGCGGCCTGGCGCTTGCGCAGGCCCCGCCGCGGCTGGTGCGGATCGGCGCGCCGGGGGTCAAAGCGGTGGGTCAGGACGGTGCAAGCTCCCTGGCGCCGGTCGAGCAGGACGCGACGGTCTGTCAGCCCGGGGAAGCGCTGCCGGCGGGGGTGAGCGCGATCCGCATCTCGATATGGGCTTTCTATGGGGCGCGCGTGCGTGTCAGCGCGTACAGGGAAGCGCTGTCCGGGGGCTCGCCGCTGCTGACCGAAGGCAGCCACAGCGCCGACTGGACGGGCGACTCGGTGACGGTGCCGGTGCGGCCGTTGAGGCGGGCAGTACCGCGGGCGAAGCTGTGCGTGAGGATCGGGCCAAACAGCGAGCCGTTGTTGCTGCTGGGTCCACGGACGCGGCCGGGGGAAGCCGCTGTGATGGCAGCGCGGCTGGCGCCGGCGGCAACGCTCTCGCCGCATGACGCCTCGCTGCTGCCAGGCAGGATGGTGGTGGAATATCTGCGCCCGGGCAGCCGCTCGTGGTTCTCGCGGCTGCTGGCGGTGGCGCGCCATTTCGGGCTCGGCCGCTTCTACAGCGGCACCTGGATCGCGCTGCTGGCAGCTGCCCTGATGGCGGGCGTGGGGCTCCTGTCGGTGAGGCTGACGCTGAGGGAGCTGCGGTGAGCGAGGCGCCCGTTCAAATCCCCGAGGCCGACGACGATCCGACCGGCGCGCCGGCGCGGACAGACTTGCCGGCGGGCGCTCGCGGCAGGCGGCCGCGGGGAGGTTGGCCGGCGTTCGGCGGTCTGCAGCGTCTGCGCGCGAGGGTTCGACGCTCGCTGGGGCGCGTGCCGCGGGCGGCGTGGGTGTGCGCGATGGTCGCCCTGTTGAACGCGGCGGCGTGGTCGGTGATCACGCCGCCGTTTCAGGGGCGCGACGAGATCGACCATTTCGCCTACGTCGAGGTGCTCGCGGAAACAGGGGCGTTGCCGAAGCCGAGCGAAGGGTCGCGCGTCTATCCTCCGCAGGAGTCGCAGGCGCTGGAAGGCCTGCATTACTGGCAGACGCGGTTTACGTCCTACGCGCCCTCGATCTCCTCGCGGGCGCAGCAGCGGACGCTGATCAGGGACGTGGAAGAAGAAGCGGGCGCGGAAAGCACCGGGCGAGCGGGCGGCGTCGGCGGGCAGCCGCCGCTGTTCTACGCGGTGCAGACCGTCCCCTACGCGCTCGGCTTCGGCAACGTGCTGGTCCAGTTGCAGCTGATGCGGCTGCTCGACGCGCTGATGGGCGCGATCACGGTGCTGCTCATCTTCCTGTTCCTGAGGCAGGCGCTGCCGGGCGTGCCGCGGGCCGCGACGATCGGCGCTCTGTGCGTGGCGCTGCAGCCGATGTTCGCGTTCGTGACGGGCTCGCTGAACCCCGACGCGCTGATCTACCTGCTCTCCGCCGCGATCTTCCTCTGCCTGGCCAGGGCGTTTCGCCGGCGCCTGACCCTGCGGCTTGCGATCGCGGTCGGCCTTGTGATCGCGGCGGGCCTTTTGACCTATCTCAGCTTCATCGGGATCGCCGCCGGTGCGATCCTGGCGCTCGTCATCCTCGCAATCCGCGACTGGCGCGCGCGTGGCCGGGCGGCGCTCGCGGCGCCGGGCATCGCGATCGCGATCGGGGTCGCGCCGGCGCTGCTGGAGGGGGCGATCAAAGCGCTCTCAGGCGGCGCCACCTTCGGCGCGGTCTCCAGCAGCGGCGCGCTCGGCACGAACTCGCTCGGCGATGAGATCAGCTACATATGGCAGATGTATCTGCCGCGGCTGCCGGGCATGCCGCACTACTTCCAGGGCATCTCGACCTGGCGGGAAATCTGGTTCGACCGGTCCGTCGGCTTCTATGGCTGGATGGACACGATGTTCCCAAGCTGGGTGCAGAGCCTCGCGCTGATCATCGCCATCCCGATCGCCCTGCTGTGCCTGCGGGAGCTCTTCGCGCGCCGCGAGGCGATCAGGGCGAGGCTGCCGGAGCTGGCGGGCTACGCGGCGATCGCGCTCGCGCTGCTGGCGATGCTCGGGGTGGCCTCCTACCGCGGAGACGCGATCGAACACGAAGCCGCCTACGGCGAGCCGCGCTATCTGCTGCCGCTGCTGCCGCTGCTCGGCGCGTTCGTGACGCTCGCCGCGCGCGGAGGCGGCCGCCGCTTCATGCCGGTCGTCGGCACCGCGCTCGTGATCCTCTTCCTTGGGCACGACATCCTCAGCCAGCTGCAGGTGATCGGGCGCTACTACGGGTGAGGGCGCCGAGGGTAGCCGCGCAAACCGCGACCCAACCCGGGAAACTTGGCGCTGTACCCGGCTCCAGAAGCGGGCCGCCGCCGAAGCCGCGGCGCAGAGGGGCGCGCGGCAGGAGCCCGGGCTTCAATTGAGATGGACGACACCGATCGACTATCTCGCTCATGCGGCAGCAGCGTCAAGCGTCGTCGCCCAGGCAAGCCGCGTCGGTCTGCGTCATCGTGGGAACAGCAGCTATCGCCAGTCCTTGCAATCTGTTGACGAACGTGCGATCGTCGGGCTGGTGGCTGGGCGGCTCGCTGGGCATGGCTCTCTCATGGGAGCGCGTGCGGCCGCCCAATCATTTCAACCACCAAGGAGACGAACAGATGAGAAGCATCGGGATACTCGGCGGCGCGCTTCTGGCGGCGCTGCTCTTCGGCGCTGCAATGGCCGCGTCCGCGTCCGCAGACGAATATTTATTCAACGGCAAACCGATAACCGAACGGCTCACGTTGGGGGGCCTGGGTGAATTGGAACTCATCGACATGAAAGAAGGCGTGGCGGTGAAGTGCACCGGACACAGCGAAGGAACAAAAGGCCCCGGTGCGCTGTTAGAAATCACGAAAGTGACGGGCTTAGCAGGCGAATTAAACGTCCCGTGCACGGTCGAGAAAGGCTCAAGCTTGTGCGAGAGCGCCACTGCGATGGCGGTGAACCTGCCCTGGCACTCTGAACTGATCTTACGCGAAGGCGAACTGCGCGGCTTAATCACGACCAGCAATGCCGGATGGGAAGTCAATTGCGAAACCATCATCGGCAAAGTCACTGACACGTGCACTGGCACGGGGAGCGCGGCGCTCAAAAACGTGTCGGGAGGCGTGGAAGTCATAGCTGAAGAAAAGTCGGGCAAGGCCAACTGCAGCAGAGGCGGCGCAGAAGCCGGTTTAGTGAGAGGCCACGGCCTCATAGAACGGGAAGGACTATCGGTCAGCTGAGGAACGCGGAAGCATCCGCGCTTCTGCGAACGCACGCGGACGGCCCCCTGCGACGGGGGCCGTCCGCGTCATCCACGCATGGAAGGGCAAGCGCGCATCGGTCGGCAGCGCGTTCAACGCCGGACGGCGATGCCGATGCGGTTCGCTATGGCGTCGATTGGCTCGTGCTCCCAGAAGCGCAGCACCGTCCATCCGTCTGCCTCGAGCGCACGGGTGACTCGTTGGTCGCGGTCGCGGTTGCCTCGGAGCTTGGGCGTCCAGTAGTTGGCGTTTCTCTTGGGAGAGTCTGCCGTGGTCAGGGCATCCGTGCCAGAAGCAGCCGTCCACGAACACCGCTACGCGAGCGCCTCCGAAGACGATGTTCGACCTTGCAGCGCGTGCCGTCGGTCGCTCGCAGGAGGTGGTCCTTGCGGAACCGCAGCCCTCGGGCATGCAGGGCGGCTCGCACCGCGACCTCGAGCTTCGTGTCCGCTCGGCGGTTGCCCTTCATCCGCGTGGTGGCGGCCACGCTGGTGGGATGCGGATAGCTATCCAGGCAGCGGATTATCGAGCATGATGGGCCGCGCGCCGGACGCGCCGCCTCGCATGAACCGCTCGCGACGCTTCAATCGCTCCGCCACGGAGAGCGGCAGGCATTCGGGGGGCCCGTCCACGGCGAACTTCGAGGGTTCGAGCGTCCATCCCATGCACGTGGCGATGTGCCGTCCGACGACTTGGGCGAGCAATGGTGGGACGGCGTTTCCGACCTGCTTGTACTGCTGGAGGCGAGCTTGCTCGTCTGGCCAGCGAAAGTCATCGGAGAAGGACTGCACGCGAGCGCACTCTCGGACCGAGAGCACGCGATCGTAGCGGTAGTGGACGGGCCGCAGGGGCGAGAAGTTCCCGGTGCCAGATCGGAGGGTGTAGCCGGGTCGGTCGGGATGGAGCCGGTCGTGGCGCGACTTGGGCTCGCGCGTCCCGGGCGCCAGGCGGGCAAAGGCTTCGAGCATCGGCTCGGAGTGAAACGTCGGCTCGTGATTGGCGACCGCTTCGGCCTCGGGCGTGCCGACGTTTGGAAGGTCAGACAGCGCATCGTGGGCGGTGAGGTAGGCCGATCGGCCATTGTGCTGCGGCCCATGCGTGGCCGGAGGCGGCATCGGGATCTCGCCGGCGCCTCGCCTGCCGACGATGAACATCCGCTTGCGCATCTGGGGCACCCCATAGTCGGCTGCCAGCAGCACGCGAGCGGTGGCGCCATAGCCGACTTCGCGAAGCGCCGCGAGCAGGTGGGCCAGCGCCTGCCCATTTGCGACGCTGGCGAGGTTGGGCACGTTCTCGAAGATGAACGCATCCGCCTCGGTCTCGGCGAGCAGGCGAACGAACTCGAAGATGAGGTCCCCGCGGTGGTCCTCCAAGGCTCTGCGCTTGCCGGCGACGCTGAACGGCTGGCACGGCGGGCCGCCGGCGAGCAGGCTCGATCGGGCCGCCGGCGAGATCCGTCAACGCCCTTCCATCGAGGCCACGCACGTCGGCGCGCAGCGACTTCGACCCGCGAGCCTCGTGGTTGAGGTCGAACGTGGCGATGCTGGGCGCGTCCACGTTGACCCCGAGGCGAACGTCGATTCCGACGTCCATCAGGCCTGTCGACAGGCCTCCGCATCCACAGAACAGGTCGATGCACGTTGGGGCGGTCATCGGGTCGAGTCCTTCTCGTCGTCGGCTTCGAGCGGGTCGTCGCCGAACTGGAGACGGGGGTGCCCCACGGCGGTGCGATCGAGCGTCCCGCGAGTCTGCCGGATCAGGTCTCGCTGGCGAGGCGACAGTTTGAGGCGATAGCCGTGCGAGTGCACGATCCGCAGGCCGGCGAGCGCCGTGGTCGCCCGAAACTCGAGGAAGTGAAGGACCTCGTCGTAGGTCAGCTTGACGACGATCGGCCGAACTTCGTGCCCAGCGAAGTAGGCCTCGCAATACGCGACCGCGTTGGCGATCTGCACGCGGTTGATCACCTCATCCGCAGCCTTCGCCTCCAGCGGAAAGACCACCGGAACGTCGTCGTCTCGCAGCGCGACGCCAACGTCGATCTCGTCCAGCTCGGCCTGCCCGACGCTGGGGACCGACTTGCGGACGTGCGAGCGCAGCCGGTAGACCGTCAGGCCCGTGAAGTGGTCGAGCAGCTTGCAGTAGCTGACGATCGTCAAGAGTCCCTGCTCGTCGAGCTCGACCAGGTTCTCTGGGAGGAGTCGCCTGACCGGCAGAGGCGTCTGATCGTTGTGATCCAGCACCTCGTGCTCGGGAAGGTGGACCAGCGCCTCGCCGCCAACCTCCAGCGCATATCGACCACGGCCGATGCCACGCAGGACCGTAAAGCCGAGATCCAGGACGTCGTCCGGCAGCCTCGTGCGGGAGCGCATCCTGTAAATCACGTCCGCAGCATTCCCAAGCTTGAGCCCAAGGTCGGCCGCGACGCGCTCGACGTCCTGCTTGGTGAACTCGAGCCTCTGCATCCCAGGCGAGTGTCCACGGCGGACGATCTCCCGCAGGATCGGGACGTAGACCCGGCTCGTCTGGCCGTGGGATTGGGTGGCTTCGCGGCGCTTCGGTGGCGACATGGGCCATGCATCCTCGCGTCCGCCTCGGACGAACCGATTCCGCCGCCGCGGCAGCGAGCTTCCACTGCCTACGCATTTCGCGATGCTCGACGAGCGGCGGCCGCTGGCCGTGATCGCCCCGGCCATCGGCAACGCGCGGAGCCCGGGCTCCGGATCGGTCGTAGGCGATGAGACCGTTCGCCACTGGGTCGTGCTTGCCGGGTCTTGAGTGGCGGGCGGGAGCGAGGAGCGCCGGCGGACGACGGACTGTCGCTCGCGAGTAGACGTCGGAGACGTCTGTTGACGGAGTCGTGACGGTCTGCGTGGAGTGTTTCCAGCGGCACGGAAAGCGCAATCGCGCATTGCAATGCGGATTTATCGCTGGGCGCTGGGCCGGCTGACGCCGGGCGACCATCTGGCGCTTGACTTAGCTTCGTGTTTTTGCGTACTGTGGCCGTGCTCGGTGCCGGACGGCGTGGCCGTCTGGAGCCGCGTGGCCGACGGGCCGGCGTGATCGGTCCTCGGCCGGAGGTGCAATCCAGAGCCCAGTGGTCCCTCGATCGATTGGAGCGGAGCGCATGGCAGGGTCGGAGTCTCGAGACGCGGCGGTGCGGGAGCGGCGGCAGGAGATGGCCGCTGGCCTTCCGAGTGGGAAACACTGCTTGACGCTTTCGTGGGCTGCGATCTAAGATGCGCATCACTTGGTCGGTCGGGCCTCTGGGCCGAACGACAAGGAGTTGGACAGCAATGCGAATCATAAAGATGCTCGGGGCGGCGTTTGTGGCTGTGCTGGCGCTTGGCGCCGTGGCAGCCGCGGGCGCGTCCGCGTTAGAATGGTTACTGAACGGCAAACCGATCACTGCAACGACCACAGTCAAGTTGACGGGCGAACTGTTACTCAAGGATGATACGGAAAAAGTTGCGGTGAAGTGCAGCGGGCATGATGAAGGCACGGTCGGCCCCGGAGCCGCGGATGAAGTCACGAAAATCACGGGCTTATCAGGGGAATTAAATGCTCCTTGCACGGTTGAGGAAGGCTCATTGTGCGAGAGTGCTACTGCGATGGCGGTGAACCTGCCGTGGGCCACTGAACTGGTCACAGTTGAAGGCGCGATCAGGGACTTAATCACGACCGCCAATGCTGGGTGGGCAGTTACATGCGAAACCATTATCGGTCCAGTGGTTGACACGTGCGAAGGCATGACGAGCACTGCGATGGAAAACGTGACGGGAGGCGTGCTGGCGACATTTGACGCTATATCCAAGGAGAACCCAGCCGAGTGCTCGCGTCCAAAAGCAAAAGTTGGCTTAGTGACGGGCACGAACCTGATCAAAAACACAGCAACAGAAGTCTTCACGGTCAGCTAGTTTGCAGGTATGACGGGCTGGAGTCACGAAAGTGACAACCGTTCCGTCCCAGAGGCGGCGGCAGCAGGCCTGCCGCCGCCGACGGGCGGGGCTCTGTGGGTGGGAATAAGAACAGCAAACGGGGAGGAGCACCACCATGTTTCGTAGACACTTCAACGCGAGCACCGTAGTGGCCATCGTGGCCCTCGTGTTCGCGATGAGCGGCGGCGCCTTCGCGCTGTCCGGCGGCGCGAGCGGCGGTCACGCCACGGCGCAGATCGCCAAGAAGAAGTCCAAATCGAAAAGCAAGGCCGGGCCGCGCGGTCCGAAGGGCGAAACCGGTCCCGCGGGTCCCGCCGGCAAGGAAGGACCTGCCGGCAAGGAAGGCAAGGAAGGCAAAGCCGGCGTTGGAACCGAAGGCAAAGAAGGCAAAGGCACGCCCGGCGCCAACGGCAAGAGCGTGAACAGCACCGAATTCAAGGGCAACGCGGAACCGGCCGACAAACCCTGTAAAAGCGAGGGTGGCACGAGCTTCGAAGTGGAAGGCACCGGCACGACTCACTACGCCTGCAACGGCGAAGAAGGCGAAAAAGGCGAAGAAGGCAAAGAAGGCTCGCCATGGACCGACAAAGGCGTCCTTCCCAAAGGTGCGACCGAGACCGGCGTGTGGGCTGCGACCTACACGGCCGCTGAACCGCAGGACCCCGACGCCGCTGCGCTCTCTTTCAACATTCCGCTTGAAGCTACATCGTCCTTCACAACATACATAAAGAAGGGCACAGGTTTGGGCGAAGGCTCATGTACCGCGGTCGGCAGCGGTGGCTGCGACGGGTCGATCGAAAGCGGCCAGTGCACAGGCAACTATAAAGAACCTGGGGCCGGGGAAGGCAGCCTCTGCGTCTTTGAAGCGACGAATATCAATGCCACCGGCTTTGACGCCCTCGTCGGTTCCGGTGAGATCGAGGCGAACGAGGTCGGCAACGGCACGACCGGAGCGCAGGTGATCCTTGCCTCCACAGCGGCGGGCCTGGTGTTCGCCAACGGCACCTGGGCGGTGACCGCCAACTAGGGCGCGGGCGGCCCGGCCTCAACACGAACACAGGTCTCCCCGGGGCGCTCGCCCGCCTCGGGGAGCGCCGTACAGACCCGCCGCGACATGCACAGAAGACACGATCACGCCACGGACGAGTGCCGATGAGTCCACGCCAGAACATCCAGACCCAGCCCCCAGGGGCGCCCGCGCGGCTCGTACTCGTCCGCTTCGCTGCCCTGAGCGCGGCTGCCGCTCTGCTTGCCACCTGCGCCGCTCCCGCCGCCGCCGCCGAAGGCTGCGCCAACGAAGCGCGCCGTGTGGAACAGAGCTCGACGTTCCTGCCAGACTGCCGCGCCTACGAGCTTGTCAGCCAGCCATACCAGCCGACCCCGGAGTATTGGAAATATTCCGACGGTTACCCGCCGAACGGAGGGACAGATCTGGGACTCGAAGAGCCTCTGCGCCTGCCCGCAGTGCAGTTTGGCGAGTTCACGGCCGCCGACGGCGAAGCGGCAATCTTCGAAGGCTCACAGCCCAACTCTGAAGGGGACGGTCTTGCGACCAACCTCTCCCGGCGCACGCAGGACGGCTGGGTCGGCGAAAACCTCGAGACATACGCCCGCTCGCGGCACAGCTTCATCTGCAACCCGGTCGGTTACGCTGGGTTCTCGGAGAATCTCGAAAGCATCGTCTGGTATGACGGGGAAGGTGGCCCCCTAGAAAACAAAAAATCAGCCGGCGATGCCGCAGACTGCGGCTACCCCGAGTTCGGGCCGGGCGAACTGGAACCCGAAGAACCGCTGCCGCTGGAAGCGGGCAGCCTGTTCCTGCGTGACACGGCGACCGGCCGCTTCAAACTGTTGAATCCGACGCCACCCGGCACCGCAGAGTACCGCCCGTGGTTCGATGCGATCTCGGCCGACGGCAGCCACGTCGTCTTCCAGACGCGCGCTCAACTGACCCCCAACGCGCCGGACGCGGAAGCCGGGTGCGAACTCGGCGATGTGTACGTCTGGAGTGCGAGCGCGCTCCATCTGCTCACGGTGCTGCCCAACGGCGAACCGGTGCGCGGCACGCTCGCGGGCGCCTATCCCGGGGGTTGTGGGGAATTGCCCTATCAAAGCGCCGGCTTCACCGACTCGGTCTCGGCCGACGGGGAACGCATCCTCTTCTACGCCGGCGGCGGTTTCGCTGCCAGGTCCTACATCGACGGCCGTCTCTATCTGCGCGAGCATCCCGGCGCAGAAGAAGCAAGCCTCTCCCACGAATGCACCGAAGCCGAGCAGACCGCCGAACCGGAAAAGGCGTGCACGCTCCAGATCGACCTTCCCAACAAAGAAACGGGCGTTGCAGGGTCAGGCGGCGGCGGCCAGTTCCAGTGGGCCAACGCGCAGACGACCAGGATCTTCTTCACCGACGAAGAAAAGCTGACCTCGACCGCGACCGCCAAAACGGGTAAGCCCGACCTGTACGAATACGACCTCGAAAAGCCGGAAGGCCAACGGCTGACCGATCTCACCGAGAACGCCACGGAAGCCGCCGACGTGCTCGGCGTCAGCGGCGCCTCCGAAGACGGCTCCTACGTGTACTTCGCGGCCCAGAGCGTTCTGACGGGCACCCAGCAGAACTCCCACGGCGCGACCGCCCTCGGCCCGGCGCAGGGGACCGGTGAAGTGAATGGCGGGGGTGAAGCTACGGGCGAATTCCTCTTCGAATCGGCCAACGTCACCAACGTGAAAGTCACGAGCGGCGAATTCTTCGTCGGTCAAGAACTTGAATCCACGGGAGCTACCAGGTCTGCGGGTTTCGTCATTCCAGAACGCACAACTGTCACCTCCTGCTCGCCGAGCTGCTCGGCTCCTACCGAACTGATTGTCTCCAAGAAGATGGGCAAAGAGAGCGGCGGGTCGGTGTCATTCATAGGCTATGGCCACAGCCAGGTCACGGGCGTGAGCACGTCCTCGGGCGCCTTCGAGGAAGGTATGGCGGTCAGCGGTACGGGCATTCGTCCCAACACCTGGATCGAGGCGGTCGGCAACGGTACGCTCACGCTGTCAAAGGCAGTCGCCGTTGAAGCCTCGGGAGCACAGACGCTTTCCGCGACGGCGGCGAACCTCTATATGCGCGATGGCGGCACGACGACGTTCATCGCGAGCCTCAATGCTGAAGGCGGCGACCAGTGCGACTGGACCGCGCATTGCCTGACCTCGCGCGTCTCCCAGAACGGCAAGTTCATTGCGTTCGACTCGATCGACGAGCTGACCGGCTACGACAACCACCCGGTCCATCCGGAATCCTGCGAACTCCTCACTAAAACGCCGGAATCGCCGTGCATGGAGGCGTTCCGCTACGCGGTGGAAGGCGGCGTGCACGGCGAAGGCGAACTGACCTGTGCGACCTGCAAACCGAGCGGCGCGCCGCCGGCCGCCGAATTCGGCTGGGCGGTGATCGCGGAGGCGTACAGTGGACTTTACGGGGGGCCGATAAGGCTGAACAACGCCGTCTCCGACTCGGGCGAGGTCTTCTTCGAAACGATGGAAAAACTGGTGGAAGAAGACGAAAACGAAACGTGGGACGTCTACGAGTACGAGGGTGGGGAAGGGCCGACCGCGCAGTACCATCTGATCTCGACCGGCGAAAGCGAACTGCCGTCCTTTTTCGTCAACGCGACGCCGGACGGCTCGAATGTGTTCTTCCTCACCGGCCAGAGTCTGCTGCGGGCGGACACGCGCGCCGACTACGATCTCTACGACGCGCGCGTGAACGGCGGCTTCGCCTCGCAGGACGAAGTGGTGACGCCTCCGTCCTGTGAAGTGCTAGAAGCGTGCCGCTCGCCGCTGAGCGAAGCGCCCGCCGAGCTCTCGGTGGCCTCGGCCGAACTTCAGGGCCCCGGGAACCTCGTCGGCAAACCGCAACAGCACGAAGTCAAAAAACACGCGAAGAAGTGCAGAAAGGGCTTCGTGGGCCGTAACGGCAAGTGCGTGCGCAAGCACAAGCACGCCCACAGCAAGCGCAAGCACCACGGCAAGCACGCCCGCCACAGCGGGAGGGCCGGCAGATGAGGCGTCGCGAGAGTAGCGGGGAGGCAGCCACGATGATGTGCATCCCGACCACCGCTGGCGCGTCGGCGCCGTTTCGCCTGCGCGCCATCTGCGTTGCGCTTATGCTTGCGTGCGTCCTCGGCGCCTGGCTGCTGGTGGCCGCGGCGCCCGCGATCGCCACCACGTCCGGCCCCCCCTCGGTCGAAGCCGAGACCGCCGAAGCTTTGCAGACCTCTGCCACGTTCAAGGCGAAGATAAGCCGAAACGGCTTCGACACCACCTGCCAGGTCCAGTACGTCAGCGAAGCGGGCTTCTTGCAGTCCGAATGGGCGGGCGCTGCGAGCGTGCCCTGTGTGCCGGAAGGCCTCGGCTCCGGCTCCGGCGAAGTGGTCGCGACGGCGAAGGCGACCGGCCTGGCGCGCGAAACGGTCTATGACTACCGCTTCGTCGCGACGAACAAGCGCGGCAGCTCGGACCCGCTCGTCGAAAAGTTCGAAACCTACCGCATCCACAGCTTCCTGCTGCAGGACCTCAACGGATCGGGCGCGGCGGAAAGCCAGGCCGGCGGCCACCCCTATGAACTGGTGACGACCGTCGCGTTCAGCCACACGAGCGAGTTCTCACGCTGCGCGGAACCGACGGGCTGTACCGGGAGCAACGCCAGCGGCGAACACGTTTCATTCCCGTTTGGCGAAGAACTGGAATTCCCCTACTTCACCGCGCTCGACACGAAGGACATTAAGGTCAACCTGCCGCCGGGCCTGATCGGCAATCCCGACGTGACGCCGAAGTGCACCCGCTACGGTGTGTCGGGGGGAGGCTGTCCGGCCGATACGCAGGTCGGGGTGCTCGAACTGTGGGCCGACCCTCCGCTGTACAAATACAACTATGCTGCCGCCCTCGGCTCGAAGCCGATAAGCCGGGAGAAAGTGGGGGAAGACGTCGCCGAAGGTTACGACAAGCCGATCTACAATCTCGAACCGTCTGGCCCCTACCCGGCAGAATTCGGCACGTTCATCGCTGGGCAGGCGCCTGCGTGGATAACGTTCGGCGTGCGCACCGGCAGCGACTACGGCGTCAGCGCCGACTCGCTGGACATCGTCAGCACCGCGGTGCTGAACTTCGTGCGCGTGCGCGTCTGGGGCGTGCCGTTCGACCCACGACATTGCAGCGGTGAATGCGCCAGCGAAGTGGCGGCAGCGAAAATCGCTACGAAGCCGCTGCTGACGAACCCGACCGCTTGCGCCGGCCCGCTGACCGGCAGCGCCGAAGCCGACACGTGGCAGGAAAAGGGCGCGTTCGTGAAGACGAGCACGGAAGTGCCGGGCTTCACCGGCTGTGGCAGCGTCCCGTTTGAACCCTCTTTCGAAGCGCACCCGACGACCGGCACGGCGGAATCGCCGACCGGCCTGAACGTCGATCTGCACGTCCCGCAGCCGGAAGGGTGCGTCGAAGAAGGCGGCGAAGTGCACTGCGAAACGGCGGAGTCCGACCTGAAGGACGCGACGGTCACGCTGCCGCCCGGCCTGGTCGTGAACCCCTCCTCGGCCGACGGGCTGGAAGGCTGCCCGCTTTTGACCGGCAAAGAACCCGCCCAGGAAGCGATGGAAGCCAAGCGCGAAGTCAGCGGCGTCAACCTGGAAACCCCCTACGCGGCGAACTGTCCGAACGGCTCGAAGGTCGGCACGGTCGAAGTCGACACGCCGCTGGTCAAACATCCGCTGCTGGGCGGCATGTATCTGGCGCAGCAGGGCGCGAACCCGTTCAAGTCGCTGCTCGCGCTCTACCTGGTCGTATATGACCCGGTGACGGGTGTCGTGATCAAGCTGCCGGGCAAGGTCACGCTCAACCCGACGACCGGCCAGCTGAGCACGAGCTTCCAAGAAAACCCGCAGCTGCCCTTCGAAGACCTGAAGGTGAGCTTCTTCTCCGGGTCGCGGGCGCCGCTGACGACGCCGCTTGGCGTGCGGCTCCTACTCGCTGGGCACCGATCTGACGCCGTGGAGCGCGCCGGAAGGCAAGGACGCGACACCGTCGAGCGAACCGTTTGCGATCGCGGCCGGCTGCGCGTCTAGCGAAGCCAGCGCGTCGAACGCGCCGTCCTTCGAAGCCGGCACCGCCAGCCCGGTCGCGGGCTCCTACTCGCCGTTCGCGCTCAAGCTCTCCCGCGAAGACGGATCGCAGCACTTCGGCAGCGTGAACGTGACGTTGCCCCCGGGCCTGACCGGCAAGCTCGCGGGCATCGAACAGTGCCCGCAGGCCGGCATCGAACAGCGCAGGCCGCAGCCACGAAGGCGAAGGCGCGCTGGAGCAGGCGCACCCGTCGTGCCCGTGCGGGCTCGGAAGTCGGCGTCGTGCATGTCGGCGCCGGCTCCGGCGCTCCCTATTTGTGCCCGGCAGCGCCTACCTCGCCGGCCCGTATGAGGGCGCGCCGTTCAGCCTCGTGATCGTCACCCCGGCGGTCGCGGGCCCGTTCGACCTCGGCATGGTCGTGGTACGCGCGGCGCCTGTTCATCAACCCGGCCACGGCGCAGGTGACGGTCAAGTCCGATCCGTTCCCGAGATCCTCGACGGGATCCCGCTC